>JAPLNI010000052.1 GCA_026692865.1 Planctomycetota bacterium
CATTTCATGCAATCATTTCGCTTCAAGTCAATCACAGATCAAACCCATTGCTCCTCCGGGGAAAAATTCTTGAAATCTATCTGTATCATCCATAACACCGAATATCAATATTCCACGCCGGTGACATTCGGGCCGCATCGAGTTCTAATGCGTCCCCGTGAAGGACATGACTTAAAGATAGTTGGTGCACGCATTCATATTGAGCCAACCGCAACCATAAGGTGGCTTCGCGATGTTGAGAGCAACTCGGTTGCTGTTCTTACTTTCTCCGAGCCATCATCAATACTAAAAGTGCATGCGGAAATCGATGTTGATTTGATTACCGACCACCCCATTGAATGTCTGATCGATCCCAGCGCGAGACTGTATCCGTTCCAGTACTCTCCCGAAGAGCACATTGATCTGATTCCATACCGATTGCCAAGCTACCCTTATGATGGACCAGCGCTGCATGAATGGTTGAAGTACTCTTATCAACCAGGCCAAGTACTCGACACGTTTGAATTGCTAACGCGGCTGAATACACGTATTTTTGAGTCACTCAAGTACATGGAGCGGCACGATCCGGGCGTGCAGTTTCCAAATGAGACCATTACGAAAGGGAGCGGTTCGTGCCGCGATTATGCGGTTCTGCTAATGGAAGTCGCCCGATACCTAGGTTTCGGAGCACGCTTTGTTACTGGTTATATTCAGATGGATGAAGGACAACATGGATCAACCCACGCGTGGACCGAAATCTACTTACCTGGCGCAGGGTGGCGAGGATTTGATCCAACCAACAACAAACTTGCAGGCTGCGAACACATTTCGGTCGCAGTGGCACGCGAACAAGAGAAAGCAGCACCGCTCTCCGGATCTTGGTCGGGCCCCTCGGATGCATTTCAAGGTATGAACGTCTCCGTTCAAGTCGCATTACGATAGACAGTTCCTCGCACACACCTGGGTTTGGCTGGTAAGAATCGGTAAATGCTCATCAGCCTTCAGTATGGCCCATGAAAGGCCATGACAGGTTCTCAACCGAGCGTTGTTAAAACTTGCTTGATGCTCTTTAACGTTGTCTTTTCGATCGAATAAAAGCGATCGGCTGGATGGATCGATTGCTTGGTAACTACCGGTAGTGTTGCCTGCAAAAGCGTTCTCTCGGAGCTTGCTGTCTTCAGTTTTGGCATCTTTTCTAACGTGGGACGCTCCAATCCAAGCTCGTCACAACAGACCGCAAAAAGCTCGCTCATTTGACTCCATGCAGTCTCTTCTTCAGCCAACTTGGGCATCGTATCTTTGTTCATCATCGATAAACCTACGGTTGCCAGTCCGGCTCCAAGAAACTCCTTGAGAGTAATCGTTAGCATGGCAGTTGTGCCGCCTTCGAAAGGCAACATAGCCGCGGCGATTATCGGAGCGAATAGCAATCCCGCCGGTGCCACACCTGTTAGAAAACTCTGCCCCCAACTCATTCGCTGCCACATTTCGCTAGTGTAGCAATCGAGTTGTTCATTGGACAAACGTATACGACTTTCCGATTGAAATCGCTTCAAAGCGTTTTGAAAACGCTCTTCCCATAACTTACGATCTTCAATGTGTTGCGAGGCCAATAACCCGTACGACAAATCTTGAACCGTGATCGCGTCAAAAAAATCTCTCGAAGAAATGACACGTCCTCCATCACCAGTTCGCCAACGGGAAGTGACGAATTCGCTCACTGCGGTAGTTCGACTCGTGATCCATGTCGGCAACTGAAGCCAACTGGTGGCTTGGCTCGCAGCCTCTTGAACTTTGGATGACCATCGAATGGCAATTCGACCTGGCCTGGCCCACCACGGCGCCGTGTTCTCAAGACTGGTGGAGATCTGCTGAATCAATGCATGGGAAACTTGCAATCGAATCGAATCTAGCTCACCACCTTTCGACTTGTCATTGGTTGATAAGCGTAGGATCGCCTGAGCCAACAAATCATGCCAACGATCTCGTCTGGCGAGGCTCCTTTGATTGTGCGTTTCGATCTCATGAAGCCCCTGATGAATTGATACCTTGAGTGATATAAGCGTCGCACCAAGCCTTTCTTTGGCAAGCTGGCTCGGATCGAGTTGTTCTCCTATCGAGGCCAGAAAATCTTCCGGCGCGATCGGAGCGGGCGGCTGGGCAGGTGGCGATTTATCGATTCGAAAGAATACGGGTAAGGTAACAACCGACTCCATCGCATCGTTTTGTTCACGAATGTCAAGCGATTTGCTCGGTGGTATACGCTCGCGGAGCAGCGGGCCTTCGAAGTGGTAAGCCATGTAGACTCGCCACAAGCCTTGCTCACGATAGCCGGTAGCAATCTCGTTAGATATTTCTAAAGTTGTATAGCGGCGCGGAACACGATTGACTGCAAGTATGGTTCGTAACCCAGGCATGGCACGTTGTACAATGCTTAGAATATCGCTAACCACTTCATCCTGAATCGAATTAGCCGAGGAAACCACTACAAACGCAGAAGATATCTGCAGCGATTTTGCCAGAGCCGCACGCCGCTTCGCGGCAAACATGGACTGAGCAGTATCTGTCCGCAAATCGTGATAAGCCACGGCAATGTTTGTTACTGCAGATGAATGCAGATCGTCTCCGAAGAATCCCGTTTCGATATCTGGGCAATCCATGAGACCGATTCCATGCGAGTCTAACCATGAATCGGTCGCTACCAAGGGGATCAGTATTGCGGGAACGGAATGGCTTGACGGATATTGTTCCAAGTACTCGCGACTATACCGCCCGTTGTATTGCTCGAAGGCCATCTCGCGGTTCGTGGACAACTCTTCCGGTGGATAGCAAAAGATACTTTCAATCTGCGAAAGAGTGCTCTCCCAAAGTGATTTATCGCCTCTCCATGATTCGGGAAGCCACAGGATAAAACGGTGAGTTCCTTCTTGATTCGATGCCCCAATCAGCAATCGATCGCGACCGGAAGGCGACAAGAAACCCGCGACCATACTGCTCTTGCCGGCGTTAAGAATTCCCGCGATGGCAACAATTGGTGATGTCTGCCGCGACGCGAGGAATGCTTGTGACAAGCCCCGGGTGATGAGCTTTGGAAGATTGTCATCGGAGGTTTTCTTGCTGCTGTTTTCGAGCTGATTTAGTACTTCTATTAAACTAAAAACTTCGAAATCCAACGAACTGTCGCGTAGCCCCCCGCTGCGGTGCTTCGCAAACGGAGTCTCTCCCGATCGATTGAGTATTAGGTTTTCAAGATTCGAGAGATGCTCAAACATGCAGAGTGACTTTTAAAGATCGACTTTTGAAGAACGAGGGACAGGATGTTAACCAGTTGCAAACCAAAACTATAACAAAATTCGGACGATCTCGGCACCAACCTGCAAGAAGGCAAACAGCAGGCTGAAATTTCCCTGCTGAGCCTGAGGCGCTAGCCGATCTTTGGGCGTGGTCGGACCAAGATGGCCTAGCTGCGTCGTTGGACGTTGTAACGCAAGCGGGTGGTTAGTCGTTTGAACACGGCTAGCGCAGAGGCTGAATACATTGACCCGAACAACTACGCGTTTGAGTCAATTGTCAACAAATCTCCGTCACCAACGTATGAAGATTTTTGCAAAGCGAGTCCTTCTCCATGCGTTGATTGTCGAATTCGAGTAAACTACGACGTGAAGGTTTTGTTGAATTGGTTCTTAACTTAAGCAGAAGGTAATTGTTATGGCAACATTGGTTGTGATTGGGTACGAGAGTGAATTGAAGGCAGAGGAAGTTCGAATTGCTCTTTTGAAGATGCAGAAGGAGTTTTTGATCGATTTGGCGGATGCGGTAGTGGTTGTCCGCGACGCCAAAGGAAACGTATCCCTTCGCCAGATGTACAATCTCACCGCAGCAGGTGCTGTTAGTGGTGGATTCTGGGGAGCACTGGTCGGGATGATTTTTCTGAATCCGCTTTTTGGCATGGCGATGGGAGCAAGTGCCGGAGCGATTTCGGGAGCATTGACGGACGTTGGCATTGACGATGGCTTCTTGAAAAGTCTTGCGAGCACTATCAAACCTGAAAGTGCGGCCCTTTGCGTCCTGATTCGGACCATGACGGCCGACAAGGTCATGGACGAACTCAAGAAGTTTGGCGGAGAGGTAATTCAATCGAATCTTTGCCATGAAAACGAAACGAAGCTTCGAGCGGCACTGACATCCGTGCAACCGCCAGTAGCAGATTCGCAAGTGGTCGATTCGCCTGCCGCAGTTTAGTGGTCGGCTCAGTTGGATCACTTTGGTGTTCCATCGCAGCAGCTTCTCATCGAGACGCATAACAAGTTCGCAAGTCTACGGAGAGACTTGCGGATCTATTTTTTCTGGCTCTCAGTAGCGATAGATTGCTGCTAGGCCGGTCTTGGTAGGCATCCGGTCTGTCGGAACAATTACGACTTCACCACCGGTCTTGATGACAAGCTCGGCAAGATCATCCAACTTGTCATCGACTTTTGGATCGCAAAGCTCATCGGCACGAATAGCGCCGGTCGTTGGATCGATAGTACCTGGCTGCACTTGGTCAGCGTCGATCAAGAGTACTCCGATTCGCCCCGCAACAGCAGCTCGTGCTGCGTCCGAAAGGTCGCCCGTTCCTTGCTCTCGGCTCGCTGCCAATCCGAAGTCTTCATTGAGTTTTGCCAAACGGGCAAGATAGTGAGGCTCCATCACTGCCCAGGCTCGATCTCGCAATGCGTTTGCATCGAGCGCGAATGGATCGACGCCTGAAATTGCATCGGCGACGATGAACGGGTTCTTAGCAGCATTTCTGAATGGAGTAAGATTCTCCGACAGCCCGGCCAAGATCAACGGCACGCCAGCAGGCTTTGAAATGTCCTCGGTTACTGCTTGATCCACCATTCGAAAGTACCCTTCGATACCTTGCCCGACGACAACTTCTGCGCGTGGGTCGGAAGAGGCTGGCGTTCGAATTGCGCCGGATACTTTGGGAAGCGCAAGCGGATCCAACGCATACCGGTAGCCTTCGAAAAGCGCCAGTTTGTCTTCGGCAATCGCCAAAACTTGATATCGATCAGCCGATTGCACGTAACGTAAAAGTGGCTTCACATGAAAGGTGTTTGCTACGATTGCCAATTCAGGAACCGTTCGCGGAAGTTTGAAAACATCGAATCGTGTCGGCGATGCCAAAACCACCAATCCCTCCAACGTGTGATTCCAAAAAGCTGCATCCTCCTGCAATTTTCGTAGAGGCTCCATCAACGCGCGAACTTCACGCACGGCAAAATCCCGATTGAGCGATTCCTCGATCTTGGTAACCAAATTCTTGAACCGAATCGGATCTTCGAGATTTTCAGGATGCTTGCGATTCGTTGGCTGATAGATGGAAACACTTGGTGTTTCTGAAGCAGAAACGATAGATTTGAGGTAGTCGTTGCCCAAAGTTGGCATGTATTCGGTCCAGTACTTGAGTGTGAAGAGGTTGTTAAATTTTGGGTTGCGCTGCAGTAAATGGGACTTTATTGAAATCTACGCAGGTGACTCATCGTAAGACTTCGACGATACGAGCGTTACTCGAAAGAGCAGCCAAAGACTGAAGACTAGAATAACTACTTCGGCGAAAAGAGTAAGAGTCAACGCCATTAGGCTGAGCATATCCACGGCTGAAACCCAGCTAACTTGTTCAGCGTTAGTGGTCTGAATGACAGGGACGCCTGCTTGGGGTACCGACAGGAAATAGAATAGCAGGTGAGCGACTTCAATCAGCATTACCACAATGGAAATCAAGACGCCGGTCGTGCTTGCGATGATACCGGTCCAAGCTGCTCGACTCAAAAAGTCATTTGTCGGTCGAAACTCCGGCGTCGTGATTCGCTTTGCTAGACGCGTGTATCGAAATGACCAGATGGTTGTGAAAAGCAGAACGGCCAGACTTGCAAGCGTCAGAAACTCAACGAATCGAAACCCTGCACGTGGTCCCATCGGCGACCCTGCAAAGAAAAACAAGTAAGTCATCAAAATAGTAGGAATCGCGCCAACGACTACCTGGGTCCAAAAGCCACACCAACCAAGTCGATGGAAGGTACGGGCTAGTCCAGTGTAGGTCGTCTCCTTGAGCGTCTCATTCAGATTATCAATCATGGCGTTACTTTATTTTGCTTAATTGGATTTTGCTTAATTGTTTGTCATTACGATCAGGTAAGCCGCATTGTATCAAAGTGCTGACGCAGATGGCGAGACTCCGGTTTGCTCGTTTTGGAGTTACCGATCGCTCCTGGCAAGCCCCGCTCCAGGACAAGGACATGCAAAACATACACCGCAACCGGTGTCGCCAGTATTAGCCCCCAAATCCCAAAAAAGTATTGGGCAAGCGGTAAGACGGTAACCAGCAAAACAGGATGTAAGTCCATTTTTTGCCCCAAAATTCGCGGGCTGGTCACGAAGCTTTCAATCAGGCTTACAAAGGTCGCAAATATCCCTGCTTCAATCGCCAGCCCAAGTCCTCCTCCGTACTGAAAGAGCGAAAACACAACGATCAATACGACTGCAAAGATCCCACCCACGGTCGGGACCAGACACAGCAAGAACGTGGCAATACCGAGAACCATCACGTGTTCGACTCCAAGAAACCACAAGCCAATCGAAGTCAATGTTGCGCTGATCAGTGCGATCATCCCCTGCAATTGCATGAAACGGCCGATCAAATGCCCCATGTCTGATGCGGCGGGCGCTACTTCATCGTAGACCTCCCGTAGCCAAGTCTCTCGCAACATGGGCATGGATTTCTTGAGATTAGTGAAGTCAATGCAGATGAAAAGACTAAGCGTAAAAGCCGTTGCAAGATCCAAAGGTACATTCAGCAAAGAAATGATAATGCGCTCGATCCAACCTGACGCCGCATCTGGATTCCCAAGCGTTTGAAGATGATGTCGAATGAACTTCGCAACCGAATTGGAGTTCCACCACTTTTGAAACAAGTCATGCTTCGTCGCCGCTTCGAAATCCTCTCTCAAGCGACGATCCTTGCTGGCTGGATCTTCATCCGCGGGAGGTGGACGCAACTTCTCGAAAACTTCACCAAACGCTCGTCTGCCTTGCTGGCGAACCTTGGCAAGCTGCATATATTCGTCGAACGAAAATGGAATTGCATTGGAGGAATACTGAAGCTGTGTTGCAAAAGCATCCCGCAATCGTTCCGTATACTCGGGCGACTTTTGAACAACGTCGAACTTGTTTTCCAAAGTCTCGTCGATCCATTGCAGCTTTAACGCTTCAAACTCAGTTGGATTACGGATGATAAACTTGAGCAGTTGCTCGGGTGAACTTGTTGCAGCCGCGCGAAGCAACGGCGTTACTTCCTCCGCCGTGCGTCCTTTCTCAGAGATCTCACGCTTGGCCTCGCTAATAAGCTCTGGGGCCCTGTTGGTGGTAAACCATGCCGCGAGTGCTTGACTACCGGTCCCTTCACTGAGCAATGATGATCTGATGTCTTCGCGTTCGTTGTCTATAAAGGGTCTGAAGATACTTCCTTCGACCCATGCTTCCAAGCTCGGAAAGCGATTGTATTCCAGAGAATGCCTTTCGCCTCGTTTATAAAAATCTTCCAGCCCTTGTTGGTAGCTCGGAGAACCAGGCCGCCCAAACTCGGAGGTGAACATGCTACGTCCCATGAAATCTTCGAGCAATCGTGCGGCTTCGGTTTCTGGACTTGCATAACGCAACCAACCGCTCAACCGCTGTCCCTGCGCGACAACATGGGGAGAAACTAAAATTCCAACTCCTAGCAATACAACGGGAACCAAAACGAAAATGCTTATCGTCATCAGACGCCGAAGCCACGGGCGCTCTCGCTCAGGAGACACCAAGCTCATCCCCCAACCCACCAATGCTAATGTGTAATAGCAGATGAGAAATGTCATGAAGGCAGCAAAGAAAAAATCGCGAGCGATGTACATCACAAGCAGAAAACCGCCCCAAATCGCTAGCTTCCGCAGTAACCTACTCCAGGCTAGGTCGGCTGCGGCAGATCTGCCTGAATTCAGCGGCATTGTGGATTGCGATGAAGCAACCGACGAATCGTGAGCTTTATTGGTATCAGCCGAAATAGAATCGGTATTCATTGCTTAATCTCAAATCTTAGTAACAATTGCTCGTCAACCACAACGATTGGTCTCGATCGAGGAAACTACTTGAATATGAGTATAAGCGGCCCGCACGATTCGCGTGACGTGGACGGACTAAAAGTAACGCATCTTGGCGATCGTGAACCGAACTGGTAATCGTTATGGCATTTCAATGGTTTCCTTGGCGACGCAAAACTTCAACAGATGGTCAGCCATTCGCTCATCTGGTAGCGAGGGTTCGTAAAGCCACTCCGGTTCCTTGTTTGTGGCTGTTTGGAAAGACTGGGAGCGGGAAGACTTCGGTCATTCACTATTTGACCGGCGCGGAGGAAGCCGTTATCGGAGAAGGTTTTAGACCAGAAACGAAGACCTCGCGGCGATTTGATTTCCCGGACTCGATTGATCCGTTGCTTCGGTTTTTGGATACGCGTGGATTAGCAGAAGCCACTTACGACCCAAAGGAAGACATCCGGCAGTTTGCTGAATCAACGCAGATGATGATCGTTACCGTTCGCGTTACCGATCATGCGTTATCAAATTTGATCTCTCCCCTTCGTGAGATTCGTCGTGCTTGGCCGGAGATACCAATTTTATTGGTCTTGACCTGTTTGCACGAGGCGACAGGCACCCTTGATTTGTCCGATGGGCCCGATCCGTTTCAAACACCCGATCCGTTTCAAACAAAAGAGCAGAGCGAAGCCCGTAAAATGAAGAAAACTGAGCCGATGGTGCTAGCCACGGGTTTCGACTGTGCCACCGTTTTCCAGATCACATCCGAGGCTAGCGACTACGGTTCAGTAATACCACCAATAACAGAATCGCTTGTGCAGCTCATTGCGAAAAAGTCTTCTCAGTTTGCTGGTTTGTTCGATGCGATCATCCCGATCGATTTGACTCCAATCGAAGATGGCTTTGCAAATCCTGAGTTCGGAGGCGATCGATTGAAGCTAGCGATTCTCGAAAAATTGCCGCACGCTTATCGACAAGCGCTCTTGGCGTTGACTCAGTCCGATGGTCGTCAGCTTTCTATGCGTCAACGCCGGTCGCGTTGGCAAGTCTTGACGTCCAGTGCTTTAGCGGCCACGGCTGGGGCAGTCCCAGTTCCCTGGGTCGACATTCCGGCTGTCTTAGGGATTCAAGCTCACATGGCAACGCGCATAGCGGTTATTTATGATCAAGAGATCACCCCCGCACGATGGGCGTTGCTGAGCAGTGCTGTGGGGACGCGGGTTGCTGTAAGACTTGCAGCACGAGAGGCACTCAAATTTATCCCCATAGCAGGAATTGCCGTTGGAGCAGCTGGAGCATTTGCGTTTACATTCGCACTGGGAATGTCGTGGGATTGGTATTTTGCAGACTTGCAAAAAGGTTACGCTCCAAGTGCGGATGACTTGAAGAAAGTTTTTGCAGAACAACTTCAGCGCGGTCACGCGTTATGGAGGGCATGATGAAGATTCAGTCTTGGATGAATCTCCGAATGCTGATGCTTGTGTTACTTTGGGTCATCCCCTTCTTGGTATACGTCACCATTGGTCTGGTTGCGATGTACGAAAACGGATGGCTATGGATGGTTGCGGTTTCGCTTCCCTTTGTTTGGTTTACGGCATGGCTCGTTGGGAGGCTGTGGAGACCTGTAAAGTTGAGTGATTCATCGCGGGGGCCACTTCTTCAAGCACCCGATTTTTGGACGCCGCGTGATGCGGCAGCGATTGCCATTGTCGAACAGTATCGTGCTGAAGCGGTCGATATCGATCGAACGACTATCACCGATCCAGTTCGCTATCAACAAGATGCAGAAGCACTCGCAACGCGACTATCGGAACACTATCACGGTAGTCGAAAAGAGAACCCGCTCGCGCCTCTCACCATGATCGAGATCTTCGCTGTCATCCACTTAGCGATCGAAGACTTAGAGGAGTGGTTGCTACATAACGTACCGGGTAGCGATCTGGCAACCATCGGGCAATTGAGTAAGCTTCCGGAGCTAGCACAAGCGTTCGATGGTCTACAGAAGATTGTCTACATCGCTTCGACGATTTTCAATCCGAGCAAGCTCTTGGCATATCCCTTGTGGCGTAAGTCTGGACGCGTCACGATCGAAATTCAGAACGAATTGATTCGCGGTTTATATCAACGTTATCTGGGATTGATTGGTTACTACTTAATCGAAATGTTCAGTGGTCGCCTGCGAGGCGGTGCAAAGCAGTATCGCGAACGCTTTGGAGTAATGGCGAGCGCGATCCATGCTGCCGATGGCCAGATTGAACAGCTCGCCTCCGTCAACGACATTGCAACCACGATCGCCGTCATGGGGCAAGTCAAAGCAGGTAAATCAAGCTTGATCAATGCACTGATTGGAGACGCCTTAGCACCGACGGGAGTGCTGCCCGAGACGCGACTTGTTCAGCGATACGAATACCCGGTCCCTGGGTCGTCGAATGTCGTCACGCTTTTAGATACTCCTGGTTACGATGAGGCTGACGTCTCGAAAAGGCAGTTACGAGAAATTGTAACCGCATCTGAAGCGGCAGACTTGTTGCTGTTGGTCATGGCAGCAAACGTCTCGGCTCGAAAGGCAGATCTTGCCATGGTTCAGCAATTAGATAAGCACTACTGCAATCGACCTCATCTCAAGCCACCGGTTATTGTGGTAGTGTTAACTCACATCGACTTACTGAGGCCGGTCCGCGAGTGGAATCCTCCCTACGACTGGCGAAATCCTCAGTCACTGAAAGAGCAGTCGATCGCAGGTGCAGTCGAATACGTTCGGGAACTTTTTGGCGACAGAATCAGCGGCTACGCCTGTGTTTACATCGGCAACAGTCATGCAAGTGATTCGAGCATTGTCGACGAAGTGGTTCCTCAGATTATTGAACATCTTGGCCAAGGTAAGTTGGCGGCGGTTCTAAAGGCGTTTTATAAGCAGTTGGGAACGCGAAAACTGCAGCGGTTGCTAAAGCAAACGCGAGGACTCCTTTGGAGTGCGGGGGGCTGGTCCCGCTTTGGGGTTAGCAAGGTGGATCGATAGAAAGACCTTCGATTGACAATGACTCTTTAGATGGAGCGACGACCGATAAGTCTTACAGCGACGATAAGTCGTAGCACTCCAAAGAAGGTGTTTTTCGTATTTAAGCAGTCATAAAACCGAAATATCTTCAGTTTTAACAAAATATGTCCGAACAATGGTTGTTTCAACGAGTATTGGTCGGTAGATTACGGGTAACATCAGGATTTTGCAAGTTCGGACTTGTATCGCCGCAAACCCTGCTCAAGTTGTAAAGCTCAAAATAATGAAAGCATATACTCGCAAATTTGACTCGGTTCAGCAGGAAGTCTACTTAGCTATTTGGCGAACTTACGATCGGTTGCGAGCGATCGAAGATGCTCTTTTTTCCGAATGGAATCTGTCAGCCCAGCAGTACAACGTCCTCAGGCTCCTGGAATCAGCAAACCCGCAGAAAATTCCGACACTTAGCCTCACAACACGTTTGATTTCACGATCGCCTGATATCACGCGGATGCTCGATCGCTTGGAACAGAATGGTTGGATTGAACGAGAGCGATCAATTGAAGATCGGAGAACTGTCTTAGTCGGAATAACTAGCGATGGCTTAGCCCTTCTCAAGCAACTGCGACGACCACTGGCCCAATGTCATGAGAAGCAAGTCGGCCACTTATCGGCCCGAGAATTAACCACCCTTTGTGAATTGCTCAGTCGTGCACGAGAGCCTCATGAATCGGAAGACGGATTTTGGAAGTAAATCAAGCATCAATCGCGATTTGGTTCAGCCGAATAAACAAAGCAAAAATCCTCACACAAGTAACTTCGAATAGGAAATCAAAATGATCGCTTCATCGGAATCAACAGACGTAATTGTGATTGGTGGCGGACCATCAGGATCAGCAACCGCAACTCTGCTTGCCCAGCGGGGCTACCGTGTAACTGTTTTTGAACGAGAACATTTTCCACGCTTTCATATTGGCGAGTCAATGATTCCTTATTGCTATCCAATGGTTAAACGCCTTGGCATGCTGGACAAGATGAAGGGAAGCCATTTCACGAAGAAGTATGGCGTGCAATTTATCAATGAGCTCGGCAAACTTTCGGAACCCTTTCGCTTTGGTCAGTATGATACGCACGAACGTTCGCAATCTTGGCAGGTTGTTCGAAGCGAATTCGACAAGATGCTTTTAGATAACGCTCGCGACCAGGGAGTTGTCGTTCATGAGGGTGCGCGCGTTCTGGATGTTCTGTTTGATGGAGATAGAGCCTACGGCGTGAAAGTAAAACTGGAGGGTGAAACTGAAAAGGAAGTACGCGCTCAAGTAATCGTCGACGCCAGCGGTCAGTCGTCAATCATTATGGATCGGATGAATCTGAGAGAGTGGGACCCGGTCTTAAAGAAGGCTGCCATTTGGACCTATTGGAAGGGAGCATATCGCGATCCAGGGATCGACGGAGGCGGAACGGTTGTCATCCAGACAGAAGGTAAAAAAGGTTGGTTCTGGTACATTCCCTTACATGATGATGTTGTCAGTGTCGGGGTCGTTGCCGGGCATGACTATCTGTTCAAAGACCGCGCGTCGAAGGACCCAGAGACGATCTACTGGGAAGAGGTATCGCGGTGCCCCGGTTTGCAACCACGAATAAAAGACGCTGTTCGAACGGAGGACTATCGGATGCAAAAGGAGTACTCGTACAAAGCTAAGAAAGCCGCCGGCGACGGGTGGGTATTGGTCGGAGACGCGTTTGGATTTTTGGACCCGCTTTATTCATCTGGTCTGATGCTTGCTTTGACTTCAGCCGGGATGGCAGCAGATTCTGTTGCGGACGCATTAGATGCGAATGATCCTTCGGAGGCTCGGCTACGCAGCTGGGAGATAGCACACGTCAAAGCCATGGAACGTATGCGATATCTAGTATGCGCATTCTATGATGGCTTGAACTTTGGAAAGCTTGTTCGGAAGTTTCCTGACAAAAAGCATTTAATCACCGACGTACTGATCGGTAATTTGTTCAATGACGAAGTTGATCAACTCAAAGACATGATCGCTGAGTTGGTAGCGGAAGAACAAATGGCTGCGAGCGTTTAGTGCGATCGAAGATATTCCAAAAGAAGGACCGCAGCCTTGGCACTCGCGCCCGGCTGCGCGAAATCTTTGCCAAGCGTTTTAAGCGAGTCTCTTTGCTTCTCTCGCGACTCTGGATTTCGAAGTAGATCGGCGAGAGCTACTTCCGCTTGCTTAACAGCAACTTTAGATTTACCAGCAGCGAGAAACTCGGGCATGATTGTTACTCCAGCGATCATGTTTGGGAGAGTCATGCTCGTCAGTCGAGTCAGCATTTTTCCGAGCGCGTACGTCAAGTTGCTAACTTGATAAAGGACGACAGTCGGCTTTTCGCGAGCCATCAATTCCAAAGAAACAGATCCGCTCTTCGTGAGCACGCAGTCTGCAAGGCTGATAATCTCACTTGTTTTTGCAGAAAAAACTTCAATCGGAAGCTGTACATCGGATCCTTTGATTTGCGATCGACACCACTCAGCATGAATATCTTTCAAAGCCGCAACCAAAAACCGAACGCGAGGGAATTCCTCGTGGAGCCGACGAATAATCTCTAATTGAAGCGGCCATATTCGATGCACTTCATGGTGACGTGACCCCGGCAGAACACCCACTTGTAGCAAAGATGATTCACGCCATCGATCTAAAAAGCTTTGGTCGAGAGGTTGAGAGTAGACAACGTCAAAAAAAGGATGCCCAACATAATCCACCGCGACTCCACGCGACTCAAACCAATCTTTTTCAAATGGAATGTTACACAATACGCGGTCCACATACTTTCGAATCTTTTTAATTCGCCAACTACCCCATGCCCAAAGTTGCGGGGGAAGATAGTAGTAAACCGGTAGTCCGTACTTTTTCGCACGCTTGGCTATGTGCCAATTGAAGCCCGGGAAATCAATCAACACAACGCCGTCGACAAGCCCCTTTCGGAAGACATCTTCGGCGATGTCCGCAACGCGAAAGAACTCGCGAAGTTTGGGTAACACTTCTGCGAAGCCAACGACCGCAAGCGTGGTTAAGTCGAAATCGCTTTGCAGCCCAGCATCCACCATTTTATCACCGCCAAAACCGCGGACCGAAATAGTCGAGCATTTTTCTCGAAGTGCCCGAATAAGATTCGCTCCGTGGACGTCACCACTGGGTTCGCCGACTGAGAAGAAGATTCGCGGTGATTGATTTAAGCTAACGGTGGGCGGTTGCATCAAAACAGCGTGCCGATTACGAGTAATAAACTATTGATTAGCTATCGTATCAAAGATTGGCTCGAGTAGTGGTGCGAGCGCGAAACGGGTGCCTTCGATCGTCAAATGATTTGTATCGTTATAGATAAGTTTCTTTTCGTTGACGAGAATTGTTCGATTGTCGCTGCCAAAAAGTAATTGATCCGAGGGAACGATAGTCACCAGAGGCGACGCGAGTGAATAGAACACTTCGTTGACTCGACGCTGTCTCGATTCATGTGTGTTGCGATCGATTCCAACTTGCCGATTTGGTATCCAACCCCATGTCCTTTCTGCAGTGAAGTAGCTTCGAGGAGGACTCGATTTTTGCTCTGGAACTTGGAGGACAAGAAAGACGTGTCGACCAGCCTTCGTTAGTCGCTCGCTTAGACTGCAGATCGATCGATCAAAAGCTTTAAACGCTTCGTCTGGTGTTTTTGATAGTGTCTGATCGTCGTACGCAAGCGTCTGCAACGGGTCTGTCCCCAAGAGAAGATCATAGTCGGCGACCTTCTCGATATAGCTGGACCAACGTGCAATCAAGAATACATGTTGTATGTCCTTCTCTTCGATCAGATTCAAGACTCGTGTATTCCATTCGATGAGATCTTTGTTCCACCCATTCTTCGTGTCGGGTAGCGGCGGACTGGAAGACATGGCAGCACCGAGACCGCTGATTCCATGATTGGATGCAAGCTCGCTTATCATCGGCATCGCAGTCGCTGCGTGACTGTCACCCCAGACGATGAATGACGGTTTCGAATGAGTTCGATCACCGAGAAAAGGTAAGTTCTTTTCCCGAATAGCTTGTATCTCAGGCAGGAGAAAAGTGTTTTGTGAAGGAATTTCGGCACGCGAACTTCGACTGGGAAAGCCTTCGTATCGATATATCTGGAAGGACACGACTGTGATTATGATCCACGCAAAGATAAGCGTTACAACGAGCGTTTTATTTGAAGCTAAGACTTTGCGTCGACGGATAGGTTGCTCGATGATGCTATAGGTAAGCCAACTAAATCCAAGCGTGAAGATCAAAACAATCGCGATCGCTGGTACGCTCAACTGGCCATCGAATGCATAGCGGGAAACAGATAGCAGCGGCCAATGCCACAGATAAAGCGAGAACGAAATCTTTCCCAGCCACACCAACGCAGGTAGTGAAAGCAACCCCTCGATAAGTGTTACATGCGACTCGTTGGCCAATAAAACAAGCATCGTTCCTAAGACAGGCACAACAGCCAATAGCCCGGGGAACTCCGTGTTGCGATCATAAGTAAAAACGCTTGTCATGATTAGCAAGAAACCAAAGATCGAGATGAACTCGGACACGATTAGTGAGAACGACCTGCGATTCAAACCAACGAGCAGTGATCCTGCGAGTAGCTCCCAAGCGCGCGTTGGCAAGAGAAAAAACGTTGCGGCAGGTGAAGCAGTAATCGTTCTGCAACTTAATAGAAACGACGCTGACGCGACAGCTAATACAGCAGCAAACATCCATCGTTTATTCCAACGATAAATAATATAGAGAAAAAAAGGTAAAACTAAATAGAACTGCTCTTCGACTGATAACGACCAAGTGTGCAGCAAAGGCTTCCACTCGGACTCCTGGTTAAAATAGCTACGGTCTCGCCAAAAAAAGAAGTTCGATGCAAAAAAAGATTGAGCGATCGACGATTTCGCCATTTGAATCAAGTGATACGGCATCAGTAACCAATATCCGAGCCCAAGTGTCGCGAGGGTAACAACAAAAACTGCCGGAAGTATCCTGCGAGCACGCCGCAACCAAAAATCGACAAGCGAAAAGTGACCTTTTTCCAAGTCTTTTACAATCAGCCCGGTGATGAGAAAGCCGGAAATGACAAAAAAAACATCTACGCCCACATACCCACCGGGGCAGGCCAACCCAGTATGAAAGAGAATTACCGCAACCACAGAGACGGCCCGCAACCCATCGATATCTGGCCGATACCCATCAGTTTTGGCTCTTGATGTAATAGTGGACGCTTCTGGAGTCATGCTGCAGAACGTATCAATACTAAGATAGGGGTGCGGACGACAAAAGGAGTGCGGCTTCCGAAAAAGGCGATATTAGCGATTCACTTGCGTCAGAGTAAGTGACTTTCGTATAATCTAATCTCTCATCATACCTTGATTTTCTAACTCCCTTTTCTTCAGATCCGTTTCTTTTTTCTATCTAGTCTTCTCTACAAAGTCTTCTATTCCTTGGTCGCCTATTTGTTAGTGCTTCCGCAGACAAACTAATTTGGATTGGATTGCATGAAACCTAGCAAATGGATGCCTAAAGGCCACTCGCGAAAGCGCAGAAATCACTCGCCGTCTCGATTTCGCCTTGCGATGGAGACACTGGAATCGCGGGTTATGCTGGTCGGTGAAGGAGCAGTCTTCTCGTTCGATCGCGTGGTGAGCACGGCCGGGCTACTGGGGAACGTTTCGGCGGTTGCTCGGTGGGGCGATGGCTCGCAATCGAATGTTGTGGTTGGTGCGACGCCAGCGACAGGTCCTATTCGACCACGATTTGATTACTCTCTCGATACGACCGGCTTTTTCAATGTGCAAGAGAGACGAGACATTCTGCAGGCGGCTGCCGACATCGTCTTTTCGAAGTTCAGCGATGTCCTTGCGGCAATCACGCCTTCTGGAACAAACAGTTGGCAAGCTGTTTTCCCGAATCCAACTACGGGGACAACACAAGTCATAAACGGCGGTGCGATCGCTGCCAATGAGATCGTCATTTATGTTGGAGCGCGAGACCTTCCGGGGACCACAGTCGCTCAGGGTGGGCCGGGCGGGCTGGGGTGGAGTGGTACAACCGCTTGGGGGCAAGCCGTTACATCACGTGGTCAACCAGGCGCGTTCGGAACGACTCTGACGGATATTGGTCCATGGGGTGGATCGATGACAATTGATCCAACAATCAAATGGCACTTCGGTGCAACAACGCAAGGATTAGATTCAGACGAGTATGACTTCCTGTCCGTTGTTAGCCACGAGTTCATGCATATCTTCGGTTATGGTATTACGAGACCCGACGTAACAAGCAGTTGGGCGCGTTTGGTTAGCAACGGCTTCTTTACGGGTGCGAACGCACGTACTGCTAATGGCGGAGAGAATGTGCGGCTTTCAGGAAATCAAGAGCACTGGGCCGAAGGTACTCAAAGCAACGGTCAGGAAGCTTTGATGGACCCGTCGATCAATAATACTGGCATTCGCAAATTGCCTACTCCACTAGATGTTGCAGGACTTCAAGATATCGGTTGGCAATTAATTCCACAGCAGATTCAAGTAAGCGGTTCAACCATTTATGGAGACGATGGATCGTTCCCCGCAACAATCGTTGTTTCTGGCGCGACCGCAGGGCAACTCACCGTGGATCTAGGAGCAGTATCCGTCACCAACGTCGCTCCAACTATCACGGCTTCAACCACAGCCAAATCGACCCGTGTGAACGTACCCCTTTCAATCACAGATATTGCGACCTTCAGTGATCCAGGTTTCGGGGGAAGCGAAACCTTTCGCTATGAAATCGACTGGCGTGACAGCTTACCTGGTGGAGCATCTTTGAACAGCGGCGTTGCAACTATCGATCGTGTTGGTGGACCAAATGTGCTTACGTTAGGATCCTTCGATGGATCGCACACCTACTCGGCGACAGGCACTTACAACGTCACCTATCGAATCATTGACGACAATGGTGGTGTTGCGCAGCAGTCCTTTACCGTTCAAGTTCTTACGCCTCCTGAGATCGTATTAACCTTAGGCAGCACTTCAATGAACGAGGCCGCTGGAGTATCAGCTACCTCGTTGACAATAGATTTACTAGGCTTCGATAACTCGGTTCCAGTAACCATAAATCTATCCAGCAGCGATCCAACCGAAGCCTCTATCGTTCCATCAGTCACTTTTGCTCCTGGTACAACACGGGCGACGATTCCGATTAACGCAATAGACGATACACTCCTGGATGGCTCTCAATTCGTTAGCTTCACCGCATCCTCAGGCAGCATTTTCGCTACCTCAGCACTCCTTCAAGTAACCGATATTGAATCCATCTTGCTTTCGTTATCTACCGCAACTGTTCGTGAAGATGCAGGAGCCGGGGCCGCGATCTTGCGAGTCACTCGCAGCAACACCGACCAGCAGTCGCCAATCGCCGTCGCGTTGACCTCTTCGATTTCCGGAGTAACAGTTCCGGCGATGGTCACGATTCCCGCTAACTCTTCGTTTGTCGATGTCGGTGTCACTGTCGTCGACGATTCGTTAGTCAACGGAAGCCGCACCGCGCTTCTTCGCGGTGTATCTGTTCTCTACGCTGCTTCGGAGTTGCTTCTGACGATCAATGATTACGAGCCTATTCAATGGGTATCGGTTCCGATCACTCTGAGCGAAGGTACTGGCCCTTCGTCTGCGTCGATCGATTTGACCATTCCAGCACCAGCACCGGCCGAAGGCGTCGTCCTAGCTTTGTCTCCTTCTGTATTGGGACAAATCGTCATCCCTGCGACGGTGACGATTCCAGCAGGACAAACGAGGGTCTCTGTACCGATTAGCGTTGTTGAAGACTCCTACTCAGAAAATCATCAAGACGTGTTGGTCCTCGCTTCAGCAGCCGGATACGTGCCGTCCGCAACTTCCGTACGAGTCTTGGACAACGACCGTTCCGCCTGGACAAATCCTAACGACATCTATGACGTCAATGGCGAGGAAGGGGTCACTGCTCGCGATATCTTGAACGTAATCAACTACATCAATTCCAAGGGAATCATTCAGCTTCCGCCAATGCGTGATAGCAGCGAGCTTTTCTGGGTGGATGTAAGCGGCAACGGGTTTATTGAGCCTCTTGATATTCTACTGATTATCAATCTACTCAATCAAAGATCGACCTAGAACACAGCAAACTAATGCTTTGTCCAACTTAAAAAACGGGGTGGCTGAATTCGCGAGAATTCAGATGTCGATGAACACAATGGCAATGGCTGACGCTTTCAGATGTCTTACGACATCTGCTACGAGCATAAACCCCGTTTACTATCTGAATAACGCACTAGAGATAAAGTTCGTTGCGATGGTTTGCTTCGAGGCATTAGTCAAAGCAACCGATTGGGTTCTCAAGATTTAATCGCCGAAGCCATTTTTCGCTCGTTCCAAGTAGTGACAAGAACGCCAGTCGCGAACGTCGTAGTCGAGCCAATAACCGCAAGCCAAGGGAACGCCAGTCTAAAACCCCAGACAGGCAACAGCGGCAATCCGAACTGTACAGCCAGCATGATGACGAGCCCGACAGCGGCACTTCCGATTGCTGCCTTCTCATCGGTACGTTTTGTAAACGTGCCAAGTGCGAAAAGACCAAGCAAGATGCCTGAAGAAAAACCTGCTATCGTCAACGCGTTATCTATGACGCTCTTGTTGAAGGTGCTTGCCCATACTCCGATCGCAATTTGAAGGATACCAAAAAAAACAGTGAGTAAACGAGTCGTCCAAACTTGTCGATTCTCCGTTGGGATCGTTTTGCAGCTTGGTAACCATAGATCGCTCACCACCGATGAAGCGGACGCCGCAAGGGAACTAGAAAGCGTGGACATGACTGCTGCCAGAATCGCGGCCAACATCAGACCTATCAACCCGGTATTGGCCGGAAACGAATGAATCATAAAGTAGGAGAAGATCGCGTCGTTCTTGATCCCCTCTGGAAGAGTCGCTTGCGTGGCGTAAAAACAAGCGAGAAGTATTCCAATCAAAAGAAACAAGGCGAATTGAGCAAAAACCACTAATCCACTGTACAGGATCGCGCGAGCCGCATCGCGTTGACTGCGAGCACTCAAGTAACGCTGGACCATCATCTGATCTGTACCATGCGAACCTAACGACAGCGTCGCGCCTCCGATTAATCCAGCCCAAAGCGTGAAAGGATCGGTAAGAGAAAGTCGCCAATCGATCAAGTCAAACTTGTGGTTCTCTTTCGCGAAATCAAAGAAGCTTTTCCACCCGTCAGGCAAGTAGCTTACGATGACAAACACGGCGGCGATACTGCCCGCAAGGTAAATGATTAGTTGCACGCAATCGTTCCAGACAACGGATCGCATCCCACCGAAGTAAGTGTAAAGCATAGTAACGCAACCGATCGTTACCGCACTCCACAACATTGGCCATCCGGCTAACTCATTTAGTACCATTGCTGCAAGAAAAAGCCGAAGACCATCCCCAAGATTGCGAGTTACAAGAAACAAAACCGACGCGATTCGTTTTGTATGGATACCAAAGCGGACTCCGAGAATCTCATAAGCACTCATCAGCCTCCCCTCGAAATAGCCCGGTAAGAGAAAATACACAACCAAAATCCTACCCAGAATGAACCCAAGGGCCAGTTGAAGAAACTTGAAGCCAGTGTCGCCAAATCCATGCCCTGGCACGCTCAGTACTGTCGCTGTGCTTGTTTCGGTCGCGACAATCGATCCCAGAATTGCCCACCACGGCAAATTGCGGTCACCTAACAGGTAAGATTCAATTGAATTGTTCTTTCCGCGAAATCGAAGTCCAATTACGATCGATAGGCTTGCGGCTATAAACAATACGAATAGATCAATGATCCCAAGCGGAACAATCATCCGATTCCTCTAGATCAGTTATGATCAGCTAAAAAATTTACTAGCAATTAGTTAAAACACATGTATCCAAGTCTCTTCAAAGACTTAAACACTTCGTAATCCCGCGATTTTGAACTCGATAATCCAATCAGTATAGTTACGAACAGCCAAAACGATATGCATCATCTTGTTACCGAACAACCGAACGCAACGTCCGCTGAAATCGATACACTTTCAACAATCCAGATTGTTGAATTGATGAACAACGAAGACCAAAAAGTCGCGGCGGCTGTCGCTCTGGAATCCATCGCGATCGCCACCGCTGTCGATGCAATAGCCGCCCGCGTTGCGACCGGTGGAAGGCTGATTTATTTGGGAGCGGGAACTTCCGGGCGTTTGGGAGTGCTCGATGCCTCCGAATGCCCTCCAACTTTTAACACGCCTCCGTCAATGGTTGTAGGGATTATTGCGGGGGGGGCTAAGGCATTGACCAACGCGATCGAAGGTGCCGAAGATGACTCGGCAGCAGCCGTTTCCGACTTGCAATCGCATGAATTTTCTAGCCGCGATGTCTTAGTCGGAATCGCAACCAGTGGACGAACACCTTACGTAATCAGTGGGCTTCGCTATGCTCAAGAAATTGGTGCCTTCGCGATTGGGCTGAGTTGCAATCCTAACTCAGAACTCAATCTATGTTCCGATGTGGTTATCGCGCCAGTAGTCGGACCGGAAGTGATTAGTGGTTCTACGCGACTCAAAGCTGGAACGGCTACGAAGATGGTGCTCAATATTCTTACCACCGCAACCATGGTCCGGCTTGGCAAGACTTTCGGAAACTGGATGGTCGACTTGCGTGCGACGAATATCAAATTGAAGGCTCGTAGCGTTCGTATCGTGTCGGCGATTACGGGCCTGAGCGAAGAACAAGCGGCAGAGCAACTCAATCGATGCAATGGCGAAGTCAAGACTGCAATCGTAGCGACTACGCAAGCAATCGAACCTTCCGACGCTCGCCAACTCCTCACTCGTACAAACGGAAGATTGCGTGATGCACTCAAGCTAACCGCTGTTGATGACGACAGACTAACGAACTAAAGCGCATGACAAATTATCAACAACCTGTTCGTGTTCTTGCAGTGGATGGCGGTGGCTCCAAGACAATTGCCTGGATTGCGAACGTCGTTTCTTCGAACCAGGGTGAACCGTTGCAGATCGATGTTTTGGGACGTGGATTCGCCGGCCCTAGCAATCCTCGATCGATTGGCTTTGACGCTGCTTTTGATAATCTCAACTTTGCAGTAGATCAAGCGATTGAGCAGTCGTTGATTACTTCTCAATCAATCTCCAATCCTATTTCTGTTGCCTGTCTCAGTCTGGCCGGTGTTGGCCGAACTGAAGAGCAAGTTCAAGTGAAATCGTGGGCCGACCAACGAGAGTTGGCAAACCAGATAATCGTTGTCAACGATGTGGAGCCGTTACGTTTAGCCGCGATGTACGAAAGTTGTCAAAGCCATTTGCTGCTTACGGTTGATTCCAATTGGGAACAATGTGTAACGCTAGTTGTCGGTACTGGATCGATAGCAAGTGGCCGCAATGGTGAGGGTAAGTCCACTCGCGCCGGAGGATGGGGCTACTTGCTAGGCGATCAGGGGAGTGGATTTGCAATGGGTTTAGCTGGGCTTCAATCCATTTGCGAAGCCCATGATCTCGGTGAATCGTTAACACTCTTTCAAGGTGCACTTCTGGATTATCTGCGTTTGACCAAGCCAACCGATCTTGTTGGCTTTTTGTACAGAGATCCAATTCCGCGAGTAGAAGTCGCCGAACTGAGCGAGATCGTGCTAGCTCACGCAGACAGTGACAATCTTGCTCTGAAAATTCGTTGTCAATCGATCGAAGCGATGGCAAGTCTTATTGGTACAACTCTGCAAAGACTTGGTCTTTCAAATCAGTCTTATTCCCTAGCCTTGAGTGGTGGGATCCTTACCAATCATTCGGTTATGGTTGACAAGCTTTTATCAACTCTTCAGCAGCAGAATCAGGCCCCGCGAATCTGGCATCTTATTCAGCAACCCATTCACGGCGCGCTATTAATGGCCGCTCAGCAGGTAAAATGGCGCGGCGAGTAGAAGAAGGTTTGCGTCGACCAGTACAAGAGCCAATAAACGAATGAACCCAATCAATCCGCCACGAATATTCGGTCCAACACTTGGTTCCGCACGCTTTAAATCGCAGCTTGATGATTTTGTGGTTGAGGAGATTCTCGGATTCGAACCGACCGGAGAGGGGGAACATTGTTTGGTGTGGGTCGAAAAGATCGATCGCAATACGAATGATGTAGCTGCCGAATTTGCGAAGAAGCTCGGTATTCGCAAACGCTTAGTCAATCACTGTGGGTTGAAAGATCGACACGGAGTGACGCGGCAATGGTTCAACCTTCATCTCCCAGGACAGCCTTCGCCCTCAGCATCCGAACTCGATTATGAAGGCGTTCGGGTGTTGAGCATTACGCGTAATCTGCGAACGCTTCGTCGCGGTTGTCACCAGGGGAACCGTTTCACAATACGTTTGCGTGATTGCTCATTTTCTGAGAATGATGCAGCCGAGCGGTGGCAAATGATTATCGATCGAGGCGTACCGAACTACTTTGGGCCACAGCGATTCGGTCGTGATGGAGGCAACATAGAACAAGCGATGCGGATGATGTCGGGGGAAATTCAAGTTCGAGATCGCGCTCTTCGCGGCATTCTGATCTCCGCCGCTCGTAGTTTTCTTTTCAATGCATTTATTGCAAAACGAATTGAACTTGAGACATGGGAAACACCGATGGACGGTGATGTATTTGGGTTTGCGGACAAACGCAGCCTCGTCATTCCTGACAATCTTCGCGGTGACGAGTTTGAGCGCGTGCGGCAGGGAACACTTGAACTGACGGCACCACTCTGGGGCACAGGTGAACTTCTCAGCCGTGGGCAAGTGAAAGCGTTTGAAGAATCTGTCGCAGCATGCTTTCCTGATGTCGTGTCAGGCCTAGCACAGTTCAACCTGCAACAAGAACGCCGCGTCATCAGACTCCGCCCCGAGTCGTCTCAACTAACCTGGGAAAACGACCACACGCTTCTGCTTCAATTCGATCTTTCAACGGGCAATTATGCAACGACCTTGCTTCGCGAATTTGCAGATCTCGATGGAACGGGGAATGAACGTTAGGCCGAATTCCAAACTTTAAAGCCGATCGTACTTTTTTGGCGATCCTTTTGATTTGGCAACTGGGTACTTCTCCGCATTGATTTTTGATTTTGCGTCAATAGCTTCAGCGATATCAATTCCGCAAACAGAAGCGAACTCCAAAGCAAACATCATCACGTCCGCCAGTTCGTTTGCAACAGCTTGCTTGTTTTCTGGATCAGTCGCCAGTGTAATCGACTTGTCCGACGAAACCCACCGAAAGATGTCGGCAAGTTCACCCACTTCAGAACTAAGAGCCATCACCAAATTCTTCGGGTCATGAAACTGCTGCCAGTCGCGTTCAGCAACGAACTCTGTGATCAAAGTCTTGAGATGTGTAATCGTTGTTGTGTTGTCGTTCATCGACTGGTTTGTGTTCACTTTAGCGTGGACTTCTACTCGCACTTCCGATCACACGTCCGGAACGATCGCGAGTTATTATTTGGCTCCCATTGTTTGTTGTCGATCCAATCGATCGTCCGCTGGAGTCACGAAAGGTGGTCTGATTGCGAGATTGAGTTGCCGAACCGATGTTGCTTCCACTAGAAGAGCGAAACGTTGTGCGATCTCTGTTCGTATTCGCACTTTCAACAACGCGACCGCTTGCATCTCGAAGCACCGTTCGATCACCGGAGGTATTCGCAGTACCCACAACACGTCCAGAGCTATCTCGAAAAGTCGTCTGATTTCCGGATCGTGCCGCCGTCGCTTGAACGCGTCCTGACGAATCACGAAAGGTATTTCGATCACCGCTCTTATTTTGAATTGCCGAATACCATTGGGTGATCGGTAACGTGCTGCTCGATGGTTGGCTTGCGGCGTTACGATTCCTCTCCTGCGCCTTGGTAGATGCCATTACGCAACAGATTGCTCCCAAAGCAAACATCACTTGTAGAAACCGAAGTATTCGCATCATTTCAATCCTTGCGAAAAACGCATGGAACATCTCACACTCCGCCTTAATTTTTCTGGGTTTCATAAGCAGTGTCCTTGCAAGACGTGTCCTTGTAAGCAGCATCACGCTTGAGAGCTGTAGCTGTGTCGTTCTTTTCTGTCCTGCTCGAGCTACATCTTATCATACGGAATGTGCAACAAGGAACGAAGAACCACTACAATTTCTTGGTGGACGCCATTTCTAGTACTTACAACGAAATTTGAAACGACGCGGTATCGTTTGTTTCGTTGGCTGAAGTTACCAAGGAAAAATTTCTTGGGTGAAGCCGAAACCCTTTGCTTTTTTGATGAAGTAAAGCAATGTGCGATCCTTTATTCGCTCACCAGCAACTTCAGAGGATGTCGAAAGGTCGCGTTGTTTGTGCATTTATTCGTCGATGCTGTGGTAGATAAACTCGTGTAATCGCTGTGCTGCGACGGACCATTCTCCGTGTTTTGCCGACTCGCTTAAGCTCTTTAAATAAGCTAACGAGTCATCGTCGATTCGCGTTTTTGAATTCATTTTGGTGAGCTCACTTTGTATTCGTTCTGTGTTGAAAACGTCGCGAGAATTGAAGGCGGTGAACAGCGAGTCGAGGCGTTGATTGAGCTCGACATTTGGAATGTAGGTGGGTGTGGGACGACGCAGCAGTTGGGCGATTCCCCCAAAAACGATGACTGATAAGATGCATAAAGCAAGTGCGTTTGTAATCGCCTGTCGTCTCTTTGATGGTTTCGATGTTTGCGTTTTACGAGTCGCGGGCTTATGGTCAGCCGGAGCTTTCTTCGAAAAGAATCGCTTGATGGAAAACGGTTGATACCAGGGGCCATTTTTGAGAAAGCGACTTCGATCTTGTCGAAGCTTCCGCAATATGTCCTTGTTTTCACTATCACTTAACATTTTCACCACCTACGCAATTTGAGAGAGCTACCCAGGTTTCGGGGTGGATGTACGCTGAATAAAACTGGACGGAGCCATCTCCCAAAAGGCATAGCCCGCCCGACCCATGCTCGCTCCACATGCTGTCCGTATGACCAAGTGGATTGTTGGGTGCATAAACAGCTGAATGCCCCACTGGCTTGCGTGGATCGGGACCACTGTGTACAGCAACGAGGCTGCTTCCACCACTGGCTTCGGACTTCCACTGTCGAATATCCAATCGAGGAATCGACATCGAAGTTGGTACAACACCAACCCATGTTTTGTGACTAACGATTGAACTGTGTTCGCCTACGAAAATGGTTTGCGATAATCCATCCGTGATCGAATTTAAAGTCACTCTTGAATTTGGGTAGAAAGGCCCATCAATCGATACTCGTTTAGAACCTTTTTGTGTCTTGACTACTTCTGGGATGGAAAAATCGATCGAGTCCCTTGCCGATCGATCCCACGGTGCAACCGTTCCAGCATTCACTGCATAGTGACTATGGCCGAATCGAACAGCGTTTCCGTTTGATAACTTAATTGGCAACCCATTCATCGTGTCAGGCCCGGCCATTTGGACTTCGAAGCCTGTGTTTCCAGCCGAAGCTGATGGACAGAGGAAAATCGGAACTTGTGTGCCCGTCTGATTTGCCATGGAAGGATCCCAGCAAGGGCGACTTAAGTTCATGCTGTCATACAACGTAGCGTGGTCCAACATCGGTAGCAGAATTGTTCCCCAACCCCATCCGTTGGCTCCGTTGCGAGAGTTATCGGGATAGGCAACGCCAAATGCAGTCGCCTGAGTTCTGGTGTCAGTGTTATGGGACGATGGCAGCTTTCGATGGGTCGACTCGTGCTCCTGCATTGCTACACCAATACGCACCAAGTTCCTTTGACAAGTCTTGCGACGCGATGATTCACGTGCGGCTTGGAGAAGCGGAAACGACAGCACAGCGATTGTGATCGCGCTTGCTATGAGTACCCCTATTTCAAACAATGTTATTGGCGTGGTACCGGATGATTTCGTGGGCGAATGTGAGACCGATCGAGGGCTATCCATTTTGAGCTTACTATCTACAAGTTGAGAGGTAGCGGCAACTACGCTAGTGACTGAAGAAAAGAATCTTGAGCACGCCTTGGGTTTACCAATAAAGAATTTCTGTGCGACGAGAACTACCTGTAGGCACGAACCACGACAAAAAATGGTCGGTATCCACAGCGGTTTGTTAAGATTGTGGAGTCTCCCTACGCCAGCTGATCAAAGTTAATGAAAAACTAGGGCGAATTTAACTAAAAATTCAAAGAAGATTTGGCGTATGATCGCCGTGACGACATGCGGGACTTGAGATCGCAGAAACGCACCAAGCATTTATGGACCCAGTGCTATCAGTCCATCCGTCAGATAAACTCAGTCCGAAACTCTTTCGTAGATCACCGCTGCATGGTCGCGAGCCAAATCAACTCGCGTCTTTGAAAGCCGATGGTTAATCCGAAGGCCTATGAACTGGACCAGGGGTTGCCGAAGTAACGAACCGCAATGTATCTCGGGTGAAAGAATGTGATCGCCAAACGAAAAAAGCCGTTGAAATTCAAAAAATCCCAACTGCTGTAAGTACCCCCGCAAGGACTCGAACCTTGGACCCGGTGATTAAGAGTCACCTGCTCTACCAACTGAGCTACGAAGGCAATTTACAGGTACGAAGATAACAAAGACGGGCTGGTTGGCAAGCCTTGTTGGGGCAAAATCGATGATGCTAGGCTGAGCCGGTGGTTCGGATTGGTACAGCGTTTATTTGGAATTTGATAGCCGCGTGACATAGTGAAGGATGATTCCAGCGGCAACGCTTACGTTTAACGAGTCGGTTCCGAGAAGCATGTCGATTTTGACTCGATCCGTAGCCGCTTTTTGGACCGCGTTGGGAAGGCCATTTGCTTCGTTTCCCATAACCACTAGTAGTGCTTCGGTGCGGCGGTACTGCTCCAGCGCCTTAGAATCGCTGGAGAGGCTAGTTGCCAGACTACGAATCCCTTGGGAATTGGCCCAAGATAAGAACGAAATGGGATCATTAGCATAGGAAATCTGCAAATTAAACATACAGCCCATCGAGACCCGCAAAACGCGTCGGGCAAACGGATCGACACATTCGGGACCAATAACTAGATCGCGAACCCCAAGGGCCGAGCAGTTCCTTGCAATCTGCCCCATGTTTTCCGGATCCTGTACGCCTACAACATAAACGCCCGTCCAGTCGCTTTTTGATTCACCCGTGGTTAACGTTATTGGCTCAGGATGGGGGATCGATTGACCCGTGGCTAGCGCCATCGGCTCAGGATCGAGGGGGGCTGCTAGGACTTCTGTGGCTGGACGTCGGCGTTTTCTTTTTCCGCAGCCCAAGACACCGCGGTGGAAGTTGAATCCCAGTAGCTCGCTCATGGAACTGCGTGGGACAATGTAAGTGGTAACGTCCTCTGGAAGCCAATCTCCAGAGTCTGGTAGAGCGATATCGTCGATGAGTACCGATTCTACGTCGTAATCGCTCCGAAGGAGTCGTTGCGTAAGCAGCTTGCTTTCGACAACAAACTTCGCACTGAATTGCGTTAGGTTTCGGGTGCGAAGATGTCTATAAGCTTCCAGTCGAGGGTCTTCTATGTTGTCGATGAATATCTTAGGCATACAAGCAGAGCAAAGTACTAGATAGCTGGTTGATAGCCAAAGTAGTTTTTCGACTTGATCACTTCAGCAACTTGAGGAGGAACCATTTGCTCCCAAGTTGAATCGCCCTTCTTGATTCGGTCAAGCACGTCGCGAGAGAAGATCTTTAAGCAACTTGGATCATAGTTATCGAGCTCATTGATACCGCCTCGGTCCATGAGATAACCATAAAGCTTTTGGAGCTCCGGTGCGAACACTAAGTTATGGCAGGTCATCAATTCGCCAGTCGCATGATTCTCGAGCGGGTAGCAGTAGATCTTCAAGTCATTTTTGAAAAGCCTACCAAACGACTCCAGAACACCGCCGTCGAGTTGGGTGTAATACTTTTCATCGAACAAGTCTTGCAAACTCCCAGCACCCATCGTGATTGCAATACTTTCTTTTGTGTACCGCGAGAGATAAGCCGCAAGTCGGTAGTACTCGAAGTAATCCGAAATCAGCACTGTTGTTCCACAAGCGGCCATTACATCGGCGCGGGCGAGGAAGTCTCGCAAATCGATTTCGCCTCCTGCCTTCAAATTTCGCATCGTGATCTCCATGATCGGAACGATCTCTTTTCCACGAACGTTCGGTAGTTGCGAAAACTTCTCGTGAGCACACTTCAGCATGTCCACGTTGACGTTGCAGACGGGGCGAAAGCTGCCTCGTTCAACAAGGATCGCCTTGCGATAGAAAAACTCAGAAGGCTGAATGACTTCGCCGTTCGCCGAGAACATGGCAGCACCGGTGAGTCCAAGCTCGACCAGTTTGAGACTCATCAATCGATTGTCGACATGTCGAAAAGCGATCCCAGAAAACTCGATCATGTCGATCTCAATTCGCGAAGTCGACAGACCATCCAAAAGCGAGTTCACTAACAGCTCGGGTTCATGATTCAAAGCAAACGCGCCGTAAACCAAATTGACTCCGACAATCCCAAGAGCTTCCTGCTGGAGAGCCGCTTCGTTGTCGAGCATTCGAACGTGGATGATGATCTGGCTGTCTTCGTCTCTTGGATACGCTTGAAACTTAATCCCCATCCATCCGTGGCACTCATTGGTTCCTTTAAAATTTCGCGCAGAGACAGTATCGGCGAAAGCGAAAAAAGCACACGTATCACCGCGAACATCCTTGAGTCGATCAAGATTTAATGTGTGTTCATAGTCAAGCATCGCTTGCAGGCGTTCTCGACAAACATAGCGTGATGCGCGTCCGTAGATGGCATCGCTGACTTTCATGTCGTAAGCCGAGATGCTTTTGGCGATCGTTCCGGCGCCACCACCAACTCGAAAAAACCATCTTACGACTTCCTGACCGGCACCGATTTCGGCAAACGTACCATAGCGTCGCGGATCGAGGTTTACATTAAGTGCCTTTTGATGCGTGTCGACTGTATCGGTATCCAAGATGTTGTGATGGGACCGTTTCATGCGTTGCTTTTTCTCATTTGAAGGAGTACATACCCAGGTTTGGATCGATGCCATCTAAGAGATCGCAAAATGTATGCCCAAAACGGTTGCGTTTGTTCGCATTCGTACTCGATCATACCAAAAGCCAAGTAAACACGATGAAAGAATGCACAGCAACTCTCGGCCGCTCGGAAGAAAGCGTGAATACGCTCAGTTCCAAGGCACGATTGGATTAGAAAGTCGCTGCGAAGTTGGGCAAGACGCCTGTCGTAGTTTGCGCCCAGTAGTTTGGGAACCAGTAGTTTGGGACCGTTGTCCCGAACGAGAAACCTAACTAGACAATGGTCTCGTCCTACGATGCTTCCTAGGAGAAGCAAACCCGCCCGCAAGCACCAACACAATTATCACTGTATCGGTGCACAAAATTGCCATCGGTTTTTGAACACCAATGTTTTAGCTGCTAGGATTATCGCTGAACGCGAGCCGAGCCGCCCTTGGCGAGAGCTTCGACTTCGGGCAGTTTGGCCATCGTCGTATCGCCAGGGAAAGTGGTCAGCAACGCGCCGTGTGCCCAACCCATTCGAAGGGCTTCATCCGGGGTTTTTCCGCTCAGCATTCCATAGATCAAGCCAGCAGCAAAACCGTCACCGCCACCAATTCGATCCACTACGTCTAGCGAGCATGTAGGACTGACATATCGCTTGCCGTCGTACCACAACACGGCCGCCCATTCATGTCGATTGGTGGAGTGGACTTCACGAAGTGTGGTCGCGACCATTTTAACGTTAGGGAATTTTTTCACAGCACGTTCGATCATGTCGAAGAAGGAGTTCGGATCAAGCTTGGACTTGGACTCGACATCTTGGCCTTGGATTCCGAGACCCTTTTGAAGGTCTTCTTCGTTACCGACTAGCATGTCAACGTTCTGAACGATCTTGCTGATCATCTCTTGGCCTTTGGCTTCACCGCCGATAGTCGACCAGAGTTTAGCTCGATAGTTCAAGTCGAACGAGGTTACCGCTCCGGATGCCTTGGCTGCTTTCATTCCTTCAACGATCAGCTCGGAGGTCGTTGGTGAAAGAGCTGCGAAGATACCGCCCGAGTGGAACCAACGAGCGCCTGCTGCGAAGATCTTTGCCCAATCGAAATCACCTGGCTTTAGCAATCCACCAGCCTCGTTCGCTCGATTGTAAAAAACAACTGGAGGACGAACTCCCAAACCACGATCACTGTAAACCGTTGCGATGTTTGGGCCACGAACGCCATCATGCTCGAAGTGCTTGTAGAAAGGCTTTACACCCATTTCACGAACTCGGCCCTGAACCATTTCGCCAATGCCATAGTTCACCATTGCAGTCGCTACCCCTGTCTTTAGTCCAAAGCAATCAGCAAGATTAGCTGCGACATTGTACTCGCCCCCGGAGACGTGAATGTCGAAGCTTTTCGCTTTGCGAAAAGGGATAATCCCCGGATCTAGACGATGAACCAAAGCCCCCAAGGCAAGGAAATCAAGTTCGCAAGGGTCTTTTCGGACGGTCAGTTCGGCCATGGCTAGCAGCAACTCCACAAAATAGCGGGGACAGGAAAATCAGAAGATGTAGAGTTTTAAATTAGATTCCAGGCTCGGAAAGGGGGGATGGTCGATCCAACAAACTTCAACGACGCCGACGATACCGCCAAAGGGCGACTGGTAAAGCTGTCGATAGCAGAAGCAGGCCCACACTTGGTTCGGGAACAGCGGTAATCGAATTGACGACTACTAAATTGCTGGGCTCAACGATTAAATTGCCAGGCAAACTGGCGTTGATCACCGGTAGATTACCAAAGGGCCCATTAGGATTATTGACGCCGTTGGCGTTCACCTTGGTAAAAGCGTTGATCTGGTCCACGACGGTCATACCGCTTCCAATAACTTGACCAAAGACCGTGTAGTTTGTGTCGAAAACTACGTTATCGGTTACGTTAAGGTACCACTGCCGCGTTGCTGTATTCGGGCCAGCGTTTGCATAAGCGAGGGTTCCTCGGAGGTTGCTGAAAATGCCAACTTCGTCTGCAATAGGTGGCAAAGTTGGTAGAGTGTTCCCGACTGTGTCGTATCCTCCTCCTTGAATAATCCCGAACCCTGTAAACGGTGTGTTCTGAACGCTTCGGTGAACAATCGAGTTACTATAGGTACCGGAGTCGACATAAGTCAAAAAATTAGCCACGGATGCGGGCTTCTGAAGACTGAATAATTCGACCTGGAAGTTGCCGACGTTGGTGTTGAATTCGACGATAACCCCGGCTCTCGTTACCGGGCAGAAAGCACACGAAAGCAGGAAAACAAAGCCGGTAACCAGCGAAATGAGTCGATTGACGAGCATAGAAGAAATACCTGGCGGACTCGAATGGAACTCGACCGAGCATTCAATGCTAATTCGAAAAACGCCCACTAAAACCAGTGTCGCTTCGGTTTCCTGGATTTTTGGTCATCCCAGAAGTGGATGAAACGTCAGAATCGGTACTAGGGCTATTGGTGAATCTCAGTTCACCAAAGTGACAGACGCTTCCAGCCTTTGAATTCATTGTCACACAGGCTGGAAGCCTATGCCACTCTTTGGAAGCTTGGAAGTCACTGCCCGCCTGAGAGTTGTTTTTGTTGACCTTAAACGCGTTCTTTGGGGAGCGGTCGGCGTTGCGAGAAGGTTTCGCTGGGCCAACGCCAGAATCCGACATCTAACTCGCCCATTTTCCAAATATAAAACGCGGCTTCGTCGCGGATTACGGTTGGGAAATCAACGATTCCGTCGTAGGCAGATCTAAGGACTACCCCCAGGCCTTCGAGCTCGGTGATGTATTCGTCGAGTTGCCGTGTCTCATTACGCAGATCGTTTCGCGTGTCTTCTACTTCGTCATTATAGAGCTGAGCCTTGGAATCCTCACGGCGACGAACAAGGCGATGCAGTTGGTGTCGCCGTTCGGAAAGCTCGCGGTGAGCAAGACTTATGTCCGCGACGATCAATCTCAACAACGGTAGCATCGCATTCGCTTGGTCGAGCGAAAAGATTATTTCAGCGGTGGAAGACTGCTTTACCATGGATCGCCCGCGTTCTGAGTGCGTGGGGAATGAAATGCGACCTTAACAGATGGTTGTTCGGAGTATAACCAGGGAATAGGAAATCTGTATGCATCTGTTTTTAGCTCTCTTTATTCCATCATGGCTCGAAATCGTGATGTTTCCACCTAAAGGGGGCGAAAAACTCCTTCATTTGTCATGCAGGGTGTTCATTGCAACGATAGTCGTTACGAAAAATCTGCTTCAGTGGATCAAAATTTTGCGCGAAGGTCGGATTCTGCGTATTACTTCGATGATGCAGCGGCACCAAATTGGCTAGATTCGGCCCACGAAAATCGACTGGATCCGGAAACAAGTCCCACCTCTTCGCAAATTTGATCGATCAACTCGCTTGGAACGCGGACGAACTTTCGCGCGGCTGCCGCGACCAAGCTTAGGTCCGCAATTTGGTTCATTGGCTTGACCAAACCGTTGGCTAGCTCATGGATTCGCGTAATCGCTTGGGCCTCGAAAATGGCCGATCGTCCTCCCGCCGATTCCAGCATCATCGAGAAATAATCAGCGGTTTGGCCTAAACCCCAAGCCGGAAGATCGATCCGAAGCTGGGATTGTTGAAGCATTTTTGCCAAGGCCCTTCGGTTTTTAAAGGAACTGCTCGGGGATTCCTCATTAAAGAATTCGGTCGCGAGACCGTTTTGCGGGCTTGCCGATGAAAGGGCAAGCAGTGTGGTTAGCCGTGTTGACCGGCTTTGAAGTTCATCCAGAGCGACACACAAGTGCTCCGAAGCAGCATCGCATCCGTCAACAACTAAAACTAGCCGACCGCTCATGGCCGTGCTGCCGGCGATGCTGTCGATCGCGGTTTGGTAATGGTCGCTGCTGTCCGTGCGATGCCCGATTGTGCTGGAGACCCATCGATAGAATCGATCCGCAGACCACCCGCCAACCGAGACGTAGTGAATTCGGCAATTGCTCGACAACTTCGTCGCATAAGCTGTCGAATAGCAAAATTGCTGCAGCAGCCGGCTCATTCCTACCCCAGAGGGACCCACGATTGCCCCAAGCGATCGTTGGCTTTGAATCAAGAAATGAATTCGAGCAATCGCTTCTTGGATGGTTCCTTCATCGAAAAACGTCGATGATGAATCGGCGGAAGTCGACAGAACCGCAGGCTGCCCCATCGGAAACGGCGACCGCTGGAGCTTCCAGTACTTGAGATAATTCATCTGCGTGTCCTCCGAGAATTGGCGATATCTTCGAAAGAATCGGCATAAAGAGTACTTCTGCTTGAGCCCATCCCTTAAAATTCCGGATTGTGGCATGCATCATTTTTGAGAAAGCTCAAAGACTGAGACTTCGATTAAATAACGCATCTCGCAGGCGGATAGTTCTTGAATTTGCGGCAATAAAATGACATACTCAAGCGTCGCTATGCATTAGCAAAAGGCGATCCCCGCCAAACAAGTATTTGCAGCTTGGTAATTTTGCAGCTTGGTAAAATTGCAGCTTGGTAAAATTGTTGCGAAGTTATTGCTACGCAAATTGAACCTCTGTCCAACATCCTATCCTTCCTTTAAATCGTTTCCTTACGATTGCGAGACATAAATCCTCTGATGTACTTGCGAATTAGTTTCATTCTGGCAGCCTTGTGCGTAAGCTCGATCGCTAGCCAAGGCATTTTCATCGAAACAACCCGGGCCGACTCAATCGATTTCAATCGCGATATCCGGCCAATTCTGGCTGACAATTGCTTTTCGTGTCATGGGCCTGACAGTGCTTCAAGAAAAGCCGAACTGCGGTTAGATAATCGGCAAGCAGCGGTCGATAGCGGAGCCATCGAGCCATCAAACCCGAAAGCGAGCGGCATGCTGGCGAGGATCTTTAGCGATGATCCAGAGATGGTGATGCCGACTCCTGAGTCTCATAAAGTTCTTTTGCCCGACCAGAAAGATCTTCTGAAACGATGGATCGAATCGGGAGCAGAGTATCAATCGCATTGGTCGTTCGCTCCTCCGCAACGACATGACTTCCCGGAAGTTCGAAACACCGATTGGGTTCGAAATCCAATCGATCGGTTTATTCTTTCGAAACTTGAATCGTCAGGTCTAGAGCCATCGGCTGAAGCGGACATACGAACGCTCGTGCGACGCGTCAGCTTGGACTTAACAGGTCTTCCACCGACAGCAGAAGAAGTCGAAGCGGTCGTCGCAGACCCTGCGCCCGATCGATACGAACGCTTTGTCGAAGATCTGCTGAGTCGTCCAGCCTGGGGAGAACATCGAGGTCGATACTGGTTGGACTACGCAAGATATGCTGATAGCCACGGAATCCACTTTGATAACTATCGCGAGATGTATTCGTTTCGCGATTGGGTTATCAACGCCTTCAACAGCAATATGCCTTTCGATCAGTTCACGATCGAGCAGTTGGCGGGCGACTTGCTTCCTGAGCCGACACTCGAACAGCAAATAGCTTCTGGTTTCAATCGCTGTAACATCACGACCAGCGAAGGAGGTGCGATCAGTGAAGAGTATCAAGTTCTCTACACTCGAGATCGTGTCGAAACGACTTCGGCAATTTGGCTCGGATTAACAACCGGCTGCGCTGTGTGCCACGATCATAAATTTGATCCGATTAGCCAACGCGAGTTTTATGAGCTTGCAGCATACTTCAATAATCTCAACCAGACGGTCATGGATGGTAACCGAAAAGATACTCCTCCGATTGTAGTTGTTCCTCAAAAATCAGAGAGAGAGCGTTACAAGGAGTTAGTCGCAAGTGTCGCGTCGGCTCAAAAGTCCATACAAGATCGTCGAGTAGCTGCGAAGTCGGAATTCGATTCTTGGAAAGATAACCTGCAGACCAACGCCCACACGATTCTTGCCCCGCTCCGCGCCCTCGCAAGGCCAGTCTTTCAAGCCCCATTCACTGACAACCAACCGAACACGCTCGCTTATGTTTTCGAAGGCGAGCAGTATCGCTTGCCATTGACCAAGCCCGCCAAATTCGCTCCCGGTTACATCGCTGATCAAGCGTGGACCGTTGAAGCGAAATCGAATCCAAGTTTTGCAGAAGTTGGAAAATTCGAGCGTAACCAACCTTTCTCAATAAGCACTTGGGTCAAGCTGGGTTCCAAAAATCAAACAGGTGCTCTGATTGCTCGAATGGATGAGGACAACGGCTTTCGCGGTTGGGATTTGTGGGTTGAAAAAGGTCGCATTGGAATGCATATCGTCAATCGCTTTCCTGAAAATAGCCTTAAGGTTGTTTCGGATAAGCCTATTCCAGCCGATAAATGGCACCACATAGCAGTCAGCTATGACGGGTCCAGCAAAGCGGAAGGTGTTAAAGTCATTGTTGATGGCTCGGAAGTGAAAGTATCAATCTCGAACAACACACTCTCGGAAACGATTCAAACTGAGACGCCATTGCGAATTGGAAGTCGTAGTAAAGGAAGTAGTACTAACGGTGCGATTCTTCAAGACATTCGTATCTATAACTCGGCTTTGTCCGTTTCGGATATTGATACGATTCGTTCGGTCAATCGACTTGTTTATTTGGTGTCAAAGCCCGCTAAATCACGTAGCGAAAAGGAAACTGATGAAGTCTTCACTTGGTATCTTCGAACTCAAGATTCAGAGACAATCGCGTTGACGAAGAGTCTGTCGACGCTCGAATCGGAGCAGAAGCAGATCGAGTCTCGAGGAACTATCGCGCATGTTATGTCCGAGAAGAATGAAACAGCAAAAGCCTTTGTGCTTCTTCGTGGCGACTACGACAAGCGAGGTGAAGAGGTTGGTGCTCAAACGCCGGCTGTGCTACCGCAGATGGAGCCAGAACTTCCCAAGAATCGACTTGGCCTTGCTAAATGGCTCGTCAATCCCAAGCACCCGTTGACCGCCCGAGTTACCGTGAATCGATTCTGGCAGGAACTGTTTGGGCTAGGACTTGTGGGTTCAAGTGGCGACTTTGGTGTCACTGGCGAAACACCAACTCATCCACAGTTGCTTGACTTCTTGGCGATTCAATTTATTGAGAAGCATTGGGATGTAAAGGATCTCTTCCGAACGATGGTAACGAGTGCGACATACCGCCAAAGTGCCGTGATGACGGACCAGAAAAAGCTAGCCGATCCGACTAACAGGCTCTACTCACGAGGACCACGCTTTCGCATGGACGCCGAAATGGTACGCGATTACGGGTTAGCTGCAGGCGGCCTTTTGGTGAAAGAGATTGGAGGCCCCAGCGTACGTCCTTATCAACCCATTGGTGTCTGGGAAGCTGTTGCTATGCCTAATAGCGATACCCGAATCTATAAAGAAGATTCGGGTGAGAAACTTTATCGTCGCAGCATGTACACTTTTTGGAAAAGGTCTGCTCCACCGGCATCGATGGAGATTTTTAATGCACCCTCGCGAGAACAATGCACAGTCCGACGTGAACGTACAAACACACCGCTTCAAGCTTTGGTGACACTTAATGATCCGCAGCTTGTCGAGGCCGCGAGAGCAATGGCTCAGCGCATACTGCTTGCCAAAAACGGCGAAAAAGAACAAGACGATGCGCAAAAGGTTCAGGCCATCGGTATGCTTCTACTGGGTCGATCGTGGATCGGAGAAGAACAATCGGTCATTTTGGCGTCACTTGAGGATCTCCGAAAGCATTACGCCGCATCGCCTTCGGATGCAGAGGCTCTGCTAGCGGTCGGAAATATGCCTCGTGAAAAAGCTATCCCTGCCGCCGAGCATGCCGCTTGGACAATGCTTTGCAATCAGTTGCTTAATCTCGATGAAGTGCTTTGTAAGTAACGCAATTTATAGAGCTGCATGATGCACTCTGAGTTTTGAAAAGCCTTTGGTACTTAGTTTGTGATCGCAAGTCTCGGAGAGACTTGGCCGCCTGTTTTGAAACAACCTGTGAAAACCTGGATAGATTATGGCCCTCTCACGTTTTGCTCAACCAATTAACAATACGGGTGTTCATCCACTGGTGGAAGAATATGTTCGAGCGGAAACACGCCGGCAATTCTTTCGTAACGGCGGTAATGCGCTAGGCATGGCAGCACTGGCATCATTGGGTGTCCCAAATTTGATGGCCGGCGAAGCGACACCTGGTGACGCGACTGCTTCCGGTTCTTCCACTCCCAATAAATTAGGTTTGCCGCACTTTCCACAAAAAGCGAAACGCGTCATCTACTTGCACATGGTCGGTGGGCCTTCGCAGTTGGACCTCTTTGACTACAAGCCGCAGATGAATGAGTGGTACGACAAAGACTTACCGGAGACTATTCGAAACGGGCAACGATTAACCGGTATGACCAGCGGTCAGGCTCGGTTTCCAATCGCTCCGTCGATGTACAAGTTCAAGCAATACGGGCAGTCGGGCATGTGGATCAGCGAGCTTCTGCCCTGGACTAGCAAGATTGCAGACGACCTTTGCTTTATCCGAAGCATGAATACCGAGGCTATCAATCACGAACCCGCAATTACATACATGCAAACCGGTAATATGGTGACCGGAAGACCGTGTATGGGTGCATGGTTGTCATACGGTTTAGGATCGATGAACAACAACCTTCCGACTTTTGTCGTGCTGGTTGCTCAACCTACGAATACCGAACAAATCCAAGCGATTTCCGCTCGATTATGGTCCTCTGGACAGCTCCCAGGCGAGCACGCGGGAGTAAGTTTCCGAAGCGCTGGCGACGCGATTCTCTACATCAATAACCCACCCGGAGTTTCTTCGGATGTTCGTCGAAGAACACTCGATGGACTAAAAGCCCTCAATGAAATGAACTTCCGAGCCGTCGGCGATCCCGAAACACATACTCGTATTCAGCAGTACGAACTTGCTTTCCGGATGCAGTCAAGTGTTCCGGACCTTACGAATATCGCCGACGAACCAAATAGCACGTTTGAACTTTACGGCGATGAAGCAAAGAAGCCCGGAACGTTTGCCAATTCCGTACTCATGGCACGTCGTATGGTGGAACGCGATGTCCGATTCGTTCAAGTCTACCTGAATAACTGGGATCATCATGGCAATGTCGCCAAACGTTTACCTTCGCAATGTAAAGACATCGATCAAGCGACTTATGGATTGATCACCGATCTGAAAGCTCGCGGCCTGTTGGATTCCACTCTGATTGTTTGGGGCGGCGAGTTCGGTCGGACCATCTACTCACAGGGTGGGCTCTCCAAGGAAAACTACGGACGTGATCACCATCCGAGATGCTTTACAATGTGGATGGCTGGCGGTGGTTCCAAAGCAGGGGCCATCTACGGCGAGACGGACGATTTCTCCTACAACATCGTTAAAGATCCGGTTCACATTCGCGACTTCCACGCGACGACTCTTCACTTGCTGGGAATTGACCATCAAAGGTTTACCTACAAGGCGCAAGGGCTCGATCAAAGATTGACTGGTGTCGAGCACGCGAAGGTCATTCACGACTTGATTGCATAGCAAAATCGTGCGCTGAAGTATTATTTAAGAAGCTGTATGTAGCCAAGTCTCTCAGCAGACTTGGAGCTTAGATTTGGAATACTTGCTGGTCTGCGGAGAGACCAGCCTACTTGCTTACATCCAGCATTCTTTGCAGCGCGATCAGCGACCAATCCGCAATGTCTTGTCTGACATTGATTTGATTAACAACGTGACCAGCTTGAAGATTCTCAAGGCTCCAGCAAAGATGGGCCAAGTCGATCCGATACATGGTTGCACACATGCACATGATTGGCGAAAGGAAGTGCACCTCTTGTTCGGGGTGTTCTGCCTTGAGTCGATTTACTAAATGCAGTTCAGTTCCAATCGCCCACTTGGTACCCGCTGGAGCTTTTCGAACGGTTTCGATGATCTTGCTGGTCGAACCAGAGATGTCGGCAATGTCGTTCACTTCCTGGGGACATTCTGGATGCACGAGAATTTTGATACCAGGGATTTTCTCGCGATACTGATGGACGTGGGCTGCGGTAAACATTTGGTGAACGCTGCAATGCCCCTGCCAGAGAAGGACTCGGCTATTCACGATTGCCTTTTCAGAGTTTCCTCCGAGCTCTTCCGCATGAGGATTCCAAACAGGCATCTGTTCGTTGGTGATTCCCATCTTCAGTGATGTGTTTCGGCCGAGATGTTGATCAGGGAAAAAAAAGACACGCTTTCGTCGAGCGAAGGCCCATTCGAGAACGGCTTTCGCGTTGCTGCTGGTGCAAACGATCCCTTCATGCCTACCGCAAAATGCTTTGAGTGAAGCTGCGGAGTTAATGTAGGTCACGGGCGTCAGATCTTGAGTATCAATGACTTCGCCTAAAGCCTCCCATGCGGCTTCGACTTGTCGGATCGCAGCCATATCGGCCATGCTACATCCGGCAGATAAGTCAGGAAGGATGACCGAGACTCGCTCACCATTTCGACTGGTAAGTTTCTCGGGACGATTGGCTAGGATGTCGGCAGTCTCGGCCATGAAGTGGACGCCACAGAAAACGATAGCTCGGCAGTCAGGGCTATCGGCAGCAAGCTTGCTTAGCTGGTACGAGTCGCCAGTGAGATCTGCATGTGCGATGACTTCATCTTGTTGGTAATGATGCCCAAGAATCAACAGCTTGGTTCCCATCTCGCGTTTGACTTTCGCGATACGTTCTTGCAGTTCGCTGTTGCTTAAAGAACGATATGGAGCAAATGGAAAGTCCGCTTGAACAGTAGCAAGGTTTGTTGACATAGGTCGTTCAATGATTTGAGGATTATGGGCTCAAGGAATACCGACGCATAGTTTAACCATACGATTTATTGATGTAGTTTATCCATCAGGCGTTGATTTGTTTAGTGCGAGGCTTTTGTGTTTCGCGAGAACTCGATCGATGTGACGCTAAAAATGACACAACTAAGAAAAATAAAGCGCGAAAAGTAAGCTTTTTTCAATAGTTTTAATGGAAAAGACGCGTGCAGGATTAATTGCAGTCGCTATGCAATTACAAACGCCCGTGTCTGTCAACATGGGAGCTTAGCATTGCGAAGAGGATTAAGTAGATGAAGCGAGACTTGCAAAGAGTCGCTTAAATTGCTGATCAATGGCGGGAAATACCGAGCTCATTTCATTGGGCATGTCTACAAAACTATTGCCATGCACTCATTCAGGCATTAACTTTGGACAGTAGGTGGCGGCGTTTGTGTAAATTCGTTTTCATCTATTCAGGAATAAATAATACAATGGTTAGTCGATCACGGCGAGCGTTTACGCTCGTAGAACTGTTGGTGGTCATTGCGATCATCGGAATCTTAGCGGGTTTACTTCTACCTGCAATTCAGCAAGCGAGAGAAGCGGCTCGACGCATGTCATGCAGCAGCAATATTCGTCAGTTCGGTATCGCATTACTCAATTACGAGTACAGCTTCAAACTGCTTCCGGCATTTTCGGCCGGCTTTGGACTTCGAAATCCGAGAACTGGGATGGGGACGATTGGGGCTGCACCACACGTTGCTACGGCAGGCGGCGTGGCATACCAACCTGCGGTCGCTTTTACCAGTTTGGTTGGTCTGTTACCGATGATGGAACAGCAAGCACTTTATAACAAAATCGATTCTGGTTTCACTCAAATGAGCAACGGCACTCCGCCTGTCGCGGAGGTCCTTGGACCTTACGGTCAAATAGGGGTCACGACGGCTTGGTATACCCCATGGAATCCCAGTTACAGTCCGACACGAACCCAAGTTGGATTTTTTCGCTGCCCTTCTGATCCGGGGCGATTGAACCCGAGTTCCGCAACGGCGGTGGCTCGCACGAACTACGTGTTCAGTTTGGGGGATTCGATTGTTGGTGTGAATGACCCGTTCTTAGATGCCGATACTACTCGAGGTGCCTTCCCACGCGGCTTTCAATTGACACTCGCCTCGGTGACAGACGGAACCTCGAACACGCTTATGTTTGGGGAGGTCTCTACAGTGAACGGTGGCAGCTCACTGCTTACAAATAATGGAGTAGCCGCAGTGAATCCACAGATTCAAGGTCGTGCCATCATGAGCGTGAGAGACGAAGCGGCGCCGGCATATGCAGGTGTCGGTTTTGCAGCAAATTCTTCTGTATCAGTTACCGATTGTAAAACGCGAGTTCGAGGTGGAATCTATCCAACGCCAACTACCGGCACGACCCTATTCAGCACGACGTCCGGTTCATCTTGGACGCGTGGCGGACTTCATTGGACTGGCTTCCAAACCATCATCGGACCCAACGGTGCGTCCTGTATTAACAGCACTACGAATGCAACGGCAAATTCTGCGATGCGGAGCGCAGGCAGCTATCACTTCGGTGGAGCTCATGTGGTTGCTTTTGATAACGCTGTGAAGTTTATTCCCAACGAAGTGGACACTACGAATACAGCCCCGGGATCTAGCGCTAACGACTACTATGCACCAGGAGCCACCAGCACCCTTCTGACTCCCAACTGGAACAGCCCATCGCCATTCGGAGTTTGGGGCGCCATGGGGACTCGCGGTGTGGGGGACGATGTGGGTGTGATGCCTGGGGCTTAGGAGCATCGCCAAGATGTTGAAATAGCCGAACGAAGCAATCCAAGGGCAGCTATCAATCGAAAGCTTGATAGCCCCTTTTTCCATTTCAGAACTCTGCGTTTCCTGGTGTTCTTGGGAATGGAATCACATCGCGAATATTGACCATCCCAGTAACGTATTGCACCATTCGCTCAAGGCCTAAACCAAAACCAGCATGAGGCACTGATCCAAACCTTCTAAGATCCAGATACCACCAGTAGTCTTCTTCCTTCAAGCCCGACGCAGTCATTCGTTCAAGCAGAACATCCAAGCGCTCTTCACGTTGCGAGCCGCCAATGATCTCGCCAACACCTGGAACTAACACGTCCATTGCTCGAACAGTCTTTTGGTCATCATTGATTCGCATGTAAAACGACTTTATGGCAGCCGGATAATCGTACAAGATTACCGGTCCTTTGATATAAGTCTCCGTCAAGAATCGTTCGTGTTCGCTTTGCAAATCGGCTCCCCAGTGGACGGGATACTCAAACTTCTGCCCGCTTGCTAGCAGCACCTCAACAGCTTTGGTGTACGAGAGATGTTCAAAGGGCTTATCCAGCACCAGTTGCAACGTCGCGACAACTCCCGGCTGAATCATCTTGTCAAAGAACTCCATATCCTCAACACAGTCTTGCAAACAATCACGAATCATTCGCTTGAGATACCGTTCTGCAAGAGCCATATTGTCAGGCAACTCGTAGAATGCTGCTTCAGGTTCGATCATCCAAAACTCAGACAAGTGTCGCGTAGTGTTCGAATTCTCAGCGCGAAACGTCGGTCCAAATGTGTAGATCTTTCCCATCGCACATGCATAGACTTCGCCCTCGAGTTGACCACTCACAGTTAGAAACGCTGGCTTGCCAAAAAAGTCCTGCGAACTATCGACCTTGCCCTCTTTGATCGGAAGCTTATCCAAAGGCAGCGTCGTTACGCGAAACATTTGTCCCGCCCCCTCGCAATCACTTGCCGTAATGATTGGCGTGTGAATGTAGAAGAAGCCCTCGTCTTGAAAAAATTGGTGCGTTGAATAACTAAGGCGATTGCGAACACGCGTTACAGCACCGAATGTATTTGTTCGAGGTCTGAGGTGGGCCCATTCGCGAAGCTTTTCAAAAGTATGTCGCTTCTTCTGGAGCGGATACGTTTGCGGGTCCGCTTGCCCTGTGACTTGAATTGCACTTGCTTCCATTTCGAATGACTGCCCTTCACCTGGACTCTCCTTGAGCACACCTTTTATGGTGACACTGCTGCCAACAGAAAGGTTGAGGACATCGCTTTCGTAGTTTGCTAGCGCATTGGGTGCAACGATTTGTAAATTGCCAAATGACGAGCCGTCGTTGATTTCAAGAAAGCTAAATCCGCCTTTGCTATCTCGTCGTGTTCGGACCCATCCGCGAACTTCGATCGCCTTGCCTAGCCACTTGGTTGCTATCGATGCAGTTCGAATCTGTGCAATTGGAATCCATTCGTTTGATATGGTCACGATCGTGTTGAAACTCCGAAGTGTGTGAGATTAAAGGGGCTAGGCAAGCTGGGAAGTCAGCTTGAGGCGCTTATGCGGATAGTACCAATTACACGAACTATAGTGATGTCTACTTTGCAGAAAAATCTGAGAAATTTCTATTTTTCCTAAAGAATGATGCGACAATGAGTTGCTCCATTCGTCGTTAAAGTCGATTGCGTTCTACATTTGAAAGTGAGCTAGGTTTAGTTCACAATGAAGAACGGCGTGAAAGGATTCAAAATCGAGCTACTCATCCCGAGAGATCTTACGTTGTTGCAACGTGGATGTGAAAGCTTGGGCATCTCTGTGTTAGTCGAAATAGCATAAGTTCAGAAGACAAGTATTTTAGTGCGAGAAGCAACTACATGAATCCGAAAAACAAAAAAGCGTTGTCCGTGGCCTGGCTTGCAAGTGGTGTGGTTGTTTGCCAACCATTTTGCGTACTCGCACAGCAATGCGCCCCAGTGCAAACCTATCGACTGCAAACAGAAACTGTATGGGAAGAAGTACCGCAGACAAGTTACAAAATTGTTTACGAGGATATCACCGAAGAACGCGAAGTTGTTCGCTATCGCCCCGTAATTACCGAACGAGTTGACAAACGAACGCGAACCGTTCGCAAACCGGTTACAGAAACCTCGACCGTTAACGAGACATTTACCGTCTTCAAACCAGTCGAACGAACAGAGGTTGTTGACAAATCCTACTACGAAAACACTTTTGTCGATGAGACTTTTCAAAAGGAGCAGATCACAACAACATTCAAGCCAGTCACCGAGACCGAGTTTCGAACTCAGAGTGTCGTGGTTCAGAAGCCCATCACCGAAACATCATTTCAAACCCAAACATTTGTTGTTCAAAAGCCAGTCACCGAAACAACATTTCAGACTCAGAACTTCACTGTTCAGCGTCCAGTGACGGAAACCACGATGCAAACGCAAAGTTTCATGGTTCAACGACCGGTCACGGAGACCACCTTACAGACTCAAAACTTCACCGCGTTTCAACCTGTCGTGACCCAGCAACTTGCCACCGTTGATATGGGTGGTTTCGTTGCTCAGCAAAATGTGCAACCAGGAGATACGACCTTTCGTCTGCGATGGCAACCCGGTGGAAGTAATTTCAATGCTGCAACGGGCCAGACAAGCTTCCGTCGCGGTGGTCTGGGTTGGGTTCCTTTCCAATCCGCACCGCAAGTTTCAACACAAGTGGTGTTCCAACCAAACTTGCAAACTGTAGCTATTCCGCAAACCTCGCTAATGCCACAAACCTTCCAGCAACAAATCCCAGTTCAAACAACTCGGATGCAATCGGAAATGGTTCAGCAACAAGTCCCTGTTCAAACGATGCGTATGCAAACAGAAGTCGTTCAGCAACAAATTCCTATCCAAACGACTCGAATGGAAAGTCAAACCATTCAACAGCAAATTCCGATTCAAACAACGCGAATTCAGGAAGAAGTTATTCAACAACAAGTACCCATCACAGTTCAACGAATGCAAGCCGTCCAAGAACGAGTAATGGTCCCTCAAACCGTTCGCAAAGTTGTACCGCGATTGATCGAGAACAAGGTCGAGAAGAAAGTGACCGAATGGGTTCCAGAGCAAATCGTTCGCCCTGTGACTACGACACGCGAGTCGTTCAAGCTAGAAACAGTCGTCGATGAAGTTCCAGTCCGGGTCCAAACCATGGAACGATACACTGAAAAAGTACCCGTTACCACGCGGGTTGCTCGCCGAGTTGCCGAAACCAAAATGGTTATGGTTCCACGCCGCGTTACAACCCGAGTCCCATTGAATTTCTATGATCCGTACAGTGCCGCGATTTCGGCGAATTACTCTTCGTTTGCGGATGTCGTCGACAGTTCGGTTGTGACCGCTAGTGATGCGTCAACCGTCAATTCGTCACCTGCTCCAACAGTCGATACGACTTCCGAATCGAAAGTGGAAGTACGAAAAATCGAAGTAAATGACGGAACGACTGGAGTCGAAAAAAATGCAGCCGCAGACTCGGAAGAACTTCCTGCGAAGGCGGATGAAACGCTAAATTTGCAATTGGATTAGGCTTCTTCGTTATTCAAGTAATCGCCTTTATCCGCAGACGCGATTTGTCGTCTATCTTGTCGATTCAATGGCTCTAGTGCGTAACGTTACGCACGAATTTGTGCTGATTTAGACGAATCGGGCATTTGTGCGAAAAGTCCGGGATTGCGAGTGACATTTTGTGATTCGTAGATTGGGGATTAATGCGGAGCGTCCGGAAGGAACCGCATTTCGCACTTCTCGCAGATAAGCTGCTCGCAGATAAGGTTTTAGCAGCCAACTCAATACTTGGTTGACGACTACTGCGTCGGACCGGAAACGTCTTTAACACAACGGAACCCGACGTGATTGCTTGCGGTCCGATGCTCGCCTTTGCCTCGCGTTCCCACCATGTACCGAGTGCAATACTTATCAGTGCAAAGGAACGAGCCGCCGCGATGTACGCGTTTCTTCTCAGTCGGTTCGGCTGGGTCAAAGGACGAATCTGGACCTCGTGGGTTTTTACTTACGCCACCTTGGTCCGCTAATCTTTTGTAGTAATCGGGCTGATACCAATCGCTTACAATCTCCCAAACGTTTCCTGCTGTATCGTAGAGTCCAAAACCGTTGGGGGCATACTGTGCGACTGGCGCGATGCCTTTGAAGCCATCAAGCCCCGCATCTCCGTTTTCTACAGGGAAATTTCCTTGGTAGATGTTCGCTTGATACTTTCCATCAACGGTCAATTCGTCTCCCCATGCGTACAGTTTTCCGGCCTCACCACCTCGAGCTGCAAACTCCCATTCTGCTTCAGTCGGTAGACGCTTCCCAGCCCACTTTGCATAGGCAACGGCGTCCTCATAGGCTAGATGAACAACAGGGTGCTTCTCACGCCCTCGGATAGAGCTATCTGGCCCATCGGGGTGCATCCAGTTCGCCCCGTGCACGTAGCTCCACCATTGAAAGTAATTGTCTAGTTCTACCGGTCCAAGCGTTGGCGCGAATATAGTCGAACCTGCGACAAGATTCTCTGGAGGGGCCCCTGGGAACTCATCGGCGGTGGGAGTCTGTTCGGCAACAGTTACATAGCCTGTTGCTTTTACAAAAGCGGAAAATTGTTCATTAGTAACTTCCGTCGCATCCATCCAAAAACCATCGACTGCGACACGATGTATGGGAACAGCATCTTGTGTGACACCCGAGACGCTACATAAAGACTCACAGGCCGTATCGCTTCCCATAGAAAACTCGCCGCCCGGTATCCACACCATCCCCTCCGGTGCATCAACTGGTTTTGACTTCGATGAGATGGTTGTCTTTTGGAAGCTGCCGGCTTGATCTGGCGAGAGCGACTCGTCGCGGGACATTGCAAGCTCACGTTTGGAGCCTTGTACCACCGGGTAAGTGGGCACACTGTAAATTGCGTACCCTAAAGCAACCGCTAAGAAAACAGTCGCCAAAAAAAACCAAGGGATATTCTTCCCCGGCTGCTTCGTGAATATCTTTGGGGTGGGTTCTGTCATCATGATAGGGTCGTGCTTTTGCGGTTGGAGGGACTTCAGATTTCCCGAAGGGCCCCTTAAGCTTAATGTAAAACTCGTGTCGGCCAATGCCGGACGTTCAGATTCCAAGCAAATCCAATCGGCAGAGGGTTCCGAGGGTTGATTATCGGTTGCTTTGAGATCTGAGTTATACCCGTCGTAATTTGTTTTGAGCGATTTCAGAATCGAGCTAAAACCACTAGAATTCGTCCTGAATTTTGAAACTTACCTAAACCAGCTGCAGATTAAACACTAATATCTGACGATTATGAGCCTGGAGCACTAGCCGATTTTTGTAGCATTTTCGGCTAGCCCCCTAGGCTCAGTAGATGCAGTTCAATTTGCCGCTCGCCCTAAAGACCTATCGCCAAGCAAGAGTTGCTTGGCGATTTCCTTTCATTCATGATTGACAAAGCGAATAGTATTTTGGAAAAGACGGAACAGAAATTCTCGGCAGACGATGTTTATATCGCAGTCGATCTCGGAGCTTCGAGTGGAAGAGTCTTAGCGGGCAAAGTCAGCGACGATGGTATTACGCTAGAGGAAGTTCATCGCTTCACCAACAATCCAGTCCGAGTCGGCAAGCGACTACTTTGGAGCTTGTTAGAGCTTTGGACTCAAATCGAGTTCGGGTTAGCCAAAGCGGCATCGCAATACGCTTCCAATATTCGATCGATTGGTGTCGACACTTGGGGTGTTGATTATGTTTTACTCGATAAAAACGACGACCTGGTTGGACCTCAGTTTTGCTATCGCGACTCTAAAAATCTGGGCATGACCGACTTGGCATGTTCGATCCTTTCTCGAGAGGCGATTTTTTCGGAGACGGGTCTTCAGTTCATGGAGATCAATACGATGTGTCAGTTGCTTGCGCTCCGCAGAGAAGAATCCTCGACACTGGACGTCGCAGACCGACTACTGATGATTCCCGACTTTTTTCATTGGCTGCTTTCAGGCCAAAAGAGTAACGAGCGAACCAATGCGAGCACCACACAACTATTGAATGCATCCACCGGTGACTGGTCCTCTCGTGTATTGAATGCTCTTGATATTCCCACCAAGCTATTTGCGCCTTGTATTGAAAGTGGTACTGATCTCGGGCCTATCACTTCTGATTTAGCGACTCGAACAGGACTATCACCCAAGGTAAGAGTAACCGTTCCTGCGACTCATGACACTGCCGCTGCGGTGCTAGCAGTTCCCGCGTCGGAGTTTGGTTCTGCTCGCCCTAATTGGTGTTACATCAGCAGTGGAACTTGGTCGTTAATGGGCGTTGAACTCGATCGACCTTTGCTGAATGCGAAGTGCCAAGAGTTAAACTTCACCAATGAGGGTGGAGTTGCCGGAACGATTCGGCTTCTTAAAAACATTTCAGGCTTATGGCCCTATCAACAATGTCGTGCCCAGTGGCAACGCGCGGGTTCAGAATACGCTTGGGGGCAACTTACAGAGATGGCTCGTGAAGCGAAGCCGCTGCAACGGTTGTTCGACCCTGATCATCCGAGTCTTGTTGCACCGCTGAATATGGCTAACGAAATTCAAAAACTTTATTCGGAGCGGGGTTACTCAAGTACTCAAAGTCATGGCGAAATCGCTAGAAGTGCCCTGGAGTCGCTGGCGATGCGTTATAGAACGTGCTTGGAAAGCCTCGAATCCCTACTCGTGTATTCCATCAAGACAATTCACATTATCGGAGGTGGAGTACAAAACGACTTGCTTTGTCAAATGACAGCCAGTGCTACCAACCGCACCGTCATTGCAGGGCCCGTAGAAGCAACTGCGATTGGAAACATCATGTCTCAGTGCTTGGGAACAGGAAGGCTCGCCAGCGTCATCGAAGCTCGTGGATGGTTGCGTTCGGATAAGGCAATCCAAGTCTACGAACCGACGAATCCAAACGAATGGGATGCAGCTTACGAACGCTTCGTGGCAAATACTAAGTGAGATTGGCTACCTCATTTTAACCTGAATGCCTTCACGACATGCAGATCGGCATAAGTCGCTTGGCGTTATTCAAGCGTCACCGTATGAGTACTGCTATATGTCTCTTCGCGTAGGGATGTTGCTCGCGAATGTTGTCGACGGCCTCGTTGATTTAAGGCTGTAGCAAACAAACAAGATCGTTTCCCTCCGAGTTTATGCAGGCTGCAAATCAACGCTCCAAAGATTTTGTCCTGCGGCATTAAAATGCGACACATTCATCAACCTCGACTTGGCATCAATTTTTACTAATCCAAAAAATTGAAATCCATCCGAGGGAGGACGATTCCCTTTCATTCCATCGGGAATGCCTTTGAATTTCAATTGCGGACCAAAAGTGTTGTCCAACTCCCCAGGACCGAATGTTCCTGCGTGAAGCGGGCCGCTTACAAACTCCCAGAAAGGTTCAAAGTCCTTGAACACTGCCTTCTCGGGATCGTAATAATGTGATGCGGCGTAGTGAACATCGGCAGTGAGCCAAACCGTATTTTTGATGTGATGAGTCTTGATAAAACGAAGGAGTTCCGCGATTTCTAATTCTCGCCCGAGTGCTGGCCCATTCCCGTTGGCTCCGTTTTCAAAATCTTCCTTTCCATCTCGAACCAACAAACCGATCGGCATGTCGCAGCAGATGACTTTCCAAGTTGCTTGACTCGCATTCAACTTCGTCTTAAGCCATTGCAACTGCTGCTTGCCTAGTAAATCTGTCGCGTCACTCATCTGCGTTTGACGATTCGGCGAGTTGGCTCCGCGATACGAACGCAAATCCAAAAAGAAGACTTCAAGAAGTGGCCCGTGGGGAATGTTTCTGTAGATGCGTGACATCCCATCCGAGGACACATGGATTGGCAAGTAGTCAAGAAACGCTTGACGTGCTCGTGCGGACAAGATGTCTACACTTTTGACTTGGTATCGATCATCGGTGAGCCGTTCACTGGGGTACCAATTGTTCAAAGTCTCATGGTCGTCCCACTGCACGAAGGTGGGAACTTCGGCGTTCAACCGCCGGACATTTTGGTCCATGAAGTTGTAACGGTAGTTGGATCGAAACTCCTCCAACGTTTCAGCAACTTTCGATTTGCCTTCGGTCGTCACATTTTTCCAGATCGTTCCGTCGTCTAACTGCAGTTCACTTGCGATCGGGTTGTCGGCATAGCAGACGTCGCCTGAGTTTACAAAGAAGTCAGGATTGTGAGCTCGCATTGCCTCAAAAGTAGTCATCCCGCCTCGGGCAATATCAATTCCATAACCCTGTCCAGCCGTATCGCCAGACCAGGTAAATTTGATATCACGTGGCTCGGTAGCAGGAGTCGCAAAACGTCCTGTGACCGGTGCACTCAATTTGGTTGGGTCGCTTAAATCTAGAAATGTAACGCGATAAAAGACAGGCTCGCCTGGCTTCAATCCATTCAGTCTCAATTTTGCAGTGAAGTCCGAGTGCTCGAACACGTCCGGGCCAAGAATCTTTCTAACGTGCTTAAAGTTTTCATTGGAGGCCAGTTCGACAATCATCTTCGAGGCCCTATCCGATCGGCTCCAGATTGTTGCTGCGGTATGCGTGACGTCACCGGATGAAACGCCGCTTGTAATATTAGGCCGCAACCGATCCTGAGTTATCTCTTCGCTAAAAAGCATTCGGGGCGAAGTGGCATAGGCACCGACGCTTAGCTGGGCCAACAAGGCATTGAATCGGCGACGTTCCATCAAGTTGGTCAAAATGGATCCCTCGTGAGCTAGCATGAAAACAAAAATCAATAAACTCATTGCGGCATTAGCATGACACAAGGGACCAAAGGTCGAGACTCAAAAAGCCAGTTTCGTTCGTTTAATTTTTGATGAAGGAAGTTAGCAGTACTTTCGAAGTTCCCAGCTTGGGTGTTGGGTCATAAAAGACCGCAACACTTCGAAGTTTTCCACTCATTTAAAAACGAGTCCCAAGCGTTGAAACAATGTGCCAAAAAGCGAGACTTCAGTCTACACTGCCATTTAGCGCGAAGCGAAAGATAATTCGATAGCTTCTAACTTTGAATCGCTTTTGTCAACGGATTTTTTTGCTATTTGTTCCGACATGATCGACTTCGCCGGTGCCGCCAACGCACTTCGGCTAACAACCCGAGCGGGAAATAGAATAATCGGAGCGTCTATCCTAAATGATTCTTGGTTAATTCGCACTAGGCCGATATCGATCGCATTAACATGACCATCCCGGTTGATATCGTAGATATTGGTAACCGAGGCAGAATCGATACTCCCGTGCCATTATTGGTTCCAATGGCTAACAATCCCTGGCTAGTCCCGCCCACATCACAGAAAGTCAACGTTCCTGTTCCCGCGTTCATAAGTCCGTTTAACGTGGTAGCGACAGTGCTGTTATTACCGCAGTTTTGAGTCCCAGCTACGCCGGTATATCGAGCAGTATTTCCTTGTATTGCAATTCCTGGATTCGTTTGAACAGCAACTTATCGAAAAGTCATATCTATAACGACTTTTTTAACAGCCCGTCGCTGTGCTGTTACGATCCGCTCCATGTATCTGGAGTTCGCAGTCGCTCGCACGAACCGCGGCGGAATCTCCAAGTCAAACCTCCGCCGATCCAATAGCTTTCGATCGAAGTTGTTGTGAACTGTCCGAGCTGTTCGGAATCGCGAAACATCCCGCCGGCCATCGCGTCAAAGTCGAGGCCTGGAAGTAGATCACGAATGCCAAATCCACCGGAGATACGATGTTGCGACGTGACTGCCAGGAGTCCTTGGGTGTATCGAACCGCGCGAATATCACCAGGCTGAACTACGCCGCCAATGTTGGATCCGGGTGTTTGATCAATAGGGTTTTCAGCCCAAACATATCCCGTTCTAAAACGGTAGCGGCCGAGTGAGTATTGGCTTCCAAGCTGGACAACCCATTGATTATCGTAGACCGATTTGAAGGTGTCTGCTTCGTCCCAGAGCTTGTAAAGAAGGTCAGAAGCGAGAAGCAACTTACCGTCGCACAATGAAGTATTCGCGAACCCTAAACCGATATTCTCAGGAAGATCCAATCGAACGTCTTCTGCGATTTGTCCCGGACCTGGATTAACTATGACGCCGTTATCAAAAGTGAAATTTTGTTTTGTTTGGTAATAGCCGCCAATGGTGTTGCAGTCATTGAGACGGTAATTGGTTCCTACAGTTCCTCGCAATGCATAGTCCATGACGGTATTGCTAATGCCGACAAACGGTGCATCATAGATACCGATCCCAAGAGCCATCGAAGCCCCAACCGATAGCCGCTCGGTCAGGTCGACACCGACGGAAACTGGAAGCGAGAACACAAACAGCCCGCTCCCAGTACCATTGCTTTCGGGGACTTGCGTAAAGTCGATCAAAGCGCCGCTGCTTGTAACAAATCCAACGCCAACGGTTGCAGGCAATCCGAGTTCGCTCAAGTCTTGTGTAACACCGATGTTGCCAGCCGCCGCGCCTGGAGCAGACTGCTTCGCTGAAAACGGCTCGACCAAGGAAGGTTCGTCAATCGGAATTCGACCAGTCTGAGTGAGATTGAAAGTAGCTTCCGCCCAAGCCCCACTGAAGATGAACTGGGTCCCTTTGAACTGCGTAAGTGAACTCGGATTCGCATTGATTCCAGAAAGGATGTCTTGCGGCCTAGCGATGCTCACGCCACCCATTCCGCCAGAAGCGGGCATCAAAGTGTTATGAAGTTCGACTCCAAACGTTTGAGCGTTTGCCGCTTTGGCGCTCGTTAAGATTGCTACTGCAACCAATGAGCACTGAATAGTCGCCTTTAACCGAATGCGTTGCGTCATTGCTCCGCCCTTTTTCATTCCTAAAATCTGCAAATGTCATCCGAGAACACTTTATGAAAATCGGTATCCGGGTTATTCATCCTGAAGACCTTCTATGATTAAATTCGGTAATGCGTCGCGGATCGTTAAAAACTTAAGAATTTTTATGCTTCGGGGGAACGCTAGTATTTGCATCGTTGGGTTGGAGTTTAACAAGCAGTTTTTTAAGAACTGAGCCGCCGGCGCTAGCCGCGTCGTTGGACGTTCCTGCGCAAGCGGTTGGTTAGTCTTTTGAAATCGGCTAGCGCTTGAGGCTGAATGTCGTGCGCTTCTGACAACGATTTGCCTGCATTTGCTTTTATGGACCGCGAAATGAACCACCAGTATATTTGCTTGCTTTCTTTTGGTTGCAGACTTTACAGCTCAGCTTTTATACCTTTCGTGGTTATACTTTGGCGTCATTCGCGTAATGGCCGAGAGTGCTGGTTCGGCGTTCGCTGGCTCATGAGTAGGCAACCAAGTTTCGATTTTGAATCAAACGTACTGACTATATGAAATCAATTTTGTTGTGGGGATTAATACTGCTTGGAATCGGTATCGGTGGTTGGTTTGCTTATCCGGCAGTAAGCACTTATCTGCAAGATCGCAACCGTCCACTGTGGAAAACCGCCAAGGTCGAGAAGGGACCGATGGTCTTTTCTGTGAATTCGACGGGGACCGTCAAACCGGTTCTTTCGGTGGCAATTGGTTCATTTGTTTCGGGACCGATTATCGAATTAAATGTCGATTTCAATGACTCGGTGAAGGCCGGAGAAGTTCTTGCAAAGGTCGACCCGCGGCTCTTTGCGGCCAATGTCGCGCGGGACCGAGCTATCCTTGCCTCACGACAAGCAGAATTGGATCGCGTGGAAGCTCAACTGGAATTGAGCAAGATCAACGAGAAGCGTGGACGGCAGCTTCGCGAAGACAAAAAGAATTTTATGTCAGAAGCGGAGATGGACACGTTAGCTTTCGAAGTCAAATCACTCGACGCGCAACGTCGATTGGCTATGGCAGCGATCGAGCAATCGGCCGCGACTTTGGATAACTCGATAGCAACTCTCGAATATTGTGAAATTAAATCGCCGGTGGATGGGATGATTATTGATCGCAAGATTGAACCCGGTCAGACGCTCGCAGCTCAGTTTCAAACGCCAGAGCTTTTTGTCATTGCTCCTGATCTACGGGAAAAGATTCATGTCTTTGCGTCAGTCGATGAAACAGACATCGGTTGGATTCAAAAAGCGAAAGAAGAACGCCGTCCTGTAACTTTCACTGTCGACGCTCATCCTGGCGAATTGTTTCAAGGCGAAGTCGAACAGATTCGCGTAAGTTCCGCTTCGGTGCAGAACGTTGTTACATATCCTGTGATCATTGCAGCATCAAATCCGGAATTGAAGCTGCTTCCAGGAATGACCGCTAGTATTTCGTTCGAAATTGATTCGCGAGTATCTGTACTCAAGATCCCAACGGCGGCGCTTCGGTTCTTCCCAGAAGTCGAGCAAGTTCGAGTTGAAGACCGAGGGTTAGTTGATGGGAGCGGCTTCAGCGAAAGCTCGGACGCCAGTAACGAGAGAATGTATTCGGCGACTGAGCAAGTCGAAGCAAATCAAAAGCAAAGCCGTCGTCATGTGTGGGTCTCGCGTGGACGACTCCTTGAAGCGGTAGAAGTTTTTACAGGAATCGACGAAAGCCGGTTCACAGAGCTTGTACGTGGAGACCTTCAAGAGGGCGACGCATTGGTCGTTGGAATCCAACCAAAGTTTTGATTGATTTATGGGACTACTTAATAGCATTCGAATTGCACTGCGAGCCTTGTTGAAAAACAAGATGCGGGCAGCGCTAACTATTCTGGGAGTTGTGATTGGAATCGCAGCAGTCACAACGATGGTTTCTATCGGGCAGAGTGCAAGCAAGCTGGTCGAAGGGCAATTTCAAACCTTGGGCACAAACGTCATTGTCGTCTTTCCGGGAAGTCAACGCGGCGGTCCTGTTCGGCAAGCTCTGGTTCAAACACTTACAGCCGACGATGCGGAATCGATTGCCAAAGAGTGTCCGGCCGTGCTCGCAACTACACCGCTTGTTGCTGCCACAGGCCAAGTGATCTATGGCAACTCGAATTGGAGTCCGAAAGATATGTTTGGTGTGGGCGAGGACTACCCGATCGTAAGGAATTGGTCGCTTCAAAGTGGCGGATTTTTTTCAAAGCGAGAGATCAATTCCAATGCCAAGGTTTGCGTGATTGGGCAAACGCTCGTTGCAAAACTTTTTCAGACATCCAACCCGTTGAATGAAACGATTCGCGTTAAAAACATCCCGTTTCGTATTGTCGGTGTTCTTGCAAAAAAGGGCGCCAGCATGATGGGTGATGACCTAGATGATATTTTATTGATGCCTTATACAACCGTTCGAAAGCGACTCCAAGGTTCTGCGTTTAATAGTGTTAATGCGATCATGGTTTCTGCCAAACAGGAAAGTCAAATGAGCGATGCAACCGACGAGATCAAGCAACTGCTGTTAGACCGTCATGATATATCGGACGGTCAGCCGTCTGATTTTTTAGTTCAGAACACCACTGAAATCGCAGCCATTCTTACTTTTATCACAGGATCGCTAACGATGATGCTTGCATCGATCGCCGGAATATCGCTTGTGGTTGGTGGTGTTGGAATCATGAATATCATGCTGGTTTCGGTGACGGAGCGAACCAAAGAGATAGGGATTCGGATGGCAATCGGTGCTCGCGGGCGGGATATACTACGGCAGTTTTTAGTGGAAGCGGTAGTGCTATCGTCTATCGGTGGGTTTATTGGTGTGTCACTCGGAATTGCGATGTCGACTGCAGCCACGACGTTGATTAATTACGTTAGCTCCGGAGCTGATTGGCCGATTATTGTTTCTATTCCGGCAGCGCTTGTTGCAATGACTTTTGCGGCGATCGTTGGGGTGTTCTTCGGATACTATCCAGCACTTCGTGCTAGCCGTTTAGATCCGATCGAAGCGTTGAGGTACGAATGACCGCTACGCTTCCGTTGACCACGAGGCCTTTGATTCAGCTGACAGACGTTCGCAAGGTCTATGATCTTGGCGAAGTTCAAGTGGAAGCTTTGAAGGGAACAACGTTACAAATCGAGCGAGGTGAATTCGTCGCGTTGATAGGACCATCCGGTTCTGGGAAATCAACTTTGATGAACACGCTTGGTTGTTTGGATCGTCCGACAAGCGGAAGCTATCTTTTAGACGGTCAAGAAATTGTGACGATGACACGCGATCAGCGAGCGATGATTCGAAACAAAAGTATCGGATTTGTCTTTCAAAACTTTAACCTGCTGAACAGAACATCGGCGATCGAAAATGTCGAGCTTCCGATGCTCTACGCGCAGGGGATTTCGGCTCGGGTGCGCCGGTCTCGGGCATTGGAAATGTTGGAGAAGGTCGGCTTGGCTGAGCGTGGTCATCATCATTCCAGTCAGCTTTCTGGTGGGCAACAACAGCGAGTCGCGATCGCGAGAGCCCTGGTGAACAATCCTTCGATTTTGATGGCAGACGAACCAACTGGGAACTTGGATACAAAAACTAGTAAAGAAGTTATCGAGCTTTTTCAGAAGCTCAATCGAGAGCAATCGCTAACGGTCATTTTAGTGACACACGATCAATCAGTAGCACGTAACGCAAACCGAAAAATTGTCTTACGCGACGGTGAAATCATTCTCGACACAACCGATTCGCAACTTGCGCAAGAGACGCTCAACTCACCGGTTTGATTTGATTCTTAAGGAGAGCCTTTGTTCAAATCAGATTTCTGGCAGATTTCAGGAGTAGCTGAATTCGTAAGAATTCAGAAGTCGATGGAAGCGGTTGCATAACCTGTGGTCATCAGATGTCTTACGACATCTGCTACGGTTATGTTTTACATTTTGCTCTGCAGGCGTTGTCTTGCTGCTTCGTACATCAAAAGCGTTCCAGTCATAGCGACGTTCAAGGATTCGACGATGGGTTGCATCGGAATAGAAATGGTAGCGTCGGCAAGAGACTCTATCTCTGGCGATACTCCTCCACCTTCATTACCAAGCAAGAAGACGGTGGGGCGCTTGAGGTCGTAATCCCAGTAAGTCTTGCCGCCAGCCTTGGCAAGGAGAACTTGCATTCCATCAGTTTTGCATTTCGCCAACCAAGTTGGCAAATCTACAGGTCGTGGTGGGCTTCGAAACCAAAGGCCCGCCGAGGCGCGGAGGACTTTGGGGTTCGATGGGTCGATGCTTCCTGCACCCAAGTAAATCCCATCGCCACCGGCGGCAGCGGCGCTTCGAATCAGCGAACCCAGATTGCCGGGGTCTTGCAACGCGTCCACGGCGACGGCAAGCGATCGGGGTTTCAAGAACTTCCGAAAACCTTCTTCGCTCGGTTTGAACATCGCAACAGCGACTACTCCATCGGGCTGCTCGGTGGTTGCCATCGACTTGAGAATGGAATCGGAGACTTGTTCGCAGCGGACTTTGGAATCAAATTTATCGCGACCAATTTCGCCTCGCTCGATCCAACGCTTGGTGTAAAAAACGGATTCCAGTGGCCATCTAGCCGCGAGAGCTTCCGTGACCGAATGCGTTCCTTCGACAAGGAATAGCCCCAAGGCTCTTCGTTCGCTTGCTTGGTGAAGGCGGCGAACGTACTTTACTAGCGGGTTTTGCGAGCTCTCGATCAAGGGTGACTTTGCAATAAAAAGAAGTTTTAAAAAGTTGATTAGCCAGTTAGAACCGAACCGCAACGGCTACAATCCGAGTTGACGGTCTACTAGCATACTCTGAACTGGGTGACACGAACTCTTGGGAGATTTTTTCGGATGACAATGGCTTCGACTGATTCAAGAATAGAAGATGCAACTTCTTCGCTCCCAAAGACTTTGGCGGAACTGCGTGCCAGCGGCTGGAAAAGCAGGTCGGTCAAGGAAGAAATTCGGAGCAATTTCCTCAAAATGTTAGCGGCTGACGAACCACTTTATCCAGGAATTGTTGGTTACGAAGACACCGTCATCCCCGAGGTCAACATTGCGATCATCGCTGGGCACGACATGTTGTTCTTGGGCGAAAAAGGACAAGCAAAAAGCCGATTGATGCGGACGCTCGTCCGATTCATGGACGAGTACATCCCCTATCTAGACATTCCCGGTTGCCCAGTTCATGAAGATCCTTATCAGCCAATCACAGGGCAAGGGAAACGATTGATTGCGGAGAGCTCCGAGTCCGATGTGCCGATTCGTTGGTGGCACCGCGACGAGCGATATGCAGAACGATTAAGTCCCGGTACTAAGTTCGCTGACATCATCGGCGAGATTGATCCGTCGCGACTGACTGGTGGAAGCGGGATGGGAACCGAAGAGGCTTTGTACTTTGGTTTGATTCCTCGTATGCACCGCGCGATTTTTGCAATGAACGAGTTGCCTGAACTGGATGAACTAGTACAAGTCGGGTTATTTAATATTCTCGAAGAACGGGATGTGCAAATCCGTGGGTATCCTATCCGGTTCGATCTGGACATCATGATTTTGTTTTCCGCAAACCCATCGACATACAATCGTAGCGGCAAGGTTATTCCGCAGTTGAAAGATCGTATTGGTTCGCTGATCCAAACGCATTATCCTCGCGAGAGAGCCCTCGGGATCCAGATCTTGCAGCAGGAAGCGGGACTCGCGCTCGACGGTGACTATCCAGTTCAAGTCCCCTACTTCATGTGTGAGATCGTGGAAGAGATCACGTCACAGGCGCGTAAGAGCAAGTACGTTGATCAAGCGTCTGGTGTTTCCGCTCGATTTTCGCTGTCAAATTATCGTACAATGATCGCGTCAGCAAGGCAGCGTTCCGCGATACTTGGCGAGTCGCTCGCGGTTCCGCGCATTAGCGATCTCGGTCACTTGTATTCGTCGTCGCTTGGCAAGTTGGAAGTCGATTTGATGGGAAGCCATCAGATGAGCGAACGACAAATTTTAGATTCGCTGCTAGCGACTGCGATCAAGACAATCTTTCAGCAGTACGTCGAAGAGTTTGGGCTCGGTGAGATTGCAGAGATATTCAGTAAAGGAGTTCGCGTCGAAGTCGGTGATATGCTTCCGAGCGAAGCTTATGCTGAACGGCTAAAGCATGTTCCTCCGGTTTGGGAAAAAGCCTTTGAAGTCAACGCGACCGAGAACCCTGCCGTGCGAGCTTCGTGCGTCGAATTTGTACTGGCAGGTCTCTACAGCATGGACAAGATCAGCCGAGCTGCCAAATACGGCAAGGTCCAATACGAGACGTAAGCTTGGGTGATGAAAATGGCATTTTCCCTGAGACGCTGGCGCTGGACGCGTCGTTGGAGCTTCTGCGCAAGCGGATGGTTAGTCGTTTGAACTCGGCTAACGCCTCAGGCTCAGCACTTTGAAATTGATCCGCCGGCGTTAGTATTAGAGGCGGAATATCAGGAGCTTCTCAGGCAATTAACTTTACCTTGATAAAGAGGTCGTGAGATAAGTTGCAATTGTCAGAAAAAAGGTAGTTTTTTCAAACTCGACGAACCAATTGGATGACAACGGTCTCTAAGGGAACAGTAGTTGCGTATTTGAGGTCCTTCCTAAGAAGGGGTACTGCCATGTCAATCGATTCTGCTGCTGATACATCGCACGAGAGTGACGATGGAAGTCCGTTGCCTGAGTTTTGGAAGAATATGAAATCAAAAGTCTCGGAAAAACCTAGCTTTGAATCGCTGGAATCTTGGATAGAACAGGATTTAGCGGGTCTTGAGCTTGATTTTGTAGGGTTTGTGTCAAATCGATCGCTAAAGTCAAATCTGCGAAAGTCGCGTGGATCTTCGGATAAGCATTGAAAAACGAGCTGGTTGCCCTAAAATGTGAATGGCCTTTCGATTCCATCCATATTCGAATTAATTTTAGGAACACACGTGATGCGTCAATTTGGTTTTGCTTTGCTCTGCGGTTCGGTTCTTGCTCTTGGTTGCACACCACCTGCTGCTGCACCAACAACCCCGACAAAGCCAGCTGGTGGACCACCGCCGACGAGCGGGTCGACTGCCACATCGATGATACCAGCGAACGTGAAGTTGGTTTCCATGAAGGTCGAAGAGATGCATTGCCCGTTTGGATGTTACCCAACGGTTGAGAAGGCTCTTGCAAAGGTAGCTGGCGTATCGTCGGTGAAGCTTGCTGACCAGAAGAAGGAAGGCACGATCGACAATCCTGTTGTACTAGTCCAAGTCGATAGCAACTTCGATCCTTCCGCTGCCGTTGCGGCACTCGGCAAAGTTGGCTTCGCCAGTGAGATGTTAAAGTAGTCAACAGCCAAGACCGGGTTGCAGTTTCCAATAAGTAGTCGCGTCCCTCCGAGGCGCCGCCACGTGTGGGTTACCAGGCGTAGTGATAGCTCTGCGCTGGTGCAACCTTGGATTGTGTTTCCATTATCCGTGCGTTTGGTATCGAGAGTGAACGACGATGATGTGGTCCGAGTTATTGGGGCATTCGGCCCAACGTAGCTGGCTCGAAAGTGCGGTAAAGCAATCGCGGCTTGCGAGCACCTTCTTGATGGTTGGTCCGGACGGGGTCGGTAAGCGTACGTTCGCGAGACTTGTCGCCAAGTCGATGCTTTGCCTTCGCCAGACGCCGGGTCTTATGGTTCCGTGTGGAGTCTGCGAATCTTGCGTTCAAGTAGACGCTAGCACACATCCGGATTTGTTACTGCTTGAGAAGTCAGCTGATGCGTCGAGTCTTTCGATCGACAAGTTGGTCGGTTCAAAAGAAAACCGAATGCGCGAAGGGCTATTTTACGAACTTCATATCAAGCCATTTGGAGGAGTTCGAAGAGTCGCCATCATCGACGATGCGGATACGATTCTGGACGAGGCCGCCAACAGCATGCTGAAAACGCTCGAAGAACCTCCGTTAGGTTCGCTTGTCTTTTTGATTGGAACTAACGAGCAGAGGCAGCTTGCCACGATTCGCTCGCGATCACAGATAGTGCGCTTCGGGCGCCTTGATCCATCTCATGTTGCGTTGCTATTGCTGCGAAACGGAATTCTCTCGGACGCAAATGAAGCCGGTGAAGTTGCTGCGATGGCAGACGGGTCGATTGGTATGGCGACTCTTTTGGCAGACTCTGAGCTAAGGAAGTTTCGTAGCGAGTTGCATGCGATGCTTGCCCAGAGACCGATGGATTTTGTGGGTATCTCCAAAGCGATGCTTGCTCAGAGTCAGAGTGTCGGAGAAGAAGGATCCGCCCGAAGAACTCGAATGAAGCTTTTATTCTCCTTCGCTTGTGACTTTTACCGTAAGATACTTTTGGATGACAGCTCACTACAAGCGACTACGGAAATTAGTCGAGTGAAGCTTTCAATGGCAACGGCTGCACGTGCGATGGATTCCTGCTTGATTGCACAATCCGAAGTGGATCGAAATCTTACGCCAGCGGGGCTTCTAGAGTCATGGGCGGCGAAGCAGGCCGAGCTTTGCCAAGCGTAACAATAATGTGACGCAAGATGATGTAGCAAACGACCCCAAACATTGCGCCAGCCGAATCCGCGACCCAGTCCATAACATCTGCAGTGCGACCGACAGGTGTTTGCGAAATCTCATCGACGGCGCCATAAATGATCGCGATGGCAAGGGCCAGCACGACGTTGACCCATCGGTGGTTAGGTATCGTAGGGATGGACCAAGCCAAAAGAAATGCGAGTCCTGCGAAAGCTACAAAATGGAGATATTTATCCGAATTTGCAGCATGCGGCATTGGCACTGCGGGTAAATGCGTTGCTACGAAAAGCATTAACCAATAGCCGGCCAAGGCCAAAGATGCCACTCGTATGCCGCGTATAGTTGTTCGTATCATTCAGAAAACTCAAACAGAATCAAGTAACAATTGGTTGCGTGAGGGCTTCTGCTACTAGAGAGCCTACGTCATAGTTTCATCGCCCCGACGCAGTATTTTAGCCCAGGAAATCCGCCGCAACCGTTAAATTTTAGCACATGGCGAAAATTAGCCCCTTGAAACGCACGAAGTCACTGGCTTGTGCCCCCGAAATGTCTACTGCAATTCATTTGCGGGGTGCTCGTTCACATAATTTAAAGTCGGTCGATGTTGACGTTCCTATAAATAAATTGACGATTATTTGCGGGGTGAGTGGAAGCGGTAAGACTTCGCTCGCGCTCGATACACTTTATGCGGAGGGGCAGCGACGCTACATCGAAAGTTTTTCGCCCTATACCAGGCAGTTTCTACAACGGCTCGACAAGCCCGACTATGACTCGTTAACAAATCTCCCGGCGGCGATTGCTGTGCGTCGCTCGGGGGTGCCTCGATCGAATCGAAGTACAGTTGGAACTACTGCCGAGGTGGATGATTACTTGCGAATTTTGTTTGCAAGGGTCGCGATTCTTTATTGCCCGACATGCAGTCGCGAAATCAAAAGACATGATGCGACGTCGATTGGTAAGTTTATTCATTCACTCGCCGATGGCCGCGCGATGATCGCTGTTGAGTTGTCGTGGGTTGATAGCCAAGACTTATCGATGCAATTGTCCAATCTTCAGCAAGCAGGTTTTCCAAGAGTCGTAATCGACGACCAAATTTGGAACCTTGCAACCGATGATCGCGAGTCGATGGCCAGCGCGGCTAAGAAAGTCCAACAAGGGTATTCGATCATCGATCGGATTGCCACTGGAAAGCACGAGACGCAAGGGAATGCTAGGTTGACCGAATCGTTGGAGACTGCGTTGCAGTGGGGGGGCGGTAAGGTCGTTGTGCTGGTCGATCATGCTTCGACCAACAAAACCGAGCCCGTGGAATCGACTGGAGTCAGTCGAATCAATGGGAGCGATTACTTCCAGTGTTGCTTTAGCCGCGATCGCATTTGCCATGCTTGTAAAAGGTCTTTTCACGACTCGGATCCACGAACATTCAGCTTCAACAGTTCTCTCGGTGCGTGCCCGACCTGTGAGGGGCTCGGGGAAGTCTCCGAAGTAGACAGAGCCAAGGTTGTCCCGGACCATAACAAAACGTTGCGCCAAGGGGCTATTGCGCCTTGGACGACGCCCGCCTATGCGCACGAGATGGGAGAGTTGTTGGCTTTGGCAAGCGACTACGGTATTCCGACCGATGTACCAGTGAAGAAGCTATCAGCAAAAGCTTGGAGCATAATCCAGCATGGCGTTCCCGAACGAAATTTCGGCGGCTTGGACGGTTTTTTTGCTTGGCTAGATCGCAAAAAATATAAGATGCATATTCGGATCTTCGCGGCTCGATGGCGTTCCTATTTGACGTGTCCTACGTGCGAGGGACAACGGCTCAACGCGGATGCGCTTGCTTACAAAATTGCAGGATTGTCGATGATTGACGTGGCGAAAATGTCGGTGGATCAAGCACTTGGATGGATCGAATCGCTTGCTTGGGATGAGACCGCTCGCAAGATAGTTGCAGATCCACTCAATCAGATTCGAAGCCGACTTCGGTACCTTCAACGGGTTGGTTTAGGGTATCTAGCGTTGGATCGACCTTTGCGGACATTATCAGGTGGTGAGGCGACTCGTGTCACTTTGACAACCTCACTAGGATCCGATTTAGTGAGCATGCTTTACGTGCTGGATGAACCGACTGTTGGGTTGCATCCTCGCGATACCGCACAATTGACGAATGCGATTCTCGATCTACGTGATCGGGGCAACACTGTTCTTGTTGTCGAGCACGAGCCGGGATTAATCGTTAAGGCAGATTGGCTTGTAGAGATCGGCCCTCAAGCAGGTCAACTCGGCGGCAAGCTCCAATTTGCTGGGACCATCGAGGAGTTACGCAAGTCGAAAACGTTGACGGCTAAGTATCTGTTTGCTGATTCTGCGGTGACGCAAGCGGGGCCAGATGAGATACCCGAGGCTAGCGCCTACGGCTCAGGTACGGAACCCGAGGTTCACGTCCAAGGCGCCGATTTAAAATGGCTTACGATTTGCAAAGCTAGTGGTCGCAATTTGAAGTCTATCGATGTTTCGATTCCGCTTGGTCAATTGGTGGTCGTTACTGGAGTTAGCGGCAGTGGGAAAAGCACGCTTGTGCTCGATACGTTGGGAGCGGAACTGGAAAGGCATTTTGGTCGCAGCGGTCCTGTGCCGCTTCCTTTTGAATCGGTTGAGGGCTTAGAGAGCTTGAAAGATGTCCTGTTGGTTGATCAAGAACCGATCAGCCTTTCGCTTCGCAGTAATCCAGCAACTTATTCGCGAGTGTTTGACGAGATTCGCAAAGTCTTTGCTGCGACTGTCGATGCCAAGGCGAGAGGGATGGCTGCGGGACAATTCAGTTTTAACAACGAGAGCGGTCGCTGTCCTCGTTGCGAAGGTGATGGGTTTTTAGCGATTGATATGCAGTTCTTAGCAGATATCCAAACCGTTTGTCACGAATGCCATGGGAGTCGATATACACCAGAGGTTCTCGCCGTAAAGTATCGTGATCGATCGATCGCAGATTGTCTGGCGATGAGTATCTTGGAAGCGAAAGAGTTTTTCAGAGGCCAGTCCAAATTGCAGTCTCGATTGGAGCCGCTTATCGATTTAGGCTTAGGTTATTTACAACTCGGCCAAAGCGCACCAACGCTTTCTGCAGGCGAGATGCAGCGATTGAAGCTAGCGACCTATCTGACCGATTCGTCCAATCGATCAACCCTTTTTATTCTCGATGAGCCAACAACCGGATTGCATTTCTATGACATCGATCGGCTGCTACATTCGCTGCGAAAGCTTATCGCGAGCGGACATTCGGTGTTGATGATCGAGCACAATGAGCAAGTCATTCGAGCGGCTGACTACTGTATCGATATGGGTCCAGGACCCTCTGAGGCCGGAGGTCAAGTTGTTGCGTCGGGCGTGATTACCGAAATGATCGCTTCAAGAAAAAGTATCTTTGCAATCGGCAATTAAAGATCGCCGCGTCTTCTCAGGAGTACGCGGCGCGGTTGAGATTGTTCTGACGTTGCGTTTGATGTTGCCTGGTTTGCGAAGTGAGGCGCACGCATAGCTTGAGGAGGTGAAGCGTCTCCGTCTAGGTTTCCGAGATATTGTTTTCGTACTTCCGGATGTTGCTTGACCTCAGTGGGAGTTCCTTCGCATAAGACTTGGCCTTTGCTGATGACGTAGCATCGATCTACGCCGCAAAGAATTTCGCGTGCAGCGTGGTCGGTTATCAGGATAGCAATTCCCGATCGAGCCAAGCGCGCAATGACTTCCTGAATTCCTTGAACGGTCACAGGATCAATCCCTGCGAACGGTTCGTCGAGCATGATGATTTGCGGGTCGGAGACTAAGCATCGAGCGATCTCCAAGCGACGACGCTCACCGCCAGAAAGTTTACCGGCTTTTGACTTCCGAATATGTTTGATGTCGAATTGTCCGAGCAACTCTTCGGTACGCTCGCGACGGCGTTTACGTTCCACGCCGAGAAGTTCAAGCATGCTTGATATGTTTTGTTCGACGGTAAGCTTTCGAAAGATACTTGGTTCTTGCGGTAGATAACCGATGTGTCCGTCTTTGGCTCGTCGAAACATAGGCCACTTGGTCACATCTAATCCGCCGACAGTTACCTTGCCTCGGTCTGGTATGACGATACCGCAAGTCATTCGAAAGCTAGTCGATTTCCCGGCTCCGTTGGGGCCAAGCAGACCAACAATTTCGCCTGGTCCCACGCGAAAGCTGACCCCATCAACGACCTTGCGGCGGCCATAGGTTTTTTCAAGTCCTTCGACTCTGAGCACATCGTCGTTCATCATGGAGTGGCTTCGTCCTGGAAGCTGCGAACAATTTTTTTCGGAAGTTTCACGAAGTATTACGCAATCGTGAAGGTGGCTATAGCGAAAAGTTCATGGATGCGGCTAGAGAGTATTTTGAAAATGCATGAAAAAGAGAATCTGAGGCTGACTTTTTGCTGAAAGCTGATCTTGCGTTTCGTTCGATGGATCAAGTAAGCCAGAAGCTACCGAGAGCGACCTAGCTCCATATCGAGCAAGCCGTTGTCACGTAGGCTTTAAATCGCTCGCAGTTAAGAGCCACGTTGTTCATTATGGAGTTACATTAGCTATGAATCGTTTGACATACTCTCCTTACTATTTAATTTTGATCGGTGTTTGCGGGTTTGTGATTTGCTTTAGCGGTTGTCAGTCGGGGCTAAATGGAATGCCAAGCTTATCTACACTCAACAGCCCGACGCGGATACCACCTCCACCTACGGGTGCGATTGCACCTCCTCAAGGTTATGGAACTCCAGGTGTCAGCGGACCAACCAGCTCAACCAATTTGAAGCCGGTTAATGCGACGCTTGCACAGTTGCGGTCACTAGAAACAGGGAACAACATCGGGGATGTCTTTGGTAGCGAAGGACAGATACCTGCAACCGATATTGCTAGCGGCACGATGGCAGCTAGGCCTGTAGTTGCACCGCCTGTCTCACCGAAAATCGCTGTAAAACAAAGTGCGGACCATGCAAGCAAGGCAGCCGCAGTCTCATTCTCTCAGCCAGCGGCACCGCCCGTGATCACAGCCAGCGCGATTAACAGTCATGCGATGGCGACTCGAGCTTTCAGCGATCTACCCGATCCGCGCGAGGGCTTAGCAGACTCTCATTCGGAAGTTAGTGACGGCATCACTTGGAAAACCGCAACGCGTTAGAGACTTTCCAGCATAGACATTCCGTTAGTTCGTACTCGTACTCAATGAAATGGCACTCGTACTTGAATCGACCGCAATCCTATCGAGTGCGAGTACTGGCTTACGCCTGAGTACGAGTACGAAAATGCAGAAATACTGGATTTCTAAGCGAGAAAGTCTCGCTAGACTTCTTTGGTTATCGCACCTAAATAGAACGGCTCTTGAGCAACCATTTCTGTTCCATCTGCAAGATAAACGCGAACTCGAATACACCAACGAATCTTTACCAGTGTGCCTTCGTAGCTCAGCGGTGCACCGGGTAACTCGGTCTTGATGACCATTGGTTGCATCCAGTCGTGCTGGGTAATAGAGTCGCCGGTAAGTCTTTGGAAGCAGTGAACACCAATATCTTCACTTCCTTTTCCTTCGGTGAACCAAACCACCGAGGCCTCGATCGCGCTGATCGAAGTCGTATCGATATCGTTTACGGAATAGCGGAATTCCAAGCGTTCGCCTGGCATGTAACCACGATGTAATCCGTGCAATCTAATCATGATGGCACTGATTTTCGGGGTGATGCTACGCGTGGATAAACCACGACGGGGAAACTTCGGCAGAACGATGGCCACCGGTTCACTTCTCCTTCAACGAGTATCTTCCAAGCTACTGAATTGTGAGGACTTTGAAACGAGTGCATCACGTTCTCAGGAACGTGGATCTGGCACACCGCTTCAAATGGCTTTCCCCAATCAATCCGACATCTGCCCTGTTCGAGGACTGGATGGCGGTAAACTTCCTGCCGCTCGGTCCTCGTATCAGTTCCAAAATGATATGTTGCAACCTCTTCGCAGACTAGCACAATTAAAAGTTTCTTAACAGAAAGCCGTCCGTACTGCACCAAATGAAGTTGATAGTTACCGCCAGCAATCATTGGAAGTTCGCTGACTTCGACGGTTGTTCCGCCAATACCGGTGGCTTGCCGAAACTTCCGAAAGAACCACTTCGTTACCAAGAAACCAATCAAGCCAAATGTCGGCAGAATTGTACTAATCGAAAACCAATCATAGACCCCGTAACGTGCTTTACTGATAGTTATTGCAACCAAAACGGCGACCATTGCATCCCAAGCTAATACAAAGATGCTTCCTAAGACGAGCTCGCGAAGTTCTGGTCGATCTGAAGGAAGCCTGAATGCAAGTCGAACGCCTGGACTGTCAGTAAATCCGGAAAGTTTCGGTATTGAAGGCATGGCTGTCGCTTGAATTCCGAATCCAGGCTGGGCGTTAGCGATAGCTCGATCAGCGAGAACGCTTCGATGCTCATCGCTGTATGCGACTCGTAGCACGCGAATGATGAATCCGATCGCTCCGATGCATGCGAAGATGCTGGAGACTAGCACGAGCAGCCAGAAGCCATAACCAATGGGATACGGATGCGTTTCGGGCGAGAATACTTGCCAAGCGACAATCGTACTCAGCGACAAGACACTGACAACGCATATCGCAGCGAACCAAAACGCTTCTCCAACGCTTCCAGCAAGCCACCAGCCGGTCATTCGCTGGCCACGTTTTTTTCCAAACAGTCGAACTAGTCGAGGCATCAAGTCGTCGCGTTCGTCAGGGAGGTCTAGGTAAGTTTCCAGCCCACAGAATATCGGATTAGCGACGGTTCGACGAGTTATGCTCGGACAATTTCGCGGTTGCAACTGCATCTTGCTCAACCACCACCAGTGTTCTGTTTTTCAGAAACACCGGAAAATGAGCCAACGTCGATGTTTTGAGACCGAATGAATCCTCGAGCTCTTGCTTGTGTGATGCCCACCGGTCCTCGCGAACGAGCAGCTTGGATCCGGGCGAACGAAGATGATTGGCGATCCGCTCGACCGCAGCTTCGCGATTGGATTCGGCGGCTGAGATTTCCTCGATCGGGCTACGCATGTAAAAGACCCAGCTCGGCTCGATGGTTCCCAGCGAAAGCCAATTTGCTTCGGAATTCATCGTAATCATGGCGTTCAGATCATCACGATTCGAATCGACTTTGGGGGCTATTTCACCAAAAATCGCAGCCATTAAGAATGCCGACGCACCGATTAACACGGCAGGAATTCGACGCTGATCGGAAGAGCTTGCCAACACAAACATCATGATTCCGGCCACCAAAAGGACCAAAGGCCAAATGGCATCCATGCGAACGGCTTCGATTTGAAGTTGCTGACTTGCGATAACTAATCCTGCTGACAGCACGATTCCGGCCAAAGCATAAACCGTCGCACCGACATACATCATGGGCCGCGAAATCTTTTGAAGCCCCAGCGACCATTGACTTAGAAAGCCACCTATCAGAAGAGCGGCTCCCGGGTAGCAAGGCGTTATGTAGCTAGGTAGCTTGGTCCGGGCGATCGAGAAACAGCCGATGTAGACAACCATCCAAATGATGCCAAGCGAACTTAGTTGGCGAATTGAGTTCTTGTGGTCGATTTCCATTGGATCGAACGTTTTGTCTTCGGTAGCTTTATCAAGTGGAAAAAGACTTCTCCAAGTCCAGGCTGCTACAGGTATTAAGAGAAGCGACCAAGGGAAAAGCCCTATTAAAGCGGCCGCCGGATAGTACCAGATCCCTCCTCGATGTCCTTCCATAGCGTTGACTGCTCGCGAGACATTGTGCTCCCAAAAAAAGCCATGAAGCCACTCTCCATCGGTTCGCAATCCTACCCAAATATACCAAGGAGCCGAAATTGCCAACGCGAGCGACAATCCGGCAAATACATGAAGCCTGCCCAGTACTCTGCCAACGGCACGAATCATAAGCCCCAAGGAAAAGCTCGATCCGACGGCGTTCACCGATGCTTGATGATTTGAACCAAGCGATCGATCTAGGTTCATGGCGTTTGGGTTCATGGCGTTTGACTGTGGCTGAAGATTTACTTGCTGTTCTAAAGTTTGCGTCGATTGCAATATCTCCTGAAACACACACCACAGACCGACGACGATTGAAGGGAGGACAATTCCTACCGGGCCTTTTGCGAGGATGGCTATACCAAGAGATACAAACCCAACCCACCACCAACGGGTAATCGACGCCGAACCTGTTTTCCAGTGCTTTACCAAACCGACTACGCCCCAGCAACTCGCACAAATAAGTGACGCGTCCGGTGTAGCGGCTCGACTTGCAACGACCATCATCGTGCAGGTCGCCAAGGCTCCTGCAGCCCACACGCCGGCCAATCGCCCGAGAAAACTGCTCGCCAAGACGGCAATTCCGAGGGCTGAAAGTGTTCCCATTAGAGCGCTTGGCATCCGTGCGGCAAAAGCATTTTCACCAAACCACTGATAGGCGACCATCTCCATCCAGTAGAGCAAGATTGGCTTATGAGTTCGTAGCTGATCATTAAAGTAGGGAACTACCCAGTCGTTTCGCTCGAGCATTTCCACCGCGCAGCGAGCATTCCTAGGTTCATCGCGATCCCATAATCGCGTCGCACCTAATCCGAACCACAACGATGCATAGCAGGCAATCGCCAGCAAAATATAAGGCAATGTCGAACTTGTGTTTTTAAATCCCATATTCATCCCGTTTCGATACAGGATTCAAGGAAACCTGGCAACGCCGAAATAAAATAGCGTTCGGAAAAAGTAACTAACACAAGCAATCAGGCTTCGGCAAAACCTGTCGAAGTTTCCGGGAATTGGCTCGGAAGTTTCGGTGTCTTAGAGAACCACCGCTACGTGAAGGATTTACGCTATACTCTTGGATGTGTGGTATCGTAGGTTTCAGATCATCGGGAGAGGGATTTTGGAGGCAGTTCAAAAAAAGGTTCTCAGCGATATTTTTCTCGCACCTTCAGTTACTTTTCCGGTTGTGGCGGGATTGATTTGTTGGGGACTGTCGTGGGCTGCAGGAGGGGTGGGAGTACTTGCCGTTGCAGGAACGGTCGCTGTTGCTGGTGGGCTCGTGTGGATGGTCGGTCGGACCTTTCTGCAGCTGGATAAAATTACGGCTCGAGCGGGTAAAGCTCTTCAAGATCAGATTCGCCAACAAGAGGAAGAACGCATTGAAAATTTGCTTCGGAATCTTAGGCTAGATCGCGACTTTCGAACCAAAGACTACGTGACAGTCCTTCGTGAGGCTCGAGCAGAATTTGAAAAGCTCGCCGACCAACCGAGCATTCAGGCGCGATCGCTGCCGATTGTTGGCCAAGTTCGACAATTATTTTGGTCCGCTATTTCGGAGCTTGAACAATCCTATAAACTCTTTGAGTTGTCTGATCGTTTGGTCGGGGAGCAACGAACCGAGTTGATTGCTCAGCGCGAAGAGCTCCTGAAGCAGGTGAATTCCTCTGCGGAGAAACTCAAGTCAGCAGTCGTGCAATTCCGCCGCCTTTACAATCAAGATAATGATGTCGACATCGACGCCCTTCGAGACGATTTAGATGTGTCGATTAAAATCGCGGCTCGAACAGAAGCTCGCATGAAGGAGCTCGAAGGTCTCGGTAATTTTAATGATCAAACCGATAGCCGCATAACAGAGTAAGTAGTCTAGAATTTAAGTTTTGCATGAATGCCATGCGTTTTCACTAACATCTTTTTCGCCTGCATCCCCTGGAGTTTCATTCGAAATGTTTAAAGCAATGAGTCGATATTTGCGTGCCCTTGGTTACCTGCTTACAGGTCAGATCTCGAAGGCGACCGACACGCTCAATACGAACCCCACAGTGATATCGGCCAACTACGATCGAATCATTTCGGACAAGCGTCAGCGACTTACACAGTACAAGGATGCCGTCGCTGCGATGATCGCCCAGGAGGAGTCGAAGAAGGAGAAGGTTCGTGCTTTAACCGAGGAGATGGGTAAGCTTGAAAAGCTGAAAGCAGGAGCTGCTGCGAAAGCCAAGTCTTTGGTCGATAAATATGCAGGTGATCCAGCAGCCGTCAAAAACGATCCTGAGTACCTGAAATGTCAATCAGCGTTTAAGGATTTCTCAAGCACGCTCGCTGAAAAAGCTAAACGTGTCATGGAGCTGGAAGAAGATCTGAAGGTGCTTGTCAACAACGCATCTGGGCACAAAACTCAAATCATGACACTGATGCGAGAACTTGAAAAACTCAAAGAAGAAAAGCATGACGCTGTTGCGGATGTCTTGTCGGCTAACGAAGAGAAACAAATCGCAGACATGATGACGGGTATCTCCAACGACAGGACTTCCGAAGAACTTCGCGAGCTCCGTGAGTTGCGTCAGAAGGCTTCCGCAGGAGCCAAGGTATCTCGTGAGCTCGCTGGCTTGGATACGAAAAGAGCTGAAAACGAGTTCATGGAATACGCACAGGCCCACGAATCCGATAACGAGTTTGACCAATTGATCGGCTTGGCTGGTAAAAAGGAATCGTCCCAATCCTCCAACACCGATGTCAAAGTCCCAGAGGCTTGATTCTTGCAAGTAGGTCGGTCATTCCAAGGCTGACGCTTCGCGCACAACTAAGTCAGTCCGTCTCGCCGAGGCGGACTTTTAATTTAATCCCTCCTGATCTTGGCCAGCTCGCAAGCTTGTTAAACGAGTCTCAGCGAGACTGGCCTGATGAACCCTGAGCCGATGGCGCTAGCCACGGGTTTTGGCTTTGCTACAGTTTGCCAGATAGCACCCGAGGTGCGCCTACCGCTCAGGAAAAATGCCCTTTTCATCACATCACATCGAGACTCTGTTTCGTGCGGTAGTTTTTAATATGTCTGAACCGATCATCAGTGTTAGTGGTCTCCGGGGTATCGTTGGCCAGCAGCTCACGCCGGCGGTGGTGATGCGTTACGTATCTGCCTTTTGTACGACACTCCCGCAAGGAAAATTTGTTGTGGGGCGCGATGGACGTACAAGTGGTTCGATGTACTCGAAAGTCGCCGCCTCGACATTGATGGGGCATGGAATGGAAGTCGTTGATGCGGATGTCATATCCACTCCGACCTTGGGAGTGCTCGTTCGAGAAATCGGAGCTGTCGGTGGCTTGCAGATCTCCGCAAGCCATAACCCACTCGCCTATAACGGGCTCAAGCTTTTCAATCACGAAGGAAGAGTGATACCTGCTGAGGCCGGGAAAAAGGTTTTGATTGCTTATCAGCAATCTCAATCGCAATGGAAAGAAATTGAAAGCATCGGATCGTACTCGCTTGCCGCGGATCCGCATGAACCGCATTTAGCTCTTGTCATTAAAACAGTAGATATTGCTCGGATCAGGGCTCGCGGTTTCAAAGTCTTGCTTGATGCCAATCACGGTGCAGGTGCTTTATTGGGCCGGCGTCTTTTGGAGGAACTTGGTTGCAAGGTCAAGATCCTTGGTGAATCACCTAGTGGGCTCTTCGCGCATCCGCCTGAGCCAACTGCAGAGAACTTGCAGGGGGTGAAGTCTATGGTCGCAGATGGCAGTTTTGATGTTGGATTTTGCCAAGACCCTGACGCAGATCGCTTGGCAGTGATCGATGAATCTGGTCATTACATTGGTGAAGAGTTTACTGCTGTCTTGTGCATGATGCACCGTCTTGAAACCAATCCGGGACCAGTCGTCACCAATTGTGCAAGCAGTTCGATGACCGAGCAAATTGCAAAGAAGCTTCGTGTTCAATTTAGACGATCTCCAGTGGGAGAAGCTAATGTTGTCGATGCAATGAAGAAGTCTGAAGCGGTCTACGGAGGTGAAGGAAGCGGAGGACCAATTGACCCTCGAGTTGGATTTGTTCGCGATAGCTTTGTCGGAATGGCACAAATACTTGATCTCATGGCATGTCGCGGCTCAAAGCTTTCCGCGATTGTTAGCCAACTCCCGTCGTTGGTCATGATCAAAGATAAGCTTACGATCGCTCCCGAAAACATTCCGACATCTTTCAACAAGATTGAACTCGCACTCAAAGCACCTGCAATAGATCGCCAAGACGGACTCAGGCTAGATTGGCCGGACCGATGGATCATCTTGCGTGCAAGTAACACAGAACCACTGGTCCGACTGATCGCAGAAGCTCCGACACAAAGCGAGGCGATCTCGCTGATCGAAGCAACGAAAAAAGCGATAGAGATTTGAGAGTTGGAAGTTCTCGCGTTTCGCTTGTGTCTGTGAAGTTGGATTGAATTCGTTTGAGCACGGCTGGCATTTGCGGCTCAATACGTAGGCGTTGAGCCGCTGGCGATTGTCCGCGTCGTTGGATGTTCCTGCGCAAGCGGACGGTTAGTCGTTTGAACTCGGCTAGCGCCTAAGACTCAAAATTAGGAAATTTTCGATATTTGTGGACGCTCTTCAAGCACAAGGTTCTGCCGTTCAGCGACCGTTTTCAGGATAACTCATGTTTTGAATAGTGTAGAGTAGAGGAATATATAGATGATTCTCGGTTCGTGATCTGCTCTAATTCATCATGAAACGTGTGATATCAATTCTCTCAATCAAATTTGAATCATGACTACAAAAAATCTTTCCTTGTTGGGTTCGCGGCGTTCCTTTTTAAAGACATCGATCGCTGCAAGTGCGGTCTTCGCGTTGCCGACGATTGTTCCATCGCGTTCTCTGGGGCGTGATGGTGCTACTGCGCCCAGTGAACGAATCCAGTTAGGTGTTATCGGCATCGGACCACGTTGTACCTATGACTTGAAGGCGATGCTGAACTTTAGCGATGTTCAATGCGTTGCAATTGCTGATGTTCAAGAGTCACGGCGTAGCAAAGGGAAAGCTCTTGTTGATTCACACTATGGAAATCAAGATTGCCAGATTACCCGCGATTTTCGTGAGCTCTTGGATCGCAAGGACATCGATGCGATGCTGATTGCAACAGGTGATCGTTGGCATGCATCTGCTGCGATGATGGCTGCTGAAGCTGGGAAAGATATCTATTGTGAGAAGCCTTGCGGTTTGACGATCGACTTTTGCCAACAACTGGCTGCAACGATCAAGCGTACGAAGCGTATCTTCCAAGCCGGTACGCAACGACGAAGTGTTCCCAATTTCGTGAAGGCAGTTGAGCTTGCTCAGAAGGGAAAGCTCGGCAAACTGCAAACACTTTATGCATCGGTCTACACGCCATCGATAGACAACACCTGGTTACCGCCTGAAGCGAGTCCCAACCGCGATGTGGTCGATTGGAACTTATGGCTAGGTCCAGCTCCGTGGCGACCTTTTAATAGCCAATATGTCAATGGAAAGTGGCGAGGCCAATGGGACTTCGATTCGGGAGCCAAGCTGCTCGATTGGGGAGCGCATACGGTAGATCTTTGCCAGTGGGCTAATCAAGCGGATGATACAATTCCTACCGAATATGAACCGATGCCCAAGGGTATTCAATGCACATATTCCAATGGTGTGAAGATCGTGATGGATTTCTTGGAAACACCTTTTGCAAATCGGCCCGGTTGGATTCAAACGATGGGAACCTGTCCGGTTCGATTTGTGGGAGATGAGGGATCGGTTGAGACTGGCGATAGCGGAGATCTTGAGGTGTCGATCGCATCACTCCAAAAAGAGCTTGGAGATAATGCGAAAAAAGTCGTTGGACTGGATGTTTCCACGCATGCGAGAAACTTCTTTGATTGCGTTCGCTCAAGAGAGCAACCGGTTGCAAATGCAGAAGTGATGAAACGATCACACGTTGCCTGCCACGCGGCTGCGTTATCGTGGATTCTGCAACGAAAGCTCCAAGTCGATCCAGTGACGGAGAATTTTATCAACGATGCAGAAGCGAACAGCCTTCGGTCTCGTCCATTACGAGATCCATGGTTGTAATGGTTAGGTGAGAGCCGACATGATTTTGGGCTGAGTGGCTTCGCTGCGTTGGAAAATCGCAGTTTGACGGCCTTCGGACAAAACTACGATGCGATCACTCAGGGTTAGCAACTCCGGCAGTTCGCTACTGGTGACGATCACGGAAAGTCCTTCTTTGCAAAGCGAACGAATCAACCGATAGAGTTCGGCTTTCGCTCCAACATCTACGCCTCGAGTTGGATCGTCCAGTAGGAGCACCTTCGGGTTGGTTAGCAACCAGCGAGCGACGATGCACTTTTGCTGATTGCCACCACTGAGAGTAGTGATCGGCGTACGAAGGGAATCCGTTTTGACCAAGAGCTTGGTGACCATTGCCGAGGCTAGCGTCGTCTCGCGCGAAGGGCTAAGGAACCAACCTGTGGTTGCTTTTTCCAAGCTGCAGATGGTGATGTTGCGACCGACATTCATCTTGGCAAGCAGGCCGAGTCGTTTACGATCTTCTGTTACCAGCGCGAGCCCCGCGCGGCAAGCTTCCGAGGGGTGCCTGGGTGCAATTGTTTGGCCATCAAGAGTGATGCGGCCTGTTGGAGCAATGGAAGTGGCTCCAAAGAGCGATTCCAGCAGTTCTGTTCGACCAGCACCCATCAAGCCTGCGATACCGAGTATCTCACCACGATGTAAGTCGAACGAAATGTCTTTCAAACGATAACCTCGCGCGTGACCTGGCCATGCAAGCGACAGCGATTCAACTCGAAGTACAACCTCGCGATTCTGCATCTGGTCTGCGTTTTGCGATCCCTCTATTTCCAATTCAGAATCCGCTTGTTCAAGCGGCCGGCCCACCATGAGATGCGTGATTTCTTTCGGCGAGGTTGATGCGGTCTCTAATGTCTTGATGAATTGGCCGTCGCGAAGAACGGTGATCCGATTGGATAGATGAAAGACTTCATCCATTTTGTGGGAGATGTATAGTATTGTCGTTCCGTTGGATCGAAGCTTTTCGATTACTCGGTAGAGTCTCGCTACTTCGGATTCGGTCAGGGCACTCGTCGGTTCGTCCATGATCAAGATTCGACTCTGGAGACTGAGGGCCTTTGCGATTTCAATCAACTGCTGATCGCCAACTCGCAGGGAGCCGGCAAGCGTCGTGGGTGCGATCGTGCACTCCAGACTTGATAAAAGCTCTTTCGCTTGAGCATTCATCAGACGATCTTTCCGAAAGCCAAAATGATCCTGTAGCTCGCGTCCCATGAAGATGTTCGCAGAAACCGATAGCTGCTCGACGAGATTCAGTTCCTGGTGAATGATGCTAATCCCTGCTACCTCTGCATCGCGAGTGGACGTGAAGGATACTTTGTCACCATCGATAACCAAATCACCTTCGTAGCGAGTGATGACACCGGAGAGGATCTTCATCAAGGTGCTTTTGCCTGCTCCGTTTTCACCACAAATCGCATGCAGTTCACCTGGAGCAACATCAAAAGAAACTTCATCCAAGGCGCGAACGCCTGGGAATGATTTCCCAATTCGTTTGAGTTGAATAAGTGGTGTGATGTTGGATTCTGGCAATTCGGAGAAGCCTTTGGGTTTTGAGATGATTGACTATTGCGGAGGTTGTAAGTTTGCTCGCAATAGCTGGCGGGGCGATGGAAAAATTTGGCTTTACCTGTAGCTCTCGAAGGATCGATACCCAAGCATCAGGGCTGCTAAAAGGGTGAACGCCGAAAAACCAACTGTTGCACCGGAGGTAGTCGCGACTAAAAAGCCGGTCAGGGAAGCGAGGATTACAATCGCTAGAAGTCCAAGAGGGCCCGCGAAGAGCTTGCGACCGGCGGCTCGGGAAGATCGGTACTGGCTGAGTGTTACTGCCAGGACGACAACCACTCCCACGATGATACCCTGCCAAACGTCTGCACCCGTTTTGATGATCTTGGCGACAGCATCGATAACAGTTCGCAAAAAGAGTGCACCTAGCAGAGTACCCGATACTGTTCCAATTCCGCCTTGGAGCGAACAACCACCAACAACAGCTGCGGCGATCCCATTGAGCTCGTGACCGACCGCCTGGGTGACGGGGGCTGAGACCCCTTCATTAGCGAGGTAGAACACTGCCGCAAGGCTTGCTGTCATCGAGCCAAAAACGTATGCGAACCACTTGAGTCGATCGGTGCGAAGTCCGCTAAGCAACGCGGCCTGTTCATTTCCACCCATCGCATAAAGATGACGGCCGAGAATGGTGTAGCCGAGTAAAACGGCAGTGAAAATCGCAAGCAGGACGGCAGTCGCAATCCAGATCCAAACGTTTTCGCGGAGGAAGTCCGTGTAGAAAGGCTGTTCGATTGGAATCTGCGATTTTTTCGCTGAAAGCAGCACGCTTGTTGTTGATTCGCCGAGTATTCGTGCAAGCGATCTCAGTCCCACCAATGTCGCAAGGGTTGCGACGAAGGGAGGAAGCCCAACCGAAATAATCAACCACGCATGAAGGCTACCAACAAGGAACCCAGCGAGCAGCCCGGCGCATATCCCGCCGCTGATGACTATCCATGGAGCTGTTGGCGATTCGGGCGTACCAAGGCTTTGCAAGCCAAGCATCGAACACGCAATTACCGTTCCTGAGAAAGCGATCATCGAACCGGCAGATAGGTCAATTCCGCCGCTAATAATGATCACCGATGCACCTAGAGCAAAGATCGTTAAAAGCGAGGCATTGCGTAGAACATCTATCGCGCTTGTTCCCGGATACTCGATGTAACTCCGACTGCTGTCCAAAGCGATCGTTGTACCGATGATTGCAATGATCGCGAAGACTAATGAAAGCTCATTACCGCGAATACTCAAGACCGAACTGATCGACTTGAGCAGTTTTGAATCACCGAACATTAGGAACTCTTCAGGTTGTATTTAGCCAGCCACGCTTGGAATTCCGAAAGAGTCATGAATTCAACAATTTTGTCATCAAATTGATCTTTCTTGAGGCTTGTATCGCTATCGGGAGCGACCACTCGCAAGCCGGTTGTGAAGATGTCCGCAGTTGGGTTTTCGCTAATCGGTTGTTTGCGATTGGGAAACATGGTGTCGAGGGTTGCTTCGTCTTTTTCGAGAAGTGCAGTAAGCAATCGCGCTGTTTCAAAACCCATCATGAATGGATTTTGAACGACCATCGCATCGATGCGTCCCTTGGCCATATCCGTGATAGCTTCTGCTTGTGCATCAAAGGTCACAACCGTGATGTCTTTACGCAGATTCGAAGAGTCCACAATTTGTGCGATCGCAGGAGCGTTGTAGGCCCAGATACCAACCAGTGCGACAAGATCCGCGCGATGGTTGTTGATAGCGTTTCGTACGTTATCTCTAGCGCGGGACAGGTCCATTTCATCGCTCATTCGATCCTTCTCGGTGAAACCATCGCCCAGAGCTTCACGGACTCCGTTCATTCGAGCACTTGCGTTATCGACATCAGTGAAACCCGCAAACTGGACGTATCCGCCAGCGGTTTTGCCGCGAGCTTCCAAAATGATCTTGGCTGCTTGTCCGAGCACGCGTCCACCGACAATGTTGTCTGTGCCCAAGTAAAAGCTTCTAGAGTCGCGATACTTGCTTCGATCGATGTCGCTATCGACGGCAATAACTGGAATCCCTTTGGCTTGCAGCTTGGCCATTTCGCCTGCGATCACCGCGTTACTTGCATTGATAACTGAAATGGCAACGCCGGCGACGTCGGGCTGCGATTGCAATTGACGGAGCTTATTGATCTGACCTTGAGGCGTCCCATCGTTGACGTCCATTACCGCTTTGAGTCCTTTGTCGCCGAGCTTTAGCTTCTCGTTAGCATCATTGAGCCCGCTACGAAGTGCGTCCCAATATGGATCGTCACCATTGGTGATAAACACCAATCGTTTGAGGCCACCTGCGGACGCTATCGGTTCTGGAGTCGCCTCTGTATTTACGTTTGCAGTTGTATCGGGAGCCGCTGTATTCGGCTTGCTCGGTGCGCAGCCGGTTGTAACGAGGCTGAGCAACATCAAGCTAAAAGAGCTGATTAGTAACGATCGAAATGGCTTTCGACCTACGAGGTTGTTGACGGACATAGAGGCAAACTTTCAGGGGAAAGGAACGTGCTAAGGCAGACGATTTTTCCAAGCACAGCCCATATCATAGTTTTCAACACCCTTCGTTACAACCAATGGCACAAAGACAAAACGTCAAAGCCTGGAGTTAGACTGATGAGTGCTCTCGTCTAGATTTAAAGGGGGGAGAGGTCGTAGCAGATGTTGAAAAGACTTCCGAAGACTGCGGCTTTTCCGAGATATCCATCGAATTCAGAATTCTTGCGAATTCGACTACCCTAAAGTCTTAGCTGGATAAAACATTCGCCCTAGGTGAACTTGCATAAAAAAACCGTGGGCGCTTTTGCAAACTTTGAGGTCTGCAATCGCGCCCACGGAAGGTCCCCCTGACCTCGTTCACAGCACTGCTGTTTTGAATGGATTCCCGAGTCATCTTGGAAATCCTTATTGTTTTAGGCTATCGAATCATGTTCGATGGTGTGGATGGTTGCGTGTGGATGAATCCTGCTTGTCGAAATACTCGACTACTGGTTTGCGAGTTCGCTTTCAAGCTTGGTAGCTCTTCTGTCGATCCGGTCGGAGCTTCTTCGTTCGGAGTCTTGGTCGTCGGACCAGGCGTTGCTTCTACGTCGGATCTTGGCGGAACAGCATTGTCGCTTGATTCTTTCGAAGGTGTCGGGGTAGAGTTGTTTTTAAGTCCAACCGTTCCTACACGAGCTCCGTCGTTGGCCGTACCAGTATGCTGTTGGTATGCACCTTCGGAGATAACTCGTGGTCGACTTGCACCGTAGTCCATGTAGCGAGCGGCATCACGACGCTTTGCATGGCCTTCTGCATCCCAGTAAGCCTTCTCTGCCCAAGGACCTTCTTGCAAGCAGATGTTGTTGTATTCCAACAACGATCCTTTAAGCAGGTGTACTTGTACAATCGACTTATTGTACTCGGTAACAGATCGATAGTAGTCTTGTTGAGCTCGAGCGCGGCGTTCTTGGCTGCGTAGAAGGTTATCCAGGATCATATCCAAGTTCGTATCGCCGACTTCGAATTTATCTGTCCAAGCCTTGGCGTCACGCTCGCTGGCACTCCATTGATTCAGTTTGATCTCGATCTGTTCGTAGTGACTCTTCATGAGGCTGATTTCTTCGCTCAGACGATTGATCAAAGCGATTTCTTTCTCTTGAAGCACTTCTGTTTCACGGGCCAATGCGAGTTGACTGTTACGAACCAAAGCAAGTTGTCGACGAGCTCCGAAAGCAGCCGGCGTGAATTCCAATCGAAAAGCCGCTTCACTAAAGTTACCTGTGAGCAAACTATCCGTTGCGCTCTGTGGACCTTCAGGGAAATTTTCTGCAGAACCGCTTCGGCTGTTGAGTGTGTCACCCACGCCGAGCCACCGATACAACGCCGATACGTTCACATCTGGAAGGACTTGATTCTTAGATGAGATCAACTCCATCTCACGTGCTTTGATTTGCCATTTTTGTTGACGAAGGTCAATGTTTCGCATGAGGGCTTCGCCTTGCACGGTCCACCAATCAAAATCAGTACGAGCGATGTTTGGTTTATCGGTAGGACGAATCAAACGCCCGTCCGTTGCTGCCCAGCCCATCAAATGTCGCAAGCGTCGTTCGCGGCCATAAACGCCAGGATCAGAACCGGGAACGGATGCGCCAGCCAATGCAGCATTCAATGCGGCTTCGAATTGGTGATACTGAGCTTTCGCTTGAGCTTCCGCGAAGACTTGGCCTTGACCAGCTTGATACTTTGCATTGGCAACTCGCCAAACTTGTAGTGAGCTATCGCGAGCGATCTTTGCTGTTTCGACATTCCAATAGCTAAGATAAAGATCCCAGTATGCGACTTCGACTTCTTTGACCAGATTTCGAATTCGCTCTTCGTATTGACCGAGCGAAACATCTTCATTGATTCGAGCAAGAACGACGGGGATACGATTGACCATTGTTCCGCGGCCACGCATCAATGGGTGTTGAACTTGGGCTTCGAGGATTTGCGTGTAGTCGCTAGGTGTTTGCCGACCGAAGTTTCCGTTTGCTCCGAAACCTTGGGTAAAGATGTTGTTCTCGGAGTAGATGGTTTGGCTTCGAGCGGTAACAACACCGCCAGTTGCGACACGCTTGCTGATCGCAGACTGCATTGTTCCATCGTTTGCTTGGAAGAACTGTGGATTGAAGACGTTACCTGCACCGACGTTTCTTGGGCGATCTGTTGTGTTGTAACCTACGAAGCTACTGAACTGAGCATCAAACTCAGACAGCGCGTCTTCGATACCGCCGACTTGGTTGGCGCGTGAGGCTCCTCGAGGAAGAACGCGATTTCCGTTTTGATCGACGACTTGCGGTTGCGTGTTCGCAGTGGATGCAGTGATCGCCGGATCGAATGCTGTGACCAGTTGCTGTGACGGGCTGGTCAAGATCGATGTCGCGATGTCACCGACAATTTGATTGCTACCAGGAAGTGCGCGAACAAGCTTGGTATTCACCAATGCATACGAGACGCATTCTTCAAGCGTGAGATCTAGGAACTCGTAGTCGTGGTTGTCGACTGAGTATGGAGCCATCGATTCGCCGGCTTCTGGAAGCGACTCCGATTGAAGGTCAGGATATTCAATACGTTGAGCCGTATCGATATAGTGAGCTAGGTCGCCAGAACCACCTACGTAGAATGGCTGAGTCGGATGGCATCCAGTCAATGAGACCAGAGCAATCTGCAACAGAGCCAGCGATTTTGTGAGTTTGTTTTTCATTACAGGGGCTTCCGACGGCGTAGGAAGACATGGCGCCCCAGACAAATTCAGCTGCATCTGAACGCAATGGTAGCTCGCTTATCGATGCTACTCTGCAATCATAAGGCAGCAGAACTCGCATGAGTCTGCAACGTCGTTTCTTATCCCGATCCCCCCAACACACAACCATCCTGTCTACCGACCTAAGCCCCCCCAGGCTGGTCGACAGAACGATCGATACTACAGTTATCGGCAACCTAATCGGTAAACTTTGTGAAAAGCACGCAGATTGCAAACTTTCCGTTTGGGTAGTTTGCTCAAAGTCGCACTTTGCTTCTGCGAAAGAAACGGGCACAGAGAAAAACTATCTTTGTGATTGGTTCAATCAAGTTTGCCGCTCATTGGCCCCGAATCATTAGCATGTCGTCGGAGTCTCCAGTATTTAAAGTCTCTGGACTTATTGAAATGCAGGGCGCGGAGGTCCCAGAGAAAGCCTATCAATCGCATTGCTAGCGAAAGAGGCTTGAGACGCCTTCGGTTTTGTTCCGTTCTCGTGCCATAAGAACGTAGGGTTCTTGCTGTTTAGCGACAACCATTCCGGAGGCTCCACCGACCACGCCGGCGGCCATACTGGCGAGCGGAGACGTATAAAAAGGAAGCCCAATCGAGCGTGGCACAAATAGAAAACCTTCGGAGACAATCGAAGAAGCCAGATTTGCATAAGCCGTTGGGTACAGTTCTTTTTCGAACTCCCAAAGATCATGCACTCGCGCATACGTTAACACGTCGGAAGTCACGTTGGCGTTTTGCACAATTGGAACAAAAGGAGCCTTTTGAAGGGTTGCGTAAGTGCCTTGCAAATACTTACTTCGATAATCCTTGGACAAACCAGCTTGATAAAGCGATGAATTAGGATTCGCGGAGTTGATCGACAGTGTGTTGCTAAAGGGATCGTACGAGTCGAAGTGAAAGACACGACCTGGAAAAATCGAGTAGGTCGCGACATTTAATGCGCCTCCCGTGTACTTCCAAAAAGGAGAGATTCTCGGGTTGGCTTTGATACGAGCCCACTGTGTCTTTGGATCGTACTGCCGAATGTCAATATAAACGTCTTGCAGTTCGTTCTTCGCGAGATATTGCTGGGCAACTCGAAGCGTTTGCTCTTGGAGTACTGCGGGATCGTCCTGAGGTTTCTTCGGATCTCGAAACCACTTTTTGAAGGCTTTTACAGGGTATTGAACGACTCGCTCCATGCGATCCAGTCTTGGGTGTTCGCCTCCGGTTGTGACAGGATTGGGAAGCTCGCTCGTATTGGGCTCGAATTGCTTACCTAGTCCATATTGGTAATGATTCCGTACGCAACCACTGGCAAAGCTTCCTGAGATAAAAACTAGCCCCAGCACAGCCCATTTAAGCGTTCGCAAGTGTCGGTACTCAGTTAAACATTCATTTGCGAATGACAGTGATGTCCTATTCGAGTAGCCGGTTCCAATGCCAGTAACGACTGGTCGCGCGGCGTGCGGATGCATGTAATTGCTAAACGTAAGCACGCACCAATTCTCTGGAGCCCAATGGTTTAGTCTCCTAAAGCACTTTTGGTTGACCGAATCTTGCATCGACCGGAATCCCTAGATCCGCAACTGTCTATATATTTCGCAATGTTCTAGTAGCATTTCTTGCTTCGCATGGCAACGTCGAAGGCGAATTCCACGAAATAATCGTGAAATCAAAAGTGCTATTGCAAAAACTCCGTTGCGGAAGCTATTTCATCAACCTCGGAAGTTCTGTTTTAAGCCAAGGAATGCGTTACATGTCCACTGAAGTCCAATCATGTTCAGGTAGCAATCTCAAGCGTTCAATTTGCTTGGTTCTCATCGTGGCTGGGCTCGCTTCTACAACCGGTTGTGCTCAGTACCTCGCTAACATTATCGGCGTTTTCAATGGACCGCCTGTTCCTGCCGAATTCAAGGGCTTGGAGGGAAAGCGGGTTGCAGTCGTTGCTAGTACCGAATCGGGTATATGCGGCGATGAGACTTCGATTCGGTTGGCTGGTAACGTGCGAGGCATTCTTACTAAGAATTTGCCAAAATCAACTTTCGTTTCCCAAGAAGATGTTGACCAATGGTTGAACCATCGAACACCAGGCGACAACAACCTCAACTCGATTGGAAAAGGAGTCCAAGCCGACTATGTCGTGTCAGCCGATGTAAAGGGACTGCGACTCAAGGACGGGCAAACACTATTCCAAGGCAAGTCCGACATCACCTGTACCGTAACCGATGTGAAGACCGGCAAAACGGTATTCACGAAAAGCCTGCCGCAGTACACGTACCCAGTGATGGCTGGTCAATCCGCAACGGAAACGACCGAAGATAACTTTCGTCGTGCTTACCTGATGGTTGTTTCAGACAAACTTTCTCGTTTGTTTTACGCTCACGAAATCGGACAAGACTTCGCAATCGATTCGACTATCTTGAATTACTAATGCGTTTTCCGAATTACGTTTCTGCGGGATTGAAATTGCAAGAATTCAGAAGTTGACTTAAACACCGGCAAACGCTGAGTTCTCCAGATATCGTACAATGTCTGCCACGAGCCACGGTCTTTCTCAGATTGATGATGTGTTCTTCGACAACATCTGATTTTTAACGTCGTGTTTTTGGTTGGCGGATGAAGCGTTGTGCATCGACCGGTGAAAGCGACTTTGGATCAACGCTAGGGACTACAGGAGACGCTTCGGAATTTACTCTAGAAGGTTGATCGAGCGAGATACTCTGAGTAGTGGTCTGAGAATTGATCCCAGTCGAAACGGTTCTCCCAAGAGTTGCTGACGGATTCTGCGGCTGCATGGGTGTTGCGACGACTGTCGAGTTCACGATTGCAGAATTGCTGTAGCCGGCATCGGTCCCGGCCAGAGATTTTCTGATCACGGTCGACGATTCTTCGACAAATGAATTCCACGGGATGACTCGGGAGCTTGCTGATTCTTGTGATGGAACTGTTTGACTGCCTCTGAGAAATTCAGGCCCTTTCTGGATAGCGTCACCGGTTGTTGGAGGCGCTGATTTATCACGGGCCGTAAGGGGATAAGACTCCGCAATGTTTTCTGGGATCTTTTCTATCGTCACTGGACGTAAATCGGTCGGTCTTACAGCTGGGGGCCAGCCTGCGTCCGTTCGCCAGGACGGGTTTGGGTTCCATGAGTTCTTCTTGGTCACGCCGATAGGTTGGAGCCCGACCGTGGCCGTGTCTTGTCGAGCAACAACCTCTGTTGGCTGACCTACGGTGGGTTCGAGAAAATCTCGATTAGCAGCGGCTACCGAATCAAGCCCTGGAAGCCGAGTTTTAGGCGGAGCAGCCTTCCAGGAAGGGGTCAAAATGACAACAGCGGCGCTTAGAATAAGTCCGCTCAGCACAATGGGAGATTTGATTGAAATTCTTCGCATGCTTTGGAATGGCCTCCGCTTTTCTTAATCAGAAAGCTGAAAAAGCCGCATCCGTGCGTATTTTGAACCTGAAAATGATATTGATATTTAAGAATTCGGCATCCGAGGAAAAAGAATAGAGCCAAATTTAGTTGCGTTGGTTTGTAACGATTACACAAGCGTTTCTGTGGGCATTCCTTAAGGAAAACAGGGTTTTGCACACATTTTCAGAGCTTTTCCAACCTACGGTTGCACCAAATAGACTTGTTAATTTTCAATTGGATCTATTGGCATTTCGGAGCCGATGAGCCTAAAATGCAGGTCCTCTCCGAAAGCTTAATGATTGTGCAGTTTCCTTTGAACACAACCAGTGCGAATTTAGTAGCCGTTGCGTCAGCCCCCCGGCAGACGCATGCGACTTCGTTATCCGTTCTTCATTTGATTAATGGTGAACATTTCTCAGGCGCGGAACGCGTCCAGCAACTCCTCGGGAAGCGGCTTCCCAGTTGCGGCGTAGCCACCGACTTTGCATGTTTGAAGCCAGGCAAGTTTGTGGAGTTTTGCGACTTGGCACCTGACAGCGTTTTCTCCGTGCATATGCGGAAGAGATTCGACTTAGGTGTTGTTGAGCGTATCTGTAACTTGGTTCGTGCCAGTCAATACGATTTGCTCCACGCCCATACACCAAGATCAGCGATGATTGCTGCCCGAGTATCCCAGAAGCTAGGAACACCTTGGGTCTATCACGTACATTCTCCGACGGCTCGTGACTCATCGCGTTTGTGGATTAACCGCATTAACGACTGGGTCGAAAGATGGTCGCTTCGAAATTGTTCCAAGATCATCACCGTGTCGCGATCACTACGTCGCGAGTTGATTAAGCGCGGGATCTCGCGTCATCGCATAGTTTGCATTCCTAACGGTGTTCCAGCAATCACGCCGATTGATTTGTCTGCCAAGATCGGATCTGAGGTGTGGAACTTGGGAATGATCGCTTTGTTTCGACCACGCAAAGGACTGGAAGTATTGCTGGATGCCATTCGTCGGCTTCCAGCGAATGCCCCTTCGATTCATTTCCGAATTATCGGCGGCTTTGAAAACGAAGAGTACCGCAATGTGATGCTACAACTGGTCGACCAATATCAATTGAAGGATCGCGTTACCTTTACTGGATTTACAAACGATATTCCAAAGGCTCTCGCGGACTTGGACGGGATGATTTTGCCGAGCCTCTACGGCGAAGGAATGCCAATGGTAGTTCTGGAGGCGCTCTCAGCCGGTGTCCCGGTTATTGCAACTAAAGTTGAAGGCACGCCGGAAGTCGTACGAGATGGAGTCGAGGGCTACTTAGCCGAACCCCGTGATCCACAATCCTTGATGGACGCGATAATTAAGTTTACGTCCAGTCGTATGAAGTGGGCTGCCATGAGCGAACAATCGGTAGACCGCCATCGAGACAGATACTCCGATGTTAAAATGGCTGTCTCCACTTCGGAAGTCTATCGCAGCGTAGTCAAAAACCACGCGAAGCCCGCATAGCAAAGGTCCGTAGTCGACTAAGGCTCCCGGCGTAACGGCATTGAACGTTGGCTCTTGGCTTTGCTTCAGAACTCGGGGTTCTTACGATTCAGGAACGGGTAACTCAGCACGATTGCCCGAACAAACGCCGAGAACTTGTAGTCGTTTGCTTTGGCTTCTTCGACGGCATCTTCGATGACGCATTTATCGCCTGCGATCGGGCCTCGACCAAATGCATAAATCATCATTTGCGTGGCGAGCGTTTTAGCGAATTCGTCCTTACGATTTAGAAGAATATCTTTGAGCTCCACCGGACCTGAGAACGTCGTACCGTTAGGAAGTTTTCCTGACGAGTCGATCGGCTTGCCGACTTCAAAGTCTCGCCAAGCTCCTATCGCATCGTAGTTTTCGAAACCAAATCCCAGCGGATCCATTTTCGCATGACAAGATGCACACAGAGGATTGGTACTGTGAGCGGCGAGCCTTTCGCGAAGCGTCATCGGTTTGTCGTTAGGATCGGGCTCTTGAAGTTCTGGTACATCAGGTGGAGGTGGAGGTGCGGGCGAGCCAAGCACTGCGCCTGCGATGAAGTTTCCACGTCTTGGAACATTCGTTCGTGACGGATCGGATTGAGCCAACAGTAACGCAGCTGATGTCAATAGTCCACCACGTCGACGGTCCTTCAACGAGACTCGTTTCATGTCGTCTCCCGTGACACCGTCGATTCCATAATGTTTCGCCAAAACATCGTTCAAATATGTATAATTTGCATCCAACAAATCGGTGATGGGACGGTCTTTTCGGATGATCTCCTGAAGGAGCATGCGAGGCTCTTGGCTGATCGCCTGGTGCAGTTGGTCATCGTAGGATGCAAATACCTTCTTGTCAGGTGAACGGCTTTCCAAGTTATTAAATTGAAGCCAAGCCGCAAAAAAATTAGAGACCAACGCATCACTCTGAGGATCAGTGAGCATCCGACTGACTTGCTGTTCGATTACCTCTTTCTTAAGAAGCTCGCCGTTCATTGCGAGTTTAAACAGTGCCTCATCTGGCGGACCAGACCACAGGAAGAAGCTCATCCGCGAAGCAAGGTCAAAGGCTTCAACAGGATATGCGTCTTCGGTATCTGAACGATCTTGTTCAATACGAACCAGAAATCGTGGCGATATCAAAGTGGAAATAATCATGTTTCCTATGGAAGCATCATGATCCAACTGCTTCTGTTGGGACCGACGATAGATATCCATCGCGCGGTCGATCCATTCTTTCTCGACAAGTTTCCGAAAGGCTCGGTTGGCAAAGCGAGTGATAACCTCGCGGGCAACCTCTTCCTTGGAATCTCCTGGACCTACGTTTCGAAAATAGACTTTGCTGTATCCGATTGGTTTGTCAGATTTATCAACTCGCGATTTGTCCTGCGCGAGAGCCGTGACTACTTTCTGTGCTGCTTGGTAGTACTGTTCAACTTGTAGCGGCGTTAAAGTTAGCGAAGCGGCAATGTTATCAAACCCATAGCTTGACGCATCGGCAGGAAACGAATCAGCGAGATTCAAATCGAGGCCCGTAAGAAAGCGGATGCTGTTGTCGTATTCAACGCGGTTCAGGCGTCGGACCCCAGGTTTCCCAGGGTCGCTTTGTGAATCGCAATTGAGTTGGCCAAGGGTCTTTTTTAGGAATGCGGCGATCAATTCACGGTCTTTATCTGATGGCTGTTGTTTCGCATCCTCAGGCGGCATCTCGTGAGCTTCTACGCGACTAACAGCAGACTCCCATACGATCGCGTTTTCCAAAATCAATCGTGGGTTCGAGTCTTTTGCAAGATTCACATCGCCGTTCGCCTTGTCTCCGTTATGGCACTTGTAGCAGTATCGACCAAGCAAGCCGTTGATGTTACGGTCAAACGAGAGAGGGTCTTCTTCAGCTTGTTTGGCTTTCGCTTTGGCAAGGGCTACTTCCTTCTCGCGTTCTTTCTTCTTTTCTAGCTCGCGGGCTTTTCTCTCCTCCTTCTTTTTTCGTTCCTCAGCCTCTTTCTCTGTCTCCTTAGGCGAGTCTTCCGAGTCCTTATCGACTTCTACAGAATTGACTTTCCGAGCCTTTTCGTTGTCGGCAGATTGCTGTGCGTAGACGGTCGTCGCGGAGACCAACACCAAAAGCGAGATAGCTTTAATGCGAACGAAATAACTTGCGAGTTTGATAAAGATAGGGCTCATTGTTCTGCGTCGATTCGCCTTAGCTGAGCCCAACCAGTCTCCCAGTGCTATCGCCGAAGGAGCTCTTGTCTATCCCGGCTCGCTGAAGCATGTCGACGTACAAGTTACAGATTGGAGTCTTCTCTTTGAACAAAAGATGGCGACCTCCAGTCAACGTGCCGCCTGCACCACCCGCGACAAGAATTGGTAGGTCATCATGATTATGTTTATTGCCGTCGCTGATTCCCGATCCATAACAAATCATCACGTTATCCAAAAGCGACCGCTCACCTTCGTGGATCTGTGACATGCGGGTCAGCATCCTCGCGAATAGATCGATGTGATGGGTGTTGATGCGCGTTAACTGAACTATGTTCTCTTCCTTTTTACCGTGATGGGAAGTCGAATGGTGCGAGCCGCTCGCATCAATCTCAGGATAAGCTCGTCCCGATTTTTCGTAAGAGAACAGGAAACTTGCTAGCCGAGTTGTGTCGGTTTGAAACGCCAACACAAGCATGTCTAGCATGAGATTGACGTGGTCGGCGTAAACCTTCGGAATCCCCTTTCCATCAGGGATGATGATTTCTCTGAGATGGTTATCGCTATCTTCATCGTGCCCGCTTACTGGGGGAGCGTCACGAAAAGCTTCGCTGTGATGGGATTCTGAATCCTTGCTTGCGAGTGCGATCTGTCGCTCGATGTTGCGTATGCCATCTAGATACTCTTCCAGCTTACGTTGGTCGCTATATCCAAGGCGGCGTTGAAGCGACTTAGTGTCATCGCGTGCGAGGTCGAGAATACTTTTTTCGATACTCGATTCGCTTAGCGTTGCTTCTACTTCTTCAGGTGACTTTGTCCAATCTGGTTGCTTGGGCTGCTTGCCACGGAAGAGTCGGTTGTAAAGCTCACGCGGATTCATTTCCAGGGCTGCTGGAGTGGTCTTGCTGCGCCAAGAGATGTGCGACATGTAGGTCCCGCTATAGCCGTGGTCGCCGCGATGTCCAGGATCAATGCCCAGGGCAAGCGAATCGATCGGCGTCTTTAGTCCGATTTCGCGAGCAGCAACTTGGTCGACCGACACTCCACCCACTTCTGGTTCTTCCGAGTGTTTGCATTTGGCACCAACTAAAAATCCTCCACCTGCTGGCTCATGAGAGGCGACATTGCCATCGCAGTGGTCGGCTGCGAGTCCGCTAATCACGGTGACGTTATCTTTAATTGGTCGAAGTGCCTTGAGCGTTACTGGAAGTTCATCGAGCGAGCTTTCGCTGGAAGGTCTCCACGTCTCCATGTTCACACCATTGGGAACATAGAAGAACGCCAATCTGACTGGCGGGCCAGACTTTCCAGGATTCGCTCGCGTTGGACTGGTTACCATGGCATCTAACCAAGGAAGAGCAATCGAAGCTCCCGATCCGCGAAGAATGGTTCTGCGAGAAACTTGCCAAGGTTTTTGCATGGGGCACCTTTATTGTCACGGAAGGCTTAAGTGCTTGGTCGAACAGAAATCTTGCGGGGGCCGACGAACGCTACGAAGCTATAAATCGGCGACAAGACTTTGTTGGTGGGGCGGGACTTTGCTAGTGTAACCGATTCGACCGATCGAAATCAGCTAGCTCGTTCCATTTTCTTCTGCTGAGCAAACTGTTATCGGATCGGCAAAATAAATACCGATCCAACAATGTAAGAATATCCATCTGCGTAGATATATCAACAGATTTGTAGAGAGTCGTCTGTTTTACCGACTGAAAAGTCCAGGCAGGCTCCGGATATTCGACCTGCTGAATTAGGTGAATGCTTGAAGTCTCGTGTTTCCCATACGATTGCAGAAGTCGCCGAAACTTTCCTCTGGCTGCCGAAGGTCTCGGAATGCGGTGAAAATTGGTTTGAGCGTCGGGACAATCTGTTCCATCGGAACCAAGTCTTTATGGACAAAGGCCAATCGCGTACCGATTCGAGTTCCACCAAGGAAAAGCGTGTACTTCCCCTTAGCTTTACCTACCAAGCCGATGTCAGCGTTGTACGGTCTCGCGCAACCATTGGGGCAACCGGTCATTCGAACTGTAAACTTCTCTTTCTCGAGGCTAAGCTTCTGGAGTTCGACTTCCATCTCGTCGATGACGCTCGGCAAGACGCGTTCGCTTTCAGTGATTGCAAGACTGCAAGTTGGCAATGCGACGCACGCAATCGACCAACGTCGAACAGTCGAAATCTCTTCGCTCAAAGGAAGTCCGTAGCCCTTGATGAGCCTCTCGAGTTTCTGCTTATCTTTTTCTTCGATATTGCAGAACAAGATGCTTTGATGTGCGGTCAAACGAATCTCTGGTTTGAGAATCGTGCAAATGTCGCGGAGAGCCTTCTTCCATTGGCGATTTTCGTTGTCGTACAAGCGACCGTTTTCAACGTTGAAGCCGTAGAACCACTTGCCATCACCCTGTTGATCCCAACCGATGTGGTCGTTGTGCTCGGTAACATCATCGGAAGTGCAATCCGCAAGCTTCTCGCCCAAGTACTCTTCGACTTTCGAGCGGAACCACTCGATCCCTCGCGACGCAATCAAATACTTCAAACGACCGATTTTGCGATCACCTCGATTGCCAAAATCACGTTGCACTTTCACGACGGCTTCGCCGACCGCAACAGCCTGTTCAGGAGTGCAAAATGCCATGCGACGTGCGAGCATCGGAGCCGTTTTCTTGATTGCTGGAGTTGTTCCCAACCCACCGCCAACGGTGACGTTGTACCCAACGAGTTCGCCGTTACGAATGACCGCAATATAGCCCAAGCAGTTGGTATAAACGTCAACGCAGTTGTCGTTCGGCAGAGCGATCGCTGTCTTAAATTTTCTTGGCAGATAAACCTTGCCATAGATCGGTTCGAAGAACTCGTCGCTACCACCGGCAAGTGTTTTCTCGCCCGTCTCATCGTCAATCAGCCACAATTCGTGGTATGCCTTTGACCGGGGTGCTAGGTGCATCGCCAAGTCGTAGGCCAGTTTCTGCACTTGAGGCCGAATACCATCGTGGTACGGAGCAGGGCAAGCCATGACGTTTCGGTTTACGTCACCACAGGCAGACAGGGTGCTTTGTCCGACATCATTGATGCGTCGAATGCATTTCTTGAGGTCGGATTTAATAATTCCGTGGAGCTGAATCGCTTGTCGAGTCGTCACTTTGACGGTGCTGTTACCAATCTCGTCGCAAAGATCTAAGTATGCAATAAGATGGTCGCTGGTCATGATCCCCGCCGGAATACGACAGCGCACCATGAATGAAAAGGACTTCTCGCTTTTTCCACCTTCGCTGCTTGTGACTCGCGTTTCGCGATCGTCTTGCTGGTAGGTACCGTGAAACTTCAGTAGCTGAATATCGGGTTTGCTAAAATGGGTCGTGTCAGCTTGAAGTTCCGAGCCGATGGTACCTCGAAGGTAATTGCTGGCTTCCTTGATAATCTCGACTGGGCTTAGCTTCTCTTCGTCCGACATGTCTTTTTTCTTACAAGCGAGAGTTTGGTGGGGCCGGGTGCGGAACGAATTTCGCAAATTCCCCGTAAGGGTCAGGCTGCGAAGGTGCACCGACTACGTGTAATATAACGAGTCCACGATTTTTGGACTATGTCACTAACTGGGATCGGGGACAATCGGTAACGGGGCTGGATTCCCCAGCCTAATTACTTAGCCTGACGTTTTCCTTTTCTGGACGAAAAACCTTGAAACCGAACATGACTGCTCGCATTTTGGACGGCAAATCGATCGCCATGACTATTCGCGGCGAAATCCAGCAAGCCGTAGATGCATTTATTGCTGAATCGGGCGTCCAGCCGTGCTTGGCGGCGATCCTGGTTGGCGACGATCCTGGCAGCCAGGTTTACGTTCGCAATAAAGAGATCGCTTGCGAAAAAGCTGGCATGAAAAGTCGTTTGACACGGCTCCCAGCGTCGACTTCACAGTCCGATTTACTCGCGTTAATTGCCGAGTTGAATACAGACCCGACTGTTCATGGAATTCTTGTCCAGCTTCCGTTGCCGGATCAAATCGATACTCGGGTCGTCTTGGACGCGGTTTCACCTTCCAAAGATGTCGATGCATTCGCTCCAGAAAATGTCGGATTGATTTCTCAAGGTCGACCTCGATTCCTTCCTTGCACGCCTCATGGTGTGATGCAAATTCTAGGTCGATCAGGCATAGATGTCATTGGCAAGCATTGCGTCGTCGTTGGGCGAAGCGATATCGTGGGGAAGCCTATGGCGATGATGCTTGGTCAAAAATCAGGCCCGCTCGGTAAGTCGAACGCAAACGCCACGGTCACCCTGGTTCACTCGAATACTTCCGACATTGCAACATGGACTCGCCAAGCGGACGTTCTAATTGTCGCGATTGGAAAGCCTCGCTTTGTAACTGCTGATATGGTCAGTCCGGGAGCGGTCGTTATCGACGTTGGAATCAATCGCGAGGGTGACAAGATCGTTGGTGACGTTGACTATGAAGGTCTTCAAGAAGTTGCCTCAGCGATCACGCCAGTCCCAGGCGGAGTCGGTCCGTTGACAATCGCCATGCTTCTAGCAAACACGCTCGCAGCGGCTAAGCAATCCAATTCGACTTTACACTAAATTTCGGTAGCTGAATTTGTAAGAATTCAGTAGTCGTATAGAAGCGACAGCAGAAGTTGATGTCTCCAGATGTCTTACGACACGTGCTATGTGCGTTGATCCGAGTTTAAATTTGGCCAAAGCCCAGTGGCAATCGCCAAGCTAGACGGATAGTTGCTTGGGCATTGCTTTAATCCAGAAAGCACCGCTATCGCAGGTATCGAACAAGCAAAATTGGCTTGAACTGCTTAGCACGACCGCGCGGAATCGTTAGACTAGAACTCGATTAATCGAAGTCAGTCGATTCAAAACGATTCCTGACGAATCCTCTCCACCCATTTTTCGGAGCCACCCATGCGAAATTTCCTCTCCATTTTGTGCCTGCTGGCTATTGGCTGGTGTTCTTCTTCTCTGGCTCAATGTGCTTATGCGGCTGAGAAGCAGCCGAACGTCCTGTTCTTGATAGCTGATGACCTCAACAACATGCTCGGATGTTACGGTGACCCCAAAGCAAAGACACCGAACCTCGATCGCTTGGCGGCTCGCGGAGTCCGCTTTGATCGATCGTATTGTGCGTTTCCGCTATGTGGTCCAAGCCGCAATTCGATTCTTACAGGACTCTATCCAAATAGCACGGGCATCAAGGCTAATTCGCAAATCTTTCGGCAAACAATTCCCGAGCAACATAGCCTTCCGCAAGCATTTCGATTGTCGGGTTACTTCGCCGGACGGATCGGAAAACTGTACCACTATAACGTGCCCAATTCGATCGGTACCGATGGGCACGACGATCCAGGCTCGTGGGAGCTTGAGTTGAATCCTGCTGGAGTCGATCGGATGGAGCACCATCCAGATATCTTTTCTCTTACCCCCAATCAATTCGGAGGAACACTCAGTTGGTTCGCGTCTCCCAAGAGTGATCAATACCACACCGATGGACTTTTGGCTTCCGATGCGCAGTGGGTTTTAGAGAGATGTGCAAAGCAAAAGGAACGGCCGTTCTTTCTCGCGGTTGGATTTTTTCGCCCACACACACCTTACGTTGCTCCCAAAGATCCGTACTTTGGTTGGTATCCCGAAAGCGAAATGCGAATCGTCCCCAACATAGCCGAAGACCAAGAGGATATCCCTCCCGCTGGCCTTGGAAGCTATAAGAAAGAACAAGACAAACTGACCGATGATCTCCGTCGTCAGAGTCTTCAAGCTTACTATGCCAGCATCAGCTTCATGGATGCGCAGGTTGGCCGCATCATCGACACGCTTGACCAACTCGGCCTCTCCGAGAACACGATCATTGTTTTCACGAGCGACCACGGTTATCATACTGGCGAGCATGGTCTGTGGCAGAAGATGAGTCTCTTCGAGGAGAGCTCACGCGTTCCGATGCTTATCGTTGCACCAGGAGTCGCATCGAAGGGGAGCGTTGCCAAGTCGCCTGTTTCACAAGTCGATCTATTCCCGACTCTTGCAGAGCTTTGCGGAGTCAAGGCACCAGCGAACCTACAAGGTCAAAGCTTGGTACCAATCTTGAAAGATCCGAGCGTATCTGGACGAGGCTGGGCGATCACTCAAGTGACGCGTGGCAATGCCAATCCACAAAAGCCGAACCCAAAAGCCAAGAACTTCTTCGGTTACAGCCTACGTACTCCAAGATGGCGATACACCGAATGGGATGAAGGCAACGAAGGCCGCGAGCTTTACGATCACGACTCCGATCCGCTGGAGCAAACCAACCTCGCATCGAAACCCGAATTTGCCACGACTGTCGCTGAGTTATCGGGCCAACTACAAATCGCCGCCAAGTCCACCTATCCCACGTCAGGCAGAACGCCCCAACTAAAACCAGAGACATGGGCTCCCATCTTGAGTGAGCCTTGATCCATAAGGCAAAGATGAACGCGATTTATTTAGATGTATCGGCGGCCCTCTTTTGCTACGACGCGAAAAAAAGGCCCTTCAGCGCACACCGCGACGCGTGAGCTCATCCCACAGCAACGGAAATGAACTTGCGCAAGGCTATCAACTTTTTGTCGGGAGTTTCACTAACCTCGAACTGTCACGATTGATTACAATTTGCCTTCAATTGCGTCTCTTTGGTTCAATTCTTGATTAGGAGATTTACTGCTATGCGTCGTTTTGTTTTTTGCACCGTTGCTCTTTTGGGTCTCACCGTTTCCGCTCATGCACAAGCACCTGCAACGGTGGCTGAGCCGGCAAAGAAACCTGTAAAGATGGCTCCCCAGTCTGCGTTCGTCGCTGCTCCGAAGATGGGCGGTGATGGAAAACCGCAAGATAAATTCATAGGATCACACGACAAGTTTGTGAAGACGGCTCAAGAAGGCAAAGCCGAACTCGTTTTTCTCGGCGATTCCATCACTGCGGGATGGGGATCCCAGAAGGAACTATGGGATAAGGCTTTCGGGCAATACAAACCTGCTAATTTTGGGATCGGTGGCGACCGGACGCAACATGTCCTGTGGCGAATCACCAATGGCGAGCTCGATGGAATAAAACCCAAAGCAGTGGTCATCATGATTGGTACTAACAACTCTTCCACAGATCCAGCGGAAGACATCGCCAAAGGGGTGACTGCGATTGTGGAAACCGTTCGCTCCAAGCAACCACAAGCCAAGATTCTACTACTTGCTGTCTTTCCCCGCGGCCTCGTTGAAACCCCCAACCCGCAGAGAGACAAATTGAATCAAGTAAACGCAGCTATTTCCAAGCTCGATGACGGTAAGAATATCCATTACTTGGATATTGGCAGCAAGTTTCTCCAGCCCGATGGAGGAATCGCGAAAGAAATAATGCCTGACTCGCTTCATCTATCGCCCGCTGGCTATCAAATCTGGGCGGATGCGATTTCACCTAAACTGGCCGAGCTTATGAAGTGACCAAGTGAGTTTTCTTATAGGTCAGCGAAACACAGAGAGTCTAGGCCAAACATTCCCCACTTCCATGCCGACGGTCATCATCTTTAGTGGGGATAACGGACTTTCAATGGGTGAGCATGGGCTCTTCGAAAAACAAAACCTCTATGGGTTCGGTGGTATGCATGTTCCAATTCTCGAAGGCAACCAGGAGAAACTCCGTGACGTGCTCTAGCTCAGTTTCAATACACATGTAGGCGCGTCTCTCCGAGTCGCGACTACATGAAAGGCTGTCGAACGCTGAGGGCAAATTCAATGCGTCCAGGACTTAGCGACCAGCCGCCCACTGTGTGCCTTGAACGAACGCGCGGAGGAATACTGGGTCTTGAAAGGTGTCGCTTGAGTGGCCGTAGGTGGTTCCGAAAACGCGAGCCTTGCCGAACTGATTGGTCCAGAAGACGGGGTGCTTTGAGCCATCTTTTTCGCTTGTCGAAGTTGCAAGAACAGTCGTATTGGGCCAAACTTTTTCGATAATGTAAAGCTCGTCTTTGGCTGACGTATGGTTTGCTGGGAAGTCCCTCATGATTGCGTGATCGGGTTTGGTGACGTCGATCTTGTAGTTGCTCTGGTGATCATGGCGACGACTTGTAACGCCTAAGAATTGTCTCCAATCATCGATGTCAACTCCTCGGTAGGTGTGCATCGCGCAGTGGACGACGACCGCGTTGACGCCTTGCTCGTGTGCTGATGTAATTCGTCGGATGTAGTCCGTGTTCTTTGTATTCGCGAAGCATTCATTGTGAATCACAACGTCGAATCCTTCAGCCCATTTTGGGTCGTCGTATAAGTCGATTTCTGCCTCCGTGCCTGTTCCTCCTTGATGAATTACCGTCCACTCGACATTGACGTTCGATTCTTTAAAAGCCTTCATGATCGCTTCGGATTGAAATCGATAGTCGTGACAGCAGCCGCCGGTGACAATCATGGCTTTGATGGGTGCCTTTGATTCGGATTCAGTTGCTTTAATGTCGGTGGTTTTAATGTCGGTTGCTTTTGGCTCTTGGCCAAACACTTGAGACACAATGAGCACGCATAGAAAACTTTTGAAACACAGTGAGAGAGAGCGGATCATTTTAGAGGACTCGTTCTAGGTGGGAGGAAATATGCTGAAAACGGAAAAGGTTTGGAAGCACTTGAGTGAACGTTGAACTAGACGTAACGCATTCTTTGTATCAATTACTGTGCTCTTGTTTATGACGGATTGTCTTGTGTCACAAGGCAAAATATTTGGTTGGGCTTACTCGAACGATTCGGCTGCTGCGGGGAAATTGCCGAGTTGTAAATCGCTTCGGAACTGCGCGACTGCCGTACGTGCGATTTCTGAAACATTAGCATACTCGCGGACGAACTTGGGTGATAGCTTTTCCGTCAGTCCAAGCAAATCATTGACGACAAGAACTTGGCCGTCGCAATCCGGACCTGCTCCAATGCCAATGGTAGGGATTCGAAGTGCGTCGGTGACTTCCTTTGCGAGCGACCTTGGGACACATTCCATAAGAACCATAAAGGCGCCGGCTTGCTGTGCCGATTGCGCGTCTTGCATAAGTCGAGTGGCATCGCGTTGAACACGATATCCGCCCAGCGCATGAACGCTTTGAGGTCGCAGTCCGATGTGAGCGATGGTTGGAATCCCCGCATCGACCAAGGCCGCAATCGACTCGGATTGCTCATGACCGCCCTCCATTTTCACCGCATGACAGAGGGTCTTCTTCATGATTTTCGAAGCCGCCTTCAATGTGTGTGAAACGCCGCGTTGACCAACCGGGAATGGTAGATCGACGATCACCATTGCGTGCTTCGCAGCGCGTGCGACCATTTCTCCATGGTAGATCATTTGGGCCAATGTCACCGGAATAGTGGTTTGATGACCTTGAACGACCATCCCCAGGGAATCTCCTACAAGCAAGCAGTCGACTCCGGCATCATCCAAAAGACGAGCCATGGAAAAGTCGTACGCGGTGAGCATCGAGATCTTTTCGGCGTTCGTTTTCTTTTGCTGAAGCGTTCGGACATTCACTTGCGGCGAGACGGCGGTCATATATTCTTTTAAAATTCGGGGAGGAGTATTCGCAAAAAATTCCCAAACTCAGCTTGGATGCTTTATGATACTCGAAACGACTTCTTCTTTGTGAAAATTTGATAACCGGGAGGTTTTGATCTATGTACTTGGAGCCTAATGATTCGCGGTTTGGTTGTAGAGGTATTAAGCTTCGCTTGTTTGCCACCTCCGCGCTGACTGTCGCAATCTTGGTTGCGGTTCCATGTGCGTCCATTTTCGCACAACCTGGCGGTCGTGGAGAGGTCGAACTTGCTGGGTCGTTTGAAGGGGCCCAGGGTGCGATGGTGCGATTGAAAGACCCGCAGGGGAACTTTGTGATGGGAACGCTTGATCAACGCGGAAGTACGGTGTCCTATAAAGGCAAGGCGGACCGTGCGGTTCTCAAACCGGGAGCGTTCGTGCGGTTCGCTGCTTCAGCAACTCCAGACGGCACGTTCCTTGCGCCTCTTTCCGAGGTCGAACTCTACATGCCCAACCCAGATGTTCTCAAGCGTCGAGCGACTCCGTTGCAAATGTCGCTAACGCATCCAGGCATTCACGTGATGTCAAACATTACACCGCTTCAGCCTGGTGGTTCACCAGATCCAGAAGTGCGAGTTGTCGGAAGGATTATTGCAATTGAAGAATCATCTATGGCGTTACAATGCGGTGACAGACCACAAAAATTCGAAATTGAACCTAACATGCGAGTCACGATGAATGTGCCGTCGCTAGAGTGGGCGGTCAGTGGTGACAAGATAACCGGCAGAGGAATTTTCAATAGCGAGACTCGCCAGTTGATGATTCGAAGTTTGACCGTCACGGGATCGAAGACGTTAGGAACCGAGCTTGCAGCACAAAATGCGCAGATGGCAGTTCCCGAAAAGAAGCTGACTGCGAAAGAAAAAGCTCTAGCAAAAAAAGAAGAAGCACTCGCGAAGAAACTTAAAAAATCAATGGTCGAAAACCCCGCGCCTGCCGATGGGGCAAAAGTGATTGGTGAATTAGAACCAAACGCTGCACCGGAGAAATAAGGAGCAATCTCATGAGGAGTTTTTCTCGTCATTTTTGGACACTGATTGGCCTGTCGCTCACATCAATGCTCAGCTCTGATACCAGTTGGGGACAGCAAACCTTCCAGCTACATGCACCGGGAGTCCAGACGCCTTCGTTCGCGATTGTTCATCCGAGTGGGATGTTGCTGATTCGCGATGCAACCAAACAGGAAACGATCTATCGGCGTGACGAAAAATTCGATTCGGACGACTCCCTATGGATTGGATACTATTCCAGTCAGGCTCGACAAGCACTCCAGTGGCCTGCAAGTAATCGTGGAGCGATGCGTATTGGCTCGCTCGACAATTCAAACCAGTGGTCGTTTCGAACCAGTCGCATGACAATTCAAACACAATCACCAAATGGTTCACGCGATGAAGTCCTGCCTGATAATAGCCAATTCATCGCAAATCTCGGGATCGATTCCAACATCAATCCTCTAAGCGGGAACGCTCCAGTCGCTGATGGGTTTCGAGTTGGCGGATTTGGAGGATCGGGCAGCCGAGGGGCTGGGTTTGGAACTGGCTCGGGATTTGTTCTTCCAATGGATCCCAATCAAGCGCCCGTACCTATTCAGCTTGGGATGGGCGATCCAAGTCGAAGAAGGTTTTTGGCTAGGAATAGCTATGGAACGCTAGGTGTTGTTCCGCAAACAGCTTTGGGAAATCAAAGCTGGTATATCGTTCCCTTAGCGACTGGACTTGCGAGAATTCAGTATTACGACAACCAAACCTGGCTCGGGCTTGGGTGTGATGCGAATTCGCAAATACTTACACTTTCGGCTGTTGGTGGGAATGCAAACCAGCTTTGGCGAGTCAATGCATGCCCTGGGAGTATGGGGGCATATACTTTTGAAAGCATCATGTATCCAGGGTTGGGGTTATCGTTCATCGGGAACGGTTTGCAATTAGCTCCGATTAATTATTCGCCCTACCAGCAGTGGTGGCCTGTTGCACCACAGTTGCCTGTTGTGCAACCGCTCTATCGTAGCGTGTCCCAAAACGTGGTCTCGAATGCGCCCCTTGAACCGGCACGCGTCGTTTTACAAAACACACACACAGATACGATAATCGTTTTGCTGACCGATCTTCGTGGGGGAGGCGGATCGAAGAAGATTCGCATACCTAGCGGAGGATCAGAAGCCGTGAGCCTGGATCGCGATAGCGGTGCAACTATTGTCGAAACTTTTGAGGTTCGATCTCTGAATGGTTTTTGGGAGCGTAGCGAATCGCGGATAGCAGTACCTCCTGCTTCCTTGTACGACGTAAGCGTCTACGAAGTCTTCTTGCAGTCCATTGCAATCGATCGAACCGGTTCAAGTCCGAATCCGATCGAAGACGTTAACTATCAACCTCGGAGCATCGGATTGTTCGTGATCCCACCTGGAAATCAGATGACCAACAACGGCGTTCTGGATGTCTATCGAACAGCAAACGCGGCTAGGAATCCGGGGTCGGTTAGAAGGTTACAACAAGAGGATTATGAAAAACCTAATGCAAGTGTTCCTGTCGATCCATTGAAGGCCATCTTGAAGGAGTTCGAAGGAAAGAGAGCAGCGTTCTGATGAATCCCAAGATCGATTTGAACTGCGACCTTGGTGAAGGCTTCGGAGTTTATGCGTTGGGCGATGATGCTGTGATTATGCCGTACGTCACGAGCGTGAACATCGCGGCAGGTTTTCATGCGGGTGATCCTTCGACAATTCGCGAAACGTTAGAACTGGCCTCGAAGTACAAAATCAATGTCGGTGCCCACCCCGGTTTTCCGGATCTCGTTGGGTTTGGGCGTCGCAATATGTCGATGTCTCCGCAAGAAGTCTATGATACGGTGCTTTATCAGATCGGGGCGGTTTACGGATTTACTCGAGCGGCTGGGATGGATTTGTTTCATGTCAAACCCCACGGCGCGCTCTACAACATGGCAGCCAAAGATCGGTTGCTGGCTGACGCGATTGCCTTAGCCGTCCATCGCTTTGATTGGAATTTGATACTCGTTGGTCTGGCTGGAAGCGAGCTTATTCACGCCGGGCAAGCGATCGGGCTGCGAACGGCGGCGGAGGGGTTTTTAGATCGGAATTATGAAGCCGACGGCAGCTTAACCCCTCGAAGTAACCCGCAGGCTGTGATTCACGATTCCGAAATGGTGGCGACTCGAGCTGTCGGCTGGATTCGTGATGGAGTGGTTATTGCGAGGGCTGGGGAGCGGTTAACTTCTGAGATTGATACCTTGTGCATCCACGGAGACTCGCCCAATGCGTTTAGACTTTGCAGTCGCGTTCGAGAGTTCCTCGCAGACCATTCGATCGAAGTGGAACCGCTAAAACGCTAATGTCACATATCCGAAAGTGACGTTAGGAGCGTTATCTGGGGCTGCAAAGTGGCATCCATTGGATCAGCAGCTTTGTATTAGAATCAGTCACGAGAAATATGGCACACTGGACATGCCGCCTTGGATTGGATTAGACTTGACAGGGTTGTGATCCGAAAAAGCGTGTCGCAGCAGGTGTGGGTAAGTTAAGGTTCGGATGTGGATCATCGCTCTACTAGCGGAGTGATGAACTTGGCCTTACCATCGCCCATGCTTCCCACCCAATTATTGCTAGGCATCAACGATCGATGTTAACTTATGCCGTTTGGGAACACAGATAAGCCTTTGGACATTCTCGCCAGGCAGATTGCATGTGCGGGACAAATAGTTAGGAATGCTTTTATCAGATCAAGCGTTGGCTTGCTGTCCGCCGCGATGTGCGGATCGATAATCCTTTGCACATTGAGTAACTCTTTAGCCGCCGATTCCGGGTTCGTCGATTTCGCGAGAGATGTGGCTCCAATTCTTGAAGTTCGCTGTGTGGACTGCCACCAAGGCGATAACGCCAAAGGCGGCTTTGTTGTCGGTGACCGAGATGCAGTATTGGGTTTTGTGGAACCGGGAGATTCCGCGTCGAGCTCTCTTTGGACCGACTATCTGGCGGCTAAACCAGTGGCCGAAGATCCGAAGAGTTTAGTCATGCCTCCGTCTGGTCCTTTGCCGTCGAGCGAGTTAGCGGTTCTGAAGCTATGGATCGATGAAGGAGCAATATGGCCGGAGGGATACATGCTCGCGAGCGCTAAGGTCGAGATGAAGCCAAGCGAAGACATAAGTAAAGTTGAATCTGATGGATTTTCCGCTAGAGCGTTCGGGGCGATTGGATACTTTCACCCGGCGGTGATACATTTTCCAATCGCACTTCTGATCTTTGGAGGGGCTGCCGCAGGGTTATCCTTCTTCACTGGAAGCCGTGCTCAAGCTATCGCGTTTTATTGCCTGCTTTGGGGGAGCCTAGCAACGGTCGTCTCGGCCGTGATGGGTTGGTCGTTCGCTATCGAAAAAGGTTTCCCAAGTTGGGATGTCATACCCGATGCAGAGGCCCTTGCTGATACCCAGTTGCTGTTTCGCCATCGCTGGATGGGAGTTGCAGTAGCTGTGCTTTCGGTGATCGTACTAGGTATAGCGATCATTTCGAAAAAGTTTCCTAGCCACTCCATTCGTCACGTTTGGAGGATTGGTATGTTGGTCTTGGCTTTGCTGGTAAGCATCACGGGCCATCAAGGTGGCGAGTTGGTCTATGGAGACATTCTCGCAAAGGCTGTTACGCGTTTCGTTGGAAAGTAGTCGCTGCTTGTGTTAAAAAACTGTGCTGTTGTTGTCACCGGTGGGGCTTCTGGTATCGGGCTTGGAATCGCCAAAGCATTTGCGGAAGCTGGAGCAAAAGTCTGTATTGGTGGACGTCGGAAAGATGCCGTCGACGCGTCTGTGGAAACTGTCAAAGCTTCCGAAGGTTTATCTGGGCAGATCTATGGGCACCCCATGGACGTCTCGAATCGTGAACAAGTCAAAGCGTTCTTTGATTGGTCAACGGAGACGATCGGGCCGACCGATATCTTGGTCCAAGCAGCCGGTGTCAATATTCGCAACCGAGCGATCGATTTAATGACTCCCGAAGAATGGGACCAAGTGATCGCCATCAACACGACTGGAGCTTATAACTGCTTGACGGCCGTGCTACCATCAATGCGAGCTAGAAAAGATGGATTGATTATCAATATATCAAGTGTCGCTGGTAAACGCGCGATTGCCTTAGGTGGAGTTGCTTACGGAGCAAGTAAGTTCGCGATGACGGCACTCGGAACGTGCGTTTCTAATGAAGTTGCAAGTGATGGTGTTCGAGTCACCAACGTCTATCCCGGTGAAGTCAATACTCCAATCCTAGACAAACGACCGATTCCGGTTAGCGCTGAACACAAAGCACAAATTCTTCAGCCGGAAGACATCGCGGCGATGATCTTAGCGATCGCAGTACTCCCCCCGCGAGCTCACGTCCCAGAGATCGTGATCAAACCACTCTCTCAGGTTTACTTCTAAAAAGCGGGGGTAGGCAAAGTTTAGTGGGTTGAACCCCATTTGGAGTGCTCCGGCTTGGCGGAGCTTTAAGACTTATCAATCGGTGGACGATCAAAAAAGACTTTGCTAACCAGACGATTGAGTTGTCACACGAGAGTCTTTCTTTTTACAACATCGCTCGCCCCCAAGCTGGCGACAAGTCACAGCACTCCAAAGTCACAATAATCCAAAATTAACGCACTCCCAAGGTGACTGTTTTCACGAAGGCACTCACTTTTGCGTTTTCGTTTGTGGTACTTGACGCGTGACACTATACTGTTGAGCGAGATGAAAACCCCGCGGGAGAGACTCTGAAACGGTTGGACCGGTTGCGAAAAGTGATCGCGACGGCTGGATTTGGAGCGCCGAAGGTGCAAAACAGCCCTGAACCGCTCAGGTAAAAAGGACCGCGGGGATTGATACATCTTCTCTGGAGAGTGATTGCAAGGTTGGCCAGTTTTTGAGGCAACTTTCAGCAGTCCACCGAAGGGGTAAGACAAGCCATCTGGAGTGGCTTGTTGGATCTCTCAGGTAAACGGACAGAGGGGCAACGCGTAGCTTTTAAAAAGCTTCGTTTTGTTCCCTCGTTTCGTATTTCTTGGAGAATTGTCAATGTCTTCGAACCAATTGCCCCCGTTCGTTTTTCGTCATCTAGGGCCGCGAGAAGACGAAATCTCACAAATGTTAAAGGTGCTCGGCTACGATTCGCTGGAAGCATTAACGCAAGCCGTAGTCCCTCAATCGATTCGCATCGACCACCACTTGAATCTGCGTGCTGGTATTTCAGAAGAGGCCGCGCTGGCTGAATTGAAAGCCCTTGCGAGTAAGAATCGTGTTTTAAAATCATTTATTGGGCAGGGCTATTACGGAACACACACACCGAAAGTTATCCAGCGAAATGTCTTGGAGAATCCCGCTTGGTATACGGCTTACACGCCCTATCAACCGGAAATATCGCAAGGTCGGCTGGAAGTACTGTTTTATTTTCAAACGTTGGTCGCCGAGTTGACGGGGCTTGAGATCTCAAACGCATCATTGCTTGACGAAGCGACTGCGGCAGCCGAAGCAATGACGCTTTGCCTCCGAAGTACCAAATCAAAGTCGAATCGGTTTGTTGTTTCTGCGGGCTGTCATCCGCAGACTATCGAAGTTCTTCAAACGCGAGCAGAACCGCTGGGGATTCAGTTAGAAGTTGTCGATGACATCACGAGTTTTACGGATTGGTCTGGCGTGTTTGGAATCACGCTCCAGTATCCTGCGACCGATGGATCCATTACGAATTTTGAGGCGACGATCGCGAGCGCACATCAGCATGGGGCTATGGTCGTGATGGTGACTGATTTGCTTGCGCTGATGCTACTGAAGTCGCCTGGTAAATTGGGAGCGGATATCGCCGTTGGAAGCAGTCAGCGATTCGGAGTACCGCTCGGATTTGGTGGTCCTCACGCAGCCTTTCTCGCGACGACAAAAGCTCATCAACGAACGCTCCCCGGGAGACTGGTTGGCCAATCGATCGATAGCCACGGAAACAAAGCATTCCGACTTGCTCTTCAAACGCGCGAGCAGCATATTCGCCGAGAGAAAGCGACTTCGAATATCTGTACGGCGCAAGCTCTTCTGTCGATCATGGCTACTCTCTTCGCGATGTATCATGGTCCTGAAGGGTTGCGGAAGATTGCTTGGAGAGTTCATAAGCAGACAACGATTCTCTACCATTCGTTGCAGTCGAGTCGTTATCGCGTGAAGGAATCAGATTTCTTTGATACAATCTTGATCGAAACAGGGAATGATACTGAAAAAATTATTAAGCGCGCAATCGCTGCTGGATATAATTTGCGAGCGTTCTCCTCAACCCAAGTAGTCATTTCGTTCGACGAAACTACCAACGAAGCGGACTTGATGGCGATCAATCAGTTGTTTGGCGGAGACGAAGACATTGTTGCTAGCGGGTGCTCCAACGAGTTTCACGAAGAGAGAGGTTTGCTACGGAAAGATCAATTGCGCAGCGACTGTGTGATGACTCAAGAAGTGTTTCACAAGTACCGCAGCGAAACCGAAATGATGCGTTATCTTCGCCGGCTTTCGGAAATGGATATCGCGCTTGATCGTTCGATGATTCCATTGGGTTCGTGTACGATGAAGTTGAATGCCGCGAGTGAGTTGACTCCGGTGACATGGCCCGAGTGGAACAGTATTCACCCGTTTTCCCCGAGCGATCAGGCTACAGGTTATCACGAAATGATTGCCGACTTGGAAGCCATGCTCTGCGAGATCACTGGTTACGATGCGATCTCTCTTCAACCCAACGCGGGGTCTCAAGGTGAATATGCAGGACTGCTTGCCATCAAACACTACCATGAGTCACGAGGTGATTTTGAGAGGGACATCTGCTTGATCCCTAGTAGCGCTCACGGGACAAACCCTGCGAGCGCACAAATGGCGAACATGAAAGTCGTCGTTGTGAAGTGCGATGATTTAGGTAACGTCGACCTAGATGATCTTGAGTTACGAATCTCGCAAAACGTAGGGCGTGTGGCGGCCATTATGATTACCTATCCATCTACACATGGCGTCTTCGAAGACCGCGTGTTGGATGTGTGTGGAATGGTTCATGATGCGGGTGGTCAAGTTTACATTGACGGTGCGAATTTGAATGCCTTAGTTGGTGTTGCGCAGCCCGGTAAGTTTGGTGGTGACGTCTCGCACTTGAATTTGCACAAAACGTTTTGTATTCCGCACGGCGGCGGTGGACCCGGCGTTGGTCCGGTTGCAGTGAGAAGTCATCTAGCCCCATTCTTGCCAAAGGATTCCCATAACCACGATCGTCAAGGATCGGTTGTTAGTGGAGCGCCGTTTGGCAGTGCAAGTATTCTTCCGATTTCATGGATGTATATCCGCATGATGGGTGCAGTCGGATTGCGAATGGCGACTCAGGTTGCGATCCTCAATGCGAACTACATTGCGCATCAGTTGAAGAGCTGTTATCCGATTCTCTACACGGGTAACGCGTCGCTGGTTGCTCACGAATGCATCATCGATACGCGTCCGATGGAAAAGTCGGCGGGAGTCACGGTGGATGATGTTGCAAAGCGATTGATGGACTTTGGCTTTCACGGTCCTACAATGTCATTCCCTGTCGCGGGAACGCTGATGATCGAGCCAACCGAGAGCGAGTCACTAGCGGAGATAAATCGTTTTTGCAGAGCGATGAAGCTGATCTATGCCGAGTACCAGCGAGTTCTTTCCGGCGAGTGGTCGGCGGAGAACAACCCGCTTCGTAACGCTCCTCATACGTTGGATTCGATTCTTTCGGACGATGCTGCGAAGGTTTACACACGTCGCGAAGCCGTTTGTCCTGATCCAGAGATGGACTACTCCGTGAAGTATTGGCCACCCGTTGGACGAGTCGATAACGTCTATGGAGACCGAAATGTCGTTTGTTCATGCCCACCGATGGAAGATTTTATAGAGTCGTCCGATGAAGCGGCGGAGTTGGCGAAAACCTGATAGGGTGAGACCACCGTCCCGTATGGGCTTTTCGTCCGGGATAATGGTCGCAAACTACGGCAAATCCGGGGCTGTGTGATTCGGAACCTTGAGCATCACACTTTTTTGAGCTTATTGATTTCGACTCTTTGGAGTACATTAGGATCACGGGTAGCGAGGTTTTCGCTGCTTTTTCCCTTTTGTTTTATGCTCCCACGCGTAGTTTGGCTCGCTTGAGGACGATTGCGGCGACCAAATCTACATGACAATGTCGAAAATATCTTCGAATACTGAATTTCCTCTTTTCTCAGATCTTCCTTTGATCGAACCGATTCAGTCGGCGCTGCGATCGAAGGGATACACGATCCCCACTCCGATTCAGGCTGGGGCAATTCCGCCTCTTTTGGAGGGCCGCGACTTCCTCGGTTGTGCCCAAACGGGTACCGGAAAGACAGCGGCATTTGCGATCCCCATTTTGCAGCTATTGCATCAATCGCCCGCTAAAGCCGTCTCGGGGGCTCCTCGCGCATTGGTGCTCTGCCCAACACGAGAGCTTGCTGTACAGATCTTGGAGAGTTTCACTAATTATGGAAAGTCGCTTCGATTGCGATTTGCAGCTGTTTTTGGTGGCGTTGGGCAAAGTCCACAAGTAACTTCTCTAACGCGAGGCCTACACGTTCTGGTTGCAACGCCAGGTCGTCTTCAGGATTTAATGGACCAAGGTCACTGTTCTTTGAGCCGCCTTGAGTTTTTCGTGCTGGATGAAGCCGATCGAATGTTGGACATGGGTTTCATGCCTGCGATCAAGCGAATTGTTGCTAAGCTTCCCAAGCAACGGCAATCCATTTTTCTATCGGCGACGATGCCACCGCCCATTGAAGAATTGGCTGGTAGTTTGCTACGCGATCACGTGACAGTCATGATCACTCCACCGGCGACAACCGCCCAGAAAGTGGCTCAGCGCGTCATGTTCGTTGACAAGGACAATAAGCGTAAGCTCCTTGAAAGCCTCTTGGAATCGAACGCGTTTTCGAAAGTGCTTGTCTTTGTGAGAACCAAGTATGGTGCGGACCGACTTGCGAAAAGCCTCAAGTCTAGCACGATGATGATCGACGCGATTCACGGAGATAAATCGCAAGGAGCACGGCAACGCGTTCTCAATGGATTCAAAGATGGTGCTCTACGCGTATTGGTCGCGACCGACGTGGCTGCTCGTGGAATCGATGTCGAGGGGATCACGCACGTTATCAATTACGACATGCCTTTGGAGCCAGACGGGTACGTTCACCGGATCGGAAGAACGGCTCGAGCAGGTGCGACCGGAGAGAGTATCTCGATGTGTGATGCTGAGGAATTTCAACAACTTCGACAGATCGAACGCGAGATTGGTAAGCGAGTTCCAGTTGACCGCAATCACCCATACCATAGTGCTGACGCAGAAGAAGAAGTAATTAAACGCGACGCTTCCTCGGGACGCAAAAAGACTTCACGCGGCCGACCAACATCCGGTCCACGCGCGGCTGCATCGGGTGGTGCTAAATCGGGCGGGCCTGCTGGTCGCGCGCGTAAGGGCTTCAAAGGGAGCAAGTCGTCGACTACTTCCTATGCTTCCGGTGCGGCTGCAGCAGGTGGGGAAGCTGCGCCAGGTCGTCGCCGTTCCATCAGTGGTAAAGTCAAAAAAATTAACAACAGCACTTCGAAACCTCAGTATGGTTACTCTGCGGAGCGAAAGCCAGATGGCACTTCGTCTTCGGGCTCGTCGCGTGGACCGTCATCTGGCCCAAAGAGAAAAAAGCGATAGCCCTTTTGGGACAATGGTCTCAAACTACAATTGTTGTATGCGTTAGAAGTACGTGTCGTAAGACATTTGAAGACGGCAGCCTTCAGTTCCGCTCCGATCGACTTCTGGGTTCTTACGAATTTACCTATTCCACAATTTAATTTGGACAGAAAGCCGAAGGATCGTTCTGCAGAATCGTTCGGGCGGCAATGCTCGGTGATCAGCGAGTCTATTGCCTTTCACTGAACGAATCGCGATTCTTTTCGATATCTATCAAACAGACTGGTTCAAACAGTTCGTGCTAGTTGGATGCGGTAAAACGGTTGTTGCTTGAGCGATCGAGTCTGTTGTCCATTGCAACCACTGACGGCGCAAGTCCATCATTGCATCAACAATTTCGGGAACTCGGTTCTGAACATTGTTTTGCTGCCAACGATCATCTGGCATCAGATAAAGCTCGGAAAGCTGGCCTGAATTCGGATCGAAGATTGCGGCCCAAAATGTCGTATACATCGCTTCGCATCTCGACGATTGGATCCACCCGGAATTGTCGTGCTGAGTACTTTCAACGAATAACGTGTAGCGATTGAAGTCCGTGTTCGCCGATTCAGATCTTGATTCAATCGTAGGGTTCTGGTCCGACGAGTCGGAGAGCCACTCTTCAAAGAAAAATCGGATCGAGTTGGGCTGAGTAAGTCTTCGTGACCTAAAACCTAACGACAAGTATCCCGGTTGGATTATCAGTGGAACGTGTACCAACTCCGAATGCGGCGTGTTGAAAGCAATTGATGCACCGGAGCTTTGCGAGTCATTGGCTAGCCCGACGCTCGTATGCTCACCGAGTGGGTAGCCTCGCAATCCACAGAGTACAATTGCCATCGTTTCCCGCTCGGGTGATTGCTCAACAAACGCATCGATCCAACTCCAAAGGTGGTCGATCAATCGTGCTTGACCGGCCGCTGCGCACATCGCTTGAAAGACTTCGTCCAAATCGGTTTTCGGACCCACTTGGAAGGAGACTGGCTCGGTTGCAAACGAGGGGCGGGGGTCGTCTTCATCACAAAGGGCCAATCGATACTCATAGGGTGCGTCCCATGCAGATGTGAGTCCTGACAAATGCAACCAGATAAGATCAGGAAGTCCCTCATTGTCGTTTTGTCTTTCTGCTAATTCTGAAAGAGCCTCACCGACGAATTGAGCGAGCCCGGTTTCCATCCAAGCATCATCGTCAGATTCTTGTTCAACGGTTTGGTGTTCCTCGAATTCGTTTTGCGCTGGGCCATCTTCTTCAGAAAGCTCGGCCCCCTGAAGCGTTGTGTCGATCAGTAATGACTCTGAAAATTGATCTGCCCAGGCGGTCTCGGAAACGGATCGAGAATCGGTGATAAAGACAGAACGCCGATTGGTTGCAGAGATCCATTGATGAAGATCGGCAATTTCACAGTCGGCTCTTTCATTGGTCAGACTGGGATGCAAGCCATCGGTCATCGATTGGAGAATCGCCAGCAGATTCATCGAATTGCCAATAAAACGATCAAAAACAATCGCGTGCGCTGCCAGTTGATCCAGCGCTGGCGTTTCGCAGATAGGAACTCCGTATGTCCCCAGAAGATTGGTTCCCCAACCATCGACCGTAACAACTAAAACGCGTTTTCTCACTCGATACTCATACAATCGTTATGATCCGCAAAGTCAGAACTATAGACCATCAACTCGCGGTAGCAACATGGCCTTTTCAGTTTTCTGTCGCCATCGACGACCTAGATTTTCTAACCAACGAATAACTCGTTCTGGTTGTTTCAATCGTCATCACATTGGCCACGAAACTTCTTCATGTTATCTACTAATCATAGCAGCAACACATTCCCAGCCGGCGCCCCTGTTGTTTATATTCCGCGCGAGCAGTCAGTCGCCGAAGCCGAACTGCCGCTGCCGGTTGTAGCTCAGTCGGTTATGGCTCAGTCGGTTGTCGCGCCGGCAATCGTAAAGTCGCCAGCCAAAACGCAGCCTACCCAACCGCCGGCACAATTGCTGCCTCTGCTTCCACTCCCCACCTCGCGAGTTTGGGGCATCGACTATTCCGCCGTCAATATGAAGCAAACCCTGCAATTCATTGACGAATTGATTGCTCGCAGGGTACCAACGACGGTTATTACGTCAAATCTGAACTATGCGATGCTCAATACCCAGCATCCAAAATTAGAAAAATTCACACACAAGTGCCCGCTGGTGATTTGTGATGGAATGCCAATATTTTGGCGAAGTAAGTTGAACGAAACAAAGCTTCCCGAGCGGATCGCTGGAGCAGATTTGATTTTTGAACTCGCCGCTCACAGCGCAAAAAAAGGTTATCGAATCTTTCTGATGGGTGGTGCAGAGGGTGTCGCTCTGAGGGCTGCAAAGCGACTCGAAGAACTCTATCCGGACTTAAAAATCGCCGGTGTGGAATGTCCACCATTTCGACCTTTAAGCGACGTTGAGCACAAGCAGTTGTTAAGTCGGATACGCGAAGCAAAGGCAGACATTCTTTTGGTTGCTTTCGGGCAACCTAAAGGTGAATTCTGGATTGACGATAACATGGAAAAACTTGACGTACCCGTCAGTATTCAGTTGGGAGCTTCCTTTGACTTTATAGTTGGGAGTGCAAAGAGAGCGCCTGTTTGGATTCAAAAAATGGGTTTTGAGTGGCTGTATCGCACCTATCATGATCCGAAACGATTGGTGCCCCGCTACGCAAAAAACGCTTGGTTTTTGCTGAAATCAATCCGCCGGGATTTGCTTGACGCGACGAATTGACCCGGAGGACAACTTGCCGGATGCTTAGAGCGAATAGCCTTCGTAGTGTTAGTTCTCAGAGAAATTCCACCCAATGGGAAATCCTCGCTCTTTATAACAGCCGGAAGAAATTCTAGCGTAGGATAACGGCCGGTTGCGTCGATGCGCCCGATTGCAAACGGCTACTCTCGCCTTCGACATTGTGGGGTTGTTCCGTCTAGGGAAACTGGATTAATGAATGATTCTTTTGGATCTGTACGTTGGAATATTCTCTAGATGGATTAGCATGAAGAGATGACTCTGTTGTTCATGTAGAGGGATTCCCTTTTTCCCAATCCGCTAGTTTTTCGTTATGATCTCGCTCAAGTCCGAGTCATTTGTTGAAAAAACATCGAAAGACGAGCCGCTTTCGTTGGTTGTTCCGTGCTTTAATGAATGTGAGGGATTGGATCAATTGGCAGAGCGGCTCAAGGTTGTTCGGGCTGCGTTCGCTGGCCAAGTCGACTTGCAGGTGATCTTAGTCGACGATGGAAGCTCGGATGGGACTGCCGATGGACTCGATCAAAGGTTTTCGCATCTTGCTTGGGCGTCTGTTATAAGGCACCCCACTAATCGTGGATTGGCTGCCGCAATACTCACAGGGATCAACGCTGCCGATAGCGAATATGTCGCTTCGATGGATGCCGATTGCACATACGATCCGTTGCAATTGCTAGATCTTTGGAAAGCAATGGAGCACGATACCGCGATCGTTACCGCTTCGCCATATCATCCATTGGGGATGGTCGAAGGAGTGCCCCGCTGGCGACTGTTGCTTTCGCGCGCCGCATCGATGGGCTACGGCTGGTTGACTTGGACTCCGCTGTACACCTACACAAGCTGTTTTCGTATTTACCGCAAAAGCTGGATTGCGGGTATGACAATAAACAACGAAGGATTCGTTGGGATTGCTGAAATGCTTTGGGATGTATCGCGTCGTGGCGGAAAAGTAATCGAAGCACCCGCAAAACTAACCAGTAGACGGATCGGCTTTTCGAAGATGAAAACGCTTCCGGTAATCATGACACATTTACAACTTATGACACGCATCGCACTTACAAGGTGCTACCTGATTAGGAGCTAGAAGACAAATGACTAGCTTAGAGAAACAGCCAATCGCGAACGGTTTTAAAGTAAACCCAGCTAGCCTGGAAGAAAGAAAAAAGCTCGCGATACCGCTTCCTTCTGACCAAGACGCGTCAGGCCGAACACTGGGCGACGATGAAATCGCGATGGTGACACAAGCCATTCGAACGGGAACGTTAACAGCGACGAAAGGCGAATTCACGAAGCAACTGGAAATGCGATTTGCCAAATGCATGGACAGCCTCCATTCTCACGCATGTTCGTCAGGCTCAGCGGCTCTTCATACGGCAGTCGCTGCTATCAATCCCGAGCCCGGTGAAGAAGTCATCACCACGTCTATTACCGATATGGGAGCCCTATCGGCGATCCTCTTTCAAGGAGCCATTCCTCGCTTTGCCGATGTTGATCCGAGCACCTATAACGTGACTGCAGAAACGATCGAACGCTGTATCTCACCGCGCACGCGAGCCATCATGGTCACGCATCTTTTTGGTAATCCTTGCGAGATGACCGAAATCGTGCAGCTTGCAACTTCACATGAAATTCCAATCATCGAAGACTGCGCACAAGCGTTCATGGCCGAGCATCATGGCAAAATCGTCGGCTCCTTGGGTGATATTGGTTGCTTTAGCCTTCAACAGGGCAAACACATCACAACAGGCGAAGGCGGAATGGTAACGTCGAGCGACCCTGATCTCGCACGGCGAATGTTCTTGTTCATCAATAAAGCTTGGGGATATGGTGATCCAAATCCTGATCACTACTTTTTGGCACCCAATTATCGCACCAATGAATTGACAAGCGCAGTTGCACTGGCACAACTAGATAAACTGGAGTCTAGCGTCCGTAACCGAACGGAAATGGCCGACTTGATGAATCAGCTTCTTCAAGACATCCCTGGCGTTTACTGCCCGACAATACGGCCCGGCAACAAGCACACATATTGGAAGTACTGCTTGGATGTCGATGCATCCGTGATACCGGGAGGGACTGTTGCACTCGGTAAGCTTTTGAAAGACCAAGGCGTTTTCTGCGGTCCGCGTTACATCCAAAAACCCGCTTTCCAGTGCCAGGTTTTCCGCGATCAACGCACCTTTGGAAACAGCCGCTTCCCATTCACACACGCAGCCCCAGAGGCCGTTGATTACACGCCCGAAAAATTCCCTGGAACATTCGAAGCACTCTCGCGAGTACTCGTGTTGCCTTGGAGCGAGCGTTACCTACAACATCACGTCGAATACATTGCGGACGTCATTCGGAGTTCCGCTCAGAGATTACTTCAAGCCTAGTTTCGAATCAAGATTTTCAACCATGACGCATCAACCAGTTTCTTTCGCAATCATCGGTACCGGCGGCATCGCACAGACGCACTTGCAAGCCTTTCTGCAGACGACAGAAGCGAAATTGATCGCGACTGTGGATGTTCGTTTGGAAGCGGCTCAATCGATGGCTGCTTCTGCCCACTGCCAAGCATTCAAAGATGTCGAATCGATGCTCGCGCATGTCAAGCCAGATGCAGCGATTGTTTGTACGCCACCATCGACCCACCCAGAGATATGTGAAAAACTGGCATGTGCTGGAGTTCATGTGCTATGTGAAAAGCCAGTGGCTATCAGTCGTGCTGCGGCGGTTGAAATGATCTGCAACGCAAACGAAAGCGGAACCATTTTTACGATGGCTTCGAAGTTTCGATACGTCGCCGACATGATCTATGCTAAACAGTTAGTCACTTCTGGAATCTTGGGCGAGATCCTGCTCTTCGAAAACACGTTTGCCGGACATGTCGACATGAGTCGTCGATGGAACAGTAATTCTTCAATCAGCGGCGGCGGCGTCTTGATCGATAATGGAACGCACTCGGTTGATATCATTCGTTACCTTTTAGGCCCAATTCAGTCGATTCAAACTCTGGAAGGTCGACGCGTTCAAAATCTGCCTGTCGAAGACACTGTCCGGATTCATGCAAAGACTGTGACGGGAACTCTCGCGGCTGTCGATTTGTCTTGGAGTATCAACAAACAAACGCCATGGTTTGTCAGTATCTATGGAACCGAGGGAACAGCCTTACTTGGTTGGGGTGAATCCAAATACAAACGCGACGCGGATAAGGAATGGACCGTCTTCGGCAAGGGATACAACAAGGTACAAGCCTTCACTGATCAGATTCACAACTTCTGTAAAGCCGTTCAGGGAACCGAAAGTTTACTCATCACTTCCGAAGACGCGCTCGCTTCCGTCGACGCGATCGAAACGGCTTACGAATCGTTAAGACGAGATGACTGGGTTGCTGTACCCTCAGACCCGCTGCGTGAGAGCTTATCAACACCCTCACGGACATAATCCCTATGGCCTCCCGCATTCACCCGACGGCGATCGTCGAAGACAATGTTCAGATCGGTGATGGAACGTCGATATGGGATAATGTCCAGGTCCGACATAGTACCTCGATTGGCGAGCAATGCATCATCGGAGGAAAATCGACGATCTCTTACGGCGTTCGCATCGGTAATCGATGTAAGATTAACTCGTCTGTTTACATCTGCACGGAAGTCACCCTGGAAGATGGTGTGATGATTTCCGCAGGAACGATTTTTACTAACGATCGTTTTCCTCGAGCGACATCCCCTGATTTAAAAACGCTTCGCCCCAGCGATCCCGATGAACACACCGAATCGACCTTGGTTTGCGAAGGTGCAACCATTGGGGCGGGTTGCATCATCGGAAGCAATCTTGTCATTGGCCGCTGGGCGATGGTAGGTATGGGGGCAATTGTGACCAAGAGCATACCGGCGTTTCATTTGGCTCTTGGATCGCCTGCAAAGAGTCGCGGTGCCGTGTGCCGATGTGGACAACTCTTGACGATGTTCACCGATGAACAACCTGATGATGACGAGTATCAGTGCTCGTCCTGTGGGCGTACGTACCGGAGATCAGGCTTCGAAATAGCGGAGCTTCAGTAGCCACCGAGCTTTGCTGTCACCTTGGAACCGAGGTCTCGAAGAGTTCATGTCGAGCAGAAAATTTGTCGTCTTCGTTGTTGGTGTTGAGCTGCCGCAAAGTGTGTCTTGTGATGCAAAATGCAATGTCTACTACATATCTAGCTTACGATCTCATGAATCGGCAAGATGTGTTCGACGCCGACTAGTTTCTGTTCTAAGCCGCTGTAGAAGTAAGAGAGACGGTTCGGGTCGAGACCCATTTGATGAAGTACGGTCGCATGAAGATTTTTGACATGCATTGGTTTTTCAACAGCTTGTCCTCCCAGTTCATCGGTTGTCCCGGTACTTGTCCCGCCACGAATGCCACCCCCGGCCATCCACATCGTGAATCCGTAAGCGTTGTGATCGCGACCTGACCCGTTTGCGTATTCGGCTGTCGGTTGTCGTCCAAACTCACCACCCCAAATAACAAGCGTCGAATCCAAAAGGCCTCGTTGCTTCAAGTCTTTGAGCAAACCTGCGATGGGTTTGTCTGTTGCACCGGCGTGAAGGTTGTGGTTCTTTTCGAGATCGCCGTGAGCATCCCAGTTGGCATCGTTATGAGCGCCGCCTGAATAAAGCTGGATGAATCTAACCCCGCGTTCCACCAATCTTCGCGCGAGGATACAACGCTTACCGAAGTCTTCCGTCTTGGGCGAATCTGCTCCATAGAGGCTTAGAGTAGCCGCCGTTTCTTGTCCGAGATCTACTGCTTCCGGAGCAGACGATTGCATTTGAAAAGCAAGTTCGTAACTCGCGATTCGGGCTGCCAGATCACTGTTGCTCAGTCGAGACCAAGCATGATTCTGGTTTGCTTGGTTTATTCCGTCGATCAGCGTTCGTTGCAGTTCTCTGGAGACGCCAGAAGGAGTCGCAAGGTCCAGGATGGGTGCCCCTTTGCTTCGCAACACAGTCCCTGCATACGAGGCTGGCATGTAACCGCTGGACCAGTTCTTAGCGCCACTGATCGGACCGCCGGATGGGTCCAGCATGACGACATAACCTGGTAAGTTTTCGTTTTCAGACCCCAAGCCATAGTTGATCCAGGACCCCATCGAAGGCGAACCGGAAAGTATTTTCCCTGAATTCATCATTAACATTGCAGATCCGTGGATCGGTGAATCCGCAGTCATCGAATGCAGAAATGCGATGTCATCCACATGTTGAGCCACATTCGGAAACAAGTCACTTACCCATTTTCCACATTCGCCGTACTGTGAAAACTTCCATCGGGGTTCTACGATCCGACCTTGATTCTTGTGACCACCACGACCGAAAGTTTTGACTTCTACAGTCTTATTATCCATCCCGATCATTGCGGGTTTGTAGTCGAACGTGTCGATGTGACTTGGTCCGCCGTACATGAAAAGAAAAATCACTGACTTAGCCTTCGGTGCAAACATCGGCACCTTCGCTGCGAGCGGATTTTCAAAAGTCGTTGGCTTTGAACTCTCGGATCCGAATCCATCTTTATCCAAGAGATTGGCAAGGGCCATCGCGCCGAATCCACCGCCAGATTGCCAAAGGAATTCGCGCCGAGTCCGACCGCAAAAAGAGTTTCCGCCGAGTGATGAATTTCGTGCCATCGTTTTAATCCAGATAAAGAAATTCGTTCGTGTTCAACAGTACCAAACAATAGGCCCGCAATTGCTGCGTTGCATCTAAGTCATGCTCTTTTCCAAATCGTTCCATCAAGTGTTTTGCAAACTTTTGATCGTCAGCAGTTGCAGCTCGCGAATAGGCTAGCTCCACTGCGACTCGTACTTGATCGTCTCTTTCTGAGGAAGCCATGGATAGAACGCGATTCGAGAATCGTGTTGCTTGATCTTGCACAAACAATCCGTTCAACAATCCCAGGGCTTGACCAGCTTGTGTGGTTAGGAATCTTGCTTCGCATGTTGTATCCGTATCCGGAAAATCAAATACAGAGAGTTCTGGTGGGACTAGAGATCTTTTGATATGAATATAGACACTGCGGCGAGCGCGGTCGCTCTCAGATGAATCGCCCCATCCGCTACCAGGTTGCGATTGAGTGGCTTTTACTTCATCGGCAACCTTCGGGAAGAAGCTTTTTCCACCTTGTTGAAAATGCAAGTCGCCAGATGTTGCGAGGACGGAGTCTCTCAATTCTTCGGCGCTCAATCGTCGCATCGAGAAACGCGAGAACAAATCGTTCGCAGGGTCTTGCAAGACTGTCTCGCTTGTTGTTTGACTGCTCATTTGATACGCCTTTGACAGCAGGATGAGTCGGTGAATCGATTTCATGCTCCAATCCTCTTCTACCAGTTGATTGGCTAACCAATCCAAAAGTTCTGGGTGCGTTGGGGTATCGCCAAGCTGCCCGAGATTATTGGTTGATCGAAAGATTCCGCGTCCAAAATGATTTTGCCAAAGGCGATTCGCAATCGTTCTCGCAGTAAACCAGTTATCATCGGCGGTGATCCATTGAGCCAATGCTCGACGACGTCCGACAACCGGTGCGTCGGTGTGTAATCGGTTCTTTGAGTTTCTGACGAAGGCTGGAACCTCGGTCCGCTTGGAAGTATCCCCTTGAGTCATCGCAACGTAGGATGGAGCGACTTGGTCACCTTCAGCTTGAGGGCTACCGCGTACCAAGACGAATGTAGATGGCGGAGTCGGCTCGCATTTGGCGAGTCCTAGCACGAACTCTTGATTTGGAAGCGAGTCCATCGATTTTGCGATTTTTTCACGTTCATTCTTCCATTTCTGATAGGTTGCGAATTCACCGTCACTTAGGAACACTTGAAGCTTTTCTTTCAAAACACGCTTTCTACCTGGTCCTTCTGTCGCACGTTGCTCTTCCGCAGACATTTTGACAATCGCCGACTGTTCGATCTCCCGCATCGTTTTATCTAGCTTTGCAACCTCCGATTTCAAGCGAGCTCGTTCTTCCCTCACGCTTGGATCCGAGACATCGATTTGGTTGTTTGAAGCGCCGTCGGACCTTGATGCGTAGGAAGTGACATCGCGAAAAAAGGCAACCATCGCGTAGTAGTCTTTTTGTGGGATTGGATCAATTTTGTGATCGTGACATCTTGCACAATTGAGCGTCAATCCTAGGAAACCTTGGCCTGCAACGGTAACTAAATCATCAAATTCGTCGAAGCGGGCTTGCAATGGATCGGCTGGTTCGTCATCCCAAATCCCAAGCCGATAAAATCCTGTGGCTGTTAAAGTATCGATTGTCACCTCGTCAAGTTCATCGCCGGCGAGTTGCTCGGTAACGAATTGATCGTAGGGCTTATCGCTATTGATGGATCGAATCACCCAATCACGATACTTCCAAGCATTCGGTTTGAGTCCATCACGTTCAAAACTATTGGTCTCCGCATAACGAACGACATCCAACCAATGTCGACCCCAACGCTCGCCCATTCTGGGGTCGCAAAGAAGCCTGTCCACCATGCGAACATAGGCGTCCTTCTTTGCATCGGATTCAAACGCGAGCACTTCTTCAATCGTTGGAGGAATACCTAGGACATCGTAGTAAACGCGACGGATAAGAGTTCTTTTGTCGGCTTGACCTGCGGGAGTCAGATCGCGTGCTTCGAGTTTGGATAATATAAATCTGTCGATAGGGTTGTTACACCACGACGGGTCAGCAACCTCCGGTACATCGACTTGTTTGCGTGGTTGAAAGGACCAATGTTGATTGAATTCCGCACCTTGTTCGATCCAGGTTTTGAGAATTTCGATTTGGGAAGTTGACAATCTACTTCCTTCGGGCGGCATGCGATCCGATTCGTCGGACGATGTAATCCGTGCCAATAATTCGCTGTCGGTTGAGCGGTTCGGAACGATCGCTTTTGAACCGCTGTCACATTCGGCGGTCGCGGATTCAAAAGTCGTGAGGTTCAATCCAGATTCGGTGTCGTCAGGGCCGTGACACGCGTAGCAATGCTTGGCAAGGATCGGTCGCACTTGACGGTTGAAATCGATCGGTTCGGCTGCTTGGGTTGGAGGAACTGCCGATTTGGTCGCTTGGTCGGCCAGAAGCGAATTCAAGCTTCCAAAGAAGGCAAGTAGCAAAAGCATCAAGGCTAAAGGATTTGCCGCTAGGAGTGTCAGGGAAAGCAAATATGGAAGTCGCACGAAACGGATCATCGAGGTACCGCGCAAGAAATTTTGTTCGAGTGGGAGGGATGAATCGGGGGCGAGAATTAAGCGGACGGGTGCGATAAAAGGCTTTACCGCGTATCTTTATCATAGCAGAGCGTGTGCTGAAAGCACGTAACGTCGAAGGCTTTCGAGTAAAACTTTTTTTTAGGGTTAGTCCTATTCTTCAGCAAAGCTTAGCTTTGGGTGAGCGGAGTTTGTAAGAAGTCCGAAGTTGGTGAAAACAATGGTGAAATCTGCCTTCCTCAGATGTCTTACGGCATCTTCTACGAGTCCGAACCCCATTTTAAGTGGTGTTTAAGCTCTGCTAGTGCCAAGCAACCAGTTGTCGATCAATCGAGTCTTTCCGATGCGGGCTGCGACGAGAGCGATTGCGGGGGCTTCCAGCTTTGTTCGGTTTTCAAGTGTTTCTGCATCGACGACTTTTGCATAATCGACTTGATCGATATTAAGATCGTGCAGTGACTTCAGTAGTGTAGCTTCCAGTTCCGATGCGTTCCGAACACCCGAATTGAAGTCGCGAAGAGTTCTTTGGAGCGAGCGATAGATTCCGACGGCTCGTTGGCGATCCTCGGGGGAGAGGTAACGGTTTCGACTGCTCATCGCTAATCCGTCCGCCTCACGAACGGTCTCGCATGCTTCGATGCGTATCGGCACGTTCAAGTCATCTACCATCTTTTGGATAGTTAGCAGTTGCTGATAGTCCTTGCGTCCGAAGAAGGCAGAGGTTGCGGGAATAAGATTAAAGAGCTTGAGAACGATTGTTGCGACGCCGCGATAGTGACCGGGACGAAATGCTCCTTCCAGAGGCATTGAAACTGAAGGAGGATCAACGAATGTGGAAAATCCTTTTGGGTACAAATCCGAATCTTGCGGTACAAACACAAAATCCGCTCCAGCAGCGGCAAGCCCTTCTAAGTCCGCTTCAAGAGTTCGTGGGTAACGCGACAGGTCTTCCCCAGCTGCAAATTGAGTCGGATTTACGAAAATGGTTGCTATGGTCTTGTCGCACTGCGAAGCTGATTGTCGCACTAAAGCGTAATGCCCAGCGTGCAACGCCCCCATCGTTGGAACAAGTCCAACCGAAGCTCCTTCTCGCCTGGCAAAGGCAATCGGCGGGAAAACTTCACTGGGATGACGAAGAATCTTCATCGATTAGCGTTCTTTTGGGTAATTAGTATTCACGTGGAGGTACAGCCTGGAAGCGTGTCGGCCAGGGGACCGTTTGATACCGATGCACGTAAGTCGGATAAGGCTCCCCACTCGACACCCATCGGTCAGTGTCGATAATCACGAAAGTTAAACCGGTTGCCTGCCAATGAAACTTGCGAAAGTAACTCATGGGAATCGATGACTCAGGCCAAGTAGTGTAAAGCGCCGAGTCAAATCCAAGAAGATGACCTCAACATAGGGAATAAGAAGATGGCGAAGAAAAGTATTGCTGATGTAGACGTGCGTGGCAAAACGGTTTTGATGCGAGTTGACTTCAATGTACCGCAAGATGATTCAGGAGCCATCACCGATGACCGTCGAATTCGAATGGCTTTGCCGTCGATTGAATCGGTGCTCGCTCGTGGCGGAAAACTGATTCTCATGAGTCACCTTGGGCAACCCAAAACGGTTGAGCCAGCCTTTACACTGAAGCCTGCCGCAGAGTGCCTTAGCCAACTGCTCAACAAGCCCGTGGCGTTCGCTGTCGATACCGTTGGCCCTGACGCGAAGTCGAAGTCGGCTGCGTTGGTTGATGGTGGAGTTTTACTTGTGGAAAATCTTCGCTTCAATCCCGGAGAAAAAAAAGGGGACGCGGAATTCGCTGGCCAACTAGCGTCGATGGCAGACATCTACTGCAACGATGCATTTGGAACATGCCATCGAACAGATGCTTCCATGGTTGCAGTTCCTAAAGCAATGGGTACTAAGCCAAAGGTAACTGGTTTTTTAGTTGCCAAGGAGATTCAGTACCTGAGCGATACGCTCTCAGCTCCAAAGCGACCCTTCGTAGCAATCGTCGGTGGCAAAAAAGTCAGCGATAAGATCAATGTTATCAACAACCTTTTGAATATCTGCGATTCAGTACTTATCGGTGGTGCGATGGCTTATACGTTTTCGCTTGCCGAGGGAGGGAAGGTCGGTAACAGTTTTGTCGAGAAGGACAAAGTTGAACTTGCCAAAGAATTGATCGCCAAAGCGGGTAAGAAACTTGTTCTTCCAATCGACACCCATTGCGGAGACGCCTTCAGCGGTGACTGCAACAAGTTGATCGTCAAAGGGGGAGAAGTACCCGACGGTTGGGAAGGCTTTGACATCGGCCCTGAGACTGCCAAACAATATTCCGACATCGTTCGCAATGCGATGACCATCGTGTGGAATGGACCAATGGGGGTGTTTGAGATGCCACCTTTTGATGCCGGTACACGAGCTGTTGCCGAAGCAGTTGCTCAGTCGAAGGGGACTTCGATCATCGGTGGTGGCGATAGCGCTGCAGCCATCGAGCAATTCGGACTCGCTGATCAAGTCACGCACGTTAGCACGGGTGGTGGAGCAAGCTTGGCGATGTTGGAAGGACAAAAGTTTGAAGCTGTTGAGCTATTGGACTAGAGCCTTTTGAATCACTTGCAATTCCAAAAATAGAGGCGCCCGTCTTGTGTTACCGCCAGCAGCGAGTCGCCGCTGGCATTCACGGCAACCTGCATGACTCGAGATTCATTAGTCGGAAGAGTCATCAATTCCTGTCCCGTTTGAACATCCCAAATTCGAACGCCGCCTGCCACACCAGTCGCAAGCCGCTCGCTTTTCGGAAAGAATGCAAGGCTCTGAACGATCCCTTGGTTTCCGATCAATTTGGAAACGAGCTCGCCGGTCTCGGCATTACATATCGTGACGATCCCGGACTCGTTGCCACAGGCGACAAGTTTACTGTCCTCGGAAAAAGCTACAGCCAAACGCCAAGCTCGCAACGAATCCCGCTCGGCAAGATTCTTCATTCTTTCTCCCGAATCAACACTGAATCGGCAGACGCTTCCCCCATGCTCGACGCCCGCCAACAATTTTTCATTGGGTGAAAAGGCAATCGACGAACAAAGGGCGTCCCAAGAATGCACTATTTCAGGTTCGCCGGAAATGAGATCGTAAACGCGCAGCGGTTCCGATTCGGACTGTTTTGCAAGCCACCTGCCGCTGGACGAGATCGCCAAGCAATCTCCATAGATTGGTTTCTCAAGTGGAAGGTTAATCGGTTGCGTTTCTCCGATTCGCCAGATTTGAAGTTGATTATCGAATCGAGAACCTTCACTTCGGTTTAGGCACAAAAAAGTGTTTCGATCACCTGAAATTGCGCGAAGGTTTTTCCCTTCATGGAATGGTTTAGCAGTTTTAGTTGTTTTCTTACCCGACACGAGGTGTGAACCCGAATCACTACCCGCGACGATGTCGTCTGTTGGTGTAAGGTAGTCGGCAAAGGTTAGGCTTTTCGGTATGATGGAGTTCCTGAAACGTTGCCGAACCATGTTCCAAATGCGGACTTGCCCGCCTGTATCCCCAGAGATGATTATCTCTCCTTTGGAGTCTTGGGCGATCGCGGAGATAGATCGCCGCACAGGGAATTCATCGCTTGTCGTGAGATTCCGCTTGTCGATTCGTCGAAGCAGACGTTCTCCTCGTATCGCGAGTAGCATCGAACCTGGTCGGCCGCTGAATTCAACACTCACGAGTGGACCAGGTGTGATTGCTTGTTCCAGTACAACGGACTTGTCCTCTAGTTTGATGAGCTTTACATGCCCCCAAGCAAGTCCAGCTATTTGTGTTCCGTCGTCTGATTCATCGCCGATTGAAAAACCTGGAAAGTCCGCAATGAGCTTAAAAGGTTGTGTGTCAACTTTCCATGCTCGTGAGATGATTCCCTCGTTGCCCCATTCGCATGAGGAGTAAAGGCGGAGAGAGTCCTGGGAGAAACGTAATCGAAGTACGGGGCCTTTGTGAGCGGACTCGCTTATGACAGGATGTTCCCAGTCGGAACAATTCCAATGAACAAGTTCTCCGTTAGAGGTCCCTGCAACAAATTGTTTATTATCAGGAGACCATGCAAGGCTTCTGAGAGGGTGTTTGAACTGCTCCGTGTAATGAATCGCATAAGACTTGGCGTCGAGTATGTTTAACTGGCCGTCGGAAGATACGAGAGCCAGGAATTCACCATTTGGTGAATAACCACATCCATATACGACGCTTTTGAAGGGGGGGAATTGATGAATTATCTTTTGGTCGATCAAGTCCACGATCGCGGCGTATCCCGACTTGGTTTTCCCTCCTGCGACGGCAAGATATTTGCTATCCGGCGAGACGGATAACGAGGTTACCTCGCCGTCAGGGAAATCAATTTGCTGTCGTAAGTTGCGATGAATCGCCATATTGAGCATATGCCACTCGAAACGTCTGAAGTCGACATCGCAAGGTGCAGGAACCACCGATTCCAAAAGATCTTCCGCTCGCGAAACTTCACCGGCGATAAAAGCCCGCGATGCTAGATTTAACTGAGCTGCGTAAAAATTTCTCTTGGCGAGTTCCTCGCTCCTTTGAGAGACTTCGTATGCAATTGCACGATCGTTCAAGGCTCGTTCTCTTGCTGTAAGAGCTCGCGCCTTTTCGAGTGTCTCACGATAGATCATCTTGTTGGATACAACCAAATTAGAAATGGATGTAATCGCCAACATCAGTAAGCAAGTTACAAGGCTTGCTGCCAAAGGGTTTCGTTTGCACCAACGCCATGCAAGCTCGACACGACTTGTTCGTCGAGCCAAGATCGGCCTATTGGCAAGAAATCTCTGGAGGTCTTTTATCAGTTCGTTTGTTGTTTGGTAGCGATCAGTTGGGGCTTTCTGTAAGCACTTCAGCGTGATAGTTTCCAAGTCTCTTGGGACGTTAGGCGAGAGACTTTTTACTGCGACAGGCTCGTGATGCTTAACTTGATCAAGCGTCTCGGCCGCAGTCACGCCTCTAAGTGGCGGTCGACCTGTGAGGCACTCATAGAGAATTGCCCCGATAGAATAGATATCGGAAGAGAAGTTAACATTCTTAGCTTCCCCGAACGCCTGTTCAGGGGACATGTAAGCGGGCGTCCCTACGATACTACCCGTCCAGGTGGACACTGCATAGTTATCGATTGTTTTAGCTAATCCAAAGTCGGTTACTTTCGGACTTAAATCATCATGACTTTCGAGCAGAATGTTACCCGGCTTTAGATCGCGGTGAATGATGTTGCGTTCGTGGGCAGCACCGACTCCTTTTGCAATTCCAATGATCAGATGTGCAGCTTGCTTGCCTGCGATGGGGCCTTTTGCGAGTCTACTCTCAAGTGTCCCACCGCGGCAAATTTCCATCGCGAAAAAGGGGAGCCCCTGGTGACTACCGACATCATAAATCGAGACAATATTGGGATGATGGATCCTCGCGATTGCTTCAGCTTCTGATTGAATACGTTCGAGTTGCGATTTGTTGGCATCAAAGCCCGCGCGGAGTCGTTTAAGTGCAACCGTTCGCTTGAGCGAAGGATCCCACACTTCAAAGACGACCCCGTTTGTTCCTCGCCCTAGCTCCGATCGAATCTCATAGCGACCAATCGCTTCGTGCTGCATCGTGTTCGAATCCGGCTCGAAGTCTCGGTCGTCCTTCACCAGAAGATCTAGTGAATCACGAGATGAATCAGGGGGTAATGTCGACCCGATGGAGCTGATGTTTTCGGCAGGTTGCAACTCACGCCTGTCCCAGTGACTTCTCAGCTCACGAATAATCCTTGGAAAGCGTTGCTGGTACTCGCGCAGCGTCGGAAACTGTTCCAGCGACAGTCGTAAAGCCACCTCTTGTTCGATCAAGCTTAGCAAATCGCTAGTTGTAAAAACAACTCCGGATTGCTTCGCGTGCTCGCCGAGTAGGGACTCGATTGAAACAAAATCGCCGGATTGCCAGGCATTTCTTTGCTGCGCGAGAAGTCGCTGGAGCGGGCTTTCGATCGAAGATACGTCCGGTGCTGGGGCTGTTGAGGGAGCCAATAGAAGGTCGGATGCAAATCCAGAAGGCACTTTCGACGCTTCTCCAGAAGCCTGCGACGCGGTCGTAGGTCGGCCCAGCGGATGACTCGATAAAATGTTGTCGTTTGCGTCGCTCATGACAGTCCTGCCGATTCTGCTTAAACTCGATACCGCAATTTGCCCAACTGGATTGTAACCTCCCGGAGATAGCTTGTATTAAATCAAATTGTGTCTCTATTCAACATCGTGGGCGAGTCTTCAATAAACCAACTTTCTGTTCGGTGAACAATCATGTGTCTGGCATGCATCTGGGGCAGAAACAGGATTTTGCGAGGCCAAATCCTGGGTATTCTTGGTTTGCGTGCAATCGATATCTCCGTTGACCGCATAGGCTTCCGCCGATACGCTTCAGGAGCCGGTAAATTGCGTAAAATTTGCCTGGTTTTCAGGTTGTAAGCGACGTCTTTGGGATGAACTAACGCATTATGGAATTGCTCGAGAAAATTTGGGAAGGCACTGGATCAGTTTTTAACGGAGTCCTGGCCGGATTTGAGCGGAGCATGACCGGACTTTTTGGTTCGCAAAACGCACGATTTATCAAGCGATACCAAGAAAAAGTCAAGAAAATCAATGAGCTTGAGCCAAAGTTGATGGCTCTGAGCGACCAAGAACTGCGTGATATGACAACCCAGTTTCGGCAGCGACTTGCCGCTGGTAAAACCCTTGATGATCTGATCGTCGACGCGTTTGCAGTCTGTCGCGAGGGTGGACGCCGCTTTCTCCGGATGCGTCATTACGATGTTCAACTCATTGGCGGTATGGTTCTTCATCACGGAAATATCGCCGAAATGGTGACCGGAGAAGGAAAAACTTTGGTCGCCACTTTACCCGCCTATTTAAACGCGTTGGAAGGCAAAGGCGTCCACGTCGTCACGGTAAACGATTATCTAGCACGTCGAGATATGGAATGGATGGCTCCCCTTTATATGGGGCTTGGACTCACCGTTGGCAATATTCAATCCGGAATGGACCCAGACGAACGGCAACTTGCTTACGCTGCTGATATTACTTACGCGACCAACAACGAGCTCGGTTTCGATTATCTGCGCGACAACATGCGATTAGCTCGCCGTGGTGATCCGCGATTTCCAAAGCAATTTCAGCAAGCTCAAGGTCCACTCCACTACGCCATTATTGACGAAGTGGACAATATTCTTATCGATGAAGCTAGAACTCCGCTGATCATTTCAGGTCCGGCTCACACCGACATTGGAAAGTACTCGGAAGCCGATAAGGTCGCCCGACAACTCCTTAAGGAGACGCATTTCGTAGTCAACGAAAAGGACCACACCGTCAACCTGACTGACGAAGGGGTTCGTCATGCAGAAAAGCTGGCCGGCGTCGAAAGCTTCTACACCGCCGGTAACATGGAGTGGCCGCACCTGATCGATAACGCGTTGAAAGCCCACTACCTCTACAAGCTTGACGTGAACTACGTTGTCAAAGATCAAACCATCATCATCGTGGACGAGTTTACTGGACGATTAATGGAAGGTCGCCAATGGTCCGACGGACTCCACCAAGCGGTCGAAGCCAAAGAACGAGTAAAGATCAAAGAAGAAAACCAAACACTCGCGACGGTTACGCTCCAAAACTTCTTCAAGCTCTACCGCAAGCTCTCGGGCATGACCGGTACCGCCATGACCGAAGCCAACGAGTTTCTCAAAATTTATAAGCTCGATGTCATTGCCATTCCAACCAACCGAGGCATGCAACGCATCGAGTTTGCCGATGTGATTTATCTCACCGAAAAAGAAAAATTCCGAGCCGTCGCTGACGATATCGAACGTGCTTGCAAGTACGACGAAATCCAACCCAAGGACTCAGGAGCAATCGTCGGTGAAATCACGGAAGAGAATGATACATCGATCACGGTGCAGCTACGAGCTTCCAAAGAAACTCAAACTATCGAGAAATCGAAGATTGAATCGATCCAGCGCAAGGGCCGCCCTATCTTGGTTGGTACGGTCTCTATCGAGAAAAGCGAACGACTTAGCAGACTTCTCGAACAACGCGGAATCAAACACGAAGTTCTCAACGCCAAACAACACCGCCGAGAAGCTGAGATCGTTGCTCAGGCCGGTCGAATCGGGGCTGTAACGATCGCGACGAATATGGCTGGTCGAGGTACCGACATTATCTTGGGTGGAAACGCCGAGACGATGGCCTGGGCTAAGCTTCAGGATAAGTATCCGACACGTTTGGAAGTCCCCAAGGAAGAATGGGACGAGCTGGTTCAAGAAATCGATGATCGCGAACAGATGAAATCCATGGGGCATGTTGTTCGCGAAATCGGTGGCCTCGCCGTCATCGGAACAGAACGCCATGAATCTCGCCGTATCGACTTACAATTGCGTGGTCGTTGCGGTCGTCAAGGCGATCCAGGAAGTAGCCGATTCTACTTGTCACTCGAAGACGATCTTATGCGAATCTTCGGTGGCGAATGGGTCAAAGGAATGATGGAGAAAATGGGCATGGGTGAGAACGAAGCGATCGAAAGCCGCTTCGTTTCCAAACGCATCTCGGCTGCTCAAAAGAAGGTCGAAGAACGCCACTTCGAATCTCGTAAGAGCTTGCTTGACTACGACGAAGTCATGGATCAACAACGCAAACGAGTCTACGGCTATCGTCAACAAATCTTGGATGGTATCAGTTGCCGAACGCTTGTGCTCGAGCAAATCAAAGAACAGATTTCGCACAACGTTGAACAGGTAACCAACCCACTCTTCGGAGCCGAATCCTACGCTCGTTGGGCTGGTGGAGAACTTTCGTGCCAACTCGAACCCAAGGACTTCCGATCGATCGATGCGGATACGGCGGCTAGCTATGCCAGAGACCTTGCTGAACGCGAAGCGGAAACGCAAATCTTGGATGCGATCGATGAAAACCTACCGATAGAAGAAGAGAAGTCCGAATGGAACTTCGAAGCACTCGCAAAATTCGCGAACACGCGTTACGGCACTAACTTCAACGCGACCGCTTTGAAGAAGATCGATCGCGATCGAATGGACGAAGAGATTTACGAACGAGCCAGAAACCACATCGCTCAAATCGATCTATCTGCTGGAGCGGAATACCTCACCGAGGACTACGGCCCGCGGATGCTATCGAATTGGATGAAGATGAAGTTCGGCATCAACGTTGAACCTTCGCATCTTGTTGGCGGTGAACCAGAACGCATGAAGAAGATGCTGATGGAAATGGCTGAGACATCCTATACGCAACGCGAGATCATGTACCCGGTGATGGCTGCCTTCACCGCGTTTCGTCAACGAGTCGGCGAGAATGAGTATGCAATCGACGGTGCCCAGATTGCTCGCCATTGTGCCGAACGCTTCGAAGATCCAACCGCGTTGGATATTCAGTCGATGACGGGCGAGCAATCCTACGAGTTCCTACAAAACGTATCCAAGCAGTCACTAGAACGAGCCGCATTGATTCAGAAATCTGCCGATGAAAAGCTCTCTGAATTGAAAGCGATATCCACTCGCAATGGTGACACGAATACCGAAGCGACTCGTGTTCAAAAAATTGGTGACTTGTTTAATTGGTTACGCGATCGATTGAACTGGCTTGGCGATAAAGAAGAACTGATCTCGCTCAACGATCAAGAGCTCCAAGGTGCGGTTCAACAAGCGATTGACGACAAGTACTACCGCGAGATCCGTCGCATGGAGCGAACTGTTCTGCTTCGAATCCTTGACGACACTTGGATGGGGCACTTGCTAGCCATGGACCACTTGCGAAGCGCAGTTAGCTTCCGAGGCATGGGCCAGATGGATCCGAAAGTCGAATATAAACGCGAAGGTATGAAGCTCTTCGAACAGATGTGGTTTTCGATCGGCGAACGAATGACCGACGTAATTTTCCGCATGGAAGGTTTAGACGAAAACGTCGTCGCAAATTCCATGCGAGAAACAGTCGCTCGCCACGACGCGGCTCCAACTACGACCGACCTAGCTCAAATGGTCTCGCGGCAACAAGCTGCAGCTCTAGAAGCAGCCGATAATGCTGGAGCAGCCACATCATCGGACGAACCAGCTCGCGTTGATCCAATTCGGCGCGATAACGTCCGAGTCGGTCGAAACGACCCATGCACCTGCGGTTCCGGCAAGAAATTCAAGAACTGCTGTATGCGCCGCCAGTTATAGGCCAGTTAGTTCTCTCACTGTTCGATGAAAGATGGATAATTCTTTGGAGTGCAGTGACTAGTCACAGCTTTGGGGCGAGCGACGTGACGCGATAGAGAAGGCTCAAAAGTTGGATCATCGATGGGTGCACGAAGACTTCTTAGATTGCTAACCGATAGATAAGTCTTAAAGCTCCGCCAAGCCGGAGCAGTCCAAATTTGGAGTGCTGTGACTAGTCACAGCTTTGGGGCGAGCGACGTTGAATCAAAGACTATCTGTGTTCGGATAATCATAAAGTCGCGCAGAAAAGTCTCTGCATGGCTGATATCAAACTCAATGGAATTTTCCATATGCAAGAAACGAGTCAACGCATTTTGCGGCGGTGATCGAAATCAGAAGCGAGTTGTGTGTTGCTGGTAAAGCAGTATACGTTTCACTACCATCCAGCCGAGTGCTGGCGATCGGGATGATCAAGTCGTACTTGGCGGCGATCACCCCAATATCGGTGCCATTGGTACTCTTACAAGACGCTTGAGGAAGAGAGTTTACGTAACTGTCGGAAGCGTCTGAGAGTTCGCGTAGTGGTGGAGAGAATCGTTTAAGTATCCACGGAGCTAACCTCGCAATCGGCAGGCCATGATTCGGCGGTGCAAGGAAAACGACTCGACGCAAACCGGAAAAGCTTCCTTGCATCAAAGCAACACGAGTAATAATCGAACCCATACTGTGCGCTACAATACTGTAACTTAGCCCCGCATCCTCTAGTTTCTTCAAGTACTGGGCGAACCGATCGCCATGAACCGCGATCGGGAGTGACAAGCTCCAGTAGGACCAAACGACAGTATCAAAGCCTCGCCACTTTAGCCACCAACTCAGAGGCCACATCGCCCATCGGCCGAGAGCGTAACCATGAAGCAGCACAACGGTCTCGCGATTCTTCTTCAACGGCAACGGTGTTGGGTTTATGTTATTCTCCGAGCGTAGAGTCAAGGACGCACTCGATACCCGAGCTTGGAGAGTTCTTGTCGAACCTTTGAAAGGTGTTCACCTTGGATTTCAATGTTGTCGCCGTCGATCGTACCGCCCGCTCCGCATGAGGACTTGAGTTGCGATAAAAGACTTGCATGATCGTTGGCCATTGCCAGAAGTCCCGTTACAACGGTGACTGTCTTACCTTTTTTTCGTTTCTCTATCGTTAGCTTTGCCGTTTGCTTTTCTGGTGCGATTCGCGCCTTTATTTCTGCCGTGCACTTACACGCAGTGTCGACCAAGCCGCAATGCTCGCACTTGGGAGGTATATCGAACGGTGTGCCTTCGAAGAGTCGCATGCGTAGAGTTTAGGCAAGTTTGGTCCGATGCAATAGGTGATGCATCTGTTGATCAATCGGTTGCTCAAGCAGTTGATCTGGCGGATGTCGAGCGGGTAAGGCGAGGACGCATGCGATCCGAACTGGTTGAAAGACGCAGAAGCTCGTTGGCTCCAGGGTCTAGATGAATATCGAGTTGGGGAAATGCGATTCCAATGCTCGCAGCATCCAGTTGTGTTTTGATCCCGTAAACTAAGCGATCTCTCACGCTTCCTACGTCGGAAGTATTTGCCCAGACCTGAACCGCCCAATCAACAGTAGACGCTCCAAAGCCATTGAGCCTGACTTCGGGCTTCTTGGTTTCATCTTCATAAGTAAATTCGTCGATTGATTTAACTGCTAGAAATAGTGCCTCACGCGTCTGGTCCATGTCGGCTCGGTACTCGATTCCAACCGGGACGTCGATGCGACGATGCTGATGATAGGTTACGTTCTCGATTGTGTTTCCCGAAACAGAACTGTTGGGGACAATGATGCGTCGATTATCAGAAGTATCAATCACGGTGTTAAAAAGATCGATTTCGTGGACTCGGCCGTGAATCCCCGCCGCGACAACCACGTCACCTACTTTGAACGGTCGAAAAACCATCAACAAAATGCCCGAAGCAAAGTTAGAGAGCGTTCCCTGCAAAGCGAGGCCAATTGCAAAACCAGCGGCAGCGAGGACAGCTGCAAAACTCGTTGATCGGATGCCAAATTGACTTAGCACGAACAAGATTCCGAAACCAACCGTCGTTCGAAATGTCAGCTTTTCAACAAACTTACCAAGCGTTTCGTCGACACGCCGGCTTATTGGAACTGAAAGGATTCGCGAAAAGTACTTTCCCAAAAAGTAGAATAAAACCAGGGTGAATAAAGCGCTCACGGTCGGAACAATCATCGACTCGAGTAGGTTATACGACGTGTCGACTTTCCAGTGGTACAGATCGGTTGCGGCACGCCGAATCTTCTCACTTAGAATCTGCGCGTAGGCATCGATTTCGGTCTTTGCATCTATGGGTGCGGCTTCGGCCATCGTTATGTCTCGCTATTCTACGACTGCGACATGACGATGCTTGCGAACACAGAGTGCGAAATGCTGTGTATTAAAAAGTGAATATGAAACGCAGATCGTCAAAGTTGATATAGCAAAACTAGCCCGTCGCGAGAACAGCGAAAAAGGGTGGTCTCGACAGCTTGGATAGCTAAACATGCGCAGATCACACTTCGGCGATCTCTACCCTACCACGATCACTACGAAATCGATTGACTACGATTTTTTAAAGGGGTTATAAACCAACAGGACGACCGCTCCGATGACAACGCCGACCAAAGCGTCCATGGTCATCCCCGCGATGACCGACAATACTGGCTGAAGCGATTCCAGTTTATCCAACGGATGCAGCAAATCCTCGATCCAGTGATGCAGTGCAGGTATCCCGTGAACAAGAATCCCACCACCGACAAGAAACATGGCGACGGTTCCCGCAATGGAAAGGCCCTTCATGAGATAGGGTGTCGATGAAAAGAGACCGAGCCCCAAAAATCGGCACGCCTTCGCGTACACGCTTTGCCCTTTGGTCTTCAGTAGCCATTCTCCAATGTCATCCAATTTCACGATCCCGGCGACGAGACCATACACACCGACAGTCATGACAAGAGAAATAGCAACGAGAACGGTCAGACGTGTCCAAAAACTGGTGGCTGCAATGGTGCCAAGTGTGATCACAATGATCTCTGCGGAGAGAATAAAGTCGGTTCGAATAGCTCCAGATACTTTGATTTTCTCTTGCGCACGAACTTCCTCGGTAGTGACTGTTGCCTGATTAGTCACCGCGGTTACCGGCTCGGTATGTGACGCAGAGTGGTCATCGTGATGATGCTTGGAGTGGAAGAAGGTGTGTACGATTTTTTCGACACCTTCAAAACACAAGTAGGCTCCGCCAATGATCAGCAAGGGTGTAATCGACCATGGAGCGAAAGCACTCAAAGCGATGGCAACTGGAACCAAGATGGCTTTATTCAGCAAAGATCCCTTCGCAACCGCCCATACGATCGGTAGCTCCCGATTGGAAGCAACTCCCGAGACCTGCTGCGCATTAAGCGCGAGATCATCGCCCAGAACGCCCGACGTTTTCTTTACAGCGACTTTAGTCAACGTTGCGACGTCATCGAGCACCGAAGCGATATCGTCCAATAACAGTAGTAAACCGCCTGCCATTCATTCCTCTGCAATTAATCAACGTCCTAAGTAACCCTGAAATTTACGTGCGTTAGTGTAACAAGAAATTCACAAGCATCGCACCTTGAGCCAACGAATACCACAACAGCCCAGAATTCACCGCAGTTTCCTAATTTGGGCTAGATAAGACAACCACAACTACCTTTCTTTTGAAATTACATTGCTTTGGTACTTGTCGAAAGACTATAAGCCGTCCTAATATCCCCCGGCAAATGAAATTTCCATGCGTTTTCAGGACTTACCGGGGTTCGTGCGTGGATGAGTTTTGATTCTGTTAGCACTAGGGCTAGATAAAACTATGAGCTTAGCCGAACGTATTTCTGTCGATGGAGTTTCCGATGGCCAGCTTCTTTCAACTGCAAGCGTGCTCGTGCCTGAATTAGCTAGCTCGGAAAAGCGGCAATCGGAACCTGCGCACCGTGAAGTCTACAAGACCGCTCGGATCTCTTTTCCTCAGTTGATACTAGCCTTCTTGTTTAGCCCTGGTGGCTGGATATCGCTTTCAGTTTTATTCTCGATTGGTCTTCGGCTTTCTTTAGGCCCGATGGGCTGGATCGATGCTGTATTATTCAGCGGGATTGTTGTCTTGTGGCCCTTCTTCGAGTGGTTCTTTCATCGCTTCTTGCTTCACGAATGGACTTTCTTGCCTTTCCATTTCACGCATGATCGGCATCACAAAACACCGACGTCTGCAACAGGCCTTCCTGATGCGTGGATCATCACGTTTTATTTTGCCATGACCGCATTTCTTTGGTACTTCGGATTTAAGTATTTGTCGTCGGTCAATGTTGCCGTTCTGACTATGCTGACCATCTATGAGTTTGTTCACTTCAGCTGCCACTGCAACTACAAGCCGCTGACGAAGTGGGGCTGGGCGATTCGCGTCAATCATCTCCAGCATCACCGCTTCGACGAATCGAAGTTCTACTCGATGCTGTTCCCGATAACTCGCTAGTAAGATTAAGACTGAATCATTTACCGATACTTGATCAAGTTCACCCTGAACAGGTTCGGCTTGGCCTGATGCGTATCCAGTGTTTCCTTAACCATAGCCACTAACACTGGGTGATTTCTGTAGTAGAGTCGATACCCGTGGCTAGCGCCATCGGCTCAGTTTTCATCGGCTCAGGCTCCGCCACAGCCGTTGGAAAGTACTGATCGACAACCGAGTAAAATTCTTCTGACGTTTTGACTTTGTCGATATGGGTCCGGAAGTGCCGCGCACCGTATTTTCCTTGAGCGTAACAACTCGCGTACTTTCTCATCAGCAGCGTACCCTTCTCCAGTCCGAAACGTTCGATGACGAGCGAGTAATGCTTCAGCATACATTCCTTTTGCTCTTCCACTGACGGATCGGGCGGAACCGGTTGGCCCCTTAAAGCAGCCATTGCTTGCGCGAAAAGCCACGGCCTTCCAAGTGAGGCTCGAGCAATCATGACCCCGTCGACGTGATAATGCGTGAAAGCATGAACGACTTGCTCGGCGGATTGGAGATCTCCATTGCCGATGATTGGCATCTTGTTTAGATGCTGCTTGATCTCTGAGATACGATCCCAGTCAGCCGAGCCGCGGAAAAAATCTTCAGCTGTACGTCCATGGACTGTTAGTGCCGCAGCACCCGCACGTTCAACCGTTTGAGCGACCTCAATGTGATTCATCGTCGCTCGCGTACAACCCAATCGCATCTTCGCAGTCACCGGTGTCGGCGAGCATGCTTCGACAAGCCGCGTGATGATTTCATACATGCGTTTGGGCTGGCTGAGTAGATAGGAACCGCTGTGTGCTCGTTGAGTGACTTGCTTCACCGGGCATCCGAAGTTGATATCGACAACGCTAACTTGATACTCTTCGACCAACCGTTTGCCGACTTTGGCCATCGTTTCCGGATCGTTGTCCCAGATTTGTACGGCAAGCGGACGAGCCTCGTCACGAATGCCCCAAAGTCGTTCGGGATGCTCGCAATCATGTTCATCCAGCCATACAAAACCTCGAGCGTTAATCATCTCCGTCGCTTGCAATCCAGCCCCACCATAATCACGAACGATTTGCCGAAAAGCAAAATTGGTATAGCCCGCCATTGGAGCTTGGAAAATCGGTGGATCAATCAGTAGATCACCGATTGAAAATGGTTTCACTTCAGCGATCGACCGCCAGGCCACCCTGTTCTCAGCGATGCCATCAGTCGAGCATTCATCGCTTGGTCTTTCGTTAGCAGCGGCGGTGGGTTGTTTTAGAATCGGTAAAGGCGATACAAACATGAGAGACTAAGGAATCCTTCGAACTTCGGTCGCGTCCAGCACATCGCCCTCACCGTCCACTGGCGGACGCTGCTGCCGGCCACCGAACGATTCAGGGGGCCAACTTTGGTAGCCTGATGACATGGGAACGTCTTGATAAACGGACCCACCCGGTGATTGCATGCCTTGCTCACGCAGATGTTCCACTCGAGCCATCATGAGCTCTTGGAACCCGGCGATCAATACGAAAACTCCAATGAGCACGAGATGGAAACCGTAGATAAATCCCGCGATGATTAAAACCCCGGCCAAGTAACGACTAACTCGAGCTGCAACTTCGGTTGCTCGCAATCGTGACATTCGGAGCTGAAGAAGGCTTCGCAGGATTCGCCCACCGTCCATCGGAAGTGCTGGAAACATGTTGAAAACTGCAAGGCTAACGTTAATGGCGACCAGCTGAAGCAGTAACGAATGACTCAGAATGTCCGCATTTTGCATGTTCGCTATCACGACTTTGATCCCAAACAGGCTCGCTAGAACCAGGGCGATCACCACATTGACGGCTGGTCCGGCAATGGCGATCCAAAACTCCGCGATCGGACTCTTCGGCATTCGTTCCAGCCGGGCGAGACCGCCGATCGGTAGGATTGAAATGTCGAGCGTTTGAATTCCGTATTGTCTGGCAGTCATCGCGTGCCCGAGTTCATGGAGGTAAACGCAAAAGAAGATCGCCATTACAAACCCAGTTGCAGAGACTGCGGCCGCTAGTCCGCCCTGGCCAAGTGCCTGCAGAACGATCCAAAGAAGCAATATCCAAAAGCTCCAATGGATATACGTTTCAATTCCAAAAATTCGCCCGAGTTTGAGCGTCGAACACATAAGCAAAGCTTCGTAAGTGACTGGTTAAACCAAAACCATATTGTATCCGATGATTCGGTGATTTGTCATCGAATGAAACGCCAAGATCCGACGGGGGGATCTTTCTTCTCGAATCGACTCCCGTGAGCGATCTACCACAATAGGGCCGTTTAAACCCGGACTTCGAAAAGTCCGAGGTACGGAGAGGAAAACAGTTAGATATGGATCCAGCGTCTAGATTACTTTATCGGCGTGTGAAGGGCCTCGTTTTCGGAGAGAAGCTGAATCGCCTTTACCGCTCGGATTGGGTACGTTTCGTAGCGGCTGGGGACTAAGGATTTCTTCTTCTCGATCATTGACAGGCCGCCTGGGATTTCGTCCTTGCTGAGATTACAAGCCATCATCGATTCCAGGGCCAACAACTGCTCGAAAAAACTACTTTTCGGATCGGTCGCAATTTGTGAAAGCCGATTGATAGCCGCCGCTCGTTGAGCTTTATCGCCCGCACGTGCGAGTGTTTCGCAGGCCACAACGCTTACGACAGGGGAATCGTCCGAGTTGATTATCGTTGTGAGAGAATCGAGCTGGCAAGGTTTCCCTTGCAGTGATCGATATGTCAAACCAATCGCGCTCCAATAACGAACAATTGGGTTGTCAGATTTCAGGTTAGTTTGAACGCGAGATTCAGGTACTGCAAGATCCGTTGCTTGGTCGGCTGCATCCCAAATCTTTTCTACTGGAAACCACGAATCTTCTTTAGCCAACTCCGCGATTGTGTTTGGCTGGGAATCGACCTCCTTTTTCATGATTGCCTCGGGCATCAATCCGAGATCACGTTTAGCGATCATCCACACCCGCAGTGCGGACTTCAAGCGATCGCGTTGCGAGGAGTACTCGGGGTTGTCGATTAGGTTGTTTGTCTGTTGAGGATCTTTCTGAATGTCATAAAGTTCCGCCGATGGTTTCAGTTGCCAAAAGAGCGATTGAGCTGGTGTGGTCTTTCCTGACTTCGCCGCGTTTAGCCAAGCGACAGTGGTCGGTGTCTGGTACATGTACTCGAGATACTGCCCTTGCGCACGATGTGGCATAAAGTTGCGGATGTACAAAAACTCTTTGTCACGAACGGCTCGCGAGCAATCGTATCGTTCGTCCATGCGGTCGCGAAAACCGAAAATGTATTCATGCTCGGATGTTGGTTGCTTGCTCAGAAGGGCACGACCGTGGAGATAACTTGGGACCTCTGTTTGGCTAAGATTCAAGACCGTTGGAGCGATGTCGAGAAAGCTAACTAGTTCATCCGACGTGCTGCCGCTTTTGTAGCTAGCTCCGACTTGGTTCCTCAATTTTTCAGGAACCGAAATCATCAATGCGACTCGTAGCCCAGATTGGTACAGCCATCGCTTGCCTCGAGGCATCCCGCTTCCATGATCTCCAAAGAACATGACGATCGTAGAGTCAGCTAATCCATCTTGCTTCAATTGGTCAAGTATCTCGCCAACTTCGGTATCCATCTCAGTCAACCGATCGTAGTACTGTGCCCAGTCTTGTCGGATTTCAGGAAGGTCTGGATGATAAGCCGGAAGTTTGACCTTTGCAGGATCGTGAACTTGTTTGTGCGGTCGCGTTCGCAACTTGGATTCATGGGAGGTCTCAATGTTGAAGACTGCAAAGAAAGGTTGATTGGCAGCGCGGTTTCTCCAGTGCGCACGGGCATTGGATGCATCCCAAACGCCCTCAGGTTTGATGACGTTGTAATCTTCTTTTTTTGCATTGGTACAGTAGTAGCCGTTTTGTCGTAGCAATTGAGGGTATAACAAGATCGTCTTGGGTAAGGCGACTTCACTGCGCATGTGCGAGGCCCCAAGTGAAGGGGGCCACATTCCAGTAATAATGGTGGTTCGCGCTGGCGCACAAACGGGCGCGTTGGACCAAGCATTCAAGTATCGGACCGACTGCGATGCAAGTCGATCAATATTCGGCGTCTTTGAGTAGGTATCACCAAAACAACCCAGCTCGCATCCGTTATCTTCACTCGAGATAATTAAAATGTTAGGCCGCTCTGCCGCCACGAGCAGAGCGGCAAGCTGAAGTGACAAAAGACATGCGATGGCAATCGGTGTACGTGCAGAAAGCCAGAAAAAGATTCGATGTGGGAGGTACATCTTGTGTAATGCTTTATTCGAAAGGTTTAGAAAGGAGACGCTCTTCTAGGATAGCGTGTTCTCATGAAACCGTGGCATTGCTCGGAAAAAAATACGCACTCAGCGACGCTCGCCGGTAGCCGGATTCGTAAGAAATTCGTAAGAATTCGTGTGCTGAATCATTTTTCCAAGTGAGCGAGCAGAAGTCTTACGACTGCGGCTACTTGAGGCCCGCGCCGTTGGGGCGGCCTTGTAGAGCGCCACGTACGCCTAGCTGGCCAGGGTCGCGAGCAATCTTGTCCGTGAAGATTCGAACGTCATCCGCGATTGGTTGGAGCCGTTGCGAAAGAAGACGAACGTTTTGGATCGTTTGGATGACTTCGAAATACAATTGCTGATCGTCGACCAGTCGAGCGATGGTTCCATTTCCAGAATTCAGTCGGCTGGCGAAGACACGCATATCAGCCAAAAGCACATCCAAATTCTGGAGACTGTTCACTGCGCCATCAATGAGTTCGTCTGCACGTTCGCCAAGCGGATCAGTGAAACGCCCGATATTTCGTAACGCAACATTGGCATTGTCGACCGCTTCTTTCGCCGTTCCACCGATACCGGTGAATTCTCCACCGAGTTCCTCGAGGGTTCCGCTAAGTTTTTCGAAGTTGACTAAGATTCGTTGTGTTTGCTGGATGACCGTCTTTGCTTCGTCGAATATCGAGGGGAGCCGTTCAAGTGCTTCAGCGATCGCCTCTGGAAGCCGTGAGTCCTCGATTTGGACTGCGACTCGATTGATCGTTCCAAGAGTCCCGTTGAAAGTCTCAATCGTGCCTTTGACTTTATCAATGACGTCACGAACTTGTCCGCGTCCGCCGCCGACAACGTCTTCCAGAGAAGTCGCAAGCGATTCGACTTTTTGACTCGCTCGATCGATAGCGGAAAATGTTTGTGAAAAGTTACCCTGCATCTTCATCAAGACATCCAGTGGATCTGCTTGAACGACGCCACCGGTGAGCAAGTCACCCGAAGCCATCGGTGTGTCAGCAAGCTGTTTCTCTTCGGCATCGAGAAAGTCGTTTCGAAGCCCACCAGCAGCTCCGTCGAAACGAGTCAAGATTTCGCGTTCTGTTGCAGGTACAAACTCGACGGTCGCGTCACCAGTGATGAGCGAACCGGCGGAGATCTTGCAGGTCTCGCCTTGCGTGATCTTTACATTGCGATCCAACTCAAGCTCTAAATTGACGCCAGCGCTTCCATCCAAAAGTTTGATTCCCGCAACACGTCCGATATCAACACCACTTTTACGCACAGGTGTATCTGGGCCTACACCGGGAGCACTCGGGAAAGTAATGGTGACTCGATAACGGTCCAGCAGAAATGTCGGTACGGCTCCGAAAAATGCAATCAGCAGCACACCAACAATCGCGGATGCTAATACCAATACGCCGACACCAAAACGATAGCCACTTTCTTCCATTACTCTTCTCCCCTCGCATCAAGATGTTTGAGGGTGTCCAAGTCGCCAAGCCCGGCGTTCTCAGTACGAGCGGCTCGCATTTCCATCAATCGCTCACCGGCTTCTCCGCGAACAAATTGGCGAACACGTCGATCTTGCGTGTGGTCAATTTCGTCAGGCGTTCCATCAAATAGAACTTGGGATTCGCCTTTGGCCAAACGGGAGTAGGGATAAAGCATGATAATGCGATCAGCCACTTTCTTAGCCGAATGCATATCGTGAGTAACCATCACACTCGTCACAGGATACTTCCGACGAGTTCGCATGATAAGCTCGTTGATGACGTCGCTCATGATCGGATCTAAACCTGTCGTTGGCTCGTCATAGAGGATTAAATCGGGTTCAAGAATCAAGGCTCGCGCAAGTCCTACTCGTTTACGCATACCACCTGAAAGTTGTGCGGGTCGCTTAGCAATAACCGCATCGGGCAATCCGACTTCGGCCAGTCGATCTAGAACCAGCGTGTCCGCATTCTTGCCACTAGGAACACCATGTTGTGTCATCGGGAAAGCAACGTTCTGACCGATTGTCATGCTGTCAAAAAGTGCTGCATTTTGAAAAACAAAACCGAAACGACGGCGGAGTCGAGTCATGTCGACGTCGTTCAATGAATGAATATCGACTCCGTCGAACAAGATTTTTCCAGACGTAGGCTTTAGCAAACCGACCAGCGATTTCAGCAACATCGTCTTACCGCAACCGCTCTCGCCAATGATCGCGACGGTTTGGCCGCGTGGTATCGAAAGCGAGATACGATTCAGGACAGTTTGCCTTCCGAAGACCAACGACATTTCGCGAGTCTCGACAAGCGAAGAGGCGTTCGAAGTTAACTCAATATTGAATTCAGGAGCGAGTATCAAAATAGTTTTACTCCCCCTGGCCATATCGATAGGTAAACGACGTCCAAAAGGATGTTTAGCAAAAGGTCGAGCACTAAGATTAAGACGAAGCTGAGAACGAAAGCCGCCGTAGCAGCACGTCCAACGCCTTCGGCACCAGCCTGGCAATGAAATCCGCGGTAGCAACTGACAACAGCTATCGTACCACCGAAAAAAATGCTTTTGAAAACGCCCGCAAAGAAATCGAAGCCACCGACAAAGTCCCGACTGTTTCGGATGTATTGTGCATGATCGATTCCTAGCAAGATGACACTATAAAAGTAGCCACCCAAAATGCCCATGAAGTCGGCCATCACCGTCAAGGCCGGGATCAACAGGACGCACGCCAGGAATCGCGGGACAACCAAATAGTGAATTGGATTAGCCCCCATACTGATGAGGGCATCGATTTGTTCTGTAACCCGCATCGTCCCCAGAACGGCTGCCATCGCGCTACCTACTCGACCGGCTAACATTGTCGCAGCAAGAACGGGCCCCAGCTCGCGAACCAATGAATAGTTGATAACCGCTCCCAAACGACTCTCAAGGCCGATGTTCTTAAACTGGGTATAGCTTTGATTTGCAAGAACCATACCAATAAATGTTCCCGTCAACGCAACGACAGGCAAGCTTAAAACTCCAACCGCGTAAAAATTTGGGAGTAGCGTTTCTTTTTTTGGACGAGCTGTAAAAATCCAGAGGAAAATTTGTCCGGCGAAAATGACGATGTCCCCAAGTTCGCTCACGATATCAAAAACAAAGTTACCGCAGCGCATCGTCAAATCACGACTCACTTGGCCGATTTTCTCGACCAAGCGATTAGAATTTGAAGGAATTGTTACAGTTTTCATTTTTGAACTCGTGCATGGATGCATGCTTTCTCGTGCTGTAAAGTCGTGGTCAGGCGACGAAAAGTCAGCACGCTGTTAAGATGTATCGACCAGGAAGACTCTGCGGCTTGAGTGAACTTTTTCGATGTCTGGTTTTGCTAGCGATCGATTGTTTCTTTTGAAACAGCAATAACTCCACTTCAGAACTATTTAAATATGATTCGATTCCAAAAACTGTATTCATTGGTTCTTGGCATTTTGCTTTTTCAAGCATCCACTTCCCACGCGATTGATCTGCGGCTTCGCCCCGAATCGGCGCACGATTTACGGATCACAGAAATCAACAAAGGGTGGCAGCTTGAAACAACCGGCTCGGATCCGTTTGTAGTTACCGAGCTCTCGGACAAATTTACCGACGAAAACGAAGTCTTGGAGTTCGAGTATTTGTGCGTCGAGCCAATTAAAAACCCAAGTATCTATTTCGGACCGCCTATCACGGCAGCAAATAAGTTTGATTTGCCAACAATTCGCCAGGCTGAAGGCTGGTACACCTATTCGGCCGACCTCACGATTGCCCATGGGAAAAAACTTCCACAAGCAACCCGCGTGCTCCGCATCGACTTCGGATCAAAACCAGGCGTTACCCTCCAAGTTCGCAAGCTAAAATTGCGACCTCGTTCGGAGAAAGAGATCGAATCAATTGCCAACGGTATAGCCATCGAGAATCAAAAGAAGCAATCGGCTGATCGGATCACAAACTATCTTGCTTCAAAGTCGCTCGCGATCATCGAATCGGTGCAAATGGGTAAAGAGTTGATCACTGTCAAAGCAATCTCGGACGATTCAACGTCGGTTCCGAAATTGGTTGAGATGCCTGTCGAATATTCTATCGGTGATAAGAAGCAACCACTCCCCGTGAAGTTTACGCATCGATTCGTCGACGGTCGTATCGTCATGGAGTTCCCGCGACGAATTGATAATCGCGACCGTTTGCATAGCGGATTCGCCTTGGTGTCACCGAACAATTCAGCAGAAGCAATTGATTACCGAACTTTCGCAACCAGCTTTGACCCACCAGCGATCCCGGTAGCGATACCGCCAAAGCCACGCAATCAAAAAGGGCTCTCGGGGGTAAGCGACGGACCGGAATCGGACTTGAAAGAGTTGGGCATCTCGGCTGTGACTATGAATCTTGTGCTGAATCGTTTTGTCACTGAGACTAACGGGCCAAAGCGAGAACTAATTCCTGTCGACGGAAAGCCGATTTACTTCAACCACGATGCGTTTGCTGGAATCGATCAACTTACGAAACTCGCGCGACGAAACAACATTGTTATTTCAGCCATCCTGTTGATCGTGAACAAAGATTCCATCGGTCCAAAGTCTCCTTTAATACATCCAGAGGCCGATGGTGGTGTCTATACAATGCCAGACCTGACAACCGCGCGAGGCGCAGGAGTCTATGCGTTTGTTCTCGACAAGCTTGCTGAGCGATATCGTGATCCGACGAGCGAACTCGGGGGTATCACGAATTGGATTGCCCATAACGAGGTCGACTTTCACAGCGTATGGACGAACCTTGGCAAACAGCCTCGTGCGGTCGCGACCGAGACTTACTATCGATCGATGCGAATGATTCATAACACGGCAAGAATGTATCAACCCGGTGCAAGGGTCTTCGCTTCGCTGACTCATCACTGGGTGCAGGCCGATGATGGCTCAGGTCGACAGTTATCGCCTCGCGAAGTGATCGAAACTCTTCAACGATATAGTGCCATCGAAGGCGATTTTGCTTGGGGGGTTGCCTATCATCCGTATCCTGAATCGTTGTTCGCAAAAGTCGCTTGGGAAGACAAAACACCGACCGATAGCTTTGATACGCCGCTTATTACTATTCAAAACTTACCTGTCCTCGGACGTTTTCTCGAGCAGCCATCGATGCGAGATTCGCAAGGAAACGTGAGGCCCGTTATCTTGAGCGAGCAAGGCTTTCACACCGCCGATAACAGCGAAGAAGCTCAGCAAGCCCAAGCTCAATCACTTATCTATGCGATGAACAAAGTGCGAAGCCTTCCAATCGTCGAATCGTTTCACTACCACCGTTGGCTAGATCATCCTGATGAAGGCGGGCTACATCTGGGCTTACGAACCGAACCCTCAAAAACACAACCCGTCGGAACAAAAAAGCAAGCCTGGGAAGCATATCGCAAGGAGTAGACTTTCGCCTGCATGTTCCGAGCCCTCCCGGTCATTATTCCAACGATTCAAACCATCAATCGCCGCGAGTCACCCGTGTCTAGCGCCATCGACTCAGGTGATCCTGATTATTTCCACCCACATGTCGGAACTATCGATTTGCCTATCAGCTAGGGACTAAATCGAGAAGCTGTTTACAAGTAATTCGCGACGATTCGTAGATCACCGGAAGACCGCTTCCGGGGTGCGTCCCACCGCCGACAAGGTAAACGCGATCGAGTTCTTCGAAGCGATTATGAGGACGCAGGTGAAGCATCTGTCCAAGGTTGTGGGCGAGATTAAAGGTCGCTCCTTTATGTACAAAGTAGTCATCGCGCCAATTGGCAGGCGTGACCACTTTTTCATATCGAATACGCGATCGAATGTCGGTGAGTCCAACTTCCTCCAGCCTTTGAAGAGTTACTTCGCGGTAGAGTGCGGTTTGCTTTGCATCCCAAGGTGTATTCGGTGAAAGATGTGGAACTGGAACCAGCACATAGATCGTGCTCTTGCCTGCGGGTGCCATCGATGGATCGACAATACACGGATTGTGTATGTAAATCGAGGGCTCCATCGGAAGGACTTTTTCTTCCTCGATTTGTCGTAAGTTCCCTTCGTAGTCTTTTGCAATATGAATGGTATGGTGCGATAGATTTTCGTAGCGGCCCTCAATCCCCAAATACATCATGAACGTGCTGCACGAGAACTTTTTCTGAGCGATCTTCTCGTTGGACCATCGCTTGCGAAAATGATCGGGCACAAGGTGCTGCATCGCATGGGCAAAGTCGGCGTTGACGACTGTTGCGTCGGCTTCGTAACGACCTTGGTTGGTCTTCACTGCGACAACTCGCTTGCCTTTGAACTCAAGTTCGGTAACGGGTTCACTTAGCCGAAACTTGACACCCATCTCAGTCGCAATCTCTGCCATCCGCTCGTTTACTCGGCAACAACCGCCATAGGGATGGAAGACGCCGTATTCGTATTCCAAGAACGAAAGGATCGTGAAAAGGCTTGGACACTTAAAAGGCGACATGCCTAAGTATTTTGATTGAAATGAGAATGCAAGTACCAAGCGAGGGTCTTTGAAAAACGATTCCAACTCTTGGCCGAGCGACTTCCACGGTTTGACATGCGACGCCGCGCTAATCAACGACGGTCGCAAAAGATCCTTCATGCTATTGAAAGGAGACTCCAAAATCGGCCGGAACTTGGCGAGCTTAACTCGATTGACGTCCATGTATCGCTTGAGAGCCCCTGCGTCTTGCGGCGAGAGAGCGACGACTTGTTTTTCCATTCGCTCCAAGTCGGGAGTGCAGTCCAACTGCCCGCCGTTTCCGAAGCTAATTCGGTACTGAGGGTCGAGTCGATGCATGGGGACCTCTTTGAAAAGATCCCGTCCAATCGACTGGAAAATCTCTTGGAGGACTCGTGGATAAAGGAAAAATGTTGGGCCCGTATCGAAGCGAAAACCGTCAGATTCGATTGCCGAGGAGCGTCCGCCGACACGATCTAGCGACTCGATAACGGTGACATCGACCCCTGAACCGGCAAGTTGGAGGGCGGTCGTCAATCCGCCAGGACCGGCTCCGATAACGATGACTTTTCGAGGCGACATGTAGAAAATAAAGAATAAGTAAGGGGTATTTTGCCGGATTGCTGGAAAATCTGCAGGTCCGATGGCGTGTTATAGTAGCCGGTCAAGGCATTTTGGGCTAACGGACTAAATGGATTCCGAATAGCCTATTGAGTAGTGATTGTTGAAACCGGTATTGCTCCCAGTTGATCAACACCCGATTTTTCGTTTCCCAGTCCAATATCATGTCCAATATCCGGGCCTTTTGCCTAGCAGCCGCTTCTCATGCCTATTCCACGCGTTGCCATTGTTGGCCGACCAAATGTCGGTAAAAGTAGTATTTTCAATTGGCTAGATGGCCGCAGACTCGCGATCGTCGACGACATGGCTGGGGTAACTCGTGACCGGCTCATGACTCTGATGGAGTACCGGAACACGCACTTTGAACTTATCGACACGGGCGGAATGGGGATCCAGGATGTCGACAATTTAACTAAAGAAGTCGAACAGCAGATCGAGGCTGGTATCGAGGAAGCCGACGTTCTGGTTTTTGTCGTTGATAATCGCTCCGGAATCACGGGGCTCGACGAATCGGTTGCACAGCGACTTCGCAAGATCGACAAGCCAATCATTCTTGTCGTCAACAAGTGCGACCATCCAACTCAAGATTTGAATGCTGAAGAATTTAGTAAGCTCGGTCGCGGTTTTCTTCTGCGTGTTAGCACGTTGCAGAATCGTGGTCGCGATGAACTGCTGGAACTGATTCATGAGCGTCTCCCGATCATGGATACGACTCGCGAAGAAGTCGCGATGCCGGTCATGAAGGTAGCGATCGTCGGGCGTCGCAACGTTGGTAAAAGTACCTTCGTGAACACGCTTGCTCAGGCCCAGCGGGTGATCGTGAGCGAAGTCCCCGGAACGACTCGCGATGCAGTCGACGTACACTTCGAATTGGACGGTCAAAAGTTCAATGCAATCGATACGCCTGGCTTGCGTCGGAATAAATCAGTCAAGACCGACATCGATTGGTACGGGCTCCATAGAGCTCAACGAAGCGTCCGCCGCGCGGATGTTGTCTTGCTATTCTTCGATTGCACTGAACGAATGAGTAAGGTGGATAAGCAGCTTGCTCAGTACATCGCCGAACAGTACAAGCCATGTATCTTCGTCGTCAACAAGTGGGATAAACTAGTCGGCCAGTTACCAACCGAGCGATGGGTGACCTATCTGCGCGAAAACTTTCCCACAATGGCCTACTGCCCGATTGCGTTTATCACGGGCGAAACGGGCAAGAACGTCAAGACGCTTCTCAATCACGCGCAAATGCTTTTCAAGCAAGCCAATGAGAAAGTCGGAACACCTGCGTTGAACAAAATGGTTAAGGCAGCGGTTGAAATGCAAGAGCCCGCAATGGTTCAGCAGAAACGTCCTAAGATTTACTACGCGACCCAAATCGCGACCGCTCCACCGACACTTCTGGCAATCTGCAATTTTCCTTCCGGCTTCACAGGACCCTACCAGAGATATCTGCTCGGCTTCCTTCGTGATCACCTTCCGTTCGGTGAAGTGCCAATCAAGTTCTACCTGCAGTCTCGTAAACGCGATGACGATCGAGACGACGTCAAAGCTGGTGAACGCAAAGCTGCCTCCGACGCAAAGGCAAACGCACACAGCCGCGACATGAACGAGAGCGAGCTAGAAGAAGTAGCCTTTGACGATGATGATGAATTCGTCAACAACGTATCCGAAGAAGATGTATCCGAAGAAGACGAATTCGAAGACGGCGAACTAGAAGATGGTGAGTTTGTTGAAGATGATCTAATCGAAGTCGAGTTTGACGACTCGGAAGCCATCGAAGCCGAAGAGATTGAATCAGAAGAGATCGAACCAGTCGCGTCTGACAAGCCAAAAAACAACGAAAAAGGGTAGGTTTAAGCTCGTAGCAGATGTCGTAAGACATCTGAAAGCTTTAGCGTTTAAAGGTGCTCCCATCGACGTCCGAATTCTTACGAATCCGGCTACCAAGAAACTAGGCAAGAAGAATTCGCCTAGCTATAGAGCTGGATGGCTTTCACGATCGCGTCCAGTTCATTAGGAACTGCGATCGCGCGATTGGCGAACGAAGCACGTGAGACTCCACGGCTGCCAAGCACTTCTTCGAACTTACTTTGATCGGTCGTGTGGTAGGCGACGGTCGCGGTTGGGTCTTTCAATTGATGACCCGTAAGGATACAGGCAACGCGATCGGTCTCGGAGATGATTCCTTCTTGGCGTAACTTGCGTGCTCCGGCAACACTTGCTGCGCTGGCTGGCTCACATCCGATACCACCCGCTCCGATTTGTGCCTTAGCATCTAGAATTTCTTGATCAGTAACTTGGCGAACAACACCGTCACATAAGTCGAGAGCTCGTAGACATTTTTTGAGGTTTACCGGCTTGTTGATCTCGATGGCACTGGCGATGGTGTCGGCCTTTAGATGTGCCTTGTCCAATTCATCGTAGTAGTAACATGCCTTTTCCATCGCTGGGCGACCTTCATTCCAACGCAAGTCGCGTTGGTTGAAAAGAATGTCGAGCGTGTCTGCACCAGAGGCGTTAATAACGGCCAATCGAGGAACACGATCAATCAGCCCAAGTTCTTTCAGCTCCATAAAAGCTTTCCCGAACGCGCTGCTGTTTCCAAGGTTTCCTCCCGGTACAACAACCCAATCTGGAGACTCCCAATTGAGAGCTTCCAAGACGCGATACATGACCGTTTTTTGACCTTCTAATCGGAACGGGTTCACGCTGTTGACTAGATAGATTCCGAGTTCACGCGAGATCTCTTGAACGCGCGCCATTGCGTCATCGAAGTCGCCTGCGATTTGCACTGTCAACGCACCATACTCAAGTGCCTGTGAAAGTTTGCCGTAAGATATCTTTCCAGAGCCGATGAAGATAACCGCCTTCATCAATTGTGTTACAGCACAATACATCGCCAGCGACGCGCTTGTGTTACCGGTCGATGCGCAAGCAGCTCGTTTGGCTCCGACCATCACCGCATGTGTAAACGCAGCACACATACCGTTGTCCTTGAAAGAGCCGGAAGGATTCATCCCTTCATATTGTAAGTACAGCTTACCCGGCTTGAGTCCTACATATCGTCCAACCGCGTCTGCTTGCTGGAGCAGTGTTTGACCTTCGCCAACAGTGACTACTTTTTCTTGAGGTGCGAACGCCAAGAGTTCGTGGAATCGCCAAACTCCAGAAAATCGAAGTGGCTCGTTCCGCCGAGACCACATTTGTTGAAAATCAGAAAGTTTTTTAGGCAGCCCCACGCGGTCCCATTCGTAGGTTACATCAAGCAAGTCACCGCACTTCGGGCATCTCGTAAGTGTCTCTCCAACGTCGTAAGTCGCTAAACAATCCAGATTCAGGCAACGCTGAAACGCAGCACTTTCGCGTGGCCCGCTCGTCCGATTGGATGTGGTCGTACTCCAAGGGCTTTGGCCTGCAGACGGATATTTGAAGGTGTTTTGCGTGGTCTTGGTTTCCATGATTCCCAAAAAGACGGTGGATTTTCTATTTTTCTCGGCTACGAAATCGCAAATTCAACGCCCAAATATCGTCCACTGCGGGACCAATGAAGCCCTGAAATCAGCACAATCGTCACAGATTTTAACCGAAGTCCTTATAGTTTAGCAGCAGAAATCAATCCGAGTTGGCACCAAATTTCGTTTCTTCAAACGTTTTATCGGGCGTGGACGGGTCGAAGTGGCGTGAATAAGATAAATACTTGAGTGACATCGTACTGCAGCGAATTTTTCGTCTCACGGTCCCTGTCGCCATCGAGAAATTTCAAACCTTCCGTAACCGAATACTACGGTTCCCCCGCCTGGAGTCAAATTAATGCCTCTTCTTGTTTCAGTACGTCGTAAGTTGTCAGCCAACCTCTCCTTAGGTCTTTTTGCAACGGGTATGTTGTTTACCGCTGCAGCTTCACAACCCTCGGCTATCGGAGCTGAATGGGCTGACCTGCAGTTGACCTTCGTGTACGACGAATCCGAGCTACCTAAGCTTGAGCCTTTGGCAATGGACAAAGATCCCGCTTGCGTGGACCTTTGGAAGGCGGGTAAGCCAATGGCCGAAGATCTAATCGTCGATCCAACAACCAAAGGGATCAAGAATATTGTCGTCTATCCAGATCCAAAGAAATCAGGGATCGAAGCGACTGACGCGCACCCAGACTTGCAAGCAGTTCCCAAAAAGTCCGTCGTGCTGGATAACGTGAAATGCGTTTTTGAGCCTCACATCTTCAGTGTGCGTCCAGGACAAACTGTGAATGTCAAAAATTCCGATCCAATGGGACACAACGCTCTCTTCAACGTCTTCGCCAACGCGGGTGTTAATCCGCTAATCCCCGCCGGTGGATCAAAAGACGTCACCTTCACAAAAGCTGAGCGAGCTCCGATACCTGTACAATGCAACATTCATCCTTGGATGATCTCCTACATGCTCATCTTCGATCAACCCTACGCAGGGATCAGCGATGCCACCGGCGTTCTTAAGATCGAGAAGCTACCTGCTGGAAAGCCAATCACCTTCAAAGTTTGGCACGAGAAAATGGATAAATCGATCGACAGTGTTTCACTCGATGGTAAGCCTGTCGAATGGAAAAAGGGACTCGTCGAGTTCACGCTCAAGCCCGGCATGAACAATCTAGGCGTCGTGAAGATCAAAAAGACTGAGTTCAAGTAAACGAGGATTCCATCATCAACGATTCTGAATCGTCCGCGTCGACCTCGCGTCCCGATATTTCGGTAAGCGATTTTCAGCAACTGATTCGAAAAATGTATTTCGAAAAAGACGCAGCACGTGGAGTCGAAGCAACCTTCCTTTGGTTGATGGAAGAGATTGGCGAGCTGGCAACGGCACTGCGCATGAAGAACGACATGGCAAATCTCCACGAAGAGTTTGCCGACGTGATCGCTTGGGTAACCACCATCGCAAACGTAGCCGGAGTCGATCTTGCAAAGGCACTCAGCGACAAATACGGCACCGGTTGCCCCGGATGCCATCGCTTTGAATGCGATTGCCCGATGAGTGAAAAGCCGTAAGGTAAATTTGGAGTGCGGCGACTAGTCGCCGTTTTTAGACTTATCTATCGGTCGTCAATCTGAGAGGTCTTTGTGAACTCGGTGATGGTCCATCTTTTGAGCCTCTTGTTTTCTCGCGACGTCGCTACCCCAAAAGCTGTGACAAGTCACAGCACTCCAAATTTGGACTGCGGCGACTAGTCGCCGCTTTAAGACTTATCTATCGGTTAGCAATCTTAAAAGTCTTTGCTAACCAAACGATTCAGTTGTCACGCGAGAATCTTTCTTTTAGTTACATCGCTCGCCCGAAAGCTGTGAAAAGTCACAGCACTCCAAAGAATTACGGTATTAGCCACGCCCCAACAAGAGTCACCGCAAATCCGACAAGTCCCATTATCGTTAGTGCTGCTGAAAACGTTTGCAGGGTTTGCTTCGTAGTCATTCCCGTCATCGCGCAGACTTGCCAAAAACCACTATCGTTCATCCAGGCAAGCGGCTTTGAACCGCATCCAATCGCCAACGCAACGTAGACCATGTTGAATGGGAGCTCAATTGATTGAACGAGCGGACTTACGACACCAACGGTGGTAATCATCGCGACGGTCGCTGATCCCTGAGCACCTCGTATAATTGCGGTAAGGATAAATGAAAGCCATAGCAAACCAAACGGAGTGAGAACGGCTGGGAAATGCGAGGCGATCGCATCGGCGATTCCCAGTTGTTTAAGCGAAGATCCGAACGCTCCGCCTGCACAGGTCAGCAGCAAAATCATCCCGCCATCGGAAAGTGATTTTGAAATCCATGTCGAGATTGCTTTCGACGAATCGGTTCGACGTGAGCACTGATAACGAAGCTGCATCAACCCAATGGCAGCCGCAATGCATAGCGCGAAGCTTGCATCCGATACCGTATCAACGACTCGCGACCAAGCAGGGCTAGCCGCGATTTGAGTTTCAAAAATCGACTTAGCAACCTCACCACCAGCAATCAGAAACGCGGGAACGGCCAGCGGGAAAATTGCGAAAGTGAATGACATCGGTGGTGCTTCCCATTGAATTTTCGCTTCAGCCTTGAGCTCCGACTTTGTATTGGCAGTTCCTTCATCGATTAGGCTTTGATCGATCGTAATGTGCTTGTTGCACCATACTCCGTAAGCATAACCACATGCGGCAGCGATCGAGCCGACGATACCTCCGGCAAGCATCATTGTGCCGATGGGGACCCCGAGTTGAGATGCAACTAGCAGCGGGCCAGGCGTTGGTGGCACTAATGAATGAGCCATCGTTGCACCAACGATGATTGCCATCACCGAAAGCAAATAGTCACCACCACGTTTTTTGGAGAAGGCTTTTGCGAGTGGCAGCAAGAGATAAAAAACCGTATCAAAGTAAACGGGTATCGCGAGGATAAAACTGCTTACGGATAACGCAGGCAGCGTTCTTTTGCCTCCGAACGTTCCTTGAATAGCTTGGACGATCCGCACCGCCGCACCGCTTTCTAACAAGCAAACTCCAACGATTGAAGCCATCAGAATTGAAAGCCCAATTTTCTTGAATGTGTCGGCAATCGCACTGGAGAGTCGTTGCGTAATCGTCTCGTATTCCGGAGCGGGTTTCACTACCGTAGTACTACTTGCGGGATCGGTTAAACTTTCTTGTATTGCAGCGGGCTGTGGCGTTACGTCGGGAGGCTCCTGTATCGTCAAAGGTTGCAATCCTAAGACCACCAAGCTTCCTAAAACCAAAGCCAAAAACGGATGAACCTTCATCCATAAAATGCTCGACAATACAGTCGCAACACCAATACATGCAATAATCAAAACAATCATTTAAACTCTCGATTGCAAATCATTTTTTTCGTTCCACCTGAGCATCCATGACTTCTTCATCGACATCCCCATCGACATCTTTGACTCCAACTTCTACTGCACCGAAATCAACTTCACACGCTGAAAAATTCACCGATAGTAATCGAGATCCATCGTCGTTGCGATCGGCCCGATGGTTTGCTCCCGATGACTTAAGAAGCTTCGGTCATCGATCGCGATTGAAAGGAATGGGATTCGATGATACGGACTATCGCGATCGACCTGTAATTGGATTGCTAAATACGTGGAGCGATCTAAACACTTGTCATTCGCACTTTCCGCAACGAGTCGAAGAGGTCAAGCGAGGTATCTTACAAGCAGGAGGGTTTCCTGTCGAAGTCCCCGTCATGAGTCTCGGCGAAATGCTGATGAAGCCAACGACGATGCTCTATCGTAATCTGTTGGCGATGGAGACTGAAGAAGTTTTGAGATGCCATCCCATCGACGCAGCAGTCCTCATGGGGGGCTGCGACAAGACCGTCCCGGCCCTGATCATGGGTGCTATCTCAGCGGACATCCCATCGATTTTTTTTCCGGCCGGTCCAATGCTCAAAGGACGATGGAAGGATCAAACCCTAGGAAGTGGATCGGACGCTTGGAAGTATTGGGCGGAGAAATGCGCTGGGAACTTGTGCGATGGCGATTGGACGGGCATTGAAAACTGCATCGCTCGTTCGGCTGGAACATGCATGACGATGGGAACAGCTTCGACGATGGCCTGTATTGCCGAAGCGATGGGAATGACGCTTCCCAATGCAAGTAGCATCCCGGCAGTCGTTGCCGAGCACAGTCGATTGGCCGTTGCAACCGGACGACGCGCGGTGGAACTGGCTTGGGAGAAGCTTACGCCAGGTAAGATTTTAACTGCCGAATCTTTTCAAAACGCGATTATAACACAACTCACAATCGGAGGCTCAACCAACGCAATTGTTCACATCATCGCGATGGCCGGACGTGCGGGAGTCAAAATTACACTCGATGACTTTGATGCGTGGTCAAGAAAGATTCCGATGCTCGGCGACTTGCGACCGGCCGGGAGATTCTTGATGGAAGACTTCCATCACGCCGGTGGACTTTCGGGGTTATTGAATCGGCTTCGTGATCTTCTTGCAACCGACACGATGACTGTCAGCGGAATCACATTGGATAAACAAATCGGTGACGCCGCAGTCATCGACGACAACATTATTCGGACTCGATCAAACCCCGTATCGGCTACAGGTGGTACGTGTGTCTTGCGAGGCAATCTCGCGCCCGATGGTTGCGTGATAAAAACGGTGGCGGCAGATCCCAAGCTGCTTCAGCATCGTGGACCGGCGATTGTTTTTGATGACTACCCCGCGATGAAAGCTCGCATCAATGATCCGAATTTAAATGTAACAGCCGATTCGGTTCTCATTTTACGTAGTGCGGGACCGTTGGGTGCTCCCGGTTTTCCTGAATGGGGACAATTGCCGATTCCAGAAAAGCTATTACGAGCCGGAGTTCGCGACATGGTTCGGATTTCGGATGCGCGAATGAGCGGCACTAGTTACGGTGCGTGTGTTCTTCACGTCTCACCCGAGTCTTACTTGGGAGGCCCATTAGCTTTGGTACAGGATGGCGACATGATCGAACTGGATATCGCCAATCGAAGACTTACACTTTGCGTCTCCGAGGAAGAACTTGCAAAACGCAAGTCGCTTTGGAAAGCCCCCGAGCCAGCGTGGGAACGCGGCTATCAAAAACTATTCGCCAAGCATATCACACAAGCCCACGAAGGATGTGACTTCGACTTTCTAGTAGGAAGCAGCCCCAACCGCGAACCTCGTATTTTTTAATCCCTTTGGAGTGCGGCGACTTGTCGCCGCTTTAAGACTTATCTATCGGTCATCAATCATGGGGAGCTTTGTGAACTCGGTGACAATCCAATTGTCGCGCCTTTTGCCTTCGCGTCACGTCGCTCGTCCGAAAGCTGTGACAAGTCACAGCAGTCCAAAGTCGAGACTATTCAGATAACTACTTGTTGCTATTCGAATCGAAGATGCTTTACGGATTCCCCAGAGTCTCGAAGTTCGATAAGTGCGTCGATGCCAATTTCTAGGTGGGCTGCGACGTAGCGTTCGCTGACGTCGCGGTCGCTGGCGGTGGTTTTGACTCCTTCGGGTGTCATAGGGTTGTCTGAGACAAGTAGTAAGGCACCTTTAGGGATATGGTTGGCAAAGCCGACTACAAAAAGGGTCGCTGTCTCCATGTCGATACCGATAGCTCGCGTTCTGACGAGATAGTTCTTGAATTCTTCGTCGTGTTCCCAGACGCGGCGATTGGTTGTGTAAACGGTTCCCGTCCAGTAGTCGAAGCCTCGTTTCGCAATCGAAGCCGAGACGGCCGCTTGCATTCGGAATGACGGTAACGCAGGGATCTCGGGCGGAAAGTATTCGTTACTTGTTCCTTCACCGCGAATGGCTGCGATTGGAAGTATAAAGTCACCTAACCGCGTTTTCTTAAGTCCACCGCACTTGCCAAGAAAGAGAGCCGCCTTGGGTTCGACTGCGGATAAAAGATCCATTACCGTCGCGGCCATTGCGCTTCCCATTCCAAAATTCAGGATGGTAATGTTTTCGGCCGTAGCCGATTGCAAAGGGAATGCGGTTCCTTCTACAGGGACATTAAAGCGATGTGCAAACGACTCGACGTACTGGCTAAAGTTGGTCAGCAGAATGTATTTCCCAAACGCATCGAGTTCAATTCCGGTGTAGCGAGGCAACCAATCCCGAACAATGTCTGACTTTTCTTTCATCCTGAGCGATACTCCCTAACAAACTGCGTTGGATGATCATTGAATGCAATGACCCATAAACCTAAAAACTTCACTATAGACTAAGATTAACGAAGAACTGATACCACCATTTACAGGTGCGTGATTATTTTCAGAATGTTCTTTTTCGATTTTGTCTTTGGTACTTATGGAATCGCAACCAAAACCTTTGGATTTAAATGTATCCATTACCACACCAGAAAACATCGAGTTCATCTACAACATCGCTGGTCCCTTTCGACGGCTGCCGGCATTCCTTTTGGATATCCTTTTTCGTTATGTCTTTTTATTCCTACTGTTCATCATCATGGCTTTTACGGGAGTGTTTCAGTTATTGCCGTTCTCAGCTTCGATACTGGTGGCTCTAGGGATTGTTCTTGTTTTCTTACTAAGTTTGAAACTCCCCACAAAAAGTTGACAGTGGATCGGTGTTAATTTCTGGGTAAAGTTTTCTGTTAAAGGATCGCTTACTCGGGACCCTCCAACAAAGGCAGGGGATTGAAATCTGCCTTCATCTGCGCAGCCATCGGTCGCCA
>JAPLNI010000053.1 GCA_026692865.1 Planctomycetota bacterium
AAGGCCTTGCTCGACAACTTTTTTGACAGCTGCAATTTTGTATTCACGACTAAATGTTCGACGTTGTTTCATGGTCAATTCTCCTGTCATGGTTATCATGACATAAGGTGACCCACTGTCTACCAATCTTGGGGAAGTTCAGTTGGTTTTACGGTGTGTTTCTTGAGACATGGATGAATGGGCAAACTTTTGGGAAGCGGGTAACTGGTCTTCGAGTCGTTTCCGTAGACGGTCGGCCGATCAATGCATCGCAAGCAACGATTCGGAATTTTTTAAAGATCGCAGATATCTTTCCATTTGCACCAATGGTTGTTGGTGAAGAGTCCACCTCGATTGCGTACGTCGTTCCAACCTTTCTTGTCGCTTTGATTTGCATGTTGATGACAAAGCGATTTCAGCGTGTCGGAGATCTGGCTGCCGGAACGATGGTGATTGTCAATGAGCGGAGATGGTATCCAAAACGCGTTGTTCTTGACGACTCGCGGATTCCCTCCTTGTGTGAGTTGATTCCTGCGACTTTTCGCATGAGTCCCAGCCTTGCCAAGACGGTCGCCATGTTTGTTCAACGCCGTTCCAGTATGACACCCGTGAAACGAGAAGAGATGGCATCATGGTTAGCGGAACCTCTCATCGCGCGATTTAAAATGATGCCGGACACATCCCGGGATTTGCTTTTGTGTGCACTTTTTTATCGTGACTTTTTGAAGGATGGCGCGTTGAAGGATTTCAAGCGATGAGGGTTGCTGATTTATTAGAGAATCGTCGCCAGGAGTGGGCGGAACTAGAAAGGCTTTGCACCGAGATTCGTGCGAGTCGTCGGAAGTCGGCGCGTCATGGTGAGCTCGTCATGAGATTTGGAAAGCTCTACCGTTCTGCGTGCAGTGATTTGGCTATGGCTGAAGTCTATCAATTACCTCCTTCAACGGTCGATTATCTGCATGACCTGGTTGCGCGTGCTCATAACCAGCTTTATCAGTCAAACAAGTTTTCGTGGACCAGTTGGTGGAGTACGATCACGGTCGAAATACCGAAGGCAATTTTTAATGATCCTTGCGTGCATGTCGCTGGATTCATTTTCTTTGGATTGTTCGCGCTGGCGGCCATGTTGGCGCGAGCCGAAACTCGCTATCCGAAGTTCCCGAATCAAATTACCGGAGACAAGGCATTAGCCGACCTGGAAAAGATGTACGAGAAACCGCTTGTAGGTAACTTTGATCACTATGTCATGGCTGCGGCTGGCTATATTCAGCATAACACATCGATCGGTTTGACCTGTTTTGGAAAAGGACCGTTGATCATCCCGTGTATTGTGGAGTTGTCATTTCAAGCGGTTTATCTTGGCAGCATGTTTGGATACATGTCACGCCCCGGAATCCAATCGGGCGATAACTTCTTTCAATTCGTGACCGCCCATGGACCATTTGAGTTGACCGCCATAGCGCTCGCGGCGGCGGCGGGCTTGAGGCTGGGCGTTGGCTTGATTGCGACTGCTGGATTGATGCGGATCGATTCGCTCAAGCAGCATGCGTTACGTTCGCTTCCGATAATCATTGTTTCGGTGATTCTGTTCTTCGCAGCAGCGTTCACGGAAGGGTTCATCTCGCCGTCGCCTCTGCCGTATGCTTACAAAGCACTCTTCGCGATTGCGTCCAGCACCGCCATGATGTTCTACTTTATAGTTCTTGGGTATGAAAAACGTTGAGTAAAAGGACGTAAAGCAAACAATAGCAGACAGGAAAATCAGGTATAGAATTCATTTGACCGAGCGTTTGTACATTCGAGCTGAGGATGGAAGAGATTGGATTTAGATAAAACGGCAATAGCGCTTCGACAGCGTAGCTTTGCGGACACTATCGACCTTAGTTTCGCGGTTGTGCGAATCTACTGGCGCTCGCTGCTTGGCTGGGCAGTTTTGGGTGTGCTGCCGTTCGCTATTCTCAATGCAATTTGTCTTGCAAGATTGACCGATTTTGAATCGATGGTTGTTTACGACTACAACGTGATCGATCCCCAGGTACTTCGAATTCGATATGTTTTGTGGATGGCGTCGATGGTGTTTCTTGAAGCTCCGCTGGCCATGTTGGGAGTTACTTTCTTTCTAGGACAATCGGTCTTTTTCAGTCATCCGAGTGTTGCGGATTTCAAGCAAGCGTCGAGGCAATCGTTCTGGGGAATTTTCTGGCTGTTGGGAGTTGTTCGTTTAGGGATACTTGGTTGTTTGGTTCCTCTGATGGCGAGTTCTTCAAATCGAGTTCCACTTGGGTTCGAATTTTTTGTGTTTGGTGTATTGATTCTGGGAAGTATCGTTTGTGTTCGATCTGTTCGTCCGTTTGCTCCAGAGATGCTTATCTTGGAGCGTTCGCCTTTGCGAAACAATTCGAGCAAATCGACTTCCCAGGGTGTGGTATACAGGAAGCGTAGTAAGTGGCTTCACGGTCCTTTTTCGGGGGAGCTACTGCGAAGATGGATTGCGACTTCGGTGGTAGCTTTGTTTTTGATTGTTTCGTTATCGTTTGGGTGGCTGTTTTGTAAAAGCATCTTTTTCAATTTGCCGATATGGGATTGGTGGATGGATTTCTTTCTGTTTCCGTTGACGTTGTGGATCGTCGCGATATGGTCAACGGTTGTGCGGTTTCTATCCTATCTTGATACTCGCACTCGATTAGAAGGTTGGGAGCTTGAGTTGCGTTTACGAGCCGAAGGGGATCGAATTCGTGAGGTATTGCAATGAGCGTTCCAGCAAACAAGCAACCGAAAATCTTGCGAAAACTTATTTGGATAACGGCTTGTGGTTTCTTAATTGCCATTGATTTAGGTGCAACGGCGTGTTATGGTGAATCAGCGTCAGTCGATGATTCACGCGAGGCGATGCGCTATTCGACGGATGCGTCATGGTACGACTATGATTCTGATCGACTTGTTTTTCCCGATTCGGGTGTCTTGAGCGAGCCGGGGAAGAAGGTTGCCAATCGTCACGATAAAGTTGTCAATAAGATTCAAACAACACCGACGAATTATTGGGATTCGTGGACTTTTTTCGGCGATTGTTTTGAAGGCATGTTGGAGGCTTGGGGGACGTTAATCGATATCCCATGGATACGCGAGTTGCTGTTTCTTGTGATGTGCATCCTTGTCGGCGGGTTAGTCTTCTTTGCATTGCGACGATTCAACCCGGAAGGATTCAGGATGATTCATAAAGCTAAATCGTCCAAACTGGACAATACAGATCGGGACCAAATGCGAATCGTTGACTTGCCGTTTCCTATTCATGATCTAAAGACAGATCTGTGGAGTGAAGTCCTTCGTCTGCGTGACCAGGGCGATTACTCGCGGGCCGTAGTCTATCTGTATGGTCATGTGCTCGTGGAATTAGATGCGGCTGGTTGCATACGACTTCAACGCGGAAAGACAAACGGCATTTACGTTCGCGAGTTGAATGGAGTTGCTTCGCTTCAACAACCACACCGAGAGTTAGTCAAATGCTTCGAAGCAGTCTTTTTCGGTCGACATTCGCTGAGCAGTATTCAGTTCGATGATTGCGTCAATGACGTTGCGAAGATGAAGCAAACTCTTGCAACAATTACATCGAAGAAAAAGCAAAACGATTTGATCGAAAGCCAGAAGAACTTGTCAATCACCGGGCCCGTAAATGAATTGATAGGGAAAACCGTTTCATTGGTTTTGATTCTTTGTTTTTTGCTGGTGATTGGATTCGGAAGTGGATGTGATACCAATCGACCTGATAGCGACATTCTCTATGGCGAGGCGTCGGCCTTAGGAGCCAAACGAAGTGTCGCGGGACTGACTGCGTTTCGAGCTCTTTGCGAGAAGAAAGGTTTGACATCAGTTCAATTGGATGGGCTTTCATTACGAAGTCGTCAACTGGATGCAATTGTCTTTATTCCGAAGTCGATTAGGACTCCGACGACCGCCGAGATCACATGGTTTGAAAGTTGGTTAAGTGAAAATCCTAATCGCGTTCTCGTTTTTGTCGGTCGTGATTTTTCGCCTAGCGTTCGTTACTGGCAGGCCGCCATGAAGACGGATGAAGCGATTGATCGAGTTGTTTTCGCTCAAGAAAAGGGACTCGCGGAGACGGCACACGACGCTATGCGTTACGAAAATCGAATCGCACAGGATTGTAAATGGTTTCGATATGTGCCGAATGACTCAGAGCTTTTAGAAAAGCAATTGCAAAAGCCAGAGACATTTCAAGGGGCGTGGGTGGCGGAGAGTGACCAGGTGGACCTGGACGTGCCATTGCGAGGTCATCTTGAACCCAAGGATTTGTACACTTCAGCAGCGAGAAAAAGGAGACGAGAGTCGAATGAACGTCGCGTAGATCGACTGATTGAGACTGCTGATAGTCGCCCAATTGCGTTTTCGATTCATTCATCTGATTGGTCTGGAGGAGCGGTTTATGTTTTGGCAAACGGGGCGATGATCTTAAACGAGGGGCTTTCGAATCCAAGTCATCGGGCGATTGCTAAGAAGTTGATTTCGGTTCTTCCAACCAATGGTCGCATCGGATTTCTTTCTCCACGAGGTGAAACCGTGATTAGGTCGGATACGGACAAACAGGACGCTTCCGGATTCGAGCTTCTTCGAGTTTGGCCGTTAAGTCTTATTGCGATGCAAGGATTGCTTGTCGGTTTCGTCGTTCTGTTAGCTCTGTTTCCGATTTTCGGTCGCCCACGAAAGATTGCGACCGAGTCGACTGCCGACTTTGGATTGCATATCCACGCGCTTGGGCAATTACTTCATCAAACGAACGATAAGAATTATGCTTTACAAAAAATTGCGTCTTATTTCCGTGATGTGAAACGCGAACCAAATAACTCGTGGGCTCAAGTTGCTCAACCTTCGAAAGAATTTCCGAATGATCGAATCATCAAGTAGTGGGATAGAACCTGCGAGCAACGCTTCCGTTGCTAAGGGCACGTTAGGGGAGGTGCCGAGCAATGCTGCGGCGGGTCTCTACGCAAAAATCAGTCATGAGATTGGTAAGGTGTTTGTCGGTCAAGACGAACTCGTGCTGACAACATTGACGGCGCTGTTTTCGGGGGGGCATTTGCTGATTGAAAGCGTGCCGGGTTTGGGGAAAACGCTTTTTGTTCGTACGCTTGGGAAGGTGCTTGGCTGTCAGTTTGGACGTATTCAGTTTACGGCCGACCTGATGCCTTCAGATATTACCGGTGCTCCGATCTTGGATATGAAGACTCAGGAGTTTCGTTTTCGGTCCGGGCCGGTTTTTACTCAGTTTTTGCTTGCTGATGAAATCAATCGTTCCCCAGCAAAGACGCACGCTGCTCTCTTGGAAATCATGCAGGAGTATCGAGTCACAATTGATGGCACTAGCCATCCCGTTCCGCGACCGTTCTTGGTCATGGCTACACAGAACCCTATTGAAAGCGAAGGGACCTACAGTCTCCCGGAAGCTCAGTTAGACCGATTCATGTTTAAAGCGGTCGTCAATTATCCGACCGAAGACGAGGAATCGCGGGTGCTCGAAATGCATAGCCGGCAAATCGATCTGAATCAGATGCTCCAGAACGATGTCGCTCAAGTGACATCCGCTGAAGAGATTCAAGAGATGATTCAGAAGAACGCAGAAGTCCGCACCGAGCCCAAGTTGATTTCCTACATTAACAAGATTGTTCGAACGACTCGGGACTGGCCTGCGTTTCACTTGGGAGCGTCGCCTCGAGCCGGTATCGCACTAGTCCAGGGGGCTCGGACGCTAGCTGCATTTCAGGGCCGCGACTTTGCTGTCCCCGACGATGTTGTCGAGATTGCCATTCCCGCGCTGCGTCACCGAGTAGTGCTCAATGCCGAGGCGGAAGTCGAGGGAAGCTCGGTCGATCAGGAGCTGAAGCAACTCCTCCGCAGCATCGAAGTTCCTCGGCAGTAGATTGTTGCAATAAACCTTACATTATTGCGATAAACTTGTCCTATAGATTATCGTTATCGACGTTCTCTGGTCAAAACCGGCGAATTAATAGCTGGGAATAGGTAGCTTCTGCGATGATCAGATGCCTGTTACACTGAACGACGTAACTGATAGCGTATCAGGCAGTCTTTGACTCGTTGAAGTCAATCGCTGCTTAACCCCTTTTTGCGTGTGGATCTAGGATAAAATCAGCCATGTCGATGGACCAATATACGGTTTGCCCGTGCGGTAACGGTAAAAAGATCAAGTTTTGCAAATGCCACGAACATTTGGCTGAGATGGAAATCGTCGATCGAATGATTCAAGGCGAGCAGAGTGTTGCCGCGCTCGATCGCATCAATTCGCTCTTGAAAACCTTGCCTTCGGAACCGTGGTTGTTGGCGATGAAATGCGAGCTTTTGCTGAAGCTGCAGGAAACCGAGTCGCTTGAAGAAACGTCGGCAAAGTTCATTCGGCTGCAACCCGATAATCCGCTCGCCAAGATGTATCGATCGCTAGTTGCGATTATGCGAGGAAATGTGGAAGAGGCTGCGAATCTCCTTGTCCAAGCAATCGCAGGCACGTCCGAGAATCTGCATCCGCTCTTCATGACAGTAGCGATCAACCTGATCGAAAGCATGATGCAGCGCCGGTATTTCCTGTCGTCGCTTATGCATGCGGAAATGCTGCTGGGGATTGCCGGTGAGCAATCTGCGGAGATGACGAACGAGATTTATAACTCGATTATTACTCAGCAAAACACAAGCATTCTCCAGCGAGAGTCGCCTCCATCGCCCCCAGAAGCGGACGACCAGCCCTATGCCGAACGCTACCGAGAAGCGTTAGCGTTACTCGAAAGATATCAAGTTCAGCAGTGCCGAACGAAGCTTGACGGGATTCAGCGCGAGTTTGGTCCTCAGGGGCCACTCTTAATCGCAAAGCTCCAATGCTTGTTGCTTGTCGCGGACGTTGATGGTGCAACAGAAACTTGCTTGCGTCTTGCAAAGACCGATGGGCTGCTGGAAGCACAAAAAGTCTACTTCCAAGCACTCGCTTTCGAGCTATCGGCAACCAAGAGTGGAATTGGAATTCCGCTTGACCTGACAAGCTATGATGTTGCCGACGAGAGTGTTGAACAAAAGTTGGTAAGCAGCACTAGCCTGATTCCGATGAAGCCGGAATCAGTTCGCGAACTACTCAACGCACTCACAGGCGAAGAAGTCCCGCCCAAGTCTGCATACATGCTGGTGAAGCCCGTATTGGGCGAAGAGTTCGCTGAGTATCGACCAAGACAAGCTGGTCAGTGGATCGTTTACTATGGACGACAAACGGATAAGCCACCACGCATTGTCATGATCGAACCGACTCGTGGTTACCAACAAGCTTGGACCAAGTCGATCGTTGAAGAGCTTGGGCTGCCCGAGTCCAGCCGGACAGTGCTTCAGTCGCTACCTAACAGCCCGCTGTTGTTCATCTCGGCAACCGTCCAAGTCGACAAGATGCCCCCGAACGATTTGGCTCCGGCGTTTAACGCTTCGGTTCGAGAGCTCGACAAGCAGCTCTTTCTTGATTTCCCACTTCCGATGCTTAATGGCGGCACGCCTTCATCGTGTGCGAATGATCCAGTCTATAAAACCGAACTCGCTGCGTTCCTTTTGTTTTGGCAGGCCGCAGGTACTTCGAAGCTATCTGCAACAGACTTCGAAGACTTGGCGGAAAAGCTTTCTCTGGAAAAAATCAAGCTCAGTTCCACTGACGATACGTTTGATCTTGTCGGTGGTGCGAGTTACTTCTGGATCGATCTAGAAGGAATTGCTCCCGATGATTTGCTTCAAATGGCTCAGTCCGCACTGACTCGCAATGTGACAAGTATCTACGAGCGGATGGCCGCTGCGATTACAGCGACCAAGTGGCCAGAAAAGCTAGAAATTTCCGCCGACTACACCAAGTTGGCTCTACGAACACGAAGCTCGAAATCTTTCGAAGAAGCCGAAAAACTCCTTGAGCAAATGTACGAGAAGGGGAAAGTTCTTGGCGTTCCAATCGGCAACGTGGTTTTGGAGCGAGCCGACGTCTTGCAGCAACTCGGGCGGCCTGAAGAAGCCGGAATGTTCTTGCGTAAGGCACTCACGGAAGTGCCTCGTGATCCTGTTTTAATGCAGTTTGTTCAAATGCAGATGATGCGGATGCAACAACAGCAAGCAGGCGGTGGCGGCGGACGAGGTGGTGCAGACGTTGGGGCCGCTCTCGCGCGGCATGGCTCACAAGCACCAACCCCGGCTAGCTCAGGAAGTGGTCTTTGGACTCCAGACCAAGGGGCTCCCGAGGCTCAAGGAAAGCCTGCCGGTGCAAGTGGTTCCGGAGGAAGCGGACTGTGGATTCCAGGGCAATAAATTATCTGTCCATTAAATCGCATGAAGTGAACACGAATTCTCGATCAGTTATTGCGAATCGCTAATCAAATAGTGGTTTGCAACGGATTCTAAATTCGCGTCGGCCTGTGCCACGCGAATCTCTTTGAGGTACGGGAACTCGAGCGACTCCAAGTCCTCTTTGGAGTAGAGTCCCATAAAGAACTCGTTTCGCTGATCAATGTCATCAAGCCCGTTGTTCGATTGTGCATCAAGCCGCTCGTAGTATTTCTGTACGATCATTTGCACTGCTACTCGGCGAGCTTGTTGCAAATCCTCGATCGCTTGAGTAATCGTGGTTGCATCTTGATTGGCGTTGGTTGACAAGTCGATGGTCAATTTCGCCGGGGCTTGAAGAAGCGACTTGAGTATCTTGATCAGTCGTGGATCCGTGCTGATGGCCACGTGGTCCATTTCGTGAAGCAAGAGTCGTGACTCCCAAGGCTTTTCGGGCTTGTAGTTAGTTGACAGTTTGATTTCATGCTCAAGCGTGACTTTTGGATTGGTAAACTTTACTTGGATCGACGTTTTGCGGCGTACTGCATTCGCCGGACGAATCGGAGTCTGGGTATACCGAAGATCAAATTGCACATGGATGTTGTAAAGCGTGATAGCCGCTCTTTGGGCGTTCTTGACGGCGATGTCATCCTCCAGGATTTTGACTTGACCGATGTCGATCATTCGAGCCATTTTCGGGGGAGCATCTGAAATCCACGGGTGCGGTTCTGCTGCGGTGGAAACGCGGCTTGGATGGGCGACGAACACGTAAACCGAAAACGATACGAAGAGGCTGATTAAAGTAATCCACCGGAGCCAGCACGAGAATGCGTTTTCAGGATTGTGATCGCTCAGAAATTTGCTCAAGATTTAACCTCCGCAATGCCGATTGGACCGGAAGAAGGAATAGGTTTGCTTTCCGATTTCTCTTCGTGCTGCTGAGACTTTAGCAACTCAGTTTGATGTGACGATATCGACGGCAAGAGATCACTTAGCGCCAACAAAACGCGAATTCTTAATTTTCCAATGAAAACATTCGGAATCGTGAATCCAGTCACCAACCAAAACACCAACGCTCTCGCACTCCACCTGATCCAGTCGGGCCAATGGCGAGAAGCCGTCTACCTAATCCGAGAAGAGTCGGGTGCAAATCTAACGCAAGCAGAAGCACTGGTCGAGCGACTGGCGCTTGTTCACGGCATTCACCGCCATTCGCGAGCTTACCTGGTCACCGCAATCGGACTCATCGGAGTTTCACTCTTCGCCATCGGCGGAATGCTTCAGTGGCTTCAGTAACAAAAACGTCACAATTGGTAGCTGCATAGCGGTCGGCTAACGCGCTGCACAATCTACTTTCATATGTCTGAGTGTGCCATAGAATCACGCACAGATGCTCATGAGCGGAGGACAAGGGATTCGAACCCTCAACCGGTTTCCCGGCGCCTGATTTCGAATCAGGTCCCTAACCATTCGGCTATCCTCCAAAATCGGGACGGGCCAATTAGGTCCGAACCCGAGCTGAATACTTTAGAGATCGTTAAGTTAGCTCACAAGTCCAGATTGCCGGTCTGAAGATTCAAAACTCGGGACCAGAATCGAGCCGAAATTGGCTGGACCATGGTTTTAAGGGCCCGCCGAGACGAATTCGCCTTGGAGATGCGCTTCTAATCCAGGATGTTGAGACGCGCTTGGATGCGGAAAGCCCTGAAGCATGTTAGAATTTGCATTCGGAAGGTTTTTGTCTCGTGTTTAGAGGTCTAGCAACATGTGGAATCGCGTCAGTTTGGTGTTTGCTGCGCTGGTCTGGTCGAGCCTCTTTGGGCAGGTTCAATCGCAAGAAAAGTTCAAAACTTTAGTGGGTCCCGTTCAGGTGGCTCCGGTCGCCAAAGGAGTGCTACCCGTCCCCTATCTTACTTGGGGCGGCGACGTTGCTACTTTTCTTGCCAATGGTGATATGAAGACCAAGAAAGGTTCTACTTTTGATAAGATTGGCTTGGATATGCAACTCGTCCCAGGCGACGACTTCATCGCGCAAGTTCGCAATTACATGTCGGGTAAAACGCCTTTTTTGCGAGGCACGATGCACATGCTGGGGCTAGCCAGCGAAGTAACCGGATCGGACCCTCGGACAAAGCCGGTCGTCATTCTTCAACTCTCATGGAGTGCTGGTGATCACATTGTTGGTCGCAGCGGAATCAAAAATCTGAACGACCTGAAAGGCAAAAAGATTGCCTGTCAGCAAGGTGGTCCTCACGTCGGGTTGCTATTTGACTCGCTGTCGGCAGCACAGCTCACGAAGAATGATGTAAGCATCGTTTGGGTCAAGGACCTTACCGGCGCGAATGGGCCGGCTGAAGCGTTTCGAAAGGATCGAACGATTGATGCCTGTTGCGTCATTACTCCTGATTTGATTGGATTAACCAGTGGGTTTGATTCGGTGGGAAGTGGTGCCGAAGGAACAGTCGAAGGAGCACACTTGGTCAACAGTACTCAGCAGATGAGTCGCTCGATTGCGGATGTTTATGCAGTTCGACGAGACTGGTTTGATGCGAATAAAGCTTTCGTTGAGAAGTTTGTCGCGGGCTATCTCAAGGGTACCGAAGATTTGGTTGCACTTCGTAAGGGATTCAACGATACGCAGAAAATGTCAGAGCCCTACAAGCAAATCCTGCTGCTCAGTCAAAAGACTTTTGGCAAGGAAGTTCTACCGACTCTCGATATCGATGCGCATGGTTTGCTCATGGACTGCTCGTTTGTTGGGTTGCCGGGTCAGATTTCCTTCTTTCGTGATAAAGGAAACCTAAGTGGCTTTGAAGCCAAGATGGCAGAAGCACTCAATCTTGCGACTACGTGGGGTTACGCCGACGCACGATTGGGATTTGATCCCAACACTTTTGATTACAAAGAAATAGCCAAACTTGGCGGCATCGCTTATGTCGAACCGAGCAAGACCGAGCGATTTAATCCAACTGCCGAATCAACCGATAAGTTCCTTGGCGAAAACCTGGATGCAAACACGATCGTAAGCTTCACCATCAACTTTGAACCCAACGTTCAAGAGTTTTCGGTGGACAGATATGGTGCCGAGTTTCAAAGAGCTATTAAGGCAGCGAGTACCTTTGGAAATGCGAAGGTTGTGATTCGCGGCCATTCAGATCCGACGAAGACCTTAATGGATCTCGTGCAATCTGGGATGGAGAAAGGGATCTTGAAGCAGAGTGGCGTCGCTGGAAATTTCCGCTACTTTTACGACGGGAAGTCGCTCGACTTGACGAACACAAAAGTGATTGCCGATTTAATCAAAGCCGGAGCCTTCAGCGGTGGTAAGGCCGATCCGTTAGTCACTTTCCAAGCCGCATTAAACCTGAGCAAGAATCGCGCCGACGCGGTTCGTGATGCAGTCGCAGGATTTGCAAAACAATCGGGTGTCAACTTGGATATGTCCCAAATCGTCCCAGTTGGAGCAGGGGTGATCGAACCAGTAATCGCGAAGCCTCGAAATCTTGAAGAGGCCAAAGAAAACATGCGAGTCGAATTTCGTATCGTTCGTGTCGAGGCCGAAGCGATTGCACCTTCTGATTTTAACTTTTAATCCCGTTCCATCGTTTTCATCTCAACCGTTCTAACTCAACCGTTCCATTCGATCCCGACTTTAGCGTCCGTTTTGGCAACGACCGATTTCGCAACGATAAAGTAGAGGCAATTCATGCTTAGTCGAGCAGCTTTCATACGACATCATCGAATGTTGGTTGGTTTCGCTTTTCTATCTGTGTGGAGCGTATTGGCGGTTTACTCGACGCTTCCGGCGTTTGCTACGGACACTACTGTCGTTGTTCTTTTGGACGACTCGGGTTCTATGCGTAATCAGATGCGCACGGAGTCTGCGTTAGAGCCTCGAATGGCCGTCGCAAAGACCGCCTTGACTCGTGTGGTTGAGCAGTTGTCGCCGCAAACAACGTTCGGTCTCTTGCTTATGAATGGTGCTCGCAGTAACGGTGGTTGGTTGGTACCGCTGGCTGCACTGGATCGAGCTTCTGCTCTCTCGCGGATCGCAAACGTCAAGGCCGATGGTGGCACGCCACTGGGGCAATCGATGAAGTCAGCGATCGATGAACTCTTGGAACGCCGTGGTGAAGTTCCTTACGGCGACTATCGTTTGCTGGTGGTGACCGACGGAGAAGCAACAGATCGAAATACACTGGATCAATATCTTCCAGATATGGTTGCACGCGGCATTGTTATCGACGTGATCGGGGTCGATATGCAGTCTGATCACTCGCTGGCCAGTCGTGCTCATTCCTACCGAAGGGCTAATGATGCGTCTAGCTTTGAACAGGCGTTGACCGAAATTTTTGCGGAGTCTGCTGATTCGAGCACAGGCAGCAGCGCTGCGAACTTTGACATGATTGCTGGATTGCCAGATGATTTTGCTGCAGAAGCATTAAAGGCTTTGGCGACGAGTCGGAACCAGAAGATTTCGGTTTCGCAAACGCCCGATAGAGACACTTCATCGCCTGCTGCTAATGCACCAATCGGGCCGGCTACAACCGTTACGACGCCAAATGGACCGACTCCTACCGTGCCCCCCGTACAAGAAGACCGAGGTTTCAGTTTCGGTTTTTTTCTCGCTGTTGTTGTTTTCTTGATAATTTTAATCAACGGGTTAACCAAATCAAAACGATGACGATCATGAACGACGCTGATTATGAACTCAGGTCATAAATAAAGCTCGGTAAGCATATCGATCGTAGAGGTCGGTTTTTGTCAATCAAGTCCTTTCGCCAACTGTATACCGGTGTCCATTTCTAAAATAGTTCTTGTTGCTTTTGTGTGGCTCGCTCTTTTGAGTGTCGGGGTCGGCGTTTGGAAGCTGTTCGTGCAACCGGAGCAACAGGCACGCGAAACAGAACGGAAGAAAGAGCAGGATCAGCAGTCGCTGGATGCAACCAAGGGTACGAGCCGATACCAATATGATTTGGCTTGTGGGCTGGATGCCTTCTCAGGATACGCTGTGCTTCGTTCGCCAGACTTCCGAGACCAGCTTGCCCGTCAAGGCATTCGCATGGAGATGGTGGATGACAATGCTGACTACGCGAAGCGAATGGATGCACTGGAGTCGGGAGAGATTCAGCTAGCTGCGTTTCCAGTCGATGCGTTGCTAAAGATTTCTGCACAGCGTAACCGTCTCCCAGCGACCATCATTGCCATTATCGATGAGACGCGTGGAGCCGACGGGATGCTCGCCTACAAACAGCGTTATCCAGACGTCGATTCATTGAATTCGCCAGACACTCGATTTGTGTTGGTGGGTGATTCCCCTAGCGAGACCTTAACGCGAGTCGTTATGCACGATTTTGATTTGTCGCGTTTATCGAAGGATCCGATGCAGCGTGTTGCATCCGCCGACGCGATTATTCAAGCCTATCGAAAAGCGACCCCTTCAACAAACGAAGTCTTCGTCACGTGGGAACCATTCATTTCGCAACTGCTCGAGAACGACCAACTGCACGTCCTGGTAGATAGCTCCAAGTTCACTGGGTACATCGTTGACGCGATCGTGGTCAGCCGAGACTTTCTACTTAAGGAGCAAGAAGTAGTTGAAAAAATTCTCGAGAGCTACTTCCGATCGATGAACGCTTTCCGAGATCCTGCTCAGATGAAGGAGTTAGTTCTGGCTGATGCAAAGCTCACGAACACTTCTTTGACTTCAGCTCAAGCTGATAGATTGCTGAAGGGAATTCAGTGGAAGAATACTCAGGAGAATTACGCTCATTTCGGATTGCGTGCCGAAAAGGTGGTACATATTGAAGACATATTAGGACGTATCTCCTCGGTATTAGTTTCGTCGGGAGGGATTGAAAAAGATCCGACGGACGGACAGTTCAGCCGTTTGTTTTTCGATAGGCCTCTTGCAAAACTTCAGTCGACTAACTTTCTCCCCGAAGAGGTCATTCGCCAAGAGCAACAGTTGGTAGAGCTGAGCGAATCGCAGTGGAGTACACTCGTGCCGGTTGGAACGCTGAGTGTTCCGGAGCTCGTCTTTGCGCGAGGAACTGCAAATCTTTCCGAAGTCAGTCGCACCGTCTTGGATGAACTCGCTGAGAAACTGAGATCGTGGCCTGCTTATTATTTACGAGTCGAGGGGAATGCGAGCAGCAGTGGAAACATCGAAGCAAATTTAAGCTTGGCTGCTCGTCGTGCTGAAGCGACTGTAGAATACTTGAAGGCTTTAGGAATACCGGCAGCTAGAATGAAAAGTGTGTCGGGAAAAGCAGGGCAATCTCGCGTCGTGTTTACGCTTGGCGAGTTGCCTTACTAATTCGAAATCACACGTGATTCGCTAACGTCAGCAATTCGCGGGGCACAGAATCAAAAATCAGCATCTCGTTATTCTTTAAGTGATGGATAGAGTGAGGTTGGGCGTTGAAGGAAGTTCAAAATCGAGTACTGCAAGAGATATTCTTGGCACCATCGGTCGTTCTTCCGATCGTGGCGGGTGCGTCGGCTTGGCTTCTTTCGTGGGCTGGTAATGGAATCGATGCACTGACAATCGCTGGGCTTGTTGGAGTGCTGGGTGGTTTCGGATGGATGGCAACGCGGGCTATCTTTCAGACGGAAGCGATCACCCACCAGACTATCCAGAAAATGCAGCTTCAAACGCTTCAGGCCGAGGCCGCAGAACTGGATCGGCTCGATCATCTACTCAGCCAAGACCAAGATGATCGCGATCAACATCTGCTGCGATTATTGCGATTGCATCGCACTCAATTCGAAGAGTTTGCGAGTCAGACTGGGATAGCCATTCGAAGCCAAGGAATCCTCAGTAGCGCGAAGCAATTGTTTACAGCCTCCGTGAACAATTTGTCGGAATCGTATAAGCTACTCGAGCAAGCCAAAAAGCTTCCAGCCAAAGAGCAGCGAGCTTTAATGGGTAAGCGTGAACAACTGCTAGCGGAAATTCAAGATTCCGTCGAGCATTTGGAGTCGACCTTAAATCAATACAAGAACCTGACCGAGAAGTCGACCGGAAATGAATTAGCACAACTGCGAGACGACCTTGATGCAAACCTCCGAATTGCTAAACGAACTGAGGAAAGGCTTCGTTCGCTTGAAAGCTCCAACACAAACGATCAAGATCTGCGAGAATAGAGCGACCACAGTAAACACAGTTATTAAATGCCAGTATTGGTTGTCGGTTGGGCTTTCAGTTTGAATCAACGAACGATGAGAAAACGTCTTTCTCAGTTTCTTATTACACAAAGGTGAAAAAATGCGCAAAAACTTAATCTTGGCTTCCTTCCTATGTATTGCATGTGCCGGATGCGAGTCGTCGACCAATACCGCTTCTAATACCTCCTCAACAAATCCAGTAACGACTAGCGGCGACGCGAAAGGTGCGGGGAAAGTATCGACTTTCACCTTGGCTTGGAGCGAGTATCCTTCGTGGAGCGTCTTTGGCGTTGCTGATGAGATTGGATTGCTTAACAAAGAAGCCGGCAAGCAAGGTGAGCTGGAGAAGAAGTGGAACGTCGACGTCGTGCTGAAAGGTGTTGACTACGACACGTGTCTTCAAATGTACGGTTCAAACACAGCCGACGCGGTCTGTATTACCAACATGGACACACTAGGACCTGCGATGGATCGAGCCAGTGTGGCGATCCTTCCGACTTCGACGAGTGTAGGAGCGGATGCTTGTATTGCAGTAGGAATTGACGACTTGGATGGTTTGAAAGGGAACACGACGCGGGGGCTTGAGCGAAGCGTCTCGCAGTATGCCTTTGAGAGGATTCTCGTAAAGAAAGGGCTCGATCCCAAAGATTTCCCATTTACCAACATGGATCCAGGCGCAGCAGCCAGCGCTTTACAGACTGGCGATTCGAGCGTGCAATCAATCATGGTTTGGAACCCGTTCGTGATGCAAACACTTCGCGATCAACCCAAGAGCAAGAAGTTGTTTGATTCATCTGAGATTCCCGAAGAGATCATCGATATGGTTGTCGTCGGTAAAGACTCTTTAGCTAAAGAAGGTGGAAAGCAATTCGCAAGTTGCCTTGTAGAAACTTTCTATGCGATCAATGCGAGAATGGCTGACCCCAAAACTGCGGATAAAACGCTCGTTGCGATCGGTGCCAACTTTAGTAGCCTTGGTCTTGAGGACATGAAGCAAGTTGTTCAACAAACGCGATTCTATTCATCCCCTGAAGCGGCTCTTAAGCTTCTGACGAGCGACGAGTTCCGTAATAAGACGATGCCTGCAGTGGTCGATTTTTGCGTAGCCCAAAAGATCGTCAATCAAAAGCCAAGCATAGGCTTTGATACAGCCGACACACAAGTCAATTTTGATACGAGCTTTCTAAAGGCTCAAGCAAGCGGCGCTAAATAACTATGATTCGTCGTCCGATACCGCGATGGCTTGTCGTGCTTCTGGGCATTTTGGGTGTCTGTACTTTACTGGCTGTTTATGGCGGCCTTTCGTACCGTCAGTCAGCGATCAACCCAAAGCAAAAAGTCATACCTGGCCTCCAAGCGTTTCGTGATGGCGTCTCACGAATGTCCGAGTCACAGGGAACTGCCGAGTCGCCGAAACCATCCATGGTGGTTACCGATCTTCGAGCCACTTATTGGCGGCTTTTTCTCGGAATGGGGTTAGGCGTGTCCTTATCTGTCGTTGTTGGAATTGCGATGGGATCGTATCGTTGGATTGCTGCTCCATTGGCGCCTACGATTTCGTTCCTTGCAAAGATACCGCCGACGGCGATGTTGCCCATTTACTTTGTGTTGGTCGGTAGCGATCAAACCATGTTCACGACGATGGTTGCATTGGGAATCTTTTTTACGATGGCCCAATCAGTCTATCAATCGATCGCCAATGACGTTCGAGACGAAGCGATTGATAAGGCGTACACACTTGGGGCGTCCGATGCGGAGATTATCTATGAGGTTATTTGGAAACAGATACTTCCTCCGATTCTCGATAACATTCGATTGCAAATCGGTCCCGCCATGATTTTTCTCCTCGCAGCAGAAATGCTCGTTGGTGGAGAAGGCATAGGCTATCGGATACGCATGGAGTCGCGTGTATTGAACATGAGTATTGTTTATATCTACCTAGGCATTCTTGGATTAACTGGATTGCTCGGCGATTGGGGACTGCTTTGGCTACGCAAGAAACTGTGTCCTTGGTACGACCGTTAACTCTTTATTGTCATCCCATAGTAACATCTCTATGCACGCGCTCGAAGTAAAGAATCTTAGCCACTGGTATGGCAAGAATCGTATCCTCAACAAAATCAATCTCCAGATCGCGTACGGTCAAGTTGTTGCGCTGGTCGGACCCAGCGGCTGTGGAAAAAGCACCTTGTTGCGAGCCATACTTGGTACAGATCCACCTTCCGAAGGTGAGGTCTTAGCCGAGGGGAAACGTGTTACGGAGCCAAGCCGCGACGTTGGAATTGTTTATCAGCATTATTCGCTTTACGATTTCTTAAGCGCCGAAGAAAATGTAGCATTCGGTCTTAAGCTGGATAAGACATCGCTCCCATCGCGTTTCATCGGTCTGCCAACGTACCTACGCAAGCGACGCGAGCACCTGCAGATGGCCCGCGAGTTTCTCACACGAGTTGGATTAGAAGCGGCAGCAGGACATTATCCGTCGGAATTGTCAGGGGGGATGCGTCAACGCGTGGCGATCGCTCAAGCATTTATTCTGAAGCCCAAACTGGTACTGCTTGATGAGCCTTTCGGTGCGCTAGACGAAGCGACTCGCGAGGACTTGCAAATGATGTTGCTAGGTTTCTACCAAGAGAATTTGAAAGCGAAGCAGCGAGGTGAACAACCTCAGTACACGATCATTATCGTGACGCACGAACTTAACGAAGCCCTTTATGTTGCGGACCGAGTGATTGGACTGTCGCGATTTCATACCGAAGGCAGCCAAGGCGCAATGGTGGTTTACGATAGGCCTTGCCCCGTTCTCAAACCAGACGCCTCCAAGGACCTAAGTCGACTAGTAGAACAACGCGAGGAATTACGATCCGCCGTGTTCGATCCCAGCAACGTAAAGCACCATTCGAAGTACGTTTCGTTCTGGGACGATCTCGCACGCGACGCCCAAGCAGCAGAAGCCAAGCAAGCCAGCAACCGTTGATGGTCGGCTTCTACTTCGCGAAAGACCTGCAAATTAAAAGATTCATAAAAAGGATCTCACACAAAGGCGCGACGGTGCAAAGAAAAGCTATTCGTTATTCACGGAACTCTTTGCGAGCTTTGCGCCCTTGCGCGAATATTTATTGAGGGCATCCCACAATGAGCCCCGCAAGCCTGGTCACTCGGGTTAGCTCGCTAATTTCCTGGGGATAGCAACCGAGGACAAAGCGAAACTAATATACGGAAGAGCTATGGCTGACATTTTGCCCGCGAATTACGCGAATGAACGCGGATAAATGCAAGTCAGAACAGGTTTGGGGTTTGCTAGCGATTCTCCGTTTATTCGCGTAGATCCGCGTGATTCGCGGGCAAAGAATAACAAGACCATGTGGTCAGGCAAACTTCGCTACATAGCTTCGAGAGATTATTGCGAGTGTTTCCGTGAGGTCCCGACACGAAAAAACCCGCGTTTTCGAGAGAAAACGCGGGCTTTATGGAGATGAAGGGACTTGAACCCATGACCCTCTGCTTGCAAAGCAGATGCTCTCCCAACTGAGCTACATCCCCGGGAGTACCTCTTAAACATTATACTCGACTGCTGTGTTGCTTGGCAACTGCAGATCGGGTAGTGCGCACGCGTGGACTCGAACCACGGACCTCGTCCTTATCAGGGACGCGCTCTAACCAACTGAGCTACGCGCGCAGAACACAAACTTATCAACAAACTATTCTTCCTGCGCCGGATCGATATTGGTAAAACATCCAGATGTCAGGTAGAGTCGAAATGTTAGCCTAAGGTTCGGGCCTGTCAACCTCCAGCGTGCTGGAGAATTCGTTATGGAAAACATGGAGCTGTTGGATGAGCGTCAGACACGATTTAATTGGACTTTTTAGCAGTCTTTTGGCGTCGCAGCTTGTGCGGCCTCGTCTTTTTTATCGATTGCGGTTGCAGCCGACATCGAACCGGCGCAATTAGCCAAAATGCTTTCGCGTGCTGCGAAGCAAAAAGATGCTGATTTCGATAAAACCGATCCAGCGGATTACTTGAAATGCACAGGAAAATACGAAACTCGCAACGGAGTGGTAGGCTTATTGATCTCGGGCCCCAACGGCGAACCAATTCGATGGTTGGCTGACACCAACGGCGATAAAAAAATCGATCAAATCTCTTTCTATGGCAACGGAGTCGAGGTTTATCGCGACATTGATAGCGATTTCAATGACAAAATTGATCAGTCACGATGGATGGGGACATCTGGTATGCGATGGGGCGTCGATCGTGATGAGGACGGAGTCATTGATGCTTGGAAGGCGATTTCGGCAGAGGAAGTAACTTCTGAGGTGGTCACGGCCTTGAGGGAATCGGATGCGAAACGCTTGGAAAGGCTGATGCTAACCGACACTGAGTTAGATGAATTGGGCCTCGGACAGCAAAAGACCGTTGATCTCATGGAACGAATTGGTGGCGCTCCCGAGCAGTTTCAAAAGTTGTTGGCCTCGCAAAAAGTAATCGATGCCACAAGTCGTTGGGTCAATTTTGGAGCCGATAAGCCTGGGATTGTTCCAGCCGGGACTGAAGGCTCGACTTCCGATGTATTGGCTTACGAAAATGTGATGGCTGTGGTTGAGACGTCTTCGGGGCCTCAGCAGCTCTTGATCGGTACCTTGATTCAGGTGGATCAAAGCTGGCGAATGATTGATGTGCCGCGACTGATGAAGGCTGGCGTCCCAATTCCCGAAAATGGTCTTTTCTTTGCTTCTGCTGAAGTCAATCGGATGGCTCCAGCGGGCGGGGGGCTTCCAGGGGACATGTCAGCGACCATGTTGAATCTGCTCAAAGAGCTTGAGGCACTTGATGCAAAGCTGCAGGACCCTGCTAACAACAAAGCAACCATACATGCACAACGAGCGACTCTCTACGAACGACTGATTGCCGAGTCAAAATCGCCCGAAGATATTCAAACTTGGATCCATCAAATGGCTGATCAGGTTTTTGTAGCTGTCCAATCGGGTGACTATCCCGAAGGGATCGAACGGCTTATAAAGCTTGAAGATTCCATTCAGCGGAACGAAAAAGCTAAGCAAGAGACTTCCTACGTCGCGTATCGAATTCTCGGGGCAGAGTACACCAATGCACTTGCCGATAAAGACGTTAACCATGAGTCGGTTCAAAAGTCTCACTTAGAAAAGTTGGAAGCTTTTATTGATGCCTTTCCCCAAAGCAGCGACTCGGCCGACGCGATGATTCAGCTTGGTTTCAACAGTGAAGTCACTGGGGACGTGAAGTCTGCGGCGAAGTGGTACGAGCGGATCGCGAAGGACTATCCAGGAACCTCCCAAGGAAATAAATCTGCCGGAGCATTGGCTCGTTTGAACATTGTCGGTCGACCGGTACTGTTTGAAGGGGTAACACTGGACGGAAAGCCCGTGAAGTTGGCGACGCTCAAACGACCTGTGATCGTGCATTACTGGGCGTCCAACGTTGCATCTTGTAAGGCTGACATGGAGCGACTTCAGCGGCTGCGAGAGCGATACGGCAACAAGCTGGCAATTGTCGGCATCAATGTTGACACCGACAAACGTAACGCCATTGAGTTTCTAAGGGAAAACAAGGGTTTCAATTGGGATCACTTGTACGAGGCAGGTGGAATGGAAAGTAAACTTGCTGTGGATTTAGGGATATTGTCGTTGCCTGTGACGATGCTTTTAAACGAAAAGAGTGTTGTGGTTCAAGCGACCTCGAATCTGCCTTATCAAATCGAAGATGCTATCGTTGCGATGCTGCCTGCGGCGGCGGCACCGGTTCCCAAGAAGTAGGGTCTAGGCGGGGGCTTGCAGCTGCGGTGATGATGAGTGCATTTTTCTTTAGCGGTAGGCGTTAGCTTCGGATGCTATACGGTTTCGGATGCTATATGGTAAAGTGTGGCGAAATCGATACTCCTGGCTAGCGCCATCGGCTTAGGCTTTATAAGCCTAGCTGGCATTCCCCCCATGTGGCTATTGCTTGAAGGGTGTAGGTGTAGCTATCGTTATAAAAACGGTGGGCACAAACAAACGTCCGATGCGGTTAAAATGAATCGTTTATCCGTGATTTAGCCATTAAACTCGCGGTTTTACTCATAATCATGTCGGAAAAAGTCCATCAAATACCCGTTAAAAAGCTTCGACAATCCAAGCCTGTGGTATTGCCGTCGATGCTTCTTTGCGACTTCGGGAATCTTGCCCGCGAAGTTGAACGTCTGGAGGAGGCCGGGGTCGAGGCGTTGCACTTGGACGTCATGGACGGTGTTTTTGTCCCCAACATGACTTATGGTATGCCGATTGTCGAAGCGATTCGAAAACGGACTCAAATGCCTGTCGATGTCCATCTGATGATCGAATCGCCATCGAACTATGCGAAAGCGTTTGTCGATGCGGGGGCTGATTTAATTACGTTTCATGTTGAAACGATCAAGAGTCCGGGGGACGCAGAACTTCTGGAGAAAATTCGATCGATGGGCTGCGCGGCTGGACTGGCGATTAATCCTTTGACGCCGATGGAAAGGCTCCTGCCGTTCGTCTCGCTTTGTGACTTGGTGCTTGTCATGAGTGTCGAAGCGGGATTCGGTGGACAGGCTTTCAATCCAATTGCGTTAGAGCGACTCGCTAAACTACGAGCTGAATTTGGTCCCGATTTATTGTTGGAAGTTGACGGTGGTGTTAACGTCGAGACGGCCGGGAAGTGTGTCGCGGCTGGAGCGGACTTGCTAGTGGTTGGTTCTGCAATTTTCAAGCACCCCGATTATTGTCAAGCGCTGGCTCACTTGCATCAATCTATCGCAAGCATGTCGATGGACGTGACGAAGACGAACGAGTGCTAGTGAGAAAAACGATCGAATTGGTGCGAGGGTCGAGTGTTCGACCGCTCGGTTTTTATGGCTTCCGGAAAAGGTGGTATGGTTAAGATTTGTTTAGTTCGCCCTGGAGCAACCTCTTTTGATGAAGAGGGGCGTATGAAAGGTTGTCTGGACATCCCGTTATGTGAAAAAGGCCTTCAACAGGCCAATTCTGTAGCTAAGGAAATTGTTCGGGAGTTATCTCAGACGCCGGAGAAATCCAGTTTTGACGCGATTTATTCAGCTCCTTGCCAATCCGCTCAAGAGACTGCAGGCGTATTAGCCAGGGCGGTTGATGGTCGAGTAAAACTGCTCGACTGCATGCAAAACGTGGATCACGGGCTTTGGCAGGGGAAGCTGATTGACGAAGTCCGCCGCACGCAACCCACTGTCTACAAAAACATCCAAGAACACCCAGAGGCGTTTGCTCCACCGGGTGGGGAACGACTGGAAGACGCTCAAGATCGAGTGCGAAAAACGGTAGAAAAGCTTGTCAAAAAGCACAAGAACGAGTTCATACTCCTGGTGGTCCCTGATCCGCTGGCTAGCCTAGTGCGTCAATTGTTGGTCGCTGGCGAACTGGGGGACTTGTGGAAAGCGGAGAAAGATGGAGGCTCTTGGGAGCTAATCGCTCTTCAAGGGAATCGACTTGCGATGGTATAGCAAAGCTGTCGGAGCAAGCCCGCGATACATCTGCATTGCGAACAAAATACAAAGATCTGAATGAATATGGCCCAGCAAACTGACTCGATTCCTGATTCTGAACAAATCGCCAAAAAACGAGGGGTCCCCGAGGGGCTTTGGATCAAGTGCCCTGGGTGCTCGAGTTCAATCTATCGCAAAGAGGCTGAACGACAGTCCAACATCTGTCCTAAGTGTCGGTTCCATCTTTATGTTTCCGCACGTGATCGGCTGGTTCAAGTTTTGGATGAAGGGACCTTTGAGGCGTGGGATGCAAATATCCTGCCGACAGATCCGCTTTCGTTCTCGGATAAAAAGCGATACGCCGAGCGATTGCTTGGAGAGCAAGATCGTACCGGATTGACCGATGCGGCGATTACTGGAACCGGCATGATTCGAGCTCGGCGAGTTGCGATTGGCGTCACCGATTCCGCATTCATCATGGGAAGCATGGGGTCTGTGGTCGGCGAACGCTTGGCGAGACTGATCGAACGAGCAACCGAGCAAACCCTGCCGCTCATCATTATCAGCGCTAGTGGCGGCGGAGCTCGTATGCACGAGGGGATTTTATCGCTGATGCAGATGGCCAAAGTGTCTGCGGCTTTGGCTCGCTATCACAAAAGTGGTGGGCTTTACATTAGCGTTTTAACCAACCCAACCATGGGTGGCGTGGCCGCGAGTTTTGCATCTTTGGGTGACCTGGTATTCGCTGAACCAAAGGCTTTGATCGGTTTTGCTGGTCCTCGGACGATTAAAGCGACCATGAAGATCGAGCTACCGGAAGGCTTTCAAACGAGCGAGTTCTTGCTCGAGCATGGTTACATCGATCGGATTGTCGATCGAAGCAGGCTCAAGACCGAGATCGCTCAAGCCATCGACTACTGCGGCAAGTATTAGTGCTTCGTCCCCATGTCATTTTGAGGAAGCTGATCTCGTAAGAGTTCAGACGTCACTGGAAGCAATCGCAAAGTCTGGTGTTTTCAGATGTTTTGCGACATCTGCTACGAGTGCGAATCCTTGTGATCAATTCACGGTCGCTGAATTCAAGAGAAACCAGTCCAGTTTTGCTCTTTCTCGTTCTTGGAAGCCTTCTCGCTTCTAGGGGGGCTTGCTATCGCCCATGCCGCTTCTGGCACAGCCAGCGCCCTCTTTTCGTTAAGTTTTAAATGACTTTAACAATATCGTTGACTTCACTGTCTGGATTGGTTAGATTTATCGAAAGATTTAATAAACGACCTTTTTATATTAGTTTAATTAATACAGAAAGTCCTCCTTGGACGTACCTCGGCAGTCATCCGTTCAGCTTCGATCGCTTCGCGTTTTTTGCGATGTAGTGCGCCGTCGTAGTTTTTCGCAGGCCGCAATTGACAACGGAATGACCCAGGGAGCAGCCAGTCAAGCGGTTCAACACCTCGAAGAATATCTGGATGTTCAGTTAATCGATCGCTCCAAGCGACCATTTGTGTTGACCAGCGAAGGTGAGAAATTCTACGACGGAGTTGCTAATCTTCTCCGTCAGTTCGACAGCTTGGTGGATCAAGTCCAAGTGGGAGATGAAGTCGTTTCGGGGGAAGTCAACGTCGGAGCGATCTATTCGCTTGGGTTGAGTTATTTGCCAGCGATTCAGGAACGATTTAATTCGCAGTTCTCGGCGGCGAGCTGCGTCGTGAAGATGGCGCATCCTCATGATGTTTATCGGATGGTGGAGCAGGGGTCGGTCGACTTCGGAGTATTGAGTTATCCCGAAGCATCGCGAACGCTTTTGGTGACACATTGGCGGGAAGAGCCAATGGTCTTGGTCGCCTCACCTAGGCATCGTCTGTGCAATCATTCACGACTCTCCGTAACTGATTTGGCTGAAGTGGCGTTGGTTGCTTTTGCTCCAAAGCTTCCGATTCGGTTAGCGATCGATCGGCATCTACGGTCATTAGGGGTGTCGATGCGGGTTGTGGTGGAGCTCGACAATGTGGATTCTGTAAAGCATGCGGCGATTGTTAATAGTGGATTGGCGTTCTTGCCAAAACCAACCATCGAGAACGAACTCGCTGCGGGTTCATTGCGATTGTTAAATTGTTCGGAAGTCAATATGACGCGACCGCTTGGGGTAATCCAGCGTCGCGACGTTCCACTAGGGCGAGCGGCTCGTGGGATGTTGGAGTTGCTACTGCAAGATGCTGTTCACAGCGAAGCATCTCAGTGCGAGGCAGTCCCGTTCGCAAATGACAATTTGAATGAAGGGAGCTCGAATGCTTCGAGTCCTTCTTCTAATCCGAAAGCCGTCGATGGTGGTTCGACGGTTTTCGCGGCGAATGATAAACGGAAATCGCAAACCGCGGTTTAGTCCCATTTCAAAGTCAGTCAGTTAGATAAGATGGCTTGCATACCAAGTCAGAGAAAGTCACAAAATCATGAACACCTCGTTCGGATTCCCAGAAGCTCAAGGTCTGTATGATCCTTCGTTAGAAAAGGACTCCTGCGGCGTTGGATTTGTCGCTCACATCAAAGGCAAACCCAGTCATCAAATCGTTTTAGATGCTGATCAAATTCTGCGCAACATGGATCACCGTGGTGCGTGTGGTTGCGAATCCAATACGGGCGACGGCGCTGGGATTTTGACGGGGCTTCCCGTGAAGTTTATGGCCAAGGTAGCCAAAGTTAACTTCGGAATTGATTTGCCTGAGGCAGGCAAGTTTGCAGCGGGAAATATATTCCTTCCGAAAGATGAAACCGAGCGAGAGCACTGCCGTAATGTATTTGGTGAGCTGATCGTCAAGCATGGTCAAAAGCTGATCGGATGGCGAGTTGTCCCGGTGGATGCTGATGGTGCTGATATTGGACCGACCGCACGCTCGGGTGAGCCTGTGATTGAGCAGCTCTTCGTTGCTGCTGCCGATGGGCTGAACCAAGACGAGTTCGAGCGAAAGCTGTATCTGATTCGCAAGCAAGCCAGTCACGCTCTGCGCGGTGATACGAAGTTGAAGCAGGCTTTGCTGTTCTATGTTTGTTCGTTGTCGACAAAAGTCATCATCTACAAAGGGATGTTAACTCCCGCGCAAGTGATGCCTTATTATCGCGACTTGAACGATCCCGATTATCAAACTCACCTCGCGATGGTACACAGCCGATTCTCCACAAACACTTTCCCAAGTTGGGATCGCGCACAACCGCTGCGCTTCATGAGTCACAACGGTGAAATCAATACGCTTCGAGGTAACAGCAATTGGATGAAGGCTCGCGAAGGAAACGCCGCCAGCGAGATCTACGGTGATCAGCTACCGGGTTTGTTCCCTGTAGTCGAGCCACACTGCAGCGATTCGGGCACCTTTGATAACTGCCTTGAGTTCTTGCTGATGAACGGTCGAACTCTTCAAGAGGCTGTCATGATGATGGTTCCCGAAGCTTGGCAAAAGCATGAGACGATGTCGGAAGACAAGCGAGGAATGTACGAGTACTTCAGCACGATGATGGAACCATGGGATGGACCAGCGTCGATTGTGTTTACCGACGGACACTACATCGGTGCGACGCTCGACCGAAATGGTCTTCGTCCTAGTCGATACTATTTGACGACTGATGATCGCGTCATCATGGCCAGCGAAGTGGGCGTGTTGGTTGTGGATCCAGCGATTGTTAAAGAAAAAGGTCGGCTACAACCTGGGCGTATGTTCTTGATTGATTTTCAAGAAGGTCGCTTGATTCCAGATGCAGAACTGAAAAATGGTTTGGCCGTTAGCAAGCCTTACAAACAATGGGTGAAAGAAAATCGAATCACTCTGGATGATCTGAAGCCGAAGGACGAGCCTCATGGTTTTTATCCAGAGACACTACTCGCTCGCATGCAGGCGTTTGGCTACACGACGGAAACGATGCAGTTCTTCTTGTTGCCAATGATTGCGACCCTTCAAGATCCAATCGGTTCGATGGGGAACGATTCGGCGATCGCTTGCTTGTCTGATAAGCCGCGTATGGTTTACGACTACTTCAAGCAGCTCTTTGCTCAAGTCACCAATCCGGCGATCGATAGTATTCGTGAAGACATCATCATGTCCTTGGAGTGCTATATCGGTCCCGAGCAAAACTTGCTTGCCGCGACTCCGGAGCATGCTCACAGGTTGTTGGTTCCTCATCCTATTCTGACTAACGAAGAACTGGCTGCGATCCAGCACATGTCAAACAAAGGTTGGAAGACTAAGACAATCGATATTAGCTACGATCGGGCTCTTGGAAAAGAAGGTCTCACACAGACCCTTGATCGTATTTGCGAAGAGGCATCTGAAGCGATTCGCGACAAGTACACGATTATCGTTCTAAGCGATCGAGCGACCAGTCAAAATCGCGTTGCTGTGAGCACATTGATGGCTTGCGGAGCGGTTCATCACCACTTGGTTCGCGCTGCCAAGCGAACTCAAATCGGTATTGTCCTCGAAACGGGTGAAGCACGCGAAGTCCATCATTTCTGCCTTCTGGTTGGTTATGGTGCTGACGCAATCAATCCTTACTTGGCATTCGAGGCACTTTGGCAAGCAAGCCGCGACGGATTGTTGGATGCAGATAAATATGCAGACGACGACAAGATCGTGGCCGCTTATCGCAAGGCTGTTGCTAAGGGGATGTTGAAGGTCATGGCGAAGATGGGGATCAGTACCCTCGCGAGTTACAAAGGTGCGCAGATCTTTGAAGCCCTCGGCCTAAAGACAGAGGTGATCGATCGTTGCTTCGTCGGAACGAACAGCCGTATCCAAGGTTGCAGTTTTGATATTCTTGCCGAAGAAGGTCTTCGTCGACATCGCTTGGGTTATCCAGACAAGCCTACATCGGAGCAAACGATGCTTCCGAATCTTGGCGAGTTTCACTGGCGTGCGGAAGGGGAGCGACACGGTTGGGATCCTGCTGCGATTGCTGATATCCAAATTGCAGCACGAGCAGGTGACAAGAACGCTTATCGACGTTTCGCAGACCATATCAACCGCGATTCGAAGATGCGTTATGCGCTTCGCGGCTTGTTTGAACTCAAGCCGAACGTACATGGTCCAGCGATTCCACTTGAAGAAGTTCAGTCCGCGAAAGATATTGTGAAGCGATTCTGCACGGGTGCGATGTCGCTCGGTTCGATCAGCGCTGAAGCTCACGAGACGCTTGCAATTGCAATGAATCGACTTGGCGGTAAGAGCAACACAGGCGAAGGTGGTGAAGATCCTGTCCGGTTCACGCCACTTGCAAACGGAGACTCAAAGAAGTCTGCGATTAAACAAGTTGCATCCGGACGCTTCGGTGTAACGATTGAGTATCTTGCAAACGCAGAAGAAATTCAGATTAAGATTTCGCAAGGCGCCAAGCCTGGCGAAGGTGGAGAATTGCCAGGCAAGAAGGTTGATCAATACATTGCTCGTATTCGATATAGTACACCTGGTGTGGGATTGATCAGTCCGCCTCCGCACCACGATATCTATTCGATCGAAGACTTGGCTCAGTTGATCCACGACTTGAAGAATAGTAACCCAAGTGCTCGAGTGAGTGTAAAGCTTGTGAGCGAAGTCGGTGTCGGTGTGGTTGCCTCTGGCGTTGCAAAGGCTCACGCGGATCACATTCTTATTTCGGGTGATACTGGTGGAACCGGAGCTAGCCCGCTGACGAGTATCAAGCACGCTGGGTTGCCGTGGGAGCTTGGTATTGCGGAAGCACACCAGACGCTTGTACTAAACGATTTACGTTCACGTGTGACTCTTCAAACCGACGGTGGTTTGAAGACTGGACGCGACGTGGTCATCGCTGCGTTACTGGGTGCTGAAGAATTTGGTTTTGCGACTGCTCCGTTGATCACCCTTGGGTGCATCATGATGCGCAAGTGCCACTTGAACACTTGCCCGGTCGGGATCGCTACGCAGGATCCTGATCTTCGAGCGAAATTTGCTGGTAAGCCGGAGCACGTTGTAAACTACCTATTTATGGTTGCAGAAGATACTCGCGAGATCATGGCATCGCTCGGGTTCAAGACAATCGACGAGATGGTTGGGCACACAGAGTGCCTGGGTATCGATGCAGCGGTTAAGCACTGGAAAGCAGACGGATTGGACCTAACTCCAATCTTGCGACCGGCAAAGAAGGCTCATGCAAACGTCGGTGTGATTTGCCAAATTGGACAAGATCACGGCTTAGAGAAATCACTTGACGTCACGCAAATTGTTCCGCGTTGTCGCGATGCGATTGCAACGAAAAAACCTGTCCAGTTCCATTTACCAATCATCAATATCAACCGAACGGTTGGTACTATTCTCTCGCACGAGATCGCTAAGGTTCACGGTCAAAAAGGGCTGCCAACCGACACGATTCATATCAACTTTACTGGTTCTGCTGGTCAAAGCTTCGGTGCCTTCTTGGCTCATGGTGTGACGTTGGAGATCGAAGGAGATGCGAACGACTATGTTGGCAAGGGACTTTCGGGGGGACGCATCATTGTTTACCCACCGAAGGAGTCGAGCTTCGAGGCAGAAGAAAACATCATAGTCGGTAATGTTTGCTTGTACGGCGCGACGATGGGTGAAGTATACTTCCGTGGAAGAGCGGCTGAACGATTCGCGGTGCGTAACAGTGGTGCCGTCGCAGTCATCGAAGGCTCTGGCGATCATGGATGCGAATACATGACAGGTGGTCGCGTTGTGATCTTGGGAGCGACAGGACGTAACTTCGCAGCAGGCATGAGTGGCGGTGTTGCTTATGTGCTGGACGAGGACGGTGAGTTCCCAATTTGTTGCAACCTTGGAACGGTGGAATTGGAAAAGGTTGTCGCTGAAGAAGATATCAGCGAACTCAAGGGATTGATCGAACGCCACTTGCAGTTCACTCAGTCAGCAGTCGCCAAACGAGTGCTCGACAATTGGGATGCGACACTACCACGATTCGTCAAAGTAATGCCAACCGATTACAAGCGAGTGCTAGAAGAAATGAAAGCTCAAGCGACTAAGGCTCCGGCAGGAAAATTAGCCAAAGCTTAGAGGGTGAAATCCCTTAGCCGATGGCGCTAGCCACGGGTGTCGATTCCCAAACAACTTGGCACGTCGCACCCGAGGCTACGATAGGAGATAAGCCAGATAGTCGGAGATAGAAGAAACCCGAGGCTAGCGCCTACGGCTCATGAAACCTGAGGCTAAAGCTTCTTAATAAAACTGTATTTTTAACATTTAATTTGTAAATAAACGGGACAAGGAACCATGGGAAAGCCAACAGGATTTAAAGAGTACGATCGCAAGAAGACTGCATGGCGATTGCCTGTTGTGCGGATGCACGACTACAAAGAAATCTACACAGAGCCAGACGAAAAGCAGCTGCGAACCCAAGGTGCGCGTTGCATGGACTGTGGCGTACCGTTTTGCCAATCGGCGACAGGATGCCCAATTGATAATTTGATTCCTGAGTGGAACGACTTGGTCTACAACGGTCGTTGGCGAGATGCCTTAGACCGGCTTCATAAAACAAACAATTTTCCAGAGTTTACTGGACGCGTTTGCCCAGCTCCTTGCGAGGGAGCTTGCGTGCTGGGAATCACCAACCCGCCTGTTTCGATCAAGAACATTGAATCGGCGATTATCGATAAAGGCTTCGCAGAAGGTTGGGTCAAAGCCAATCCGCCAAAATCGCGATCCGGAAAAAGCGTCGCCATCATCGGCTCGGGACCGGCTGGTTTAGCCGCTGCGGATCAACTGAACAAGGTTGGTCATTCGGTAACCGTCTACGAACGTTCCGATAGGATTGGTGGTTTGCTTATGTACGGCATTCCGAACATGAAGTTGGATAAGGGAGACGTCGAACGACGACTCGATTTAATGCGAGATGAGGGGGTCAAGTTTATCACGAAGGCCAACGTTGGCGTGAACGTGGATCCTAAGCAATTGATGGCAGAGAACCATGCGGTTTTGCTATCGACCGGTGCAACGAAGCCACGTGACCTTCCGATTCCAGGTCGACAGCTCAAAGGTGTTTACTTCGCAATGGAATTTCTTTCGGCGAACACGGCAAGCTTGCTCGATAGCAATCATGCTGATGGCAAATTCATCTCGGCCAAGGGAAAGAAAGTTGTCGTCGTTGGCGGCGGTGATACTGGATGTGATTGCATCGGCACCAGTCTTCGCCATGAGTGTAGCCAGTTAGTGAATTTTGAACTGCTTGAGAAGCCACCTGAGGAGCGAGCTACTGATAATCCTTGGCCGCAATGGCCTCGTATCTTCCGAAGCGACTACGGTCACGAAGAAGCTCAAGAAAAGTTTGGTATTGATCCTCGTGAGTATTCGATTCTCAGCAAGGAATTCCTGGACGATGGGCAAGGCAACGTCAAAGGTATTAGGACTGTTCGTGTGAAATGGGAAAAAGTCGACGGTCGGATGGTGATGAAAGAGGTGGATGGTTCAGAGCAAATTATCGAAGCTGACATTGTTCTTCTTGCGATGGGTTTCCTTGGTCCTGAGAACTACGTTTCGGAAATGATGGGCTTGGAGTACGACGCGAGAAGCAACTACAAGGCTGAGCACGGCAAGTTTACAACAAACGTGCCTGGCGTCTTCGCTGCTGGTGATTGCCGACGTGGGCAGTCGCTGGTCGTATGGGCTATCAATGAAGGTCGCGGAGCCGCTCGAGCGATCGACATCTACCTGACAGGTGAAAGCAAGCTTCCCGCTCCAGGGGTCACGATGGGATCGGCTTTGGTTGAGGCGTCTGTCTAGAGTGTCCTTCTTGAAGAAGGGCAAGAATATGCCAGGGAAAAAGTAGCTGAGCGGTTTTCCCCCGTTTAAACTTGGTTCTTCCGTAGGAATTTGTCTTACGAGCTTAGGCATGCTGTCGATCGATTGGTGGCGTTGTAGAATGCCAGAGTCCTTGTTCCGAGAGAACGAGAACTTTGGCGTCTTTAACGCATGCAATTAAAAATGGATTCGATCGGGTACCCATGTATAACAATGGATCAGAACGGATTGTCGACGGAATGGTCGACAAGCCACTGCTGAGCGACAAGGCCTTTTGGGGGCTTGCGATCACGCAGTTTCTTGGTGCGTTTAATGATAATTTGTTTAAGCAAATTGTTTTGCTGCTTTCAATTCCGGTAGTGATCGCTGGTGCAGGAGAGGTTGCTGGCCAAATTAAGGAAGGCGACGTGCAAGGATGGGCGACAGCTTTGTTTTCACTTCCTTTTGTTTTGTTAAGCGGTGTGGCCGGCTTTTTGTCGGATCGCTATCGCAAACGTGACGTGATTGTTATTGCAAAAGTGGCTGAAATAGCTGTCATGCTGTTGGGAATGATCGCGTTTCTCTTTTATGGCTTATGGGGAATGGCAGGGACGTGGACCGTGCTGTTTTTGATGGGAACCCACAGTACTTTTTTTGGACCAGGAAAGTATGGGATCTTGCCGGAATTGTTCCATTCGAAAGATCTCGCGAAAGCCAACGGGTTAATCTTAATGAGTACATTCTTGGCGATCATTTTTGGAACCGTCATCGCGGGGGTTTTGTTTGATGTGTTATTGGAAACCGATGGTCAAGGTCGTCCAAGTGCGAAGCCGCTTTGGATTGCCTCGTGCGTTTGTATTGGGATTGCCATTCTTGGGACTTGGGCATCAACATGGATACGCTCGGCACGGCCTGCTCAGCCCGAGTCCAGCCTTACTGCTGCAGACTGGGGCGTTTCACCGGCTGTTAGTAAGATGTTTCTCAGCGATCGTCCGTTATTTTCTGCACTTCTCGTGTCTTGTGTTTTCTGGATGATCTCAGGCATCGCTGTCCCTGTTGTCAACAGCTTGGGGGTCACACAACTTGGGGTGAATAAATCGAGTACCAGTTTGTTGGTCGGTGGGATCGCTATCGGGATCATGTTGGGATCGATCGTCTCGGCAGTTGTTTTCAAACGAGTGCAGCCGCGTGGGCAAGTGACGATCGGTTTGTGGGGGATGTTTCTTGCGTTGACGATCCTCGGATTCTGGAAAGGGAACGGAGTCCATTTGCTTGGGTATGCGGGGAGCTTTGTGGGTTTGATTGTCGTCGGAGTATTCGCGGCGATCTACGCCGTTCCGTTGCAAGTCTTCATGCAGGAGCGGCCCCCAACAGAGCTCAAAGGACGCATGATAGGAACGATGAACCAAGCAAACTTCATCGGAATTCTTTGTTCGGGAATTCTATACCAACTCTTCCAGTGGATCTCAGTCCAGCTTGGTTGGCCAATCAGCTCCGTCTTCTGGATGCTAGCCCTGATGGTGCTACCGCTGGCGATCTTTTATCGCTTGGGCTCGTCACCCTTAGAAGGACAGGAGAACAATGCCGGCGAACAACTTTAGGGCAACCTTCCTCGATCGATCCGTTAAAATACCCTTTTCGTGCACGAATCCTGCTACTGTAGATTGACTGTGTCGCTAGCTCGCATAACTGTGGCCTCGACTGAGTTGGAACGGCTCGATGGGGATCGACGGTTTGCTCCCTGTCATGACTTCGATCATCAGTTTGGCTGTGACAGGTGAAAAATGAATCCCGTGACGGTAGTGGCCAGCCGCGACGAAGACATTGTCGAAGTTTGTTAAGCGACCGAGATAGGGAAACCCGTCGACCGATGCTGGGCGAAGGCCTGACCAAGTCTTTACAACGGTTGCACTGGCTAAGCAAGGTATCAGGTCGATCGCCCAAACTCTCAGTTCATCGATCATTGCCTGAGTCGTGGAGTTATTAAACCCCATTTCCTCTTCGCAGGAGCCCGCCAAAACGAGTCCGTCTGCGCGCGGGACCAAGTAGCGATGGCCGTCGTTGATTACGGGAATACAGGGTCGATTGGGGAGTCTAAATAGAACCATCTGACCGCGCATCGGGAAGATTTCGGTAGCCTGAGTTGCTGGAACAAATTCTTGAAGCACTCGACGCGTCCAGGCACCGGTTGTGACACAGGCTCGTCGCGTTTCAATCTCACCCAAACTAGTCGCGACTGTGTAAGTGTCCTCAATAGAACGTGAATCGCGTGGTCGGATGGATAGCAACTCTTCCGATTCGTGAATTTCAACGCCGTACTTTCGACAACTCTTCACGAGTGCCTGAAGGTACCAAGGGTTTCGAATCTGGCACTCCTGAGGAAGATACCACGCTCGCTTGATAGAGTCCCAGGCAAGGGCAGGGGCGTGAGCGCGGACTTGATCGCGGTTCCAGCGTTCGAAAGCGATTCCTTGCTCTTTCCACCAGACTTCATTGGCGGTCAGCGTTGCCAGTTCGCCGATTGTTTTCGCAAGATAGATTCCACCGCAGCGAATAAAACCAACGTCGATTTGCGAGTCGCTTTGGAGCTCATCGACCCATTGGGGGAAAATCGCATGCGAAGCCGCACGTAGCTGGTCGATTGGGTCAAGCGGCAAGACGGTCGCACCAGGCGGCAGGATTCCCGCTCCAGCCCACGAGGAGCCGCTACCGACTGACTTTGCTTCCAAGACGATGACTTTCCATCCGCACCGTTTTGCTGCTTCGTAGGCAATCGAAAGCCCGATGACTCCGCCTCCGCAAACAACTAGGTCTGTCATTGCAATTGCCCTATTCGGCAAAATTTGTCGGAAAACTTGCTCTGGTGTGACTTTTCGGAGACCTTATGCATGGTTAGCTGGTTGAGCGACTTCGAGATGGGTATCATTGTGATTAGCTGGGAAGCTGGAAACGTGTGGGTTGCACACGCTAGTATCGGCCGTTGGAAACCCAATAAGGTTTAGATGTCCAAGGTAACGTCCGAACAATTTGTTGAATACGTCCAAAAGAGTCGGCTGGTAGATGCTGACGAAATGGAGAAGTTCCGTACACAGCTTTCGCAGCAGTTCGGGGAAACTCTTCCAACCGATCCCGTTGAAGTAGCCAAGGAGTTTGAGAAAGCCAATCTGTTGACTCGCTGGCATTGCGAAAAACTGCTTCAAGGCCGCTACAAAGGTTTCTTCCTCGGCAAGCACAAGCTACTGGGGCATCTAGGGACAGGTGGGATGAGCACCGTCTACTTAGCCGAACACATGGGGATGCATCAGAAGCGAGCTGTGAAGGTTCTTCCTAAGAGCAAGCTGGGCAATAACTCCTACCTGAAGCGATTCCAGCTAGAGGCCAAAGCGATCGCATCGCTTAATCATCCAAATATCGTGCGAGCCTATGATATTGATAACGAAAAAGATACTCATTATCTGGTGATGGAGTTCGTTGACGGAGCGGACCTGAATTCTTTGGTGCGGAAGAAAGGCCCGTTGCCCTACGATGTCGCGGCCGACTACATCATCCAAGCAGCAAAGGGTCTCCATCATGCTCACGAGAAAGGGCTTATTCACCGCGATGTGAAGCCGGCGAACTTGCTGGTCAATCGCGAGGGTGTCATTAAGGTGCTCGATCTGGGGCTGGCGTTGTGCTCCGACGAAAGCTTGGCTTCGGTAACGATGGAGCACAACGACAAAGTTCTCGGTACGGCTGACTATCTTGCACCCGAGCAGGCTCTGAATAGTCACAACATTGACCATCGTGCGGATATCTATGGTCTCGGATGTAGCTTGTACTTCCTACTGACCGGCCACGCTCCATTTCCCACCGGCAGTATCGCGCAACGAATAGCCAAGCATCAGTCGTCGATGCCGGAGGATATTCGTAAGGACCGGCCCGACTGTCCCGGAGAGTTGGATGGGATTTGTGTAAAGATGATGCAAAAGGACAGACGGTTCCGCTATTCAGATTGCAATCAAGTCGCAGACATATTGGAAGCTTGGCTGACTACTTATCGCAAGACCCTGGTCGACGTCAAAGCCAACTCGCTACAGACCAAGGCTTATCGAGCGACAGTTGGTCAAGACAGCACCGGCGGGAATGCTGGAAGTAACTCGGGAAGCAGTACTGGGAGCTCGCTTTCACGGAACAGCTCGGGACTTAACAGTTCTGGAATTCGACTCCGAAACGAAGCAGAGACCGTTAGCAATCGCGGAGGAGACACATTAAGCGGCAGCAGCGTCGGGTCGGCTAGTAGCGGAGGTTCGATGGTCTCGTTGTCTGCGTCTGATAGCGGAGTACTCCGGTCGATCGCCTCAGAGGGTGGCTCGGATGTTGTGAGCCGAATTGATCTGGAGTTCGATACACCACGTCCGAATCCTCATCGCGATATTCTTCCCAAACCCAAAGCCCTCGCAGACGCTGGCAAGACCGCTGGAAAAACTATTGGCAACAACCCGCCCAAGATTCCCGCCCCCCTCCGCCCTGCAGATGGCATGGTTGCAGCCAAATCCCTGGCAAAAAATCAATCCACGAACGCTGCCCAAAAGCCGACGGGAGTTTCGGGTAGCACGGCCCGCCCGGCAACCAATACTGCAAAATCTAGGCAATCCGATAAGCGAGCCAAGGAACAGCGATTTATACTGATTCTTGTCCTTATGGCAGTACTTTTCGTTGCTGTCGCTGCTATTGCACTGTGGTTTTCAAGGTCTTAGGGGGTTATCACTGTCCTCGGGAGTTATCCCGTTCCTAAGAAGTCATCCCGTTCGTGAGGTCGCCTCGTTCCTGAAACTCATCACAAACGCATTTGACAGTTGCGTCCCACCATTGCCTAAGAAGCACCGGCAATTCGGGTTGAAGCTGTGTTTAAGAACTTCGCCGTTAAACTGCTCATGTATCAAGAGTCCACATACAATTTCACTCGACGAAATCCATGAACATCAAATCACATTTCATCGCTTTAAACGCTTTTAAAATCTTGTTGTTAGTGCTGTCCGTAGCGACCAGTCACGCTGTCTGTTTTGGACAGAATCCATCAGCTGATTCTGCCGATGCTATTCGCCAACAAGTCACAGAAGCTGGGCAAGCTTTCAAGAAAGGCGACCTCGATCAGGCGGTTACTTTGATCAATAGAAGTAGTCATCAAGTGGAGCGACTCGCTCAGGAATCAGGCAATGCCAAGTCGTTTGACTCGCTAAAGCCAACCTATGCGATCCTCTCGAAAGCACATGAGTTCTTGTCGAAGAAGAATGCGAAGGCCTTAAACGATCTGCCAAGTTGGGCTGTTCTAAAGAAGATCGCCTCGGAAAAGCCGCCGATGGCGACATCTGATGCCAAGACATCTACCACCGGCGGCGTCAGCTTCGTAGATGAAGTCGCACCTTGGTTGGTTGCCAAGTGTGGCAACTGCCATATCAACGGATCCAAGGGATCGTTTTCGATGGCGGATATCGCTTCGCTTATGAAGGGATCAAAAGCAGGATTCGTACTTTTTCCTGGCGACTCCGCAGGCAGCACCATTGTTGAAAGTATTCGATCAGGGGACATGCCTCGTGGCGGTGGAAAAGTGACGGCTGCGGAACTTGCCAAGCTCGAGCAGTGGATTCAACAAGGTGCTTCGTACGACAAAGCTGTTGCAACCCGGCCGCTAACGCAATTAGTTTCGAAAACGGCAACTGGAAAAGCCTCCGGCGATTCCATGGAGGATTCGGCAAAGAAGATGCCGAAAATTCTCGCAAACACAAAGCCGACGGGGAAAGAAACCGTTAGCTTCTCTCGCGACATTGCCCCGATTCTGATGGAGAATTGCAACGGATGCCATGTCGACGCGCCCCGACTCCGTGGCGGATTGAACATGAATAATTTTTCAATGTTCGGCAAAGGCGGTGACAGTGGCGAGATTGTTGAGCCAAAGAACGCAGCTAAAAGTTTGCTTGTCCAAAAAATCAAAGGCCTCTCTGGTGATCGAATGCCCTCCGGTGGAAGGCCTGCTCTTAGCGACGCCAAGATTCAACTGATCTCGACATGGATCGAAGAGGGAGCCTACTACGATGGTCAATCTCCGACTGCTTCTCTGGCGACGATCAACGCCAAGGCATGGTCGGAATCTGCTACCTATGAAGAGGTCATGGAGCGACGACGCGAGCGAGCTCTCAACAAATGGAAGGTCGCTTACGGCAGCCAAAAACCCTCCAAGGCTTCCGATAAAAACTTTGTTGTCATGGGGAACGTAAGCCAAGCTGCCATCGATGAGATTCTCACAACCGCCAATCAAGCTAACGACAAAGTACGTAAGGCACTCAAGATTGATGCCAACGATGAACTCGCAAAAGGAGGCGTTGCGATCTTTGTCATTAAAGGACGATATGACTACAGCGAGTTTGGTAAGATGACGGAATCGCGAACGCTTCCAAATACATGGAACAGTCACTGGCGACGCGATTTGTTAGACGTTTACATCGCGATCCTTCATGATTCTAAAGATCCGAAGGTAAACGAAGCAAATCTCAGTCAACAACTGGCGAGCTTGTGGGTCTCCCAATTCGAAGAGACTCCAGCTTGGTTCGCCGATGGCTTTGGGCGAAGTGTCCTCGCAATTACAGGAGGCAAAAGCGATACTTATACCAAGTCGCAACTCAAGAATTGGGACGAACAAATTGGCACGATTGTCAGGAACATGAAGGGGACGAAAGAATTGCTTGACGGAAAAATGAACGAAGAAGATGCGGCTCTGGTTGGTTATGGTCTTTGCCGTAAAATGATCGACGTAAATGGTCGAAGGCAATTTTCGAGCCTCCTTCAATCGCTTGGTAAGACCAAGTCTTTCCCCCAGGCCTTCCAACTAGCAATCGGTCCGATGGAGCCAAGCATCGCAGCAGCCCTCGGCCTTCCAAGCGTGAAAGCGAGCAAGTAAGAGTGACCCCACGAGGCGTTTTAGCATTTTGTCGTGAGAAGGAAGTCCGAGTTATCGATTTGCGTTTTACGGACGTCTTTGGGCAATGGCATCACATCACGATCCCAGTTCGGCAGCTCACCGAAGCTACTTTTGAAAATGGTTGTCGTATTGATGCATGCCAAATTGCATTAAACGGGAGTTTCAATCGACTTGCAATTCCACAATCCAGCACCGCATTTCTCGATACCTCTGCGGTAACCACAACGCTGGTGATGATCTGTACAATCCAAGACGCGTTGACTCGCGAGGAGGACTTGCTGGACCCTCGAGTCATCGCACAGCGGGCTGTTGACTTCTTGGCAATCACTGGCATTGCAGACGAAGCGCGTATTGCTCCTCAATGTGAATTCTATTGGTTTCAATCAGCTCGATTCGCGGTGGCGGATTCTCATACAAGCTATTCAATTGTCGAGGTCGGGTCATCCGGTGATGCAAGTAATTCAAGCGATCAAAACCTGCGTCGCACTGATGATGATGTTTCCGATGTTGGTTTTCAAGCTCGCAATCAAATAACGGAATCGCTTGAAGATATCGGTTTTCCAATTGCGACGCATCATCAAGCAAATTCCACAGGGAGCAAATGTCGAATCGACTTTGTTGCCACCAATCTCGTTCGCGCAGCCGATGCGGTCATGTCCCTCAAGCATGTTGCACGAAGGGTCGCTCAGAACCAACATCGTAGCGTTACATTCATGCCCAAGCCAATCGCGAGCGACGTTGGAGCTTCGCTGAACGTGCAGCTTTCACTCTGGAAAAACGACGAACCGGTCTTCGGTGGACAGGGCTATGGTGGGCTGAGCGAGATCGCGATTATGGCGATCGGCGGCATCTTGCATCATCGAAAGGCTCTCGCAGCCATTTGCAACTCGACTACCAATAGTTATCGAAGATTGAACTCTGCGAACGGTCCTTTGTTTCAGGCTGGTTATTCAAGTTCGTCGCAACTCGCTGCTTGTCGAATTCCTTCACACGCGACAAATCCAAAGAGCAAAAGAATTGAAGTCGGTTTTGCAGATGCTAGTGCAAATCCATATCTCGCATTCGCCGCAATTGTGATGGCTGCGATCGACGGAATTCAAAACAAATTAGATCCTGGTAAGCCTTTGGAAAAACTTGTTGCCGTTAAAGCTGAAGTTAATAAAGCAGATAGCAATAAAGCGGAAAACTCAGATCGTTCTGAAGACGGGCGTTTTCCAAAGTCGCTTTGGGAGTCTCTTGATCATCTTAAACAAGATCAAGCGTTCCTCTTGGAAGGCGATGTCTTTTCGACGGAGATGTTAGACCGCTGGATTGGTCACAAAGAAAACGCTGAGCGAAAAGCATTAGAATCGCATGCAACGCCGAGCGAGTACCTTCACTACTTCAACGGCTGATGCGATTCAAGATGACGTTATCCTCGATCCCAGCGTGTTGCAAAGATCCTTGCGAGTACCATAAAGACGAAAGCACATGTTACTAAGACTCCCAATTCGAGTGTTAATTCTCTAACTGGTAATTCACGCCAGAAGATCTTATTGTAGCCGTCTAACGCCCAAGCATTAAATGTGAACTGTCCGACCCGTTGGATAGATTCGCTCATCAAGTATCGCGGTACCATGCTCCCACCAAGAGCACTCATCGATAGGATAAGAATCGTGGATACCCAGCCGAGCTGCGTTCGCGTTTTGCACATCGCAGCCATCATCAATGCAAAGCTAGCCGCCGCACCCGAGGTGACGACAGTCATCACCGCAAAACCATCTAAGTGCCCGAGTAGATTCAGCCCAAAGAAGATTGCTCCCGCAGAAAACATCAACGTTGTTTGCAAGCAGCCGATAATCACAAGATAGCACCACTTGCCCATCAGTAGATGATCCATGGTCATCCGGCTGCATAGTAAACGCTCAAGCGTCGAATTTTCGCGTTCTTCTAAGATTGCTCCACTGGCCGTTGTAGCGCTGAAGAGCAGGAACATGACCGCGATACCGGCGGCGTACATAGCAACAATCGGATTGGATTTGTTAGTTCCCAAAATATCGATGACTTCAATGGTTGGAACGGCGATGGTTGTCATGTTGCCCATTTCGAGACCAAGCGTTGGTTGCGACGAGAGGGCGATTGCGCGAACAGTTGGGTCGTTAATTCCGGGGATCGCTACTGATTGCGCTCCTTGGACCTGCAGCGAGGCCGCTTGTCTTGCTGCTTGAAGCTTTACCGCTTCTTCCTGAGCGTGTTCGGCTTGTGCTGCCATGGATGCCTTTTGGACAAATGCAACGATGACTTGGCTTGCAACTTGGTCGAACGAATCCGCGAAGACCTCGATGGCAGGTGACTGTAAATCGCCAGAATCTGAGTTATTGAGGATATGAGCATCTAGCTCTCGCGATTGCTCGCTATCTGATTCGCCGCCGGATTTTTTGCGGAACACAATCGCAGCGGTCACCATTCCGCGTCGAACAAGAGCCTCGGCGGATTCACGCGAGATAGGTTTTACCAAGTCCGAATGCGACGAGTCGCCCATGTGGAATCGAAGCGACTTTGTATTATGGAGTAACGTGAGCGTTCGTTGCGTGACGTGGTTGTCGATTTCATCACACGCTACCACTTTCAGCTTGGGCGTGGAACCACTGCTGCCGCGCGAACCGAAAATCCACGCGAAGATACTGAAGAACAGGATTGGAACAATGAACGTCAGCAGGAGTTCCGCTTTGTTATGCCACAATCGCAATAGGCTGATATGAATGATCGTTCGTATCATTCCCGCAACTCGCGTCCAGTTAAGTATATAAAAACATCGTGAAGATTTGGCTGGTGCATTTCCAAATCGATTACGTTGCCACCGCAGGTTCGTATTCGATGAAGCAGTTGCGGTAGTTCTTCGGCTGGTTCGTTGATCTCAGCGACAAACAGTTCAAGGGTAGGGTCCCATTCGAGATTGGGAATGCTGGCCGTCAGAAAGCCTTCGATCCGCAGACGCACCTGCCGTTCGCATCCGATCGTGTGCTCGATGAGATCCAGGATGCCGCCGTCCGCGATCACTTGACCATCGTCAATGATCACAATGCGATCACAACGTGATTGCGCTTCATCCAAATGATGGGTTGTCAGAACAATCGTGGTGCCGTTAGCGCTCAGCTCATCAAGCATCTCAAAGATGCGATGTCGGCTTTGTGGATCGACACCTACAGTAGGTTCGTCCAGGACGAGCACCTTAGGGCGATGAAGGACTCCGCATGCAATGTTGACCCGACGTTTCATGCCACCTGAGAATGATTTTGTTAGATGATCTTTTCGATCCTCTAGCCCAATCCATTCGAGTGCCCATGCGACACGCTCGGTGAGTGTCCTTCCAGATAACCCATGAAGCCGGCCAAAAGCACGCAGGTTTTCCTTGGTGGTCAAGTCGCTGTAGATAGCCAAGTCTTGAGGCACCACGCCAAGCTGAGCGAGTGTGGAAGCTTGCGTTACCGGTTGCCCGAAAAGATTGATCTCTCCTTGGTCGATTCTAAGCCGTCCACAAATTGCTCGAACGAGCGTCGTTTTCCCGGCACCGTTAGGACCGAGAAGGGCGAGCTTCTGTCCTGATTCGACTGTTAAATTGATCCCGCGTAGAGCGTGTGTCTTTCCGAAGGATCGATGGACGTCGAATAGCTCGAGCGCTAATTCGGGCTTGGCGGAGGTCGCGCTCGATTGGCGAGTCTCGCCAGAGAGGTCGCTTTGAGTCGAGTCCTGGCGGGGCGCGTTAGCGTTTTTGCGAGTAAAAATAGTTTTCATGCAGAATTGCAAAAACGTAAATTGAACCTGTCGTTAGCTTCTCGCCCGGATAAAATCATACTCACCAGCCTGAAAGGCGACGAGTCATTCCTGGAAACGTCCCCATTCGTTGGATTCGCATGGACTCGTTGGAAATAGCGGATTTCGTGCTTCAAATCGAGTCCAAGATGGGTCGAAAATTGCCAAAAACAATCGAAAAGAAGGGACACACGGTTAATCGCGCGGGGCAAATTGCAAGTTCATCTTTGCTCTTCATGCTCGTTTGCCTAAGCATTTTGGTTATCTTTGGGGTCTTTTTCTCTAGCGAGTCGCTGGAAAGCGGCAACCCAGTCGTCACCGAGAATTCTTCGCCATCGACATCTTCTAGGAGCTTTGACGCTAGCTCGGAAGAGCTAGCAAAATCATTGGAGCGATCAGATGCCAACCTTCCTGCAGAAACAGACGCGAATCCAGTTGAGATAGATCAGTCGATATTTGAAACGGCGCTGGTCGTTGAGGTTGCGGGGTTCGATAGCAAGCAAGGAGATTGTTTGGTAGCAATTTACGACAGTTCGACTTCGTTCAATAAGATCGACCAATCGATTATCCGAGAGTCGAAGAAAATAGAGGGCGACAGTATTCAATTTGAGTTTGCTATTTTTGGAAACAAACCGATTGCCATTGCCGCTTTTCATGATGAGAATCGGAATGGAATGCTGGATAAAAATGCTTTCGGAATTCCAATGGAGCGTTACGGTTTCTCCAACAATCCGCCGAGTGCATTTGGTCCTCCTTCATTTAACGCAGCGGCGATTCAAGATCCGAAGCAAGCGAACGGAAGAATCAAAATTTTGCTTAGTGGTTTAAATCTAAGTGGTTCAAAATAGGAGTTGAAATGAAGACGCGATGGATGAAAGAGGCTACTGAAGAGCCAACCGACAAAGAGATTCGTGATGAGATATTACGACAATTGATGTCGATGAATAGCGGGTCCTCTATCTGTCCGTCGGATGTTGCTAGGAGTCTGCGTCAGCAATGGCGACAATGGATGCCGATGATACGAGAGGTCGCAAGCGAGATGGCTCGCGATAACGAGATTGCGGTGACTCAGCAAGGACAACCGATTGATATCGAAACTGCAACAGGACCAGTTCGTTTGGCCCTAAAGCTACCGAAGCAAAGCTACGGCGCAGAGTAGCGATTGAGCACAACTTAATTTATGGATAGCGGAGTTCGTAAGAATTCCGACCTTGTTGGAAAGAATGTTGAAATCTGCGGACTTCAGATTTCTTACGACATCTGCTACTAATCCAGATCATAGCTTTGAGTTTGGTTGACGCCGTAGCTTTCAAAAGTATTCTTGACTACATCGACCAGCCGTCGGCTAGTGTTGCGTCTTTAGAAACGATTGGGATTCCATCGCGAATATAGCAAGGAGAAAACTCGTCGGTTTCATCCACTTTGGCATGATTCACAACGCGAACGTTCCGTCCAATTCGAACGTTCTTGTCCAAGATGGCACCATCGATCAGGCTTCCTGTTCCGATGCCGACGGGAACTCCTTGCGACTTTTCAAGTTCGGCGAGATCATTTACCGTTTCCAAGTAGTCGGCACCCATGATGATACTGTTTCGGATCGTCACCCCTTCGCCAACGATACATCGCAAACCGATTACGCTATTTTCGATGACAGCTCCCTTTCCGATACGACAACCATCGGCGATGAGGGAGTTCGAGACAGTTGCTCCTTCCATCAAGGAGGGCGGTAAGAACCGGGCACGTGAATATACTGGAGCGTCTGGGCAAACCAAATCGAAAGGTGGGTTTGGCTTAGCGAGCGACAGATTGGCTTCGTAGAACGCTTTAATAGTACCGATATCTTCCCAGTAGTCATCGAACAGGTGTACTTGAACTTTGCGAGTGCGAATTGCAGCGGGGAAGACTTCCTTACCAAAATCTTCGTAAGTCGTTTTGCTCAAAACATCAAAGAGCAATTTTCGGTTGAAAATGTAAAGGCCCATGCTTGCCAAGCAGTCACGACCTTTGGAGGGAATTCCTTGCGAGTCGATCCATGCAGGATCGGTTTTTACCATGTCGATTTCTTCGTCGGTTTGCGGCTTCTCGAGGAAACCAAGAACACGGCCCGTATCGTCGCAACGCATCACTCCGAGGCTCTTGGCCTCGCTGCGGTGAACTGGTATTGCCGCGATCGTGACGTCGGCTTTGGATTCGATATGCGTTTTGAGAAGTTGCTGATAGTCCATTTGGTACAACTGGTCGCCCGATAGAATCAAGATGTACTCCAGGTCCTTGGAGTCCAAATAGGTCAGGTTTTTTCGAACGGCATCTGCGGTTCCTTCATACCAGTCTGTACCACCATTGACGGTCTGCTGAGCCGCAAGGAGTTCTACGAATCCGCCGTTAAAGTTATCGAAACGATATGTTTGGCGAATGTGTTGGTGAAGCGAGACACTGAGGAACTGCGTGAGAACGAAAATACGATTGATGCCGCTGTTGATACAATTCGAAATTGGAATATCGATCAACCGGTACTTTCCGGCCAGCGGGACAGCAGGCTTGGCCCGGATCTTGGTCAGCGGAAACAATCTCGTTCCACGACCTCCGCCGAGAATCAAGCAGCTAACGTTTCTCATATCGTAATTCATGATGGATTTTTGCTAAAGGTAAGCTAAGTGCCGATATTCGCCTCAGTTCTGAGTATACAACCCTTCCTGCAAAGTGTCAGCCGCCGTTACAATAACAGCCTGGTTTTAGTTGTTTTCTAACTCTGAAATGCACACGAAATTCACTTACTTTTTCAAGCTCCACTGGACCTATGGCGTTGCCTCGTAATATGGGTGAAACCACACTTTTACTCGCCCAGCAATTGATTCGGTACGATTCCGTTTCATCGACGAGCAACGAGTCGGTTAGCCAATGGGTCGCTGATCGACTAACTGCAATCGGGTTCGAAATTGAATGGATTACCTATCGTGATTCGCAAGGAGTACTGAAGGTCAATGTCGTTGCGAAACGCAAGCCCAGTTCACAAAAGATCAGGGCAGGGGAGGGCGGTGTGTGCTATCTAGCGCACACTGACGTGGTTCCTGCGGATGACTGGAGCGTTGATTTTTGCGGACCATTTGAAGCGGTTGTCCGAGACAATCGATTGTGGGGACGTGGATCGTGTGACATGAAGGGGTCGTTGGCTTGTGCTTTGGCAGCGGTCGCAGCCATTGCGGTCGAAGAGCAAACGGCGCCGATTTATTTTGTGGTGACGTCTGATGAGGAAGTTGGCATGGACGGTGCAAAATGTGTCGATCGAAAATCGGCTATTTTTCAAGAGATGGTCGAACGAAATGTCGTAGGGATTGTCGGCGAACCTACCGAACTGAACGTCGTGTATGCTCATAAAGGTGGAGCGTCGATGCGGATCGTCGCACGAGGGAAAAGCGCACATTCCAGCACGCGCGATGGGATCAATGCCAATCACCAATTGATTCCAATCTTGCCGCTGCTTCTCGAGCTTCGCAATGAATGCGAGTCGAACATCTCGCTACATAACCATGATTTTGATCCACCAACATTGTCTTGGAATACGGTCTTGCGAAACGAACCATTCGCGACGAATGTTACTCCTTCGCTTGCTGAAGCGGCTGTGTTTTTGCGATGCATGCCGAGCGTTGATCATCGGCCATTAATGAAACGCGTTGAGCTTGAAGCGCTGAGGATGGGCTTGGAGTTTTCTCAACGTGAAGGTTTGCCTTTTAGTGTTCAGCGTGATGCGCCGCACGTTCGCGAGCTGTTATCGATGACATCAAAGAAAGATCCAATCACAGTTTGTTATGCCACCGATGCTGGAGTCTTGCAAAGATTATCACAGCTTGTCATTTGTGGTCCAGGTAGCATCGAGCAAGCGCACCGTAGTGATGAGTTTATATCGCTTGAGCAGCTTCAACGAGGCACCGCTTTGTATGAAAAAGTATTTCGTCGATGGGCTACGCCGATGGGATCGACTGGAGTGACACTGGACCGGTCATGAATCCGTTTCTTGCCCTTGAGCTTCTTCACGAATGTACTGGAAATGACCTGTGGTCTATCGACCATTGCAAACTGCGAAACGTTCCTGCGGCGTGGATCGAGGAACTCGCAGGGGGATTTGAGAGCAGCTATCAAATCGATAGTGAAACCATTTATGTCGGAGACAAAACGGTCAATCAGTACGAAGGTATTCGCGACGTGGATTTAGCCGTTAAGTTAGGAGAATATCTTGGAGTGGATACGGCTCCTCTCCAAGTATCCGCCCTTACACGGCATGGTTTAGTGCGGGCGATTCGCGAAGCAGTCGAAGAAGATTAAAAATGAATAGTCGCAAAGAAAAGTTAGCTTTGCAGATTGAAAACACTGAAGGAAATGTAGGCACGAATGTATTGGGACCCTGAAGTTGAATCACCCGCCACGATCGCTGTGATCGGATGTGGGCCGATCGGTATTGAAGCGGCACTCTATGGAAGATTTTTGGGATACGATGTCGACTTATTCGATGCGAGGCGTCCTGCGCATGGGATGGTTCGATGGAACTGCCGCTCGATCGGTGTTCCGGTTTCCCGATGCAGTACGTCGCTGGGGATATCCGCCTTGGAGGGACAGTTGCCCGATTACAAAAAGCCAAGCATGGATGCGCTTTGGAGTGGAGCTGAATTCGCAGACGAATACCTGCTTCCGATTGCAAAGTCAGATTTGATTATCGATGGAATCCACATCAATAGTCGAGTTGTCGAAGTTAGTCGAGTTCGATACTACCGTGAAGAAATTGCTGACTGGCAAGAACGTGCAAACGACGAGTTTCGCTTACTGATCGATTCTCGCGATCGTGGCGCTTACACCGCGCGAGCGGATGTTGTCTTGGACTGTCGAGGAATGTACGCCGAGTCCGAGGGATATGGCCCGGGTGGATCTCAAGCTGCTGGTGCTGCGAAGGTGCATCCACAGATTCATCGTTGGCTTCCTGGGGATCCGCGTTTTGAAAATCGGATGCTTGATTCAAAGCACGTAGTTGTTTTCGGTAACTCGGAATTGGCCGTGAGGTTTGTCGAAGAGTGGGCCTCGCTATTTCCAAATACTGTTGATCAAATCCCAAGAGCGGTAACTTCACAGCAATCGCTTTCAGGAAAACCTTTGTCAGGACGTCTGACTTGGATTGTTCCGTCTGGACGAGCGAGTTTGCAAAGTGTTGAATTTACAGACATCGAACGATGGAAGCGAGCAATGTTATCTGCGACTTCTGTGATCCCATCACGCGGAATTGAGAAAATTGACTTCGACGAAGCGACAGAAACGTGGAGGATACAGATCGCTAACGATGATGACTCGACAATCGACTTCGAGGCAGATGTGTTCGCGCCGTTCACGAATCTACTACCAACAGCTACGATCGGGCCGACTCTTTATTGCGATCAATGGGCTCTATCAATTGAGCCTAATTCACAGTCGTCAATTCCACAGGATGAGCGATTCTATGAAGGCTGGAAGGGTTGGGCTTGTGCAACAGGCGAGCCAAATTACTATCGCTTGGGGGCACACGAACAACCCTTTAGTGCAAGTGGTCTGGTTGAAGGATTTCAGCAGATTAAGGATGTCTTTGCGCTTCTTGGAACGCGAGAAGATTTGGACCTGTACAAGATTCTTCGAAAGCCTGGCGTATGATCGAACCTTCGGAGTCGTCGCCAGACCAGCGATTTCTTAAAAAGTACCGCATCAAGTTGCGAAATGATTTTCGACTTGTTTACGACTCTGGGACCGTCGTATCTGACGGTACCTTGGTCATTCACGGTTTACGAAATGGGAGAAACCACTCAAGAATTGGGGTGTCAATTCCTAAGAAGGTGGGCTCTGCGCCAGTCCGAAATCAATGGAAACGTTGGATGCGAGAATCATTCCGGATTCAACGGGTTGAGTTACCCATCGGTCTTGATTTGATCATTCGACCCAGGAAAGACGCTCAAGGAAGCCTTGAGGCCGTTTCAAAATCGCTGAATCGATTGATGCATAAGTTGCATGCAAAGCTGCCAAACGATTGACTCCTTGGATGCGAGTACACGTCGTTGATTAGGCGTATTCTTTTCGTCCGTCTTGTTCGATACCGAGTCGCATTTGAAGTTGATCGAACTGGCGAGTAAAGATATCGCTGCTGCTGTGAACATGTTCGGCTTCGGTGATGAAGCGAATGTCTTTGTCTGGATAGACGTCTTGTTGGATCAAAATCTTTTCAAATGACTTCAACGGTTCGCCGTAAGCGATAATCATCTTGTGTTCGTCGAACTGTACTTCTTGTTGCTTCGAAGGATTCAAAACCGCGATGCCTGTGCAACCGTCGTTGAGAATCATCTCTTCGAAATCATAAAGGATGCTTTTGAGTACTGGCATATCGATATGTTCACGATATAGATCCGAGTGGCCGCCGTTACCATGATGGCTGGTTTCCAGCACGACATCGACGACTTCTCCCAGGGGATCAAGCATTTCGATGAAAAGATCGAACAGCTTCTCTCGACTTGCCGAGGCCATGACGACCGGAATGCTCGTCTTGCCGTTGGGATCTTTGTAAGCGTCGTGACGGAAGCCTTGGCGTGGGACCACTTTTAGGTCATACGAAGGGCGAACCGCATCGGTGAGATCAAAGGCACCGTATCGGAACACGCCGAGGTGGGCTTCCAGTTCCTCGTCGGACAATGTATCGAAGCTGCCAATGATCGATTTCGAATCCGATATCGATTGATTTGTAGAGGTAGTGTTTCGGGAGAAACCAGGCAGTGGGCCCATGTGAATCGCTCGAGATTTTTGTGAGGGGGATTTGTATCTGCGTAAAGTTCGTTGTTGGTCGGACTCGTTTTTCGAGTCGTGACAACAAACAAAGTTAGGTTACGCAAAACATGATGGTCGCTTGGAAGCACCATCGAACACAAAAATTACCAAGAAATTACGTACTGGATAATCGTTACAATCCAACCAAAAGAAGTCGTTTTTGAGTTGGAGCGATTATCTACGCAGGTTCAGTAGCTCGTCAAAGAGTTGCTGGGTTGCAGTAATAACACGAGCATTGGCGCGATACTGTGTGCTTGCAAGGACAAGATTCACGAGGTCTTTTCCAACGTCGGTGTTGGATAGCTCGACCGCTCCCGATGAGACTGCACCGATTCCGTTCTGACCGGGACGACCTTGGATTGGAAGACCGGTATTGATTCCTTGCGCAAAAAGGTTTTGACCGCGTTGCTCAAGACCGTTAGGGTTAGAGAATCGAGCTAGTCTAATTTGGCCCAGGTCTCGCGTGATACCGTTGCTAAAAACGCCTCGAATCGTGCCGTCACCACCGACGACATAACTCGTCAATTTTCCAGGCGGTGATCCGTCCTGTCGAGATGCGGCAAGCGTTGCCTTTTCGGCAGCGAGACCTGATATGCTACTGAAGTCTAACTCAAACTGAAGCGGTTTTGTACTCGGGAGGTTTGCTCGATTGATGGCAACTGTGGAATTCGATGAATTAATGAAGTTACCGTTTCCGTCGAAATAAACCAGTCCGGTACCAACCTGGACGTTTGATTCATCACCAGAGCCTATTTTATTTGCGTTGTTTGGCGAATCCGCGTACCAGCGATAAGTTGTCCGCGTATCGGTCCGGCTTTCTAGAGTAGCTGTCAATCGCACATTGAGAGGTAGTCCCAACGAGTCGTAAACGATGTAGTTCGCGACTGCACTTTGTCCCGTGGCAGCCTGAACCTGACCAAATGCGAGATTGGGGTTTGTGACTTCATTATTGGCATCGGTTAACCGGAAGCTAGTCAAGTCAATTGAGATGGCATTGTCAACGCCCGTGTTTGAAACAAATCGCATCTGACCGTTCGATATGAACGCGCCCGGATTGATGAAACCACTTTCACCCTGAATCTTATTGATGGATGCCTTGATTGGATTGTTTGAGTCACCACTATTAGTTTGAATACCCATGACCGCTTCCATGAAATTGTTCAAATCTTGGACGGTCGAGGTGTTTGTAATCTGAAAGGACTTTGTCTCAGAGAGTCTGCCACCTTTACGAGATGTAAAATCTAGCTTGCCAACCTTAAACGGCTTTGTGTATTCGAAGCCATCACGTCTCGTCATATTGATTAACAAAGTATTCGAGTCGACTGTTGGACCGTCCAGGTTTATTTGCTTGTTTCCGGTCGTGGCCAAGTTTGAAATTGATGCATCGGCTCTGTTATCAGTGTACGACGTTCCTGGGGCGACCGTGTCGACTAGGTAAAATGAATTGGGATCGTTGGCTAGGTTACGATAGATTCGGATTTCATCGTACGCGGGGAATCCGCCTTCAGGCGGCGGCGCGGGCGGTGTTGGTAGATTACCTAGCAGGACTCGTCCGTTGACAATATTCTGAGGGCCAATCAAAGGTGATGGTCGAGACTCGGGATTACCAGCTTTATAGTAGGTAATCATGTAGGAGTAGTTGCCGTTGAGCGTGCTGTTGTCGAGAGGGGTAGTTAGCGGTGTTGAGTTGTTGTCAACGAAGCTACCGCCGGCAGATGTTTGGCCAACTAAGGAAAACGTACTTCCGCCGTCAGTGGTTCGATAGACTCGCATTTGGGAATACTGAGTTCCTCCACTGGGGAGATTGTTTAGTCGGATCGTGTTGTCTGCGATGCCGTTACCAACAGGGACGGTCACAGAGATCGGGTCCGATGCGATGCTTTCCTTTCCCGAGCTATCGAGGAATGCGACTTTGTATTGATACACAGCACCCTCTGGATGCGTTCCACCACTGTCGGTTTGTAGGGTTGTTATGGAAACGTTCGAGGGGCGGGTAGCGCTTTGAAGGATTATTGTTGCCCCGGGAGGTGATGGTATCGCACTATTACCGAGGATCGCGCTTTGGATGATGGCCGAAGTGTCTGCAATGTCCCCTTGCGCTGTGAGGGTTCCTTGGAGGGTAACATTCGTTGTTGCTTTGGCAACTTCTTCGGAACCGAGCGGCACGGTTAATGCCTGAAGTGTCGTCGTTTGAATGTTGAATTTGTCGTCGACACCAAAGCCCAGCAACCGGTTACCCGAAGAGGTCACAAGCTCATTAGCGCTATTGAGTTTCATAATGCCGTTGCGCGTATAGAACGTTTCGCCCTGGCTGCCTTCGACTTGGAAGAAGCCATCGCCTTGAATGGCTAAGTCTGAAGGGCTCGAGCTGACGGAGATGGTGCCTGGCTTGAAATTAGGAGTTATCCCGGCAATCTGAACACCAAGGCCCGTTTGCTGCGGATTCGTCCCGCCGTTTTCGCTTGTCGGCGCAGAACCGAGAGAGAGTGTCTGCATGAACTGGCTCGCAAAGACAATGTCCGAGCTTTTGAAACCGACGGTTTGTGAGTTAGCAAGATTGTTTCCTAAAACGTCAATCTGCGACTCAGCCGCGTTCATTCCAGTCAACGCGATACTAAGAGACGAAGTGAGACCCATCGTGAAGCACCTTTATCTAGAACGTCAGCTTTACTGGCAAATGAATTTCGGAGTCCGCTCTAGCTAACTAGCAATGCGGATGAATCCGATGCGTCCACTTGCGGACCTCTATGGCGTTGTCGAAGTTACCGGCGTTGTCGCTTTCACTTCGTCGATCGACTTGACATTAGACATATCGACCGTTTTATCGCCGACTTGTACTCGGACCTGACGATTATTCCGATCTTTCTCATCAACTTTGATCGAGACGCTATCAACGACGCCTGTAATTTCGCTTCCGGTGATATCCAAACCGTTGATCTTGCGACCAATCAATGCACTCGCCGTAGTGAGTTCTTGGGTGATCGAGAAGGACGTCAGAGTTGTTGTAAGCTTGTCGTTAGCGGTGATCTCGCGGAGTTGTCCAACTTGCTGCATCAAAGCCGCATTGTCCGTTGGGGCAAGCGGGTCCTGATTCTGAAGTTGTGTAATGATCAAGTTCAAGAACTGAGCTGGATCTAGGCTGTCGAGCCCTTGGCCTCGCTTATCGCTAGCCGGATCGGCCGCAGCGGCCGTTGAAGTGCCTGCCGTACTTTGGATTTGTGTCATGAACGTAAGTCCTAATCGAAACTTGTTTTCACGTAGATGCGTCTCTAAGAGACGCAGAAGAATAGCGTCTCGAGGAGACGCTACGACGTGTTAAGAAACTATCCCTACGTCCCGAATTCAGGCTTACGACGGCCGAGTTGTTCTTGGAGTCGTTGGACAATGCTTGTGTGCATTTGGCTAACGCGACTTTCACTTAGGTCTAGCGTTGCACCGATCTCCTTCATCGTCATTTCTTCATAATAGTAGAGGATGATGATGAGGCGTTCGTTGCGATTTAGGCCCTTAGTGACCAAACGCATCAGGTCGCCCTTTTGAATTCGGAAGGTTGGGTCTTCGCCTCGCTTATCTTCGAGAATGTCAATTTCGCGAACGTCTTTGTAGCTGTCGGTTTCGTACCACTTTTTATTCAGTGAAACTAAACCAACAGCAGCAGCGTCGCTTTTCATTTTTTCCAACTCATGAAGCGGAATTTCCATGAATTCGGAGAGCTCATGATCGGACGGTGCACGACCATAACGTGTTTCGAGAGTTTTGGTTGCTTCGCCTAGCTTGCTAGCCTTGCTTCGCACCAATCTCGGAACCCAATCCATGGTTCTCAGTTCGTCAAGCATCGCTCCACGAATCCGCGGAACGCAATACGTTTCGAACTTGACGCCGCGTGACATATCAAACGCATCAATAGCATCCATGAGTCCGAAAATGCCAGCACTGGTTAAATCATCCAGCTCGACACCCTCCGGCAATCGTGAACGAATGCGTTCTCCGTTATATCGAACCAACGGCATGTACCGTTCGATTAATATGTTGCGTAGGTCCACATTTGTTTGGTCTTCTTTGTATTTGACCCAAACATCTTGAATATCAATACCCGACGTAATCGTCGTTGCCATCCAAACCTCCATGTATGCTATGGCAAAGGCGTAGCGACTCTTTAGCACCGATTGCAAAAGTCGATTTGACATTAGCAACTGCGGCTAAACAAAGCCATGCCAATCCTTTGGCCTGCGAGTTTGTTGAGGGACCGAGCTCGTAAATCGTTTATTTCGGATTCTTCTGCTGCTGTTGACTACCGTTGGTCGCTTTTTCGACAGAACGGCGGAAGTTTGCCTCGACGGATTGTCGAATCAACTCTTCAGCGACGGAACCGATCACGTAACCTAACGCACTAAAGACAAACAACAAAATTACGGCATGCATTGCTGCATGGCTGACGTGCGAGTTCCCAATAAAATGCTCCAACAGTCCGAAGACCATCGCAATGCATCCTAGTCGAGCAGCATAAGCACGAGCCATTTTCAATTCGCCCTGAGATGTGCATCTCTTCAGTATCGCCGGAGAAAAATTCTGTCGAAGAACAATTGGTCTTCGTCGGAACAGCTCTCCGGCAAACCTTTGTTTCGGCAGATGCGATTGGAGTTCTTGAATCAATCTTCGTTTTAAGATCGAGTTTCAAAAACAGCAACGTTAAAACCTAACTAATTAACGCATGTTTTTGGCCACCAGGATTGGCCTGATGAAAAGCGCATTTTCCCGAGGCGCTAGCCTCGGGTGTCATCTGGAGAACCGTGGCAAAGTCAACACCCTCGGCTCAGTTTCCATCGGACCACCCTAGTTTAAGCAACGATCGAGTTCGTTCCGAAGCGTCGCACTAGGTGTGGCGTGCTACCTTGCTCAGTGGCAGATGTCGTAAGGCATTTGAAAACATCAGCTTTTGCGGGCGTTTTCATCGAGAGTTGAATTCTTACGAATTTGACTACCCCAATCTTTAAAATGGAAAGAGCACCAGGTTTGCGAGACCAAAGCTATCGCTTTGTATAGACCCGTGATACTCCAGGCAACGGTGCGTCACCCGGGTTAAAGCCTGCGATGGTGGAAGCCGATGCAATAGTGCTCCCGTGGTGATAACCTTGCAGAACTGCCGGGGAACTCGAGTTCTGAAGTCGCTTAACAACGCGACTTGGAATCGGCGGCGGTTGATATATGCCCGGGCCAGCGGGCTGAATTCGACAGTAGGCTGACTCATAAAAGCCTTGATTGAAACCTATCTGATAGTCACTCGTCTTTCGAGCTAAATGACTCGGAGGTTCGCAGTAACCTTGTTGGGTCCAAGCGAGATCGCCCTGGCGCTGGATGTACTTTGGCCATAGCCGACTGGGACCAGCATTTGAAAGCGTCTTACGGCATCCTGCAAACGTCAAGCAAATCGATGCGCAGAATAAACCTGCAACGGCAATTCTTGTTGATAGATGTTTACGTATCGACATCGATGTAATCCTTTACCTCGCTTTGTGTAAGTCATTCGAGTTTCCCTTCACAATGACTGCAAAGTGTTTGCTCAATTTGCGATGATCGCAGGCAGCTATCAAGCTACATCTGAAACAGATGGCACAAACCGAACGATCGAGTAAGAGACTAGCGAAATCTACTGAAATCTGAGACCCGTTTTTCAGCAAGCCAATCGGTGTGAGCTAAACTTCGCCTGCGTGGAGTCGTGGGTAGATGGCTCGCGCACCAAGATCGTCACATAAGAATTACACAAAACAAATGAGTGAAATTCGTGGGGCCTTTCTCGGATCGAGCGGGGTAGAGGAAGCGTAAGGCAGTTTGAACTTCAAATACGAAGTCATACAAGTGATCTATAAGGAAAGGAGGTTGGCTCAGGATGTTTGCCAGTAGACAAGAAGTCATATTAAAAGTTCGGTTCGCAAGAACGCTATTGGTATTGCTAGTGCTTATCTTCATCCAAGGTTGTGCGACTCTGGCGATTCCAGCGATTGATCCAAGCGGCAATCGTATCTTCGCTCCTACGCCTACTCAATTAACGCCCCCGCAACTTCATGGCCCCAACGGAACAAGCCTCGTTCCAAACTCCAGTTTTCCACAGCCACCACAACCCGCAGCATGCTTGCAAGGTCCAAGCCCGGTGACTCCAACTCCGGTTGGAAGTGGTTCCAATGACCGTGGTCGATGCGGCCAGATACTTTTAACGCCAACCAGAATTGTCGCACCCGTGGGTGGTGAAGTGGTGCTGTTGGCTGGCGTCTGCGGTGAGGATGGCTTCTTGGTTTCGGGCGAGCCCATCGAGTGGATGCTCTCGCCGGATAGCGTCGGAGAGCTGATCGAGGTAGGCGACGACATGAAGGGGAAACGCAAGTCGTTTTTTTCTAGCCATCGTCAACCGAAGAACGCCGTTGAGAAGCTCGACGTTGATTTCGCGCGCGGCCGAACAAGTGCCGAGCCTGGAGTCATCACGCGTGGATCGCAGCGACAATCCGACGATTTGCCAATTAAAAAGGGGCAAACTTGGGTTAGTCTGACAAGTCCCACAGAAGGGCTGTCGCGAGTTACCGTGTTAGCTCCCGATAGCGATGTTTGGGACCGTCGACGACAAACAGCGACGATCTACTGGGTCGATGCCGAGTGGCAATTTCCTGCACCTCAAAATCTTCGCGTTGGCCAAATCGCAAATCTGTCAACACGCGTTATGAAAGCTGAAGGATTCGCGCCTGCTGAAGAATGGATCGTTAAGTATCGTTTGATGACTCCGGAGGTAGGGCAGTTTGTCGGCAAGAGCCCGATCGCAGGCGGCACCGATGTGCGTGTCGATGCCGATGGAAAAGCCAATATCCAACTTGCCAACCCAACTAATAAACCTGGTACAGCAATTGTCGCAATCGAAGTCGCAAGACCAGCGCAACCCGAAGAGAAGATGCCTGAGCTTCCTCTGGGACGCGGGCAGACGATGGTGACTTGGAGTGCTCCCGTTCTTCAGTTGCGAGTCAACCATAACGATACAACCAATGTCGGTAAAGCAGTCGATTTCCAAGTTCAGCTACTCAACACGGGTAACATGAATGCGGAGAACGTCTCGCTGGTAATGGATCTTAAAAATGGCGGACTTCAGTCGGCTTACATTTCACAAGCGCCGACCAATCAAACAAATACGGGCGCTGTGTGGAACATCGGAGTCTTACGCGCTCAAGAGCTCTTTGAAACGATCGTTCGAATCACTCCGATGGCTGAAAGCGACAATCGTATCGAGTTTACAGCGACTGCGAGTCCCGATATTACGGAAAAGGCAGTCACCGGTCTCTTGGCTGTCCGGCCTACTGTTGACCTTCGTTTTGCACCTGCCATCGGACTTGACAAAGTCGAGGTCGGTCAATCGACAGTGTTCGAAATTTTAGCGACCAACACGGGGCGAGAAACGATCAACAATTTGATCCTCACCGTTGACGCTGATTCCGGGTTGCAAAGCACTGACGCTGGACCAGATTCCGGATCCAATCGCGTGGCTCGAGAGGTGAGCTATCTTCCGCCGGGGCAAACTCAATCCGTAGGCCTGCGTTTCATTGCTCGGCGTGCAGGTGAATTAGGAGCCAAGGTGGTCGCGACGGTTAACGGTATTCCTCTTGCGGAACGATCGACTTTTGTAAGAGCATCCGAACCAATCCCGCGGCGTCCCGGTATGTCCGCAGAAATTCTTCCGACAATTGCCGGCAAAAATACGCTCGCTCAGGGCGAATCGGTCACCATGAATGGTGTGATCCGCAATACAGGAGAAACTCGATTAACGAACCTTCAAATTCTCATGGAGTATGATCCGTCGTTGTCGCTTTCGCAGTTATCTCAAGGCGGCGATAACGCTGCTGCTGCCAGACAAGTCGTGTGGAACATCCCGGTGCTCGAGCCACAGCTTCAAGTCGCCGTACAAGCCTCGTTCCAGTCCTCGGGTGCAAACGCGCAGCCTGCAATTCGTCTCAGCGCAAGATCCTCCGAAGCGATCAATGCGACCGACACATTCACGTTTGGGCCCGCTTCAGGAGTCGTTGGCGGTATCCCAAATGGTGTGATACCTCCATCGAGTAACGCTACAAACACCAATGAATTGATTCAAGCAGCTAATAATCGGTGGTCGCTACTGATACAACCCATTGATTCGAATGTGTCAGTCGGCGAGCGAGCTCGATATGACATTACGTTTCGAAACAACAGCAATCAACCTGAAGAGAATGTCGAGCTGAATGTTTTGCTACCGCAAGGCATGGCGGTTGTTAGCCTGAGCACTGGAGACGGATCGCCCGTGAATTCGAGTCGATCCGATGATGGCCGAATACTATCGATAGAACCGATTCAATTCCTGCGGGCAGGTGAGGCCGTGCGACGAATCGTAGAACTCCAGCACGACATCGCTGGTGCAAACACGCTTCAGGTTCAAGTCAAGAGCGTCGCAGATGCCCAAGGGACGTTGCAACAATCGCGAATTACCGTGCGACCACGGCTGTAGAGTAGAATGCTGCACCGTTTCTTTTAAGCAATGTACCGTAACACGACTCGCAAGTTTTGAAGTTGCACATTTAGCCCCGATACCGGCGAAAGCCTTTTGCCGGGGACGAAAGTCCCCGGTTGTATTACATAACAAGTTCCGAGGACTTTCGTCCCCGGCAGGAAGCTATCGTGCCTTCGGCACTAAAAAGTATGCAACTCCAAAACACGCAAGCTAGTGAACTCCCAACAAGAACCACAAGCTCGCGCTTCGTGCTAAGTACGACAATTGTTGGCAGATGCCTACGCCGCTTTTCGGTTTTCTTGTTGTTGTTTTCTTAATCGCTTTCGTTCTGCCCGACTCATTCCTCGGTTGGATTGATCGTCTTCTTCTTCGTCAGGTTCAACCGTTGGTGTGCGATTGACTTGAATTGGAGTGCTCGATTTGGCTTGTGTCGGCGCGTCATATCTCGCTGCGGAAGAGCTCGAAGGCGGACCGATAGGCTTCGACGATGGGGAGCTTCCCTGTGACTTGTTTGCGTTGCCGCTGCTATTGTTAATCGTATTGGCCATGGATTCCGAAGGTGGCTTAAGCTTTAATCCATCAAGCAGCCCAAACCACTTCTTCTTGGCTTTCTGAGCAGGCTTTTCTGCTTGAGTCTTCACGCTGGTCTCGGGGCTACTAGAAGCCGTCCTCAGCTTCGGCAGCAGTCCCCAGGACTTCGATCCCCACCACTTTTTAGGTTTCGCCGCGTTGGCGCTGGTGGCGGTTGCAGGGCTGTTGTTGGCTGACGAACTTGATGTAGATTTTGCGTTGACATTGTTTGAAGTAACAGAGTTTGCTTCTTGCGAGCTTACTTTAGCTGGTTTTGGTGATTCATCTTTTCGTGAAAGGCTCCACCAACTCTTCTTATCGGTTGCGACTTCGTTGAAGTCAGGTATGTCTGCGTTGGATTCTCGAGAGGCAGAGGATTGAGTTGCGGTTGATCTTGCTTCGGATTTTGATTCGGATTTTTGTTGCGAATTGTTTGTCGTGGCGTCAACAGATTTGGATTGAGGCTCACCGGTTTTGCTATTGGAAAACCAACTGGGCTTCTTAGGCATTGGAGCATCGAAACCTTCATCGCGAAGTCGCTTTTCGGCGTCTACATCGGAGTAGTCGGCTCCAAGCTTAGGTTCCGAATGCCATTTCGGTAGTCGCAACGAGGGCATTTTGAGAGCAGGAAACGGAATGCGTGGTAAGCGTCTTGCTTTGCTTGGCGAAGGTTCACTGGAAGTGGATTCGGACTTGCTATCTTGTTCTGAAGTTTGATTGCGGCTTGAGCTCGACGATCGGTTCGCTTGAGGAGCCGCCTCGATAGTGGTAGTTGCTGCGACGGCAGTTCGATCACTAGATGCAGTTTGACGGCGGGTAACTTTTTCATCGGAAACGCTCTCTGTTTCCATGCCTTCTTCACTTGGCTTTCTTCGTAGCGAGAGATTTGGCATGCGCCATTTCTGACCTTCGCGAATCATTCCGTTTCGCATAACAAATCGACGTTGTGCTTGTATGTAGATGTGACGCAGATAGATGCCAGAAGAGACAAAAACAGCAAGAATCCCTCCTAGCCATGCCGCTCCAACGATCATGTCGGTTTGAGCCTGCGACCAATCCGTTTTAAGTAATCCAGTGCCTATCACAGCACTTGTTGCCCATGCCAGTAAACCTCCGAGCCAGAATACCAAACTCGCAGGAGCCGATTTCAATTCATTACAAAGCCGAATCCCCAGCATCGCAACAACGGTTGCAAACGATGCCAGTACAAGAGACCAACCTGAGTAGCCGACTTCGCGAAGAGCCCACGTATCGATAGACTTACCAAGTAGTAGCAAAGCCGACGTCGACGCATCCATGCTCGAAAACAGTGCCGCAATCGAGAGCGTAGCCCAGACGCGATATTTGGCTCGATAGTCGTCAAGTTTATGTCGCTTGAGTTGAAAGATCATCAATGCCGAAAGAGCTGTCAGCATCCAGAGCTGGCTACCCAACCAATGCGCAATACCGTGCGATGATCGCAAATGTAAGAGGTAGCTTATCGGAAGGGGCGGCGATGGCTGTGGTTGAGCGACTCCGCTTTGTAGGAGGCTCAGAGGTCGTACGTGAATCACATAATGCGCGAGAAGTAACGCGGCCCAAATAGACCATGCCGTCAGGAGAACCAAGGTCAGCGAACTGCGGCGGACCGGAATCAATTGGACCAGTCTCTGCTGACAAGCACGCCTGACTGCTTGGCTGTAGCCAGGGTCGCGACGAATCGGAATCGTGGAGTCGTCTTCCTCGGCGCGATCGGCTATTCGTTGTCGTTTGCGAGCACGAACCGATTCGACAGCTAGTTCGGAATCAGCCGCAGCCGATTCGCGAATAACACGTCGACGTCGATCACTTCGGTCGTTGCGTACAAAAGACATAGTAAGGTTACCAACCGACTAGCTCGCTTGGGATCGGGGATAGGCTGGATGATTCGCCAAACGATTTGACCGGTGATTGGCTTGGAGTGTTTCACGAGCGATTGGAATCGTCGTAGGTTCGCGTCCAAGGACTTCACGAACAGTGAATGGTCTGCGTGAATCGCGTGTGTAGTAAAGTCTTGTCGTCGCCTCGCCAAGCAATCCAACGCTCAAGGCTTGAAGACTCATCAGAGTAAACATGACTCCCAGGAGAAGTAGTGGGTTGCCAGTCATGTCGACTCCGCCGAATACTTTCATCGCAATCACACCTGCCATCGAAGCCATGCCAGCAGCCATGATTCCTAGTCCAACTCTGCCAAAGAGTTTCATCGGGCTGGTGTAGTAATCAAGCATGTACTTAACCGTAATCAAGTCGAGCACGACGCGCACGGTGCGCGAAAGACCATACTTAGTTGTTCCAAACTTTCGTGCATGATGCTTGGTCTCGACTTCCACACATTTGGCTCCACGCCAATGAGCGAGAATCGGGATGAAGCGATGCATCTCGCCGTACAGTTCCAACTCGTCAGCAATCTCGCGTCGCATCGCTTTCAGTGTGCAACCGAGATCGTGAATCGGAAATCGAGTGACATAGCTGATGATTTTATTTGCAATTTTCGAGGGGATCTTGCGAGTCACCAAGGTGTCTTGACGGTTCTTACGCCATCCATGAACCAGGTCGTAGCCTTCGTCAATTTTAGAAAGCATCATCGGAATGTCGGACGGGTCGTTCTGAAGATCTCCGTCCAAGGTAACGATCACGTCGCCGTTGGCGTATTCGAGTCCCGCTTGCATGGCTGCGGTTTGACCGTAATTTTTACGGAATTGAACAACGCAAAATCGATTGTCAGTGGCGACGACTTTACGAAGCCTGGGAAGCGTTTGATCAGTCGAACCATCATCTACGATTACCACTTCGGCTGGTCGCTTTAGGTCATCCAAAACAGCACGAAGCTGCTCGAAAAGAGGCTCGATATTGTCTTCCTCGTTGTACACGGGGACAACTAAAGAGACGCTTCCAAGGGTGGTTGGCTCGGAAATTCGATGTGAATTCACATTTGAACTTAGCTGTTCCATGCCGCTGATGACCGCCTATACTGTTTCTGTAATGAAGGTGTCGCTTCGATTCCTTTCGAAACTGCCAGCGAGTCTAGCTAGAACCCGAATCAAGAATCAAGACTGTTATCGCTCCCTTATGTCACTCATTCCCGAAAGCCAGCCAACTTCCAATTCGGTCGATCGCTACCGTCGACAGTCGGCCTATGGCAATCTGGGTAAAGCAGGGCAGGAGCGGCTTCGCAATTCACGAATCGCTATCGTTGGTATTGGTGCCTTGGGGTCGGTGATCGCCGAACGACTTGGTCGCATGGGGATTGGGACAATCCGATTGATTGATCGAGACTGGGTCGAATGGGATAATCTTCCGCGGCAGACATTATTTGATGAGCATGATGCCGAGCAGCGACTTCCTAAAGCGATCGCTGCCGAGAGCCATCTCCGTGCGATCAATTCCGATGTGCATTGGGAGGCTCATGTTTGCGATCTCGTCGCTTCCAATGCGGTTGAGCTTCTACGAGGCTTCGACCTCATCTTGGATGGTACGGATAATTTTGAAACGAGGTTTTTGATCAACGACGTTTCACTCGAGCTTGGAATACCTTGGGTTCATGGCGGTTGTATCGGTGCCACGGGACAAGTAATGGGAATCGTGCCGGGAGTCACCGCGTGCTTTCGATGCCTGATGCCAGATCCTCCGCCAGCCGATCAAATGGCGACATGCGATTCGGCAGGAGTGCTGGGACCCGCCGTTTCGATCGTCGCATCATGGCAAGCAATGGAAGCAATTAAAATACTGACGCGTCCTCGCAGTCAGGAAACCAATTCTTCCAAAGCGGATGATCGATGTGAGTTGATCACCTTTGATATGTGGTCTAACGAAGTCAGGAAAATTTTCCTGTCGCCAGTTCGACCAAGCGGAAATCAAACGTCTCCGAACACTCATGAGCCGCTTGCATTAGCTGCGGGTTGTCCGGCGTGCTACGAAGGGCGTCGTGACTTTCTTCACGGAGATCGCTCCAGTCTTGTTCAGGTTCTGTGTGGTCGCAATGCGGTGCAAATCCAAAGTGCATCGCCAGGAAAAGTCGATCTCGGACGGCTTGCTGATCGATTGAGAGCCGATGGGAATCTGACTTTGAACCCGTTTTTATTAAGGTTCGAAGCCCAAAATCTGACCATGTCTGTCTTTACAGACGGTCGAGCGATCGTGGCTGGAACCGAGGATCCAAGTGTCGCTCGAAGGTTTTTAACGCATTGGTTAGGCTAAACCAGCCAACGCAATCAACCGTTTGCCCAAAGGTCGGACTGAATTTCCCGGATGGCTTGTGAGTTGCACGTAGGGCGAACTACAATACGAAAGTTGTTTCAACCCTCCCCATTTGTTTGTCAAAGGCCCCACCTAACATGTCGCAATCAGAACACGCTCAATCTTTCAATTCACGTCGTCAGTTCCTTTTTCAATCCGCTGTTGCTGCAAGTGCGATCGCTGTTGCCTCGCCGCGGTTCTTTCCTGTTTCTCAAGCCGCAGCCGCTGAGTTGCCGTTCAAGATTTCACTCGCAGAATGGTCGCTGCACAAAGCTCTTAAGGCCGGTGAAATTGACAACCTCGATTTCGCAAAGATCGCTAAGCAAGAATTCGGGATCGATGCGATTGAGTTCGTGAACCAATTCTTTAAGGACAAAGCCAACGATGCGGCTTATCTTGCAGAGCTGAACAAGCGTGCTGCCGAATATGGTGTAAAGCATGTATTGATCATGATCGATGGTGAAGGCAACTTGGGCGACACTAACGAAGCTGCTCGAACCAAGGCCGTTGAAAATCATTACAAGTGGGTCGATGCAGCAAAGACTCTTGGCTGTCACAGCATCCGAGTCAACGCTGCGACTCAAGCGAAGTACGACGAAGGTAAGAAACTTGCTGCTGATGGACTTCGTCGTGTGAGTGAGTACGCTGCGAAAGCTGGTATCAACGTAATTGTCGAAAACCACGGTGGGCTTTCGTCCAATGGAAAGTGGCTCAGCGAAACGATCGCCTCAGTCAATCTTCCGAACTGCGGAACGTTACCTGACTTCGGTAATTTCATCATCGATCGAAAGACCGGCGAAGAGTACGATCGATATCAAGGTGTTACAGAACTGATGCCATTTGCTAAATCAGTCAGTGCGAAGTCGCACGATTTCGATGCTGCAGGTAACGAAACGCATACTGACTACGCAAAGATGATGAAGATCGTACTAGCTGCTGGTTACAACGGGTACGTAGGTATCGAATACGAAGGAAAAGAGCTCAGCGAAAAGGACGGCATCAAAGCCACCAAGGCTCTGCTCGAGCGACTTCAAAAAGAACTAGCAGCGAAGTAGTGTTGGACTTTGGTGACTTGCCACCGCTTTTTTGAACGATTCTCTGGCCGTAAATTCCTCACTCCACAAGTGACCGCGTTTGCTTGTTGAGTGAAATCAATCTGTTAGGCAGATCGCTCAAGCCAGAAAATCGCTCGCCCCAAAGCTCCGGCGAGTCGGAGCACTTAAAAGCTTTGGACTGCGGTGACTTGTCACCGCTTTTCTAAAGCAACGTTCTGGCAGTGAATTCTCTCACTCCACCTGTGACCGCGTTCGCTTCTGTAGTTGCATCGAATTATTAAGCAGATCGCTCAAGCCAGAAAATCGCTCGCCCCAAAGCTCCGACAAGTCGGAGTACTCAAAAGGGTTACGCCACAAACTCTTCTTCGCCTTCGGCACTTGGGCGAGCCAACTGGCCGGAGTCTTCTAGTCCACGCACGATGTCGACGATCTTTTGTTGAAGTCCTTCGACTTCGGCTAGTTTTACGCGACCCAAGAAGCTCATTTCTTCTTTTAGCATTTCGGCAGCACGAGTCGACATGTTGCGCATGACCTTTTCTTGGAGCGCTTGGCTGGCTCCTTTGAGCGCCATCGCCCATTGTGCGGTTTCGACGTTCTTGAGCACCATTTGAATGTCTTTGTCTTGCAGTTTTGAAATGTCTTCAAAGACGAACATGAGACGTCGAATCTCGGAGACCAAGTCGGTACTTTCCTTGGCGAGCGAGTCGAGAATGGTTCGTTCGGTGGCTCGATCGGATACGTTGAGTATTTCTGCGACCGCGGGCACCCCGCCAGCTTTTTGGAACGACTGACTCATGAACAAAGCCATTCTCATTTCGAGAGCTTTTTCAACTTCATCGATCGCTTCCGGGCTGGTCTGCCCCATCTCTGCTATTCGACGTACCACTCCCAATTGTTTGTCCGGTGCGAGACCTGCAAGGATCGCTGCACCAGTCGCTGGCGGGACGTGCGAAATGACCAATGCGATCGTTTGGGGATGCTCATCGGTGATGAACGTCAAGATGTTTTGTGGATCTGCCTTTTGAAGGAAACCAAACGGAAGCGACTCGATGGTCTGCTGAAGGAGTGTCAGCATGTCGCCGGCGTCTTTACCAAGCGCCTTTCGAACCAGCGCTTTAGCCTTCTCCAAACCACCGGTACTCGACGAAAGCGAGCTCGGTTGGCTATTGAAGAACTCGGTAAGAACCGATTCTTGCTCCTTACCGCCAACCTCGTCAAGCTGGGCAATGGCCAGTGAAACTTGCTCCACATGGCGTGCCGGTAGCCGCGACAGAAGCGATGCTGCTTCGTCTTCTTCAAGTGCCATCAGCAAGACGGCCGCTTTTTGTACACCCGAGGTGATCGCCAAGGTTACGGGCTCATGAAGGTTCGCGGAAAAACAGCTCTAGAAGTCGAGCTGATCTATCTTCTACATAGACGTTTGTATCGTCGCTTGCGTACCCTACGATCAAAGCCAAAGCGATCTTCGGCGGTCTCTCGCAAGCACCACGGCGTCACAACAAGTACAGCCGGCGCTTTCGGTATGGAGATCAATACTGAAATAGACCGATCAAGTTACTAAGAATTTGGAGAACGGCATAATCGCACCAAATCGGGAAACGTGCTGAAATCAGTCATCAAACCTGAGCCGTGAGCGATAGCTCCGGGTTCCCCCCGGTAAACTTTCCAACAACACAAACCTTAAATCGCCTCCGTCGCCGCGCGGCACCCGTGGCTAACGCCATCGGCTCAGTTATTAAACAATTGCGTATCGAAAGACTCCGACAATCGCACACCTATCAAACGGCTACCCCACGGATCATGGACCAGTTCTTCGGTATTTATCGAGCTAGACATTTGCAAACATCCTCTAACCACGCAGTTGATTTTCGGGCCACTCGATACGCACGCCGAGATCAACTAGCTTACTTTGGTAGTCTTTCAAGAGCGTATCGGTTTCGCGAATTTGGTTGGGTGTGACACCTTTGAAGCCACAGTAGGCTGCGAGGATACCTGCCGATTCGCCAATGTTCCATTCCGTTGGATGCAATCGGAAACAGCCGTTCGTTATGTGAGTCACGCCTAGATTCTTACATGCAGCCAACAAATTGCCAACGCGTTGAGGAATCAACGCACCAAGTGGGATTTGGAATGGAAATACCTTTCCGCCGCCGCCGTTGCTGTAACCTTCGCAGGTCTTGTGAATGTCGAAGTAAAGGTACAAACCAATCCCAACCGAGTCTTTATAAACTTCTGCTCTCGCTTTTTCGGCACCCATCTCAGCGACGCGAATGTCGTAGGCGACATGTTGTTGAAGGACGCGGAACTTCGGAACAATTCGACGGCTTTCACGAATGTATGCCGACATTGCAATCCCATCTTCGGTACCTGTCTGCTCCGGACACAATCGTAATTCTGGCCAACCCGTTTTGCCATCGCTACGTGGACAAGCGGTTTGTAGCCAATAAAGAAACGACTTACTGAGTTCTTTCGCGCCTGAATTATGCTTCGCACGATCTTCAAGGCTACCGTAATGAGACGGCCCCAATGCGTAATCGTTCTGATGATAGTTGACGACAGTGAGATCGCCTTTGTAACTCCCTGGGACAAACAGTTTGTTGTCAATGATTCGACGATAAGTCCAAAAGTTCATCAAGTCTGGCTTACCCGGATCGCGGGAACCTAGCGGATAAAACGCATAGGGAGTCGGCTTCTCCCATTGGAAGACGGGAGCCCCTTCTGCTGTCCGTTGCTTCATCCAAAAGTCATACTCCTTTGGCTTATCGATAACATGCGATTCACCAGCACAATGCTCCAGGACAAAGCAATAAGTAAACGACTGAATGTTTCCAGGACGAGGTTTGTCTGCCGCGTTTGGTTCTGTGGTTTGTTGTTGCGACTCGGAACCGGTAACAAATTCAGTTTTCGTCAGCGGAAGTAAATCTCCTTCTTCCGTTGCATCCAAAAAGTAATCTGCCTCGATAACCGTCTTCTTACCGTCGATTGATTCCACTGTGACAGCTTCGACATTATCTCCATTGGTGTCGGCGCTAAGTGCTTTGGTTTGTCGTAAGATGACCAGTTGCCCGCTCGCGACAAAGGGCTTTAACATTTCTTCCATGACATCAAGCGCGACTTTGGGCTCGCAGCAAATTCGCGAGACCCATCCATTACCAGGATTTAAGTTTGCAATCTTTTTGCCTTCGGCTGTCAGTTGTTTGTCTGTGCGAGTTCGATATACCTTTCGAATATCGTTTCGCAGTTGCTGATACGATCCCGTGCTACCACCGCCTTCGATAAACTGGTGCTCGTCAGGTGGAACCAATTGGCTTGTCATCTGTCCACCGATCCAAATCGACTCTTCAGTCATTACGACTTTCTTCGCACCAGCTCGACAAGCACCTAACGCTGCTGCCACACCACCCATGCCACCACCAATGATCGCAATGTCGGCTCTCAAATTTTGGTTCGCGAAAACAAGGCCCGATGAAAGAAGTCCGGCAGTTCCAGCCGAGGACAAGATGAAGGTACGACGGTACATAGAGTTCCTAATTCTTATTTGAGTAACAGTTCGATTACTCGACTACGAGAATCGCCACGATTTGGTTTGTAGTCAACCAAGTATTCATTTGCACCCACCAGATGTTTAAGAATAGCTGGTTATCTTGCTGTCCGCAAATCGCACCAAACTAGAGCAGGAAAGGTCTGATATGGATCTCGAGCCGTAGTTAAGCCTATTCAAGCGGTTGCTTTTAAGCGAATGCTGAATGAAGAACCGTGGAAGTTGGCCAATGCTTTGTTTAATCTCGATTTTGGGGTAGATAAATTGCTAAATATTCAGACATCGATGGAAACGATAGTAAGAGTCGCTCAGTTCAGATGTCTTATGACCTCTGCTACGAATACACATCCCCGTTTTTAATCTGGACGAAACAGGAATGGAAAGAAGGCGGGGTATTACGAGTCCATTCTGTAAGGTCGAATTTTCTGAATCTTGCCGTCGATTTCGTCGTAGTAAATTACGGCGTGCGGTTCGAGGCGGTTGGCTGCCCCGGAATCAATGAGAGTATTGGAGTCGTTGTTGCTCATCTGGCAAAGTATTCGCACTTCCAGGTCTCGCATTCCCTGTCTTGGAATCCAGCGCCCGAGATTTCCGGCGCTGTCGCTGCAAACGATTGTGTGCATTCCAAGCGGTGGCCCCTCGCGGAGCAGCTTTGTAAAGGTCGCTTCGGCAGTTGGCTTTGCGGCCATATCCATGCTACTTCCAAAAGAGAAGTCATCGTTGCGACGTAGCTCACGAAATCTGCCTAGATTGACAACAAAGAAGCAGAACGATCGGTGCGGTTGATCGGGACTTGCAAGACGACGCTCCAATTCACCGGCGAGCCACTCAAGCATGGCATCGCAATGACGATAATCAGAATACAAGTGTGCGTCGTCGATTGGTTTTGAAAGATCGCCGACTTGTTCAATCGAAGTTGGTGTAAAGTGCTTTTGAAAGTTTGGTCGAAGTTCGACAGCGAATCGATCTTCCGCGCGAGAGCCATCTAAGAAACAGATTTGCGGGACACGAGCAACATCGGTTTGCTCGTACCAACCTCGCCAAATGGAACTGACTAGATTTGCAACGATGGCGTCGTCGCTTCCCACAATGGCAACATTTCTTCCTGATTGACGTGCAAGCGTTTTTACGATCGTCGGCTCGATAGAAAGGCTTTCACCAAGCACCATTGAAAGAGCCTGCGGGTCTTTGTTTTCTAGCGATTTCCAACCTCGATCGACATCGAACTTGTTCCACAACGCGGGGCGATGGCCTTCAAAGACAATCTGTCGTCCAAGTGTAGTGGTCGAAGGATCGGGTAGTCGTAGGCTTGAAGAGCGATTCGAAACTGATTCGTTAATGGACTCTAAAACAGCTCCATGATTTTCCGCGGATAGATATGCGACTTGAAACGGTTGATTGGATTCTACGCGCCCGCCCGCATCGTTGTAGATCGCTTGTCCGGAATGTCTTAAACGACTCGCGGCCATGTTATCTTCACCCAGGATCAGCATCGCATCAGCCCCGTCACATTGCAGAGCAATACGAACTGCCATCTGAGCAAGCGTAGTTCGCGGTAACGAATAAGAACCGCCCAAGGTTTGTGAAGCCATCACCATATGAATTCCAAACGAGCGGCCCTGGCGAACGATACGATCCAAGAGCATCGCGGACTTTTGAGCGAGCTTATCATCCTCAACAAACATCTCTTGAAACTCGTCGATGACCACAAGAACTCGCGGCATCGCTTCGTTGGGTTTGATGCGGCACCAGCTTGGTACATCTTGAACACCACAATCGCGAAACATTTCGCCTCGCGTCGTCATCACGCGGTCGAGATACTCGAGGGCACTTAAGCCAAACTCGCGACGACTTTCGATTCCAATGATGTCCGCGTGGGGCATTGCAGCATGGGCGTAGACTTGAAACTCGACCCCTTTTTTAAAGTCCATCAAGACGAATCGAAGTTCATCCGGACCGTACTGAAGTGCAGCGCTCGTGATCAATGTGTGAAGCAATGAAGACTTGCCCGAACCAGTCTTGCCAGCAACCAAAACATGCTGAGCGGTACCCAGTCCCAGTCGCATCATCTGCGTTCGACCAACTCCAGCGATCCCCAATGGAACAATCAAGCCATCGCTACTCTTGCTTGATCCGATCTCCGATTGCTTCATTGCAATTTGCGCGAAGGGTACCTCGATTCTTCCGGCCTTGAGAGCTCCTTCCTTACATGATTCGATGATTGTTGCTAGTCGATCGGAAGCTGGTGGAGTTTCAAGTTCGATCGGATACTTGCTTCGAACAGCATCAGACAAAAACCCAACAGCGTTTGGTGGCTTAGAAGATTCGTGTGTTGAATTGCGTGGTGTATCTTCGTTCTTGATCTCGATTGTTAAGCCCTGCCCAAAGACTTTCGATTTGTCTGCGAATGCTGGCCAAACTTGTGTTGGATCGATCGTAAGCAGCACCCCGATTCCGCTGCGTGGTCCCGAAACAAAGAGCGTGCAGAGCGACTTCCACGATTGCTCGTCGAGTCCGAATGGAAAGTTTACCCAAACGATCCAGCGAAATGGTTCTGCCATTGGGCCAGCGTCGGCGTTGTAATCAATAAGATCTACATAGCGGTCTCGAAGTCGCTGTTGAATGATCTCCTCATTTTGATAAGCGAGTAGCGAAAGCTGCTGTGCGATTTGAGAACTTTGTGTCCACACGCGATGAGTGACCAAACGCGGGTCCGCATCGGCAAGCGGCATTAGCCAACCAAAGTCGCGTCCAAGTCCCTCTGGATCGATAATCGTCATGTGCAACGATCCCATCGGAAGACTGGTTACACCTCGTGCAAGAAGTTGCTGAATAACCAGAGAAGCCTGTTCGCGATGATCGCGATTGGCAATGACCGACAGGGTACCATGTCGCATTAAGTCGTAACAAACAGGTATCGATAGATGAACCGAAGCATCGTGTTTCGCTCCGCCAGATATCGCTCCTTGCCCAAGTACATGGTGCGCATCATCGTGAACGGTAACTGAATCGAATTGTTCAGAGCTTTGAGTGTCGTGATCGCCATGCATCTCGCCATGCAACTCGACATGCATTTGGCCGATCGGAAAGGAAGTAGTATTCGCGTCGCGACTCCATGTACCGGCAATCCAGACTGGATCGTCCCATTTGGGAAAGGCGGTCGCAAAAGTAGCCCGATCTCGATCGATTCGTTGATGAGCCGCGATAGTTCCTTGACGTGCACGGAGGCTCAATCGGTCGATCTGACGTGTCTGCTCTTGGAGCGACTCTTGCAACGTGCTTTGGAATTCCGCTTCTCGTTGCTGTTTTGATATACGAACGGCATCTTGAAGCCGTCCGAAAAGTGGGGTTTGCACTCGATCAACATCGGACAACTTCTCATCAAGTGCAGTTGCTGCGGTAGTTCTAATCGCAGCCTGTTCTGTAGTGAGCGTTGAACGATCGGTCGCATAGGTTTGTTCCAGTTTTTGACAAAGCGATTGATAGTCGATCGCGAGTTGCTTTTGCTTGGAAAGATATTCCGAAAGCAATCGTGCTTGTTCGGCTTTGCAGTTTTTTTCTGCAAGGCTACGGACTTCGTCACTTTTCTTTTGAATCGACCAAAAGTTCTGCATCATTTCACGATAAGGCCCCAGCATGGTGCGTTTCATTCGCGACATCATTGCGAAGATCGTGATAAGAGGGAGCAGTATTGCGAGCCCCAGTCCCACCGACGGCCCCAACCAAAAAGGCTCGGGCTGATTTTTGAAGATGAACCAACCGATCAAAACCGCAGGAATTACTCCAATAAGCCACGGTGCGATCGAACCTGAGAAGCGAACAATCGATGTCTTTCGAACGCGCTCATCCAAATCCTTGATTCGGGTCGTGAGCGCTTGGATCGATTCCCATCCAGCAGTTGTCGTAGGAGACTTGGTTAGTTCGGTTGCGACGTCCGAATCGGAAAAAGTTGGAATGGATAAATTGCGGCTAAGAACGAGCGTTCGAAAATCATCCAAGACTTCATTCGCCTCGCGTTGCTTGCTTCCGAGAGCCAGCACAAGCTTTTCAAGTGATTGAGCCGGCTTGGGTTTTCGCTCTTCATATTGACGCGTAAGAGTCGCTTGTGATTCTTCATAAGCTTTCTTTTCTTGCGAAGTTCGAAGCTTAAATCGTTCGGCTAGTTCCTTTGATACACGTTCCTCCTTTTGAATCGAGCTCCAGGTTTGGCGATCGGCTGCCGCGAAGGATTGCTCGCGAGCAACATCCCAACTTGTGGTGGCTTGCTGGATCTTGCGTCGCTGTTCCGCTTCAAAAATAATGGAGTTTTCTTGAAAACGACCGCGGATTTCACCGCGATGTTTCTCGAAGGTTGCGATCGTCGATTGGGTTAGCCCGCTGAGTCTCGAAATACGGCGAGAGAGACCGGAGATAAATTTTTGCTGTCGTGCGTCGCTCAGTGTTTTTTTTCGCATAGGACCGGTTTGCCTTCGACGACGTCTAAATTCTTAGGAACTCCGCTACTCAAAAAATTCAACATGGAGACAGCTTTAGTTCCATTTTTCTATCGTTTGGAGCAGTGACGCTGCGTCGGTAAACAGATGCGTGTTCCAGCCGAACGCTTTGGCTGCTTCAATATTATCTGTTCGATCATCGGTAAAGAATATATCGCTGGGAGCAAATTTTGCTTTTTCGGTCGATAGTCTGTAGATCTCACGATTAGGCTTCATCACCTTCTCCTCGTAGCTGAGAACAATTGGTTCGAAGGGATAGGTTAGCTGTGGATAATTTTGCCGGATGATCCAATCCCAATGAGCATCACAAGTGTTCGAAAGGATGCCTATCGGGATCTTCATCTGACAAATCTTGTCGAGTACCGGCAAGATGTCGTGATTTGGCTGAAACATGTCGGAAGCGGCATACAGCATCTTCTCACACTCTAAACCCGAAAGACCAAGCTTATTGGCGATCTCGTTTACGAACTCTTGTCCGGTTACCAAGCCAGTTTCATAACGATGCTCCAAATCAGCTACGTAAACAATCTCGCGAATCGTCTTTGCGTCTGCACCTGTGATAGCGACCATGTTCTCGACTGATTTTTGATGATCGAAGAAACAAAGAACATTGCCAAGATCGAAATAGACGAATTGAGGAATCATCGGGAAGTGGGGGGTAAGTTGGCAGTTGGCAGTTGTTTGCGTTTTAGACTTTGACTTCGGTTGTCATTTGGGTGGATGACTTTGGGTTTTTATCGAAGATGGGTTGGAGGACTTCGGATAGGAACTCAGCAACCTGCTCAGGAGCTCGGCCAACGTAGGCTGAAGGGTCGGTCACGCTTTCCATTGGAACTTTCGCGAAGGCAGGGTCTTGTTTCAGACGGTCAAACAAGTCGTTCGGTTTTGCTTCTTGTTTGACTTGGAGTGCAGCCGCTTGCGAGTGAACGCGGATACGTTCATGTAAGTCTTGTCGATCGCCTCCTGCGGCGACTCCTGCCATCATGATCGATTCGGTTGCCATGAACGGAAGTTCGTCCATCAGGTTCTTGGTAATCGTCTTGGGGTAGACGACCATTCCTTTGGCGACGTTTTCGAGCAACACAAGCGACGCATCGATTGCAAGGAAAGCTTGAGGGATCACCAACCTGCGATTGGCACTGTCGTCCAACGTGCGTTCAAACCACTGCGTTGCGGCGGTCATCGCTGGACTGCTCTGAAGACTCATCACAAAACGCGTGAGGCTGCAAATGCGTTCGCATCGCATTGGATTCCGCTTGTATGCCATCGCAGAGGAACCGATCTGTTGCTTCTCAAAAGGCTCTTCCAGTTCTTTCCGCGAGGCGAGTAGCCGAATATCGGTTCCAATCTTGTGGAGTGTTGTGGCGATTCCAGATAAGCAGTCCAGCAACTGCGAGTCGACTTTACGCGAGTACGTTTGACCGGTGACAGCGTAGCTTGAGCGAAAACCGATTCGCTCGGCGATGCATTGTTCGAGAAGTCTCACTTTTGCGTGATCACCGTCGAAGAGTTGTAAGAAGCTGGCTTGAGTTCCGGTGGTTCCCTTAGCACTTCGCGCGAGAAGCGATTCCAATCGATGGTCGATCTCGGCTAGATCCAAAACGAGATCATAAGCCCAAAGTGTACATCGCTTTCCAACGGTCGTCGGTTGTGCGGGTTGAAGATGAGTGAATGCGAGGCAGGGTAGGGCGGCGTGACTTTCTGCAAACACGGCAAGAGCGCGAAGGCAGGCAACGACTCGCTGCTTTACCAGATGGAGACCTTCCCGAATCAAAATCAAATCGGAGTTGTCCGTCACGTAGCAACTTGTTGCACCCAGGTGGATGATACCTCGAGCGTCCGGGCATTGATCTCCATAAGCGTGAACTTGGGCCATCACGTCATGACGAAGTTCTCGTTCATAGTTATCGGCAGCCTCTAAATTCAGAGTTCCGCGATATTTTCGAAGTTCCTCGATCTGATTTTCTGTGATCGGTAAACCGAGTTCACGTTCGGTTTCCGCCAGAATGATCCAGAGTTCACGCCAGAGCTGGATTCGACGTGGATGGCTCCAAAGCTCCGCCATTTCTCGCGACGCATAGCGAGAAATCAAGGGATTTTCATAGACTGCGTCTGATTTGAAATCGGATGCGCCTGGCGATTGAGAAGTGGAGTCAGTCATGTATTAGGGATGTTTTGAGTCTTGGAAGCAAACGTTTAGCCGTGTTTCATACCAATAATTGCTTACCCAAGCGACTGGGGCAGCTTCATTTAGGTTAAAACCGGGTTTCCGCTAACGGCTTAAAGACATTAAGATACGCATCTTCGGTGATTTGCCCAAGAACCGGCTGATGATGCGTTGAAGCATTCAAATAACCCGAAATCGCCCCGTAGGATATCAATCGGACAAGGAATTGAAGTGTTATTAACGACAACTGAGACAGCGAAAATCGTGCATCCGCATACCCAGGCGAACTGCAAAACGATGTCCCAATTTTTTATTGCACTGTCTGCAGTCTGTGTTTTATCGGGATTTTTAATTGCCCAGGAACCAGCGGTGCCGAACGTAGCAAAACCTGCCGCCGCAGCAAAGCAGCTTGTTTCGGCACCCGATCTACTTCCACAGACCACCCAGGGATACCTGCGAATCGTCAATCTGCCTTTGTTTGTAAAGCGTTGGAACGGGACTCAGTTTGGGTTGCTCGGGAACGACTCAAGGCTAAAGGAGTTCTGGGAAGAGCAAAGAGTTGAGATTGAAAAACGATTCTCAAACGCTGGTTGGCAGCTCAATTTCCATGCGGAAGATATTTACAACGTCGCTAGCGGTCAGGCTGCGATTGCTTGGATTGCAAAGCCACAAGACGCTCAAAAACCCTATACGGTGGCCTTAATATTAGATGTCGCCGGAAATGTTGTCGGCACGCAAAAACTGCTTGACCGGATCGATAAAGAACTAAAGGATCGTAAGGCAACGAGCCAAGATTTGGAGTATCAAGGAGTAAAAATAACTCAGTACACGTTGCCTCGTGGTGCAGGGGAAATTGTCGTTCGTGAATCGCTCTATGCTTTAGTTGGCGACCAACTATTCGCGGCAGACGAGCTGGTAACCATCCAAGGGATGATCAACGCAAGCCAAGGCAAGGCGGAAGCGAGTCTATCGAAACTTCCACTGTATATCGCCAGCACGGCAAGGCTGTCTGAGAATCAACAAGCCGCGAATGAAAGCGACGTCGAGTATTTTGTACAGCCAACAGGCCTCGCGAAAATCCTTCGTGCTATTGGCGGCAAGCCGATTGCTGCACAGACAGATGCGCTAAAGGTTTTGGAAAACCAAGGGTTTGCTAAGGTGACGGCGGCTCGAGGTCGCGTGCATTTTGGCTCCGATGAATTCGATGTGTTCCACGACTCATTTATTCTCACGGATCCGCCGTTACCAAGACCCGTCCAGGTCTTGGACTTCCCAAATGTCGCTGGCGAAAAGATTCCCACGTGGATTGGATCTGACGCGTCGACATTCCTGTCGATGGCTTGGAACGCAAAAGATGCGTTTTGGAAAGTCGACACAATCGTTGATGAAATGGCGGGTCAAAAGGGAGTTTTTGAATCAGTCATCGATGGAATCAAGAATGACCCTGTAGGACCTCAGATCGACATCAAAACTCAAGTACTCCCGTTCCTAACGCCAGAGATTTATAGCGTCGGCGATACGGTCGACCCAATTACAACCGAGTCGCGAAGGTCGCTGATTGCGATACGAGTAAACGATCCTAATGGACGGTTGGCTTCGGTTCTCGAACGAGCAATGACAAATGAGCCTGATGCGAAGCCAGAAGACTTTAAGAACATTCGGATTTGGAAGGTCAGTCGCTCTGAAAATGAAGACGATGCCGCGTTTGAATCGGACGACTTCGGATTCGGCAACAAAGCAGTAAAGCCGCCGTCCCAAGTTGAAGAAGAAAAGCCCCTTCTCAGCAACTGGGCAATTACCGTGTACCACCACTCAACCCAGAATCCAGCTGACGGTTTTTTGATATTCGCCTCGCACGCCGATATGATCAAAGAAGCAATCGATCGAAATCTTCTTAAAAAGGACAGCGAATTTGCATCCGAAAAAGATGTGAAGCGTGTCATCGATGCAATTGGAAAGCTCAATAAGGGCAATAATCCATGCTTATGGCAGGTGAGCCGAACTGACAGGGCATTCAAGATGCAGTACGAACTCTTTCGCCAAGATAAACTTCCGCAATCGAAAAGCATGATCGCGACCATTCTTGACCGCCTGCTCCGACCAAAAGATGAAGTCAAGCAGACAGACCAAAAAGTCAAAGGTGATAAGCTGCCGACCTTTGAGACAATCCAGGAATTTTTGATGCCTGGTGGAGCTCGAGCTCACTCGGTTGTGGACGGTTGGTCTTTTTCGGGATTTATCTTGGCTAAGCCTAAAGGCTGATAGTCAAAGTAAAGTTCGACCAAAAAGTTGCCGCGTTTACGAACTGTGTCAATTTATCAATTCAACATGCTCTCAAGGAAATAGATATGAATCTCCCCAAAGTAATCGATCTTTTAAACGATGTTCTCCGCCACGAATGGACTGGGGTTGCTCAGTACTCGCAAGCTGGATTCGTTGTCCAAGGAATATGGCGGGAAGTGTATGCTTCCAAGTTCTTCAAGAGCGCGGAAGAGTCGTTTGGCCACGCTAAGCTCATTGGCGACAAAATTGTTGCCCTAGGTGGTGTACCCGTCGCAGAACGAAATCCTGTTAAGCAGTCCAGCGACGTTCAGCAACTCCTCGAGTACGGCCTTGAATTCGAATCGAAAGCAGTCGAGCTTTACACGAAGGTTCTTGAGGCATGCTCCGATGATCGCCCTCTTGTGATCTTCTTGGAGGGCATCTTGCTAGAGGAGCAAGATGGCGTTGATGATCTCACAAAGATTATTCGCGAGTACCGAACAATCCAAACAACCAGCCGAGCTGCTCAGGCAAGCTAGAGCTGAATGATTGGTAGCTAAATTCGTAAGAATTCAGACTTCGGTGTTATTTTGATAAAAAGCCGCATTCGTCGATGTCTTATGAAATCTGCTACTGGCACACGCTAAGCTGAGTGTTGTGCTGGAAATCTAAGTATCGACTCGCACTCGATGTCACTAACTGCAGTTCGATTCTTCGCAGTCGATACACTGCCGAGTGCGGATCTTAAAAAGTTGATCTCCTCTTTCGCGATTCGAACGCGGCTCTGTGTGAACCAACCTACGGAATCGCTCCATGATTGTCGCTGTAGCTCAACGCATTGACCTTCGACATCGCATGAGACTCGACAGAGTACTAGTCGCTGCGTTTTATCACTTCCCTCGATGGTCGATATGACATTCGCATGGCAAGCAGCTTGCGAAGTAGGCAGTGGCCAGGACTGGCACTTGTTGCAGTCCCGCGAAGAAGAAATTTGCAGTTCGGAAAGCGGAAGTTTCATAAGAAATCAACTCTTGCCAGGCGGGGTCGGTTCTAACTTGATGAGACTTTGTCTCATTAGATAATAGCCGGTTAGCCCCCGACGGCAAGATAGGTTTTTGCGAAATGCGTCTAGAATCTGCCTATTCTCAGGCCTCGTCTGTGTCCGCGGATTCGTCAAATCGCTCGACGGGAATGACTGCGACCGGGCAATGTGCCTTTCGAAGCACTCGTTCCGAAGTCGTTCCTCGGAGGCCGTCCAGGAATCTGTCCGGTCCATCGGTCGTCATGACAATCAAGTCCGCATCGAGATCCCGGGCAACTTGAACGATGGTTTCCGATTTGTCACCTGGTTGAGTAAGCTGGTTCCAGGCCCAGCCAGTCGATTCAGGCAGGTCCAACACGGGCGTCGATTCAAAGGTGCCAACGTGCAGTAACGTCACGGTTCCGGTCGGAAGAGCGAGGCTGTGAATCAATCGGAGTGTAGTTTCAACCGCAGTTTCGGGGCGTGGTTTGTTGACCATAGGAATCAGTATATTTTTAAGTCGCACTGAACCGTCAGCGACCGACACGAAGCCATCCAATCCGTTAGGAATAAAAAGCGTCATCTGACCGGATCCTTGCGCGATTTTCTCTCCAACCATATTACCGAGCCATCGCATAATTCCTTCGCGTTGTTGGACCGAAAGAACAATTAAATCAGCATCGTTGATTTCTAGGAAATTAAGGCACGCTTTCACCGGTTCATCGCTTGAAGCGATCACTTTGTGAATTTCAATCCCAAGCTGCCCAACATCACGATGAGAGCTTCCAGGCGGTAATAGCTTCCATCGCTCGAGAGTTTCTCGGACTCGAGGAAAGTCCTCGTCTTCCTTATCGGCACCCGTTTCAACATGCATCATTTGGAGAAGAGCGCGGCTTGCTAACGTGAGCTTGAGCGCATGGGCAAAGGCAACCTCGCTCGCGTCAGAAAAATCCGACGGGTGGAAAATAGACCGAATGGTAGGTTTTGGCTGCATTTCTGCTCGATTCACGATGGAGGATTGGCGGAGTCATTGGGGTGAAATGTGTTACGCCCTCTCGTTTCTATTGTATTTCACAGCTACAAGCTGCGATATACAAAACCTTGCACGGATGGTCTCCGTCAAATCAAGCTGTTTGAAGTGGAAAAGTAGGTGTTATCCGTGTTAAATCCGTTCCAGTCCTGTTCACAGTTTTGGCCTGCTGGCTTATTCTTCGTCTATGAACCTAATCTATCTTACCGCAACACAAATCGCCCAGCTTATTCACTCGCGACAGGTCACTAGCGAGCAAGCTACACAAGCGTTCCTAGACCGAATCTCTGCCACCGATTCGCGAGTTGGTGCTTTTCTGAGTGTCGCAGGCGATCGAGCCATCGATCAAGCGAGAAAAGTTGATCAAAAGATCGCAAAAGGTCAAATCGACTCGCCGTTTGCCGGTGTTCCTGTCGCAATCAAGGACGTACTTTGCACGACTGATGAACCGACCACGGCCGCATCGAAAATTTTGAAGGGATATGTTTCGCCCTATAAAGCAACCGTCGTTGAAAAACTTGAGTCTGCCGGGATAGTCATTCTGGGCAAGACGAACTTGGACGAATTTGCGATGGGCGGATCGACCGAGAACAGCGGTTATCAGCTTACGAAAAACCCGTGGGATCTGACACGGACTCCCGGTGGTAGTAGTGGAGGTTCGGCTGCCTGTATTGCTGCAGCTCAAGCACCCATTTCGCTCGGGACGGACACAGGTGGTTCGATCCGGCAACCTGCGTCGTTCTGCGGTATCTGCGGACTCAAGCCGACTTATGGTCGTGTCAGTCGATATGGCTTGCTCGCTTTCGCAAGCTCATTGGATCAAATCGGTCCGATGGCTCATTCGGTTGAAGACCTGGCATCTTTATTGGAAGTGATTGGCGGTCACGATCCCCGCGACTCGACCAGCATACCGCAACCAGTCACCGGACTCGCGGCTAAATTCGGGACTTCAATCGCTGGTTTGAAAATCGGAATTGTTCGTGAGCAGATAGAAAGCGAAGGCCTCGATCCGGAGATTCGCCAGAACCTGCTCAATGCTATCGAAGTCTATCAAAGCGAAGGTGCCAAGATCGTCGATATAGAACTTCCAAACTCGCAGTACTCCATCGCAACCTACTACATCATTGCACCCGGCGAAGCAAGCAGTAACTTATCTCGCTACTCCGGTGCACACTTTGGTTATAGATCATCAACGGTCACCGAGAAATCTGGATCGGCAACTGCTTCATCGTTGGTCGACATGTACTGTAACACTCGCGGTGAAGGATTCGGACCAGAAGTAAAACGCCGAGTCATGCTAGGCACTTATACATTAAGTGCTGGGTACTACGACGCTTATTATTTAAAGGCATTGAAAGTACGCCGCTTGATTCGACAAGACTTCGATAAAGCTTTCGAACAAGTCGACTTGATCCTTGGACCGACAACACCAACTGCGGCATTTCCGATAGGTGAAAAAACTGACGACCCAGTACAGATGTACTTAGTCGATTTGTTTACTGTCGGAGCAAACCTTGCTGGCATCCCCGCACTTGCGATTCCCAATGGACAGTCCAAGAGTGGACTCCCAATCGGCATGCAATTACAAGCCGCTCCACTTCGCGAAGACCTTCTGCTTCACGCTGGTCATGCCTACCAATCTACTACCCAATATCAGCCGACTTGGCCAACGCTCTCATGAACGCACCCGAATACACCACCATTGTTGGTCTTGAAGTCCACGTGCAACTGAAGACCGCTAGCAAGCTCTTCTGCCGATGCTCGACACAATTCGGTGCACCACCGAACACTCAAGTTTGCCCGGTATGTTTGGGCCTTCCTGGAAGCCTTCCCGTCTTGAACGCCCAGGCAGTTCAGCTAGCCATGCGGACCGGATTGGCTTTGCAATGTCGTATCGCAAATTTTACCAAATGGGATCGCAAGAATTATTTTTATCCAGACTTGCCCAAAGGCTATCAGATCAGCCAATTTGATTTACCAATTTGTGCAGAAGGTTTTTTAGAAATTGAAATAGGCAGCGAAGCAACCGCCACGAGAAAAAAAATTCGACTCGTTCGGGCTCACTTAGAGGAAGATGCAGGGAAAAGTCTCCACGACGAATCGGCAACACGAGACAGAAAGAAATCCGATACTCGTATCGACCTGAATCGGACGGGAACGCCTTTGCTTGAGATCGTAAGCGAACCTGATATTCGCTCGGCGGAAGAAGCAAAATCTTATCTAACTGAATTAAAGTTGCTCTTGGAGTATCTGGACGTATCCGACTGCAATATGCAGGAAGGCTCGCTTCGAGTTGATGCAAACGTGAACGTCCATATTCCCAACAAGGACCCGAACGGCAAGCCGATTGCAACTCCGATTGTTGAAGTCAAGAACCTCAATAGCTTTCGAGCCGTTGAACGTGCCATCCAATACGAATCGGCGCGTCAGTATCAACTGTGGCAACAAAACGGTCTTTCGATTGGGCAAGCTCCTAAGCAAACACGCGGTTGGGATGATCAAGATGGAATCACAACGCTTCAACGTGAGAAAGAAGAGTCAGCGGATTACCGATACTTTCCAGACCCTGATTTAGTGCCTGTGTTAATCGAAGAGTCCGAGATCGATCATGTGCTTCAATCACTTTGTGAGCTCCCTCAAACAAAGCGGCAACGCTTCGTAAGCGAATATCAAATCAAACCGTACGATGCTGAAGTGATCGTTTCGCAAGGACTAGCAATCGCAACCTACTTTGAATCGCTGATCAAACTGGGTTCGACTCCCAAACGTGCGGCAGCTTGGATGCAACAGGACGTTCTGCGAACTCTCAGGGATCAAGATATTGCAATCGATCAATTTGCTGTAACTCCGTGTAAACTCGCAGGATTGTTAGTAGCGATCGAATCGGGAAAACTAGACACGACCCGCGGACGTGAAGTCTTCAACCAATTGGTTCAGAATCCGCAAATCGAGGTCGAGGCCGCCATTGATTCTTTGGGAATTGTGCAAGTCGACAATCAAGCCATGGAACAGCTTTGCGCGGAACTTCTAGCCGCAAATCCGGATGTTGTCGAAAAGGTGAAATCGGGTAACGCGAAAGCTATTGGAAGTCTTGTCGGACAAGCAAAGAAGAAAAACCCCAACGCCGATCCAAGAGTAGTTCAAGAGCTCTGCTTAACAATCATCAATGCATCCTAGAACTGGATGAAACGAATGCCACGACCGTTTGTTTGAAACGCGCCTGAGTCGTAACGGAAAAGATTCCCGGCGCTAAGCCAAAAAGGTCACGAAAACTATCGTCGATACACCTGCGAAATCGGGATTTTGCAATCGCGCGCGATTGGTTTGGATGAGTCTTTAGTAGCTGCTTCCCGTATCATTTAGCGAGCCAAGCCGTACACACAAAGCTCCGTAAAATCTGTGTCCAACCCGCTTATGGATAAGTCAAGTCGCAGTGTGCTTTAAAAGCTAATCCATCAACGATCTTCAGCAACACCAAAGTATCGACCTTAGAGGTTCCGCATACGCGTATCAAACCGACCCGCTGTAAGCCTTACATTGGACACGGACGGAGCGGAAGATACGGACCAAAAGCTCAATCGCACACAGGCCCGCATCGTCTGTGAAATCCGTCTCCTACGCGCGATCACAGATCAATTACGCTGTTATTTGAGATTAATCAACAGCCAAGCAATCAATGATCTTCAATAAAGTTAAAAGCATCGACAATAGAGGCCCTCTACACACGCGGTCAAAACCCTTCGCACAAAAGAGAGTAGGTCAATACGATTCGATCAAAAGTGTATTCAACGATCAACATTCAACTGAATACAGATGACTGCAAACTGCCTACCCTCATAAAAATTCGTTGGGAAGTTAAGAATTATCTTTGATAGATCGGGAGATAGTGGTACTTCACCGACAAACTGAGTACGGCCATGGTGGTGGTGTAGACACTGCCGATGCCAGATTCTTCTCCACCTGGAGGCGCCCAACTGCCTTCGCTTTTCTGACGTTCCAGCAGGATTCTGCGGACATTTTCGTTGGCGGTTTGGGCGTATTTTGAACCTCGTTGATGCATCCCTTGTGCGTAGTAATACGTTCCGTAAAAGAAAAACCGGTCGCCCCATTTGGGAGGGTTTTCCATCAGCCAGTCGCTTGCCGAACTCACTAATGGCGAATCATAGGCACCGCATACTTGATAAGCTAGAAGTCCCGCGCTGGTCATCGTGTAGGTTGCTCGGCGATCCCCAGCCGTGTAGGCGAACCCGCCGAGCGGTTCTTTAGGTGCCCCAGTTGAGTCCAGCGGTACCGTGAATGATTTGTTTAAGTACTCGAGTGCATCATCGATTGCGCCACCGGGGACTTCCATCCCGTCGTTCTTCGCCGATCGAAGGGCCATCAACTGCCAGACCGACACCGACAAATCAGAATCAGTCGAATCGGGCGTGTAACGCCAACCGCCTTGATGCATCGGTTGTTTGGCTACTTGTTGTGAACGCAAGATCAAATCAATTCCACTACGACACTTTTCATGAATCTTTCGGTCTTGTTCTTCGCTGGCTCCCATTCCGATCAACTCTGTCAGCATGAGCGTTATGATTCCATGTCCGTACATGCGTGATTCGTCCTTCTTACCGAAGTAGCCTTGTGCATCTTGCTTGTCGTCTCGCAGGCAGAACTCCACGGCCCTACGCATCGAATCTCCTCGGGGCGTCGGGTCGCTCGTTGTTGTTCCGGTAGAAGCCATTGCCATAATTGAAAGCGCGGTCATGGCAGTCGAGTATCCGCCATCGGAAATCGCTCCATCGTCGCGTTGCTTGGTAACCAGAAAATCGATCGCCTTTTCAACGCATCGATCGACTTCGTCTGTTGTCACGCTGTTCAATGTGGATGAGTTCGAGTTTACGTCGCCGGAGGTAGCCACTGGCGTCTGAGCAACCAAGTCGGTAGCCATAGCGATAATCACTATCGCAGCAACAGAATTTGTAATTCGAATGATCGATTTTTTCATGTGGAAATAATTTGCCGAAATCAGATGCTCGTCATAACACTATGATGCACATAAGCAAGCTACATCTTGTGTTTTTCAGCCTGCGACTCATTTTAATCTTTTGTGGACAAAATTTTGAAGTACTCTTCAACTTGTTTTCGATAAACGGGTGCGATACCTTCGCGTACTGTTTCTGCAGATTCTTCAGCAGATTGTTCTTGCAGCCTGCCCCAGTCGCCATCACTTTTTACTTCCGTTCCCAGCACAACTGTATCGGAAGAGTCGCCTGGTCGTGAGACGGCTCGAGAGTCGGATGCTTTTGCCGAGGCAAGTGACGATTGCTTCTTAGTTGATTCTGATTCGCCACGTTGTTGATTCATTGATGCGGCTAATCGTCTAGTCGCTTCTGCGAGCGTGGCTGCCCGTTCGGACGCGTCTGACATCGACTCCCCAGAGGACTCGCTCGCACTTGACGAACGGCCCTTGGCTGAGCCGTTGGCTGCCGATTGCTCAGCCGATTTTTCTTGCGAGGCTTTCTCTTTTGCTAACTGTTGGTCCAATTCATCCAGCATGCGAGCCATCTCCTGGGGTGAAAGAAGGCTCTTTTGAGGTTTCTTGGTGCTGCCCGAGTCTGGTTGGGAGGATGGACTTTCGCCAGAGCTTGCCGCCGGTGCTTTCTTCGTTGCCGATTGTTCACCGAAGGTTGACTGTAAATCTTGAGCCGCCTTTTCAATAGCCTCTTTGGCGGTAAGAAGCGATTGCATACTTTGAACTGTCGCTTCCGTTGAGACTTTCGCAGGTTTGTACGGTTCGGCTGCGACAGGGGCTTCTTGCGAGGCTTGCATAAGGCTCTCTTGCGACTGACGCATCTCGCCGCTTGCTAGGTCGCCTATCGCTTGGGATTGTTGCATGAGTGCGTCACCGATGGCTGCGTTTTGCATTCGCGACTCATGCCGTGCTGCACGCGCGATTGATTCTGAAGCTTCTACGACACCTTGCACAAGTGCTTCTTGTTGATCGGCAGCACTTGCAACTTTATCTCGGCTCGCCTTCGGGCCATGTAAGGCCTCTAAAGCAGGGCTCGGTTCCGACGGTTGGTCTTTGCTCGCACGGCTTGCCTCGGCAAGTGCTTGCTGGAGGACGTCAGATGCATTCTTAGCTTGTTCAGCGGCGGAAGCAGCAACCTTTGATCCAAGTTGCAAGTGCGGGTTGTTTGCTGCAAGCTCATCTAGCTGTTGACTCTGTTGGCCTTCTCGGCGACTTTTGGCTTCATCTAATCGCTTCACAGCTTCTTGAACTTGTTCAGCAACTTGAGCTTCAATACGCTCTGCCTTATGAAGTTCTTGATTCTTTTGCTCAAGGCGTGCGACTCGAGCCGCATCTTCCGGTTTTTCTTCAGCTTGACGTTTTGCGTCATTCGCTTCTTTACGACGTTGCTCCACAGACTTGCGTGTTTCCTTCAGCTTTTGCTCCGAACGAAGCAGCGATTGTTTGCTTTGATTCTCGATCTGTTGCGTGTAATTAATATCCTGATTTCGAAAGTTGCGTTGCCAATCTTCGGACTCGCGTCGACGGCTCTTGAGCTGGCTCTCGTCAGCAGCAACACTACTGGAGGAACCCTTCTCGAGTTTTTGCGTTTGTTGTGTAAGTTCTAGTTTGGACTGCTCAATTGCTCTCCCCAGTGATTTCGCTGAGTTTTTTATCGTATCCATCGATTGATTGGAGCTGCTCCGTTTCGAAGCATCGGCAGCCGATCGCAAGTCCTTTCGCATACGGTCGACATCCGTTGAAACAGCTGGGAGTTGACCTTTTTCTGTTGTAGATCGAATACGAGGCAGCACGGTCTCGGTCAAACGCGAGACCATTTCGGCGGACTCGTGAATTGCTCGTTGGAGGCTTTCTTTTTGCTCACGGTAATCTTGATCCGAGTTCTCGATCTCCACTTCTAAAGACTCTTCCTTCTTCGCGGAATAGTCGAGCGTCTTCATCGAATCATCGACCGCATTTCGAGCGATTTTCGAAAGCTCTTGCTGCATCTGCGAATTTCGCGGAAGCTCTTTTTCTAACTGAGCAAGCACGCGCTCCGGATTCGAGCTCGATAACTTTCGAAGCTTGTCTGCTTCATCATAAGTCATGTCCAGCGATTTTTTATCATCTGGAGCTAACGGGTTATTCTCGGGCATTTGTTTGACGGCCTCAGCAAGCGTACCTGCGAGCTTGCCTTCCTCGGACTCTCCTGCAAGTGCGGCTGCCTTTTGAGCTTGAGCGAGTCCATCAAAGTGTTCAGCAATCATTGTCATCGCTTCGGCTGCATCGCGTTGAACCCCTGCAGATTCTTCAAGAGCGTCTTGAGCATCTCGATCGTCGGTCGCGTCGCGTGATGCGGTAATTGAGTCTTGGACACGCTGCTGAGCTTGTTGGACAATACCAGACGCAGCATCTGCATCGCGCGCAACTCGAGAAGCTTCTGCCTTCATAAGATCTTGTCGACTTGCCATATCCGACAGGGCTTCACGTAGCATTTGAACTGGGAGCTTGGACTGACTAATCTTATCGTCAACCTGGTCGATTCTTATATTTCGATCGGGAACGGTCCCTTCGCTGATGGATTTTGCAAGAGCTTCCGTTGGGGCGATGGTTTCTTCTAACGACTTGGATGCATCTCGGGCCAGCTTGGAAACCGTTGGCGCTAATTCAGTAAGACTCAATCTTGATTCATGAGCTGCCTGTTCAATCTTCTTTGTTTCTTCTCGCAATGATTTTTGCATCGATCGTAAGTCTTCCGAAGCATTAACCCACGGTTCGTTCGACCAACGACGAGGACCAATTTTTTGATCAACTCGATTTGCAACATCGTTCCATTTGATCTTGTCAATATTCTCAACGATCTCCTTAGGAAAACCCGCCTCTCGCAGCGCGGTTACCGACCTTTCCAAGCGTTGCTTCATTGCATCCCATTGCCGCGGTTGCTCAAGTTTTGCCTCGGCAGAAAGTCCCTTCCATCGCTCTGTAGCTTGCAATTCGTCTAAGGTTCTTGCCGCCTGATGAAGCTCGTGAACTGCTTCAAGTTTCTTAATTGACGAGGCAACGGCCTTCAGTTTCTCGACTTTCTCTGAAGCACTAAGCCCTGACTTGTTCGCGGTCTCTTCGGTAGCTTTCGCATTCGTTTCGGTCGAGACAGATTCAAGATCTGGTTGATTGGTAATCGCATGGGCCGCACGATGGGCATCGCCCAAGTCGGCGATCCATTGACTATCACTATCATTGCGAGCTTGTTGTGTTGCACGCTGATGCGATATCTGGTTGAGGGCAGACAGAAGCAGTTGATCAGAGGGTTCGTTTGGGGTTTTCGTGTTGTCTTTCGATTCGGCCCGATCGCCAGTCGACTTTGCAATCGAGTCTGCGAGCTTTTCAATGAGTTTCGATGGTCTTGAAGCTTTATCGCGGAGTTCCTTTCGACCGTTTCGGTTTTCGTCGTGAAGCCCACCGTCAATGCTACCCGGTTGTTGATGGTCGCGTAGTTCTGATTCAATCCGATTGGCAAGCTTCTTTCGATCAACGTCGGAATCGGTCGCAATTTTTGGGCGATCATCTGATCCAGTAAACGCGAGTATCGAGCTCGCTTGGCCATCCATCCAATCAGCCCACTGAGAGGCTGGTCGCTGTGCGTTATCGCGCAGAAGAGGCGAGTGCTCGCGAGTCATATCGGCAAGCTCCTTCAATTGCCTCGCTATAATCGCCTGTTTACGACGATACTGCTCAGGCAAAATACTATCGACGGATGCTTTCAGGTCCTGCTGATACTTCAGCATGGTCGATAAATCGTGTCCAATCTGCGATAACACATCGTGCCCTGTGAATTCTTTTGCGCGACGCGTTGCGATCTTGAGATCTGCGTTCGCTTTATTCAACAATTCGACCATCTTTTCGGTCGATTTTCGCGGATCTTGAGTCTTCGAGCCCTGCGATGAAAGACTTTCAATTTCGGCAATTTGTTCAGTGCGCACCTTATTGACCACTTGCGACAACCGATCGAATTCTTCCGCGCTGACGGAATCTTTCAACTTGGGCATCGTCTCTAAGATCGTTGATTCTAATTGATTGATTGTTTGCTTGGATTCTTCAACAAAGTCCTTTGCTAAGGTAGCTATTTCTTGGTGTCTTTCGGGATTGTCGCGATCCGATTCGAAGGCTTGTTGCTTCGATTTCAATGCTTCTATTTGTTTCTCAACAACCGCACGCACCTTTTCTGATTCGCGAGTCACTGTCAATCGATCCACCATTCGCTCACGTCGCGAAGGATCGAGCGAAGCACTCGCAACGAACATTTCCAGGATAGGCGAAGTCGTTGATTGTCCCTTTCGATCCGTTGCAACCCATCGAATCTGGAGCGTATCGCCGATTTGAACACGATTCATCGCTAAATCGAAAACACTATCCAGGCTTTGTCGAAGCGACAAAGATCTTATGGATGACGCAGTGGAAGGATCATCCATCGCACTGTCTTTAATCTCTTGCAGTTGCGACGCGAAGTCCGATTGATCTTCCCACTCATGAGTTCCCTCGCGGATTTGCTGGACCAGTCGGGCAATTGGCAATTCATCTTCGGTCTGAATCGACAGAGCTATAATCGATTCGGGAGTTACGGATATTGAAGGCTCGCGTGGAGTTTTCCAAGCTATCTTTGGAGCACGATCGGGTATCGCTCGAATAATATAGTTTGGTGCAAATGAGTTGGTAAACCCTGTATCGGTCGCAGTCAGACTAATTCGATATGTTCCATTTTCTTGGATAGGAACCTCTGCGACCAGCACCTCACTTCCACCGGTCCGCTGGAAATCAATCGTTGTTTCGATTGGAGTACGATCGTTGGCTGTACGTGCGTTACTCGAGAGCTTCGGGGTGATCCGCACTCCACGAGACTTCGGTGCAACGCGGAGAAACGCGATGGCGATCGGCTGATTCACTCGGGTGGAAACCTTCGCGGTGGAGCCTTCGAGCGCTTCGAGATTCCCATTGGCAGCAGTGTGTTTTTCTGGTTCTAGCAGAGTGTAGCTTGGGTAGCGATACTCCACTTCGAACGATTCAACCGTTGGTCTTGCAACTCCGTTAATGGAATACCAGCCAGTAGCAGAATCATCTGCAACGACTCGGTATTGGCTAATCCCCTGACCCACATTCCAATTCGTTTGGTAGGTTTCGCCATTCGATTTCAAAGCGTCACCATCGGTTGCGTTTTCATAACTATTCTCAGTGTTATTTGCACCTACACTGCCGTCGAGCCGCATTGCAATTCGTTCCGTTTTTGTGTCTGAACTTTTCGTTCCGCTACGTACCTCGAGAAAGACGTTACGGGGAGATTTCTGAAATCCACTGCTTCGAACATCGGCACGAATCTCAATCAACTCATCTTCTGGGACAGTTGTTGAACTAGGGCTAGGATTGGTAACCGAAACCAAAAATTGTGAAACTCGTCCCACGTTTGCCATAGGAAAAAGGACGCGCGTCAATCTTGTCGGCAAGTGAAGACTTTGGAACGAGCAAAGGATGGCCACAGACACCATTACTGCACCAGATAGAAAGAGCCATCGACCAACAAGCCGCCAGGGCAGGGCTCTCGCAATCGGGACGGTCTCTAGAATTTTCGCAACATCTCGTTGCACCGACTCACGGAAGGCTGCTGAGTCAAGCACTGGTTTGTCCGGCGCACCTACGTCGGATAGTTCTACTGCTGCCAAAAGGCGATTTTCAAGTCGTGGATCGGTCTTCTCAAGCAAGCTTGCAAGCCAAGTAATCGATCGTCCTTGCAACCACGGCTGTACAGCAAGAAAAAAGATTACCGCAGCTGTCGCGATGTAAATCATGGCAGCGAAAACATATCGAGTCGAATCGGGAAGCGTCCACACGGCATCGATCGGTACAAAGAACAAAGCCATACCGATTAGAACGAGTAGCCCTGCTGATAAACCGCGTGCGGTTAGCAACGTGTTGCGACGACGGCGAAACTCATTGAGTCGCCGGGTTGTGATTGGTGCCAGTCTAGTCATAGCAATCCTGCTTTTTTTCGTAACCACCATTCGATTGACAGAACACTTACGATCGGTAGAAACCACCAGTAGCTTTGCCATAACGAAAGTTCGGTCTGAACAATTCTTCCCTGGCTTAGCGGTTTCAAAACGTCAACCAGTGTATCCATTTGATTCTCGGGGATGTACCGACCGCCGCTTATTTCGGCGGTTTTGCGTAGCACCGTTGCGTTGATCGATGTCTCCTGCATCTCAATCGATCCGGATGCTTGTACGACAAATCGAGTCGATATCTTCATCGCTTCTTTCGGTAGACCGGTGGTAGATACGCGAACCGAGTACTCGCCATCGGTCAGTGCAGTTGCAAGACAGCGATAAACACCAGGCAGTAACGGATCTGCATCCATCGAGACGACCGTGTCTGAGCGATCGGGGTTGCTTAGGATCGCCTCGACGTTGCTGGACAACAAAGGTCCACCATCTGCGTCTCGAAGCTTGCATCGAATCTCAACGTCTTGCCCTTGGCGATAATTCATTTTTCCTGCATCTAAACTGATATAGTCGTTTTGCACTGTATATGGAGTCCGCATCACCCATCGACTGATCTGATTCCAGAAACGTTGATGGAACTCGTCTCCGACTTTATATCGCCATCGCCATGTTTCATCCGTTGCGGTGTAAAGAACGCGGCCCGACCCGCTCAGTCGTGTGACCAAGACTGGAACTGCATTTTGCAAGTTGCCGCTACTTTGGCTATCAAGAGTTGCAAGAACTTCGCTTCCAGGCAGGGGTTGAGCGTTCGCGGTGAGGGCTACCTTTGGAAGGTTTGCCCATGCGGAGCCAATCTGAAATGCAGCGAGTCGGTTGCCGGAAGGAGTTGGATTGAAATGGTCTAATCGGACTTCTTGTCCATTCGATCCTCCGCTGTTCGAGAGAGACTGGCGGCTGACAGGAAGCAAATCCGACAGTGTCGTCAAGGACTCTTCTGACCAATGATTTCTATTTCCGTCGATGAAAACTAGCCCGCCGCCTGACTCGGAAACAAAACGTTGCACCCAAGTCTGTTCCTCGAGCGTCAGGGATTCTGCCGGGAACTCGCCGAGGATGATCAGGTCGAATTCCAAAAGAGCTTCCTCGGACTCCGGAAATCTATCTCGACCGACGCCTCGCTTTAAGATAGGCCTTCCCTCTTCGATCGCTTCCGGATCGGCAATTACTGTTGTTAGCTCCCAAAACGAATCACGATCAAAAAGATTCTTGAGATAACGAGTTTCCCATCGGCTACGACCATCTAGAATCAGCACCTTGGCCCGACTCATCGACGCCCAGAACTGGATCTCGCGACTTTTGCTCGTCGATTCCTCATTTGATCCCAGCAACACTTCACCTCGAAGCTGGATTGCAATCGTGGGTTGGTCGTCTCCCGTGGTCGTTGAGTTGGCGGATGCCCGTTTAACTGTGGAATCGATTGGGAACTTGAAAGCAATCGTTCGTTGCCCCCGGCCCATGCTTGTCAACGATTCGTTCCAAACGATAATCTCTTGATCCATTATTCTTAGTGTGTATGGCGTTCCTTCGGGAAGTGTCTCGCGAACGATAAACGAACCGCTAAGAGCATCCTTGCGAAAAAGCCTGTCCGGGTGCTGGATGTCGATAATGGTGACATCTTCAGGCGAAATACTCTTACCCATCCCGAGTGTGAAGATTGGTCGATTGCTATCGAGGTATTGCTTCGCAATCTGTTCAAGTGCAGTTCCGCCATTCATTTGACCATCGGTGATGACAACAACAGCCGATGAATCTTCCTTAGCGAGCAAGTTTCCGAGGCTAGTACTGGATTCAAAACGTGCTGGTCGCCAAGTATCGACGTTTGATGGGATATCAGTGGACTGAGTAAGATTCGACTCCCAAAGAGAGTTTGTTACCGATTGACTTCCGCGAACCACATTGATTTCGTGCGATTCTGCGAGTCGCTTAAGAAGTTGCTGATCCGGACTTGTGAGAGCTCGTGTCGCTCGATCAAATCGATCTGAAGATTCACCGTCGTTGAGCGTCATGCTTTGCGAATCGTCAATTAGGATTGTCAGTTTCCCTGGTGTACCCTCACGATAGCGATGCTGAATGGTTGGTCCGGTTAGCATCAGAACTACTAGTGCTACAGCGATACAACGCAGCATCGGAAGCGTGCGTCCCCAAGGACAACCTGTACGCAAGGTTTCTTGCCGGTAAAGCCAATAGCATGCCCCGCCGGCGATGATTGCGAGGCCTAACCCAGACCAAATCGAAAGCCATCCCGCAAATTGAAGAGTAGTCATCGGATGCCTCCTAGACTTAGATAACGCTGCAAGAGGACTTCGGCAAAAAGCAAAACCAGCAACGCTATTAAAAACCAACGCCAAAGTTCCAAGCTCTCACCACTCTCAATAGACACGTATTCATCGACGCTGCGAATAACTCGAGCATTTAGCTGTGAAGCAAAAGACTCCAAACCCTCGCTCGATTCGAGCCGCAAATCCGATTCGCCGGGTGGCAATTGTGCGCACATGGAAATGGGCGTCGACGGCTGGGCGTTTCGAATTGCGGATTTGCTTTGCCGAATCATCGAATCGGCTTGTGGGGTTGCGGTGTAGACGCCAGGCTGACGTGCTACGATCGCCGGTTGCCCAGTTTCTCCTTCGGTTCGGTCGCGATTCGTGAACTGATCTGTTGACTGCAGTGTAGGCGACTGCTGCGGTGATGTCTGTTGCGTTGCTGCTTGCTGAGCTGATGCCTCTTGGAGATTGGCTGCTGGCAGAGTCCAACTCATCACGCATGTTGAAGACTCCGCGTTCTTTTCTTTCTCCTTTGTCGACAAATCATCATTGCTCTGCCAGTCTGATTTGATCCAACGTAGCACATCTTCCGTGGGCAGCGTGAGCGTTTCGCCTATTTGAACATTGCAAACCCAACGGCCTGGAGGTATCGAACCAACCAAAAGCTGCTGAATCATGGGGAGGTAGACTGGACGCATAGGCCAATTGCTCCACTGATCGCCCGCCGAGGTCGCGCATTGAATGACTGACCCAAGTCCTACTTGTTTGATCGCGAGAAACGGATCGCCGCTGGTGAGCGATAAAACCTGATGCGAAACAAGTTCTTTGCCGCTAAGTTTGTTTACGTCTTCTGCCGAATTTGAATCACGAGAAGCCAATGCTTTTGAATCAGAATCTACTGCAATGAATCGAGTGCTGGCTCTGCGAAGCTTCATTGAGGTCGAGATTTTGTGAGGAGTCATTACAAGCCACTTTCGAACGTTCAAGCTATCGACCGAACTCCATCTCGGGTCGTTGAGGAAGCGAACGCTAGGATGCGAGTAAACCTCGCGACGAATCGATACTCCAGATTGATTCTCTTCGACTTCGTTCAACTTCTTTTCATAGGCGTACGGAAACAGGTGTTGCCTGGATAACGCAGAATCGCCAGTCGCACTCGATGACACAACAAGCGACTCAGTCGTTGGTTCTAGCAAGCTGTTGTACCAGTTGATTTTTGTTTCTTCGCCAGGAAAAGCGATGAGGGTTCCTCCTTGGGCAATCCAAGTTCCAAGATACTGCGAACACTCGCGGGACAGTTCGGAAACGTTCGCCAATAACAGTAATTTATGCCGCTTTAACTCCGCAAGTGAGCATTGACTGGAAGCCAAACGCGTGACTGAAAACAGACCGTCTTTTTTGTTCGAAGTATTTCTTTTTCTTGGCGAGTAACCAAGCGCAGCGGTTAGGTAGTCCGAATCGCTCCATGATTTTTCGTCTCCGCGATTGTTTGGTAGGCCTTGTTGGTCATCCGAAAAATCATCACTAACTAGAAGCGTTGGAATTGCTCCAACGGCAAGCACCGCCCAAGACGCTCGGTTATCACTGGAGACCGCCTCGTCATGCTCAATGGAAGCCGTGACTACGTGGGAACCGTGGCTTGGAAATTCGAGTGTGACTGCCAGTTGCGATTCCGCATCGCCTGGTAAATCAATACGACGGGTGGTCAGCGATCGACCATCCACTTGTATGAGAATGGGCACATTGACAACTGCTGTCGGGGAATGGTTTTTGATTCTAGCCCTCAGTTCCCATGCTTGTTTTACTCCGACGAGCGACTGTGTGTTACGATCGATTGCAATCGAAAGATTCTCAGGTGCAACATTTTGTTTTGGTTCCGGAGATAATTGTTTTCCGGCTGCGCGATTGCCAATAGGCATGAGTGCGATTATGGGTTTAATCGGTAACCGTTCGATCTTCTCGCGAAGAGTTGCTAAGCCAGGGGAGTCTAAGACTCGGATATCATTGGTTTGAAAATCAGAAAGTACGATGACTCTTTGCGATGGGTCGGGCGACTTTGCGAGCGTATCTAGCGCGGAACTGAGTTGATCGAGCAGCGGGAACGAACCACTTTGGCTGTCGATTTTGTTTGTGCGTTCTTTGATGACGTTTTGATCTCGTGAAAATCCAAACTGCGTTTCTTTGTTCGTGTCATCCCACGTGGATATCGACCATCGCGTATTGCTTCCGGTTCGAGCAACCAATTCATCAGCGACATGAAGCGATTGTTTTGCTAGAGTGTTCAATGGCTTCTGATCTGAATCATTGGCATCGGCCTGCATTGAGATGCTATTATCAACAATGAGAACGGTTGCCGTTTGGTCACCGCTTGAAGGAACAAAACCATTCGGAAAGAAGTAGCTTTTCAACATTGGCCGGGCCATACAAATGGCGAGAACGATTGGGATCAAGCATCGCAACAGCAACAGCAGCCACGTTTGCCAGCGCAATCGACGTGAATTAACCTTGGCGGCATCTTCCAAGAAAATCATTGCCCCCCAATCGATCGTTTGAAACTTGCTTCGATTCAATAGATGGATGATTAAGGGGATCGAAAAAGCCGCCGCACCAAACAGCAGAAGTGCATTGAGAAAAATCATCGTAGTCCACCTCGTGATGCGAGATAACTTGCGAGCACTTCAGAATGAGGCATGTCCGTGACGCAGGGGACTAAATCAATTCGATTCTTGGAACAACCATCGGCGAGGGTTTTCCTAAACGCTGAAACTTTTTCCAGGTAGGCTTTTCGGAGCGCGGCTGGATCGATCATCTTGCGCTGGTCGGTTGCTTCGAGATTCCGAAACTCGGTTCGCTTTCGAAACGGAAATTCGAGTTCGTCACGATCGAAGACTTGAAACAAGATAACTTCGTTATTGGCGAGTCGAAAGAAACTGAGCGCTTTGATCAACGTTGGCAAATCATCAAAGCAATCGGAGATCAGAACCAAGACACCTCGGCCTCGAAGTCGTGGTGCTGCTTGTTGAATCACGCTGCCGAGGCTTGTTTCACCTTCGCACTGAGATTTTGCGAGGGTTTGCATGAGGACCTGCAAGTGATTTGGTCGACCGCGCGGCGGGATGTAGGATCGCAGTTCCGTATCGATTAGACCAAGGCCTACTGCGTCTTGTTGGCTAATCAAAAAGTACGCAATTGCGGCCGCCATCCGAATCGCGTATTCATGCTTTGAAAGTTTGATAGAGTCTTTGAGCCCGCCGTCTTTGAGCCCGCCGCCGTAAGCCATCGATTTACTTTGATCGACAAGGATCGTACATCGCAGGTTGGTCTCTTCCTCGTATTGACGTATAAAAAGCCGGTCGGTCTTTCCGTAGAGCTTCCAGTCGATCGAACGAATCTCATCACCGAGAACATATGGACGATGTTCTTTGAACTCCGCACTAAAGCCCTTATGTGGTGATTGATGCCTACCAACGGTGATTCCATCAACAACGCTGCGAGCGAAAAGTTGCAGCGATGCAACGCGAGCACGGTCCTGCGGGCTGAGTAGATCAGAACCCGAGTTAGCGAGCTTCACGTTCGCCTCTGATGAAGATTTTTTGGATCCAGAAATCTGCATGAACGGGATCGACTTTTGCTAGAGAACGCGAGAAGTGGACCGTGAATTTTGAGCTGCATTCGGGTGCGGTAGTTCCTCGATCGCGCGTCGAATAATATCGTCACTGGAAAGTCCCTCGGCCTGCGCGGCAAAGCTGGGAACGATTCGGTGTCGAAGGACTGGCAAAGCAAGTGTTGTGACGTCTTCGAGCGTGACATGATGTCGACCATGCAGTAGGGCTCGTGCTTTCGCAGCAAGCACAAGTTGCTGGGACGCGCGTGGACCAGGCCCCCAATCGACTTTGTCTGCGATCCATTTCAAAGGGGACAGTTCGGCAGGTCTTAACGAACGAACAAGATTGAGAATGAACTCCTTTACATGCTCGGGAAGAGGCACCAAGCGAACCGTTTGCTGGAACTCGATGATCTCTTCACCTTTGAGTACCGCTTCGATTTTACTTGAATAGTTTGAGGTGGTTCGATCAATGATCTCGGATTCCTGATCGAATGTCGGATACTCCACTACGACTTGAAATAGAAATCGATCTCGCTGGGCCTCGGGAAGCGGATACGTCCCTTCTTGCTCAATAGGATTTTGGGTTGCTAGGACAAAGAAGGGCTCTGAAAGCTTATAGGTCTTACCGCCGACGGTGACTTCATGCTCTTGCATCGCTTCGAGTAATGCAGCTTGCGTCTTCGGAGGTGTGCGGTTGATTTCGTCAGCCAACAGCATCTGCGTAAAGACGGGGCCTTTTTGAAACACAAGCTCACGATGACCAGTTTGTGGCGACTCCTGGATGATATCGGTACCTGTGATATCGGCTGGCATCAAATCAGGCGTGAACTGTATTCGATGAAACGCAAGCTCCATCGCATCGGCTAGCGACTTCACCATCAGAGTCTTCGCGAGCCCCGGGACGCCTTGCAAAAGGCAATGGCCTCGCGCGAGGATTGCGATCATCAACTGCTCGATCGTTTCATCCTGGCCGACCACCACCTTCGCGATCTGTTGACGAACGCTTTTGCAAGCTTCACGAAGCCTTTCGGCGCGGGCCAAATCGTGATTCTCAATTGGAACGACGGAAGCACTCATTAGAAAACAACCTTTGGTATCGATAAGCAGTGGAAGGATTGGTGGGTGGTGGGTGGTGGGTGGTGGGGCAGCGTGGGGGCGGAAGTTGAGCGGTTACGGTCATTCATGCCCCGAACTGTACCATCCTAACCGATTTTGATACAAATTACGACAATTCTCACCGGCAGATCGAACGAATTTCCGAGTCGATCGCAACCTGTATACAGAAGTGGCAGCAGTTTTTGATGCTTTGAATTTCGGTAGAGCTAACGGCTTCGGCATTGAAGCGATCTTTTTGATTATTGGTTTGGCTACAATCCCTGTATGTATATTTTTAACAATCCGGTACTCCAACGCGAACTGCTGACCAATCTTCGTGCCCCACGAGCATTTGTTCTGCTGTTGGTTTATCAAGTCATTTTGGCCGGCGTTGTCTTAATCGCGTATCCTCGTGATATCCGGATCGATCTGACGAACGAGTTTACGAAGGTCCAAGGTTTAGTCGACTTTTTCTTCCTTGGACAGTTCGCGATTGCGTCCTTGATGGCTCCGAGTTTTGCGGCAAGCGCAATCACCGGGGAGAAGGAGCGTAAGACTTATGAAATGCTTCTCGCCAGCCCGATTCGTCCGTGGTCGATCGTTCTTGGGAAGCTCATCGCGTCGTTGACTCACCTGACTGTCCTCATGGTTGCTTCATTGCCGATCATCATGTTGTGTCTGCCTTTGGGTGGGGTTTCTATTCAGGAAGTTGTCGCGGCTTATGTGGGACTGCTGGCCTCCGTTTTTCTGTTCGGTTCGATATCGATTGCTTGTTCGAGCTATTTCAAGCGAACGAGTTCTTCGCTGGTCGTTTCTTACTCCATCATTTTGCCAATGGTTGTTTTGGGATGCGTGTTTTGGCGCGGACTTGAGAACCAGGGTTTCGTGCGACTTGCTTTGACCACGTTCGTTCTGCCGATCGCAGCGCTTTCAATCGGCGGAGCGTTGCTTCACAAGACCGCGTTGCGTTTGCTTTATCCGCCGGATGTTGGGAGCGGGGGCAACGAGGTGACTGATTTGGAGAAGGAGCAAGACGAAGCGATTGGATTGGTAATACAACGCGATGCTTTTCCAGATCGACTCTTCGCTCCGCCGCGACGGAGAACACTCCTGGCCGACGGTGCAAACCCAGTCTTTGATAAAGAGATTCATGCAGAGCTCTTTAGTCAAGGAACGCTCATGCTAAGGCTGGTCGTGCAGTTGAGTATCTTGCTAGCTCTTCCACTGATGGCGATCTTGCTGTTCTATGCTCCGAATTACGCGGGCTGGTATATCGGCTACGTGATTTTGTTTAACGTCTTGGTATCGCCCGTTTTTACAGCCGGAAGCGTCTGTAGCGAGCGCGAGCGACAGACGCTGGATCTATTGCTAACAACGACATTGACTCCATGGCAAGTTTTGTGGGGCAAGTTTGCGGCTGGATTTCGCGTGTCGTTTGTGTTGACGATGTTTTTAATGTGGCCAGTCGTTTTGGCGTGCGTTCTAAATCCTGACTTGGCGAAAAATTGGTTGTCGATGTTAGTCTTTTTGGCGATGGTTGTGATTGCCTCGCTCTTCAATGCCTTGCTTGGGCTGTTTTGTTCGACGTTATTTAACAAGACCAGCAGCGCGATGATGGGAACGTACTGTATTTTGATATTTCTTTACTTCGCTCCGATTGCAGTGTTTGTTCTCGCAACGACTTTTTCAGAAGATTCAAATCAAGTCGAACCGCTACGTTGGTTGGGGGTTGCTAGCCCACTTCTGACACTTGATAGCGTTCCGTTCTCAGATCTTCGAGCTCAGCGAGATGTTGTTGAAGCGAAAAAGGGTTCGTGGGTGCTTATAGGAGCCTATTTCTTGGTCACTCTGTCTTTAATAATCATCCTTGCGGGTACAGTAATTCTTTTGTTCAGGGATCGGTGGCGACTGGCGGGCAAAAGCTAGTAAAAAAGTTCTCACTAACTGGTAGGTTCATCGTTTAATTACGCGCATATCTATTTTATCGTTTTGTGATTTATCCCTTAATTATCTGAGAGTTCAATTTGAGCGATTCTCCTTCGGCCACTCTCGTACAAAATGATCGCCGCCTTTTGCGAATTGCAGTCATGATGCTTGCGATCTGTTTGCCAACGTTGGTAACTTGGGTTTATTTTACGTTGCTTGCGAGTAGCTCCGCCTCGGTTCAAAAAACAGCATTTTCGATAGGCAAATCCCTTCAGTTTTCGCTCCCTTTGATTGGTTTGATGTTGCTCGGATTTTGGCAAGTACGTTTTTCCGCTGGTGCAAGTCAAATCCAATGGAAAGCAAGTATTTTACTGGGACTGGTTTCAGGTTTGGCGATTGGATTGTCTATTTACTGCGTGAATCGATTTGTTTTAATGCCTTATGGTTTGATGGACGCTCCGGCTGTCGAGATCGGTGAAAAGCTAAACGAGTTTGGTTTGAATTCTTTATCGCTCTTTATCTTCATGGGGGTTGGGTATGCCACGGTGCATAGCTTGATGGAGGAGTACTACTGGCGGTGGTTCGTCTTTGGGAACCTTGCGAATATCTTGTCGATTCGGAATGCGGTATTACTTTCAGCAGTTGGGTTTATGCTGCATCATGTGCTTGTGTTAGCAAGATACTTTGGATGGGGAAGTCCGCTCACCTACCTAGGGTCTGCCGGGGTCGCAGTAGGCGGAGTCATATGGGCTTTGATCTACTACCGGACTGGCACGCTCCTTGGTTGTTGGATCAGCCATGCGATCGTCGACGCGGCGATTTTTATCGTTGGATATGAGTTGGCCTTTCGTTGAAGTTGGTCAGTCGACACAGATTGTAGAACAGCTGTCTCAGCTGTTGTTCGAGGCGTTTACGCCGAGCCCGCAAAAACCCCAAGCAACGAAATCTAGCTCTGATTGAGGATGATAGAGACACTATTAGGCCATGACGTCTACTTTGACGGAAACGCAACCAGTGCGCTAATCAGCTGGGGACAGCTGATCTACATTGTAGAACAGCTGTCTCAGCTGTTGTTCGAGGCGTTTACGCCGAGCCCGCAAAACCTATAGACACGGAATCCAGATTTTATAGAGGATGACAGAGACTCAGTTATGCCATGTCTTCAACTTTGATGGGAACTCAATTTGTGCGCTAATCAGCTGGGGACAGCTGATCTACATTGTAGAACAGCTGTCTCAGCTGTTGCCCGAGGCGTCTAAGGCGTAAGATGAGGCTTCGTGGACAAGGGTTTGGGCTCAGGCAAAAGTGCTTGTTGCGCGGCTCCGAGCTTTGGATGGAGGTGACCTACTCTCCGCCTCCCAAAAGGGAAGATTATTTCTCAAGGGACTTTCCCAGCACAAAACAAATTTCCAATACAAAATTCAAACTTAAACGAAATCGATCTGCGTACGGAAATCCGTAGGGGCGTTGAAAAAGAGTTGCCAAGCAGTTAGTCTTGGTTGGATAGCCATGTCACGAGATGTTAAGGTATTAGATTTGGCTTATACATTTTTGTTGCACGGATGCATCCTTGTCCTCTATGGGAGACTACTGTGCGACGAAGACTTCTGGTTTTCACGTTTTGTTGGCTGTGCATTGTTGCACCGAATGTTGCGGTCTATTCTCAGACACAACCGACTGCCCAACCTTCTGTAAAAAGTCCAGCAGCGACGCTGCCCGCAAATCCCAATGTGGATGCGATTCAGAAGGAGATTGCTGCTTTTGTTGTTGCGTTTAATAGTCGCGACGCAAAGACGGTTGCTGCGTTTTGGGCTGCCGATGGGGAGTATGTGGATGAAGCTGGGCGTGCCTTTGTCGGCCGCGGTGCCATCGAAGCGTACTACACCGAACTTTTGAAAGGGGCTCCCGAGGGCAAGCTTGCATTGATGTCGGATTCCATAAGACTCCTCAGCGATAGCGTGGCTGTCGAGGATGGGCACGCCGTGTTGGAACCTAGTCCAGCAGGGGCCAGCGGCATAAACAAGTACACTGCTATTTACACGAAGATCGGAGGGCGTTGGTTGCTCGCTTCGGTTCGTGACTCCTACGTCGATACTTCCTCTTCGTCTGCGGACCTCGCTGACCTAGAGTGGTTGATCGGCGATTGGACTGCCGAAGAAAATGGAGCAACGACTGACTCGACATGTAGTTGGGTCGCTAATAAAAAATTCGTCGAGCGCAGCTACACAACGATTATGGTTGATGGTTCCGTGACAACCGGTTTGCAAATCATTGGTTGGAACTCGCAATCAAATCATGTTCAGTCTTGGAATTTTTCCGCCGATGGTGGTAATGCAATCGGAGTTTGGTCCGGGATCGAAGGAGGATGGATTGCAAAGGTCAGTGGAACCACCGGCAATGGACTTTCGACAACCGCCGTAAACATGCTTAAGCGACTTGATGACAATGCTTACGTTTGGCAATCGATGGACAGAACCATCGGAGAAGTGCGTCTTCCTGATACGAATGAAGTCGTTATCCGACGCGTCAAGTCGAAGAAGTGATCTGACCACTCAATCGGTAGGCTTAAGAATCATTATAAAAGATTCACGAATAACAACATAAATATTTATGCGCGGAGTTTGAAAATGACAAAGAAGTTTTTATTTGCGGCACTCGTAACCGTAGTGATTGTGGCGCCCATCTCGGATTGCTTTGCCAGAGGTGGCGGAGGCGGTGGGCGTGGGGGCGGAGGGCGTGGGGGCGGAGGCGGAGGCGGCTTTAGTGGAGGAGCTTCCAGAGGAGGTGGGGGATATGGTGGAGGTGGAGGATTTAGCGGCGGTGGCGGTGGCTATGGCGGAGGAGGCGGTTTTGCAGGTGGCGACCGATCCGGTGGTTACGGTGGCGGAGCGTTCAATGCTGGAGGATACGGCGGCGGCGGTGCACGCGCTGGCGGGGCCGGAGGATTTGACCGCGGAGCTGCTGGTGGAGGAGCTGGAGGTTTCGGTCAAGCTGGTGGTGGCGATCGTTCAGGTGCTGCTGCCGGACGCGTTGATGGCTCGCAATCCGGAGCAGCGAACAGGTTTAATTCACCAAGCCAAAGTCAGCTCAGTGGGTTTCTTGGAATGCCGTCGGATGAAGGGATGACGCATGCAAGTAGCATGAGTCAATCGTCGTCACGGAACAACAATGTAAACGTCAACCATGGAGCGCAAGAAGGACCTCGCGGCGGGGAAGTTGCTGGCGTAACGGCAACTGGGCCAAAAGGAAACACCGTGGGTCGAGCTGCGGCTGAAGGCCCCAACGGCGGCGCTGCTGTTGTTGGCGGCGTTCAAGGTGCCAATGGAGGTACCGCGGCTCGCGGTGCTGCGGTGGGCCCGAACGGTCAAGTTGTTGCTGGACGAGGTGCTGTTGGACCAGCTGGCTATGGTGGCGGTAGCATGGTTACCGCTGGACCGGCTGGTGTTGGAGCCGGATTCACCCGAGTGAGCCCTGCGGGGCGATACACTTCCGCAGCGGCCGTGCGAGGCAACTACAACGATTGGGGCGTGTATGGCCGCGACTGGTACGCACAGTATCCTGGGGCGTGGTTCGCTGCCGGGATGGCCACCAACGCCATTTGGAACGCTGCAAACTGGGGAACCGCTGCTGCCTATGTCGGATATAGCCAACAACCCCCAGTCTACTATGACTACGGCACAAGCGTCGTCTACGATGACAGCAACGTTTACGTTGACGGCCAAAACGTGGGTACTTCGCAACAGTACTACGATCAAGCGGCAACCTTGGCAACAACAGGCGCTCAGGCTAACGCGAGTCCGGATGGAGATTGGTTGCCGTTAGGTGTATTCGCACTTACCAAACAGGACGCGACGAAGTCGGACGTCACTATCCAGCTCGCGGTCAACAAGGCGGGTGTCATCCGTGGCAACTACACCGATAAGGCTCTGAACAAGAATCAGGTCGTACAAGGTTCGGTGGATAAGCAAACTCAACGAGTCGCGTTCACGGTTGGGGACAACACAACGAACGTCGTTGAAACAGGTTTGTACAACCTCACCAAAAGCGAGGCACCGGCTCTGATTCACTTCGGAAAAGATCGTACCGAGCAATGGTTGCTCGTGCGGCTACAGAATCCAGAAGCGAGTTAGAATAGAATGCATGATGTACGGTTGAGGAACGAATTCTCAACCTCGTCATCCTTCAAATTCTTTAGGCTATATCGATGAACTTGATCCAATATGGTGTTTTATTGTTCGCGCTGACGATGAGTATGCTCGCGTTGAACGGTTGCACTAGCAAAAATGATGCTATCGCTATAGCCCAGAAGACTGACAAGAAGGCAGGTATTGTCGTTCCTGGTATCGCCGAAACGAAAGCCATTGCCCAAGAAGCGTTCATTTATGGACTGCCCATTGTGATGAACTATGCGGTAATGAATGAGTTCTGTGTAGATAAAAACGCTGGACAATACAAAGGACCGTTCAACACGATCGCCAATGAAGGTCGGGTGTTTACTTATAAGGACACGGCCGTTGTCACGCCCAACAGCGACACTCCGTATTCGATGCTTTGGTTGGATCTACGGGCTGAGCCGATAGTGATTTCGGTGCCGGCGATTGAGAAAGAGCGATACTACTAAGTGCAGTTGATCGAAGGGAATGCTTACAATTATGGTTACATCGGAACTCGTGCGACGGGCGTTGAGACGGGCAACTATCTAGTGGTTGGCCCCGAGTGGGCTGGCGAGACACCAACTGGGGTAAAGCAGGTCTTCACGTCATCGACTCCATTTGGGTTGACTATTTTTCGAACGCAACTCTTTAACGAAAACGACATGCCAAATGTCAAAGAAATTCAGGCAGGATACAAAGCACAACCGCTATCTGCATTTTTAAAGCAGCCCGCGCAAACTGATGCACCGAAGATTGAGTTTTTACCTGCGACCACCGCCGGTATCAAAGAGAACTTCTTCGAGTACCCGGATGCAGCTTTGCAATTCGTTCCTGAAACAGCGGACACGAAAGAAATCCGCAGTCGTCTTGCTAGTATCGGGATTGGACCTGGAAAGGCTTTTGCAATGAAGGATCTTTCGGTCGCTCACAAAGCGGCGATCTTGATTGCCATGAAGGAAGGAGCAAGCAAGGTCGATGCGTTTTTGGCTAATGGAACGAAGAAAGTGAATGGCTGGAACATCGGGGCTGTTTTTGGTAACCAAGGTTTCTACAACGGGGATTGGCTCAAACGTGCCGCGGCAGCTAAAGGAGGCATCTATGGCAATGATGCAGTTGAAGCGGTCTATCCAATGACTCGCATTGACACTGATGAAGCGATACTGGACGGCAGCAAGCACAAGTACACGATAACCTTCTCCGCAAATCAAATGCCTCCGGTGAATGCATTCTGGTCGATAACGATGTAAGACGGTAAAAGCCAGTTACTAATTGAAAATCCAATTAATCGTTATCTGATTAATTCTCCGATGCTTCCGAACATGAAAAAGAATGAAGATGGTTCGATTGCCATCTACATCCAAAAAGACAGCCCTGGATCTGAGAAGGATGCCAACTGGCTACCGGCTCCCAACGGTCCGATTTACCTTGTCATGCGACTCTACTGGCCGAAGACGGAGAGCTCTTCTGTGCTGCCCGCCGGCGAAGGAACATGGAACCCGCCTGGCGTCACAAAAGTGAACGAGATGTAGTTGTAATAGGCATCCAGTCATGATTCGTGATGCTGTGGATTTCCGAATTGATTGCAGCAAATGTTCGAGGGATAAAGATTACGTTAAGATACGAGATAAACTGCTAATTCCTCGTTTTATGTTGGTTTACATTTTTTCATTCTTTTTCATCAATGCGAAAGTCACCTTAGGATTGAATCTACTATGAAGTTTATTGCCTCTGCTTGGTTTGCAGTGTTGGTCGTATTCTCTACAGCCGGTTTACAAGCTCAGGAAGTCAGAGGAGTGATTGGCACTCCAGGTGCAACATCAACCATCGATGGTCGACAACTTCCAGCACCCGATCCGAAGTTTGGTGGCGTGATCAAAAATGATGCCCTTCAATCCAAACCGTGGTGGGCTCCGCGAACTGTTCCTCCCAAGAAAGCGCCTAACGTTCTGCTGATTATCACTGATGATGCAGGCTTCGGAGTCCCCAGCACGTTCGGCGGTATCATACCAACCCCTACTATGGATCGCGTTGCGAAGAATGGACTTCGCTACAACAACATTCATTCGACCGCGCTTTGTTCACCAACTCGGGCAGCCTTGATTACCGGTCGTAATCACCACTCGGTGGGATTCGGAGTTATCTCCGAACAATCGACCGGTTTCCCTGGTTACAACAGCATCATCGGTAAAGACAAAGCAACTATTGGCCGCATCTTAAAGGACAATGGATACGCGACCTCTTGGTTTGGAAAGAACCATAACACGCCCTCCTTCGCAGCAAGTCAAGCAGGCCCCTTCGATCAGTGGCCAATTGGGATGGGGTTCGAGTACTTCTATGGCTTTGTCGGTGGTGACGCGAACCAGTGGCAGCCAAATCTCTTCCGTGGCACTACGCAGATCTTCCCGTTCCAAGATAAACCTGAGTGGAACCTCACCACGGCGATGGCCGATGATGCGATCGACTACATAAATCGCATGAACCAAATCGAACCCAGTAAACCTTTCTTCGTTAAGTACGCTCCCGGTGCGACGCACGCGCCACATCATCCGACAAAAGAGTGGGTGAAAAAGATCAGCGACATGCACTTATTTGATAAGGGTTGGAATAAGGTTCGTGAGGAGATTTTTGCAAACCAGAAGAGACTTGGCGTTATTCCTGCAAATACCAAGTTAGAGCCATGGCCAAAGGATGTTATCAAGAACTGGGATGATTGCTCGGCAGTCGAGAAGAAACTGTTCATCAAACAAGCAGAAGTCTTTGCGGCCTACGCTTCGTATAACGACCATGAGATCGGTCGAGTGATTCAAGCAGTCGAGGACATGGGCAAGCTCGACGACACGCTTGTTATCTATATCAACGGCGATAATGGAACAAGCGCCGAAGGCGGACCGATGGGAACACCCAACGAGGTTGCTTTTTTTAACGGCATGCCTGTTCCAGTCGAGCTTCAGATGAAGTGGTATGATGTTTGGGGGACCGAGCAAACGTACAATCATATGTCTGCAGGTTGGTCTTGGGCCTTCGATACTCCGTTTAGTTGGTTTAAGCAAAACGCGTCGAAGCTCGGTGGCATTCGCCAGTGTATGGCGATTTCTTGGCCGGCTCAGATCAAAGATAAAGGGGCTCTACGTGAGCAGTTCTGCCATGTTATCGATATCGTCCCCACGATCCTTGAGGCGAGTGGAATTCAGCAACCAGAATACGTAGATGGGATCAAGCAAAGTCCGATCGAAGGGACGAGTTTGGCTTATACTTTTGCTTCTGAGAACGCCAAGGCAACTTCACAGCACAAGACTCAGTATTTCGAGATGATGGGGCAATGGGCTTTGTATCACGAAGGGTGGCTACTCAGTACAAAAGTAAACCGAGCACCGTGGGAGGCCTTCGGTGCAGCCAACCCAGATCCTCTCAACAATCAGACGCTTGAGTTATATGACTTGAATACTGACTTCAGCCAGTCGCAAAACATCGCTGATAAGTTCCCCGAGAAATTGGTCGAGATGAAGAAGATGTTCATTGTCGAGGCGAATAAATATCAGGTCTTCCCGATGGATGCATCGGTAGCAGCGCGGATCGTTGCCCCTCGACCCAATATTACTGCCGGCCGAACGGAGTTTGTTTACACAACGCCCATGATAGGCCTGCCTCAAGGTGACTCGCCAGGCATTCTTAATAGCTCCTACACGATTACTGCTGACATCGATGTACCAACAAGTGGTGCGGAAGGAATGATGTTAACTTCGGGCGGTCGATTTGCTGGGTATGGGTTTTACTTACTTAAGGGCAAGCCGGTATTCCTTTGGAACTTGCTCAATTTGAATTGGGTCAAATGGGAAGGATCCGATGCACTCACGCCAGGTAAGCACATTGTCGAATTCGACTTCAAGTATGAGGGGCTTGGTGTGGGAACACTCTTGTTCAACAACATGAGCGGGCTAGGTCGATCGGGGACGGGAGCGCTCAAGGTAGACGGTAAGGTTGTTGCTACAGAGACGATGCCGCATACATTGCCAATGACTTTGCAATGGGATGAGAGCTTTGATGTTGGATCCGATACTCTCACCGGAGTCAATGATGAAGACTACAAGCCACCGTTTGCATTGACTGCCAAGCTGAACAAACTGACGATCAAAGTTGACCGTCCACAACTTTCGCCCGAGGATATCAAGAAGCTTGAATCTGCAATGCGGAATAACAAATCGAGTGAGTAGATAAACGTATTGCTTCGCTTTCCTTTTTCCTAGGGTTTAAAAAATTATGTCCATGACACGTTTTGGTTTCGCATTCGCAGTCGCATTTTGTGTATCGGTCCCTTTTGCTCAAGCGTTAGAGCGAGGGAAGGGCGGGGGAGGGGGTAGACCTGGCGGATCGGCTGGTGGTAAGCCACCAGGTGGAAACTGGTCTGAAAGCAGACAGCAGCCTCAAGGCGGACATTCTGAAGCCGGGCATGGAGCTGCTGGCGCCGAGGCACACAGACAGACGCAACCTTCGGGTGGAAATGCAGCTGCAGGAGCTGCGGCCGAGCGAAACAATCAATCGAACGCTTCAGGCAAGCAAGGTGCAGCAGCGGGTGCTGCCGCAATGAATCGCAATCAGCCAAATGTTTCTGGTGCCCAAGGTGCTGCTGCAGGGGCTGCCTACGAAAATCGAAACCAACCGAAAGCATCTGGAGCCGAAGGCGCTGCGGCCGGAGCTGCTGCGATGAATCGTAATCAACCGAACGCTTCGGGCGCTCAAGGTGCAGCAGCAGGGGCTGCTTACGCCAATCGTAATCAACCGAGTATGTCAGGAGCGGAAGGTGCAGCGGCTGGTGCTGCGGTCGCGAATCGCAATCAACCGGCGATGTCTGGGATGGCCGGTGCAGCTGCTGGTTATGCCGCCGTCCGGAGTTCTTTCGATCATTCGGGTCTCTACGGGCAAGATTGGTATGGGGCGCATCCTGGAACTTGGGCTGGAGCGGGGTGGGCGGCGGGGACTGCCTGGAACCAAACAGGATGGAACGCTGTTGCGAGTTATTGCGGGTACGTAAACAGTACTCCAGTGACTTACAACTACGGTCAAAACGTAACGTGCTTAAATGGTAACGTTCTCGTAAACGGGCAAACTGTTGGGACTGCAGAAGAGTTCTCGCAGCAAGCTTCCGAAATCGCGGATTCAGGTGCTTCCGCAGAGTCAACGGATTCCGAGAAGTGGCTACCAATTGGCGTCTTTGCAATGGTGCAAAATGACCAGCAACATCCACACTTGATCATGCAATTAGCAGTAAATCAAGCCGGAAATCTTCGTGGAAACTACACTGACAATGCAACCGATAACACATTGCCGATCCAAGGAGGTGTCGACCCCAATACGCAGCGAGCATGCTGGACCGTTGGAGCCAATTCCGCTGCAGTCATTGAAGCTGGGTTAACCAACCTGACGCAGGGGGACGCTCCGGCTTTGATTCATAAGAACGGCAAGACAGAACGTTGGACCCTCGTCCGTTTGGCACAACCTCAATAGCATCCAATGATTAAGTTCGTCTTTCTCTAAGCATTCCGAGACACTCGGATGCTTTTTGTAAGGTTTTTTCTTGCACTCGATCGCAGAGGAGAATGAACTTTTTCGACGACGCGAACCCAATAAGAATACGATATATCAACAATGAGTCCATTTTTTACGGCGGCTATCGTATTCGCGGGCGTTTTTGCTGCGGCGATTTGTGCAATGCGATTGAAGGTCGCCTTACCTGAAGCGCACCTGAGCAAAGAGTCTGAGGAGACAGTGAAGCTTGCGATGGGACTGATCGCTACTTTGACAGCGCTGGTGCTTGGACTCATGATTGCATCTGCAAAGGGATCCTACGATGCTAATCAGAGCAACGTTACGATGATGGCTTCCAAGATTGCATTGCTGGACAGGCTACTTGAACTTTATGGTCCCGAATCCGTATCGGCTCGCGAGTCTTTGCGTCAATCTGTTAAGCATTTGACTTCGCGCGTTTGGCCAAGCAGTCCGTCGTCAGATGCAGACTTAACGCCTGACAAGACGTCAGCGGATACGCTCTACCAGGATATTCATCGTTTATCACCCAAAGACGATGATCAGCGTGTTTTAAAGACACAAGCATTCACTATCCTGACCGACATAGGTCAGCTGCGATGGCTTCTTTTCGAGCAGAGTGGTCCGTCAACCTCGCCGATTATCACGTTGGTCGTCGTCTCTTGGATCGCTATCTTGTTTTTCAGTTTTGGACTGTTTGCCCCCTCCAACAGCACGGTTGTGGTGGCACTTTTGGCGGCTGCAGTGTCGGTTGCCGCTTCTGTATTCCTGGTACTGGAGCTCGACCAACCCTTTGGCGGCTTGATGCAAATCCCTAGCCCTCGAATGCTAAGCAACTTGTAGTTCGGCGAATAATAAGCTTTGTCTCGAAGCAAGCTTCACTTAGCTTCGCCACTCCGAGGTACGAGGCATTCGGCCTGCATTTTCGAAAACACTTCTTGCTCCAGAGTTGGTGTATTGCTATAGTAATGCACTATGTCGATTTCGCCCAGCTTTTTTCAAGTGAATCCCTCTTCGGGAGTGCCCATCTTTCGTCAAATAATCGATCAGGTGAAGGCCTTAGTCGCGGCGGGGAAGCTACGCTCTGGGGATATGTTGCCTAGTACCCGCGATGTTGCCAAGACGCTTGAAGTCAACATGATGACCGTATCAAAGGCCTATTCGCGGCTGGAGAGCGATGGGGTTGCGGAACGAGTTCGGGGATTGGGCATGCGAATTTGTGCAGTGCCAATTTCCGGGGCGGTGGCGGAGCGAAAACAAAAGTTTAAGGAAATTGTGAGTCCGGCAATTCATCACGCTCGGCAACTCGGGCTCACCGACGATCAGGTTCTTGCTGTTGTTAACAAAATTTTGAAGGATAACGTCTAATGAACGGTCCGATTATCAAGTGTGAGCAACTGGGCAAACGATTCGGCAAATTGGAGGTCTTGAGATCTGTCGACCTTACCATCCCACAGGGGGCAATCGTTGGGTTGCTAGGTAGTAACGGTTCGGGAAAGTCGACATTGATAAAGTGCTTGCTCGGCTTGTTGCGAATTTCTTCGGGAACTGCGTCGGTCCTGGATGAAAACCCGTGGGACTTGTCGGCGGCGGGCAAAAACCGACTGGGTTATGTGCCACAAGTCGTTCATCTCTATCCGTGGATGAAGGTTCAGCAAGTCGTTGACTACACGTCTGCATTCTACGAGCGTTGGGATTTCAAATGGACATTGGAGGTAATGCAAATGCTGGAAGTCGACGGTTCGAAATGGATCAAGACGCTTTCGACTGGCCAGCTTCAGCGGCTGGCGATCATCTTGGCTTTCGGGCATCGCCCCGATCTACTTGTGCTCGACGAGCCCGCAGCGAGTCTCGATCCAGGAGGCCGCCGAGCATTGATGCGATCGCTGCTGGAGATGAACCGCGATCAAGGCCAAACCGTTCTTTTTTCAACGCACATCACTTCAGATCTCGAGCGAGTCGCTTCTCACGTTGCAATTCTCGGCAATGGTTTAGTCGAGTATTTTGGAGAAATCGATGAATTGAAGGAAAGTGTCAAGCGAATTCGGATCCAGAGCGACCAAGACTTACCGACGCAATTCACGATCCCGGGAATACTGCATTCAAACGTCACCGGAAGCACCGCTGTGGTGTCGCTTGCGAAATGTAGCGATTCGCTAATCAGCGATATCGAAAAACAATGGTCCGCGACCGTCACAGTGGAAGATCTGAATCTCGAGGAAATCTTCTTGGAGATGAGTGATGTTTAAGACGTTTCGAAAGTACTACGGTATTTCAATTGTTTGGATACAAAGACCTCTGAACTGGTGGATGGTTGCCGTGCTGGCTGTCATCGCACTGGGTGGGCCTGGGCTGGGAGGTAAACGTTACGAAACAAGGAATGGTTATCCTGAGGCTCCGTCTCCATTGGCCAAACATTTTATCAAAAACCATAAGGTATTCCGGCAGGCAATTGATCGCGGCGAAGTCGATAAAACGATTGAAGGTATGGACCTTTCGTCGATTGAATCTCCCGATTCGGGGGACATGAAATTAGACGCGTCTAACGCATGGCAACCTAGGGTTTTGCCAATTTTTGACATAAAAAAAGCGGTCGCATTGTTTCCGAACTTGCGATGGCTACGAATTCCATCCAATCATTTTTCGATGCTTCAAACAGGTGCCTTCGACGATTTATCAAGTCTAGAAACAATTCATATTGAGGCTGGCTCTGTTTCTGACGCCGATTTGAAAGCCGTTTCGAGATTAAAGTCGATTGTATTCCTCCAAATTGATACGCTAGATTTGAATGGTTCGCTTACGCACCTTGCTTCGTTACCGAAGTTGAAAACGTTAGTAATAAGTAAGGGGTCGTTCATGATGACGGACACTCCGCGTGAAAGTCCGTTTCGTCGTGAGGTCTTAAATGATATTCAGCGACTGAAAAGCCTGGAGCAACTTGTTCTGCATCCGCAGTGGCTTCCTGGAATCGGTTACTTTGCGGGAAGTACCACGCCAGACCCATCTTGCGATTCGATCCTCAAACAAAATGCCGCCGAACTATTGGCTGATCACCCGTCCCTGAGACATTTGTGGATTGGATCGCAACAGCTACCGGAGGAACGCAGCGGCCTGCGAGCCGTTGCGAAAAAGCTTCCAGGAGTAAACATCAACGCCGCCTGGTTTGATTTGCAAAAATTTAGAACGAGCAATGCCTTCTTGCTTTTTTTAGGATTGACATCTGTGGGCATCGGATTCAACTTGACAAGCCATTTTTCGGCTCCTCAGGCAATACTCGTTCCAGGTTATCAAGCGTCCCATCAATTGTTTTCGATGGCAATATTTTATCTTTTCGCCGTTGTTGCCTCGGTAACGATCCCGCTGTGGACTAACATCAGCCTTTCCGCATCCATCGCAATTGTTACATACGTGCTGGGTACGTCCTTGCTGTTTCATTATTGCGTGATGCTGCTCTGGCAACAGGGATCGCGGATTGCTTCGAGAGCCGTTCTCCCTGTTGCTGCGGCTTTGTACTTCTACGCTTTCCTCGGTACGTCGCAGCCTTCTTGGGGGCTGCTTGTGGATCGGTTTCTCATAGGAGATTTCCCAATCATCGCGACATCGGTAGCGGTCACTTCGCTTGCGGTATCATTCTATTGCATCCGAGCGTTTCGAAATCAACATCGTGTCTATGCACAAGCGTCTATTTCACCGGCAATTGCGGTAGATCAGTTTAGGCAGAACGGAGCGGACAATGCGTGGAAGGAGAAGCTTACTTCGATAGATAAAAAGGCAGCTAAAAACTGTTTTGCTCAGAATCGACGTTGGTACAAAAGCCTAGATAATTTTCGGAGTCACAATGCCGCGAGCCGTTCATGTTTACAGATGAATCGGTTGTGGCAGCTAGGCGGAAACGCGTTTGTTTCGCAAGTTCGATTCGGGTTAGTTTATTCTGTGATCGTTTTGTTTATGGGGATTGCTTATTCCCAGAACGATTTACGCGATGGAGGGGTGCTTTGGGGGGTGGGATTGATGCATTTTATAGTGACCGCGAATGCGATTCCCTTGGTCGATAATTACTCGAGACGAAAATCACATAGCTTTGAGCTTTTGCTTCCATCGAAGCGAAGCGATTTCATTCTTCATCGATTTGCCAGTACATTCTTTCAGGTTGGCATTTCGGTATTGGTGTCATTGGCAATTGCAATGACAATTAAGCAGCTGGTATTCAGTCCGGTAACAGGATTGCTGATACTACGTTCAATCATCATGTCCCTATTCGTAACAGGAATACTTACTGGCATATCACTCATCTTCGTGATAATGCCCGTTCATCGGTTCAATTGGTTTTTAAACGGAGTCATAAGTTTATTTATCGTAGGCGTTGGAGTTTTTCTCGCGATAACAAGCGTAGCTTTGCTCGTCTATATCTACTTTAATGGCGAGTTTATCCCGCAATTGATAGACCTGCAGCAAGCGAAGATTATCGCCTTTGCAAGCCATCTGGCGATTATTCCGTGCACGGCGATCGTTACGAGCGTCGTCCTGGCGGGTGCTTTTCGGCTATGGATGCGTGAGGAGTTTGCGTAGAATCGTTTTGCACTGGTCTCTACGTTATATTGAATTCCTTGCCGCTCTACCCAACGGAGATCTTTCATGTGCCAGCGTCTTTGGTTTCTTGTATACGTCGTCGTTTCTGTTCAAGCATTCGGAGCCACGCCGGATGCGGATGTTATTCTTTCCTCGGGGCGATTGGATGCGGGGATCGTCGAACTACAATCGCATCTCAAAGTTCAGCCGAAAGATGATGTGGCTCGTTTTGGGTTGGGTGTTACGCAGTTCGTGCGGGCGGTTCAGCAGTTGGGGCAGAAGCTGGCGGTTTTTGGGCCTCGACCTCGCTTCGCGTTGGCGGATTCAATAGATGTTGCTGATGTGCCAGTGCCGGCCGAGTTACTCACGTATGCGAAACTGAGGACGATCAACCAGGAGTGGCTGGACGATTTGGCAAAGGTTGAGGCAACTTTGTCCAAAGTTCAGTCGGAAGAAGTAAAGCTGCCTCTGCATGTTGGGCGAGTTGCACTCAATTTGGGGACAGCCGAGACGCGATCGCTCACTCTGATACCCATTCTTCGGAACTTCCGTTTAACGCCTGATAATCGCGAGGGCGATTTTACGATTGTGTTTGATCGAGCGGATGTCGATTGGCTTCGAGGCTATTGCCATTTATTGGCCGCTGTGAGTGAGCTTGCCTTGGCTTATGATGCGGAAGGGTTATTTGATGTAGCATCGCATCGCTTGTTTCAGCACGCACAGACTCGGCATACTTTTCTTCTGGAGTCACCGCGTTCCCCAAATCGTGGCTGGTTTGGATCGGTGGAGGAGATATCGGATTTAATTGCAATTATCCATATGATCCGATTTCCAGTGATTGAACCGAGTCGTACCTCGGTCGCGCTCAAACATATTGAGGATGCAGTAGGGTTGAGCCGTCAGATGTGGAAACGAATCCTTGCAGAGACGGACGATGATCGCGAGTGGATACCAAGCCCCAAGCAGTCGGGCGCGATCAACGTGAAGGTGACTCAGGAAATGGTGGACAATTGGACGAAGGCACTTGATGAGGCGGAATCAGTTCTTCAAGGAAAGAAACTGATCCCATTTTGGCGAGGCAAACCAAATCGAGGCGTCAACGTGCGAAAGATATTCCTTGAGCCATTGCCGTTCGACCTCGTGCTTTGGGGGCAAGGCACAGCCGCAACACCTTACCTTGAAGAGGGAATACTAACTGCACCTGAAACGTGGCAGCAAATCAACCGGGCTTTTGGTGGTCAATTTTTTGGGTTTGGACTCTGGTTTAATTAGTCGACGACTTTGGAGTGCTGAGACTTGTCTCAGCTTTTGGGAATTCGTTTTTGGTTTGAGAGGGACTCGCGAGCGATCGAGCGTTTTTGGTTTGCTTGAATTGACTGGATTGAGAGACGACTGATTTGCCTTAAAGCTCCGGCAAGCCGGAGCACTCCAAAGATACTTTGGAGTGCTGAGACTTGTCTCAGCTTTTGGGATAGCGTTGTTGGTTGGAGAGGGACTCGCGAGCGATCGAGCGTTTTTGGTTTGCTTGAATTGCCTGGATTGAGATACGATTGATTTACCTTAAAGCTCCGGCGAGCCGGAGCACTCCAAAGTAACTTTGGAGTGCTGAGACTTGTCTCAGCTTTTTGGGTAGCGATACTGGTTGGAGAGGGTCTCGCGAGCGATCGAGCGTTTTTAGAGTCTGAAAGCTCCGGCGATCCGGAGCACTCCAAAGATACTTTGGAGTGCTGAGACTTGGCTCAGCTTTTGGGATAGCGATATTGGTTGGAGAGGGTCTCGCGAGCGATCGAGCGTTTTTGGTTTGCTTGAATTGCCTGGATTGAGACACGATTGATTTACCTTAAAGCTCCGGCAAGCCGGAGCACTCCAAAGTTGCTATACGATTGCGTCGGCGACGGATGCTTTCATCTTCGCGAGGCCTGTTGCTGCGACGATATTTGGATCTTGATTCCAATAATCCCGGTTGAACAGTTCAAGTGATAGAACTCCTGCGAAGCCGTTTCGCATCATGGCTTGGAGAGCGTATCGAATGGGGGCAACGCCGTCGCCGGGATAGACGCGGTGTTGATCGGAAATGGTTTCGCGCGGTGGGTCGGCAGGGTAGTCATTCATGTGCAGCACATGGACTCGCGAACCCGGTAGTAAGTGGGCGTCTGAAAAATCGGAGCCGCCTTTGAACAGGTGGTAGATATCGGGCAAGATGCAAGCGTCGGGATGTTGAGCGGCCGCGCAAACATAGAGAACTTGGCTAAGACGATGCAAGTTTTTCGAGAAGCCCCACACTTCTAATTGAGGCACGACGTCACGCGCTCGGCCTACTTCGATCAACTCGCGATATCGTTCTCCAGCTCGATCAAGATCTAAGCCAGCTTGCTTCGTTGCACCGGTGGGTGGAGCCGCAATTCTGCGCCCACCAAGCTCACGAATGGTTTCCATGTCCTTACCGCATTGCTCAAGTCCCTTCTTCCTCGCAGCTTCGTCATCGACAATCCATTCGCCGAATGCAATTGCGCTTTGCACTTGCAAGCCAGCATCTGCTATTTGCCGACGAAGCACTGAGAGTTTATTTCCACTAGTGATGTATTTCTCAACATCACGAACCCAGAGTTCGATACCTGTGTAGCCGGCCTTGGAAGCAATTTTTATTTGTTCCGTGACGGGAATGTTTTCGCCATGAATGGTGCTTGTATTCAAGCAAAACGAGATTGATTTGGCGGCTTCTGTGAAAGTGAACTCCACGCTTTTTTCCTGGGGTGTGGTCGATTCCACGGCAAGGGTGATGTTGTTTGCTGCAGAGGATGTAAGTCCCATGGCAAGCGATCCGGCTGCGAGTTGTAACGAGGTTCTTCGGTTCATGTTTAGTGTCAGAGAGGAAATGGTTTGCGGGGGAAAGGGGTATGGAAACGGCAGCACATCCTAATGGTAGATGATACACCGTAAGCGAACGATTCGCGATCGGATGGGTAACTTACTGATGCTTACACTTCGACAGGCCGTCTCATGCGGCAAATCTAATTTTAAAACTTTTTGGAATCGTTCGGTTTTTGGCTTTTCTTGGTGGGCTCTAGCTTTGGCTTGTTCCAATGCGCGATGGCGGCTTGCCTTCGATTTGGTGGTAAAGCTTTCCAAGCAAGGCCATAATATACTTCAACCGCTGACCAATGTCCTTTGTTCTTCGCTTGTCTAGCCTGTTCAAGATAGTAGGCGGCGTCTTCGAGTGAAGTTGATGAAATCTCTTGCTGTGCCGGGATATGTGAAAGGGTAGCTAGGTAGTCATACTTTGGTTGTTCGTTCACAGTCAATCGTGACGCGAAGTTTAAATCGGGGGCTCGAGTCGCGATTTTTGCTTTGTCGAGAGAGTCTCTTGCTTTTTCGGTGTCGCTTTTTGAGTCCGCGTTATCTTTGCCGGGCATGTTATCTCCATGCTCTTCATCACCGGGTTCTCGCGATCGATCGAAACCGTATGTTGCTCGCTGGGGTGGAGTTGTTTGAATGCGAAGCTCTCGGTCGAGTTCGTCCAGATCAATAATCCTCGCGCTGACATTTGCTGTGCCTTGCGTTGAGCTTTGCCCATAAGCACGACTGGTTGATAGTGGGCCGCGGCGACTGGTAGATGTTGATGAACGACCGATTCCACCTAGGTAAGCAGATCCCTGATCCGGCACAGCAACAGTCGTGTCGAGAGAGAAGACTCGAGTCGTTGGCAATTGCACCGTTTGAGCTGTCAGTTCACGGTGAGAAAAAATGCTTGCCAGCAAGCACGCAACAGTGCATGTCAGAGCGCGATACTCGTGACGCAAATTTAACATTGGTCTTCTCATAAGTCTTTCAACGATTCCGGTAACTTTTCGATTCGCATAATGTAGCGACCTGGTTTGCAATAAAGGATTGCTCGATAACTGGTAGGACGTAAATCCATTTTTTTCTGAGCCATTGTCTTGGATGTCATCTGCCAAAACGTCGCAACGTCAACACCCGTGGCTAGCGCCAGCGGCTCAATTTTCATTGGGCTCGCTCGTTGGTTTGATTCATCACGCGAACTTTGCCAAGTTCAACGTTCCGTTCCCAAGCCATCGGCGACGATTATCAAGTTGAATTTGCGATGGGTTTAAAATGGATTGAAGGGAAATTGATTCTTTGATTTTACAAATCATCGACAATTCTTGAATCTTTCCTCGACGCGCTATTGTAGTCGAAAGTTTTTGAGTGACACGAAACTCATTGACTCGTTCTCGCCAATTTGCGACCGGGATGCGGTAGCCACCGATAGCAATCAGTTCGTCATCCACTTGCAATCCCGCTTCCCATGCCGCGCCACCGCGAATGACTTTGGTAAGAATCCATCGGCCATCGCGAGCGGTAAGATCGAATCCTAAGTCAATCTCCTGGGTTACAGGAGCCCGTAAAGGCTGAGACGGAGTCCAAGCACCGAATGGTTGCGAATTTCCGTCGACATTGGCGTCTGGGAGACGCCGCATCGTTAAGCCTAACCGGTTGAGAGCTGGTTCGTAATTTATTTTTTGGGGAGTATAAACGTGTTCTTGAAACCAATCGTGAAGCGATTCTCCGATGAGATCCGATGCGATTCTTTCAAAGTCGGCCAGTTCATACCCGGACTTTTCATGCTCTCGCCAAAGTCTTCGCATGACGTCGTCGAGTGATTGTCGGTTGTCTGTTCGGTCTCGCAGCAATTGATCAAGGACGAATGCAACGGCGGCCCCTTTGGTGTAGTAGCTTACGCGGGCGTTGGGGGTGTTTTCGTCTGGGCGATAGTGCTTGATCCAGGTGTCGTAGCTGGAGTCTTTCAACGATTGAATCAATTGGCCGGGTGCATCTTCGACGACACGAATTGTCTTTGTAAGTTGTTCGAGGTACTCCAATTCGGAAATCAAACCAGCATGGATAAGGATTAAGTCGTCGTAGTAGCTTGTTACTCCTTCAGCGATCCAAAGTTCATTCATGTATTGCTCGCGATGGTAGTCATATTTAACCAAGGACTTCGGTCGAAGTCGCCTCACGTTCCAAGTATGGAAGAATTCATGACTAGCTAGGCCCAGCCATTCCATGTACGTATCGCGTTGCTTCATTGCGTTTCGCTTGGCCATCAGAACGGTGCATTCATCGTGTTCTAGGCCACCGTAGGCATCGACAGCAATGTTCATAAACCAATATTGCTTGTAGGGAATATCTCCCCAAAACCGATGCTCCTGTGCAACGATTTGTTCTAGATCTTTTACCGCTTGGTCGGTGTCCCATACTCCAGCGGTTCCGTAGCTTGCAAGGAAGTGAGGATAGCCATTGACCTCGAATGGTCGAATGACAAGATCTCCCATCAGTATGGGGCTGTCGACTAATTCATCGAACGATTTTGCGTACCGTTCAAAGCACTTAGTAATCGGAAGTATATCATCAAGGTTTCCTTCGCTGTCGAGAATCGCTGGTGTCGCATCGAGGCACGTTTGAGTTTTAGCCAATGGATCAGTTGGGAGGGGATCAGGTTGGAGGCTACATGCAATGGCGGGCCATGAGTCGGGAGGCGTGATGTGGAGCCGATGAGGTCGGTCACGATTGTCATCGATCGTGATAAACGTCGCTGCGCCGGTTAGAAAGCCATAATCGTTCTCAATCCAATTGGTTCGGACGCTTTGTTCGCGGCAGTAAAGTTGGTATCGAACTGTGATTGAGTTGCAACCGTTGGTCGAAACAGCCCACTGATTCTTGCTTGCTTTTGTGAGCCCCAGTTTCTGATTGGTTTCCGTGTTGATGACTTCGATTCGCTCGACCTGGCGTGCATATTCACGAACCATATAGCTTCCTGGGGTCCAAACCGGCATCATGAGTTTTACGGGTGGACTATCCTGTGTCGTCGCGATGATTGGAATAACGGCTTCTATGTCGACCAGATGGCTTCGGAGATTTTCAAAGCTAAGGCGGTAATAGATCGCTTCTTGACTCGGGGTTTCCATGGGTTTTTGCTTAAATTTGTTCCAGAGATGCTTGCACCGGAAGGTCTAAATATATTCCAGATGCTTCGAGAGCTTGCTTACAGGTTGTCATAATAGCGGTACTATATGGAGGCCGTATACTCAGGGTTCGAATGCTTGCGGTTCCATGCTTTTGGATTTTTCCTTTTCCCAAAAAGTATTTTTGGCGTGTCGCAGTATCACCTAAGAAAACAGTTTGCAGCCTTGTGGGTCACCCGCAACTGGGTTGGCATCCTCGTATTCTGGATTCTTTCAGCCGTCGCACTTAGATGGTTAACACCTTCATTGGAGTCTGTAAGTCAAGATGGCGATTTGCAGTTTTTACCATCGAGTCTACCGAGTCGAGTCGGGCAGCAGTTGCTAGAGGAGTCTTTCCCAGGGCAGCAATCTAAGAGTCGGATGGTGTTGATCGTCGCTCGTGAGAATGGGCCACTCTTGAATGAGGATCTTGCGGTCGCCTTTGACCTCGGTCGACGGCTCAATTATTTCGTAGCTGCCAACATTTTGTATCAAGCTCAGCGACTTGAACCGAGCGAGGCTCGAAAAAGCTCCCTCGAAATCGCCAAAGGGCTTTTGGACATTTCCATCCAGATGGACTCCAACTGGTTCGACGCAGTGAAGGCCGTTTCACCTGAGAGCACAACTCTTCTTGAGAACCGATGGCTGTCTGCATTCGACGCGCGAGCTGATACGATTGAATTGCTGCTGAGCGATTATGCAACTGAGACCGCTATAAGTGCGACCGATGCAAATGCGACTAATTCAAGTATTCTCGCAGGGGCTTTGGATGACGAGACCGCTGCCGCTCGGAAGTTAATGGTTGAGAAGCTTCGAGAGCAAGTTCAGAGCGATCGAAAGACGGCGACTTTGATTCGCCAGACGCAACCGGAAAAGCCATGGTCGCAATCCCTAACGCGAGACTCGCTAGAAGCTTGGCGTGCGATCTTTGATGTTTGGACTTGGGAAGATTCGCTACTTGGAAACAAGCTAGGTGCAAGTCATCCAAGCGGACGAATGATTGTGTTGCAACTGAGCAACGAGTTTATGGCCGTCGATAATGTTCGGCTTGTTCAGTCGCTCGAAATGCTCATAAGCGATATTCGCAAGATGCATGAGTCTATCGAGCGTGAGGGCCTTGAGGTTGGTGTCAGTGGGCCTGCGGCAATTGGAGCTGACATGCTTCGAGCGGCCAGTGCAAGTGTCCGGCAGACCGAAATCATAAGCATTACGATGGTCCTTGGCATACTCATTCTGATATACCGGGCACCGCTGTTGGTCATGATACCGTTGTTGACCATTATGCTTAGTCTTTCAGTTGCCATTTCAGTCGTTACGTTGCTGTCGATTCAAGGTAGCTCGTGGAGAGCGGTACTTCCGGGGCTGAAAGTTTTTTCAACGACGAAAATCTTTTTAGTCGTTCTGCTGTTTGGAATGGGAACTGACTTTTGTTTGTTTTTGATTTCACGCTGTCGCGAAGAGATCTTGGCGAAAGCAGAGTCGTCGAAACCGATTGCAAATCGCAAGGCGTTTCAAAAAGTGGTTGCAGTAGGTTGGGTAGGTGTCTTTGATGCGCTGGTAGGAAGCGCATTAACTACGGCGACCGGGTTAGCGATGATGTACTTTTCAGCATTCGAAAAGTTTCGGTACAACGGAATTGTTATAGCAATATCCATTTTGATTACGCTCTTGGTATGTTTGACCTTCACTCCGGCTCTTCTGTGTGCGTTTGGCCGCCTTGCGTTTTGGCCTATGAATTTGTCTGGTTCCAATGCCAGAAACCAAAAAAATGCTCAGCTAAAATCATCCTCTACAGACAGCAAGAAAAATGTTGCGATTGGTCTTTGGGGGTGGCTGGCAACGACGGTAATCTACGCGCCTGTGACAACGCTTGTGGTCACGGTTGCCCTGCTGTGTGTTCCTGCCTATCAGGGTTGGTTTCATGGGGGAGATGTGACTTACGATTTCCTGACCGAGCTCAATGAGACTGCACCAAGTCGTCGTGGAACGGAGCTTATCGAACGCTTTTTTACAACTCGCGACAATAGCCCTTTGACGCTCGTTGTTGTTGCGGAGAATCCATTCAATGATGTTGATCAGCTCACGAAAGCGGTTGAGAAATTGGGCAACCAGCTCTATTTAGATGGAGTCACTTCGGTTCGATCTATTTCGGATCCGCTTGGTGATTACCCACCAGACAAGCGGATGGGTTTGTTTGATCCGAACGCTTGGCGACGTCGACTGCTTAAAAATCACAGAATCACGACAACTCATTTCGCATCACCCCAAAAAGATCAAACACTGAAAACGGCACGTATGGACGTCTTGCTCAAACCGAATCCATTTTCGGCTGAAGCGGAAGCGATTCTAACAAACGTTCGCGATATGATTACCAAAGAGGTATCCGATTCCAATTCGCCATGGTTTCAAGCGACGTTCGCTTACACCGGCACGACGGCTGGGATTGCTGATTTGAAAAGGGTGACTCAAGCAGACCAAGTTCGAATTCAGTGGATGGTGACGCTGGGAGTGGGAGCTATTCTTTTTGGGCTTTTGCGGAGGCCTGTGCTGAGTGTGTACTTGATGTTGACGGTGCTTCTAAGCTACTTCTCTACGTTGGGCCTAACGCAGTGGTTTTTCGCGTCGGTTTATGGAGCAGAGTTCGTAGGTTTGGATTGGAAGGTTCCGCTATTTCTGTTTGTAATCTTGGTTGCCGTTGGGCAGGATTACAATGTTTATTTGGTGACTCGCGTTTTCGAGGAGCAAGCCAAACATGGTATGGTTGCCGGACGAGTTGCGGATTAGTCATGGCTGCGACGTTCTTTTCGATGACTACGGCCGGGGTTATTCCTTGGTTCTCGGAGAATGCGCTAGGTGTTGTTGGAGAGGATTGGGAGCAACCGCTACTGCTGCGAGGGATTTTAGAATTGGGTTTCGCCTTGGGACTTGGGGTCTTGATCGATACATTCTTGGTGAGGACTATTCTCGTTCCTGCGATGATGTCATGGATGATTCGGTTTCAGAAGTAGAGATATCAATTTAGTAATGATGAATAATGACACTCAAGTGGTTCGAGCGGCTCAGCAGACTTGGGTGAAGTCGCGAAGCCTGAAACAGCGATGCGAAGTAGCAAGAAATTTTGCTCGAGAGCTTTCTGCAAATTTGCACGCTTTGCACGACGCGCTTACGGCACCGCAACGAAGTGGCTTTCGAGAAACGGTTTCTGCAGAGCTGATGCCGTTGGCGGACGCCGCAAAGTGGCTTTCCAGGTCGGCAATCAAGATCCTTTCGGACAGGAAGGTAACAGGGCCGGGTAGACCGCTGTTTCAAAGAGGCATTCGATCGACGGTTTGTCGAGAACCGCTGGGAGTTGTGCTGGTTATTGGCACATGGAACTACCCGATTTTTTTGGTCGGCGTTCAGATTCTGCAAGCGATCGTAGCGGGTAACGCGGTGCTTGTAAAACCGGCCAAGGGATGTGAGAGAGTAACTCGTTTGATGGTCGAGTTGCTTATTCGATCGGGGATGCCTGAAGATCTATGTTTGGTGTTAGGAGAAGAGCCTGAATATGCGACTTTGGCGATTTCGCAGGGTGTTGATTTGATTGTCCTGACAGGATCGAGTGCGACAGGTCGGCGAGTACTTCGGCAGGCGGCAGAGACACTCACGCCGTCGATTATGGAGCTGAGTGGTTGCGATGCGGTGATCGTTTTGGAATCAGCTAATCTGAAGCGAGTCATTGATGGATTGCTTTTTGGACTTCGGCTTAATGGTAGTGCAACGTGTATGGCTCCTCGCCGGGTATATATTCCCGAGTCGATGAAGGATAGCTTTCACGAGTCGCTTTCGGCTCGATTGTCGGAAGTGCCTGATACGGTGGTCGATTCGGTAACGATCGAGCGTGTCAATTCATTAGTTTCAGGCCACCACTATCGAATTCTCGCTGAGAACGGCAAAAACAATTTTTCACCGGAGTCGCAAGACGCAGTGGCGAAGTTGCTCGCGGGGCGGCCGCTGGTGTTTTTTGACGTTGCAAGCGATTTTCCTCTCAGTGAATCTGATCTCTTCGCGCCGGTGTTACTTTCTTCGGGATATCGCAACTTGGAAGAAGCGATTTCAGCGTGTAATCTTTGCAAATATGGGTTAACCGCGACGGTTTTCGGCAATGAAACGTTAGCCAAGCAGGTCGCTTCGCAGTTATCGGTCGGGACGGTCATGGTTAATGACTTGATAGCCCCGACCGTAGATCCGCGACTTCCCTTTGGTGGTGTTCGGGAAAGTGGGTTTGGCGTTACTCGAGGAGTTGAAGGATTGCTGCAAATGACTCGTCCGAAGGTAATTGCGGTAAATAGGGCAGAGTGGTTGCCTCATTTGGACCCACCACAAGATAGAGATGCCGCACTTCTTGAAGGAATACTACAATGGTGTCACGCTGGAAGTTTTCGGAAGGCTTTCGGCGGATTGATTCAGGCTTTTAAAGCTGTTTCGAATCAATCAAAAACTCGGTCAGGTAAGAAAGATTTGTAGAAAACTCAATAAATTATGATTCAACAATCGTCGCGAAGCCTTAAGGTTGGAGTAATAGGTAGCGGTTTGGCTGGACTTGCGGCGGCGTGTACGCTGGCTGCTCGTGGGCACCGCGTGACGCTGCTGGAGAAAAATTCCTGGGTAGGCGGCAAAGCAGCCCAGTTGCAACAGGATGGGTTTCGGTTTGATATGGGGCCGACCATCCTCACGATTCCGTCTGTGCTTCACCGGATTTTTAACGAAGCTGGTAAAAAGTTAAACGACTACATGGAGCTTGTTTGCCTGGACCCGCAGTGGCGATGTTTCTTTCAGGACAACACGGTCCTCGATCTAGTTGCCGACACGGAGAAGATGAAGGCGACTCTGAAGAAGTTTTCCAGCGCTGCGAATCTTGCTGAAGGTTATGAGCGATTCATGAACATCAGTCAGCAGCTTCATTCGGTGTCAGACAAGTTTTTCTTTTGGAAGAGTGTCGGCGGCATTATCGACACGATGGAGATCGGAGGCGCCTTTCAAGCGAGTGTTCTCAAGGACGTCTTGAGCCTGCGAATGGGAAGAAGCGTGGCTGGGTTGGTAAGAAGCTGTGTTCCAGACGAGCGAGTCGCTCAAATGATCGATCACTTCACACAATATGTTGGGTCGTCTCCAGAGGCTTCGCCAGCGGTCTTGTGCGGGATTGCTCATATGCAAACCGAAGAAGGAGTTTGGTATCCGATGGGTGGAACGCGAGCTGTTCCCGAAGCGTTGCTGAAGCTAGCCCAGGACATTGGGGTTGAAGTTCATACTGATGCTGATGTGGAATCGATTCGTCAAGATGGTAAGAAGATCGAAGGCTTGAGGTTAAAGGACGGACGGACGTTCGCCTTTGATGCAATAGTTTCCAACTGTGATTCGGTTAGAACCCACCGAGAGCTTTTGGAAGGGTCTTCCGCGAAGCAAAAGTTCGACTCACGCCGCTCCTATGAACCGGCTTGCTCGGGTGTTGTGCTGTATCTTGGATTAAGCCAAAAGTACGATCACCTCCTTCACCATAATTTTGTCTTCTCGCGAGATCCGCATGAAGAGTTTGACTACATTTACAAGCGAGGCGAACCGGCTCCGGACCCGACAGCCTACGTTTGTGCTCCGGCAGCGACAGAACCAACCGTTGCACCGGAAGGTGGAGAGGCTTTGTATGTTCTTGTGCATACTCCCTATCTTCGCGAGAACCATGATTGGAGCGTCATGCTTCCGAAGTATCGCGAGGTCATTCTTGATAAGCTGGAATCTACTGGAGGAATGACTGGTATTCGAGATCGCATTGTCTCGGAAAACTCGCTTACCCCGGAAGGAATCCACAAGCGATATCGCGTGCTCAACGGTGCGATCTATGGTTTGGCAAGCCACGGGAAATTCCTTGGTGCGTTCAAGCCTGCCAATCGTAGTCGCGATCTTCGCGGTTTGTATCTTGCCGGCGGTGCAGCGCATCCTGGTCCTGGGATGCCGATGGTGATGATGAGCGGTTGGATCGCCGGTGACTCTGTTGATCAAGATGCATTGAATGGAAAGCTTGTCGCACTTGCTATATGACGGATCGTAGTAACGATTTCAACGGTGACTTGCCCAAGTCCCAGGCGAGGCTTGTAAGCGGATTTTGTTGGTACACGCGGCGAATGATTCGAAAGCATTTTTTGGTCTTCGCCATGGACATCAGCGAGTGCGACTACGATGGGCTTACTGCCGAGACACCGATAATTTTTTATCTCAATCATCCCGGTTGGTGGGATCCGATCGTTGCAATGCAAGTTTGCCAGAAATATTTTCCTGGCCGAGTCTTCTATGCACCGATCGACCAAGTAGCCATCGAAAAGTATGCTGTGTTCAAGAAGCTGGGTTTCTTTGGGGTCGCTTTGGAGCATCGCAGTGGCTCGATCGCTTTTTTAAGGCAGACGAGTGCAATCTTGAACGCCCCGAACAGTTCGTTGTGGATTACTCCTGAAGGGCGTTTTGCAGATCCTCGAGATAAAAATGCTGAATGGATGCCTGGGCTTGCACACTTAGTAGCAAAGCACCCTCAAGCGGTTTGCATCCCGATGGCGATCGAGTATCCATTCATCGATGAAGTAAAGCCTCTTATGCTTTGCAAACTTGGCCCGATGGTACACGGTCGCGACTTGGTGGGCGTTTCTAAGGCGGAGTGCTCGGTCCTCCTGGAAAGCAAGTTGCGTCTAACTCAGGAGTCGCTCGCGGAATCGGTAGTAACGCGTTCATTCAATGGCTTTAAGGTTCTTGTACGAACGGCCCAAACTCCCAAAAGCGTCTACGATTGGGGGCGGTTGTTGGTTTGTAAAGTCTCTGGACGACCATTTGAATTGAACCACGGAAAGACTTTTCGCTCGTCATGATCATCACGATTTACGCTCTCTCACTAGTGGTTCTTTCAGGGCTTCCGGTCGTGATGATGATTAAGAACCTTGGTTTGTTTACAAAAGCAACCAAGGATCCAGAACTCGTTCAGCTTGGATCGCAGGAGCAGGTGAGCGTCTTGATTCCTGCACGGAACGAAGAAGGTTCCATTCGTGCAGCGCTAGAGAGTGTCCTTCGATATGATAATCCAGGGCTTGAAGTGATCGTGCAGGATGACTGTTCCGAAGACGCCACGGCAGCGATTGTCCGCGAAGTTGCAGTAACCGATTCACGAGTTCGATTAATCGACGCGATTCCGCTGCCTGAGGGATGGAATGGAAAGCAGCATGCGTGCTGGCGACTTGCAAAAGCGGCCAACCATTCGTGGTTCTTGTTTGTTGATGCAGATGTTCGGTTTTCCGAAGACGCGATTCCTCGGATGATTGCCGAGGCGAAAAAGCAGGAAGTCGAGCTGCTGAGTGGCTTTCCATTGCAGGAGGCAAAAACACTGGCGGAAAAAATGCTAATTCCGTTGATGCATTTTGTGTTGCTAGGATATCTGCCCATTGAGCAAATGCGAAAGAGTAGATCCAAAGGGTTTTCTGCGGGATGTGGGCAGTTGATGTTAGCCCAAAGCGAAGCTTATTGGCGTTGTGAAGGGCATCGAGCAATTCGAGCTTCTCGCCATGACGGCATTAAATTGCCTAGAGCGTTTCGTGTTCACGATATGCATACTGACATCTTCGACGCGAGCGATATTGCGAGATGCAGAATGTATACAACGTGCAGTGAGGTGGTTCGAGGGTTGATGAAGAACGCGACGGAAGGGATCGCATCAACAGGACGAATTGTTCCGTTTACGATCCTTCTCGCAGGTGCCGCCGTGTTGCCTATCGTTTCGTTTATTGCGGTGATAGTCTTTGATAGAAACCAACAAAGCTTCGTTTACTTGCTGCTGGGAATCGCAAGTATTCTTTCGTTTGTACCGCGAGCAATTGTGGTAAACCGATACTCGCAAGGTTGGTTGACTGTCGTTCTTCATCCTCTATCTGTTGCTTGGTTCTTGTTGATTCAATGGAAAGCATGGTTTCAAAGTCGCGTTGGCAAGAGAGTCTTATGGCGCGGTCGGCTTTGAATCTTAATGATTGGCAACGAGAAGCAAAAAAGTTTGAGAAAATAAAAGATTCAGGGAACTTTTCTATTGGTAACGCGTATTGCGTTCCGTTACCATACGCGAAACTACGTACAAGGGGTCGTTCTAGGGGCCAAGGATTCAGTATGGCTGCGTCGTCTGATTCGTTTGTTGTTGGATCAACCCGATCTGTGGAGATCGAGCGGATGCTCACTCACCCCGCGCCGGACTTTGCTGCGATAGCGAACGCAGAAAATTCAGACGTAATTCTTTACACGACGACTCTTGATCGTGAGCTGACATTCATGAGCAAGTCTTCATGGAATGTCTGTCGATTGAACTTTGAGAACTGGAGGAAACGTAGCTTCGTTCCCATGTTCACGGACGACCCCTCAAATGAATTTTATAAAAACTTCGACGATAGGACCTTAGCACCGAATCAGATCCAGATCTTGGAATGTGAGATCTTTACGGACGAGGGGAATCGAGTTCGATTGGAAGTTCGACGAACACTCATCTTGTTTCAAGAGGAGCCAGTTGGGGTCATTGGGATCTCTAGACGTATTCGTAAAGATCCACCGCAGTTGCTAGATTCGCGAATTGTTCATTGGAGATTTGATTTTTCGCTTGTTGAATCACTAACTGCGAGCGAAAGATATGTTGTTGAGTCGGTTGTCCAAGGAGAATTGAATAAAAACATCGCAAAGCGCTGTAATGTGACTGAGCGGACAATCGAATCACGGCGAGCCCGAGCCATGACTAAACTTGGCATTAAATCGTTGCCCGATTTGGTTCGCTATTGGATCGAGTACTCGTCGTACCGAGAACGGGATCGGTTGACCAGCGGAAGCGGCAATTAGATTTTGAGCAGCCATGACGGACATGCGGTCACGAGCTTCAACGGTTGCCGAACCGATGTGCGGAAGGATTGTGCAGTTTTCGAGCTCGCGCAGTGGGCTATCATTCGGTAATGGTTCAGGGTCGGTTACGTCTAAGCCTGCTGCGAAAATCGACTTCGATTTTAAGGCTTTGTACAAGGCAACTTGATCGATGACACCGCCGCGTGCGGTATTGACAAGAATGGCATTCGGCTTCATGAGTGCAAACTCGCGGTCGCCGATCATGTGTTTTGTTTGCTCATTGAGATCCGTGTGGAGGCTGATGACATCGCTTTGTGCGAGCAGGTCGTCCATTGAGACTTGTGTGGTGTTGAACTCGTGATCGATTTCTGGTTTTGGTGAACGTGAGGTGTAGACAACTCTCATTCCCCAGCCGCCAACCAGCTTTCGTGCGACCGCAGCCCCGATTCGTCCCATGCCGACAATCCCTAGCGTCTTACCGTTAAGATCATGACCGAGTAGCCCCATCGGTTCCCAGGTCTTCCATTGAAGTGATCGCACTTGCAAGATCGATGCTTGGAAATGTCGTGCGGCAGCCAGTACTAAACCCACTGCGGTGTCGGCTGTTGCATCAGTAAGCACATCAGGCGTGTTGCCGACAGCGATGCCACGTTCAACCGCTGCAGCTACGTCGATGTTGTTGTAACCGACCGCAAAGTTAGCGATCCCGCGTAACTGAGGTCCGGCGGCATCCATAACCTCAGCGTCGATTCTATCGCTCAGCAGTGACAGCAGGCCGACAACACCTTTGACACGACTTAGAATGGCCTCACGGTTTGGAGGTAAAAACTCCTGCCAAACATCGACATCGAATTGCTGACGCAGTAATTGCAAACCTGCATCTGGAATGATACGAGCGACAAAAATCTTATTCCGCATTCAACAGACTTCACTCTAAGAGATGGTGCTACTTGCCTAGAACCCAAACCTAGTTTTTTGTCGAAGGGCGAAGGCCGAAGGTGGGCGTTGCAGGCGAATTCGATTTTGTAGATCGTGGGTGCTGCCGACGTTCACTAGCTGACATCGCATCGACGGAGCTAAGAGAGGGGGCATCACTGTTTGCATCGATGGAAGCTAGCTTTTGATCGACGACAACTGGAACCCCAGAGGACAGTTCACGAAACACTTGGTCCCGTGATTCGGATGCTCTGCTTTTAGGGGGATGAAAGACTACCCCTTCGCGAGAGACTTGTACGCGTGGAATCGATGCTTCTGCCGCCAATGTAGGAGTGGGATCTACAGGGAGAATGGGCGTTTGGATCGTGGAGGCTTCAGGTTCGGGGACCAGTTTGCTGAAAGAAGGAACTTGTGATGGTTCGTTGCTTTTTCGCCGATCGCTGACTGTCGTACTATCTTGACTTCGGTCGGACGCTCGTTGGTTCATCTCTCGGGTCGTTATTGCAACTGGATCGCCTGCACGGGTACCGGTGCGTTGTTCGTTTGGAGGTGTAGAGAGGTCTTCGCTGCGACGCCGAAAGCCCATGTCCCCGAGCCTTCTTCCAAAGCTCTTACCAGGCTCGGAAGGGACAATGACGAAGACTAAACCCAGACCGAACACAAGACCTGCAATTGTACAAAGAGCGGTTATCGTAGTCCGCCCCGGGCCGATTGGCTTATCGGATATCACCGGCTCATCTAATCGAGTGATGAGGCTGGTTGATAGAGATGCATCGGAGGACGCGGTTGCTTCGGCGAGTTCACGCTCTGCGGACTCAAGTATCGTTGTTCGTGTTTTTACCTCGGATATAAGATTCGCGTACTCAGCTCTATTCTCAGCGATCGAGCCCAGTTTGATTTCGGTGTTATCGAGAACATTTTTAAGGCGATCTTGCTTACCAACGATCAGTTTTAGTTCTTGCTCGCGATTGGTTAGCGAAGCCTGAAGCTCTTCGACGAGCTTCTCACGAATCGATAGCTGACTGGTTTTCGCAGCGATGAAAATCGGATGCTGTTCGGTGAACCTACCCGATAGCTGCGAAGCGCTGATTTGTGCATCTGCGTAACCTTCGCGTAATTTCTTTAGTCCCGGTTGGGTATTAACCAGTTCGCTAGGTGTTACGAGAAAGCCGGATGGATCCGCGATCGCGTCCTTGATGAGTTTGATATCGTTCAGCAATTGTTGCTGCTGGGTCTCACCAGACCGCAGCTCGGACTTGATAATATCTATCTGCGTTCGCGAGTTTGACCCTCCTGCGATCATGTCGGTCATTCCTCGGAGGTCACCTAACTCTAATCCTGCCTTAGCTTCCATCTCCTGTAGTCGTTTGGTTGCAGTCGTTTGCCCAACCCTTGCTGCATCACGTGCATGCCTTAACTCTGCGATGATGCTTTCGGCGCGAGACTTACGTACTTGCCGTAATCGTTCTTCGAGTGCATCACACAAACATTTATTGAAGTCAGCCGCTCGTTTTGGCGACGAGAGCTTGATATCTAGGTAAATGACTTCTGACACACCAAACTCAGTTCCTTTGGGTGCGTGTACTGATATCACGTTGGTGGCATAGCTTGCGACCATCGTATTCGAAGGGAAACTCGAACTGCTGAACCAAGAAATCGCACCAGTTTCCGGTCCTAGTTTTTCTAATGCCTCGCGTACAACCTGATGGTTTTTGGACATCTCTAAGATCGTTTCTTGAGACGCTTTCATCTGCGATTGCGATTCAAAACGACCGAGTCGCATCACTGCGCCGTTGGCTTCATCACGAACGATGAAGGCTTGACTTGCTAGCCAGGAGTCTTCTTTAAATACAAAAGCGTAAGTTGCTCCCAGCAAGCCAAAAAGAAAGGTCGATCCAAGCCAAAGCGGGGCCCAAAGCACCAAATTGTGCAGAAAGCGTTTGACGATAGGATTCGATAGATTCGTGCTCATCGTTGCTTTGATTCAGGTAACATCATCAAGTGGATACGAGCTACGGACCAAAAAACAATCCGACCCGTATAAGGAGTTCCACCACCGCTAACTTAACAATGCCGTCCGATAGGCTGGCGTGCGTGACGCAAGAAACAAATCCAAACGCTTTTCAGGAATCTTTCTAGCGTTTGTATCGATTTTCCCGGTCGTCAAGCAGTTCAGCTTTTTGCTCAAGGCTGGATGAAAGAGCAGGGTAGGGGCTTGATGAAAAGGTCGTATTTCCTGAGCCGTGAGCGCTAGCTCCGGGTTCCCCCCGCTAAGCTTTCCAACAACACAAACCTTCAATCGCCACGCGTCACCCCTAGATAGCGGCATCGTCTCAGGTCTCATCAGCTCAGAGCAGGGACTGTTTGAGTGCTATTGGCATTTATCGCTGCAATTTTAGAAGCGTATTACAGCTTTCGATTCGCCGCGAATGCCTTACTAAGCTATAATCATGATTGCTCCACGCATGCCCATCTGTTTCTTGAGCGAACCGTATTGAAGAAGACGAGCCATATGAAGACCATGCTTCGTTGTCCATCGAATCTGACTAAGGAATGCGTTCGATCGCTATTGGTCGGGCTATGCTTTGGCGGTCTAGGTACAGTCGCGCAAGCAGAGGTATTCACACTGAATAATGGATCGGTGATCACAGCCGAGTGGTTGAATGCGGAAGATAAGGTGGCTACGGTTTGGAAATTACGTCAGGCGGACGGGATCGAGTTGGAGATCTCACGCGGCTCCGTAAAGTCTGTTCTGTCGCCGATTCCATCGACGAAGTCATACATCGAAAATGTCGGCAAGGTCAACGACTCGGTAGACGCTCATCGTAAGATTGTAGACTGGTCCGTTAAGCAAGGACTGATGCTTGTTGCGGACTCGCATCGTGATCGCGTTGTGGAACTGAATCCGGATGACAAGTCTGCTTGGGCGGCGCTGGGTTACACACAAACGACTAGCGGTTGGATTCGCAAGGAAACCTACTGGAAGCGTAAGGGGATGCAAAGTAAAGGGGGACGTTGGCGATTCCCTCAAGACATCTTGGCGGAAGAACAGGAACTTGCTTCTAAGACTCAGATGTCCGAGTTGAATCGTCGTATTGAACAAGCGATTCGCGATATCAAAGCAGACAACAAAAAGGCTTCTGTTGCACGGCAATACTTGCGTGACTTAAACGATCCAATGGCCATTCCTAAGCTTCGTGAACTGATGGTTGCAGATCGGAAAAACTCAAATTCCGATTTTCGAATGGCGATCATAGAAATTGCCGGTCGTATTAAAACTGCAGCGTCAACGCAAATGCTAGTCGACGCGGCAGTTGCCGATCCAGATACTCGAGTAGCTGATACATGCGTTGAGTTGCTTAGCCAATACGGTACAGAGTTGGCTATCAGTAGCTTTATGGGTCGGCTAACCAATAGAGACCCGGCTAAAGATAGCCAAATTTTGATCAATCGCGCCGCACGAGCACTTTCCACATTGGGCGATGAAAGATGTATTCCAAAACTGATCGATTGCTTGGTGACAAGGCACCTGATCATTCCTCCGCCACAGCCAGGAACTCAGGCAACACAAACCTCGGATGGAGCGGTTAATTTTGCGCCAAGCGGCAATCAAAAGCCGGTCGAAGTGCGATTGTCCAACCAAGAGGTGTTAGGAGCTCTTCAAACGATTACTAAAGAGTCCGGCTTTGAGTACGACAAAGACGCATGGATGAATTGGTACGCGGAAAATTTTGCACCGCAACGCCCAGATGTCTACCGCGATCCGTAGAGACATTCCAGCTTAGCAATTCCGTTGGTTCGTAATCGAATCGACTGCAATCCGATCGAGTACGAGTACCGGCTTACGCCTGAGTACGATTACGACTATGTAGAAATACTGGTTTTATAAGCTAGAAAGTCTCTGTCGCGTTCGGGTTCTGTATACCGAAGTATGATCCCGTGTCCTATGTCAAGTCCGCAACGTTTTGACGCTCGAATTGCGTGATGCGGTACATGTCGTGAATGAGCTGGATATCACACGGACGCTGAGCGACATTTCGTCGAGAAAACATACGTTGTTGAGTTGCGACCATGACTTCTGCGGGTAATGGTGCGACTTGGCCAAAAAGCCGCGCGTAGTTCACAAAACTGGGCACATTTCCTGTCACAAAGCCGTACATCATGCTGCAGACACCGATGACTTTTCCGGTGAAAATACCTGTGTTGATTGCGGTCTTGGAGTAGTCCCCCATGACGCAGCCGAGGAATTGCATACTGGTCGTCGACTTGCCGTGAGGGTACTCCATATTGACCGTACCGTACGTGTTTTTCAAGTCGCTATTACAAGTGCCTGCACCCAAGTTGATCCAACTGCCCAGATAACTGTGACCTAGGAATCCATGGTGCTGTTTGTTGGTGTAGGGCTCGACAACTGATGCTTCAACCTCGCCGCCAATCTTGGTGGTGTGACCGAGAGAAACATTATCTTTGATTGCGCTATGTTCCAATATCTTGCATTTGGGACCCACATAGAGTGGTCCACGCAAGAGCGAGTACGGACCGACTTTCGCGTCTTGATCGATAACGATTGGGCCCGGTCCCGTTTCGAATAGAACGTAGTGCCCCAAAGAGGTTCCCTCGGCAACAAAGACACCGTCTTGAAGCTGTTTATAGGTTCCGCTTGCGATTCGGTGCTCAAGATTCGAAGAAAGGCATTTCATGTTGGTAGAAATGACTTCGTGGGGAGCTTCGAAGGTCTGGAGAACGATGTCTTTCGAAACGGTCGTGTTTTCTGAAGTGGTTTGCGTGGCGAGCCAATCGAGTACACCTACTCGACCCATTGCGAGCAGGGAAGCAAGTGTTTGCGACGGATTCAATATAGCCGCGATCCACTCCCTATCCATGACGACAATGGTTTTTTCGGTGGGAAGTTTTAGCAACTGTTTAAGTGCGCTCAGATTGGCTTGGGTCGGAGCAAGTCTTGCGTTCAGCAAGCACTTGGGTGTCTCGGATTGACGGCTACCTGCATCGCGTAACAGTTTCAGCCAAGGGAAGTCTATCACCTGGAGCATTTGCAAGTGATCGCGTCCGATGTGAAATGCATCCAGCTTTAATGACTCGATCAAATCAATCAAACGCAAGCTGCCGCAGGTAATGGTCGCAGCGAGCCTGGCTAATGTGATCGGAGCCAGCGATTCGGTCTGAAGGTCTTCAAAGAGGACTACCGTAGAAACAGACGATGAGCGGTTGATATTGCTATCAACACCATTGACGATTGTCATTTAGGGAGCAGCTTTCTCGGCAGGCATTGTTTAGCTGGGCTTTAGTGAGCCGGGCGGAACTCAGCTAGAAATTATTGAGAACTGTGATTTCTATTAGAAAAGCGATTTCTAGCTGGGCATTGGTTCGATGCTAGCCCACATGCTTCCGCCGCCTTTGCCTCGGCTTGCTAATGGGTCGCCACCGAATGCATGGATTTGGTCCCGCTTCAGTTCGGCAAGTTCCTTCGTCGTTGTCATGCAGATCGCCCGGCCAGAAGTGTTGACCTCATGAGCGATCAGCTTACCGTCATGCTCGGACTTGCGAAACAATTGCTGCATCATTTTTATGACGTAAGCAAAAGTATGGTCCTGGTCATCCCACAAAATCACATTGTAGCGGGGCTGCTTTTTCGTTGCTGGTCCTGACGCGTTGGCGGCAACTTCCTTTTTTGGAGGTGCAATGGTGACCGTTGGTGCGTCGATAGTGGCTGTTGATGAATCCGACATCGTGTTATCTTCCTAATTCTGAACTTATCGATCGCGACAACTATGACTAGCAGGTACTAATCTAACGATCGAATCACAAAGATGCATTGTAATGGGTAAGCCCCCTAGCTTGTAAAGCAGAATTCTCAAAATCGTTAGGACTGGACATGGCAGATTTTTCGTCACTCGACCGCTATCTTGAGCAAAATCGGCAAGGTCACCTGAATGAACTGTTAGAATTGCTACGTATTGAGAGCGTCTCGGCCGATCCGACGAAAGCGTCTGCGATGTCCCAAGCGGCAATTTGGGTGAAAAACCGTTTTGTTCAAATGGGTTTGGAGTGCGAGCTGATCGAAGGTAATGGTCCTTCGATGGTGTATGCCGAGTCGCCAAAAGTCCCTGGAGCTCCCACGGTTCTTGTCTACGGTCACTACGACGTTCAACCCTGCGATCCTCTAGATCTTTGGAAGACGCCTCCATTTGAGCCAACCATTCGCGACGGCAATATTTATGCTCGCGGAGCAACCGATGACAAAGGACAGATGTTGACGCATGTCCAGAGTCTTGCCGCGTGGATGGCAACTAGCCAAAAGCTGCCGCTGCAAGTGAAGTTTCTTATCGAAGGGGAGGAAGAGAAGGGTAGTGAAGTCCTTGGTCATGCACTCCCTGGATTAAAGGAGAAGCTTGCCTGTGATGTGATTGTCATCAGCGATTCGTCGCAGTACGGTCCGGGGCAGCCTGCGATCACCTATGGCTTAAGAGGCATCGCTTACTTCGAGCTACGCGTCTATGGTCCCAAAGCCGACCTGCATTCTGGAAGTTTTGGAGGAGCGGTTACCAATCCTGCTCTGGCACTAGCGAGGCTGCTCACCGAAATGAAAAATGCAGATGGTAAAATTCAATTAGAGGGCTTCTACGATTCGGTGAAGCCGCTTCAAGAGTCGGAACGTGAGATGTGGAAATGCCTCGATTTTTCTGACGAAGCTTTTGCCAAGCAACTAGGCGTTACTGAGCTCACCGGCGAGCAGGGATTTACAACGCTTGAGCGGCGTTGGGCAAGACCCACTTTTGATGTCCATGGGCTCATGGGTGGTTATCAAGGAGAAGGAGGCAAGACAATTATTCCTTCTTGGGCAGGTGCAAAGATCAGCTTCCGATTGGTGCCGGACCAAGATCCTGCAACCGTGGCCAAGCAACTGCAAGACTTTGTTTCCAAGCACACTCCTCGCGGCGTGACGGTCGAAGTCATCGATCTTCATGGCGGATGTGGTGTGGTTGTCGATCCTAATTCGCGATTCATGGGCGGGGCGAGGAAAGCCGTTGAAGAAGGATTCGGCAAGGCTCCTGTCCTGATCCGCGAAGGAGGCTCCATCCCGATTGTAGCCGAAATGGTGGCTTTACTGGGCTGTGATGTGCTACTGATGGGTTGGGGATTGGATGACGATGGAGCACATAGCCCGAATGAAAAATTTTGTTTAGAAGACTACTACCGAGGTATTCGAGCGAGCTCGCGACTCTGGGAATACTTGGCCTCGTAGGACATCGGTAAAATAATTACTTCCGCACTCACATACTTTCTCAAACTTCAACCCTCAATAATACATTTCTATAATGCTCGATCGAAAATACATCCTTGAAAACGCTGAAACAGTCCGACGCAATTGCGAACTACGTGGTGCTTTTGTCGACATCGATAAATTGGTCGCTCTGGAAACGCAGCGCAAAGCGAAACTTCAAGACGTTCAAGAGTCAAATCGGCTTGCCAACGAAACCAGTGCTAAGATTGGCAAGGCCGCAACACCTGAAGATCGTGAAAAGCTAAAGGAGCAAGGACGACTGCTTCGCGAGCAAAAGGATACGGCTCAGCATGAGCACGATCGATTAGACGCGGAGATCCACGAGCTAGAAGTTCGAATTCCAAACTTGACTCATCCCGACGCTCCTATTGGCGGCGACGATACTGCTAATCTGGAAGTGTCTCGTGGTAAGACGGCGATTCCACAGTTCAATTTCCCAATTAAAGATCACTTGGAACTTGGAAAGCTCCACGATTTGGTTGATTTCGAAGCGGGTGCCAGAGTTTGCGGAGCGGGATTTTATTACCTCAAGAACGAGGCTGTGCTTTTGGAATTAGCCCTTCAACAGTTCGCAGTCAAAATGCTGATGGAGCGAGGCTTCACCCCCGTTACAACTCCCGACGTTGCGACGACTGCTATCTTGCAAGGCATTGGATTCATTCCACGCGGTCCTGAGACTCAGATTTACAGTATCGAAAATACTGAATTGAATTTGGTAGCAACAGCAGAGATTACACTAGGCGGTATGTACGCCGATCAAGTCCTGGAAGCAGACCAACTTCCATTGAAGCTCGTCGGAATCAGCCATTGCTTCCGAACAGAAGCGGGTGCTGCAGGTCGTGCATCGAAGGGCTTATACCGAGTCCACCAATTTACCAAGATCGAGATGTTCGCCTTCTCGCTACCTGATCAAAGCAGTGAGATTCATGAGGAGCTTCGGCAAATCGAATGTGACATCTTTGACGCGTTGGAAGTTCCTTATCGTGTTGTCGATACTGCAACGGGCGATCTTGGCGGACCTGCCTATCGCAAGTACGACCTCGAGGCTTGGATGCCCGGGCGAGGGCAGGGGGGCGAATGGGGAGAAGTCACAAGCACCTCGAACTGCACTGACTACCAATCGCGACGATTGAACATTCGCTACCGCGTCAAAAACGAAAAAGGGACTCACCTTGCACATACGCTCAACGGAACCGCAATCGCTATCAGCCGAGCTATCATCGCGATTTTGGAAAACCATCAACAAGCGGATGGAACGATCCGTGTTCCCAAAGCTCTTGTTCCGTGGGTTGGGAAAGAAGTGATCGGTTAAGAATCACAGGAGTTCTATTCAGTGAGGGGCTCTACGGTAATGGCCATGACGATCGGCGATGAAGCGTCGGGGCCCTTGACGAGTTCGATTTCTTTCAACGGGGCTTTGCGCTTCGGATCAATTTTTAAGTATCGAATTTGCTGACCCCGAAGACTTGCCACAAATTTTGAGCCTGGAACATCGACTTGCCGAATGTAGTCCGCGAAGTGAACTCCGTTCAACAAAGGATGATCCTCGACTTCACCGTCAGCATAACGCAATCGAACGGTCATCGAGACTGTTTCGGCTTTGCTGGCGGGGTATCCCCAGCCGCTTACGCCACTGAGAAAATGAATGGCGGCGGCGGCTGAGTTGCAGGGAATAACAACCGACTTTGGCATTTTTGGCGGAAGCGTACCGTTGGGACCGTTCAACAGAATGATGTTCGCGACACGTTGGTCTTGAGGGTCGACCAGTACAAACGGAACACTGTCAAACGCCTTTGGCTTCCAATCGGGGAAGATCATCCGGTCGGGACCGTTATCGCGATCATGGAACAAACCTTTGGTGCTTATTGCGGTCGCAACTTTTGCAATCGATAGCGGAACGTATTTACCTTTAGTGGTTAAGAATTCGAGTAGATCTTTCATGCCTGCTTGCTCGATCTGACTCTCGAAGCCTTCGGGCATGAGCGACTTGCGCGAAGCTTGAAAACTCTCGATATCTTCTCGCTGGATGACTTGTCGTTGGCCTTTCGAGTCGATCAGTTCTATCGACGTTCGTGATTCGCCCGCCATCATCCCGGTCATCACGATGCCATCGACAGTCAACAGCGAATAAACTCTAAAATTCCCTTCAACGCTACGGTTTGGATCTAAGATGTGCGTTAGCAATTCGTGCTTCGGATGCACTGCCATGCCAGTTAAATCAGGTCCAATATTCTGCCCTTCCCCCGAATGTTGATGGCAGACTGAGCAATGCTTGGTAAAGAGGAGCTTGCCGCGTGCGGTATCGCCTTTCTCCTCACAGATTGTATTCCAGTCATCCACGAGCTTTGCTCGATCGGAGTTGAGCACGCTTCCACCAGCCTTCATGACCGACTGCGCCAGTTGCTGGATCTTACGATCGGGGTGATCTCTCAATGCTTGCTGTTGATCTAGTTGTAAATCATTGAAGGCAAGCTTGCCTTCGTTCATCGCAGTCAGCATGGCCGTCGTCGTTTCAGGTCGAGCCATAAGCACTCGCAGGGCCGCGTCTTTCGCTTCAGGTGTCAAAGATGGCAACCGAGAAAGGATTGCGTCGGCAAGCTTATCAGTTCTACTTCCCTTTAACGCGCTTAGAAAACCAACGGAGGTATCTGGAGGCATTTGGGGCGTGACAGCGGATAGCAGCTTGTCGACGATACTATTTTCAGAAGGCCTCATCATGATCATGAGATTCGCAGCTTCGATTCGGGGCTTCGATTCCAATTTGTCGTTCATCGCAATCGATAGCAGCTCTTTGTCAATCTTCTCGACTTCCCCCTGCAAAGCCGTAGCTCCCCAGTTGCCGGCAAGCCGTACCAACAAACCTTTCCCACTGACGGGTAATTTTTCGAGAACTCCAATAAGCGAATTCGCCGTCGACTCGTCAACTCGAATCGAGTGATCCTTCGGCCAGCCTCGCTCCAGCCCCTGCAGAACGACAATCGATTTTTCGCTTGTTGCATCCTTGAGTGCTCCCAACAACGATCGCAACTGTTCTTGGTTTGGCTTGGATCGGGCAAGGTGGGATGCAATAATCTCAATGCGTGCAGCAAAAACTGGAGTCCAAGGTTTGTTGTCCGTGAGCAGCATCCCCAAAACAGGTTCGGCGCGCAGTGACGCAGCTGCGGTCCATCCGTCCAGTAACCACGGATCAGCGATCGTAACGTCGTCTATTTCACTCAATTGTTTTGCGATTAGGTCGGAGGAAAAGTTGTTGATATCCGCGAGCTGTAGCAAGGCCGCCAATCGCACTTGTAAGTCAACGTCTTGCAAAAGCCCAGCTTGAATCAAAAGTTCGACCGCACTTTCAGTCGGCGGTAGCACTTTAATCGCCGCGCGTCGGACCCCAGCGACTTTGCTGGTCAACGCCTTCGAAACAGCCATCCAGACAGCAGGGTTCGATTCTTGGACGAGGCCCAAGCCGCTCAATGTCCATAGTGCATGCATGCCACCGACGCTCAATCCGATCGCATCCACTTCGTTTTTCGAGGCCAGCATTGCAAGGCTATCGATCGTTTTTTGATCTAACTCAGAGCGTTCGATCAGCATTCGCTGCGCGATAAGGCGCCACCGCATCGTGGGATGAGAAAGGACTTGCACCAAATCTGCGTTCGTTGCTCTGGATAGCCCGCGTGCAGCGATCAACTCGGCTTTTTTCGCCGACTCGTTCAGCGGCTCTCGCTCTCCTTCGTAGATCAAACGATAGACGCGCCCGTGCTTCTTATCGCGGAGGTCTGATTCGTAGGCGTTTCCTTGCCCAGTCGTGAAACCTTTAGGAGTTGGATTGTGTTGGACAACGTAGTTGTACCAGTCGAGAATCCACATGTTTCCATCGGGCCCCACTTCAGCCATGATCGGCGCAGCCCATTCATCGTCGCTCGCAATGAGGTTGAACGGACTGTAACTCTTGTAATCGGCGCCGTTTCGATCAAGCACAAATGCACCAACCAGTTTGCCGGTCGGCTCGCACACAAAGGCCAATCGATTCCACCATGACTTGGGGTAAGTTCGAGCGGTATACAAGGCATGCCCTGCGCCGGCGGTATACCCGCCATGCCAATCGACCTGACGAACCTTATCGGAAACGGCTGCAAATTTGAATGTGTCCGAGATCATTTTAAGAGTCGAGGGTGCCCAGCCTTTCACTCGCTCGTAGTATCGATTCGGTATAGGCATAAAATTGCTTGGATTGCCATTGGCTGTCGAGCCGAAAACAAGTCCCTCCTCACTCATTCCAAGTCCCCAGGTATTGTTGTTGGTTGATCGAACGAATTCGAGTTCTCGGACACGAATCGTATGCGAGTTGAAGGTTGCTTTGTCAGCGGTACTTCCTGCTATCGGTACGACTGGCGCAGTTTCGTCGGCTGCTCCCGCTTCGACGCGAAATCGCCAAAAACCCATTTTGAAACCTTGTTTTGTCTGGCCGTTGATCACTGGATGCGAATCGTTGTAACCTTGCATTGCCCAAAACCAGTTGTCGGCGTTGTATTGGAAATTACTTACGCCACCATGCGTATCCTTCAATGCCCAGCCAGTGATAAGCTCCTGTCGAAAGTCGGCTTTGTCGTCCCCGTCGATATCCTTGAGATAGACAGTCTTCGGACCGTCTTGTACGACGACTCCACCTCGATAAAACTCGATGGCCGTCGGAATGCTTAGCTTGTCAGCGAAGAGCGTAAACTTATCAGCCCTACCATCGCCGTCAGAGTCCTCGCAAATGCGAATATGATCGCGACCTGCTCCTTCCGGTTGCAATTCGTTCGGATAGTCGACCGTCTCGCAAACCCACAACCTCCCACGTTCGTCCCAGTTCATTGCAATCGGTTTTCCTGCGAGCTGAGGTTCGCTTGCCCAAAGCGACGGCTTGAACTGTTCGGGAGTTACGTAATGCTTGATCGATTCATCGGCTGGCAACGGATTTTGCATTGTTGTAAGAGGCGCACCTTGACCTCGTTCAGCCCCAGGTCGATAATTCGGGATCTTGGCTCCCACTTCGGTATAAGTAAATGGAGCAACATCCTTTCGCATCTCGGTCATCTTAGGGACAGGGAAATCTGCCAGCAGTTCAGTTGACTCAGCGACGAAGTCGCCCGCCAACGATGGATCGCTACCGACTGCCCATCGTATTCCTCGCTCAAGTAGGTTTTGAAATCCAGGTTGATTCCATGTCCGTTCGTCATGTCCCCAAGCGGTGTAGAAAACTCGACCTTTCCCTTGATTGCGGACCCAAGTCCAAGGCTCTTCGGTGACGCCGTTTGGATGCGGGCCAGCTACACGAGTCTCCAATACGGATCGATTTTCTGAGTTGTGTCGATGATGAGTATATGTTTCGTCCCAGCTTTCAAAGCCACCGAAGCCTTTCATGATGGGATGCTCGGGTGTGACGATTTTAGTCTTGAATACTTCTGCTCCATGCTGTTTGAATTGAGCACCCACCAGCTGTACGTATCGATCCGAGTTCCGAAAACAAAACGAAGCACAGTGAAGCGGGACGAACCCATGCCCACTTTCCACATAAGCGAAGAATCCCTTTTCCTGCTCAGGCGTAATCGAATTGATGTTCGCAAACACTAATAAGCAATCGTAACTACTCAGTTTGTTATCAGAATTTACAAGTACATCGACGTCCTCGGTGTAATCGATCTCGATTCCCACTTTAGCCATTGCGGGCACAATCCGGCCTGCAAAGTCAGCTGGACGATGGTGCCCTTGGTCGCCTAGGAGCAACGCGCGAATGGGTTTCGTCGCATGGGAGCCTGTATTGGCCGAGTTCGACTCTGAAAACGCGATACCAAACATGTTCGAACACGCGATTGTCGCAAGAAGAATTCGAATGCAAATCAAGTTGGCAAGCTTCATAATTGAGTGATTCCTAAAAACGAATCCAGGAGAGTCTGAGCGATCGAATGGTTGAGGAGTTACAGCAGTGTGAATTTTGGTAGTTGAACGATCTTACCACCGGCAATCGTACTTTCGTGAGCACACAATCCAACACAAGTCCAGTTTGCGCTCGTCACTGCGTTAGGCCACGGCTCGTGATCATCGATCAGAGCTCTGACCATCTCGTTGACCAAGTGCGGATGTGACCCTCCGTGACCGCCACCTTGGATAAACGAAAGGTGCTCGGCGTCTTGAATCGATTGAGTGAACATGCGGATTGGTTCTGGAAGCAAATGGGCATAGTCGGGAACGGTGACATCTTCAGCAATCTCGTGTTCCGGCTTCTTTGCGGTGTGCATCACGTGGGGCTTTCCTTCGACGAGGGACCACTCAAAACTCTTCTTCGTCCCATACACATCAAAGCTCTCGCGATATTGCCTAGCAGTATCAAAAAGGAATCGCCAAATGTGAGCTGCGATGTCGCTATCTTGAAGTTTGATGTGACAAGATTCAACCGCGTATTTGTTTCCTGATTTCACGGCAAGCTCATTACGAATAGCACCGGAACCAAAACACGATACGTATTCCGCTCGTTTGTTCACTAGTCCGAGAACCGGCGAGACTACGTGAGTCGCATAGTGCATTGGAATCATCCGTTCCCAATACTCTGGCCATCCTTCCATGTCTTGGGGATGACTGGCTGCCATGTATTGAATCTCCCCGAGGTCACCACGGCTGTAGAGCTCCTTTAAGAACAGGAATTCGCGACTGTAGACAACCGTTTCGGCCATCATGTACTTTTTTCCAGTGTCCGCGACGGCTTGGCAAATCTGATCGCACTCGTCAATTGTTGTCGCCATGGGGACTGTACACATCACATGCTTACCAGCCTTGAGAGCGCGAAGGCTCATCCAACCGTGATCGGGAATCGGCGAGTTGATGTGGACAAAATCGACTTCAGGGTCTGACAGTACGTCATCGAACTCGCGATATCTTTTCGCGATTTGAAATCGATCCGCGACTTCATTCATTTGCTGTTCATTACGACGGCAAACGGCGATCACATTCGCTTCGGGGTGCCTTTGATAGATAGGAATAAACTCAGAACCGAAGCCCAGGCCGACCATTGCGACATTTAAAGGTTTTTTGCTCATTTTCGCTTTTGAAAAACTGTTTTCGAGTGACATACGAAGTCTCGCAGGCGACTTGCGCCGGCCGTTTCGACTCCTAGAGGCAAAATCTACCTCCTAAGAATGAACGATCACGTTGGGATTAGCTATGAGAATTTGCGCAAGAGAGTTATAATATTTTACCATGAAGCAAAGAAAATCAGTCGCCTTGTTAATTGAAACTTCAAACGCCTACGCGCGAGGCTTGCTTGAAGGGATCGTCGAATACCAAAAGCGTCACGACGCTTGGAGCATCGCCCTCCCCGAGCAGGAGCGCGGCGCCGAGCCTCCGAACTGGATCAAAAAATGGCGTGGTGATGGAATCATTGCACGGATTGAGAATGATGCAATTGCAATTGTATTGGCGAAGCTAAAGATCCCCGTTGTCGACCTAAGTTCGGCTAGAAGAATTGAATCGATTCCATGGGTCGAGACCGATGATGATGCGATCGCGAAACTAGCGTTGGAACATCTACGTGAGCGAGGCTATCGCCAGTTTGCGTTTTGCGGCTTGGAGGAATTCGCTTGGTCTCGTTTTCGTGAGAACCATTTTGTAGATGCGTGTCATAATCAGGGTATGCCTTGCGATGTCTATCGAAGTCGCTCAAGCATCCAAGGAAGTCGATCGCTTGTGCCTGTGGAAAAAAGGCGGCTCGCAAAGTGGTTGGCAGGGCTTCCCAAGCCGATCGGGTTGTTCGCCGCCTATGACATTCAGGCACAGATTGTTCTGGACGTGTGTCGAAGCCATTCAATCAGCGTACCCGAGCAAATCGCAGTCCTCGGGGTCGATAACGACCCGTTGCTATGCAATCTTTCAACACCTTCACTGTCGAGTGTTATTCCGAATGCTCTAGGAGCCGGAATGTTAGCTGCAGAGCTGTTAGAGCAGCTTATGTCAAATGATAAGAAAGTTAGCCCGGGGAAACTACTTGCACCGCTCGGGATTGCGCAACGCCAATCAACAGACGTCACTGCCGTCGATGATCCGTTAATTGCACAAGCAATGCAATTTATTCGCGAGAATGCCTGTAACGGAATCAATGTGGAGGACGTTTTGAGAACGGTCCCGTTATCGAGAAGACTATTCGAAAGCCGTTTTCGCAAAGCCACCGGTAAAACGCCTCACGAGATGATTACCCAGAGGCGTCTGAGTCGCGTTGAGCTTCTCCTACGCGATACAGACCTATCGCAGGAGGAGATCGCTCGCCGCTGCGGATTTGAATACGCCGAATACATGAACACGCTGTTTCGAAAACAGCATGGTGTATCGCCTGGAGTGTATCGAAAAAACTCTTACTTCAACGAATGAAGAAACGCTAAGACGTCCAAAAACTCTGAAGGAGCAATCGTTCCCGCGAGTCCTTCTGGCATACTGCTTTGACGTTGCTTCTTGCGTTCCTCGATGCTTTCCTTGAGGACGGTTTTCTTTTCCTTGCCATCGAAGATAACTACTTTCTCATCGTCTTCGCTAACAAGCAGTCCTGAAATCACCGTTCCTTCATCTGTCAAAATCATCGTCGACTCGTACTTCGCATCGATTTCCGCATTGGGATCGATTACCGATTCAACTAGCTTGTACATGCTCAGACGCGTCCCAACCTTTTCCATGTCTGGTCCAAAGGCAGCTCCTTCGCCATAAACACGATGGCATGCGGTACAAGTACGTCGGAAGACAAATTTGCCGTTCTCGATGTTTCCACCTTTAATGTCGGCGATGGCTTGCATTGCTTTATTGCGAGCTTCTTCTGGTTGTTGATCTTTGCCAAGGAGAATCTGCAAATACGGAACAGCTTCCGCACCTTTCTTATCGAGTGCAATGACGCGATCGAGCAGTTCTTTTCCAGCCTTGTTCGAAGCCATCTCACCTTTGAGATGCTCGCCACGCCACGATTGGATGTTGGCTCCTAAAGCGGCGCTCACTGTGTACTCGACAAAGTAATCATCTTCTTGACCGTTGAGTGCTGCTAGCACCGATTTAGTAGAGCTATCGTTGGAAAAGAAACTCAGTCCTCGAACAGCTTCCACTCGAACTCGCGGATGCACGTCAGAGGTCAAGGTCTCAAGGAGTTCTTGTACACCGGACAAATAAGCTCTTTCGTCGCTCAAAGTTCTTGCTGCGGCTGCGCGTGAATCGGCAGACTTGCTAGCGAGTGCTTGCTTGATCAAATCAAGATCAACAGCGTGGAAATGCTGTTGCAGCCAAAGCACTTCATTTCGAAATCTTTCAAACTCAACACCGGCTGTATCTTGATTATTCAACCAAGCTTTGGCCGCTGATAAAACTTCTGCTTGCGGGCGACTTTGAAGTTCTCTTCGTGCTCGAATACGAGTTCGTAGTTCGTACTCTTTAAGCTGCTCAAGTAGCTCGGGGGTAGATTTTCCGAACTGGGTAACCGGAGCAAGCAATGGTTTTTCCTTGTAGAACATTCGGTACACGCGGCCGTGGATATGATCACGATTCGGATCGCGTTGACTGTACTGCATGTGACCAATCAATGGATTAGCCCAATCACCAAACCAAAGTGCGCCATCTGGTCCAATCAGGGGGTCGACCGGACGAAAGTGCTTGTCGGTCGATTTCAGGAAATCGAAAGCTGTCTTGGGGTCTTTGTCGTCGTGCCGGATTCTAGTGCCTCGATAACCGCCTCCTTCGTCGGAGAACTTCCAACGAGGCAATCCGTTTGTGTTGATCACGCACGCATAAATAAACTGGCCTTGGACATCATCTGGGAACTGACGGGAAAACAAAAACTCGCTTCCAACAACCGGTCGCATGCTCTCCGTATTAAAGACCGGATTGAGACCCTTTCGGCCCTGATACTGTGCTCCAGAGAGTGGCGTGTCCCAGTGCTGGTTTGCTCCGGTGCCGTCGCCGCAGAAGCCTTGTCCCCACTCGTTGAAAAGATAGCACCAAGGGTTTCCGTAACCGGGTGTGTTATAGTGGCTGATCTTCCACGTCTTCGGGTCTAGAACATAACATCCAGATGAACCAAAGTTGCGGAATGGTCCCCACGGAGTCTCAACTGCCGTACTCATGGAAACTCCTTCCAGCATGTGCAGTAGACCTGCATGATTGGATTCGAAAGCCCCAATCGTATGGTGTGTGTCTTCAGTTGCAAATCCATCTAATACGTGAACAACTTCATCGGCCTTGTCGTCGCCGTCGTTGTCTTTCAGCCAGATCAATCGCGGTTGATCGACTACCAAGACGCCACCGTTGAAAAACTCGAAGCCAGTTGGGCAGTGGAGTTTGTCATAGAAGACTGTGCTCTTGTCTGCTGTCCCATCATTGTCGGTGTCTTCCAAAATTACTAACTTGTCGTTGGGCTTTGCATCACCCGGTTTCCATTGGGGGTAGCTAGGCATGGTGGACAACCAGAGTCGTCCTTTGGCATCGAAAGTGAGTTGGACTGGCTTGGCAATTTCAGGGAACTTGGTTTCATCTGCGAATAGCTTCATCTCGAAGCCCTCTGGTATGGTGCAAGTTTTGATTAGTTTTTCAGGCGGCAGAATGACTGGTCCGCCCTCTTGATTTTCGCTGTACTTTTGGCGTGACTCACCGAAGCGTGTTGGTGGTGTAATGAGTTCACCCGTCGCGGAATCATCAGGTTTATCTGCGACGGGCTTGCCTGAAGCGAGATCCCATACGTATCGATCGCGAACAGCAACCATCTTACGGATCTTGACGTACTCGCGTGGGAAAGTCTCTGTATCCCAAGTTCTTCGTCCGCCATAAACGTACCAGCCGTTCAGCATTCGATAATCTTGCAGATGGACCCAAGATTTGTCGACAACGGCGTTGCGGAGTTTCTCATAGACGTCTTCAGATGCGTAAACCGATGGATTGCCAAACAGAGCTTTCTCTAGAATCTCAGCTACTGCTTTGTCACCCGCTTGATTTAAGTGACATCCGTTGATCGTGAACTGGGCACCCTCTTTCTCTGCAAACTTTTGTGCGGTTGGTTGCATCAAGTCGATGAACGCAAGTCCCTTATCACTTGCAAGTTGTTTTGTGGCATCTGCATACAGTTTCAGGTTCTTGTTTTCTTCGACTCCTTGGGGAGCCAATGGGTCGCCAGTAGATTCAAACGCGATAGGTGATACGAGGACAAAACGCGGCGGTGCACCAGCGTCGTCTCTTGGATACTTTTGGGCCATTTCTTCGAGGTACTTCGCGTAATCCGCTTTGAACTTTTCGACTCCCGGTTGGCCGGCAAAGGACTCGTTGAATCCAAAGAAACAGAAATAAGTGTCGGCACCAAAAGCAGCCGTGGGATCGTCTAGCTTGGTGTAGTCGCTTGCTCGTTGTCGAACACCCACTTCATCTGCCGGTCTCGCAAAGTTTCGAATTACTAATTCGTCCTTCGGAAAGCGTAACAGCAGATGCGTTTCGAAGTTTCCGAAAAGATTCATTCGCTCCGCGGTCGAATTCCCGACAAAGGCAATTCGTTCATGAGGAATAAACGAGAGCGGTAACTTGCTTGGCCCCAGGGCAGGGCGGGGCGGTCTGGGCGGGAGCTTTAACATTTCCAACGCTTCTTTTGCTGCGTCGTCGGCACGGATTCCAGTTTCTGTCACCGAGAGTATAAGCGTCGAAACAAATCCGAAGCAAATCGCACGAAAATAATTATTACTGACGAACTTCATCGTATCCTCAAGTATACATTGACTGCTCAATAGGCCCTGAAAGCGCCATAAACCGCAACTGGGGAGATAACCGCTTGTCAATCTTAATCCTAAACAGAATTCATTGAAGCCCTTAAATCTGCCGAGCCCTCGAAAGCCAAGGATTCAAGAATTCCTCAACTAGGCTTTCCGATGTCTAGGTCCGCAAAGAAATCCCCCACTCTAGCTATAAAGCCAGGAACCGCCTCGCCACCATCGATCACCTCTTCTTCCCCCAAAACTCGTACGTCGCTTGGAGACGTAAAGACGGCGACGAATCGATTCCCGCAATCAACCATCCAAACAACTTGGACACCTGCATGAAAATACTCGAGTCGCTTGCGAGCCATTTCGGCTTTGGTGTTGCCAGGGCTAAGCACTTCGACAACGAGATTGGGAGTGATTTGGGGGTAAACTTGCGTCGGAAAAACTCCGCCCGGCAATCGATCGCGGGCTACAAATGCGACATTCGGCCCACGAGTCGACGACTGTAGCTTAAAAAATCCATCCGCTCCGGAGACCAATCCCAGACGGTACTGAGAGACAAACTGCTTCAGTAGGAAAAGCACCGTAGCAGCAACGACTGACGCCTCGTAACTCATCGCTTTCTTCACCAAAGTTCCATCTATTAGCTCATAAAGGCTGGGATTTGACGATTCGTTGACCGAAATCAAGTCTGCGAGAGTCGCTTGACCAGGTGGCGGATTTAGCAAGACTCGGCTCGCGTCAATTCCACCTAAGTACGTTAAGTGATCCTGCATCGTAGTAGCTAGTGCGGCGTTAGTGCGCATTGATTGAAACTCCTTGCTCGGAAAATCTCTGACAGAGTAAGCATATCTCAAATCTCAGCGTTTTGCGACATTCGCCCACGATGGTGCTCATCTTCGGAGTCATTATCTAGATTTCCACCAGCTCGTAGAACACATCGCCGATTCAAGGAGCTCCAGCGGAATATCGAAATTAAACTAGATCGATTTTAACGTTTGGGAGGTTGCTTGGCCGATAAACCTAGAACGTGTAGGTCTTGTCAGCAGAGGATGCTGCGCGACGAATAGCCTTAAGCTCGCAGGGAATGCTTCCAAGGGAAACGAAGATGCAAATCGAAACAACTCGTTTTGGCCAGCTACAAATCGATCACTCGGATATTCTTTTGATGCCGCATGGATTGATTGGTTTCGAGTCGTCGCGGCATTGGCTTTTGCTATCCAATCCCGCTGGCGAAGACGTTGCTTGGCTGCAAGCAGTCGCTCAAGCATCGGTGGCTGTTCCCGTGGTAAGCCCACGTCGATACGCCCCAGATTACCGAGTTCAAATTCCTCAGCGAGAGTTGAGCTTATTGCATCTTCGAAACGAAGATCAAATGTTTGTGTTGACAGTCGTCAGCAAAAACGGACAGACCCTCACGACGAACCTCAAAAGCCCAATCTTGCTCAATGCCACTCGGCAACTCGCAGTGCAAGTCATCTGCTCCGACGACCGCCCAATGTCACTACCTATCGGGCTAACCTCAACAGCCGCCACAGTAGTGAAGACTCGTCAAGCAGCTTAAGATTGCATTGGGGTCTTGTCCAATTTAGCACGAGAATAACTTGTGTTGCCTAACTATGGTGCTGGTACGGGAACTTGTGCTTCGCAAATGGCGGCACCTTTTTCGGGGTGCAGTACGAGGATGGAAAACTTTTCTGCAGTGTCGGCGTCGATGGTGCTGACCGAGGCATAGTCGAATTTTCCACGTAGGTCGGTGTACCCATCTTTGTAGAACCGAATCGAACCGTCATGGTGTTTTGCGTAAACCTTGACGTAGGTCGACTCCAAAGGCTGACGATCTTTTTGCGATGTTACTTGTAATTGGCCCATGGTTGTCGAAAGAGTGACGACCAAAGCGTTATTGTAGACGACTGTGCTGCGAACTAATCCGCCCCCAACGACTTCGATTACCAAGTTACGATTCTTCAAGTCATCCGGGATTGCTAGTGCGAATACTTCATCGCCAGAACCTAGCTTTAGCTTCTCGCTTCGATTCGGGGCGATCACATTCAACCGGCTATCGTTATTCTGAACAAATGGCTTCCTTGTAAAGAGTAACTCGATATCCATGAGGTAGTAATGAACATCGACCTCATTCACGTTTCGGTGCTGAAGCTTGTACTGGCCCGCTTCTTCCAAAATCTCAAGCGACGGGAGTTTTGCGGCGGCTTGCAATTGTTCATTGTTGCGTTGACCTGATAGAAGACGTTGTTGGCTCTCTTTCTTCCAATCCTCGTTGGAAACGGTTTCACTTCGCTCACCAATTTGAATTGCGTTGCGTTCTTGAATCTGATCGCGAACTTGAGTGAACCAATCTCGCCATTTTAATTGAGGATGATCGATGTACTTATTCGCCATCATGAGTGCTGAGTCGAAGTCGCCGCGATAGAAATTTAGATAAGCAGCGAAGTAATCATATTGGATACCGAGTGATGTCTGTTCTCGCGTTATCGTATCGAATCTTACGATCGCCTCCTCGATTCGATTTTGTAGTAGCAGGTAATAAACTAAGCCAAGCGACTGATCCGCCGAAATTGACTTTTGATACGCGAGCAGATTCATAAACGAATCATAATGTGATGCGAGTTCATCATTCAGAATCACTCGCTTGCTTCCTAGTTGATGCATTCGAGCAACCACCAACGGGCGAAAGTCATAGTGCTCGAACTGGAGACTCTCGATCGGTTGCGATACAAACAATGGCGAATCCAAAAACGGGCCGACGATCTGGAAAACTTGTGGCATGGATTCGATCAGTTCACGCAATCGTGGCCGATCATTATGAACAACGGAATAACTCCAAAGAGTCGTATCGAAACAACCTAGCGAATCGAGTTTCGTCAACGTAGCTTCAAAAAAAGACTTCGATTTCATTCGCCATGCTATCGCCGATAAGTCAATCTGTTTTAGATTTGCTATTTCAAGAAACTCCATGACTTGCTCCTCAGTTCCCCATGCAGCGACATAGCTCCAAGTCGTTTGGTCGATCTCATCGGGGACCGCAAGTACGTTCCAAGACTTCGAAACGCTGGCAGCGAGGAAGCCTTCGGTGTTGGAAACTTGAGCTCCATAATGCTGGAACGCACCTGGCTGTGGAAAGTAGAATTCATAAGCGATTTGTTGACTCGAGTAGGGTGCAATATCAATGGGCGTGCTACGAACCGGCTTGCCATTGGATAGTGCGATCGCGCCTTGAGGGACTTGCGTCAAAACTTGAACCCTTTGCAGCGTTGCGGTTGGATTCGTAACTACTACGCTCGCTCGATAAGCGACGTTGACGAGGAGCGACTTCGAGACGATCGGTCTCGGAAGACCGGAATCCGACGGTTGAACTAGGTAAAGATCTTGACCGATCAGTAATGGAACTGAGTCCTTGGCGGGCTCAATTGGCTCGATCTTTTGTATATAAGCCAACGCTTCGGTCGGCTGCTTTACAAGAATGCGACCGTCTTCAACCGAGAGCTCGCAACTCTTTCCATCGAGCGGCAACTGCAACACGGCCAGCGCCATCAAGGCGTCGGTGGTTGAATAAGCAGCGTCGGTGAGATTCGTCGAAAGAAATGGCGTCCCGTCTTTCGAGTGTTTCAGATAGTCGATCCAATAAGCGTTCGGAATGATCAGCGAACCCCTCTGATTTTCAAGAGCGATTCGAAAGAACTGGCACTCGGCCCACTTGCGTGTCTTTTCAAGCGATTGATAGAAAGGAATCGATTCCGCTTCTGCTAACTCTCGTCTTGAAAAAAGTTGCGTAATATTCCCATCGGAAAGACTGGATGACTTCTCCGGATAGTTTGCTTTATCTTGCTTTTTCGAACGTTCAGCATCCTTTCGATCTCGCAGCTTCAGATTCGAACTTCGTCCAAGACGATCCATCGAAAGCGAACGATTCGATATTGCGGGATCCCTCAAAGAATTGGAATCAATGTCCAACGTCGAGGCAGCTTCTGCACCACTTGAAGGGGCGGCGGGCAAAGCGAATCCGAAGGATTCTCCGTTCTGAATTCCCCAACCGACGGAGCCTCTATCGTGATCTCCGAGTAGCCCGCCAAGCAGAGCTGTTTCAAACCTTGCGTATCGACTGCGTGGGTCTTGTTGCTCGTCGGTTACACGCAGTGAATCGGAAAGCCAACGCTGATTCGAACCAAACTGAGAAACGAGATTTCGCCCCAGCAGTGCTCGCTCGGCAGCGTTGAGTAACGCAAGCCTCGAAGGAGTCGTATAAGGGAGCAAATCTCGATTGAGTAGTACATCATCGACCAGTTGCTTCGCGTACTTAACAGTCAGCGTCGGCTTCACAAATCGATTGAAGTAATCCGCGTCATGAACTGAAAGAAACAAATGCATTTCGTGTGAAGCAAGTAAACCATATTGGACATGCTTTTCCATTTCATTCAGTTTCGACCAATTCGTTAGTGGTCGAAATTTTTCGAGTTCAGCATCCCCCTTTAGGAGCGTGCTCATCAGACCGTAGGCATCTGCCCAATTCGTGAATAGCTTGACGCGGCTTGAGGTTGCTTCACCGAGATCAACGGAAGGATCACCAGTTCGAAGAATCCTAACGACTTGGCGTTCGGCCAAATGAATCGCTTCAGCATACGCATTCTTCAGAGTCTGATCATTCGTTGTACGAGGCTTCACGCTCGGCATCGCAACTCGACGATAGGTCGTTCCGCTGGGATGGATCGCGAGAATGAACACATTGGGTTGATCTGCAACCAGCTCGGAATCAATCTCGATTAAACCTTTCTCGTCTGGACGCAGATTCGCAACCAGCAATGTGCCGCGCGAAAGGAATTCGTAGATCGCTTCGCCAGAATTATTTAGCCCTGAAAGATAGTTCTCCATTGATTTTTGAAGCACTTGTACGGAAGGTGCAGGAGCCATTATCGCCGCGATCGCATCGCCAGCGGCCGCCAATTGCGATTCATTATTCGTAACAGAAAGCTCCCAAGGATTCTGGAGTACACTCGGCTGCGGAAGCATGTTGCCGGGATATTTTTTCGCTAACTGACGTGCCAGAACGTATTGATACTCTTCGTCGAGCTTCATCGAATCGATGTAGAAACTTGGAGTTGGATTCAGCTTCGAAGAGTTGGGGGCAATTGGAACGGAAGTCAGCGACGAGACCAATGAAGGCGATTGATCAAAAGGCATCGCGACGATGTGGACCCGAGTTGCCGCGTCTGCATTTTGAATTTGAATGGTTAGGTTATCGTTTACGATGCTGGCTTTAGAAACATGGACCGGGACATAGTGATCCTTCTCAAGTGCGGTGGAAGCACCAACCACTAAATCGCTCAGCAGTTTTTCTTGGGCCGCTCCGCCATGTCTAGATTCCACAATTCGGATGCGTATGCTTTGGCCGATGAGATGATCGGTCAATTGGTATAGACCTGCTGGGAGTTTCTCGATCTTGATTACACCGTTTTGAACGGTGAGTGAGTCATTGCGAATCGAAGCGATGGTTCCATCGCGTGTTTCGGTGAGGGACAATCGTTGGGGATAGTTTTTTAACGCTTCACCCGTTTCCGGCCAAGCAACTTGAAGCGATTTGCCAACGATTCCATGCATCGTCGATGGCCAATTTAAGAAAGGAGCATCTAAAACGAAATCACGTGTTGCGATTCCCTTTGCAGTGACTTGGATACTTTCTATACGAGGCAACTCACCAAATTCAATGCGGCCGTTGGCATCTGTTGCGAGTCTTGTGCTCACGCGATTGCGAAGACCACGAAGCTTCAGTTCAATAGATACTGGTAGCTGCGAGAGTTTTTCTCCGTTGCGACCTAGAGCTTCTAGTGCAAAGCCCGATGCGACTTGAGTCAGGTAAAAGTCAGCGATCTGCGCGGTCGATGCTCGTGTGTTCACCGTGGTTGTGTAGGAGCTGGACAAGTCTTGAAAGGTACCGAGGCTCAGGTTGCGCACTCGGCCTGTAAAAGTAAACGTCAACGTTCTTAGCCGTTGCGGGACGAAGAAATGAATGACACTTTCTAGCGTATCAGACAACTGTAGATCACTAAACGTTTGAGTTGTTTCAATTCCGTCTTGATCAGTAGCTCGCAGGGTGACCTGTGGCTTTTCTAGACTTGCTATGGGAACTGGGGTTCCTTGAAGGAGCAACTGTGATCGCAGAACGAGTGCCGCCTTGGACCCGGCAAGCAATGATTGTGGGTCGACTAAGAAACCACCCTGAAGCGTGTATTCTTCCTTCAAATGCGTGAACGTTTCCAGCGAGGCGAAATCACCCTCGACCAGGAGAATTGAACGACTTTGGGACTGCTCTGCAAAGGGGACGACGATTGCTCCATCTTTTGCGGTGGATGCAAACTCGCGTTCACCGACGATAAGTTTTGCGTTAGGTATTAATGAACCTTGTTCATCGATGACACGAAAAAGATGTCCCGCGTCGCAGATCGTGTGGAGACTTCGAAGTTGACCTTTCTGTATAAGGACTCGGCTGCGTTGCCCACCTCCGAAAAGATCTACCACCCAAACGCCACGCCCTTCCATTTCAGGAAGTGCAATTGTTTCGCTATGCCGACGATCCGATGGCTGAGCGAACTCAAGGACTCGCTGCGAGTTGGCGACCAAGCCATCCAGGTCGACATCGGTCGAGATCTGTTTTTGCTGTGCAGTTAAAAGATTTCGAGTTTGAATCTGGTAAATCTTCATCGTTACTCGAGGAACGTTCTTAATCGAAACCGATAGCTTGACTGTGTCTTGAGGCGACCAGTATTTCGGATTAGTCCTCGCAAACCGCATCTCGACGCGATCGCGAATCTCCTTCTGTTCGGCTGGACTCAGTTGCGCATAGAATGTCTTCGAATCACCAAGCCCATAGAGGAGCTTCGTTGATGCAAAGATAAGTTTCAGACAGTCACGATCAATGAATGGTGCGAAAATATCGGCGTTTGCATCGGATTGAAAGAAGTGCTCCAAGTACTCTTGGATCAATTGGCTATCATCGTTGATTGGTGCGAGCGTTGTGATAGCTGAGTAGTCTGTCGTTAGCGTCGCTATTACACGGTTTTGAGCGAGTTGCAGGAATTCACGATTGATGGTTGAAGATTGCCGTGGAAGTCTCAAGTATTCCAGGAATCTTTGGCGATCGTAGGTTCCTTCTGATGCATCGAATAGCAATCGCTGAAATAGCACGTGAGCTTTGAGGCTCGCTTGTGAATCGGGAAGTTTTGCAACAAACGCTTGAAGCTCTTCCAGGTGAGCTCGCTGAGACTTTTTATCTGCAAGCGAAATATCTTCGATAGGACGAATACGTCTTAAACGAGCTTGAACAAAACTATCCGATTCGATTAGCTTGGGAAGGAGCTTGAGCAGTTGGTCCAGCTGATCGCGTGAGAGTAGCTGATGCACCGGGGCCCAACCAAACCCTCGCGTATCGGGAAGTTTCAATTCCTTGGCGATCGTATCGACCGTATCTGGCAAATCAGGGCGATTCAGACGACTAATCCAACTACGAAAGTCAGGTTGGAACTGAATTTTCTGAAGAGCTTCCCCCAGAACAATATCTTCGATCTGCTCTAAGCGATTGTTGGTTGTGACGGCTTCTTGGAATCGAGCGGCCCAGTCAATCAGTGCGGGATCCAATTTTGTTGCGAGTTGTGCCGCTTCGTTTGGATTCGGTCGATCGTGATAGATATTGAGCCCAAGATTCTGCTTTAGATAATTGAGAGTCGCTTCGGGCGATGTTGGGTTGTAGTTGAGTAACATTTGACGCATTTGCATTCGACGAGCGTTTTCGGTGAGCCCAAACTTCGAGATCCAAGCGTCTAGGATCGACTGTGATACGGCGAGTTTGCCTGTGGTCTGATTGTGTAAGCATGAGTAAAGATAAAAATCTTCCGTTCCGGGAATAAGTTTCGCGAGCTCCGCGTCACGATTCGAAGCGAGTGCGAAATCCTCCACAAAGCCTATTTCTTCGGCACTCGCTTTTTGACACTGAGAGACGAAACATGTTGTTTTGGAGAGTGTCAACAGGATCGCTATCGAAGCCGTGAGCCAAGGCTTTGCTGATCGAAACATGAGATTTACCTCGGGAGAAGAGTTTTTAGTCGCTCGCGTGTTACGGCTGCTAGCCTGAGTTACGCTGAGAGTTCAATCGATAGACGGAGCGGCAAGCTAGCCAGTTCCAAGATAACACGTGATTGAACCAAAATCTGGCCTGAACAACTTAGATTGCCTTACCTTTGGAGTGCTCCGGCTTGGCGGAGCTTTGGGGCGAGCGACGTCGATTCGTCTGCAACCACGTTGGTTTGTGGAGAGAGTGGTTAAATTGCCAGAGCGTCGCACAAGAAAAGCGTTGACAAGTCATCGCACTCCAAAATTTGGATTGCTCCGGCTTGGCGAAGCTTTAAGGCGAGTGATGTCGTTTCGTCTGCGACCACGTGGGTTCGTGGAGTGAGTGGTTAAATTGCCAGAGTGTCGCATGAGAAAAGCGTTGACAAGTCATCGCACTCCAAATTGTTTCTATCGGTGCAGCATCTCTCGCACGTTCTGTTCGTTCACTGGTTCGATGATTCCTTTTTCGGTGATGATCGCAGTAATCAAATCCGCAGGGGTGACATCGAAAGCTGGGTTATAGACAGCGACTCTTTCTGGAGCCGTTCTTTTGCCAAAAGCTTCCGTGATTTCCGATTCGTTGCGTCGCTCAATCGGGATTTCTGAGCCACTGACAAGCGAAAGATCAAACGTGCTACTCGGGGCTGCTACATAAAAAGGTACGTTATGGTACTTGGCAAGAATGGCTAAGCCGTAGGTGCCAATTTTATTAGCGGCATCACCACAAGCGGTTATGCGGTCTGCTCCGACAAACACGGCTTGTACGCGACCTTCTCTCATGACTTGGGCTGCCATCGAATCGCAAATTAGTGTGCAAGGAATCTCTCGCTGCATGAGTTCCCACGCGGTTAGTCTTGCTCCCTGGAGAAGTGGTCGCGTTTCATCGACAAACACATGGAAGTGCTTGCCCTGGTCCTGCGCGGTGAGCATCGCTGAAAGAGCAGTCCCGTACTCAGATGTGGCAAGACCGCCCGTGTTGCAATGAGTCAGCACACCTGAACGATCAGCAATTCGTTCTGCTCCAAATCGACCAATCGCGTGACACATTTGTTTGTCTTCTTCGTGAACTTCGATGGCTGCTGCGAGCAAGGTCTTGCCTACCAAAGCGGCATCCGCAGGCAATGAAAAATCAGCTATCGATTGGCTCATCCGGTTGAGAGCCCAGGAAAGATTCACTGCCGTGGGGCGTGACGATCGCAAGTCTTCGATCTTGGTGTTCAGGAGCGATCTGGCGGCTTCGTCAAATACTTCCTGCTCAGATATCGACTCTTGAAAAGCTACAACCGCACCGTAAGCGGCCGCGATTCCGATCGCAGGAGCCCCACGAACGCGTAGTTGCACGATAGACTCTCGAATGATTGCAACGGAAACGCAATCAACCATTTCAATTTTTGCGGGGAGTTGCGTTTGATCGAGAAGTTTCAGTTTTCCTTGCCAATCTCCGGACCATTCAACGGATCGGAGTGTTTGCTGATGGTGGGGAGTGGGCAAAGAGGTCATAATCATGGAAGATAAAGTAGATGGATGAAGACTGAGTACGTAAAAACCAGCGGGGTGATAACACTTAGCGAAAGCAACTGTCACATTCATTAGCTCGACTATGGTAGCTTCGAATTTATGTTTTGCTAAGTATGCGATAAAGCGAGGCAGTGGCTGTCTGCTTAATACGCCTCGCGTCGCCGATCAACAAAGACTCGTTTGCAATTAAGATTTTGAAATGCCTATGCCGCTTGAACGCGAAAAACCTAACGAAGGCGTCCAACAAGCGTTGGCTAGATTCCAGTCCGTCGATCACTTATTAGTGCGACCCAAGCTCGCAGACATTAACGATGCGTTGAACGGTCCTGCCGGTCCGAGTGCCTCGCGGATCTCGCTGCTGGATTATCAAGAGCTAGAACAAAGGATCAAGAACTTTCCGGCAGATCCAATTCCGTACATGCAATTGGCAGAAATCTATGACCGCCAGCTTCGCTCCAAAGATACGATGCGTGTTCTTAACGCAGGCGTCCAGCATAATCCTGAGTATGAGCCACTGATCGTTTTTCGTGAGGAACTGGTCCTTGGTGCCGCTCAGCAATCGCTACAGGAAGCTTGGCGGGTTTTTCAACAAGAAGCGTCCGACGAACATGAGCTAGATTGGCAGCGAGCACAAACTAATCTCGCAAACGAGCAGATCGCGTTTTGCCAAGCTCGTTTCACAAGGCATCCGGAACAAAAAGAGCTGATGATCCCGTGGGCCGCAGCGCTTCGATCGCTTGGCCGAATTGAAGATGCGATGCAACTACTGAAGCAGTCCGTTGAGGTTCCCGAATTGCGGGCTCCCTCGGCACTTGAACTCGGTCAATGCTATGAACTATCGAGCCAGCCGCTCGAAGCATTTTCTGCTTATCGAACTGCAGCTCTTTTCCGCGATCCGCCGCCACCGATCAAGATCAAAACCGATGCGATTCGAATGGCCTTGCGATTGGCGGAGAGATTGAACATGATCGACGCAGCCAAACGCTACGCAACTTTTCTCCTGGAATGCAATGTCGACGACCGGGCGGCAATCCAGCACCAACTGGAACGCCTACAAAGAAAATTGCTGTGAAAAAGAAGTAATCGCTTAGCAATAAGCGATAAGTTAATAGGCTATAAATCCTGACACCTGACACCTAATTACCACCCATGTCCCAAGCTATCGTTGATCCGGAACAGTTGCGTCAATTTGCGATGATGCTGAAGCGCTTCAATGAAACTCTCGGGAGCGCTTCGGGTATGTTGCGACAAGAGATGGAGCGACTCGCAAGCACTTGGCGAGACCAAGAGCACCAGAAGTTTAGTCTTGAGTTTGAAGACCAAATTAAACAACTAGGACGCTTGGTAGAAGCGAGTCAGCGGCACATTCCCTACCTCATTAAAAAAGCCGAATTGATTGAGGAGTATCAAAAACGTGGCTGATTCGGCTGATATTCGCGATGTAGATGCACTGAAGGAATTTGAATCGTTTCTTGGACGCTTCAAAGATGCCATGACAAATCGCAACGATGAAGTTCGTACCGAGTATGCGAGAGTTACTGCATGGGTCAACGCGGACGCTCCAGCTTACTGGAAGCACGAAACCAGCAAGGCTGAGCAGCGATTTTCGGAAGCACGAATGGCACTCGCATTGTGCCGCGCGAAGGTTCGGGAAGAAGATCATGAAGCATGTACTGACCAGCAGAGACAATTAGACATTTGGAAGCGTAGATTGGAACTGTGCCAGCTTCGAAACAAACAGTTGCACCTCGTTCAGCAGGAATGGGAGCAGTTTATTCAGGAGTCACGAAACGCGATCTCTGGCGGCGTTGATTTAACCGATACTGAGATCGGACAAGCGAGAGCTGAGTTGCAAAAAACGATTGATATTCTGGATCGCTATACCGGTTTGTAGAGGGCAGATTACAGAGCCTTTGCACTTTAATTCAAGTAAATCAACTTCAAAAATCGCGATCGCGCTCAATTAGGTAATAGGAATCGAGTACGAGTACCGCCGATGGCTGAGTACGAGTACGAAAAGCTGGGACTGGGAATTAAATAATGAATCGAATGGCGGCGATCCTCGAGGACTGGCCGTTATCTTGGCCGTCTATTTACGTTAAAGCGTCAGCTGGCTACGGCGTGATGTACCTTAGCGAGTTTCTGAAGCACTGGCCTGGCACGTATGCTTTAGGCTGTCCCCAAAGTCCGCGACCTAGCTGCACATTGTTCGCATCTTGTCCAAAACCGAAGAGAGGTCGAAAGCCTGCGCTACTGTTCGAATAGAGTCCTTGCGGAACTTGATTAGGCATCATGGTCGGCGGAACGACCGTTCCTGGAATGCCAGAGTAGGGGGGAGTGTTTGCCATCGGTGGTGATCCACAACCGTTGGTGTTGGCGTGGGTTGGTTCGACCATATAGCAGGCATCAAACTGCCGTGGTGCGGCGGTCACAAATGGCTCGCCACTCACAATGGTAGTTCCGCGATTCGGATAATTCGGTAGGCCATACCCTGCCTGCGGCGAGAGGCCTGGCGAGGTGCTTGGGACGGATCCCCCAGGCATTACTTGCGGCGCTGGGTATATCGAACTGTTGACCGGCGGTTGCTGGTACGTGGGGGTTGTCGGATAGACTGGGGCTGTAACGACCGGTGGTGGAATCGATGGCTGCACGGTTGCTGCATTACCCATACTTGGCGGTAGACCAAAACCGCCCCCCGGGCCTTGAAATGCCGCTTGTTTCACATCGTTGCTAGAGACTGACGTGCTGTCGGATAACGATGGACTTGCTAAAGCCTCTTGATCGAGCAACGGCGGTTCGTCCGATGCATAGTAACTTGTGTAATCCGCGGAAGTTGATGCGTAAGTTCCCAGCGAGCCAACGCGCAGTGGCTCCAAATCACGTTTCGTAACTGAATTACTCTGCGTGATAGAAGTGTACCGAGGAACGGTTATCGATTGCGACTTGCTTGCCAGTGGTTTGCGTTGGTCTTCTTGCTGACGCGAAGAACTGCTGGTTACTTCAGATGACGAGCTTGATGGAAACGCTTGCTTCGCAGATGTTCGAACGTTTGTTTCGCTAGGGCTGCTTGAACCCCGGTAGGAGACTAGGCCCTTAGCCAACCCGTTTCGCTCCATCTTCAATTCACTTGCTGGAATAGCAGTGATTTTTGGAGGTGGTAGAAGCGTTATCTTCGCAACGACTACGGGCTTGGTCGCTGGCTCATCATGCATCATCTCTTGAGCAACTAATCCACGGGTACTGCCAACCGTAAGCGGGCCTCGATCCAAGTGTTTCCAATTGGTCGACTTTGGAGCAGTGGTATTGTTCGAAGGGAGCGTAGGTTTAGTTGTCGACTCGTGGTCCTTTTCGTTGGTTTTGTTTTGAGCGGGCGCACTCTGAAGGGATTTACTCGGAGGCGATTTGCTTTGGGGCGGAGTGGCCTTTGTATTTGGTGCGACTGGTGTCGACAGTATGGAAGGTTCAAAAGTTGTCTCGATTGGGATTTGCCATTCGAGTTCACAGGGAGTGCATGGCCCCTCGTGTAAGACTTCGCCATAGAAGGACTGAGGTGCGACTTGTCGAGGCTCTTGCTTTGGTGATTGCGTCTTTGTCGTGTTTGATGGTGTATTTGAGTCGGAGGCAGATTCGGTCGAAGGTGATTTCTTGATGTCGGAAAGTCCATCAGAGGGAGACTGTGTTCTTAGCTTTTCAAAATGCGTTTGAGCTGCTCGTCGATCCGATTCTGCTGAGGCATCAGTTCTTTTACGAATCTCTGCACCAGAAGTGCGCTTGGTGGGCTCGGTAGCTTGAGAGTCCTCGGACGCCAGAGTGAGCGAGTAGCCGGACAGCAACCCATTCATTGCTAGAGTTGCGATACATGATTGACGAATGCATATTCGTAGGCGGCTTCTACGGCAATCGTGATTGGTGGGGAGCGGTTCTCGGCTGGGCAGTAGAGCCATGGTGATAACTTCTCTTGCGAACACTCAATGATGATGGAGCAGGAATCAAGGATTCCTACCCGACTAGTTAAATCCAATTGTACTCAAACGATGGCCATTTTAGAGGGAAGCGTTTGCAGGAATCCACAAACTTCAGCTCGATTTTACGCGACATATTTTTCCTAGGGCTAGAACTTCTTTGAAAAATAGACGAGCATCATGGAATAGAGTCCGAGCGATTGAATGCTCGCTATCAAAGGGCCTCGAGTTAATGCCACAAACGTTTTTTGAGTAGTTATGGGAATACGTTTCCAATGCGAACATTGCCAGCATGGGCTGAACTTAAAGTCAGAATTGGCTGGGCGAAGAGGTATTTGTCCAAAATGCAAAGGAAAGTTTCGGATCCCGATCGACTCGATCACAAGTAGCACGGACGCCGACTCCGCGTTGTTAGAGTCGGAAGCATCGTCGTCTGGGGAAGGGCTTTCCGAGCTGTTGCCCGCAGAGGCGTCGGATCCACCTGTTTCAGCGGGACTATACTGGGTTTGTCCGCCAAGTGGAGGTCGCTATGGACCGGCAGATGTTGCGCTCTTATTGGAGTGGGCGAAGCAGGACCGGATTACCAAAGACAGTTTGCTTGTTGATATTACTTCGCAAGCGGATTCATCGGACATTTGTTCAGCCGATACGAGCAATGGCGTCCGTGCTGACATTCTTCTAGCCGACTTTTATCATCATCAGTCTTACCGATTGCCAGATTATTCGAAAGCAAAAGAACCGGTAATCGATTTATTGGGCACTCGAAGGACTGAGGCACGAGCCAGCTTGAATAATCCTTCATCGCAAAGTCCGAGTGCTCTGGTCGCGATAAGAAACAAGCGTACCAAGGAAAAAAATCGCAATCTGGTAATCATTTGTTTGATGATCGCGATTGCGATTTTGCTTTGTGTCGCTTTAGTCACGGTTCTCAATCGCAAGTAGGCTCATGAGCCTGCTTGCGATTGAGTGTGCCACTTACTAACTAAGCAACTTTCCAGGTGTCGCCACTTGAGAAGAGCTTTTGGAGATCGCCTCGTCCTCGTTTTTCAACGGCAGCTTGGACTTGGTAACGCATCGCTTCGTCAAAAGTGTCTCGCTGGATATCACGGAAGACACCGATTGGTTCAGGGAAATCTGGACGACGCATCCGAGCAAGCAGGAACGCGTGCATCGCATCGCCGCATTCATCATGGAAGAGCAAGTCGTCTTCCTTCACACCGGAAGTATTGAGGTCGACTACTTCTGGGGTTAAACCATTGAGTCGGATTCCCTTGTCGCGGTCCTTGCCAAAGATCATCGGCTTGCCGTGTTCAAGTTCGAGCGTCATTTCCTCGCGAGTTGCTTTATCTTGGGCATAGGACCAAGCACCGTCATTGAATACGTTGCAGTTCTGATAGACTTCGACGAAGGAAGTTCCTTTGTGAGCGGCGGCTCGTTTGAGCGTGTACCCTAAGTGCTTGATGTTCGAATCGACCGACCGTGCGATGAAGGTCGCTTCTGCACCGACAGCCACCATCATCGGATTCAGCGGATGATCTACAGCACCCATTGGCGTGCTCTTGGTGACTTGTCCAGTAACGCTGGTCGGTGAATACTGTCCCTTGGTCAATCCATAAATGCGATTGTTGAAGAGGATCACATTCACATCAAGATTACGTCGAAGGCAGTGAACGAAGTGATTACCGCCGATGCTCAACGCGTCCCCGTCGCCAGTAATGACCCAAACCGAGAGGTCTGGTCGAGTGACTCGAAGGCCCGTTGCCACAGCAGGAGCTCGACCGTGTATCGAATGCACTCCGTAGGAATTGATGTAATAAGGGAATCGGCTTGAGCAACCAATACCGGAGATAAAAACAGTCTTCTCCGGCGGAACGCCGATCTCGGGCAAGACCTTTTTCATCTGAGCCAAGATTGCGTAGTCACCGCAACCGGGGCACCAGCGGATATCTTGGTCGCTTGTAAAATCGTTTGACGTAAGAACAGGTAAGGCAGTCGACATAATGAGTTCTATTCTAAAATTTCGTTGAGTTGTGTTTGGGTCGTGATGTAGTTCGGTTGGACGAATCCAATTCACTAGCCGACTTTGAATGCTACGTGAGGTCTGGCTGCCGGAGCGGAACCGGCTTCGCTAAGTTCGCAAATCTTTTCATAGACTTCGCCAACCGTAAATGGCTTGCCTTTGACCTTATTCAGACCGATTGCATCCACTAAATACTTGCTTCGGACAAGCATTCGAAACTGACCGAGATTCAATTCAGGCATTAAGACCTTATCAAACCTTGAAAGGACCTCACCGAGGTTGCTAGGGAGCGGGTTCATAAAGCGGACGTGAGCATGCGAGACACTTCGACCGTCCCTTTGAGCTCGTTGAACTGCCGTCAAGCACGATCCGTACGTCCCGCCCCATGATAGAACCAGAAGCTCACCACTTTCTGGTCCGACCACTTGTTGCGGAGGTAATAACTTCGCAGCATTTTCTACTTTTTGTGCCCGAATGTTGACCATTTTTTGGTGGTTATCTGGGTCATATGAAATGTTTCCGGTTCCGTCCTCTTTTTCCAAACCGCCTACACGGTGCATCAAGCCTTCGGTACCTGGAATGGCCCAAGGTCGCGCGAGGAGCTCGTTGCGTGAGTAAGGCAAGAATGGATTGTCGTCAGTCTTTGGTCCTGGATGCTCGACCTTGATCGGTGTCATGCGCGACACGTCAGGAATCGCCCAAGGCTCAGAACCGTTGGCAATGTAACCATCAGACAAAACAATCACTGGGCACATCAACTGAGTGGCAAGCAACCACGCATCTTGAATGACATTGAAGCAATCGCCGGGGCTTTGAGCAGCGATGATTGGAATCGGTGCTTCTCCGTTGCGGCCGAACATGGCTTGCAACAAGTCCGATTGCTCGGTTTTGGTAGGAAGCCCTGTACTTGGACCGCCACGCTGAACGTTGATGATTACCATTGGCAGTTCCAACATCACCGCTAATCCCATCGCTTCGCCCTTGAGTGCGATGCCAGGACCGCTGCTGGTTGTGACTGCCATTTGTCCGCCGTAAGCAGCACCAATCGCGGAACACATTGCAGCAATTTCGTCTTCGGCTTGAAAGGTCATCACGCCGTAGTTCTTGAACTTGACCATCTCGTGCAAGATATCGCTTGCTGGTGTGATGGGGTAAGACGCGTAGAAGATGTCTTTTTTGCTTCGATGAGATGCTGCCAAGAGACCCCAAGCCATTGCTTGATTGCCCATCATGTTGCGATAATGGCCAGTCGGAAGATCAGCCGCGTCGACTTGATAGGAATGACCGAGTGCTTCAATTGTTTCGCCAAAGGACCAGCCAGCTTGAAGAGCCTTCTCGTTTGCTTTTGCAACAATCGGTGAGCCAGCTCCAAACTTGCCGTGGATGAATCGAAGTGTCGCTTCCATCCCGCGACCGTAGAGCCAGTAGACTAGACCCATCGCAAAGAAATTCTTGCATCGGTCGGCCTCCTTCATTCCCATACCGAACTCGGAAACGGCGTCTTTGGTAAGCCGCGTCATGGCGACTTTTACCAAACGATAATTTTCCATCGAAGGATCTTCGAGCGGGCTTGTCTTGAGCTTCGCCAACTTTAGATCTTTTTCTTCGAAGCTGTCTTCATTGACGATAAGAAGACCGCCCTTACGAAGATCAGCGAGATTCGTGACTAGAGCCGCTGGGTTCATCGCTACTAAAGCGTCCAACGTGTCGCCCGCCGTGTGGACTTCGTGGGAAGCGAACTGCACTTGGAATCCCGAGACCCCAGCGCGTGTACCGCGGGGAGCTCGAATTTCTGCAGGGAAATCTGGAAAAGTGGCAATGTCGTTGCCGACCAACGCAGAGGTATTCGTGAGCTGGGTTCCCAACAACTGCATCCCGTCCCCCGAGTCACCACACAAACGAACGGTAATTCCGCTTACATTTTGTACAGGCTTAGTGGTTTGGGGCAACGTAATTTCTATAGACATAACTGATTTCAAACTCTCAAAAACTGGATTGGGCGGTCAGGTTGACTAACCGCAGATCGCGCGAATATGTATCGACTATATCGATCAGGCTGCGTTTGACGATTCAATTATTTTGGCAAAACTGAGAAACCTTGAATACAGCAAAACAGCACCGTTTTTGGCACTTTGGCGAATTTAGAGAAGGTTTTGAAGGGAAAAAACTGGGGTAATTAGTTCCCGCCGAAAAACTAACCCTAAAAACCACCAAGGGTTTGTAGGCGGGCTGCGCGAAATGCAGAGCTGCGTAGGTAGCTAAGTGGGCATCGAAGTGTATTCGATTGTCTAGATGGCACAGTTGACCTGTTACAATCCCGTCGTGATCCGAATCCAGATTTGGTCGCCGGTTGGAAAGTCAAACCCTTGCTCTCAAAACCCATTAATTGCCCAGATCAGAAAGCAGTTTACTTTGCGACTCCATCCAAACTCATTCGTCGATCTTGAAACACCGACTGGGCTCATGCGGACGCATTTGTTTTCGCCGGTTAGTGAAAAGCCTGTCCCCGCCGTCATCCTCTATTCGGAGATCTATCAGATGACCGGCCCAATCGCACGGACAGCGGCGATTTTAGCGGGCCAAGGCTACTTGGTAGCAGTTCCCGAGGTCTACCACGAATATGTCGAGCTTGGAGAAGTTTTTGCTTACGACAAAGAGGGGACCGACCGCGGCAACTTGCTGAAGATCACGAAGGAACTGGCAAGCTACGATTCGGATTCAAGAGCCGTAATCAATTATTTGAAGGCACATCCGCAGTGCAGCGGAAACATCGGGACGATTGGTATCTGCCTTGGTGGCCACCTGGCGTTTCGAGCAGCGATGAATCCAGAAATCTCAGTGGGTATCTGCTTCTACGCAACCGACATCCATCAAGGGAGTCTTGGCAAAGGAAAATCCGATAACACGCTCGCTCGAATGCACGAGATCAAAGCCGAGATGATGATGGTCTGGGGACGGCAAGATCCTCACATACCCCAAGCAGGTCGCCGATTAATCTACGACGCGATGACTGAAGCGAATATCCATTTCAGTTGGCACGAATTCAACGCAGAGCACGCTTTCCTCCGTGACGAAGGCCACCGTTACGATTCCGAGCTAGCACATCAAATTCATGGCTTGATGTATAGCGTGTTCAGACGGACGTTAACGTAAGTTAAGTATGTCTTACTTGCGAATGAACTGAAGCCATCCTTGGATTTAATTGTGAAACTCGGCAAGCATTTATCGTCGGAGGGAAGTCTAAACGACCACAAAACCGCTCACCGGTCGAAAGCGATCATTCCAGATAAGCCCAATTGGCAAGAGACTTCCGAATGCTCAGGGTTTATCTGGCGGTAGCGAGCGAGTTTTGTAGCGATTGGCCATGGCGGTGAGTTGAGCTTCGATTTCAGCGGCGGTAATGCTGGTCATGGGGACGGCGATGGCATGACGAGGTCGATGGGCCGAAGTGCGACGGCCCTCGAGGACGCGATCGACTTCTTCTTCGAGTGCCACTAGCCATGCAGGAACATCGAGTCCCACGCCGGTCGGCTCCTTCGACATGAGGTGAGCTTCTTGGACGAGCAAATCAAATGCAGGGCTGTGCGACATGCCGTTTTCCAGCCGCAGTTGCTTCATCGCCGGTTTGACTAAGGCTCGCATGCGATCAATCGTCATCGGAACTAAGAATCGTTCGCCAAGTCTATCTGCGACGGTTGGCATCTTCATCGCGTATTTTTCTTGGAGCTTGTTAAGCTGCGACAAGTACTGGTCCGCCTCGCGACCGACGCGTTCTGCTAAAGCTCGACGCCATTGCTGTGCGGTCTGGTGGCATCCGCCTCGCACAAGGACTTCGTGAGCCCAAAAAACGGGCTTGAGATTCCAACTTACTCGATCGTAGCGAACTCGCAATCGCAAGAAATCGAGAAGCATGTAGAGCATCTCACCGCGATCTGATTGAGTCGTGGTGCTGTTATAGTCGCGATACTCGGTATAGTGATCGATGACCCCTTCTAGAACGACGGACATCCAACGTTGAGCCTCATCGCGATTTAGCTCACCAGCGTCGATCGCGTCCAAGATTGGCTGCACGACCGCTTGGTCTCCTTGTTCACGAGCTCGATCAAGCCAATTGCCGACTCCCTGATGAAGGATCGCGCGGACATTGCCAAGCTTTAAAAACTGCTGAGTGAAAAGTCCCGAGCCATAGGTTTCAATAAAGCGAACGAGATTTTTCCAAGCGGTCGCATTGTCGATCGTTTCGAGAATGCTCAAACGAAGAGTTCGCGAATGAGTTAGCCAACTATGGAGCATGACTTCCGTAAGCTGCTCGAGTAGAGGCATCAAATGGATGTTCTTTGGTTCTCGAGTATTTCCTTCCAAGAAAACTTCTAGCTCTTCAAGATGGACTTCGTTACTAGGTTGTTCCCAAGCGTACGCGTTCCGAACCAAGCATCGCACCATCGATTCGTAAGCAATTTGAAATAGGTCATCAAATTCGGTTACTGCTCCGGCTCCTACGGGATTGTGGTGCTCCATGTGACGCGCTGTATCTACCAGTTGGATGGCTTGATAAAGCAAGCCTTGTCGCGGCAACCATGTCAGCAGGTGCGTTAAGCTTCTTCGTCGCAATCGGACACGATAGATTTCAATAGGGTCACCGCCACGAGCGAGCGGCACATACAAGAGCTTTTCATCGCGAAGAACTGTCAGATACTGCGAAAAAGTTTCCTCGACCGCTTTGCGTTGACCAGAAAGTAGATAAGCGAATAGTTGGACAGCCTGTGCATCATTATCGGATAGTTCATCCACTAAGTCAGCCGGTATCTCGGAGCCTTCCTGACGACTGAGCATTGCTGCGACCAGCATCCGTCGAGCATCGCTCATCTCAATCGCCGTTGCGATAGCTCGTTCTAGTAGGGATTCCTTCACGACCCGCTTCCGATCGTATTGACTCATCGAATCGGAATCAGATCCACCTCGGGGAACTCGATACGCGGCGACTTGCGAGACGAGAACCAGTAACCCTTGGCGGTGAACTGTCGCTTGGCGGCACCAACCACGAATTGCTTCCGTTCGTCGTTCTAGTTGCGACGCATCGTCACATTCGCGCAGGCTAGATGGATGCAGTGCGACATGCTTCCACATTTGGGCTAGAGCTGTAAGGAACGTTAAGTGCTGGCCAAGTCGTCGTGACTCTGCCATCAATTCGTCTTGAGTGTCGGACTCTTCTTCAAAGATCGGTGCATCGTTACCATCGTCGGTGCTATCTTGATAGACCACGTCATCATAAGCGGCACCGAACATCGATGGATCTTCGTCTTCCATGGACTCGTCACCGCCAGCGAGTGCTTCGTCCCGAGATCGCTTCGGGCGATTTCCGTTGGAGCCGCCATTTGGCTTTCCAAGAGCGAATTTCGGTGGGCTCAAAAACTCTTCGCCGTTGGCTTCTACATAATCGAAGAAGCGTTCAATCGTTGACCATCGAGCGGTGTTAGTCTGTGTGCCAGAGCTATCAAGTTTTTCAAGCCATTGACGCGCAAGTTCTGAGAACGATACCGATCCGCTTTGCAGTCCCACGCGATTGGCTTGGCTGAGCCAGTAGACCAAAAGGCTCATCGCACCGATGTAATCTTTACGTTCCAACAGTGCTTCGATGACAAGCGCATAGGCTTTCGGCGAAGCAAACATCTCGGCATGTTCTGCCCAGAAACGAATGTTTCCAGAAGCAGCTCCACCTTGATGCCACAGTTGCAAGGCGGTCGCTACCAATTCAGCCGACTCCACCGAATCCTGTGGATCGGTCGCTTGAAGATCGGCAACTTCGTGGGCTGCATATTGTCGCCACCAGGAAGCCATGCCTTCGAATTGCATGCGGACTCTTTGGCAGACCATTGTGTTATTGGATGCGGCTGCTTCACGCCATAGTCGTGAAAGAAAACCGAATACGGTTTCCATTAAGTGCACAAGTTCGTCAACGCGTGAGTCATGCACGGCCGAATCGGGGCCGTGGAAACGACTGAAATTTCCTGCGAAACCTAAGATGTTCCAGGGATCAACCAGAGCGCCGCATTGAATGCCGCGTTTAATCAGGTCGTCTATTTCCGGAGCGATCTCACCCGCTTGATCCAACTCGCCACGCTTGAGTAGCTGATTTCCAATCGTCAGCAAACAATCGATGCGACAAAGAATTCTCGCCGAAGGGACTTGGACGTCATCGGATTCTTCTTTCGCCGCCAATGGGCTTCCCATGCGGGCGAATAAGCGAGCAAGCTGGACATGTGCGAGTTGTGTCGCTCGCATTCTTGCGAGTCTTGTATTGAGATGTTGCCGTGCGCCACCGAAAGGTTGTCGACGGCGTGATTCTTCGTCTCGAAGCCGCTCCGCATGAGCACCTTCCATACGACGAATCAACTGTGAATAAAAAGCATCACGATACTCTGCGATCGGATTTAGTAAGTCCGAGAGCGATGTGTTTGAAGAGTAAGTATTCGGTGCCGATCCGCACACTCCTGAAGCCATCAACATCGTACCGGCTAGCACCGCGGCCGCTTCAAAGACCAACTCCTGAGCTGGTAGCTTGCTATCATCATTGAGTCGTGCAAGCAAGGCATCTAGGGTGACTTGCTGAATTACAAATCGTCGATAGTTTCCGTCAAGATCGATCAGATTCGGATCCCACTGACCAAAATGGTAGTTGGGTCGTTTGTTGACTGGGTGATCAAAGTCGTATGCTCGAGGATCCAACGCTAATTCAGACAGCATGTCCAGTGAGAAATGTGCCGCGCGAAGAACATCGGGTTCTGTACTTCGAAGAATATTCATCGCTTGGGAGATGATGTCGAAATAGGGACCGTGTGCGACTCCTACGTTCTCAATATACAGCGGAATCGGACGGACCCATTCGTGCGGATATGCTTGTTGGCGTTTACCTTCTAGAACTGCGATCGGCCTATATCCGATGTAGTCATTTAGCCTTCGGATAGCACCATCGACAATTCTGTCTGTTTCGTTCCATGGGCCTCCTTCGGATAGAACAGCTTCCATGACTCGTCCGAGAAAAAGCCCATTGAAAAGTGCTTCCGGTTCCTGGTGAAACAGGAGGTCGCTGTGATAGTCCATATAGCTGGGCATCACATGCGACCAGATAAGCGTCAGAACACTTTTGGCTTGATCGTTCTCGCGAAAGAACGGACGCTCTTGTTCAAGTAGAGAAAGCCGATCCTGAAACCATTGTTGCAAAGTCAGCCAAGCAGGCATCCCGGCGTATGGACTTGGAGACGTCTTGGAAACAGGGGTGGCTCCTTCAGGCACCGAATCGGACTTAGCGAATGCGCCCTGGGGATTGCCCTGATTGATCGTGGTGTGAAAACTCGCCCCCGCGCTCGCTAAAGACCAGCCGTAAAGTCGGTTGATGGCTGCGAGCGTGTTGGGGTCTGATCTTCCTGACGAGACGTGCAGGTATCCAAGCACCTGAACCAAATCTTCGTCTCGACCTACTGAACGATCCACGCAAACAACCTTCGCCAATCATAGGAATACTACGACGCACCCTCTTGGTGCGACACGCGTCCGCGGTTATATGGTAAGTCCGATCGAAAAAATGGTCTAGACGACCCATACCAAACGGTCAGCTCGATATTCCCCATTGGAATCTACATTGGGTTGTCTATTTGTTAGTCGATGGGCCTATCGATGGGCGATTGTGGAGAAGGATGTTCGTCGCAAGCCTAGATCAGCAAGACTTTCAACCCAAGCTCCTGCATTTTCTTCAATAAAAGTAAACTAATTCCTCCATGAAGATTTCAACCGCAAAACGTCTAAGCTCAGGAGAAGTCTTGCTTTGAAGAGCCCTAATGGACGCAACCCCTACGACTTAATCCGAAACAACTTCGACCAACAAAACATGCGTCAAGGCGACGCCTCTCAAAATGACCAGAGCTTGAGAAATCCTGTTGACGGATTCGTGATGATCGATTCGCAGGACGTATGGGACAGGCTCCATGGGTGGATTTATGGTCTTCTATTTGGACTCCACTTTGCCGCGATCGGATTTGCTTGGATTCCGCTATTCACGAAACTTCGCGAGCTCCACGGACAGCAAACAGCCGCCATTTGCGGCAGCGGCCCTTCGATTGCCGCAATCCTGACGCTGTTCCTCTTTCTTGCCGTCGAGTCGCGTTGGCCTCGTATTCGGCGGCGTTTGTGGTGTGCTGGTGCGGAAGCGGGCATGGCGGTCTGCTACTTAGTTGCCTTCGCAATACTTTACTTCCTTCCAAGCTACCTTTCAGGCTCTGATAGTATCCGCGTCGAGTGGATCTTGCTCCCTATGTTCATCGTCATGGGGCTTTGCCAAGCGTCGGGTAATGCGCTGATTTCAAGCATGATTGTGGCTTCTCGCTATCACGCGAATCTTCCAAGATATCGAGCGATCGGGTCGCTGGGATATGCCTTAGTTGCACTTGCTATGGACAATCTTGTGGCTCCAAGCCAGGGCCTCCTCTTCGCAGCAGCGACGGCGGTCGTCGGAGCTATCGTTTGTGGATTCTTGCCCAAGATCAAAGCCGTAGCGACTGCTGCTAACACGGAGACAATGCTCCATTCGAATCGATGGAATCGGCAGCTTCCTATTCTGGTTCCGTTGCTAGTTATGTTGTTTCTAACAGGTACCTCCGAGCAATTCCATACACTCTATGCTCATGAGTTTGCAGTCGAGCACTTTGGTACCTCGGGAACAGATTGGATTGGCTTCGCGGTACTCATTGAAATTGTTATCTTGTTTATTTACCCTGCAAATCCAACTGGTTGGCTTGCATCGCTTATCTTGGTGCAACCGCTCGCATGGTTGCTTCTCTATGCGTCTTGCACGATTGGTGTTGAAAGCTCGGCATGGTTTGCTTATGCGATTTTGCTACAGGGTTTTAACTGTGGCGGCGTCGTGATGGTGCAGCAACGTGTCGGTAGGATTCTTTCGGATGTAAGCGCTCAAGCTTCAATATTGTTTGCGCAAGGATCAGGATGGCTTATGGCAAATGCACTTGATGCTTTTGTCCTCGGCGAGGGGACTTCAGTAGTCTGGCGAACCGCTCTACAGTTCAGTATCGCCTCGTTCGCAGTCGCATTGGTCGCACTGGTTATCCAGTGGAAGCAAACGGACGCCAAGTAAGCACAAAATGGCATTGAACACTCAAAGATTACTTCAGAACTTTACTTGCTGGTCGAAACGCCCTCAAGAACCGTCAATAGAAGATTTCCAGCTTCCTGTTGCCTTATAAAGCGAGCCTCAAAATCTAAGTCGTGCTGTGGACATGGTGCCTTCAACTGCCCCGGAATCGTGGTAACCGATTCAATCGAGGAAATAGTTCTGCGAGCAATCGATATAAAAATATTGCCATCTTGTCCGGATGGAGCTCCCGGGCCCAAGTGCCCCGTGATGGCGGCCGCAATTGTTGCTTCGGGAGTTTTTCTCAAAACAGAAACGGCGAGCTCTGTCGTGACGCGATTACTCACCGGACCGATTTGCGGGTCGTCTAATATCGCTTGATCGATTTCAAGCCACTGATTCTTGCTGTTGTTTCGATAAACGACCAAGGAACCGCAAAAGCATTCCGAGATCCCCGGAATCATTCCGAATTGCGATGCAACCCAACCAGATGTACAGCTTTCAACCAGCACAAGTCGGTTGCCACTGCCTTTCAAGAGATCTCTAATCCGAAGTGTTGTCTCATTCATGGCTTCACGGAGTTCAAACAAGTTGCAAACAAAAGCAATTAACGAATCACTCTTTCAGCATAGCGACATAATCGATCCAGCATACTCTGAGATGGTGTTTCAAGCACAATAGACGCAGCGGAACCAAACAGACTTTTATCGAGCTTCAAGGTTTGATCTGCCTGTTCAAAATTATCCTCCATCTCGATCAGGATTCCAAAGCTTTGCGAAGGTGACGAAGGATCTACTTCGGATGTCCTTTGAGTAGCAACACTTCCGCGGTTGGGCTTAGAAAATGCTTGGCTGATCTCTAGCGATGCGATATCGGAAAGACTTACAACTCGGCCATATCGGACCTCCTTCGGATAGGCTGCGAGAATGAATCTAGCGCGAGTCCCCAATTGAATTTGGGAAAGGGTATCTTCATCCACTGTCGCACTTATTCGTAAGCGTTCGCCTCGAATGAAAACACCGATAGCTGTTCCTGCCGGTAGCCAGCGTCCAATGTTACTTTCATCTTGGACTGAGTAACCGGCTTCGCTACGAAGAGTCTTTCCAATGCCGCTTTCCAATGTTGAATCGATTTGTTCGGGAGGCGGCAATTCCAGTGGACGCCAATCAACCGATGCTAGGGTATCAAGATCTTTTTGCTCTTGATCGCTTGCCGCTGTCAGAATTTGCATCGAGTCGAGTTGTGATTGAATTTGCTGCTGAGTCTCGCTGGCGATGGCGGCTTGAAGCGAAAGTTTCTCGATGGGGTAAGCCGCTGAAGGATCGTGGTGCATTGCAAGCCTTGCTTGATCGACTTTGGAACGGAGTTGCGTTAGCTTCTCCTGCGCCGATTGGTTTTGATATCGAAGCGTTGCATTCTCGAGCTGAATCGGAGCAACACTTACTAAGCGTCCGGCTTCTTTTGTGTAAACCATTTTTTGCTCCGACCAACCGACAATCCCATCGCAAACTACAAATGACGGAAGTGGTATCACGAGAGAATGAATAGTGATCGCAACAAGCAAACTGTAGCCGACCACAGTTCGGAAAGAAATGAAACTCCGTTGGCTTAGCAATACAACGGTCCCGCGAAGTACGGGCAGGATGAATGCGCAAATCACCAGGCTTATCGCGACTCCAAGACCGATCGAATCGAGTTCCCACATTCGCCCGATCGTTAACGCTGCGATGGCAAATGAAGATGTTAAAACAAAACGATAGATTGCCGAAGCGAGCCCAAAAAGAGTCAGTCCGACTTCTGAAAAACTTATGGAAAATGATCGATGGGCTGCTTTGTTCCCTTTCAACTCGAAATGCTTTGAGCTACCTTCGAACACTTTACGCAAAGCCATCGTGGCGGATTCTCGAAGATTGGCAATCTCTAAGTAATCTGATAACGCGAAATAGCCGTCGTAGCGCACGAGTGGATTGATGTTAATAGCAATTGTCATCGCGGAACAGACAATCATTGTTTGCCAGCAGGTTGTGTTCACGAAACCAGGAGCCGTGTTTAGCCAAACAATCGCGGCGATGGTGGCTATGATCATTTCGGTATAGATGCCGGCAAGCGATACAAAGATACGCTTGCTTTGAGATGGAAGACGCCACGCATCACTAACATCAACGTACGGACAAGCAACTCCGAGAACCCAAAAAATCCCTACCTCGTGCACCTTTGCACCTAGTCGAGTTGCAACAATTGCGTGCCCCATCTCATGGAAAATTCGCGTGACCATCAAGATGACCACACAGTTTCCAAATTGCATCCATGGCGTAAGTGCTGTCCAGCGACTTGGATGCCATGTAAGAGGGTCGGCATCGGCGGCGAGACGCAACATCACTAATGCAAAAACAACAACGAATCCGTAGAGCCATGCCGTGACGGCACGAGCGTCGTACAGGAAATCAAAACGGACTGAAATCGCTTGGAGAAATCCTTGCGGATTCCCAAGCGACCATCGCGATTGTATGAGCCTCCAAGGGAACTGCTCAACCCATTGGATAAAAGACACTGTCTTTTGGAGCAAGCTTGTAGAAGTCTTTTGTGATGTATCGGTTCGTTGGAAAGAGCTTACCTCTGATTGATTGGACCGCGCTTGATTTAACAGAGATTGGTCCAATTGGGGTCGAAGGAATCCATACTCTAAAAATCGCGTAAGCAATCGTTGGAGGTCCTCTGTGCGGATTGATTTTCCTTTGTTTTTGGAAAGGTAACTTTGTCGCCAGTCCGCAATGGTCCGAGATGAATCTAGCAGTTTCAGAAGCTCAAGTTCTTCTGGCGAGCATCTAAAGTGTTGCGATCGAAGCGGGTCTGTTGCGATCCACCAATCTCGCTTGCGTCCTTGGACTTCTGTCCATTGAAGGTCGGACCGAAGGCAATAAGCGATCGTATCGTTTGGTTGTTTTTCAGAGTGCATCGTGTTTACCCTCAAACTCATCGGCTCAGTTTTTATCTGGCTAAGGGGAACGATCGCGTGCTCTTGGATACATTGGTGATTGATGGTTGTATCTGCAGATCAACCGTCATGCCCGGGAGTAAGAGCCACTCTCCATTTCGACGCTGGTTTTGAACAACAACACTAACACGAATATCGTCTGTCGCAGTCACTTGCGGCTCGAATCGTGTAACTCGACCTGCAAGCGTATCGCGTTGGTTGTTGTGGCTTATTATTGAGATGAGCGCAGGCTGGCCAATCAATCTCGCAACGTTCACATGAGACCTCGAGACAAAGCAATCAACTCGTAGTTCGTCGAGGCGTATGACTTTGGCTACAGGTTGACCAGGCTGAAGCCACTCGCCACTTTTACAGAGCACTTCTGTAATTGTCCCAGCGAACGGCGCGACGATATCTAAGTTATCAAGTTGTTGACGCGCAGTAAGCACACTCACTTGCGCGAGTCTTGCTTTCAGCTTTGCCTGTTCGAGTGCTTGGAGTGCGTTATGAACCTTGAGTTCTGCTTGAGAAACAGCCAGTCGCTTGGAACGCATTTCGGCATCGGTCGCCGATCCCCGAGCGCTTATTTGTTCGTACGAATCCAACGCGATCTTTGCCTCGTCGACAATCATTCTTGCAAAGGTGACATCGCTTTCATCATTCGCCACGGTCGCAGCAAATTGTGACTGAACAATCGCCGCTGCTTCTTCGAGCTTTGCAGCACTGCGATCTAAGTTTCCAATTTTCTGATTCGCCGTGACTGACTGATTGACCTCGACGGAAAGATTCTCCAGTACACCGGTTTGTTTTGCGGGTATCTCCAGCGAGTCGATTGCGAAAACAGGTGAATTCGGATACTTCAACCATCCATCTATTTCTGCATTCACGGAAGGGGTGAGCCGATTTTCGTCAGCCCAACCGATACGCTCGAGCAAAGCAGTTCCCAGAAGCGTGCTCGTTGCGACTACGACGAGTCTCGATACGAAAGCGATGCCGCTGACCCTACGAATCATTTCTTGAATAGCCGCCCAAAGCATGTTCTTCCGGTAAATACTGTGCACGTTTGTTAGAGTCATAAGCCAGTCCAAAGCCTCCATTTTGCCCATGCCCCATTGATTGCGTCGCCAAAAAGTGCCTTCCAAAGCGGTAACTGTCCGGTGTCAATTCGCAGCGTCGCGGCGCTACCGGAGCTGATCGTCTTATCGCTAATTTTTGGAATCGCGAGTCGAACTCGATAAATCGAATCATGGATCGAATCGGCACTGATCGCGACTATCGAGCCTTTTTCTTCCGGGCGGTAAATGGCCGGAATGTTGCGCAGTGGTTGGCTCGCCAAAGAAAACTGTGCTTCAATCGGTTTGTTGGAAGAAGACTGATCCGCTGCAAGTTTTAGAAATTGCCCAGAATGATGCTGTGGCATTCGCGCTTCGATCATCCATGGGCTTTCAGTCGCTTGCACAGAAACCAACAACTGGCCGGTGCGAACCGGGCGATCTTGAAGCGACTGCGAAGCGTTCCAAGTTGTGACAACTCCATCCGAAGCCGCAACGATTTTCAGTGCATCGATTTGTTTTCGCAAATCCCTGAGTCTGATTGCTGTTTGTGGCGCCATCTTCCGAAGTGTATCTAGTTCTCCTTCCAAGGCGAATCTGTTCGATTCAGAAAGTTGTTGATCGCGGAGCATTCGATTGTTCAAGCTGATTATCTGCTGGTCGATCTGACGCACCTCGGCCTCGGTTTGATCGAACAACCGTTGGAGATTACGGTCCTCAAGCTCGATAAGAATTTGTCCGGCGGTTACCGCCTGACCGTAGTCAACATTGACGGTGCGTACGGTCGCGTCGCTACTTGCATAGTGTCGATGTTGTTTGGCAGCAACAATCGTAGCGGGAGAAATCAAATGAGACTGGACGGGGATAAAACCGACACCGATGACGCAACCAGCGGTTAAACACGCGATTGTCATTCGTGATTTCAATACGGTAGAGATCCGTGACGTAACTGTTTTTCGTTGCGTAAGCGATTTGCCTGTCCATGCCGCCAGCGCGGAAGGACGTGTCGCTTGGAGGACTACCGAAGTGACTTGCTGCGTGTGCGAGAGCAGTCGGTCAAGTTGTTCTGGAGACGAACGGGTTGAAGGCAACGACCAGTATACTAGCAGACCGACTCCGGAATCATGATTCGGTTGATCCGAAAAGATTGGAATCCAAGTCGTGATTGCTGAGGTGAACATCGCGTTGAACCGAAGAATGGCTTCGTCACTCGATTCGGTACTGCGTGAGATGTTTTCGCACGCATCGGGCTGCATTAAACCGGGCCGCTTCTGACGTGTTGCTGCATTGGCGAATCTAATCGCGATTGTACCTGGCTGATCAGGACTCTCTTTTCGAAGTCGTCGATCTTCGGCAAAAATAGAAGTCGGGCAATGTGGCTGTTGATGCACCGCTGATTGTCGCAGGAACCAGTTCACAGAAAGTGAGATCGCTTGACTGCCATCGCTCTGCGATTTTACCGAACGCATTCCGCTGGCGACCAGCGTTTGCCAGGATTGATTGCGATGATATCGATGGACTAAGAAAACTTGATCGCACTCGAGGATGTCGCGAATTTGAGCGATGATTGGTGGAAGGATATCTGCAGGGCGGGCTGACGCGTGCCGAGTGGATGCGATCTCGAGAAGTTTAGAAGTTTCCGCGTTGACTCGTGTTTGGGATTGATGCTCACGAAGGCGATACGTTTTGAGAAAATCGGCCGTGAGGTCTGCAATTTGCGCAACAAATCGAAGGTAACCTCGCTGAGTGGCTATTCCGCCGCTTGGAGCTTGCACGACTTGTAACCACCAACTTCCAAGGCTGCTTTCCACAGGAACGGGCGCGAAGATTAATGCCATCGCGGTTGGATTTTCAGGAAGCGACGATTCTTTCAAGGCCCCTCTGGTGATTTGGTCTATTTCGCACGAGCCAGGAGGAACTAGGACTGGTTGTCGTTCTTGATGAACCTTGGCAAGGAGAGTCTGATGAATAGCGGAGGGACGCAGGTGGCGTGTCTTCGCGGACAATTGGTTGGTATCGGCTGATTTGTCGGTGTTGGCTGATTGAAGTGAGTCGCTATCGCCGGCCGTCGTTGAACTGCCGTTTGCCGGTGGCGGATTGATCAAACTATCGATCGAGTTCTGGCTTCTTCCAATGGTTTGATCAATCTTCGACTCGAGCGAATCCTCACCTCGGGTGTTATTTGCTTGGAGAGCTTCTGAAGAGTAGTCTTCTAAGAGCACCCCTGGCATTGCGTAACAGTGGATCGCGTGCCAATTGCCTTCGTGATCGACAGACCAGAGAGCCGCGCCGGTGGCCGCCATCGACTGAGCCAAGCGCGGAAGCATATCGGTTGCATAGGAAGTTGGATCACGATGCGACCGCGCAAGACCGGCTATCTCCGCAACGAGGCCGCTAATCTGCGACTTGGTCTTGGAGATCGCTGCGCTGTCCAGCTCAAGGGCAAGCTTGTTAGCATGTCCCGAAGCAAGTGTCGCGGTATCCAATATTCGATCCTGTTCATGCGAGCGGAACATGTTTTGTTCGAACGCGATGGAAGTTTGAAATGGGCTTGTCCGGCAAACGCTCGATTACTGATTGTCTGCTTCGATGGTTGTCGTAATATCCGGTTCGGTCATGAGCGGTGCAGGAAGTTCTTCGCCGACTGCGGTTGGATCAAACGGACCAGCACTAAACGGTCCTGGTTCCACATTCTGAACACGAATACCTGGTGCGAATGGTGTGTAATCGCGACCTTTTTGGTAAGCATCGCGATACGCATCGCCGCTGTAACCGGCCTCGGATAGTTGCACTTGGTTGTAGCCAAGCAGAGATCCCTTCTCGCGGTGGAAGTCTCGCATCGCGAGCATGTAATCGGTAAGCGAACGATAATAAGAGCTCGTACTCGTTGCGAGTTGCTGCTGAGCAAGAAGTAAGATGTTGATGTTGATCAAACCTCGTTCGTAGCGATTGCGAAGCACTTCTACTTGAAGCGTGTCCGCCGCAACGCGATTGTAATTTGTTTGCACTTGAGCAAAGCTACGGTCCATTTGTCGATATGCGTTACTGAGGTCATGCGAAATCTTAAGTTCGATTTCTTTCAGCAAGCTATTCTCGCGAACCAGATTCAGCTGCGCATTTCTGACACCGGAAGAGGCTTGGCGAAGTCCCACGTTATAGGACCACTCCATCCCAGCTTGCCATTCTTGGAAATTTCCTTCGGTAACGTTTTGAGCGAGACTTTCGAAACTGTTATCTGGATTACGGGAACCGATCAAGTGGTCGCCCAGTCCTCGCCATCGGTACTGGCTAACCAAGTCCAGACGAGCTCGTCGATTCAATCGAGATGCCAAGAGTTCCATCTCACGACGTTTGACTGTCCACTTTTGTCGACGTACTTCCACACGTTGAGTCGTCGCATCGGCAACTGCTCTGAACCAGTCAACATTCACCTCTGCTTGAAGAGGCAGATCGGTTGGTTTGATCAACCGACCATCACTCGCTGCGACGCCCATCAAGTATCGCAAGCGTTGCTCAGCGGTATACAACCCTTGAGGACCTGCGAGAGCATCATTGACTTGCGAATCAAAGAGATAGTATTGCGATCGAGCTTGCGCCTCGGCATCTGCTTCACCACCTCGTGCGCTCACCTTTTTCAATTCGTTGATGCGCTGCCAAGTTCGCAACGCGTTCTCTCGACCGGTCACCTGAGCATCTAATGCTCGATAAGCGAAGTAGAGCTCCCAATATGCGGTCTCGATATCGTTGACAAGTTTGATGACTCCGTTCTCGAAATCTGCCAACGAGATATCCATGTTCACTCGAGCAATCAGAACCCCGTTGTAAACGCCGATCTGCGGATTCACGAATTGACCACTACCGTATTGCGTTGGACCAGCAATTCGGTTGTAAGTGAGGCCCGAACCTTGCATCAAAGGTTGCCTTACGCCTGCTTGCAAAAAGCCCGAGAAGCTACTCGGGAAGTTTTGATTTGGATTATTGTTGCGATCGTAAATAACATTACTGCTGAGGGTGAACACACCTCCCGTCGCAGTCGTTTTGGATACACCATTGATGTAGTTTCCTGTGGTTTGTTGAAATGCGGGAGGAATGAAACCCGCAAACTGCTGGTTGTTTGGGCGGTCGTTCTTGCCCCAGAAAAGTTGCGTCGCGGTCTGGGCATCGAAGGCTGACAGCGCTGCTTCGATACCGGCCTGAGGATTGGATTCGGTAAGACCAGGATCCAAAGTCGTTTGAACCGTCGCGGTCCCCTGAACTACCGAGCCACCCAGTGATCTTAGGACGTCGCTTTTCCGCAACGAGGTTTGCACTGCCTCTTGAAGCGAAAGCTCCCATGCAGGCAACTCGGCTGGATTCGTGATCGCCAGCGGCAACGGAATACCCGTTGCATCTGGATCTCCCACTGATGCGACATCCGGATACTCAATCTGATGAGCAAAAGACTGAAAGTAAGCTGTATCCTTCGAGTCACGCCAAGCGGAGAAGCGTTGAACGGGGCCGCGGCATCCCGAAACGAGAGTCGTCGCAGCCAAAGAAAGCTTCAACCATCGTCGCAAATCTGTTTTGCATTTCATCATGTTGGCCTATCCGCTGATCTTTACCCGAATTGGGCGTCCGATTGCTATCAAAGCGTTAAACAACGCTTTTCGTGACTCTTCGTCACAATTGGTATCGGAAGCGGTTTCGTAACCGCTGGAACATTCAGCACGTGCTAGAGCGCATAATTCATAGCTTGTACAGTCATAAGAGTTACGACCGTAATAGATTACGTAGATTCCGAGAAGACTCGGAATTGAGGGAAGCATCAGAACCAAGCAATCGCATTTAGCCCGAGCAAAAGACCTCAAGTGTTAACTTGGATGCAGGGCGTAGCTTCAAAAGCAGGTCTTCTGTCGGCCGAGCCTGAAGAATAGAGGAGCCGTAGGTTGGGACCCTTGTCCCGTCCGGTTACCCGTTTGTTCGCTCGTTGGGCACAATAGTCCCAAACTACAATTACTTCTCGCCCTACTGCTCACCCAAATTGGGACCACCGCCGCCCAAATTAAACGGTCTCGCCAACTTCGTTGGTTTGATAAGTCATCGCAACTTGATGCACTGCGACCACTGCTGCGGTGCCAATCACGTCCGAGAGAAATGAATTCTTAAAGAATGGAATCGCAGAGATGTAGCAGTCGACCAATCCAGTCAGGCTTGTTGAGTACTTCATAACCGGATCCAACCAGCAGCCAAAATTGCTGACAATGAAAAACGCGATTGAACCCGCGATTGAAGTCCCCAGCACAACATCCCAGCTATCTTTCAATCGCAGGACGTGTCCGACTCCGACCATTGCAGCAAAGCCCACATAATTCAAAACCATACTGATGGCGGTGTATCGATAAATTCCAGCAACGCCTAGCAATTCGCCTAAGAAGTCACTCGCAATAATGCCGCCTATAGGAATGATCCACGCCAAAGGACCTCGCAGATAAGCTCCGCAGAAGACGGAGAGCGCACCAAACAACGCAACATTTGGGATCCACGGGGCAAACTTCAAGCCTGTTGCGAGTACCAGCAAGACGAGGGCGGAAACGATTGCGGAATATCGGAAGCTGTTCAAAGTATGCACCCTTGGGTCGATCGCTGCTGGTGAAGGCAGTCTGAGTAAAAAGTTTAATGAAGTTGTTCTGCTGGTGGCTTCAGCCCCGGAGTCATTCCCAAAAATTCGCTGTAGCCAATGTTCTGACTTTGTCTGCTGCACCACCGCTTGCGATCTTGTGCTATCGCTTGAGAATTTCTTCGAAACCGTTGGCGTTAGGCTAACTGGCATCGCCTGTTTTATCAAGCTCCAAACCGCAGTCATTGTGAATCGAGGCCACTATACCCGCGATAGAAGCCTCTTTCGCTTCGACAATGTTTGACAGCTCAAGGCCTTCGAACATCGCAGTCACGGCAGGCGAAATCGAGGCGATCTTGGTTTTACTTAGCTCTTTTCCAAACCAATCGACCAACCTTCGAGCGATCGCGGGGCTCGTCGCAAGGCAGTAATCAATTGAGCCGGCCTTCAGTTTTTCATTGATCAACGGGGCAGGGTAGGGGACCGCGAGCGTCCTGTAAGCCGTGATAGTCGACACCTGAAAGCCGCCGGATTCTAGCTCAAGCCCCAGAAATGGATCGGTTCGGTTGTTTCCAACGATCAAAAAACGAATTCTTGAGTCGGCTGATTTTTCTGTTAGCCCGCCCGTTATCCCAAGTAGTTCGTGCAGCAACGCTTTGGCTCCAAAGGGCGAGCCCGCAATCATGTCGGCGCGAAGCTGATACTTTTCTAGTTCTTCACGAATCGATGGCCCTACTCCCGCTAATCGACAATTTCCAAGCACTCTTAAATCCTTTCCTAGCGAATGGATTCGATCCAAGAGCGCACGAACGCCAAATCGGGAGCTAAAGATGACCCATTGATACTGCGAGAGTCGCTCGATCTCATAGTCCAGTTCCAACCAATTCTCAGGCAACTCCACGCGCAACGCGGGCTGTGAATAGACGGTCGCACCTAACGCCTCCAGCTCTTCTGCAGTGCCGTCGGAGTCGTCTTGAGGGCGGCAAAGCAGGATTTTTTTACCAAAAAGAGGCCGCTTCTGAAACCAGTTAAATGGTGCACCCAAATGTGCGACGGGGCCAATCACGACCAGGACCGGCGGGCGGAACTTCGAAGCGGGAGTCATTCTGTCTGTGGCCTCACCTAAGGTGCATAGGGTCGTTTCTTGATCTGGCCACGAGCAGCGACGGACCAGAGCAACTGGCGTTTCTGGTGATTTGCCCGCCAAAATCAATCGGCGGCTCCAGTCTTCGACAGTCGTTACTCCCATGTAAATGACAACCGTCCCAGGAAACGCCGCTATCGAATCCCAATCAAAAGCCTCGTCCGATTCCGGCCCACCGTCAGAGGGCTGCGAATGCCCCGTGACCAAAGCCACCGCCGAAGCCCAGTCGCGATGCGTTATCGGAATTCCTGCATAGGCAGCGACAGCCGAAGCGGCCGTGATGCCCGGCACCACTTCGAAAGGAATCGACTCGCTGACAATCCTTTCAAGTTCCTCTCCGGTTCGAGCGAAAATGCCCGTGTCGCCCCCCTTGAGCCTGACGACGGTTTTCCCAAGCTTGGCATGATGGACAATCGCGTCATTAATTTCTGACTGCTTCCAAATCCGCTGAGAACCGTGTTTCCCAACAGAAATCCACTCGCACTCGCCTGGGGAAGATTCGACTTTCGGGGCAGTAACCGTTCCAGGAATCGCTTCTGTCGCTGCCGATGAAGATTTAACTGTATTCAGATTCAGGTTGAAAAGCTTAGTGTTTTCCTTAGATATTCTCGTTCGCAGGAAATTTTGCAGGTCCAAATTCGCCAGCCCGTCGAATAGCACCACATCCGCTATTCCAAGCACTTCCACGGCACGAAGAGTCAGCAATTTCGGTTCTCCCGGGCCCGCACCAACCAAATAGACTTTTCCAACAAGGATATCAGGCAAAGAGACAACTCTATAAAAAGAGGGACGAATCGCTTCCAAGGCGGACAAAATCGCCTAGACAAATTCTGAGATTTGGTCCATCATACGCAACCCTGGAATTTCATTTGAGGCGATTGGAAAGAATTTTAACAGTTCTCCGTCGCTTGGTCTTTGCCGTTTATTGTTGTTGCTATGCCCCACACAAAAAGTGCTAAAAAGCGTCATCGTCAAAATCTTGAGCTTCGTGCGAAGAATCGCGCAGTGAAGTCATCGTTAAAGACAGGAATCAAAAAGCTTCGTGAACTAGTCACCGCTAAGAAGTTTGACGAAGCCAAAGCGATGCATTCAACGATGAGCAAGGCTCTTGACCAAGCCGCCTCGAAAAAGATCATCCACGTCAACAAGGCTGCTCGAACCAAAAGCCGCTTAAACAGCTTGATCGTGAAATCGTCTGCTGTCGCGGTGTAGTGATTGCCTGGGCTAATGTCCACCGGTGCTCACAGCCGTTACGATAAATTTATAGCTACAGCCGACCCTGTATAGGGTGTAGGACAGGATCTTTGTAAGCCTGATACTACTAACTTACGGGCATACAGGTGGCAAACCTCATTCGCCCGGATTTCGCAAGCGAAATTTCTCTAGGCGATCAATCTGAATCACCACGCCGTCTTGGACGATGACGTTCACCGATCCATAGCGTAGCCCGCGGAGTGCTTCACGAATTCTCTGTAGCGATGGCTCATTGTTTCCAACTTCATTCGTTTCAGGTCGTGGTGACTGCGACTTCGCATCGACGTTACTCATTTGGGATCTCTTTCTCAGGTAGTTATTGAGTTTTCAGTGTTAGATCATGTACTCAGGGGCGAAGACGTGAACTTTTCGTGGTGAAACGTAAACCAATTCGCCCTGCTTTAAATTCAAAGCTGTAAACCGTTCAAACGGCAAATCAACCTGAATTTCATTTCCATCGACGCCCAAAAGCGTTAGCTTGGCATGAGCACCAGCGGGATTGATTCGCTCGATGTTAGCCGCAAGCGATTGGCTCCCGATCTTCGTGCGGTCGATTTCCAAATCATGCGGACGTATATAAACGTTCGCGTTTCCGGTAGGCGCATGCGCCAGACCTGGAACATCCATGGCCAGGCTATCAAAGTGAGCGCGACCGGATTCCAATCGCCCTTTGAAGACGTTCACGTTTCCTAGGAAGTCAATCACGAATTCGGAAGCTGGCTTGTGAAAAACTTCCTCCGGTGTACCGACTTGTTCTATCTTGGATTGATTCATCACAACCACACGGTCCGCGACTTCTAAAGCTTCTTCTTGATCGTGCGTGACTAAAATGGTTGTCACATGAACTTCGTCGTGAAGCCTGCGCAGCCAAGTTCTTAGCCCTTGTCGAACCTTTGCATCTAGCGCGCCAAAAGGCTCGTCCAATAGTAAAACACGTGGTTCGATTGCTAAGGCTCGTGCTAATGCAACGCGTTGACGTTGCCCGCCAGAAAGTTGTGAGGGAAACCGAGTTGCAAACTGCTCAAGCTGGATCAGCTTCAAAAGCGACGTTACTTTGTCCGCGATCGCTTGCTTGCTTGGACGCTCGTGCTTGGGACGTACTCGCAATCCAAAAGCGATGTTGTCAAAGACACTCATATGTTTGAACAGCGCATAGTGTTGGAATACAAAGCCGACTTGTCGATCGCGCACATGCTTCTTCGCAACGTCTTCTCCGGAAAACAACACGGAACCCTTGTTGTCATCGTCCGGCAATTCGAGTCCAGCGATGATTCGTAGCAAGGTTGTCTTTCCCGAACCGGACGGACCGAGCAGCGTGATTAGCTCGCCATCTTCGACCTTCAAACTTACATCCTTGAGCGCTTTGAATGATCTGAATGTTTTGCTAACGTTTTGAACTTCAATTCCCATTTTAGTGAACCTCTGCCAATGTTGGCTCAAGAGTTGTGTTTCGATCTTGTTGAACTTTCCATTCAAGGAAGGTTTTCAACGCTAGAGTTACTAAGCCCATCAAGGCTAGTAACGATGCCATCGCAAAGGCTGCGACAACGTTGTATTCGTTGTAAAGAATCTCGATATGCAATGGCACCGTATTGGTCTTGCCACGAATGTGCCCCGAGACGACCGAGACTGCTCCAAACTCGCCCATCGCGCGTGCGTTACAAAGGATGACGCCGTACAAGACGGCCCATTTTATGTTTGGAAGGGTGATGTAGTAGAAAGATTGCCAACCGGTTGCACCTAATGAAATCGCTGCTTGTTCTTCGTCGGAGCCTTGTTCTTGCATGAGAGGTATCAACTCCCGAGCAACAAAAGGAAACGTTACGAAAATCGTTGCTAACACAATTCCTGGAACGGCAAAAATGATTTGTAGGTCACGCTCGGCGAGCCACGCCCCAAACCAACCTTGAAGCCCAAACATCAAAACAAAAATCAACCCCGAGATGATGGGCGAGACTGCAAATGGTAAGTCGATCAGCGTAATCAAAACGCTTTTGCCAACGAACTCGAATTTCGCTATCGCCCACGCTGCTGCGATTCCAAATACGAGATTCAAAGGAAGCGAGATTCCTGTAGCAATCAAGGTTAACTTAATCGCATGCCACGCGGATGGATCTTGAAACGACTTGAAATACTCTACGATGCCAAGCTTAAACGCCTCAATAAAAATCACCGCCAGCGGTAAGACGAGGAACAACGTCATAAAGCCTACCGCTAACGTGATCAGGAATCCTGGCACTAGCGAGGACAACAAATCGATGAATTTGGCTGTCGGCTTTAATACAGTGGTTTGCACTGTATTTGGCAAGGTGGTTTGATTCTTCAGCCTTTGTGTTTCTTGAAGTGGGCTCATGATTAAGCAACCCTCCTTCGTCCAACACTGAACCACCATTGAAGGAGGTTGATGCTCAGCAAGATTGCGAAGGAAACCACAAGCATTACCACTGCAATCGCGGTTGCTCCCGCAAAGTCGTATTGCTCAAGTTTGGTAATGATCAGGAGCGAAGTAATTTCTGTGCGTCCTGGCATGTTTCCCGAGATGAAAACAACCGAACCGTATTCGCCAAGTGCTCTTGCGAAGGCGAGCGCAAAACCAGTCAGCAATGCGGGAAAGACAGTAGGAAGAATGACTCGAATAAAAGTTTGAAATCGATTGGCTCCCAAACTTGCTGCAGCTTCCTCCGCCTCTTTCTCTAACTCCTCAATCGCAGGCTGGAGCGTTCTGACGACAAACGGCAAGCCAATAAATGTTAATGCGATCACCACACCTAGAGGAGAGTAAGCTGCTTTGATTCCAAGAGGTTCTAAGTACCGGCCAATCCATCCATGCTTCGAAAAGATAGTCGTCAACGCGATCCCCGAAACAGCCGTCGGCAACGCAAAAGGAAGATCCACCAAAGCATCCATCAATCGACGACCGGGAAAGCGATAGCGGACAAGGCACCACGCAATCAAGAATCCAAACACAGCATTAATAGCCGCACCAATAAGCGAGGCACCAAAAGTAAGTCGGTACGATGCGACGACACGAGGCGAAGTTACGTGATTCCAGAACTCGGCAAATGACAAATTCGCAGTTTGAATAAAAAGAGCTGAAAGTGGAATCAGCACGATCAGCGTGAGATAAAGAAGGGTATACCCCAGCGTTATTCCAAATCCTGGAATGACACTGTATTGTTTGAATCGCGATTTCATTATTCCGTTATTTCTCCTGGCGTTGTCGCCTCAGTAGCCTTCATGGCAGTTTTGAAGATATCCAAGTTCGCAAGTCTCTCCGCAGACTTGCAACTCAAGAATTACTAACTCAATGCTCTAAAAAAAATCAATAAATACCAGCCTCGGAGTAGGCTAATGAAACCTGAGCCGATGGCGCTAGCCACGGGTTTCGATTTTGGAACAATTTGCCGGATAGCACCCGAGGTTAGCGCCTACGGCTCAGGAAAAATGCTCTTTTCTACGTGACGCGGTTACTTCGATTCATAGATTTGGTCGAAAACACCGCCATCGACAAAGTGTTCTTTCTGAGCAGCAGCCCAACCGCCAAAGGCATCATCAATTTTGAATAAGTTGATGTTCGGGAACGTTGCAAGTAGCTTTGCGTCTACCGATTCAGGAAGAGCAGGGCGATAATGATGTTTGGCTGCAAGCGATTGCCCGATAGGTGTGTAAAGGTATTCCAAGTAGTTTTTTGCAACTTCGGCAACGCCATGCTTGGCTGCAAACTTGTCTACCACAGCAACGGGCGGCTCAGCCAAAATGCTGATCGATGGAACGACGATCTCAAATTTGTCTTTGCCTCCTTCTGCAATCGAAAGAAACGCTTCGTTCTCCCACGTCAACAAAACATCGCCAATCTCACGTTGAACGAATGTGTTGGTAGATCCACGAGCAGCCGAATCAAGCACAGGTACTCGTTTGTAAATGTCACCGACAAATTTCTTCGCAGCCGTTTGAGCCGCGAGGACCTTATCGGATTTCGGGTCGCTCTTAAGAAGGCTTAAGTCACCTAGCTCTTTGTTCAATGCGTATCCCCATGCAGCGAGGTAATTCCAGCGAGCTCCTCCGCCTGTCTTCGGATTGGCTGTAATGACTTCCACATCTCCTTTCACTAAATCATCCCAGTCGCGAATGTTTTTGGGGTTCCCTTTGCGAACAACAAACACAATCGTAGAAGTGTACGGCGCACTGTTGTTTGGAAGCTTAGATTGCCAGTCGTTGGCGAGTAGTTTTCCTTTCTCTGCAATCGCTTCGATGTCGAGCGACAACGCAAGAGTAACCACGTCTGCCTGCAACCCGTCGATGACTGCCCGAGCCTGTTTGCCAGAGCCACCGTGCGACTGATCCACCGTAACTGTCTGGCCTGTTTTTTCTTTCCAGTGCAACGCAAACGAGTTATTGAACTCTTGATAGAACTCGCGAGTCGGATCATATGAGACGTTGAGTAACTTAACTTCCGACGCTGGTTTCGAAGCCGCTGATGCCAATTGAGGTGAATTCGGATCGCTGGGAGTTGCTGCAATTGGAGTGTTCGTTGGAGTGCATCCAAGCAATAGAAATGGAGCAATCAGCGCAAACAAAGCCAAGGCGGGAAACGACACGTCAAGTCGCCCTAGCAATCGGCGTGTGTGTCGGTCGATCGACTGCGATACGACGATTGGTCGGACGAGCGTAAGAGAAAGCGAGTCTCGCTCAGGAGGCTGTTTCGACATGATAAAGTTCTCGTTCCGGCGGCAAAGCTCGGATTGGGTTTTGTTAAGTTTGGGATGCGATAGCTATTCAAAAACTATCTCAGAGGGGTCAGGACCTTTGAAACAGCTCCCAATTCCTCCGCTGCCCACACTTACGCACCCACTGTGCCAAAGAGCATCGCGTAAGAAAAAGCCACAAATAAGCTGGCTTTTTTGCAATGAACAGCCCAAGTCAGTAAATGCGACAGATACAAGCCGTGTTATTTAACGGATTTCCGTGTTTAGTAACGGGGTGTGCTTAGGGCTGAATGGTATTGAGCGACCAGAACGGCTTGGTACGTTTAACGGAACTTGGCCCAGTCGAGCTTGTGCTTTCGCATTCTCGCTCTCAATGTGTGCGGGTTAATTCCCAGCAGTTCCGCAGCACCATTCTTGCCTTCGATTTTCCCGCGAGTCGCCGCGAGAGCTCTTTCGATATGCTGGGTCATTGCATCATCGAGGGACATAATAGGCGACTCTTCGGATGCGACTGCCCGTGAGATAGGTGGATCATCGGGGATGACTTCGTAGAAGGTCGGCTCATTGTCCGGCGCGCGTGGCGGTGCGGGCTTGCTGAGCCCAAGAGCCGTTGCGACTTCAAGTGATTTACCATTACCAAGAATCACCGCGCGGTCAACGACAGCCCCCAGTTCGCGAATGTTGCCGGGCCATGAATAGTTCATCAGCATCGCAAGTTCGGCTGGCTTGGCCTCTACATGGCTGAGCTGAAATCGATCGGCAGCACGCTTGGAGAGATGGCGAACTAATGCGGGAATGTCTTCGATCCGCTCCTTCAATCGCGGAAGCAAAATGGGGAACACATTGATTCGATACCACAGGTCTTCGCGAAACTGAGCCTGCTTCACCATTGAAGCCAAGTCGCGGTGGGTTGCTGCGATTATTCGAACGTCAACATGGATAGACTGCTCGCTGCCAACACGTTCTATATGGTGGTCATGAAGGACACGCAATAAACGAACTTGTGCTTGGAGCGGGAGTTCTCCAATCTCATCTAGGAATAGGGTCCCTCCCTCTGCTCGCTCAAACCATCCTTTACGTTGGTCCGATGCACCTGTGAAACTACCTTTTTCATGCCCAAAAAGTTGCGAGTCAATCAACTCAGTTGGTATCGCGCCGCAATTAACCTTGATGAATGGCCCTGCATTTCGTTTCGATCTCGTATGAATCGCTCGAGCAACTACTTCTTTTCCTGTTCCGGTTTCACCTAAAATCAATACGGGCACATCGGAATTGGAGACCAATTCGACCCGCTCCATGACAAGTCGCAATCCAGTTTCAGAACCGACTACCGCCTCATTAATGTCTTGCCTACCCAAGCGAGAAAGCAGCGTCCGTCGATCCGCTTCTGCTGCTTCACGTAGAGCGTTCAGTTCGCTTCTTCGATGATCATTCTCAAGCGCAACGGCGATCGGCTTCAGTAATAACTGAGCCAGCTCAAGATCACTCTCTTGAAAGGCTTTCCCAGGTGCAGCAACCAATACCCACAAGCCAAACAATTTAGACTCGTACATCAATGGTCCAACAATGATGCGTGAAGAGTCTGTGGTAATCTTGAAGGCTTCGATCGGATTTGGAACGTTGTTGCTTCGCGAATGCGGTGCATCAAGAAAACTAACGCGACCGGTTTTGCTCCACCGAAGAAACTGCTTCCAAGTGGGGATCGAATAGGTTGTCAGTTTTGGTAAATCGAGCTGCTTAGAATCAGGAGGATAATAAGCCACTGTTTCAACCGTTCGGTTTTCCTGGTCGATTCTTCCAACTAGCATTCCCGCGATAGGAAGCTGCTCCGTCAGAAGCTCTTCAATCGATTCGACAGACTCGCGAATCTCGATGTGCCGGCACGCTTCTTGCCAGACTTGAACCAATGTGTGAATGAATGTTGGCAAGAAATTTACCTCCGTGCTATTTGCAATATACCCGTCAAATAAAACGGGCAACAACCATCATATTTGATGATGCAATCTTTGGAAGGCGACAATTCGCTAAATAACCTAGGTTTTTGATTATTTTCCGTTTGGCACAGACTTTGCAAATTAGCTCAAACGAAGAGGTTTGGCTTGCAGGATTCAGACACGTGGGTCACAAGCGACCCGCAGTTTGGTGAGGTTCAGATTGTTTTCGATCCCGCCAAGGAAGGTTTCGTGAAACACAACGACGGTTTTACCTCTCTCGAAAAACAATACTGACTCGAACAACGAGAAGTCTTCTAATTCATCTGAAAGGTGTTTGCTGACTGGCTATGGCTAGAGGCATCCACGCAGTTTATGGAGCTATAAAATGAAGCGATCTTTCCAAAGTTACAAGCGAGGTTTTACGCTTGTTGAACTCTTAGTTGTCATTGCAATCATCGGCGTCCTTGCCGGTTTGTTGCTTCCTGCTATTCAGCAAGCTCGGGAGGCCGCACGAAGAATGGCTTGCTCAAGCAATGTTCGCCAGCTTGGTTTAGCGGCGATGAATTTCGCGGACACTTACAAAAAACTTCCCTCCAGCATTCGTGCGCCAGGTGCAACCAGCAACCCACGCGTCGCTGGTTTAACATTCATCTTGCCATACATCGAGCAAGGAAATGTTTTTAATGCTTATCAGCAGGATAAGAATTGGAGCGATAACACGCCAAGAACTGTTAAATCAGTATCAGCTGGCGGCGCACCCTATGCCAATCCTCTCGCTCCTGCGACGGGAAGTCCAGCAACATACAATTACGCTCTCAGTCCAAACGATCCGACAAATGCGCAGCTTACGGGTATTAAAATTCCTGTTTACTTGTGCCCATCTTCCACTAACCCAGAAAGACGAGATTACGACCCGCAAAGTACTGGGCCTGGCGGTTTGCCTACATTGGCTTTTGTTGCGATAACCGATTATTCGCCAACGTTGGGCGTAAGCGGATGGTTGCGACCTCGGACAACCAACTCGACAAACTTTGTTACGCCAGTTGACGCGGGTGGGTTAGGTGCACTGTCAAGCGAAGACCCCACCGTGCAGCCAAGACTTGCTGATGTAAAAGACGGACTTTCTAACACTATTTTATATGCGGAATCCGCTGGTCGACCTGACGTATATCGACGAAATAAGAAATTTGGAAGTCAGGGAGCGAACCGAGTCAACGCAGGTGGATGGTCTCGACCAGCGTCCGACTTCTGGGTCGATGGAGCCTTTGTCAATCAATCAACTCAAGAAGCTCACTTCGGGCAAGCTGGAGCAGCACTCGGTACCTTAGCATCGTTCAATGCAACCAATGGCGAAGACTACGGCACGGGCTCGATCGATTTGGCGGGAACAGGAACTGTTCCGTTGGCAGGAGTCAACACGCTATCAACTCCGAATGCGGACGCATCTAACGGAGCTGGTGGCACGCTTGGTTCGAGCGAAGCATACTCCTTCCATACAGGAGGCGCAAACTTCGCCTTCGGTGATGGCTCGGTTCGCTTCCTATCGGATGGTATCCCAATTCAGGATTTCGCTAGACTAGTGACGCGAGATGCTGGGGAGATCATCACCAGCACGCCAGAGTAAAGTCGCCTTAAGTTCCGCTGGTGCACAATTGATTCATCCCTGAAGCGGGTTGATTGTTTTGATGTTTTCATCAGCAATCAACTCGGCTCGGTCAGATAAACAATCGCATTTTTGTTGTCTGCGGACTTCTTGAGAGCGTCCACTACGCGCTGAGTTTTCTCTGCGTATTCCAGCCAGCGATTGTCAGGAGCACCTGCAAGTACAAGGCGACTAAAGTCATCGAATAACAATACTTCTTGAGCCGTAGGATGGCCTTCAGAGTACTCGTTGCATGTTTGAGTTTGTCTGCGATCTTCCATACGGAAATCGCTGTTGCGAACGTGAAACACGGGCGAGTGTGTTATATACGAGGTTCGACTTCCATAGTACGGCAGTACAAAATCATCGACAAACAAATGCCCCAAGTCGCCACTGACATGTGACCATTGCTGAAGCTCGGCTAAGAACGAGCAATAGACGGATGCGGTTCGACCTTGATCGAAGAATAGCTCACCAGAAAATTCCGCAGGAACAAGTCCCGCGTTCGAACTGCTACCACCTGGATAACCGACAAGAGTTCGGCCGATCACGTGCGTGGGAAGCTCCCAATTCATCGCCGACAAGATGAACCGGACGTTATACCATCCAAGATCACCCAAGCACCCGAGGGGTTCCATTTCACTTTGACTGCGGATGTTAGATGTTGCAAAGTCATCGTCGGCTTTGAACGAGAAGTGACTTGCAACGCGTCGAACATTCCCGACTGATTTGTCTACGTGAATCGACTTCTCAATGGAGCTGAGTCTTGCTGAATGAGCAAACATCACTCCGTCCATAAAATGCTTGCCCGAAGATCTTACCGCACACGATATCTCATCCATGTCGGCAATCGAAATAGCGACAGGCTTTTCTGATAGCACATGCTTGCCGGCGTTGAGTGCTTTCAGGATCCACTCTTTTCTTAATCCAGTCGGCAAAGGAATGTAAACTGCGTCGACATCCGTCCGAGCAAGCAGTTCCGAGTAACCCGCGATTGCTTCCACCGAGGGGAGAATCGGAAACTGGGCATTGCACTCGTCCACAAACTGACGAGCCTTTGATTGTTCTCGTGCAGCGACTGCAACCAACGTTGAATATTGCGATTGCGAAAATGCTCGCCAGTTCTTTCTCGCAATCATCGCAGCCGAAAGAATTCCCCATCGAAGTTTATTAGGTTGTTGATCGGTGTTCATAAATCGCTCGTAGCTTTGGGATGAATCTCAAAAGACTAATTCTAAGCGATGAGATCGGAAAAGGGCGAGGAGTAGCAACCGTCCCAGCGCTTGTCAGAAATGTACTTTGCCGATCTAGCCGCTTCGGGCCCGATTAGTGATGATTAGTGCCAATTAGTGTTCCCAATTCCAGGACACTAATCATCACTAATCATCACTAATCATCACTAATCGACACTAATCGACACTAATACGATTTCTCTGTTTAAATGTTATTAGGCATGCCTAAGACACACGCAAACCAGATCGCTCCATAGTCAACAAAGCTTCCCAGATGGATTCCGAGAGTCCCCTCCACGACGTCCGCTTTGGCTCCTATTAGTGATGATTAGTGCCAATTAGTGTTCCCAATTCAAGAACACTAATCATCACTAATCGACACTAATTAAATTCCGCTGTTTCAATGTTATTTGGCATTTATAAGAAGCACGCAAACCAGGTGGCGTGATAGTCAGTAAAGCTTCCGATTGTGGATTGTTTACTTGTCCTAACGATGTTCCTAGTTTCTCGTTGATCTTTGTTTTACGGTGGAAGAAATGTTTCACGCCAAGGCGCGAAGCTCGCAAAGAGTTGGGCGGACGAGAACTGTCTTTTCTTTGCGCCTTCGCGCCTTTGCGTGAGCCTACTATTCACCATCAAAGAATAGCGAAACCGCATGGTCACACTATGGGGCCGCCGTTTTGGGGGGAGCATTTTGAAGCGGCGGATTTGTCGGCTGAGCTTCGGACGTCGTGGAGTGAACCGCAGCTTGTGGAAACGGTTTCGAAACAGATTCGCGTGGAATATCTAAAGCGGTGGCTTCAAAAACACTCTGAGCCGATGGCGCTAGCCACGGGTGACGAGCTGAATGATGTTCAATCAATTGCCAAATCGAATTTGTTGACGTCGGATTTGGATGATGCATCTACAGAATTTTCAGCATTGGATACGCGGATGCTGCTACCCGTGGCTAGCGCCATCGGCTCAGGGGGAATTCATTGCGGGGCTAAGCATCCTTTGCTCTCTTTGTCGGCGGGCGATGTGCTTGAAGCTTGGGGGCCGAAGACGCGTTTCATTTGGGCTTGGCGTCCGCTGGAAGAATCAATCGATTCACTTAAACGCTTGAACTGGTGGAGTGAACCCGATCGGATTCAACGAACGCTTTGGAACGCAACTGAATCCTTCCTGAATGATCGTGAACATCTTCGTGTTGAATACGACGCAGTGTTGCGTAATCCCGCCAATGAAGTTCGGCGTTTGATCGATTTTTTACAAATAACCCCGACCCGAGAGCAGGTTACGCAAGCGATCAACATGGTGAAACGACCATTGAAAGCTCGAGACGACGAGGCTGGAGACTCTCGCAAGAGCATTCCAGGCGGAGCTTGGAACGAGAAATGTTCCAATGAAAAGATTGTGGCGACGATGCTTAGCGGGAATAGCCAAGACTTAGTCGCTGAAGCGGTTGAATCGGTTTACGATTGGGTAGATGAGATCGTGCTTATTGATACTGGAATTAGCGATCAAACGACCGAACGGGTTCGAGCTTCAGCAAAAGACAAATTTGTTTCCATTGAGTTTCCATGGCGAAACGATTTCGCTGCGGCGAGAAATGCGGCTCTGCAAATTGCTCAATCGCAAGGTGCAAGCTGGGCGCTCACGCTGGACACCGACGAACGTATCGATTTGTCGGCTTATAAAGACCGCGAACATTTGCTGAAAGCATTTCGTGAAAACACGGCAGTGAAGACTTGGATGGTCGCGTCGCGAGATGGGTCCTATACCAAAGAGCGATTTATTCATCTGCCAACCAATTTGAAGTGGTCAGGAAGATCGCACGAGGCACTCGTCGGGGCGACTGCTGAGCAGCGTATGCTTTTGCCTAATTCTTGTTTCTGGGAAACGCCCAAGACACCGGAAGCGATGGAACGGAAACTGAACCGCGATTTGGAGATCTTGCTAGAGGTCACCAGAGACGCTCCAGCCAATGCGCGTTGTTGGTATTACCTGGGCCAGACTTTCGAGGCCTTGAAACGAAACGAGGAAGCGCTCCAAGCCTTTCTAAAATGTGCGAAGCTAGACGGATGGGGCGAACAGGCTGCGTGGGCGGCTTATTGTGCAGCGAAGTGTTATGTCCATCTGAAGCAGTTTAAAGAAGCGGAAGAGATTGCCGCATACGGACTGAGCCGTGACGCGTCCTTTCCCGAGCTTGCGTGGCTTGCAGGATGGTGTGCCTTCACTCGTGGCGACCATCACTCAGCAATCGCTTGGTCGCGCATGGCCGGTTCGATTGGTTTTCTGAATGGTGACGAAATCTGCAATAAACGAGTTGGGCTTCGACATTTACCTGCTTGGTACGAAGCCCCTTTTGATGTGCTTCGTTTCGCTCTCAAAAGCGCGGGCAAGGACACGGAAGCACTTGTCGCCGAGCGTGACTTTCAAGTCGCAAAAGAACGAAGGATTCAATTTATCACCCCGTCCGTAAGGTAATGCACAGTGAGTGCACGTATCTTTTCGCAGTCCTGCCAATCTTGCGCGACTGCCTTAAGTGCTCTTTTGGATAGTTGATCGCTGAGCAATCAGCATTAACAAACGGCTACTTTTGGATTTGGAAATCAAGGCTTGCTTGACCGAACTTCTTGGCCTTCATGTCTTCCACGGTGAGTCGTAGTTGATAGTTGCCGGGTCCGATTTGCATTGGGGTGTAGATTCGGTAGACGATGAAGTAGTCGCGGCGGTGGTTTTGGCAGATCTCTTTTTCCATCGGAAGAAGTTGGTCTGCGATCCTACGACCATTGGGGTCGATGATTTCGTAGCTACCTTGCAACTGAGTTTCGTAACCTTCTTTGACTTCGTCGGCGGCTACATTTTCTAGCTCGCAGTACAGGAGAAGATCTTGATCGGGTTTAAATGAATTGTTTGGAAACTTGGTGATCACCCCATATCCTTGAACGTCGGTGCAGAAAGCAACGGTCTTTACATCTAAGTTGCTAACCGCAGCGAGTTGGTCGGTCGCGGCACGCTGGCTGTTCATGACTAGCGACCACTTACGGCTTTTTACGGGCATCGCGTCTGGGTTGGAGGCTTCGTAGAGGGCTTGAGCTTGATGGCGCATGTAATCGCGTTCGGATTCGGTAAGGCCTTCGATAGGTCGCATGGCTTCTTCCAATTGGCGATTGGCGACATAGAGCATTCGAAGAGTCATCTCTTGGCTTATTCGCACGCTTTCATCAGATGACGGGCTTTCCTTTAATTGCTTTTCGAGCTTGGCAATCGACCCGGCGAGGTCGTGGTTCCACTGAGCGCCAGCAGAAGTTGGAGACGCAGAAGATGGAGATGCGAACGTTACGTTGGACTGGTTACTGTTTACGGGGAGTGTCGCCGATGCGGTGACGACGCCCGGACTGCTTACGTTATTGGTTGCGATAATGGCGGAGGCTTGTTGCACCGGTCCGGTTGCTAACGGGGCTTGAGGTTGGGCAGTCGATTCCTTACTCACGGCTACCAAGGATGACTGTGAAGGAGAATCGGAGTTTGGCTGCGTGATTTGCGAAATGATTGCGGCAGATGAAACGGCGTCTACCGTAGGCGAAGCAAGGGCCTGCTGCTTTGTACTAAGCGTGTTTATAGCGATGCTCGTAGTTGGCGTTTCAATGGACTTACTTTCACTATCGGTAATTCGCATTGAAACCTTTTTCTCTGGAGTTTGAGAAGGATTCTTTTGCGAAGTCAGCGCGTAAGCTTCCTGGTCTCGCTTTTCGAGTGCGTCGAGTTGCCGCTTAAGGACGACTTGCATATTGGGAGGCAATGCCGCGATAGCACCATCGAGATCGAGCTCCTGTGGATCGGTTTCAATGACGTTCGATTCGTTCTTCGAGTCGCTCGTAAGCTTTGATGTTTCTTTATCTCCGATACGACGATTCGTACTTTGGCTATTAGCTAATTCAACAGCATCGCGTTTTGTTTCACTACTTTTCGCGACATCCGTCTTTTGTAGATCCGCTCCGCTGTTTGGCGATTTATAGCTCGCTCGTTGTGGATCTTTGGTAGTAGCTAGGGAATTGGTGCTCTTATCGTTGGGCGGTTTTGCGACCGCTTGGCTCGCGGCTGATCGAAACTGTTTTGGTGTTCGATAAGCGGCTGCTTGTCCGTTCACCTTCGGGGGAGCCCAGTCGTCTTCTAGCGATGGGTCCATTGCCGTACTTCGACGCCAACGATTTTCAAATGGTGTACAACCTATTTGCACGAAGCATAGAAACCCCACAATCAAAGGAACCCATACCGAGTCCGATAACTGCTTTCCCAATGACTGATTTACTCGAGCAGTGTCTGTTGACATTTGTTGGCGATCCTTCATCAACATGGAAAAAGTATGATGTTCGGAGCTGTTGGGGAGGGGGAATTGCGACTCATCTGACGGAATCAGTTTGCTGTATCACTTGATCGACGTGCCGCGCGGCACAAGACCGCAATCGGATAGTACGCGAGATGCCAACTGGATCGCAAGACGGGTTTAATGGCGGATTCTCAACGCAGAATAGATCTTTGCTATCTGTTGCATAATGGATTACTTACCGTCCAGATATCCGTATTTTTTCGCGTAGTCATGCCATTCTCGAAGGACCATTTTTTCAGTTTCAACATCCAAACCAAGTTGATTGGTTTTATAGTCCTTTTCAACCGTTTGCCGTTCATCGATTTTCTTTGCGATTGGTGCAAAGTCACCGATTTGGAATTGGCTATAGATTTGTTTCATCGTCTCAATCGGTTGAGCCACCAGGTCTTCGTAATGTACGTCGATGACGCGATCAGAGGCGATTTTTTGCCGATCTATTTCAAACGAATCATACATCCGGTGGAGCGATTCAATGACGAAACGATGAAGCAAATCGGGATCAGTTTTCGCTTGCAACGATTGAACTTCGTCCAAAACTCGCCATAGCTTCATGGTTGATGGGTAGAGTTTTCGCGGATCGCGAATCATGTGAATGAATTTCGCATCAGGGTACATTTCCGCGAGGACTCCAAGTCGTCCTGTATGTGGAGGACTTTTAATAATGAGTGGCTTCGGAGTATGATACGACAAAGCTCGAAAGAACCAATCAACTGAGCGTTTCCATTGCTCAAGCTTAGTTGAGTCGAATGTTTTAGCCCCGAGCGAGTCCATATGCGGGACTGGGTTGTTTGGGAAGGCTACGCGAAAGTAGGGTGTCGGTGCCCCCAAGATCAACAGCGCGAACTCGTCTTCTTGAGGAAGCTGCCAACCGACTTTCATATTGTCCATCGGACGCTTTTCCGGAAGCAAAAAATTACCAAAGCGGATCATCCAAGGTTCGGTGAGCAAAAAGTGACGCGGGGCAAAGCATTGGTACGTGGACGGAGATGTAAATTGGTCGTCCAAGTGGAGCAATTCATGCATTAGCGTTGTACCACTGCGCCAGTGGCCAAGCACGAAGATCGGCGGACCAGCGAGCTTTGTTTGTCGAATCCTGCGACCATGGATCAAATATTGGATCAACGCCAAAACATCAATGATTGGCGTTACGAAACAAATGATGATCGCCATATGAAGCTTGGATGGCGAAATGCGAAAGCGATTTCGAGCGAGCATCGACCACCAAACGGACGACGTCATCCCGTGCCAAAATCGCGGCGCGATCATTGGGTAAGGATTGACCGTCTCTTTACTCTTGGGTGATGCAGTCATGAAGTTTTATTAAACAACTCAAGGGAAATGCTAGTAAAGATTTAAATGCTTTTTCTTGGAGTTGTGTATAGTTGAACGGGAAGTCTGATGTCAAGACGCGGAAACTCTCGGATGTTTACCCTATCTAGCTGACACTGATTCAAATCTGACGGGTCAAAAAATCTCTCTGGACTGCGGGAGCGGCTCGCAGTTAGTCTTCGCGGCATGAGCCTAGCCACGAATGTCATGAATAGAACGCAAGACTTGATCTTTCCTGTCGGAATCATCGGGTGTGTGATTGTTATTTTGGTTCCTTTGCCACCGGCGATATTAGACGTTTTGCTGTCCGCGAACATAGCTGTCGCTGTCGTCATCTTGCTCACAACCATATCGATTGGTTCACCGCTTGAATTCAGCGTCTTCCCAACGATGTTGGTCGCTACGACTCTAGCAAGGCTAGTCTTAAACATTGCAACCACTCGTCTCATTCTCACGAGGACCGACAGCGACGGCCTAGGAGCAGCCGGCGGCGTGATCGAAGCATTCGGCGAATTCGTGGCTGGAGATCGGTTGGCAGTCGGAATCATATTGTTTGTTATCATCTTCTTGATCAATTTCATTGTGATCTCAAAAGGTGCAACTCGTATCGGCGAAGTCGCAGCGAGATTCGCTTTAGATGGAATGCCTGGTCGCCAAATGGCCGTCGACGCGGATTTGAGTGCGGGTGCGATCGACGAAAAAGAAGCTCAACGACGTCGAGATGAGATAACTCGTCAAGCTGACTTCTACGGGGCCATGGACGGTGCTAGTAAATTCGTCCGTGGAGACGCCATTGCGGGAATTATCATCACCTTTATTAATATCATCGGTGGACTTTTCATTGGGTATGTTTATGCCGGAATGACATTGCTGGAAGCCGCCGAGATTTTTACCAAGCTTACGATCGGCGATGGTTTGGTCAGCCAGATACCGGGCTTTCTAATCTCTTTGGCTGCTGCCATTCTTACAACTCGATCAACGCAACAGTCGAGCTTGCCGAGAGATTTTCTTGGCCAGATATTTTCGCACCCGCAAGCACTTGTTGTATCCGGCGCGTTTCTTTTGCTGTTGATGTTTACACAGTTACCTACCATTCCGCTCCTCACGATGGGATGTGGTTGTATTGGGCTCGCTGCAACACTTCAGAAACGACAGAAGGTCAAAGTAGTTCAAGAAGCAAAAAGTAAAGCTGACGCTGCAGCGGTGAAGTCTGCTCCTCCCGAGAAGAAAGTTGAAGACTACTTAGAACTCGATGCGATGCGAGTCGAGCTTGGACTAAAACTACTTGTACTCGCAGATCCAAATCGCGGCGGCGACATTACCAAACGGATTTCGACAGTGCGAGCAACGCTTGCTGGTGAGATGGGAATCTTACTACCGACTGTTCGCATGAAGGACCGATTGAGTCTTCAGGAGTATGCCTACGAGATCCAAATTGGTGGCAATCGTGTTGATCGCGGGATGATTCGTCCTGACCGAGTTCTTGCGATTGATACGGGACTGACGACAGGGCGAATTGATGGTGAAGAAACCGTAGATCCTGCATTTCGAAAGAAGGCATTTTGGATTGACCCTTCACGGAGGCAGCAAGCGGAAATATACGGCTATCAAATTGTGGATCCGGGAGCAGTGCTTGCGACTCATATCCAGGAAGTCGCACGCCGCCATGCGGATGAACTACTCACCCGAGATGTCACCAAGCAGCTACTCGACCAGTTGAAAAAGACAACGCCGACTGTGGTTGAAGAACTTGTCCCAGCCATGATGAAGGTTGCCGAAGTGCAGCAAATTCTTCAGAATCTACTTCGCGAGGATGTCCCGATCCGAAATCTCGCAGCCATTCTTGAAACGCTTGGCAACAATGCCGGCAAGATGAAAGATCCGGTATGGCTGACCGAGTGTGTTCGCGTTCGACTCGGTCGCACGATCTCACAACGCTATCGCGATTCGAACTCGCAGCTCCGAGTCATTATGCTTGACCCAGCCGTTGAGGATCGAATTGCTGCTGGTACCGAGCATACCGAACGTGGGCTTTTCATTCGGATGTCTCCTTCAACGATCAAAACAACTTGCCAGCAGATCTCGGACCAAATGAAAAAGCTCGATCAACTCGGGCGTCCTCGATGTCTACTGGTAAGTCCTCGTATTCGTGCTTCGGTCCGGCAGATTACACAAGAAACGATGCCCGAGTTGCGAGTCCTGAGCTTTCACGAAATCAGTACGGATACCAACATTGAATCGGTTGGAATGGTTACCGATTCAGTGACCAAGTAGCGGCTGATTATGATCGACGGCGTGCTTTGACTTTGATGTAGGGTGGTAAAAATCGAGAGCGATGACCGATGGTATTAATGGGTGCCCAAGCATCGCCTCGGAGTGGCTCTGAAAAATCTTCGATCACGAATCCGCTCTGACAAAGTCCACCTAGAAGAGTACCCATGGAATGGATGTACTCGGTCGTCCCCTGTTCGCGGAATGCAGATCGATCTGAAACTTCAGGTGCGATCTGGCCATCTTCAATTGGCTTTGCGATCACGTAGCCGAAGCCTTCTCGCCAGTGGATATCCGCTTGCATTGCGGCCGTCTGCTTGTGCTGTGCGATGTAAAGTCCCTGCGCTCTTAGAACGCGAGCGACCTCTTGGTAAACCCGAGTTATGTCGCTGATGTAGCACATGCTAACCGGCTGAATCACGATATCAAAACTCTTCGTAGCAAGAAGCGACAGATTGTCGATTGATGCTTGAATGGTCTTTAGCGAAACCCCGAGTTGGTTGGCAACAGCTTGATCAATTTGTAGCTGCTTAGCGCTTAAGTCCACTACAGTTACCATCGCACCCGCCATCGCAAGTAAAGGCCCGTGCGTTCCACCACCTGCAGCGAGGCACAGGACATGCTTGGGTTCTAAGCTTTGAGCAAAGTCAAACTCGGTGCGTAGCCACGGATCGAGTGACTCGATCGCTTGTTGTCGATCGGTCGGAAAATCGTCTGTTCTAACAAACCTTTCGTCGGCATTCATTGCATCCCAAGCGATGCGATTTTTTTCTCGCGCAATCTTGCCATCGGTTGTCCTATCTTGATGTTGCTTTAATAGATCCGAAATCAAAGATTCAAGGCTGGGCGTGGTGTGGTTGCAGAGCAGTCGCTCAGGAACCGGTTCGTGCAAGCCGACCCAAGAGCCCCCAAGGTTTCGAACTAGCCACTGCCCTAACCACGCTCCGTAACACAGAACCAATGACGACCGAGCATCTTTGTCGCAAGTCTTCGATTCGCTTTTTAGAATCAAATCAATCGCTGGTATAGAATCATCGTCAAGCCTTACTTTGTATTGCTCCAATGCGTGTAAGGCGGCAGCTTCAGCGAAGTTCGCAAAAACGCTATTTGATTCATGAATGCTCAAGTTATCACCAGTTAGTTGCGGTAACAGTCGCGATGGGATTTCGCTGCCACTCGTTTTGCAAGGCGGTATGGATTATACTACATCGTTGGTTACCCCCGCCGTAAGATAAAATTAGCCTGATGAAAATGCGATTTGCCGCGAACTATTAGCGTTAAATCAGCGTAAGACGTCGTTGCAAACTGTTGCTGACTGATAAACTATTACTGTCGGATAGATTGTTGGAAAGTTAACTTTTTTGGCTAACGCTACTGACTCAGTTATTATCGCGCTGCGGTAAGATTGTGGACTAACCAGAATCGCCTCCTGCCCCCATCGATTTAGAGAAGTGAATGATTCCTCCCGCTTGGCAAGTTGAAAATCGAAAACCCCGAATATTGCTAATCGATGACGATTCGGACATCACTGATGCAGTTGAGTTCGCGATGACTGGCCAGGGCTACGAAGTCCGAGTCGCTCACGATGGTAACGAAGGCATTGCGATGGCTGAGACCATCGCACCAGATTTAATTATCTGCGATATGATGATGCCCAAACGTAGCGGATTCATGGTTCTTGAGCGACTAAGTCAAACACTCTTGCATCCTGTTCGCATCATCATGTGTACTGGGAACGATGGCGAACGTCATCGTGACTACGCTTCCATGATGGGGGTTAGCGAGTACATCACAAAGCCTTTCGTGATGGATGCTCTACTGGACGTAGCGAAGCGATTGTTGGACGAACCGCTGCCCGATCTTCATCGATAAGTTCATAAGTCGTCCAACTTCGAAAACAGATATGATGGTGTCTATGTTAGGTAGTAAGTGGTTGATTTTTGTGGGAGCCTGCTTGGCCGGAATAGCGGTCGGTTTGGGTGCGATTGGTGCTCATTCATTACCGGCTTATCTACAGTCGCAAGAGCTTACAAACGATGCGATTCAATCACCCAATCAATCTGCGGGCCTGACACCGACGAGCCAAACAAAGATTCAAAAAAAGTTAGACAACTTTGAAAAGGGTGTGCGATATCAGCTCTTCCACGCGATGGCGATTCTTGTCATCGGTTTCGCTCCTGTTTCGGCAAAATTGCGCGGAATGAGAATTGCCGCAAGTTGGATGATGATTGGGATTCTCCTGTTCTGTGGAGGAATTTACGGAATCGTTTTTACGACTTATCCAACCCATTGGATTGTTCCGTTCGGAGGATTGTCATTTATCGTAGGCTGGACATGTTTGGCGGTTTCGGCTCTTTGGACTGGGCCAATTGATCTGGCTAGTCCAGCGTCATAAAGAGGTAGTCTTGTTTGTTTCGATGCACCGATAGGGGTACGTTGAACAACGAACTTAGTCTCTCCGATTGGATGGCTTCATCGCGATTGCCATCAAAATAAACATTTCCATTCTTGAGGAGTAGAACTCGATTGATTATCGGGATGACTTCTTCAATATGATGCGTTACCAAGATAAGTGTCGTGCCTGATCGAGCCAGCAATTCGATTTGATTTAAGAAGATCGCTCGCGAAGCGATGTCGAGTCCTGCAGTGGGTTCGTCTAGTACAAGTCCAATAGGTCGATGAACCATCGCTCGTGCGAGCATGACTCGTCTTCGCTCACCCGTAGATAGCCCGGCTACTGCACGGGTAGCAAGATGCCCAACGCCACACATCTTCAGCGATTCTTCTGCGGCCGATCGCATCTCGTCCGTCATCTGTTCGATTTCAATGGCAAGTTCGCCTGCGGTGAATCCTGTGACAGCAGCATCCAAACCTGTAAGTCTTCCTGATCTACCTTGGGTGAAGTGCTGATCGATCTCGCCACTGACATAGCCGAGCTGCTTCCTTAGTTCCCATACGTTCCAATCGCTACGTCCCATAATTGCGATTTCAGGAGAACGCTCCGGTTTAGACAAATCAGAATGGCCTTTGGAATCTAACAGCTCGCTTCCTAAAGTGTCCGGTGTTTCTGGCCATGGATCTGGATAAAGCAATCGCAGTAGCAATTTAAGCAGCGTTGATTTCCCGCTTCCGTTTGGACCCAAAATGGCGGTGTGTACGCCGAGCGGGATTTTGATTGAGACTTGATTTAACGCAGGTTTTGTCGAGCGATCATGTCCGAAACGAAACGAGATATTTTCAAGCTGTAGGAGTGGCGGAGTTAGGTTCATCGAACTGTTTTCACGAAATCCCGTCAAAGTAGTCTTCAGGAAATAGCGGACCATCTTCTGGAAGTTTACGATTGGCCCGCTTTAGTATCTTAGGATCGATCCCAGATTCATCCGCCGTCAGTGGCTTGCTTTCAGGCAGGTTACGCGAAGACTTTGGGGCTCTCTTTGATACGCCTTTTGGCACTTTCTTGGTAGGCCCGGTACTTCGCTTGTTTGGAGGAGAGGCTTTACGCTCGTTAGATTTTTTAGAAAGCTTAGGTGCAGCTTTTGGTTTTGGTGCTGGGTGATCTTCGGGGGATTTATTCACAGATATTTTCTCCATCTCTAGATAGCTAACCCATGCATCAACTTCGTGCTCCATAATCGATGTATTCTTGATTGATTCTGGATCGATTTCCTTTGTAATGGATGTCGCATGGTTACGCGAATCAGTATATCGCAACGAGATTTTTTCATACCAATCGCGACTGTCAATCGTTTGTGCTTGACGATACTTGGCGGCGTTCCGAATTCGTCGGTCAGAAGAAACAACCAAAAGCGAGCGAGGCGATCGGTGCTGGTCGATCAAATCTTCGATGAAATCATCTGCCTCACGATGGTGATGTGCAAAGCAGACTCGGATGTCTTCGAGCACAAAGTCGGTAGTGTTTGGAGAGCGGTCTGTATGGGCATCAAACACGCAGATGGTCGAAACTCGCTCCGCAGGAGTAAGTAGCTTAGCAAGTTCATGTATCAGATTGCTTCGCTGTTGATGAAGCCAAGTGGGACCACTACCGGACTGCATCACCGGCGTTTGGTGTAATAGGTTATATCCATCAATAACAGTTTTTAGTGAACTCAAAGTCATTCTGTGGACCATTCAACTGCCGGCTTATCTTCCTGGCGTTTCGGCATGAACTTTCGCGACAGGTAGTAAAGAAGCAAGCCGGACGCAAATGTCGCTAGCATCGTATAAAACTGGGCAACTTGGAATGTAGACGCAACAAGGATCATACTGCATGTGAGGCCGATGAAGACCGCGGAAGTGAGGTGCTCATACCACTTTAGTAAAGGTGCATCTGGTAAAACGCGATGAATACGCCACATCGATGCGATTGTCATGGCACCGCAAGCGGTAAGAGTCAATCCGAGAAACCCGATCAGGTCTCGAAGATTAGCTGCATAAACGACGGCGATTGAAAGAACTGCTTGAACAAAAATTGCTACTCGCGGAACATTGTTGGAGTGCTGAAACAGCCTTGGCAGCAATCGATCGTCGGCCATTTTTGCGTACACCCGTGGCCCGGTCATTAGTAGCGAAAGTACGCTTGTCCAAGAAGAAAGCAAAATCGTAGCGGTCATGAGTCTGCTCATCCATGGTCCTCCGATAGCAGATGCCGCCACCTCTGCGATCCGAGGTTCGCCTGCGATGGACTCGGGCGAGCAACCGAACAGGAACAGATAGTTGAGGCACAGATAGATCGCCGTTACAAGGATGGTCGCGGTTAACATGGCTATCGGAACCATTGCCTTTGCATTTTTCGATTCTCCGGCAACGTAGACTGCTGCGTTAAAACCTGTATAGGATAGCGATATCCAAACCAAAGAACTAAGCATGCTCAACGCGATCAAGAATGGAGTTGCATTGACTGATGCCGTTATTGGAATTACTCCCGAATGCGTCGGCGACAGACCCACTTCGCTAAGCCCCCAGACGATGAGTATTCCTAGTCCCGCGATCTTGATTACAACGGCAATGTTCTGTGTCCAAAGGCCCGTTCGAAGCCTCATCGCATGGACTAACGTCGCCACGATAATGACGATCGACGCGATCAATTTCTGATCCAGATTCCACCGATTGAGTGCTGTCGCATCCGCGTAAACGGCAAACACCAATGCCGCAGCGGCAAGCGGGCCCGTAAAGCCGGCAACTAACGAAATCCAACCAGCCAAAAATCCAACTGAAGGATGTATCAAGCGTGAGAGGTAAAGGTATTCTCCGCCTGAGTCGGGAAGGCGTTTGGCAATCGCACCGTAGGATACAGCACCGCAAAGAGCCATAACTCCTGCAATGACCCAAACCCACATGACCAGATCGGCTCGTCCAAGTGACGAAAGGGCGAACCCGCTCGAGGTATAGAGTCCCGACCCGATCATGTTCGCTACTACAAGGCAAACAAGTGAGAAAAAATCAATCGACATTTCGGTCTGATTTTTCAATCTAACGTTCTTTTTTGAGGAAATATGTGAATGGAAACTCTGCCGAAGTCAGAAAACAACTAAGTCCAGTCGGGGCCGTCTGTGTGGCTAACCCATCACCCCGATTGCTCAACCAGGCCATCTATAGCGTGTGAGTATCAGCCAAGATGTGCTCTGAATTTTACCTTGCCGCAAATACCATCGTTCGATCGTATTCTAGAACAAGTGGATTATATTATATCGCTGCATAACATTTCCGTTTGTACCGGTTATTCAGAAGATTTTGTCGGCCCGATGAAACGATACTATTTTTTCGAGTCGAAACTCACTCGTAGCGATATCCCGATCCGAAAACTGTTTTACCTTTGATAAAAGGCGATTCCCCAGATCACATCGGATTTCTAGTTCTCCCGTGAGTAAGAGCAGCCCTCATGCTTAGACGAATACTGAATAGCTTCGGCAGATTTGTTCATGAAGAAGATGGCCCCACAGCGGTTGAATACGCTGTGATGCTTTCTTTAATCATTGTCGTGTGTATTGCGAGCGTTCGATCGGTGACGAATGCTACCAGAGATTCATTTGATCGATCTAGCCAGGTTCTTATTCCTGCTCTTTAACGTCCAATGGAAGCTAGTGATTCGGCACAATTTGAAGATGGAGTTTGGACTGGAAGCAGATGTCGTAAGGCATATGAAGTCCGCTGCATTTCCACCGACTTCTGAATTCTTACGAATTCAGCTGCCCCAAAATCAAATTGGGACAAATCGTGAGGGCTTCGAAAGAGAAGTAATTAACGATGTTCAATTAGGCACCGATTGCACTTCGGTAACTATTCGTAACAGCCAGCCTCAGAAGACAGCGCTGTCAGCATCGATTGAAGCTCTGAACGTATCTGCTTCATAACGGGATCTTCTTCACCACGTGGACCTCGCTCTGTTGGAATGGGAATAGCCGCTCCAACTGCAATGATGGCATGCAGCGGTCCGTGTACTCGGGCTTTGTCGGTGAGATCCTCTTCAAGTCGCTCGACGGTTTCCAAGATTCGTGTTGGCGTGGTCGGTCGAGTGATGTAGTCTGGGGGATAAGAAGCGATTTGCTGTGCGAGATAGATGTTGGCAAGCTGCTTCCAGCGACGATCGCGTTCTTGTGAAGACAGCTCGCCAGTAGTCATCTCGGGCAAGATTTTCATTCGCAACGACTTCACACGCGGTACGATAACGCCTTCTTGCTCTTTTCCGAGCCATTCGATTTCCAATGGGTCGAGCAGATAGTCAATGAGACGTTGCTGCCGTTCCGCAACTGGTCCCGACTGAGGCTCGCCCAAATGTTCTACTTCCTTGAGAGCTAAGACACCGAGAACAGCACGTTGAACTCTTTGAAGCATATCTCCAGGAGCAGGCGAGGTCCAAGTAAGACGACGTTCAATGTTTGATAATACGGGCTCGATCGACGTCGCAAGGTCATTGCCACGATAGACGTATTTAATTGCTACAGGATGGATGACGACCTGTTTGTCGGGCGACTGTTTGGCTCGCTTTTTTGCAGCCGTTCTCGCAATAAAGGCGACTCCATCTAACAAAGCTTGGAGCTGGTCGTTGGTACGGAATACCGATCCTTCGGGGAAAATAACAAGAGGCCGTTCAGCTGACGTAAGCACTTCGACTGCCAGGTCCAAGGACTGACGATCAACGCCTTCGCGATAAACGCTAAATGCTCCCATTGTTGTCATGGCGACTTGCATCAGTGACGACTGCTGGAATAAATGCCAACTGGCCATCGCATACATCGGAGTATCTGCGGCGCGCGAGATCCATCCCATGACCATCGGGTCCGCGTATCGACAATGATTGGGCGTTACGAGTATGCCATGGCCTCGCCGCAGCGATTCGCGGAAATAATCAATACCTCGAAGTTCGTAGGAGGCTACACCTTCCACTTTTTTGAGGTAGTAGTCCACGAGCCCGAGCTTCAAAATAGTTTGTTGAAGCCAAGTTCCTCGACGGGGAGGAATGAACTTATAGGGCTTTTCGATGATGATTTGCTGCATAAACTTCGACCGCTAACGGTTACGTCAAGCTCAAGAAATGCTGTAATTAAGTTGCGTAACCCCGAGGATGACTTTGGTGCCATCGCCACGCGGTTTCCACGATCGTATCGATCGATGTATATTTCGGCTTCCAGCTGAGCGTCTTTTGCGCGAGCGTGGAATCAGCGATCAAGCAAGCGGGATCGCCATCGCGTCGCGGTCCAACTTTGGTTGGTATCGGATGCCCAGTCACTTTGCGACACGCTTGAATGACCTCCATAACACTTGTACCTTGTCCTGTACCAAGATTCATTTGAAGGTTGGAGCCTGGTGAGAGTAGCTTAAGTGCAGCCAAGTGCGCAGATCCAAGATCATTCACGTGAATGTAATCTCGTACACAAGTTCCGTCGCTTGTTGGGTAGTCTTCTCCAAAGACCGAGATGTATTCACGTTGACCAAGTGCGACTTGGAGTACAATCGGGATGATGTGGGATTCGGGGTCGTGGTCTTCACCGATAGTTCCATCGTCGGCAGCTCCGGCAGCGTTGAAGTAGCGTAGAGCTGCGACTCCAAATCCGTACGCTCTTGCGTAGTCCGACAAGGCGTGTTCGATTACAAGCTTGGTAAACCCATAGGGGTTGATTGGATTTTGGGGGGTAGATTCTGCGATTGGAATTTTTTCAGGTTGGCCATATGTCGCAGTAGTGCTTGAAAATACAAATCGCCAAACGCCGGCCGCTCGCATGGCCTCTAGAAGGTCGAGTGTCGCTGAGACGTTGTTCTGATAATAGATCGCTGGATGCTGCATTGATTCACCAACCAGCGCATAGGCCGCAAAATGCATAACCGCTTCAATTTCCTTGTCTCTCATAACCTGCATCAAAAGGCTACGATCCGAAAGATTTCCCTCAATTAGTCGGCCTGCTGGGACCGATTCACGATGTCCTCGGGAAAGATTGTCGTAGACCCAAACGTCATGTCCTTCTGTCAAGAGAAGCTTTACCGTGTGAGAGCCCACATAACCAGCACCGCCAACAACCAAGATCTTCATCAGATGAGCCTCCACAGAGATTACGATTTTTTGGGCCAGCCGCGGCCTACGCGTGAGCCTAGATTTTAGTCATCTAGATCGCTTCACAACAGGGCGGCGAAATTCTGAATCTTTTTGAATTACTTCGTTAAACGAATAAAATATGAAGAAATCGTTCGACCCTAACTCGATGAAAATCAATCCATATGGCTGTAAGTAAGCTTAAAAAGCTCCGAACGGTAGCCACTGTCGATCCGTCGCCGCAGGAGACGATGTCAGGCTGGATCGAGCGTTACACGAACTATCTTCGTAGCGAATGTCACTTGGCGGACAACACTGTCCAAGCCTACACTCGTGACTTGGTACACATGAAAGAGTGGCTTGCTGGAAGGTCGCCGACGTCGATGACGATTCGAGATCTTTCTGATTTCATCTCTTTTCTGAAGGACCGAAAGCTGGCGCCTTCGAGTATCTCGCGACATATCGTCGCGGTCCGAATGTTCTACAAGTTCCTTCAGCTTGAAGGAGCTGTAACGGACAATCCGGGGGAGCTTCTTGCAACACAAAAAATGTGGCAACGCATCCCTAAGGTCTTGACCGCGGGTGCAATTGATCGCTTTCTTAGTGCACCAAAAAAGTGGGAGCCATTGTCGTTGCGAGACCGCGCGATTCTCGAATTGATGTACGCTACCGGTTGCCGTGTTAGCGAAGTAAGCAACATGACACTGAATAACCTGCGAATGGACGAAAGCTACTGTCTTGCTGACGGCAAGGGAAGTAAACAGCGTGTAGTTCCACTTGGACAGCGGGCTATCGAGGCGCTGCGAACTTACCTCGCCGAGCTTCGCCCGCAATTGGCACGCGGAAAAGATTCGCTTGACGCTCCGTGGGTTCTTCTTTCGCGATCTGGAAAGCGATTGCGACGAGAAGCTATCTGGGAATTGATTAAGCGATACGCGATTCGTGCAGGAATCGATCCGAATGTTTCCCCTCACACGTTGAGGCACTCTTTCGCAACGCATCTGCTCGCCGGAGGTGCCGATCTTAGACTGATTCAAGAGATGCTAGGCCACGCAAGTATCGCCACAACACAAATCTACACCCAAGTCGATAACTCGCGATTAAAGAAGATTCATAGTCAATATCATCCACGAGCATAACGCGGTCCCAATTGCGATTCAGAAACAATTGCAGTTCGACTTGCGAATAAAAATCCACGTCGATTGGCACATTGTTTCTCGGTTTTCGGTATTCGCTTTTGAGTAGTGTTCGAGGTAACGTCCAAAGTAGCATCTGTGTCACAGAATTGCAGAACAGTGACTTTGCCTGATCTTGCGTAAAAGCGAGAACTGCGGCACATTTGATTTGTCACAAATCAAACAATCGCCAATTCGAGTTCTTCATGAATACACATCAATCAATCGCGTTTCTCGGCATGGGCTTGATGGGGGTTCCGATGGCCCGGAACCTACTCAAAGCAGGCTTCACGGTAGCTTGCTACAACCGAACTGCATCCAAGACAGCTCCTGTCGTCGAGTCGGGTGGTACTGCTTGCTTATCACCCAAAGAAGCTGCCAGGAATGCCGATGTGGTGATCTCCTGCGTTACGAACGGGCCTGATGTTGAGAATGTTCTCTTTGGCGATGAGGGGGCAATTCATGGAGCGAAAGCTGATACAATTTTCGTTGATATGAGCACGATCGCACCTGCCGTATCGGTGGAGATTGGTGCGCGTGTGAAAGCGAAGGGCTTTCGATTCGTTGAAGCCCCAGTTACAGGCGGGACTGTTGGAGCACAAAACGGCACCTTGAGTATTCTTGCGGGTGGTTCCGAAGAAGACTTTCTGGAACTGCAACCAGTTTTTGCCGCGATGGGCAAGAACGTCACGCGATGCGGTCCTTGGGGAGCAGGGCAGGGGGTCAAGCTTTGCAATCAGATTATGGGGGCGATGAATATTTTGGGGGTTTGTGAAGCTTTCTCGCTTGCACGTGGCATGAAAATCGACCTGGCGCTTATTGAAAAAGCTCTTAATGGTGGAGCGGCATCCAGTTGGGCGCTTCAAAATCTTGCTCGTAAAATTGCAGCCGGCGATTGGTCGCCTGGCTTTATGGTCGACACGCAGCAGAAGGATATGAAACTGGTTCTGGAAGCTGCTGAACAGGTTCAAGCAGTTCTTCCCGGTTCAGCATTAGTCACCCAACTCTGGCGATCTGCTCAAGCAAACGGGGATGGTTCGGATGGGATTCATGCGTTAGATAAGGTTCTTCAAAGGCTTTCCAATCCGAAGTAGCGGTATCTCGCCGAGACTGGCCTGATGAAACCTGAGCCGCTGGAGATAGCCGCGTCGCTAGACGTTCCTGCGCAAGCGGTTGGTTCGTCGTTTGAAATCGCCTAGCGATTCTGGCCCAAAACATTAAACATTGAGTCTAAGGCGCTTGCCGCGGGTTTCGGTTTTGCCGTAGTTTGTCAGATAACCCCCGAGGCTGCGGCTTTGGAAAAATGCCCGTTTCATCACCCCACTCAGAGACATCGGTCACGCAAGCCTGCGAAGATAGTTGGCTACGTCCTTTGAGTGTGCGAAGCGTCTTGGTAAATTCTGTTTTCACTTTTTTCAATCAGTTACGTTTACAATAAATTACATTTACATTATGCATGATTCGAATCGTCCTGTTGCGTTGATCACGGGTGCTGCTACTGGAGTTGGACGGGCTTGTGCCGTGCAATTTGCCAAGCGAGGCTTTGATGTCGTCGTGAATTATTCTCGAAGCGAGGCCGATGCTAAGCAGACCGCGAACGATGTCGAATCATTGGGTGTCCGGGCGCTCGTCATTTGTTGTGATGTATCGAACGATTTGGCTGTGAGAGCCATGCTGCAAGAAGTCGAAAAGACCTTTGGGCGGCTGGACGTCTTGGTGAATAACGCCGCGACGACAAAGTTTATTCCTTACGCAGACATGGAAAGCCTCACCGAAGAGCTTTGGGATCGAATGTTCGCGGTCAATCTGAAGGGGGCATTTTTTGTAACTCGGGCTGCCGCGGATTTGCTCAGGGCAGGGGAGGGCGGGGCTGTTGTGAACATTACCTCAGTCGCTGCAACGACAGGAACCGGTTCCTCGATTGCTTATTGCGCGTCTAAGGCTGGGTTGAACACCATGACCAAGTCGCTTGCCAAGACACTGGCTCCGAAGGTTCGCGTCAATGCGGTCTGTCCGGGCCCAATCGATACACGATGGATTAAAGAAGGAGCCCCGAGTCTTGATCTTGGAAAGATGGTTGCGGGCTATCCTCTGCCAAAAGCTTCCCAACCTGACGACATTGCGGATGCGGTGATTTTTCTTGCGATCGGAACGACAATGGCAACCGGTCAACTCTTAACGATCGATGGTGGGCAGACGCTTTAGGCAATTTGGTAACCGAAGTTAGGGAAGGCTCGGTTTAAAAATTTCCGGCGACCATAGCAAAGATAATCAGTAAGATCGCAATAAAGATCACCCCGAAGGCGATAGAGACTTTCGTGTAGGAAATCGGCGCGGCACCATGTACCTCGCCAGTTTGGCCGTTGAGCAAAACCCGATAGGGGACCTTTTTATAGTTGTAGACCATGATCCACATCGGCAACAAATAAGGCTCACTTCGGAGGTCTCCCAGCATCACGTTGACGTGCATGTTTCGAACGCTTCCTCGAACGAATTGCGAGCTGGCGGCGGCTTCGAGTTGCTCGAATTGAACGACCGCGATGGGACGGGCTTCTTTTCTTGGCAAACGAAATTCTTCGACGATCACGTTGGTAAGGTCGATGTTCTCGGGGGCAACAGCTCTAGAAAGATCAAATGGTTGGATGGCCTCAACTTCGCTGACCGAAAGAATTCCGCTGGCGGGAACGATGACTCCCCTATACGAATTTTTTTGCGAACCAGATACCGGATACCAACTCGCTTGAGCACCAAACGGAGGCGGCGATGCATCCGCACTCCACTCGGTTCGCGTTGTTGCAGAAAAGACCCAAAACGGAACGAAAACCTGAGTTACTTTTGCCAGTACGGATGCTGTTGCCGTGTCGTCTGGACGCCAAAAACCTTGCGATAACCATCGCTTTAAAACACCTTCGATCTCATGTCGGTCAATGTCAAACGGGACTATTCCGGTTGGCTTTAATGTTCTCGCATTCTTGCGAGCAATCATCGAAGACGAGCCGCAGAAAGGGCATCGCAACGATTTAGCTGATGCATCATAGGACATCGAAGCACCGCAGCCCTCGCAAGCAAACGAATAGACAGATGCTTGCTGAACAACGGTCGTGGTTTGCCCGCTGGTCTGTCCCGTGTCGGTTTCAAGGCCACCGGTGGGGTTTTCGGTGCCGCAGTTGGCACAAAAGAGGTCTTCGTTATCCATGTAGGATCGACAGACTTTGCAACGAGTATTGTTTGGTGTCATCGGTAGTGGACTTTAGTTGGATCGAGTATTGGTGGCGAGTGTCACAAGCGTTACTACAACGCCGATCAAAATCATCACGACGGCGATGGCTGCTCCGATGCGTTTAGCCGACCAAGGTTTTTCGCCATAGATTTTTCCGGTTTGGCCGTTAACTAAAAAGCGATAGACTTGATCTCGGTATCGGTAGCTAAGCACATGAACCGGGAGCAGAATCAGATCGGTCCCGCTGTGATCAAAATCGGTGCTAACACTAAGCCCGGCTTGCGTATCACCGGGTAGCTTTGCACCGACGGAGCGGGCCTCTCGATTTCGAAATTCTTGAGTTGCAATGTTGATCGCTTGCTCGGCAGCGACTGAATATTCTTCCGAAAGCCAGCCGGCGAGATAATACGGTTTATAGCGAACAAGCTCGTTAAGATCGTATGGCTGAATTGCAAGAGCCTCATTCTGAGGAAGCCCAGCAGACCCGGAAACCATGAACCCGGAATAATAAGCTCGATGACGACCTGACAGCGGCCACCATTCGGTCTCTTGAACCATCCTGGTTCGAGTCTCTTTTTCCCCCTTGGAGTTGGTCACCGTGTAGGTTTCGGTTCGATACCAATATTGGCCGATTTGAGCCGACCATTGGCTTTGCGCGGAAATTGAAAAGTGCCAAAATGGGATGTAGACGCCTTTCTGTTTTTCCGAGACCGCCTTGACGTTAAGGTCGCCAGGGCGAAACCACGAATTGCGTCCGATCCACTTGAGGTACTTTTCTTGGGCTTGCTCGCGTGTGACGGAAAACCCGATGATGAATTCTGGACGTTGTCTCTTTCCTGCGTCGCGATTAATTTCCGTAACGTAAGCAGAATCGCAGAACGGGCAGTGAAAGGAACGCTGTTCGATCGAGGTTTCGATATCGCTGCCACAGTTTTGGCAATGAAAGAGATTGCTTGGTAGTGCCGCTTGCTTTTCGAGGGCGGACTGGTTGATCGAGTTAGAGTGCAGATCTTTGGGCTTAGACTGCGCGTTAACTGGGCTTGGGAATTGCCGCGAATAGCTTCCCCATTTTTCGTGCCGAGGGATTTCGTCGGGGACTTCGAACGGCAGCCCGCAGGAGACGCAGAAGCGGGACTGAGCGTCGCGAGGGGACCCACAAGCAGGGCAGGGGAGCCCTGTCGCCGGTCCCTGGACTCGGTCGGCACGAGGGGCAATTTGACCGTTTTGACCCGTCTGCAAAACTTTATTGTAGGGCTCGATGAGAATCGGCTCCAAACCAGGTGTTTCCTGAGGGCTACGGCGAGTGATCGGGTTGGTTAACATTGGCTAAGTTGCTCTGTTCCTTTTCTGCAGGATGATGCTCGGCGAAATCGTCTGTGAAATCGTCTGTGAAACCGCCGAAAATGGAAGATCCCCGAGCAATTTTTTGACGTTGCTTTCCCTCGCTCCCTCGTTATACTCCGTGGCCCAGTATTGAGGAAACTACGTGGGAAGTTTACGACGAACGTGAATTTTCTTGCTAGCGAAATAATCGCAAGGTGAATTATGTCCAAGGTTTGTGAAGTGTGCGGCAAAGGCCCGCAAGTTGGAAATGCAGTCGAAATTCGTGGTAAAGCTAAGTATTTGGGCGGTGTCGGAACGAAAGTTACCGGTATCACCAAACGCCGGTTCATGCCCAATTTGCAGACAATCAACGCATGTCTCCCTAACGGAGAAAACAAGTCGATGAAGGTTTGCGTTCAGTGCATCCGAAGCGGACGCATCCGCAAAGCTGTTCGCAATAAGCCATTTGATTTATCCTCCAAATCGCCTTCGAAGTCGGCTTAGATCCAGCTTCAGATTGAGATTTTGGAATACAAAGAGATTTTGAATGTCGCTCGATAGGGCTCAGGTCGCTAAAATCGCGTTGCTCGCAAGGTTATCCTTGTCTGAGCAGGAGCTTGATTCGGCTACAGAGCAATTGGGCAAAATTGTGGGCCTGTTTCGACAGTTGGAACAGGTCAATACCGATGGAATTGAGCCACTTGTTCATGCTATCGAGTTACATAATGTGCTCGCAGCAGACCAACTTGCTCCTTCAATCGAGAGAGAATTAGCATTGAAGAACGCTCCGTCGGCAGACGATGAGTGTTTCCGAGTGAATGCGGTTCTTTAGTAATGCGAAAGTTAGTGGATTGAGGTAAGGCTTTTTGATAAAAGGCTGCTCAATTCAGAGTCGAACAGATAATATAATATGCTCCAGTTATTTGGGGTTTGCAGATTAATTAAGTGCTCGATTTATTCGGAACACTTACCGTTTTAACTAGTTTTGTAATTGAGTTTTTGAGTACGCCAACCGGGTACAATTGAGAAAATCATGAGTCAGCAAATTCTGAAAATGGTTGAAGAGTCCTCCTTGAAAAAGGATGTTACTGTCTTTGAAGTCGGTGATACGGTTGACGTTCACACTCGGATCTTGGAAGGTACCAAAGAGCGAATCCAGATTTTCTCTGGCGTTGTTATCGCTCGCAGCGGCAGCGGCACCCGCGAAATGTTCGTGGTTCGCCGAATCGTTGCTGGTGAAGGCGTTGAACGAAAGTTCCCAGTCAACTCACCTCGGATCGACAAAATCGAAGTCAAGCGACGCAGTGTTGTCCGACGAGCTAAGCTTTACTTCCTCCGCGAAAGAAGCGGCAAGTCGGTTCGTCTCCGCGAACGACGTGTTTAATCTTTGTGTTTGATTTATAGGGGTTTCGTCTCTTCAATCTCGAAGCTCCAGAGCCTCATCACACGGATTCGAATCTATTAGATCGGCGTCTCTACGCGAACGTCGATTCGGCGTTTACGTTGCATCGTATTGCGCTACACTCTGGGAGTTGTCGTATTCCGTGAATTGTGCGTGATATTTTCGCTGACTCGCTCGCCTGGAGTTCCTTTTTGGCTACAACTGGTAACTAGTCATTCTCGAGAATGGTTTTAGATTTACTATGTTGTTTTGGTGGGAACGAAGATGCATCAATCATTCGGTTTTATTCATGTTTGCTTGACGATATTCTTTTTTGTTTTCAGTTGTTCGGTACCTCTCCGTTCGTCAATTTCCCAAGAGGCCACTCCTTCCAGTGCGCCGGTTCGGATTCCAGGTCTGCAGCGAAACGGGCAAACCTTGCTCCCGAACGGATGGTCGTTGCGACCTGCAGGAACGCAAATCGATCTCGGTGATTTCCCAAGCCACATAGAAGTTTCGCCTGATGGGAAATTTGCTGCAGTTCTTCACAGTGGCTGGGGCACACATGAAGTGAGAGTGGTTTCGATCTCCGATCGGCGAGTGCTAAGCTCGGTCTTGATTAATCAAACCTTTCAGGGGCTTCGCTTCTCGGAGGATGGTAGTTATCTCTTCGCAAGCGGTGCCGAGGACGAGTGTGTCTATGTCTTCAGCCATCGCGAGGGTTACTTGACGCTCGACAAGAAGATCCATGTTGTCAAAGTCAAAGAGAAGTTTGTCGTATCCGGATTGGCGGCTATTGATAATCATAACCAGTTGCTTGTGTGCGGCATGTTTGCTGATGAAGTTGCCAAGATCGACAGTAATTCTTCCATGCGAACCGGAACTGTAAAACTACCGGTAGGGAGTTTTCCTTTTGAAGTCGTCGTGACTCCCGATAAGAAGCGAGCGATCGTTAGCCTTTGGGGTAAGTCATCGGTAGCTGTGATTGATCTCGATTCGATGAATATGGTGGCTCAGTGGGCTACACGAAGTCATCCAACGGAAATGCTTTTTATCGACAAGGGCAAGTATCTTTTGGTGGGATGTTCCGACGACAACTCGGTAGTGATTTTGAACACCGAAGACGGTTCACAAAAGGAAGTTATCCGCACTTCGCTTTACTCAACGACGCTCAACGGCAGTACTCCAAACAGCCTTTCGGTCTCGCCCGATGAAAACGTTTTGATTGTTGCCAATGCAGACAATAACAACGTCGCGATGTTCGACATTCGCGAACGTGGTCAATCCAAATCGCTCGGATTTATTCCTGTTGGCTGGTATCCGACGAGTGTACGATTTGCTGGGGATGGAAAAGAGATTTTGGTGACCAACGGCAAGGGGCTGACATCACGAGACAACTCGCAAGGTCCTAACCCACTGCAAGAGCCTCCAGCATCAATTCGCGAATACATCGGCGGATTGTTCAAGGGAACGATGAGTGTGATTGAATCGCCGTCGCCGGAGCAGATGGTTGCATGGACCAAAGATGCTTATTCGGTATCACCGCTGCGTAGTGACCAACAGCCCAATCTTCAAGCACTCGCTCAAGAGTCATCCATTCCATCGAAGGTTGGTGATGCATCTCCGATCAAACATTGTTTTTACATCATCAAAGAAAACCGAACCTATGATCAAGTCTTCGGTGACATTCCAAAAGGGAACGGAGATGCAAGTTTGTGTATCTTTCCTGAGTCGATAACTCCCAATCATCATGCGCTCGTGAACGAATTCGTGTTGCTCGACAATTTTTATGTCGAAAGCGAAGTAAGTGCCGACGGGCATGAGTGGTCGATGGCTGCCTATGCAACCGATTTTGTGGAGCGAGTTTGGCCGCTTAATTATCGAGGTGGACGCAAAAAAATCGGCTACACCTCCGAAGGTGGCTACGAAATCGCTGCCCCATCCAGCGGTTACATATGGGATAAATGCGCGAAATCTGGCGTTAGCTACTTTAGCTTTGGCGAGTTCATCCAGAATCCAACTCAGCCAGGGACGCCAAGTAAACCTCGAGTCAAAGCGTTAGAAGGCCATTATGATCCGCTCTATCGTTCTTACGACTTGGAATATCGCGATGTCGACCGAGCGAAGCGATTTGCAGAACGATTTGCAGAGTTCGAACGTAACGACAATCTACCTCAGTTCATCGTTCTCAGAATCGGCAACGACCATACCACTGGCACGCGTGTCGGCAAGCTGACCCCGACCGCGATGGTCGCAGACAATGATTTGGCGTTAGGCCAAATTGTCGAGACGATTTCCAAGAGCCGATACTGGGCCGAGTCTGCGATTTTCGTCGTGGAGGATGATGCTCAAAATGGTTCAGATCACGTGGATGCGCATAGAACTGTCGCCCTGGCAATAAGCCCGTACATCCGACGTGGGACTGTCGATTCAACTCTTTACACCACCTCAAGTATGTTGCGATCGATGGAACTGATTCTAGGTTTGGAGCCAATGACCCAATTCGATGCTGCTGCGAATCCGATGTATGCAAGTTTCGGAAAGTCACCCGATCTTCGTCCGTACACTCCGTTGCCTGCTCGTGTTGACTTGGATGCAAAAAACACGTCGAAGGCGTGGGGAGCGATCGAATCAGAAAAGATGAACTTCGCTGTTGAAGACGCAGCCGACGATTTGCTGCTCGGGGACATCGTATGGCGAAGCGTTCGCGGAGCCGATTTCCCCATGCCAGCCCCTGTGCGAGCCGCCTTTGTATTTGCAGAACTGGAAGAAGAAGGCGACGACGATCAAGAAGACGACGAAGAAGATTAAGCTGCCAACCGGCTTTGCAGGGTTCACTGAGCCGGATTCGATCAAATCAAGTCATTGATGTAAGAATGTGCAACGACTTACATGGATCAGGATTTGAAACACAGATTCACAGAGAACACAGAGGAATTCGTTAGCGCTCTGGTTTCTGAGTGGTGCGGAAAGAAGGTTTAGCAAGCACTAAAGGTCGATTTCTTCTTGTTGGTGATTTTGTTTTTCTGGCTTGTTCTGAACTTAAGCTAGTCGCAAAGTCATGAGGCAATGCGACGAAAATTCCCTTGACTTGGGGCATTTGCTTTCGTTATTTTCCGTGGGTTAGTTTGTAACTCGTTGGAAAGGAATTCCATGAACTCGCCGCATCGTCCTCAGTTATTTTTCAAGAATCCGTTTGCTGTTGATTCGCAAGATAAAGGTAATAAAGCAGAGGCTCCAGTACCGCTTTTGGATGTTAATCGTGGTAATTCGGCCATTCGTGATGAAGTCATTGCAGCGATTACGAAAGTCGTCGATAGCGGTCGATTTCTGCATGGGCCTGAAGTGGGAGAGCTTGAGTGCACGATAGCGGGGGTTTCGCAAACCAAGCATGCGATTAGCTGTGCGTCGGGATCTGATGCCTTGTTGCTGGCGCTGATGGCGATGGAAATTGGTTCCGGCGATGAAGTAATTCTGCCTAGCTTCACATTCTTTGCGACCGCGTCTTGCGTCAGTCGAGTCGGTGCAAAGATTATTTTTGTCGACATCGATCCGGAGACCTATAACGTCTCGCCGGAAGCCATTCGCGATGCAATTACGCCTCGCACGAAAGCGATTATTCCTGTTCACTTGTTCGGCCAATGTGCTGCCATGGACGAGATTTGTGCGATTGCCGAATCCCATCAAATCCCGATCATCGAGGATGCGGCTCAAGCGATTGGAGCGGCCTATCGGGGGCGGCATTCAGGTGCTTGGGGAGCAGTCGGCTGCTTCAGTTTCTATCCGACAAAGAATCTTGGCGGCATGGGTGACGGTGGGATGCTTACGTGTCAAGACGATGCGATGGCCGCCAAGCTTCGGCTGTACGCTTCTCATGGAATGCAACCTCGATATCACCACCGTGTGATTGGAATCAATAGTCGACTAGATACGATTCAAGCAGCCGTGCTCAACGTCAAGATGAATCGTCTCAATGATTACACGCATACTCGTCAAGCGAATGCCGCCAGGTACGACGCTTGGTTTGCTGAAGCAGGCCTAAACGAGCAATTTGAGCTTCCAAAGACCACACCCGGAGCATTTCACGTATGGAACCAATACGGAATTCGAGTGCCAGAGGGTCGGCGTGATACTTTGAAGGCTCACTTGCAAGATCGCAAAATCGGAGCGGAGATTTACTATCCGATTCCTTTACATATGCAGGACTGCTATCGATCGCTGGGGTATGCTCAGGGCTGTCTTCCAGAGACGGAACGTGCGTCGGCTGAGATTTTGCATTTGCCGATCTACCCTGAATTGACGATTGACGAGCAGAGAACAGTCGTTTCGGCTATCCAAAGCTTTTACGCGACTGCGGCGTATCGACGCGTTGCGTAGGTTCGATGCGATTGAATTGGCTGCTTACCAATGCGGGAATTCAAACCGTGTTGGCGGCTGACTGAAATTCGGCTGGAACTTGCAGTAGAAAGGCCTAGTCGAAACTCGCAGTTGATTAGTGCGGGCTGTAGGATATTGCCAGCGGGGGATCCTATCGCAAAAAGCGGGATGGGCCTAAAATTAGTGGTTTACGGTTTCGTAATCCTTTAATTTACAGCCCTTCTGAATATGACTGCTTCTGCTGCAAATCTCAATGCGAAGAGACTTTATAACTTTTCTCCAGGACCGGCAGTGCTGCCTGTGTCAGTGTTGGAACGCGTTCGCGATGAAATGCTTTGCCTGCCGGGGGCTGGTGCGTCGATCCTCGAGCTTTCCCATCGTAGTAAGCAGTTTATTGAAATCCAGGAGAACGCTCGGCAACGATTGATTCGATTGCTGAAGATCCCCGATTCGCACGAAGTCTTGTTTCTTCAAGGCGGTGCACGGCTTCAGTTCTCGATGATCCCGATCAACCTGCTTCGTGGAGCGAAAGACAAAACCGGTAGTAACCCAGCAGTCGCTCAGTACATTCTTACTGGTACTTGGGGTAAGTACGCGGTCGGTGAAGCCAAAAAAGAGGGATCTGTTGAAACGATTTATGATGCCAAGTCGACCAACTACGATCGGCTTCCCTCTAGTAGCGAACTATCGATCCGAGAAGACGCAGCCTATGTGCACATGACGACCAACGAGACCATTCAGGGTGTGCAGTTCCAAAACGATCTCAGCTCGCCAGCACCGCTGGTTGCCGATTGTTCTTCGGACTTTTTGTATCGTCCTATGGATATCAGCAAGTACGGCCTCGTTTACGCTTGTGCTCAAAAGAACGCTGGTCCAGCAGGCGTTACTGTGGTCATCATTCGCAAGGACTTATTGGAGCGATCCACAGACAACCTTCCCGGGTATCTGAGCTATAAGAATCATGCTGCTGAAGGCTCAATGTGGAACACCCCGCCAACGTTTGCCATCTACACACTAGGATTGGTAACACAGTGGATCGAAGAAACGATCGGCGGACTGGATGCGATGCTAAAAGTGAACCATGAGAAAGCTTCTACGGTTTATAACATCGTTGATAAGTTTCCAACGATGTTTATCGGGCACGCTCAAAAGGACTCGCGGTCTTTGATGAATGTGACTTTTAAATTCGCGACCGAAGAGCTCGAAAAAGCGTTTCTAAAAGGGGCCGAAGCTCGCGATTTGGATTCACTCAAAGGCCATCGCAGTGTTGGTGGTATTCGAGCGAGCATCTATAACGCGATGCCGATGGCAGGCGTGAAGTTACTCGCAGAATATATGACCGAGTTTGCAAACAAGAACGGATGATAACAGTATCATCTGCCTGATTTAATCATAGATTACAGCCCCTCATTTAGTAGTTAAAAATGGCTAAGTTTCGAATCCTAGTTTTGGACCCAATCGCTCAAGAAGGCTTTGACCTTCTTAACCAAGATGCGAGCTTCGAATATGAAGTTCGACTTGGATTAAAAGGGGATGCACTGCGAACATCGTTGAATGAATTCGATGGCGCGATCGTTCGCAGCGGTGTAAAAATCACAGCCGAATCGCTCGAAGGCAATAAACGGCTCAAGGCAATCGTTCGCGCTGGCGTCGGCACCGACAACATCGACAAAAACGCAGCGACTCGGTTAGGCATTGTCGTTATGAATACGCCAGCCGGTAACACGCTTAGTACGGCAGAGCATGCTTTCGCATTGATGTTGGCGTTGTCGCGAAGTATCGCACCTGCTCATGCGAGCTTGTTGGCCGGTAAGTGGGATCGCAAGTTGTTCATGGGAACGCAATTGGCCGACAAGACCCTTGGCGTGATCGGAATGGGACGAATCGGACGAGAAGTAGCAATTCGAGGCTTGGCCTTTGGGATGCGAATCGTTGCCTTCGATCCGTTCTTTACCGATGAGCAAGCAGCAAAACTCGGTGTAGAGCGTGCACCGACCGTTGCGGATCTGCTCCCCAAAGCAGACTACATCACGGTTCACACGCCACTGACAAACGAAACCAAATACCTCGTTGGGATAAAGGAGCTAGATCAGCTTAAGCCCGGCGTAAGGTTGATCAATTGCGCTCGTGGCGGCATCTACGAAGAAGCCGCGTTGATTGAGGGGCTCAAAAATGGAAAAATTGGCGGCGTTGCGTTAGACGTTTTTGAGACCGAACCATGTACCGACAGTCCGCTTTTTGGAATGCCAAACGTTGTTTGCACACCTCACTTAGGAGCAAGTACGGAAGAGGCTCAAACGCAAGTTGCGATTGAAGGAATTCATCTGCTGATCAACTTCTTTAAGACAGGCGAGATACGACACGCAGTCAATGTCGCGGCACTAGATCCGAAGACGCTTGAATCGATCCGCGGTTATCTAGACGTCGGTCATCGACTTGGACGACTGATGTCTCAATGGCACGTTGGTAGCATCTCTAGCGTGAAGTTGACTTATCGAGGTGAAGTATGCAATCGCGATACGAAGCTCCTCACTGCAGCCTTCTGTGCAGGTCTTTTAGAAACCGCAATGTCGGAAGAAGTTAACATCATCAACGCCGAGCTTTTGCTTCGTGAACGAGGCATTGAACTCTCTGAGAATCGCAATCACGAGCCGGGCGCGTTCAGTTCATCCATGTCAGCAGAAGTAAGTGGCGATGGTCAAAAGTTACGAGCCGGCGCGACGATTTTTGGTAATAACATGCCAAGGATTATTTCGCTCAACGATTGCCGCTTGGAAGCTTATCTTGATGGTCGAATGCTATTCTTTATTCATCAAGATGTTCCTGGCATTATTGGTGCCGTAGGAACCGTCTTTGGCGGACACAATGTGAATATTGCTCAAATGTCGGTAGGTCGACAAGGCGAAAAACCGGGCGGGAACGCAATTGGCATTCTGAACCTAGATAGCACACCGCCTCAGGAAGCGCTCGACGCACTTTTGAAAGTTGGTGGCATCGAGAAGGTTAAGATGATCGAACTTCCCGAAGCAGGCGAGCTTCCAGCTTGGCTAACAAGCTAGCAGAGACTCGCAGGTACCGGGTGGACTGATAAAACCTGAGCCGATGTAGGTAGCCACGGGTTTCGATTTTGCCACAATTTGCTTGGTAGCACCCGAGGCAACTGCTCAGGGAAAATGCCCTTTCCATTACCCTAGATACGGGGGGCACACTCGGGGGATGAGTATTCAACTCATTCCCACTTAGCCAAATCGAGAGATAGATAAAGCGAGCGTTGTAGCTGAGCTCGTCCAGTTTGATTAGATAAAGCTTCCCATTGAATGTGGCATTCTTGTAATGCTTCTTGTGGAGATAGTTCTTGTCGAATAATTTTAGAGAGTGCCTTACCCAACGCGTTTCTGTAGGGCTCTGCTCCAGCGAATTGAAGTTCCACCGAAACATACCGCTCGTTCATTACGGAAGCGATCAATCGGTGATAGCTGTCACGATCTGGTCTCTCGGTGACTTTACGTTGATTCTCAGGAAGCGGCTTGATTCGCGATGTGATTTCGGCAAGTGCCTGGCGTTGGACGTCGTCGTTGAGCCAGTTCATGAATCGCTCGGATGCCGCCGATTGTCGATTTGTTTGCGAGAGGACGGCCAGCAGCGTTCTCCCCGAATCCGTCCATGTTGTCGGAGCGGTTACCACAAAGTTCTGCTGGCTTTGACTCAACGAATCTTTCTCACGAGCAGCTTTTGTTTCGAGCAAATCGTTGTTCGCTGCTGGCCAACCATAAGACTGTTTGAAAGCGCCCTGTCGTGTTCCCTCCCACGCAACTTCGGCAGAGCTGAACAGATTTGCTGCAGATGATTCCTTCTTATATGCTTCCGCAAACTTGGTCGCTGCTTCGACTAGCCAAGCTTCATTTAAACGTGATTTAGCACCGATGGGCTTGAAGAGAAAGCTCGAATCGCTTGGCGAGGGGTTGTCGGCCGCAGCACTCAAAAGAAAACGATCGACAATCCAATCGATGCTTTCTCGCGAATCATCTTGAACGATCAATTTTGGCGAATCCGGAGCAGAAGCTATCGTTCCATTTTTTTCGGATGGTTCGATAGAAACGAGAAAATTTGTACCTAATGGAACTCCCCAGATGCGTTGTCCGTAAGTTGCGACACGTCTCAAATGAGCAACGTTTGGAACGGATTCCAGTAGCGATGTTGGAAAAGGGCGAACCCATCTCAGATCCGCAAATGTTGCGAGCCAGCGGGATTCAATCAGGAAAACATCCGCTTGAGGTTTCGACTTAGAGGAACCGCTATCTGATTTGGTTGATCCGCTCAGCAAGTCATAGGTATTCATCGGCTGCAGATCTATCAGCTGCTCCGAATGGCTTTTCCATCGACGCGCGATCGCATCGAGAACCTCTTGCGGTAAATCTGCCCTGATCCGAAGCGGAACACTGGATACGGTCAAAGGACCACCAGGAGTTGTCGTACCAAACACTGAAGTACTAGAAGTGCTCGATTCATTTGGATTAGAGATGCTCTCTGAAGTGGATTTTGTTGAAGATGCATCAGTGCAGCCAATCGCCGATATCAGCAGCGAGCAACTAGTCACCAAGAGCAGCACGCTAATCCAACGTGACACTAATCGGATTGTTTCATTGACGAGTGAATAAACACCCACAATTGTCATCACTGCACTGCTCATCCAAAGTCCGATATCTGACCAAATACTTGGTCGTAATCGTGGATGGCATTTGTAATAGCGAAAATAGATCGCCGCTGCGCACATCATGGGTAGCATGATCGCTTGCGCGGCACCGCTGAGAAAGACAAGCGAACCTGGTTCTGGGACAACCCAGTAAACGGCCAAGCAAAGGAAGGGAAACAGACCGCATAAGACTTTCACCGACAAATTAATTGATGTTTCAGTAGCTGGGATCAGACCCATAACACAAAGCCCGTCGGTGAAAGTCCTGGCGTGACTTGCGTTGGCAACATAGAAAGTCGAATAAAGAACGGCGAAAGCACCGAGAATGAAAATGATGGGAGCCCAGCTCGATAACACCGGCTCGTACATCAAAGAAAGAGTCTGAAGTAGTGTCGACTCTTGAGGCACGATCCCCGTGCGGTGAAGGATCGCCACGCCTAACAGGAAAAAGCAAATTGTCGCAACCGTATAAATGACCATCGATACCCACGCGTCGGCCTTCATGACTCGCAACCACCCCTTGGCTCGCGTGACCCATTCTTCGGAGCCATCGTCGCTGCCTGTCCATTTGGCGTACCCTTTCTCAAGGCACCAGTATGGATACTGTACCAATTCGGCAGCCCCAACTCCAATGACACCCACCACTGCCAACGCCATCAGCAAGCTAGACTTCCAATCGTCCGCTTGTGGCAAGTGGAACGAAAGCCCGTAAATAATTTCGGCGCTTGTGATATGCCAGTCCGGAAGCATTTGTAGTCGAAGAACGTTGCCCATGGTGATGAAAGTAAATGTCGCAACCAAAATCGTTGCCACCGTTTGAATCATTCCATATTTGCCTATGACCAACATGATCGCCGTGATTACGGCGATGGGGACGGCCCAGAGTCGATCGTCCCAAGGCTTCTTGATTGGAGCAGTCGAGTTCGAAGTGGTTTCAACTGGACGATCCTTTGAGCTATTCGCAGCGCTGTTCGCAACGGCTTCGACTGGAAACTTCGACACGTAAGCATCCTTTGCGATTGCCAAGTCTTCCGTACTTAAACCAGGAGCAACCACTTCTTTGCCGGTGGCGTTATTGATTTGAGTTCGAATCTCGCTTCCTCGTATCTCATTGTAGGATTGACCTTGCTGGGTAAGTGGAATCGCCAACGCGAGGACTTGCCCGCATGCTCCCGCGATTCCACCAAGCTGCGCGATGCTGCAGAACCACATGAAAAACCAGTACCAGACAAGCCAATTTCCGCGTCCTTGAATTCGTGGACCGGGAACCATGGCCATGGCCGAGAGCGTCGGTGTTCCCGTGGTAATCGTAAATCGACCAATCTCGATCTGTGCAAAGACCTTGATCACGCAGCCAAGCACAATAAGCCATAGGAGCGATATTCCGGCCTTGGCGCCGGTTAGCGTCGTTGCGATCAACTCGCCAGAGCCAACGATAGACGCGGCGATTATCAACCCAGGCCCAAGTTGTTTGAGAATCTCGATTGGGCGGGTGGGAGCTGTTCGAATTGGAGAGGAATTCATTGGCTTTGTAAATGGTTTTTCGAACTTGTAGCGGGGGGTCGCGTAATTCCTAAAGAGTAATCAATCGAAGCCGAACTAACACTAGGGCAAACGTTACAATACAAAGACTTATGCATCAACACGAACGCTTAGCAGGACTTTATCAATGATTGTCGGAGTTCCGAGAGAAGTTAAAGAAGACGAGTATCGCGTTGCCATGCTCCCGGTAGGTGTGGAAGAGTTAGTCGCTCGCGGTCATCAAGTGATCATGCAATCCAACGCAGGAATCGGCTCGGGTTTGGCCGACCATGACTACCTCAAGGCCGGCGCCGAAATGGTAGCTACTGGAGCGGATGTTTTCGCTCGAGCCGAATTGATTGTGAAGGTCAAGGAACCACTCCCCGAGGAATGGCCCTCCATCCGGTCTGGCCAATGTTTGTTTACTTATTTTCACTTCGCCGCCTCCAGCAAATTGACTCAGGCGATGATGCACTCGGGGGCGACTTGCTTGGCTTACGAGACGCTCAAGGATGCCGCCGGTCGGTTGCCTTTGCTTACACCGATGAGCGAAGTCGCGGGGCGAATGAGTATTCAAGAGGGAGCCAAGTATCTTGAGAGACCACAAATGGGACGTGGTATTCTTTTAGCCGGAGTGCCCGGTGTAGCTCCCGCGCATATCACGATTTTGGGTGGTGGTATCGTGGGAGCCAATGCAGCTAAGATCGCAGCAGGCTTTCAAGCGGACGTCGCCATACTGGATGTGAATCTAGATCGACTTCGGTATCTGGATGATGTCATGCCTGCTAACGTGAATTGCCTTTTCAGCGACCGACACACCATTCGCGATCAGCTAAAGTTAGCCGACTTGGTGATCGGAGCTGTTCTAATTCCCGGTGCGAAAGCTCCTCACCTAGTTCATCGCGAGGATCTTCGACTGATGAAGCCAGGAAGCGTCATTATCGACGTGGCAATCGATCAGGGTGGATGCATTGAGACGAGCCGTCCAACAACACACCAGCAACCAACCTACATGGTCGATGATGTCTTGCACTACTGCGTCACAAACATGCCAGGAGCCGTTGGTCGTACATCGACTTATGCTCTTTGCAACGTAACGCTGCCATGGATTTTGCAGATTGCAGATCAGGGCATCGATGAAGCGGTTAAGAAATCGCTCAGCCTGCAAACTGCACTCAACATCCGTGACGGAAAAATCACCAACGAAGCCGTAGCAAAAACCTTTGGATAACGCTGATACGATATCGCTAGACGATCGGATGCCGTTGGGTTCACGCAGACCTTTTTGATCGGTGCCCGAGTGATAAGTCTTAAAGCTCCGCCAAGCCGGAGCACTCCAAATTTGGAGTGCGGAGATTTGCTTGCTGAATGTATGCGGATTGCAACGCGTGCAACTGAGAATATAGCCAAACCAGAAGCCAGCCAATTTGCCAACTACGGGTTTCGCATATCTCCCCATAACCGTTCTCCACGAACCTTGAACTTGCTCAAAAAGTTTTGAGATAATTCAGTCTGCATTGATTAATTGAATAATTAGCGAGCGGACGTATTTTGGAGGTTTACCGAAAAATTACTTGCGACGCCTGATTGACTCCGGCTCAACTAACTTTAACCTACCGAAATGGGCTATCAGTGCACTTTAAGTTAATTAAAAAGTCTTTTTTAATTCCAACTTGATAAAGGGGCAACGGCTGTGATGTTTTTCCAACGCCATCTCTCATCTCTCATCGCTCAGTGAGAAATCCCAAGCGAATTGGTCGCTTGCTTTTGCATGAGGCGATCGAGAGTCGGGTCGTTTTCACTATTGATGCGACAGCCGGATTGATCGATTTGCCAGCAGAAGTTGATAACTGGACCAATTTTTATGGGTCGCAACTTGCTTCTCAAAATATGTACTCCGCAGACTGGGGACTAGGGATTCTCGACCAAGGCGAGTACGCGACGGGTTCATTCGATGTTCCTTACGAATCTGAAATCAACGATTCGGAATTCTTGTCGCAGCAAGACTATTCTGCTGATTATAGCTCTCCTGACTTCATCGATTACAATTTCGACCCACAGTACATTGACACTACCTATTACGAACCAACCGATACGTTTTCGTCGTGGGACGATTCTGGGCAATACCAAACCGTCTACGACACGTTCGATTTCGACTTAAGCTCCATTGATGCGTTCGCATCGAATTCGACCGACTGGAACGATGTGAATCCTGACGAGTTGATTCAAGACATTATCGAGAATTCTCAAAATGAAGAGCCTGAATTTTATGCGAACGAACATGGTTTCATAGACTTCGTTTACTACGAAAATGATGGTACAAATGGGAGCGAAAACGATACTTTGTATGATCATGGGCTGAGCTTTGATACCGATTTTTATACAAACTATTCCACCAGCGACGATTCTTTCGATGAAGATTCGTCCAATGATTCCAATACAAACGAAACCGATGGGTCGCAACAAGAGAATGATCCCAATAGTGAAGGCGACTCACCGGAAGAAAGCTGGCTGACTTTCGATTCTTCCGGAAGGCCAGGTTTTCGGGTACCTGGAACTGGAATCATTCTAGCGATCGGAGCCGAGGTCACCGCCGCACAGAGGTTTTTCTTGAACGACCAGTATGGTGATGGCGGAGGCGACTCTGGTGGCAATGCTATCAACGACTCACTTCCGATGAGTATCGATGTAGTTGCTGATGGAAATCAATTCGATGTTTGGGTGACAGTCAACTCGAACGAGTCAATCAACGAGGAATCGATTACTGGAACAGAAATCTTTTCGTACGTCGTGCACTATCAACTCGATTCCAACGCAAGATTGGTACCGGTAGCATTGAATGGGAGCTATAGCCGAACAATCACGATCGATACTACTGGTTCAGAAACGATTGTTCCCGATCCAAATGATACAAGTGGCTCGTCATCGCCAGACGAATCAGATTCGGAAGGTTCAGATTCAGGTGAATCGGCAACAAGTAGTGCAAACGATGATCAAGAGACTGGCGGAACGTTGACGTACGTCTATTTTTCCACCGAAACGCTGACCCTTACTTGGAGCCTTACCACTGTTTCGTCGTCTTATTCGAGCTCCTCGCGCTTGACCGCGACGATCACCGAACAATTCACGAATTCTCTGGCTGGTGCTCCCGATGAAATTGAAGGAGCAAGTGAGGGCGAGAATGGTGAAGCAAGTGAAGGAACCATCGCCAGTTCAGGAACTGTAAATACTGGCTCTGTGTCAGGAGTGTCCACATTCGAACTCACGTCGATCTCCTCTCAATCGCTTAACTACGTCTTGGACGTCACGAGTGACGACTACACATCGTACAACTACACGTCACAAAGCAACTCGACAGTTACCAACACCCGCACGGCGACCGGCACGTACACATCAACGTCAACCGAATCGTTTGCGATCACAGGAACGACTACCGAGTACGATCGACAAACCGTTATCTCCAACGATTCAATATCGCTCTCGTATCAAGGTGCTGCGTGGGTGGTCGGCGGAACTTCGACCAATTCATTGACCACTACTTCTGTCTTTACGAATGCTTACAGCGGAACCTATACGTCAATTGTTCAAGGCGTATCGGTAACGGGTACTGTATCCGGTCAATCAAGGACTTCATCGACGACGCAATCAGAAGTCGCATCCAGCTTGAAACCCGTTGAAGCAACTACGCCTTCCGAAGATGGCGAAGAGATTTCAGAAGGTTCCGATGATTCAAATACGAGTTCCGAGGAAACAGCTTACGGTTGGACCCTCGATTCCTACAGCGAAAGCGGCTCGTCCACAGACTTCAATAGCCAAATGTCCGATCTTACGGCTTCCATCACTGCTGGCAACTTAAGTGGAACAGTCACCGAGACATCGACATCGAGCTCTAACGTTGCGTCGAGTTGGGAAATCGGTCTTGTTGTCGAATCGGTATACATGAATTTCCAACAAACCACCACGGCCGATTCGCTCTATGATTTTAACAAGGATTTATCTGGCCCATTAACCGAAGATGGCTTGACCGGCACACAGTGGGAAATTGAAACCAACTTTCAGGAATCGTCACTGTTTTCGCAATCGAAGAGTTCTCTATCGTCTAAAGATCCAGAAGAAGTCAAATCATCCACCACGGGAGATGTATCGGGTTCAGGGAATTCACTTACTGACGTAGGCCGCTCGCTCTCCGGTAGCATCTCACGCGGCGATTTAAGCGGAACCGCGTCTCGGATGTCTCAGGAAGTCATTCGAACTGGATTCAATTACTCAGGTTCTTTTTCTGGTGATGACATCGACTACGACCAGTACCAAAGCACCGCGTCGGGTGATAACACCACCGACAATTCCGAATCGCTAGCAGGAGTCTTTCAAGCGTCGGTCCCTGGGATGGATCAAGAGATTATCGGTACACAATCCGAAAGCAAAAGCAAATACAGCAACACATTTTGGTTAGTTGTGACTGGGCTCGGCGAATCCGGTGATATTGGTGACTCGATAGGAGGATACTCGTTCACGCAGCGGGACTCATTCGATGCGACGCGATCGGCCGAGCGTAGCTATTCCCGTGTAGATGGAGACACGCAGTTTAGCGGATCCGCTAATGTCACGATCACCGAATCGTTTTTATCGAGAGCAACCATCGGGAGTCAACTCCGTGGCGATTCAAACGAAACCGATTTGGGGCCTTCGACGGGGACCAGTCAGACGACTGTTGGCTCCAGCTATATATCGAGATTCTCAGGTTTCGGCACCATCGGGGCGACAGCATCCAATGATTCCGAAGACGGATCTTCATCGAGCTCACCCTAGAACGAAAGGACACACCCTAGAACGAAAGGACATGCATTGCGTTGATTGTTGAAAAATCCTGAAAAGCTGACTAGAATGGAACGAAGACAATCAAGACTTCGAGTGGCATACCTACGAAGAAGTTTCCAACAGTACATCCAACTGGTTTGCTGAAGACGCCAGTTTGGCGAATTCATCCAGTACCAACGACGATACGACTTCTACCGGCAGCAGCAGGGGTCGAACCGGCGATTCGTTCGAGAGTACCACCGATCGAACCACCAACGGCGAGACGGAAACCACCACCGACAGCGGCTCAACAGAAAGATCCTACGAGACCAACACCGAAGAAGACATGAGCCAAACGGGGACACGCGCAAAACGGACCGCTTGTTTTTGCTCGCTAAATGTTTGCGGATTGCAACTTAAGCAACCGAGAACATGGCCAAACTAATAGCAAGCAAACTTGCCGCCGACATTCTGCCCGCGAATTACGCGAATGAACGCGGATAAATGCGGGCAAGAACTGGTTCGGGACTTGTACGCGATCCCTAATTCATTCGCGTAAATCCGCGCCATTCGCGGGCAAACAGTACCAAGCAAAGTTGTCGCCGACGGATTTTGTGCGTATCCCCGCGCGTGTCTGGATTTCGTAGCTAAGGGGTTTGCGGGCTCGGCGTAAACGCCTCGGGGAACAGCTGGGACAGCATGTTCTACAGTGTAGATCAGCTGTCCCCAGCTGATTAGCGCACTAAGTGAGTTTCTATCAAACTTGACTTCTTGGCCTAGCGGGAAATGAACGAAAGGACATGCATTGCGTTGATTGTTGAAAAATCCCGAAGGCTGACTATTGACATAGGTGTATACATACGTACACTTTTTGTCTTGGAGGGTTAGCTATGACGATTTCACGTGCAAAGTTGATTAATCCGGAAGTGACTCGCTGGTATCACTGCATATCGAGATGCGTGCGGCGGGCGTATTTGTTTGGCGAGGGGAACGAGGATGCCGCGGGGCTTAATCGGAAAGCTTGGATGGAGGAACGATTACGCTTTCTCAATAGTCTCTTCGCTGTTTCGGTGGCGGGATTTGCCGTCTTGGATAATCATCTCCATACCCTAGTTCGAATGGATTTGGCGGATGCCAAGCAATGGTCACCTTGGGAAGTGGTCCGTCGATGGTTGGTCCTCTTTCCACCGCGTGACAGGAAACGATTGCCGATCGAAGTCACTCCCGAGTTGATTGAATCCAAGATTCAGGACTCTGCCTATGTCGAAGAGATTCGAAATCGGTTGTCTTCTATCAGTTGGTTCATGAAGTGTTTGAAGGAGCCACTGGCAAGGTTGGCTAATAAAGCCGACGATTGCAAAGGGGCATTCTTCGAGGGACGCTTCAAATCGATCGCCATTCTTGATGAGGAATCGCTGCTAACGGTTTGCGCCTATATCGATCTCAACCCAGTGGCGGCTGGAATCGCAGAGGTTCCCGAAGAAAGCCAACACACGTCGATCAAAGAGCGAGTGGATCATGTGGCTAGTCAGGGAAGAATCGATGATCTTCGCGTCGCCAAACGCGGAAGCGTTGCAGCCATCAAGGCGGCCTGTCATTTAGAAGAAGGCTTGTGGTTGATCCCGATTGAAGACCGTCGAGCGATCGATTCGAAACGAGAAGGCATGCTCAGCGGTTTTACGCTCGGCAACTATCTTATGTTGTTGGAATACACCGGTAGGATCGTTCGAGCTGGGAAGGTATCTATCTCGCCGGAGATTCTGGACATCTTCGATCGAATCGGGACAACAGCGCAGCGATGGCAGAATCGGGTAAAGAAGATGATCGCTAATCGCTGGTATGGCTCATTCATTGCCAGCAGTCGCCAACTTCTAATCGAGACGGCCAATAAGCTGGGTCTTCACCACTTAGCAAACGCGGGTAGCTAGCCGTCACCTGCTGTAGAAAGCGAACTTTCTCTCTCGCACTTGCACCTAATCCTCACACGGACAGTGTAAACGAGTGGACAAGATTGGTGGTTCCCCCTCAGCCCGACATCGCGTCTGCTACCCCAAGCAATGTGAGCTCTTTCGCATTTTCGTCCATATTGCAATACTGGTGCCTTTGCAAAAGCCGTCGTCCAAAACAATGCATGTCCTTGTGACCTTGTTGTCCAAAACAATGCATGTCCTTGTGACCTTGCTTATGCATGTCCTTGTGACCTGTTCCCATGCATGTCCTTGTGACCTCTTCTTGTGACCTCTTAGGAGCACAAACCGAACCCACGCAAGGCGTTTCAAAAGTCTTTTCCGTGTCTTCCGCGTTCTCCGTGTCCAATACCAATCGCACAAATGAGAAATCTGCAAACAGGAAAACTCGTAAACCAAATCGATCGGATTGGCTTGCTAAATATCTGTTGAACGCAGCCCATGTGACTGACGTCTCAACCAAACAGTAGGCAACTGATAGCGAGCAAAGTTGTTGCCAACTTTTTGCCCGCGAATCACGCGAATGAGCGCGGATTAATACGGGCAAGAGCTGGTTCGGGACTTGTACTCGATCCCCCAATTCATTCACGTAGATCCGCGCTATTCGCGGGCAAACGAAGCAAGTAGCGGATTAGCCAAACTAATAGCGAGCAAAGTTGTCGCCTACGGATTTTGTGCGTGTCCCCGCGTGTTCATCCCCCGCGTGTTCATTCATCCCCCTGCTTCGCAGCAACGTATGCGATTGGACGGATGAACAACTTTGGAAGGCTTATATTCAGCTGACCGAAGCAGAATCAGCCTTTCGAATACATAAAACCGATTTGAGTCTTCGTCCGGTATGGCATCAAAAAGAAGACCGCGTAAGAGCCCATATCCTGGTCTGCTTCCTGGCGTATGTGCTTTGGAAAACTCTCGGGCAGCTATGCACCAAAGCTGGCTTAGGTGATGAACCGCGTCGAGTCCTTTCCGAGCTGTCCGATATTCGATTGGTCGACGTCGTCCTTCCAACCGACAGCGGCCAAGAGATCCGCACCAGCTGCGTAACACGCCCAACTGAACATCAACAGATCTTGCTAGAAAAGCTATCCCTTCGGCTCCCTACAAGACTTAAAACAAGGGAAATGTAGTGAGAAAAAACCACCGATCTCAACGATTTCCTTGATCTCTACCGACTTGTTGGGGAAGTTGGGCTAGCCACGGGTGGCGCACTCGACGAATCTAAGCGAGCGCACTGTTGCAACTTCCTTAAATCCTAAGGTTAGAACCTCAATGCCGTCCATGTTTTCATTCGGACAATCGGGACACGGATAACGCGGACGACACAGACGTAGCCATCAAGAAATGCCATGTCGTAGCCGCTGTCGAACTTGAGTTATCGCGAACAGATGGTATTCGCTAACGAAAGTAGTTCAATGGAACGGGAGTCTGCTTCCAAGTATCCGTGTCTAGGAGAAAAATCTCCAACGCAAGCGTTGCGTTACTCGTTCCCTGGTAGTATTCGACGCGAATCGGATGGAGTCCTTTCTCAAGTTTTCTGAGTCCACTTTCAGCCTGTGGCGGGTGGTTGAAATTGTTGTCAACCACCAACTCATCGTTTACGTATAGACAGCTACCATCATCAGAAGTCAGTTGCAGTCGATACAGGCCAGTCTCCGGCACCTCGATGAATCCGTTAATCACTAAACCAAAGTTCACACTTCCTGGCTTCGCCATCGATGCAAGATCTAGCACCATTGTTGTGCCCGCTTGCGATACTTCAAATCTGCTAAAGTCTGGCAGTTGCGTAAAGCTACCCGAGTAGTACTTGTAATTGAGCCCCGGTTGAAGGTCCTTCATTAATTGCGCAGGGGTTGGTGAGGATAGTCCTAGAGAAAGCGTTAGTTGTTGACGTACTCCATCTCGTTCGATAAACAACTGTAGACTTTCCGAATTGGGAAGTGCGTCGTTCAAAGCCAGGACCCAATCGATGGAATGCTGGACATTCCAAGTGCCAACTGCATGGATAGTATCGCCCGCCTTCACACCTGCAAGCTGCGCAGGTGATTCGGGATCCACGCTTAAAACTACTACTGTGGACAGGTTCGAGTCGATTTTTATACCGACTTTTCGTTGATGCCGAATCTCAGGCTCGACAGCTCGACAAGCCAGTTCTCTTACGCGACCGATGGGGATGGCATAGTTGACGTTCTGTTCCTGTGCAAAACCACCGCTCACGATACCGATTAATTGGCCCTCCAAGTTCATCAATGGTCCACCGCTGCTTCCTTTGTTGCTCGCCGCGTCAAATTGAATAAAGGAATCACGCCGATTACTTGTCGTAAATTGAGTCATTGCTAAGGCGTTGCTGGCATTAAGCCAAAAAGATTTTCGACTAATAATTCCCGACGTAAAGACGATTCCGCGCCCGCCCGGATTGCCGGCTGTGATGACCGTCTCTCCATTCATAAGGTCGTCTTTACGTGCGATCGGGATGAAGGGCCATTCTCGATCTTCCAGCAATTGAACAATCGCGATGTCTTTTTCGGGAACACATCCGACCAATCGAAATCGAATCGCGTTTCCTTCGTATACGGCGAATCCTGCATGGTACGGGAGAACGTGATAGTTGGTTAGCACAAAACCACGAGGATGAATTATCGCGCCACTACCTGTCGCGCCTGCCCCCGTATTAGGGGCCTGCGTGAACAATGAAACAACCGCCGGTTCGGCCTTCTCAATGACATCAACTAGTGGCGTACGCCGTACCGAGGATTCGGCTAACTGTCCGCTGGCGACGCGACCACCTATCGTTAATGCAATAAGCATATTGAAACCAGTGATTCGCGAATTCCAACAACGATTTATTGAAAGCAACGGCATCTTAGAGTCCAGTTTTTCCGCGAAGTTTTTTAAAGCGACAGCAATGCTGTTAGCAAGATATCAATATTACCGTCTCTGATTAACAAGTGTATTTGTAATGAATCGATGTTAGGCTTTTTAGAATGTGCGGAGGCATTCGTTAGCCTTGAAGGTACTCCGGCAATCGACGAACGGTTCCCGAACGGTCAATACAAGCGATTTCGCTTTTTGCGATTACGACCTGCTGCTGGTCGACATCGCGTAAAAGAACATAGCTATGTCGGATACGAGCTCCTCGGGCGTGTTCTACGGTCGTCGTGAGTGTTAGCTCGTCATCGAATTCAGCAGGAAACAGATACTCGATTTCCATTTTTCGAACCACCAGCATGAGCCCCGAGGCTTCGAGAGATTTATAGGAGAAACCCATCGATCGCATCATCTCAACTCGACCTCGTTCAAAATAGTTGAGATACTGAGCGTGATGAACGCGGCCTTGACCGTCAGTTTCGTGATAGCGCACGCGAATGGATATTTCTTTCGGCGACAACGTTTGTAAAATCCTATCGAGAGAGTACGTCAAGAATTGAATGTCGATTTGGTAATACCTAAATAGACGCAGCATATCATATCGAACCGAATGGTTTATACTCACGGCCTATGAATACTGATCCCGTTAACGAAAACTCATCGCTTGAAAAACCGTTTCCGATAAGTATGCCTCCAGAAGGTTTGCCAACCCCACGGAAGGCACATTTGCTTGTCAAAGAAACGCCCAAGGCATATGTCTGGTCTGCGTGGATACTAAAATTTTCGGCAACCTGTTATCTGGCCGTTTTAATATTGATGATCCTTCTGGAATCGTCGTTAGTGTTTCCAGGTTCGCCGAGTACGGCTGGGGATTGGAGTCATCCTGGAATTGCACTTGAAGAAGTCGATTTTACTTCGGCGGACGGAACTCAACTTCATGGATTCTTTTTTCAAAACCCGAAATCGGATCAATACTTGCTTTTCTGTCATGGCAATGGTGAGAATATCGCAACGATCGCGAGCGAAATGGATTTGCTGAGGAAGCAATTGAACGTGTCAGTCTTCGCGTTCGACTATCGCGGTTACGGGAAATCGGAAGGGAGTCCCTGGGAGGAAGGGGTCTTGGCTGACGGAGAGGCCGCTGCGGTGTGGCTCGCAGATCGGTCGCAACAGCCAATAGAAAACTTGATCATCATGGGTAGGTCACTTGGTGGAGGCGTTGCTGTGCATCTTGCATCGCTAGTTGATCCGCAAGCACTGATTCTTGATCGTACATTCAGCAGTACCGTCGATGTGGCTGCCGATCGTTATTGGTGGCTACCGGTGCGATACGTGATGAGGAATCAATTCTGGTCGATAGTGCGAATCAAACGCTATGAGGGACCGCTGTTTCAAATGCATGGTGTTAAGGATGAAGTCATACCAATTTGGTCTGGAAAAAAACTTTTCACAGCGTCTCCTTCCGAGGACAAATACTTCATGGAGATAGCTGATCTATATCACAATGATCCGTGGCCACAGGCGTTCATTGACCAGGTAGACGGCTTTATCAACGGGGAAGAAGAGCAACCACAGAAGGAGTCGCTCATAAAGGCGAACTCGCCGACGCCAGATTTCAATCGCAATGCAAGCGAAGTAATCCCGATAGCACCCGAAACGAGTCCTTTAAACATTGACAAGCAATCGCGATCCTCGGGTCTTTTAGATTCAACATCGTCAAGCAGTCGCGTATCCAGCAGTCGCATCTCCAAAAGTAGTAATGCCATTTATGATTCGCGGGGGAAAGATGCCTGACTCGCGACATGTCTTTGAAGTTCTCGATAAGCCGGAAATAATTGCTTCCGTTCCATCAACGGTTGTTGTTTTCGGTGCAGATAGCTTTTTAAAACAGCATGCCATAGAAAGCATTCTCGAGCGATCGGGATGCGATCGGTCGTCCGTGAAAAAAATCGAAGGCGAGTTGGCTGCTTGGCGCGACATCCATGATGCACTTGCCACTCGTTCTTTGTTTGATGACGATGGCAAACGGGTTTCGGTGGTGAAGGATGCCGATTCGTTTGTGTCGAAGAATCGAACTCCTCTAGAAAAGTGGTCCGAAAGATCTTCTGAGAAAGGTTCTGAAGATGCGACCTTACTTTTGGAGCTGAACTCGTTTCCTGGTAATACAAAGCTATACAAGTTGGTCCTCAAGCAGGGGCTGATAGTCGACTGCAATCCGCCGCTGAAGCCTCGCGCGAAAACTAATTTAGACGAAACGGCAATTCAAAAGTGGATCATCAAGTGGGGCAAGGGGCACCACGCCGTTCAGCTAACGACTCAACAAGCAAATATTTTAGTAGAACGCGTTGGGGCGGTTTTTGGATTGCTCGATTGCGAACTGGCAAAGCTCGCATTGTTTGCGGATGCTCAGCAGCATGTTTCGGATGCGCACGTGAAAGAGATGGTTGGCGGTTGGCGAACCAAGACTGCCTGGGAAATTGCTGACAGCATCGCGGAAGGAAGAATCCATCACGCCATGGAACAAATCGATCGGCTGATGATCAGCGGCCAAAACGCGATTGGTTTAAGTGCTCAACTCTCTTGGTCTTTCCGTCGCTTTGGGTTAGCCGCCCATGTTGTGGAGCAGCAGGAACGCTATGGCGGTAAGGTCGCGCTGAACCGAGCACTTGAACAGGCCGGATTTCGAGTTTACGAAGTCGACGATGCCGCGCGGCGGTTGAGGCGGATCGGTCGAGCTCGCGCGAAACTTATTTTACCTTGGCTCAAGGACTTAGATATGAAGCTCAAGGGCTCGCACTCTGTTGAAGATCGGTCGCGGTTCGCGTTGGAAGAATTTGTGATGCGGATGGGTTGATTTACGTGAATATCGGTTACTTGGCTGCGGTTAACTTGACCGTCTCGGCTGCTTAATCGACAATCGGATGGGCAAAATTGGTTTGTTTGGCTATTTACAAGGCGTTTTGACGCTGAGGGATCCGTTTTCATGAGTATTGCTCCATCACCGATTGAGGGAACTTCGTCGGCAGATCGCCACTTGCCCAACGCATCGACGGCAAGCAAATCCGTTCCTGACCGAGCCGGTCGCTTCGGCGATTTTGGTGGACGCTATGTTCCAGAAACACTGACTCGAGCTTTGGAAGAACTGACAGTCGAGTACGCGAAAGCTCAAGCCGACCCAGACTTTCATGCCGAACTGGATGAACTGCTCCATCGATTCGTAGGCAGACCGAGTCCTCTCTATCATGCGGCCCGATTCAGTAAGCACTTGGGCGGTGGGCAAATCTGGCTGAAGCGTGAAGACTTAAACCACACCGGTGCCCACAAAATTAATAATACATTAGGGCAGGGGCTGCTCACCCTAAGAATGGGGAAAAAAAGAGTCATTGCCGAAACCGGTGCAGGGCAGCATGGTGTCGCAAGTGCAACCGCTTGCGCTCACTTCGGATTGCCTTGTGTGGTCTACATGGGTGCCGAAGATGTTCGCAGACAAAAGCCAAACGTTTTTAGTATGCGTCTCATGGGTGCAGAGGTTCGACCGGTCGAATCTGGTTCCCGAACGCTTCGTGATGCCGTGAACGAGGCCATGCGTGATTGGATGAGTAGCGTTGAGAGCACGCATTACATCATTGGATCAGTGATCGGGCCGCATCCGTTTCCGATGATCGTTCGTGATTTCCAAAGCGTCATTGGAACTGAATGCAGGCAGCAGTGCTTGGAATCAATTGGGCGGTTGCCGGATAAAATCGTCGCGTGCGTAGGCGGTGGCAGCAACGCGGCTGGAATGTTTTACCCCTTCGTCGAAGATACTTCAGTGGAGTTGATCGGAGTCGAGGCGGGTGGGCGAGGAAGCAAGCCTGGAGATCACGCGTCGCCGCTTTCGTATGGCTCACCGGGTGTTCTACACGGCAGTTACAGCTACGTGATGCAGGACGAGGACGGACAAACTTCTGATGTGCATAGCATGTCGGCCGGGCTGGATTATCCCGGTGTCGGACCAGAGCACAGTTACTGGAAAGATACGGATCGTGTTCGTTACACCGCTTGTCGTGACGACGAGGCACTTGCGGCATTTGACTTTCTAGCAAAATCCGAAGGAATTCTTTCGGCTCTTGAGACCTGTCACGCCGTTGCAAAAGCAGCAGAAATTGCAAAGACCATGAAGCCCGACGAGCACTTAGTGATCTGCTTGAGCGGTCGCGGCGACAAAGACGCTGGCGAGATCGCTCGCTTGCGAGGACAAGAGTGGTAGTGTTTTCGAAGTGCGGCTTGCGTGATACGTTATGATCCGCAATCCTTCCGGGAGCATCCTCCACCCGTTAACACACTAGAAATATTTTATGTCCGCAATTGATGATCTCTTTGTTCGTCTTCGGAGTGAAGGCAAGAAAGCATTTTTACCGTTTGTCACGGCCGGTGATCCGGACCTTGCGATGACAACCGAACTGCTGAAGATGCTTGATGCGGCAGGCTGCAGCATGGCCGAAGTCGGAATCCCCTACAGCGATCCGATCGCCGACGGGCCCGTGATTCAAGCTTCTTATACAAGAGCTTTAAACAAAAAGATAAAGCTCAAGGAAATCTTCGCTGCTATAGAACCGGTCGCCAAAACGCTCACAATGCCTTTGGTGACGATGGTCAGCTACGCGGTGATCTATCGTGTTGGGCTAGCCGCGTACGTAGATCAAGCGAAAGCCGCTGGTTTTGCCGGTGCGATTGTGCCCGATTTGTTAGTCGAGGAAAGTGCTAAGTTGTCGGCGATTTGTAAAGAGAAAGACTTCAGTCTAATTCAGTTGGTAACGCCGACAACGCCACCCGAGCGAGCTCTCAAAATTGCAGAATTCTCAAGCGGTTTCCTCTACTTTGTTTCGGTTACCGGAATCACCGGAGCAAGAACGGAACTGCCTCCCGAACTAGTCGACCGCGTCAAATGGCTTCGCGAGCGAACCACTCTGCCAATCTGCATCGGATTCGGAGTTAGTCGCCCTGAGCATGTCAAGCTACTCAGCCCCGTTGCCGACGGCCTCATCGTCGGATCAGCAATCGTAAAACACCTTGAATCGGCAGAGCAGGGCGACCGAGCGAAATCGCTCTTGGACATCAAAGCACTCGCCAAAGAACTCATGGACGCGATGAGCAACTGACTCGCCACTTCGGAGTTTTGTTGCCCTTTTCAGGGATTGCCGTTCAAGCGGGATTTTCTGCTATCATGTGTCAGTCACTTCCGTCGTGAAGTTGCTGCGTAGCTGAAGTCTTTCCACCTACCTAAAAACTTATGATGAATTGGTTCCGCATGACTTACTTTCGTCAGTTCTCCGTCAGGGCTCGGGCGGCCTTTTACGTCACAACGGGATTCTTATTTTTCACAGGCTGTCCAACAGTCAAGCCTCAGACCGATACACCAGTTGTACAAAGCTCTTCGATATCCTCGCCGGTCCAAGTGGGCGGTGAAGCAAAGCCCACTGGTGATGCCAAGGCGATTGAGGAACTTTCATCCATTCCCTTGATTGGGATCGAGAAAGCCAAAGATGGTTCGATTCGCGGAGTTGACTACAGCCAGTGCGGCGATGGTTGGTCTAAGAGCGTTGCTTTGATTGCCAAGATTCCGACCGTGGAAACGTTAACGCTTTCCGGACCAGAGGCGACTGACGAAGCGATTGCGCCGCTCGCAAACCACCCGGGTTTAAGGATCTTTCGGATTGCTCAGACAGGAATTACCGATGCGGGGGTTGCGATGCTTGCCAAACTGTCTCGGATTGAGGACATCAATTTAGATCGTTGTGAAATCTCGGACGACTCTTTCAAAAGTCTCTCGGAGAGTAATTCGATCAAGCGAATCAGAGCTCCTCGCACCAAGGTCACCGATGTTGGACTTGGTTATTTGAAGGATACAAAGCAGCTTGAGCTTCTCAACTTTTCTGATTGTCTTGCAGTCAGCGATAGCGGAGTCGAATCGTTGAAGGGGCTTACTAAGATGCGAAACATTTCGCTTTGGGGAAATCGCATTACGGATGCTGGTTTGGTACACCTGTCGGAAATGACCGATATGGCTGCGATTGATTTCCAGGATTGCGGCATTACGGACGCTGGCTTTAAATCGCTGGCCGGGATGTCCAAGCTGAAAGAACTTTCCGTCTTTCGCAATCAAGTTGGCAACGGTGTCTTGGAAGCCATGAGCGGATGCAAGCAGCTAACCAAGCTGAACTTTCGAGATACCAAGGTCACAAGCCAAGGGATCGCCGATTTTATTGAAATGTATCCAAACGCGAAGTTGCTGGATTTGAGCGAAACGCGAATCAACGACAAAGCCCTTGCTGCGATCGCCAAGCTTCCAAATTTAGAGGACTTGAATTTGTGGCATACGCGAGTGACCGACGAAGGAATTGCTCTGCTGGTCGACATGAAATTGAAGCGGCTCAATTTGGACGACATTACTGGTATTGGTGATGGTGCAACCGAGCATTTGGCAAAGATGACTAGCCTAGAGTTTTTACACCTCGGGAAAACTGGCGTGACCGACGAGGGCCTTAAAAAGCTTGAGACGCTTGTGAATTTGACCGAGATCAATTTGAACAACACAGCTCTGACAAAGAAGGCGGTCGACGAATTACAGGCAAAATTACCAAAGCTTAAGAAGGTGACTTTCTAGTTGTTCGCCAAGCTTTGCTCTTGTTGTCGCATGGCTTACATTGCTCAGCTTTCGGTTAAAAGAAAGAGCGATTTTTCCTGAGCCGGAAACGCTAATGCCGGCGGCTCAAGTCCAACGTAGTGAACCTAGAACACTAGCCGAGTTCAAAAGGCTAACCACCTGCATGCGCAGGAACATCCAATGATACGGCTGGGAATCGTAACGGAACAAACGTGTAAGACATTTGGGTAGTGCAATCGCTAATCTGCAAAAAGCGGATCGCCAGCGATCTTTAGTTCATCTGTTTTGGAAAGCTGGAACGGTTGGGCAAGACCTCTTGTGAAAATGCTAGACTTGTCACCACGGTTTCGCATAACATATAACGTCTCGTAACGACATGTAGTTGGAGTGGAATAGGCGATACGAGACATTTGCACGGGTGAGCGTCATGTGGGTTCGAGAGATGTTGGCGAATACATTTGTGCAGGCTGGGTTGAGCTTGCTAGGTTTGATGATCGTTTCCGCTGTGGCATATTTTGTCGTGGTAAGGTTGCGCGATTCCTCCCATGAAGACCAGAAAACCGCTGAAGACCTCATGAAGAATTTCGAGGAAATGCGACAGGAGGGTGACATAGACGAGAAAGAATTCCGAAACATACAACTGTTGTTGCAGAAGGATCAACAGGGCTTGTCGTAGTTAGCTGCGAGTAGTTCAGTTGAACTTTGGTCAAGAAGTTTATTTTCGGAACGGTCATGACGACCATTTAGATCGGCAACCTATGCGTAGGTATATTTTCGGCTCGAAACCGCGGACATGGAAGGCCCGGTTCAGAAGGACACAAACATTCGGTAATTCGAATAGCGTGAACTTCGGACCCATCGAGCTTCCATTTCGCGTTTAACCATTTTTCATCTCGCGTATCACCAGTGCGAACAGTCGCAAGGGTGTGGTACTCGGGGCGATGGGAATAGTTTTTAGGAGTCGTTATGCCTCAAGGTAAGGATGTTGTGTCGGGCCGTCGAACTGGTGGACCGGGAAGCACTAAAAAGAATGCTTTCTGCTCTTTCTGTCGCAAGAGCTACCGAGATGTAGGTCCATTGGTCGAGGGTCCTGGAGATGTTTACATCTGTGGCGAATGCATTGAACTGTGCCAGTCGATCTTGGATCAAGAAACCAAGCGTCGTGGGCCATCGAAGAAGCTTTTCAATGACATTCCTACCCCACGTGATATCGTCGCTCACTTGGACGAATATGTGATTGGCCAGACCGGTACCAAACGCACGCTCGCTGTTGCCGTTCACAATCACTACAAACGCCTAACTGCCGATTGGCAAGGCTCGGACGTAGAAATCGAAAAGTCTAACATTCTTTTGTGTGGGCCAACCGGAAGCGGAAAAACGCTTCTCGCGAGGACTCTAGCTAAGATGCTCAATGTTCCGTTCGCGATTGGCGACGCCACGACTCTTACCGAGGCTGGCTACGTCGGCGAAGATGTCGAAAACTTGCTGCTCAAACTCTTACACGCAGCAGATTTTGACCTTGAGTCGGCTCAACGCGGAATCCTCTACATCGACGAAATCGATAAGATTGGGAAGACCAGCCAAAACGTTTCGATCACACGTGACGTTTCCGGCGAAGGTGTTCAACAGGCTCTTTTGAAAATGCTTGAGGGAACCGTAGCAAACGTTCCGCCTCAAGGTGGTCGAAAGCACCCTGAGCAGCAGTTCATCCAAATGGACACGACAAATATCTTGTTCATCTGCGGTGGTACATTTGTTGGCGTCGAAGAGATCATTCGCAAGCGGCTTGGCAAGAAGACGCTTGGATTCGGTCAAGTCGGCAGCCATAAAGAAGAAGCGGATACGGCTTCCGTTTTGACCCAGGTTAACTCGGATGACATTCTCGAGTTTGGATTAATTCCAGAATTGATCGGTCGTTTGCCAGTGGTCACCTCGCTTGCTCCCTTGGATGAAGCAGGTCTGATTAAAGTTCTGAGCGAACCAAAGAACGCGTTACTTAAGCAATATCAAGCCTTGTTCGGCATGGAAAATTGCGAGCTTCACTTCACCGACGCCGCACTCAAGTCGATCGCTAACAAAGCGACTGTAAAAAGTGTTGGAGCTCGAGGATTACGAGGCATCGTTGAAGAAGCGATGCTTGACATCATGTTCGAGCTTCCTGACCAAGAAGAAGGGACTTCCTACACGATCGATGCAGACTCAGTCAGCGGAACTCTGGTGCATCGCAAGGCTGCTCCAAAGCGAAAAGAATCAGCTTAGTAACAGTTTTTTCTAACGGTCTTACTATCTAAACACGTCACTCGGCAAGCTTTCGAGTGACGTGTTTTCGTTGGTACGTGGTTGCTTGATGGGCTGGCCCAGGAGGCCAGCCTCTCCGCAGGCTGACTGAATTCTTCCAAGGTGCAAGTGCTCGCGCCGTGAAGCTTTCGGTCCGATAGAATGGGGGCGATCGCAATTGGTTGCGATTTAGCTACTTCAATTTACTACCAATTGGTTGACCGCGAATGAGTACGAAAAAGCCAGCGATCGAGACCACTCTTCGAATTCCTGGAGCATGGGGGAGCTTTGAAGAAATTTCAGATCGACTACCGAAAGGTTACTCGATGTGCGAGGAAGGCTTGGCGATGCCTGACGGGCATGTGATCGAAATGTTCCCGATGAAACCTGATAAAAAATTCGCTGGAATCTTCGAAAGCTCTTGCCGCAGGCCAGCAACCGCCGACGAGCTGGCGATAGTGAATCGCTACACGGTGAACCTCGGTTTGATAGGTCCTGGCGGTTCTATGAAAGCTGCACAAACGATGATGAAAGCAGGTGCCGCAATTGTTCAAACGGGGGCCGCCGGAGTCTTCATCGACAATAGTATGCTCGCACACGGAGCAACTCTCTGGACAGAGATTTCCACGGTCTGCGATATCGAGGCCATCAGTTTTGCCTTCGTGGGAGTGATTCGCGGCAAATCAGAAGTCCGAACGATGGGGATGAATGTTCTTGGGAAGCCAGACCTAACGATGAGTCGCCAAGACTTCAACGAGAACACCGATTCGATGATTGATTTGATCCGTTATGTCTGCAGCACAGAAAAACCAATTGGTGATCGTCACATCATTGCGATGGAAATGGGGGCGCAGTTTCAATCACGAATTGTTGATACCGATGACGCACCTGTTGGAAGCCACCTGCATAACCCGTTCGGTCGCTTGCAGTTGGTGAATCTCAAAGCAATTGGTGAAAGCAATTGAGCTTTGTACGCTCGACTTATGACGAGGGTAAATTCTCGAGATCGATTAAGTCCTGTGGACGGCCTGAGGCTTCTTTCATTCGTCTCAGCCAAGCTAGTGATGCAAACCGGCGGCCGCTAATCCAGATTGCATCTTGGAACAAGTCAGCAACCGATGCATGTGGTAGACCTGGTACGTAGTCAAAAAGATCTACATAGCCGAATTTTGATCCGACCATCATCAATCTGCGACCTCGCACGTACGGCAGATCTACTGGGTAGGTCTTTTCAATACCAGTAGACGGATCAATTTCTTCGCCGATCCAAAAGGCATCTATTTCTCTTAGGGCATTGGTAAGCGAAAGTTCCACTGCCGCAGTTCTCGCAAATACGATATCGATATCTTGAGTTGCTCGAATATGCCCATGAACGATTACCGCATGTCCACCAATAACAACGGTCGGTACATTATGCTTTTCAAGTACATCTAACGCACTAAACATAGATACCGTCATGGACTGTCCTTCTGTGGAGCAGAATGATGAACCGAAGTTTCGATTCTATTTTCTGGTCGGTCACGACGTTGGTGATGGTTTCGTTTCACGAAGGCAGCAAGCCCAGACGGCGATGCTCGAAGTAGCTCGAATGCGTGCTCATGAAGTCGTTCCGCCAACTCCAATCGCTCCTTGGGGCTCATTGCCAAAGCGTCTCGTTGATAAATGTGCGTCGGATTCATTGGTGAAGTTGCGGAGTGCAGCGGATCGTACCGTACAATAAAAACTTCATTGTAGCTTGCAGAAAAAGCACCACAACTTTTCTCAAGTGCATAACGGCTTTTCGCGTTCGAAAAAACGTACGATTCAATGGATAGTTAGTAAACAGTTTGCGAGTCTAACTAGCAAACGTTACGAGAACACACCTTTACCGAAGCACTAGCGGACTTTGCATTGGAAGCGGAGAAAACCGCCCGTTCCGGGAGCAACTGTTTCGGTAATGTTCCAAGTGAGTGTACTGCTTCCCGCGTCGTTGGGTTCAACAGAGAACTGAGAAGCGATGCTGCTCTTCTGGCTATCGACGACGTATTCAAGTCGCGGTGTCAACGAGTCTTGGATCATGATGTTGGTGATCTTTTGATCGCCTGTGTTATCGAAGCGAATCGTGAAGTCGATGATATCGCCTGGTTCTGCAACTTGGTGTGAAGCGACTTTGCAAAGTCTTACGCGGTTGTTACCGAGTTCATAGTTGAACAACTCTTGTGGTCCATCTAACGACTCGACGCTATTCGCTGCAGCGTTGTCGACTAAAACAATCAGTTGGTCAACACTGGTCCAATTGAGAGCGGCTTGCGTCCCCTTGATGAGGAGCGGACGATCCAAATCGGTGTACTCGCCCCGTCGAATAATTGCCAAATCTTCGTACGGCTTGAAAGCGTCGCTGATGTCCAGTGCTGGGAGAATTTTTACGACTGGGATTCCACGATTTCGATCACGCAGGGCTTCGATGACTTTGACATTTGCTTCACGAACAGGCTTGTCGTTGCGCACGACGTTATTCGGAGGGAGAACATCATGCACGCGAGTCGGCTTTTGTTCTAGCAAAGTGGCTTGCGTTGCTACGGCATGTTCGCTGAGGTTAAGAGAGACAATCTTTCGAATAGATGAAAAACGGGGCGAATAGATTGGAACGCGGCAACCTGTTTGAAGCTCGACGCTTCCGGATGTTGTTTCGTATCGAATGATCGTGTCTTCCGAGTCGAGTCCTACAACGGATAGGTCATCGCGTAATCTCGCTTGTGGATAACGATCGCCGCCGTCGTAGATAAACTCTTGCGCGTCTATGTGTCGCGTAGGGTAGGGCAGGGGAGCGCAAGAGGTTGTGCAACTGCCGCAATTCGATAGATCGCCACTGGTCGAGAATTCGGGGAAGACTGGCGAATAGCCTTCCTGTGGAGAGCAGCATTTTCCGCCACATCCGACGTGGGCCGGACGTACCTGTCCAGGAGCAGTTCCGTTCATCGGTACAGGCCTGGTAGATGGCATCATCGTCGAAACCGGTAGCAGATGCGCCGGAATTCTTTGCGTGTTGATGGCTGGATCGCCCTGTAGCGAGTTCGCAGAGACTATTGGCGGTGGATTTCGTGAACTGATCTCTTCGTAGCCGACTGTTTGAACGGTTGACGCATGCTGGAGTGCGTTCGGTGCATCGGTTTGTTCTGGCTGGGAAGCGATGTTGGATTGCCGCTGTGATTTCTGAACAGGCGTGGCAGCCGCACTTGCTCGTCGCATCGAATGCGAGGCATTGTGGGAAGAGTCTTGGTTTACCAGCGAACGGGAGCAGCCGACTTGCGCGACGAAAAGAATCGTAGCAACAAGTACCAAAGTCATTGTCAACGATTCGACATGGGAAGGTAAAGACTTATTGATTGTTCGAAGCATCGCTTAACGTCTTTCCCTTCGGGAGGTTCTTGATGGGGAGCCATGGAGGCGAACCGAATACAAAATGTTCCGCTTCAGGACCTTCAATGACGTTGGGGATACGCGAGCCAATGCGCAGGATCGCCAAAGGTCGACCGTAGTAGTCCGCCGTTCTAAGGCTATCTTCGGCAACGGTGATGTCGAAGACGCGTTGAGGTCCACCGGCGTAGCTAACGGGTTCAGCGTTTGTCGAATCTTCTAGATAAATGACACGTGTTACCATGTCACCTCGGAGAGCCGCGTCAATGTCCGTTTGGTCGATCTCCACGACGATTGGAAAGCGATGTTCGCGTTCCGAAGGTGGGTACGTCCGATCGATTACTTCAAGAGTTGGGAAAAGTTCCGCTTCGGGTTCGTTGGGAATATTCGTCATCCGGAATCGATAGACGGGGCCGACCAGGAAGGCAGCTCGCGCTGGACTGGGTGTGTTTTCTGTGAACATTCCGTCGCACACAAGAGCGAACTTCATCCCGTCCAGTCCTCGGAATTCGACTGGTTGAAAGAAGCCGCGGAGGGCTGGTTGCCGTTGAAGCTGGATCGCTCCTATCACGCCGGGTGGCATATCATCATGGAGCAGTGGGACGCCAGCTGGGAGCGACGCGGGGCTTCCAACTTGTGCATGCAGTGTCGCGTTTCTGAAGCAAGCGATGAGTGCTGCTCCCATGAGGCAACGCAGAAGGAACGACGTTCGTATTGTCATGGCCATTCCAGCAGGAGTGAGTATCAAGGACTAAGAGAGAGCGAGTAAGGATGGAGGAGTAAGGCTTCCACCTTACTCCTCATCGCTTAAAACTTGATGTCGATTCGTTATCGAATCATCGTTGGTTGTTGGCAGTTAGGATCATTTGGATCCATGCCCATACCAGGAGTGCCACCGGCTCCGCCGAACTGATTCGGTGCTACGGATCGGCTAGCGTGTTCGTAGGGTGGTCGACCGGATGGGAAGCCAGGATGAATGTTCTGCTCGCGAATGTTGACCCGGCTTGGCGGAGTCGGGTACGACTGGCCAGGCTGGCTTCGCACGTTGATTTTCATCTTCTCAACTGGGTCAGGAATGTTCATGTGGGTGTGATTCTTCATCACATGCTTTTGAAGACCTGCTGGATGTCCCAATGGAATGTGAGGAGGTCCTACAAGGCCGATCGGTGTGCCGGTTTGAGGCATGCCGTACTGCGGAGCAGAGACTCCGGCGACCATGTTTGGTGGATTCATGTATGGATTGGCTGGCTGTCCATCCGGTCCACACATCATCCCGCCGCCCATGCCACCACCCATGCCGTCATAGAACATGCCACCGCCGACGATCGACGGACCTGACATCTCAACGTCCTTGTTACCAAGTCGAAGGATCGCAAGGATCGAACCACGACGATCGGCTTCAATGATTGGGTCCAAGCCTGGCTCCAAACGTGTGCTGACAAGCGTGTCGATTCCGGCGAGCGCGTCACCTTGGAATTCTGGATCTGGTAAGTAAAGCACTTTGGTGACAAAGTTGCTCGAGAGAGCTTGTTCAAAGTCCTCTTCGCTGAACTGGATTGGTACAGCGTTGTGGGCTAGATAAGCAGCCGTCCGAGGTGTCGACATGGCGATCTCGAGAGTCGGATAAAGCTCAACTCCAGCGCGACCTTGAATGTTGGTCAGCTTCATTCGGTAGATGCCACCTTGAGGAAATTCCAGTCGGCCTGGAACCACCAATGGATCGCTTGTAAACGTGTTGTCGCCGACAACGTCGTACAAGATCTGCATCGACTCGGGCTGGTTAAACAGCACCTGTACCTTGGGGGCCATCATGCCCATTCCGCCAGCTCCAGGAACCGGGATGGTCTCAGGTGTGAGTACGCCAGGACCGGGGCCGCCCACCATTGGGCCAGGCTCAGCCAAGCGTTGGGCCGGAGGCATATTGTGCCGTTGGGCAAACTCCCCAGCCGAGGTAGTGGAGTTAACTTGGATGACCGTGCCCAGAGCGGCCATGACTCCTAAGAAATATCTTCTTTTCATACGGATTTCCCTTTTTGGGTTCCAACGAGGTTTATCGGGTCATTTCTGCCTGGACGCCGCTTTGGCTCCAAAATTACAATCCCGTCCATTGCCTTAGTTCGGCACGCGAGCACCCTAATCTTTGAAAAAACCGACATAACCGCCATATGACTCAAAAACCGAATAGAAGTTCGCCTCTTGGTAGGTTACGCAAACCACCTGAATTACCTGTTTGTGTGTTGGCTCGTGAGTTGATGGTGCTCCGAGGGAAACATCGAGCTGCTTCATCAGGCTTTTTTTTGATTTTTCTCGTTTTATTTTTTTCTCTCAACAGTACACGTATTTGTCTTTCTCAAGAAGCCAATTTGCCTCAACCTCTACCTCAAGCCGACGCTATTCCTCTACCGACTCCGCTTGCTTCACAGTCACCTGCGTCGCTGCCCAATAGCCTGGATCCGAATCAATTAGTCTTGCGAGCGGTCCAACAAGCCGTGTGGGGTCCGTCGGTTCATAGCATCGTCAAACAACGATCCGAACTAGGTGAGTTTCAATTGGTTGGCGAGGGGGAATATTGGGCGGCAGGGCAGGGGACTGGGCAACTGAAAATGACGATGCAATTGATGGCTGGCGAATTGCAAACGAACATGCTCCAAGTCAGTGATGGGCGATTGGTTTGGACCAGCACTAGTGATGACGAGCCACCACGAAGAGTGTTCTTGGACGAAGTTCGCAGGGAACTCGGCAGCATGGCTCGCAATCCGACGGGCCATCCGCAAGCAGCCCTTTATCTCGCAATTGGAGGGCACGCAGAAATGCTGAGATGCCTTTACTATCGATACCGCTGGTTCAAAGTGTGGGCAGGCAAAGATGAAAAAGGAACAAACGTTTGGCAGTTGGTGGGGACGCTGAGGACGGAGGCTCCGAGTATCGCTTCTTATTCGATTGTCGACAGCTATTTCATTCAACAGGCGCCTCCGCCCGAGCTTCCGACCGATGTACGGTTAACTCTGGATCGTGATGGCAAGCTACCGTTGTTCCCTTACAAAGTGGAGTACTTTCGCCGCGAACCGAGCCTCGACGGGATTCCCGGAAAATTGGTTCTTCTTTCTTCAGTCACCCATACTGAAATTGAGACTCCAATTACAATCACCAAGGAGTTGTTTCAGTACCAAGTCCGCGAAGATGCAGACCGTATCGAAAATGAAACGAATGAATACTTGCCGCTATACCCAATCGCGGATGCCGGCACGGTGCAACGAAGGTAATATTTTTGAGTTCACAATCTCAATCAGACGAGCGATTCCAAGAGGTACCGTCTCAGCTAAACCTCACAGGCGATTTGTCTGACGGATCGACCCAACGCGTTTTTGCGCTCACCATCGCTTACGACGGATCCAATTACTCAGGTTGGCAGTTTCAGACCAACGCAATTACCGTCCAGCAACGCGTTGAAGAAGCTGTGGAACAAGTTTTAGGAGTCAAGACCTCCGTCTTTGGAAGCGGGAGGACCGATTCGGGAGTTCACTCGATTGGGCAGGTCGCCAGGTTGGCCACGACGGCATGGAAACACCCCGCAGGTAAACTCGTGCCAGCCATGAATCGACGTTTGCCTCGCGATATTGCAGTGCGAGCGGCTCGTGAAGCACGTACGGACTTCGACCCGGTTCGGAGTGCAAAGAGCAAACGCTATCGCTACACGATACGATCGGCACCTTGCGATTGTCCTCTGAATCGTCACTTGCACTGGTACTTTCCGCGTCGCTTGCACGTTGAATCGATGCAAGAGGCTGCTCAGTATTTGATTGGCTGCCATGACTTCAAAGCCTTCCAAACACTCGGATCTCCGCGGCTTACGACTGTGCGAACAGTCCGCGACCTTTCGATCGTTACACACCCCAATCGTGATGGATTCGATATTCTGATTGAAATCGAGGCAGATGGATTTCTTTATAACATGGTTCGTAACATCGTTGGCGCTTTGATTGAAGTGGGCCGCGACCGCTACGCGCCGCATTGGATGTCAGAGGTGTTGGAGTTAAAAAAACGACGAGGTGCAGGAATGACTGCTCCGTCTCATGGACTATTAATGCTCCAAGTGGAATACCCCGAATCTTTGTGGATCGATAACGAACAATGCGAGTAGCTCACGTCATCACGCGAATGATCGTCGGAGGTGCTCAAGAGAACACACTCTATAACTGCCTAGATCTCATTCAAGAGCATGGCGACGAAGTCCTCCTTGTCACAGGACCAACTGACGGTCCAGAAGGTCGGTTGCTGGAAGAGGGCAGGGCGGGGGGGCTACCAGTGAAAACGATTGACTCGCTGCAACGAAGTATTCATCCAACTCAAGACCTATCGGCCTATCGCGATCTGAAGAAGACGCTCGAGCTATTCAAACCCGATGTCGTCCACACTCACAGTGCCAAGGCTGGAGTGATTGGTCGTGCGGTTGGCTGGCGTCTTTCCAAGAAGTCCGTTAAACCACTCGCAGTAATCCACACGGTTCACGGAGCACCGTTTCATCCGTATCAAAGTTTTGCAGCTCGGTTTATCTATCGTCAATGTGAAGCTTGGGCTGCCAAGCGATGTCATCATTTGATCTCCGTTGCCGACGCGATGACTACGTTAATGGTCGATGCCAAAGTGGCTCCACGAGAAAAATTTACAACGATCTACAGCGGCATGGAAGTCGAGCCGTTCCTGAATTCGGCCAAGTATCGCGAGGAGACTCGACGTGAACTTGGAATAAGTGACGGGGAGATCGTTGTCGGAAAAGTAGCAAGACTATTTGAGTTGAAGGGGCATGAGTATTTGATCGACGCGGCTCCGACAATTGTCGCCAAACATCCATCGTTGAAGTTCTTGTTAATCGGTGATGGCTCACTCAGGGCGGAATTGGAGCGTCGCATCGATTCGCTTGGACTTACGAGGAATTTCATTTTCTCAGGGCTTGTGCCTCCCGAGTCGATCCCAAAATACTTGTCAGCGATGGACATGCTGGTTCACACGTCGCTTCGTGAAGGATTGGCGAGAACGCTACCGCAAGCCCTTATCTCAGGCAAACCTGTGGTGAGTTACGACATTGACGGAGCTCGCGAAGTTTGCATTACGGACGAAACCGGGATATTGCTTCCTCCTAAATCGATCGACTTATTGGCAACCGCCATTTGCCGACTCGCCGCAAGTTCCCAGCTGCGGGAAACCTGGGGCAGGGCGGGGCGGGCCAAATTTACCGAGCAATTTCGGCACACAGTGATGACTTCTCGTGTTCGAGAGGTGTACAAGCGATTCCTGATCGAACCTTCCTCTGGCGATTGATTTGACCTAAAATAAGGGTTAACCAGTGTGGGTAAGGTTTTCCGCTTACCGATTTTATTGACCGCTAATCCAGCAAGCTTTTCATGACTAAAGTACGCGATTTCCTTGGCCAATATCGACTCGCACGTCTGATTCGATTGGGAAGCACATGCCAAGTTTGGGAAGCAATCGAAGAATCAAAACAGGAACGCTTCGCCCTAAAAGTCCTTCGGCCAGAAAAGCGTGGTGACAAAGTTGAGCTCGGATTCTTAAGGCATGAGTACGAAGTCGCCACTCAACTGAATCACAAAAACATTATTAAGGTTCTCGAGTTCAACACCAAAGCGGATACGCCGTTTTTGGTTTTGGAATTGTTCAGCGAATTGAACTTGAAGCAAGCCACCCGCAAAGGTCCAGATGGCATTGCCTATATGTTGGACAAAGTGCTCATTCAGGTTGTCGAATCGCTCTACTACTTTCACACGAAGGGTTTCGTTCATTGCGACGTCAAGCCCGACAACATTCTGCTCGGACGAGATTGGGATGTGAAATTGATTGACTTCACCATCGCAACGAAAGTCCGTAAAGGTCTCGGGAAACTTTTCGGTGGTTCGACTGTTCAAGGAACAAGATCCTACATGTCCCCCGAACAAATCCGAGGCCAAGCACTCGACCCAAAGACAGATGTGTATTCATTGGGTTGCCTGTTTTATGAAATGGTGACGGGGAAACTGCCTTTCACTGCCTCGAGTCCAAATGATCTCTTGAGCAAACACCTTTCCAGTCCGATCCCCTCGGCACTCGTAACAAACGAAAACGTTTCGGTGGAATACAACAATCTGATCAAAGCGATGCTTGCAAAAGAAGTTAAAGACAGAATTGAAATGTGGGATGTGCTGAAGCAATTACGGAGCTTCAAGATATTTAAGAAGCCGCCACGAATACCAGAAATTTCAGTCTTCGATGACTTTCAAGGTGGTGGACGAATTGAGGCTAGAACTTAGTGATTTTCAAGTTCTCTATCCGAGTTCTCTATCCGACCAAAATATTCATATAAAGAAACATTTTATCGAATCATGAATAACACACCCCCAGGCTTAGAATTTGAAGTTCCAATTCTTGATATTGAATCCAAGCTCAAGTCGCTTCTCGCTCAGCCACTAAATTCCACAGTCGAAGAATCGATCCGACAACTACGCCGTCAATGGACTGAGACAACCAGAGATATCTATAGCAAGCTCAATCCATGGCAGACGGTCCAGGTCGCTCGACACAAAGATCGCCCGTACACACGCGATTACTTGAATCTCGCGTTCGATGAGTTTATCGAATTGCATGGCGACAAATTCTTTGGTGATGATCGAGCAATGCTAACAGGCTTTGCAAAACTTGATCGCCACAAAGTAATGGTGGTTGGGCATCAAAAAGGAAGAACATACAAAGAGCGATCCGCGTGTCACTTTGGTTGTGCTCATCCAGAAGGATATCGCAAAGCGATGAGCAAGATGAGGTTGGCCGAGAAGTACGGATTGCCAATCATTTGTTTCATTGACACTCCGGGCGCTTTTCCAGGAATCGGAGCCGAGGAACGTGGTCAGTCACAAGTGATCGCCGAAAGCATGTTCCTGATGAGTCAATTGAAGACGCCGATCATTTGCATCGTCATCGGTGAAGGTGGATCTGGTGGTGCATTGGGTATCGGCGTTGGCGATCGAATCGCAATGTTGCAGTACGCCTACTACAGCGTCATTAGTCCCGAAGGATGCGCCGGGATTTTATGGAAGAGCCATCAGTTCGCTCCGGATGCGGCCCAGGCGTTGCGATTCACTTCGAAACATTTGTCGCATCTCGGGATCGTCGACGATGTGATCGAAGAACCGCTCGGGGGCGCTCATCGCGATCACCAACAAATGGCTGCGCGATTGAAATCGTACTTGCTGAAAACACTCGGTTCGCTGACCAATTCGTCGAGCGAAAAACTGGTCGAACGACGCTACGATAAATTCCGATCCATGGGTGTCTACCTTGAGCAAATGGAAGACGGCAATCAGAACTTAGTCGGTACTCCAATTACTGCTGACATGGTCTAGTTCAACTCACGTAGTTAAGTCTCTCCGTAGACTTGGAACACCAATAAGAGTCTACGAAGAAACGCCAGCACAGCGAAACAAATAGCGAAATCAACCTCGAAACAACGTCCGATAATGTTTCTTATGTTCGGTTCGAGCTATTGTTTTCCCTGGGAATTCGTAATTCGCGATTCCTGGGTGCCGAATGCACTCACCCAGCACATCACTTAACTTCTGGCATTCGAACGCTAAAAGATGCAGGAACTCGTCGATTCGGTTTCGACTCGTTATTAGAACTGTTGAACGATATGTGGCGACTAATCGCGAGACATATTGGCTCGGTTTTGACAACTCACTGCGGGAGGAAATCTTGCGAACCAAATTGGCTGCTAACAGGGTTCGATGGTTGCTGGTTGTTTTGCGTTGGAAACCATCCTTGGGTCCAACTGGATTCGGGAGCAGGGGTGGGATTGTTCTGAGTGAATCCGCTCTGGCCTAACCCAGATGGGAGCCCAAATCCGCCACTGCCCCCCTGCTCTGTTGTCGCATTCGATTGATTCGATCCGGAGAACATTCGGCCTGCTTCAAGGATGTTGGAAACAAATCCTCCCTCTGGCGTTCCTTCCATTTGCATCCCGCCCGAGGACGTGGGGGCGGCGATGGTATTGCCACGTTGGTCAAATCGTTGTTCAATTTTGTTAAGGTAAGGACGAACAATTTGTTCGATCTCTTTGGGCAACATGATCCCGTTGGTAGCCGCGAATATTTTGCTCATATAAGCACCACTTTTGGAATCAACAATCGCCTGCTGCTGTTTTGGTCCAAGCAGCGACACCGCGAACATGGTGATCAACATGCAATAGACAACTCCTTTGGCTAACCCAAGTAATGCACCCATATGCCGATCGAAGTCTCTCAGACGAATGCGATCAATCCCACCACTGACCAATCGGAATCCAACCCAGATCACGAACGACGTTCCTGCATAGAGCAAAAGCATCGCGAGAAATCCATTCCACGGCTCTTGAGCGCGAATCATTTGCGCGACGTTATTACGAAATGTGTAGGCGACTGTATAGCTAACGACGATCGAAGCCAGCGATGCAATTTGCCATGCGAGTCCTTTAATTGCTCCGAAGATGGTGGCAATTGCAAGTACAGCAATCATCACAATGTCATAGGTTTGCATGGATCGAGATAGCCTTTGAGAATGAAGCGAAATCTGAGTGTTTGAATATGCAGCTGAAGTGGCAGTTACATATTACAAGAAGCGTTATAAGAAAATTCGTTGACGCATGCGAAGAGCAATCGAACGAGGATTGTGGTTTGCTAGCGAAGTTTGTTGTTAAATGAGCTCGGGATGTTCAGCAGCCATTGATATGAGGCAGGGGGTTGTATGAAAAAGTTTTATAATCGATTTCGAAATCAATTTTCGGGTCAGGGGAGTCGATTTGGTTTCTGGGCTCATGAAAACTCAGCTCCACGAAGTGGCCTTGGTCTGGATGTGTGTGGTCGTGTAGTTTCCTTAGGTCGCAATTGGTGCGGCAACATCAATTTCCAATGCCGACTAGTACATCAGTATCGAAACGAACATGGCTGATTTTCGAACACACATGACAGTCAGCACCATATGCGGTGGGTTGTATGCATTTGCTGGATTCAAAGCGGGCATTCCTTGGGAGACCTGCACAATCGCCGGTGGCCTTTGCAGCGTGAGTGGAATGCTTCCGGATCTCGATAGCGATTCTGGAATTCCTCTTCGCGAAGCAGTTGCATTTTCTTCGGCGATCATCCCAATGCTGATGGTAGAGCGACTTCAGCGCATCGGTTGTTCTCATGAGTTGATGGTGTTGATAACCGGTGTCGTTTATTTCTTTATACGATTCGGAGTGGCTGAGCTATTTCGTCGATATACAGTTCACCGCGGGATGTGGCATAGCATTCCTGCTGCAATTACCTGTGGCTCAATTGCTTTTCTCGTTTGCTCGTCAGAGGACATGAAGATGCGACTGTTTAAAACATTCGCAGTTGTTGTGGGCTTCATGTCGCATTTAATTCTGGATGAGATTTGGTCGATCGATTTCAAACGAGGGCAATATCAGTTCAAGAGTAGCTTTGGGACCGCAGTTAAATTTTGGGGTAGAGAGCGTATTCCAAACCTTGTCGCCTATGGCCTTATGGTCTTCTTCGTGGTACTCGTTTATCACGACGAGGGGATGATGCAAAAATTTGGTTATGAGAATCCAAATGTTCCACATACAGCGACACAATTATTTCAGTCGCTTTGGAATGGCCAAGGTGGGTCGAATGTCGACCGATAGCATCTAAGGACTTCGCGAAAACACATGCGAATTAGGATCGATCCGGGATCGTCTTCTTAGAGCCAAACTTATCGCCGAACTTGTCGTCTGAGTCGATCAAAATGGTTACAGGACCGTCATTGACGAGATGCACTTTCATGTCGGCCTGAAAGATTCCGTTTTCAACGGCGATGTTCATTTTTCGAAGTTCGCTGCAGAAGCAATCGTAAAGCGTTTTCGCGAGATCTGGTGGAGCCGCATCGGTAAAGCCTGGTCGGCGTCCGCGATGGACATCCGCGTATAGTGTGAATTGGCTTACAACCAAGATCGGTAGTTCAAGTTGAATTGCAGAGAGGTTCATCTTTCCATCGGAGTCGGAAAAAATCCGCAGGCCCGCAACTCGATCTGCCATGTAAGTGCAAATCGCTTGGTCGTCCCCCTGCCCTACCCCAAGTAAAACCAACAGTCCTTTTTTGATCGCGCCAACCGTTTTTTCTTCGACGACGACATGGCTGGAAAGGACACGCTGAATGATTACTCGCATGGTGGGACGCCGAATGAGGTTAAATGGATTAGAATGAAGCAACGCAAACTACGACGCTTTGACGAACTATTTTAGACTAGGTTGTACGGAATGATTATTGGCGTGACGATGGGTGATACGACAGGCGTGGGGCCAGAGATCATCGCAGGCGCATTGCAGGAAGCTGTCGTGCTTAACGAATGCCAACCGGTTGTGATTGGTCGAGTCGCATTACTGCGTCGTGCTTTGGAGCTGGTGGGATCCGATCAAGAAGTTTTGCCAATCGAAAGGCTCGATCGTTCTTTCATTGCCTCGCTACCAAGCACACAATTGTCGCGAGTTGTTTATTGCTACGAAGCGGGGCCGGAAGAAGCTGATCACTTGCCGCCGGGAAATATATCGGCCTTTGGAGGTGCTGCAGCGCATGATGCATTAGTGGTTGGAGCGAAAGCTGCACTCGCTGGTGATTTGGATGCAATCGTGACCGCGCCTCTGCACAAAGGGGCGTTGCACATGGCGGGACATGATTGGCCGGGTCATACCGAACTGCTTGCGTCGCTTTGCAAGGTAGACCAATTTGCGATGATGCTTTATCTACCACCGAGTTGGAAGAACGAGGGCTCTCCGCAGGATCGCAACCGCGAATGCGACACTGAGTTGGAAGTGACTGGTGTTCGTACACGAGGTGGTGCTGCGGGACTAGGTGTTGTTCATGTGACTTTGCATATGGCGCTTCGTGAGGTCTTCGAGCATTTGAGTCAAAAGGCGATTTACGAAACGATCGAGCTTGCTCAAAATACTTTTACGATGCTTCGCACTTCTCTCGGTCTACCCCCCTGCCCTGCCCTGGCGGTTGCAGCTCTGAATCCGCATTGTGGCGAGGGCGGATTGTTCGGCGATGAAGAAACACGATTGATTGCACCGGCAGTTTCTCAAGCTCGCGGGCTGGGTTGGAATGTGTCGGGGCCTTTGAGCGTTGACACGCTGATGCCGGCGGCGGCAGCGGGCCGTTACGACGCTGTTATCGCTATGTATCACGATCAGGGACATATCGCTCTTAAGCTGCTCGACATGTTCGACGCGGTGAACATAACGCTTGGGATACCTATTATTCGAACCAGTGTTGCTCATGGAACCGCCCACGATATTGCTTGGCGCGGAATAGCGAAGTCGAGCGGGATGACACAAGCGATTATGACTGCTGTACGATTAGCCAAGGGAGCTAAAGTTTCTAAGAGCGATCAAACAGTTGAAGCGACTCAAAACGTTTCGCATATCGACTCTTGCGGAGCGTAACCATGCCGTTCAATTTTGTATGTCCATTTTGCCACGCGCGAACTCGAGTCGAAGATCGTTTCGCTGGGCGGAGCGGTCCCTGTGCTGAATGTGGAAAACAGGTCACCCTCCCCTCCCCTGCTTCGCTTGGTATTGCAACTAACAATCTCGCTGAAATTGATATCGCTTCTACGAGCAAGGCTTTTAATGACCAGCAATCGCGTTCGAACACATCGGCGTTTGGATTAGGCGGCTCGAAAGAGCAAATGACGAAGTTGGCTCTTCAAGTCGCCATCATGGCAAGCATGCTGATGATTGCGTTTGGCGTTGTTGGGTGGTTGTTGATCCCGTCGGCGCAGCGGGCTTTTGAGGACCGGAAGCGATTGGGCTCGGTTTCCAATATTCAGCAGATCGCAAAAGCACTCAACGCTTATCGTCAAGACTTTGGTTCCTATCCGACTCCGACGGTAAGTGATCCGAGTGGCTCGCCGTTGTATTCTTGGCGAGTCTTGCTGTTGCCGTATCTTGGATATAACGGACTCTACAATCGTTTTCAATTGGCACAACCTTGGGACAGCCCCACTAATTCGCAATTAATTCGCGAGATGCCTCCAATGTTTGCGATTGCCGGCAACAACATGGCACTGAGTCTTTACGAGTCCAACTATGCATTTGTCGTTGGCCCTGGGACAATGTTTCCCAGCGCTTTCTCGGATAGTGTCGCGGAAGTGCTCGATGATCCGTCAGAGACCATATTAATGGTCGAAACGAAAGAGGGTGGCTTTTCGTGGACGCAACCAAGTAACTTGGATAACACCAGTGGCGTCAGGATTGGAACACGACCGGTTACAGACATCGGCGGAAATTTTGCTAACTTTGTTCTCGTTGCGACCGTGGACGGAGACGGGGTTGCGCTAAGTCCTCAGACTCCGATCAGCACTATTCAGGCGATGCTTTCTCCCGATGGAGGCGAGTACGTGGCGTTTGAGACTGTTGATTCAGGTGCTCCCCTGCCCTAGTGCGATGTTCAAGTTAAGTTTTGTAGTAGCTGAATTCGTAAGAATTCAGACGTCGCCTGATTTCTCGACAGTAAGCTTCAGTCGTCAGATGTCGTACGACATCTGCTACGATTTTAATTCTGATCAAAGCCTTAGATCGCCATTCCAAACCTGTTCTTAACGAAACCGAATTCACTTTGACTGATCTAAATTCACAGACTCAAAACGACAATCAAGATCCTCGAGTGCAGCAAGCCATTCACGATTTTCAATCGGGCTTGTTGTCGCCGACCGAACTGAGCGAGCGCATTTTACAGTCCGTGTCAGTCAGCCTTGGCGGAGTGACAGCGGATGTCGATCGAGCTAGGCGCACGGGTTTTCCCGAAGTTGTTTACGCCGAGGGGAAGACGATTGACAGTTTGGTTGCCGCCGTTGGACGCATTTTGGGTTCGCTTTCCAAAGAGGGGCACCAAGAAGTTTTGGCGACTCGTGTCAATGTAGAGCAAGCTCGCGCGATCGGTGAGCAGTTTGTACATGTTCGCTGGAACTCTCGAGCACGGACGATCCGTGTTCATGCGTCACGGGAGCCATTGTCCTGGAACATGGAGCCCCAGGAGCCAAATGGCGTTGCGGTGGTCACAGCGGGGACGACCGATTCGAATGTCGCCGAGGAGGCATTGGAAACGCTTGCTTGGATGGGGGTTTCGGCATCTTGGATTCAGGATGTTGGTGTCGCTGGCCCCTATCGGATACTTAGCCGGCTAACACAGTTGCGGTCAGCAAAAGCGATTGTGGTGATCGCTGGGATGGAGGGGGCTTTACCAAGTGTCGTTGCGGGGCACGTTGGAGTTCCTGTTTTTGCGGTTCCCACAAGCGTTGGATACGGAGCAAACTTTGGCGGGCTTTCCGCCTTGCTTACGATGCTGAACAGTTGTGCATCCAACGTGGCAGCAGTCAATATTGATGGAGGCTTCCGCGGAGGTTTTTTAGCTGGTCTCGTCGCCAAAAGTGGTCAGTAGCCTTTTCAATAGAGCGCTCAAACCCTTCGGTTTCTACGATCTGTTTTCTTTGACGAATCTACCGATAATGCAGGAACTTTTCTCGGTTTCGTCGTGTCGAATGCAACTCATGGAACTTCCTTTCCCGAAAGTACGGATTATCCGACCTACGGCATCGTAAAGGGTTGGAGAATTAGCGTAAGCTGGGGTATTAAGTCCATTGAATTGTGATCGAGCGGTGACTAATCTCAGGACTTACCGTTTTGATACTTCGGAATGTGGTGGGCGTCGTTTTTGCGCAAGAACTTCCCACAGGTTCCGAAGGCTAGGTGCTTTTTTTCTTCTGGATGGATTTTATCGATGAGTGGATCGAACGACCGCCAAGTGTTGAACTCGGGTTTTGTGAGTTCTGCAGAGACCGCCTCGGGGTCGGCTTTCACAGCAGGACTTAACCCAACCAGTGGTTCCGCTAAGGCTGGACGACAGCGTTCTTCGCGGCTTCGCGATCGAATGAAAGCTCGTCGTTTATTGGTCGAAGGCCTTGAGCGTCGCGAGTTGATGGCGGCCGATACTGCTGTTGCGATGTACAACCCGCTTATCGCCAACGACGTCAGTGGTGACTTTGCTGTGACACCGCTCGATGCGTTGCTGGTCATCAATTCTTTGAATTCGCAATCGCGAAGTTCGTCGCAATTTGGAACCGGACTTGCAATCGCAGCGACGGATGTAACCAGTTCACCGATGGTCGATGTCAATCGCGATGGTTTTCTATCCGCGTTAGATGCTCTCGTTGTAATTAATCAACTCAATCGAACTGAGGCGGAAGGCCTTGAGCCAATTTTGGTTGCAGTTCGACCTCAGGTCTTCTCTTCCACCGGTCTTGCGGTAAACCCCGACGCGAGTGGAAATTATACCCTACCGGCAGGTGATGTATTCCGCTTGCGCGTTCAAGCGCAAGATCAGCGAACAACCGCAGGGGTTGGTACGTCGCAGGGGGTCTTCTCCGCGTACGTTGACGTTAACTACAATACGGTTGGAAGTCCAAATACCGAACTAGCTCAAGTTCTTTGGGGAGAGTATCAGGGCTTATCTTTTTCTAGCAATTTAATCGGCGGTAACTTTTCTCTCAACTTCGGTAGCCAAAGTACTTCGCTTATAACAGTGGCAAACTCGACCGATGTTGATGGGTTTGTAACGCTAGACGCAGGTACGACAGCAAATAACATCCGCAATGCAGTCGGCCCGTTGTTCGGTGGTGTCAACAATGTAAGAGTGGGCACCTTCGCTCAAGATGGAAACATCTTTTTCGAAATCTCTTACCTTTTATCTCAATCACGGCAGAACGTTACCGATCCGACATTTTTAGTGACGAATCTTCAATCTTCAAATGCTAACACCGTAGCAAGAAGCATTACCACTTCGGCTGATCCGAACACAAATCTCGTTTTGGGAGCAGCCTTCTCTCAACCAGCTAACGTCCTCTCGAACGGTGGATCAGTTATCTATTCGGGCGGCCCACGTGCTTCATTTAGAACTATAGCTGGATTAGGCTTTGAACTCGATGATGCGGGTGGATTCTCGGCGACTACGGAGATTCCGCCTGCTCCTGGCTTCGCGAGATCATTTGTCAATATTTTTGACACGACCTTCCGCTCAACCGGCACCGGAACTGTCAATTTTAACATCGGATCTTCCGAATCCGCTCAAGCAAACTTCCTCCTATTCGGAAGCAACACTGCGATCCCGGACAGCTCCATTGCGTTTCCAGTTCCATTTCAAATACGTTTTGTTCAAAACATTCAAGCCGACGACATTACGACATCGGTAGCTGAAGACAGCGGTGCAACTAACATTCCAGTGACTGCGACGCTGATAACAGGCACCTCATTCGTCGTGGAAAGTGTTACTCAGCCACCAGCGAACGTTGGTTCAGCAACATTTCTAACAAACAGCCGAACGGTCGTATTCACGCCTGCAGCAAATTACTTTGGTCCAGCCACTTTCTCTTACACGGTTTTGAGTAATGTAGGCGATCGAAGTACTGCTAACGTTTCGGTGACTGTTAACGAAGTCAACGACGCGCCAGTAGTTATCACACCGGCGCCCACACTGAACGTGGTTGAAGACTCAGTGGCTCCGTTAATCATCACGCCAAGCCAGATATTCACTGCAGGTCCACTTGAGACGACTCAAGTGGTTACTTTTGGAGTACCAACATTAGCTGCTGGGCAAATCGGGGCGACAGTCACGCGTAACGCCGATGGGAACATCTCTGTAATTCCTGTTGCAAACTATTTCGGCCCGGTCGTCTTTACTGTCGTTGGAGCTGATAACGGAACCAATCCAGCGAACCTTTCGACAACAGCGACTGTTACCGTCACTGTGACACCGGTTAACGATCCACCCGAGGCAAACACGCCAGCCCTCGTCACCAACGAAGATACACAGTTGGTTATTCCCGCTTCACAGCTGTTCCGTCCAGGCCCAGCAGGCATTGGTGCAGAAACTTCTCAGACAGTTTCTCTGACTGATGTGACAGCAGTTTCGGCCGCAACCAGTGGAAGTATCGTTCTTGGTGCCAATGGCGCGTCGGCAGTATTTACTCCTGCGGGTAACTTTTTTGGCGAATTTGTTTTCAGTGCAATCTCGCAAGATAACGGTTCGCCCATTGAAACGAGCGTTCGATCGACGTTCACTATCGCGGTTTCTGCAGTAAACGATGCTCCAACAGCTGTTGATGACACTGGAGCCGCAGGATTCACAATTTTGAACATACCGGGTGTTGTCTATGACTTGAATGTCATGAGAAACGATTCCGCTGGGCCAGGCGAAACGACTGACCCGATTCGAATCGTGCAGCTTGGAGCATTGACCGGGACGGGCGCCGCCACCAGCAGCATCTCCATTCGTCCTGACGGTCAACGAGTCCTCTTCACTGCAGGAACCGGGCTTTTCAATCTGACTCAGACCTTCACTTATACGATTGAAGATGGTGGTGGACTGCGATCCACCGCTACAGCTTCGGTGTTCATCGCGCCTCCGATTCTTCCTTTCGCAGTTTCCGACGTAGATACCGTTCTAGAGGGTTCTGGGGCGAGAACCATTGATGTTTTGGCCAACGATTTGATTAATTCTGGTGAGACGAAGAAACTGCTCGGCTTCAACACTCCTTCTGCTTCACAAGGAATCGTAACCCTGCTCGATAATGGGACGCCCACCGACTTGAGTGACGATAAACTTTCGTTTACGCCAACTGCGTTCTTCTCGGGTCCGGTTACATTCACCTATCGCATGATCGATACGCGTAGCGATAGCGTTGAATCAGTAGGGACAGTCAACATCACTGTATCGGAAGTCAACGACCCTCCAACGGTTTTGAATACGTCTGTCAGCAACGCAGTCGAAGACATTCCGCTCACGATTAACTCGTCGTTCCTCCTTATCGGATCGTCTGCTGGTCCTAACGAATCAAACCAAACGCTTACCATCACCAACGCCGTTGTAACCACTCCAAACGCAGGCTCTGCGTCCGTAGTAAATGGAAACGTTGTCTTCACCCCTGCTAAAGACTTTAATGGTCCTGTATCGGTGACGTTCACCGCGACTGATTCAGGAACTCCAGCTTTGTCGGCAAGTGCGACTGTTGCGATCACCGTTGCCGCAGTAAACGACGCCCCTGTCGCTAATGGATCGACGGCGACAACATCCGAAGGAGTCCCGATCACCATCGTGGGTTCCAATGTTGTCGTTAACGATCGGCCAGGCCCTGCAACTGCACTCGATGAACTTCGAGACCAAAGCGTTTCTCTGACGGGCGTATCGCCTTTGGATCCTTCCGTCGGTAGTGTCAGTCTGGTTAGCGGCAATCTTGTTTTCACCCCAGCAAACTTCTTCAACGGTGAAGCGGTGGTTGGATACACGATTACTGATACAGGAGTTCCTGCACTGACAGCTCAAGGGCAACTTCGAATTCGCGTTACCGAAGTTAACAATGCACCCGTACCAGTCAACGCAAGTCGCAATGGTTTTGCATCGCTTCCGACGGCAGTAAACCTCAGCAGCGAACTTGCTTCGGCTTCGCGCGGTGCACCAAATGAATCAACTCAAACATTGACCATTACGCGAGTTATTAGACTTGCGAACACAGTGGGAACGGTTGCCCTGAACGCAGACGGAACGATCACTTATACGGCCCCAACGGGCTTCTCTGGTCCGGATAGCTTCAGTTACGAAGTACGAGACAACGGAACCACCAACGGTGTGCTGGATGCGAAAACGGGGATCGCGACCGTCACCATGAACATCGCTCCATTTGTGCCTAGTGTAGTGAACGGCACCGTTTGGATCGACGACGACAACGATGGCTCGATTGATAGCGACGAGCAACGTTTAAGCGGCGTTGAGGTTCGGCTAACCGGACGTTCAATTGGATCTACCAGCGACATTACTCCGCTAGTAACTCGAACACTCGCGACAGGCCAATACTCGTTCGATCTGTTGCCACCGGGTAGCTACACAGTATCCTACGTCGTTCCATCTCTGATGCTCGATGCCGCTGGCGATAATGCTGTTACGCGAACAATTGTTGCTCCTGGTGGTGCCGATGTTCGAGTGAATTTCGCAACGCGTGGCATCGACTACAGCCAGTTCTCGGCACAGAATCGCAGTTCAGCTGTCGCTGTTGAGAATTTGGCATCGTCATTCTACGGCACCTATCCGAACATCAAGCAGAAGGGTGTTGTTGGTTTGGTTCGACCAGATGGAACGTCAGCTTGGACGAGTCGACGCGATGGCGATAACGGCGATTTTGCTTCGGCAATTTTCACAGAGATCGTTTTGTCGGACGATAGACGCACAGCATTCCTCACAACGGTTGATCAAAACGGAACGATCATGACCGCCTCGGTTCCACGGTCCAAACTAGCTGTCAGTGAAGATTTAAGAGGAAACTTGTTGGTTTACGTCCTTGCCCGACACAGCGAATTGAGTTTCTCCACGGTCAATCCGACCAACGGCGTTCCTCGCGTTTCGGCTCGGGGTTACCTTCAATCGGTTGACCAAGCTTTGGCCGACTACGATTTTTCTTAACGCAAATTTTTAATTCAATAGCCAACACGATTTCGTAACGATATTTAAGGTTTGATTTTTTGGTACATTTGTTTTGTACTGAAATTTAAACTCTTTGCTACCACGAAAGATCGGACTGGCTAGATGGCCAAAGCGAATTCTGCCCCTGATATCTTAGACACGTCGCTGCAGGGTAACGCGGGACCTGAGTTGGGCGGCGCCAAAAACTGGCTCCAACTGTACTTTGACACTCCCCTATACGTTCGGATTTTAGTCGCACTGCTGGTTGGTTTGCTGTTGGGAGTCGGGTTCGGGCCCAACGCTTCCATACTAGAGATCTTCAGCAAGATCATCCTTCGCCTTTTGGGGGCAATTGCACCTCCACTGATTCTCGTTGCGGTGGTACATGTCTTAATGACGTCTGAGATTCCAGCCAAGTCAGCAGGTAGACTGATTGGGTTGTTGCTGCTCAATACGACAGTCGCGATCCTGATCGGATTGACTGTTGCCAACGCCATGAAACCGGGGACTTGGGCTGGAAAACCCGACGCTTCGGTTGAGACATCGGCCAAATCGGAACAAGTTGCCAAGGGGCCCAATCCCGTCGAGATCATCGTCAATAACATTCCCAAGAGTCTTTTCGGTCCTCTCGGAGATCAGCAGAACGTCATTGGTATAATCATAATTGCGTTGGCTTTTGGCGTCGCGCTCCGAAAGTCCAAAGACCGTCCTATCAAGGTCTTTCACGATCTCGTTGGAGTAGCTTATGACGCGATTCTTGTTGTGCTTCATTGGGTCATACAGCTCGTTCCGATTGGGGTGTTGTGCATCGTTGCAAGTGTCGTTGGTACCAAGGGCTTTGCACCGTTCAAGGCACTTGGAGCTTTTGTTGTTGCCGTGATTGTGGCTCTTTTGCTGCAATCGATGTGGTACCTCATACGAATTCGGATTCTCTCCTGGGCACGGCCTCTTTACGTATTGAAAGGAATGCGGGATTCGTTAGTCATGGCGTTCTCGACAGCAAGTTCCACCGCCACAATGCCTGTTACTTATGCGTGCCTGCGTGAAAAGGTTGGACTGCGAGAGCAGTCTGCAAGTCTAGGATCATTGGTTGGCGCAAACTTCAACAACGATGGAACTGCGCTCTACGAAGCGATTGCAGCCTTGTTCGTCGCGCAATTGATCGGAGTCGATTTGAGTTTATACCAGCAAGTATTGGTGATACTCACGTCGATTGTCGCTTCCGTCGGTGCTGCGGGTATCCCGGAAGCTGGATTAGTTACGATGACCTTGGTTTTTACCGCCGTAGGCTTACCGGTAGAGATGATTGCCTTACTGTTAACCGTCGATTGGTTTCTCGACCGCTGTAGAACGACCATTAATGTCCTGGGCGATGTCAACGTCGCATGCATCCTGGACGGTAAGACTCGAGAGCTGCCTAATGAGATCACTTGTGCGAATTGATAGGGTATTCAACGAAGAAAGCCTCCGTATTACTACGAAGGCTTTCTTAGCTGACTGAGTTAACTTGCTTTGCGGAACAAGAACTCAAAAAGCATTACTTGCTGGTGAAATCCAGATACCATAGCCCATCATCCCATTCCAGAGCGACTCGACGCCATCCAAGTGGAACTTGAGGATACGGATAGAATGGTCCGATGTAAGGCCAAGCTGAAGCGCTGTATTGCTTCGGATATGTTACAGCCGAGTAGTTAGGATACGCAGCATAACTAGGCCAAGCATAACCAGGCATTTGCGGTTGGTCGTACCGCGGAACACCACCTCCATGGGACGGGCCCATGTTCATTGGCATCGGTGTTTGACCGCCACCCATCATCATACCACCCTCTGGAGCAGCTATCGGGATTCCAGGAATTGGTGTGTCGCTTTGGTAGTTGGCAACCATGCTCGGAGCAAACGCTCGCGGTCCTGCCGATGCAGCTTGGCCCATTGTAGGCATGCTCGCAACTGACGGTGGAGTCGGAGTCGCTTGGCTAGTTGAGGCTGGTTGAACCATTCCTCGCGAATCATTCCCAGAAATCGTGATGTCATCAACAACACGCGTTACGCCGGGAATGTACTGCATTGTTTGCAAAACACGTTGCTTTTGTTCGGCATTGGCGACATACCCTCGAACCCAAACTTCACCGCCAACCGTTGATAAGTCTAGATTGAAATTGCGTAGGAATCCGGAAGCTTTGTCTTTGCCCAATTTACTAAGAGCCGCTTCAGTGATTGCGGCATCCGATTGTGAAACGCTCGACTGGTCGTCTGCCATTTTTGGTGGTTCAAAGCTCGTAGCTTCGTCAGCGTTTGCGTCTGCTGAAGCCGACTCTTCGCTTGAAGAAGCTTGCTGGACGGCGTTGTCTGCATCCAACGATTGAGCAGCAAAAGCCAACGTCGAAGCAGTCTTCGAGGCCGAAGTAGCTTCTTTGACTGAGATTTGATTTACAATAGTCGTTACTCCGCTAGCCGATTTGGCTGCGTCGAGTACGGCTTGTGCTTGAGCAGCATTGGAAACCGATCCGGTCAGTGTGACCAATCCGGCTTCAACGCTTAGATCAATATCGAAACCCTTCAAGCTTCCATCCGACTGATGGCTCTTCAAGGTCGAAATGATGTTGTCGGCAATCTCGCGATCACCACCTAACGCCACAACAGGCGCCGAGGCAGTAAGCGAACTAATCGCTAGCCCCAAAAAAAATCGTCGCATGGAAACCCTCCTAAGGTTGTAAATCCACCGTTTTTTGTCGGCGTGCCTGTCGACTCGAAAGCCCAAATCAATTGCTCAATTTCATGATCAACTGTCTTGGAATGTTTTTCGGCGATTGTCAACGCTGGCTTTCGGTCTTCACAGGTGGTTGCGGGAAATGTTCAAGAGCGACCGTATCGTCCACCCACAATGATGGTGATCTCGGTCGCAGTGTTTCCACATCAATCCAATCAATCCGCTTTTCGGCAGAAGGGTAATGACAACACCAAACTAATTCGTATGACCCCCACCCAGCCCAACGAGGTTGGACAAGCGTGAATCTGTAAATCTCAATTCAGTGGTCACCATGTTCGGGGCCCCCCCGCGTACATTCAGACGAATGGTCTGTGTGTCCACTGTTGTTTTTCGGCAGATCCAAGGCGTTTCGCGAATCGTTTTTTATGATTTTGACGACCTTCGCGTTTGTAACGTCGTTGAAAACGCAGTAAACAGCCCTACAACCGCGACAACAGTTAAAGTCATCCCAGATTGCCAGCCACTTTTCTATTGGTTGCTATTTCCTGACAGTTGCGAGCCGGGATTATTCATATTGAGCCGCTGGCGCTAGCTAGCCGTTACTAGATATTCCTGCGCAAGCGTGTGGTTAGTCGTTTAAACTCGGCTAGCGCCTCAGTCTCAATACATTGGGCGTTGAGCCGCTATCGCCCCCCCCCGCGTTACTGGAGGTTCCTCCGCAAACGCTTATAGTCGCTCAGACTCGTTTAATGCCATCATCGGCTCAAGTTTCATCAGCCACCCTCAGCCTTTGGTCTTGGTCTGAACCACTGAGACCGGACCGTGCGCTCGCTTCAACGTCCGCCCAAGCGAAAAGCGGGGTATCGATGCCGTTGAACTCTATTTCCAAGAAACTTGCCACTCGCTTTGATTCGATAGCTAAGCTATCTTGGTTTGTATGAAATTAAATCAACTTCCGGACCAACCGCTCGCTAAGCGTATCATCGATCTGGTCTACTCTGACAGCTATCGCCCTTCGAAACCCAAAGGGATTCACAAATTACTTGGGCTTGATGACTCAGAGTATCCCAACCTACGACGGACTATCAAAAGTCTCGTTCAGTCGGGCCAACTTACTTATGCGACGAATCACTTGATTCTCAAGCCGGGCGAGCAAACCAAACAAACAGGCTCGTCCAAGAAAACTCAGCAAGGAACATTCCGCGCCGCTGCTGGTGGTTATGGATTTGTCAGATTAAGTAACCTCAATTCCTCGGCTGTGGCTGACGATGTGTTCATCCCTGCCAAGGCGACCGGGACTGCGATGGAAGGCGATATTGTCGCGATTCGTATTCTCAGCGCCAGTCGCGATGGGCGATCGGAGGGAACTGTCGAAGAGGTCGTTCAACGCGCTAAACGAGAGTTTGTCGGCACCTACCAGCTCTTGAAAAACCAATCGGTTGTTTGGCTCGATGGCGTTGTCAGCGAGAACCCAGTCTTGGTGGGCGATGTCCGTGGATTGCCTATCAATCCCGATGATAAAGTCATCGTGGAAATGGTTCGCTACCCAGACGCATTCAAGCCCGGCGAAGCGGTCATCATGAAAGTCCTCGGGACCAGCATGAATCCGGCTGTCGACACCATCGCTGTCATGCATCAGTTCGGACTTATTGACGAATTCCCCGAAGCAGTTCTAGACCAAGCTCGAGATCTTGCAGATAAGTTCAATGCGTTGGAAAGCGAACCACCGCAGCCTAGCCCAAGCCCTGTGAACACCGAGTCGACAGCAGTTGTGAACGTGGCACCCGAGATTACCGTGGTACCCGAGGCAAAAGCCAACGAGCATCTGGAATCCGAGGCTAGCGTATATGGCTCAGGGGAGGCAAAAGCGGAAACGGCTTTGGCTGTTGGTTCAATTTTTGCGAATCGAACCGACCTTACCCGAGTGCCTACTCTGACGATCGATCCCACGGATGCACGAGATTTTGACGATGCCGTTTCGTTATCCATGAATTCGGCTGGACATTGGGAACTGATGGTTCATATCGCCGACGTCGCCCACTTCGTTCCCGAGGGGAGCATTCTGGATGACGAGGCACGCCGGCGAGCGACTAGTGTCTACTTGCCCGACAAAGTCATACCGATGTTGCCGGAAATTATCAGCAACCATTTGGCAAGCCTCCAGCCCGATCGCATGCGACTCTCCAAGACCGTCAAGATGGAGATGACGATCGAAGGGACTATGATCCACACCGAGGTATTCAACTCGGTTATCAAAAACGCGCATCGATTCAACTATGAACAAGTAGATCAATTTCTTGAAGATCGACTCGCTTGGGAAGAGCGATTGACCCCCGAGATTTTCAAGCTCATCAGCGAGATGCACATCCTCGCGATGGTTCTTCGCAATCGCAGAATGAAGGGTGGTTCGATCGAGTTGACGCTTCCAGAAGTGAAGATCGACTTAGATAAACTCGGCAAGGTCAAAGGAGCTCACTTGGTGCATCACACCCAGAGCCACCAGATCATTGAGGAGTTTATGCTGGCTGCGAATCAAGCTGTCGCTACCTACTTAGATGATTTGGAATTGCCTTTACTGCGACGCGCTCATGCTCCGCCGCAGCGAATGAAACTCAAGCGGCTTAAAGAATTTGTAACTGGTCTGGGTATCGAGTGTGGTGACTTGCAAGATCGATTCGAAATTCAACGTGTTATCGAAAGCGTGAAAGGTCAGCCGACGGAACAAGCAGTAAATTTCGCAGTGCTAAAGAGTATGTCCAAGGCCGTTTACCAACCGCAAGAGGAACGACATTACGCACTGGATATGACTCACTATTGCCACTTTACTAGTCCCATTCGTCGCTATCCAGACTTAGTCGTTCATCGCATCATCCAGAAGGTGATCGATGGAAAGAACGCCGTTGAACCGTTCCCGGTCTTAAGCTTTCTTGGCCAACACTGTAGCGACCGCGAGGTGAACGCTGAATATGCTGAACGTGAATTGATTCGAGTGAAGCTCCTTCACTTCATGAGCAAACGCGTCAACCAAGAGTTCGACGGCACGATCACCGCGGTGAAGTCGGATTGTTTGATTGTGCGGCTGCATGAAGTTCCCGTCGATGGAAAGATTCCGGTAGAACGCCTACCGAGCGACCGCTATCGATTCGACAGACAAGGAAGCGTTCTCGAGGGGTTTCGCAGTGGAAATAAATTCCGCCTTGGGGACACGCTTCAAATCAGGGTGGAACAAGTGGATATACCGAGACGAGAACTTTATTTCGACTTCGTGAGTAAGCTTGGAAGCGCTCCTGATCCAAAACCACTTGCACGTCGCGTCGGTGGCCATCGAAGCGACGATCGAAATGAGCGAGGCCGCCGAAGCAGTTCCTCCAGAGGATCTGTTTCCAAACGCACTGGCAAACCATTCGAGGTGCTGGATCGATCTTTGGAGTCGCCCGTGGACTCTACGGTAGAGAAAGGAAACGGACTCAGGCAGTTTGATCGGCGAACCAAAAAGCAGGCAATCGCGCCACCGTCGAAGAAACCTGCCAAGCGAAAGAAATCCCGACCTGGCAAATCGGAACGCCAAAAACGCAAGAGCTCCGAATAAATGTATCCCTGCACAAGCGGCAGAAACATCCTTACTCGTAGAATGGGACTGTTGTCTCGTTCAAGTGCTCCATCAGATTCAAATCTTTCTGAAACTGAAGCTCGAGGGGTAGCCGATCAATTGCTTTTGATTTGCTTCTTCGAACCAATAGCTTCGATTGCAATATCATCGAACCTTACTGTGCCCGTCGCCCCATGAAGCCCGATACGAATTATCGCTTCACGGCTGCTTGGAGGGACGGCGAACTTGCGCGATTCTTTTTTCCAACCCCTGTTTCCGACGTAAGGCCCTAGCCAGTTCAGTGCGACCTGATTGCGGTTCTCATCGAGGAACTGAATTGAGATCTTGGGTTGGTTATCAATCGTATCACCCTGTTTGACTTTGCTCAGCATGGTTGCTCCACTCAAACGAATCTCCGAGACTGCCCTGCCATCGATGGGAAAGCATTGTAGAAGGATCGAAGCAACACCGACTTTATCCGAAGTGAACTCGACGACCTGTTTACCTTCCAATGCTTTCGCGTCCGTCACAAGCTTTGCACCAAACTCGTAATACCAAAACGGAATAAACTTATCGATCGCTTTGGCTTCAAAATCACCGTTATAGATTTTCGGGTTTGCGGGATCGGATTTGTCAGCACGTTGTGATTCTGCAGTTCCGGTCATGGGAACAAATAGCGTCGGACGCGTGTATTCAGAAACAAGCTTTCCTTCCTTTTTACGGAAGACGTGGAGCAGCTGCTGATAGCGAGGCCCGACAGGAATCACCATGAGGCCCCCTTCTTTGAGCTGTTCCGTTAAAGGTGTAGGGACTTTGTCTGGCGAGCAAGTCACAATGATTTTGTCGAACGGCGCATTCTCCTTCCATCCTTGAAATCCATCGCCAATTTTTGGGTAGATGTTTTTGTAGCCAAGATCCTTCAAGAGCTTCGTCGTAGATTTACCGAGCTCTTCAACGATCTCAATCGTGAAGACACTTTTAACGAGTGGACTAAGAACTGCGGCTTGATAGCCACTGCCCGTACCGATCTCAAGAACCTTATCGGTTGGCTTTGGTTGTAAGACTTCCGTCATCACGGCGACGATGTAAGGGCTGCTGATGGTCTGAGCTTCACCGATTGGGAGCGCGGCATCCAAGTAGGCTTGGTCTAATAACTCCTCGGGCAAAAAATCATGCCGTGGGGTCTTCTCGATTGCATCCAAGACCGCCTTCGATTTGATTCCGCCGGGCTTGAGAACATTTTCGATAAGGTTACGACGTTGTTCTTCGTATGGATCCTCTTCTTGAGCGTGAAGGATGATGCTGGTGGTCATAAGGAAACAAAATCCAATCGAAAGTACTCCAAGGTTCAAGAGCGAATTTCTTGCATGCAGGGATGAAAGTAATGGTTTTATGCACATGTTGGATCAGGCTCAAAATCTAAAGGTGATCGGGCCTGATACAGGCTCGTTCGGTAATTTGTAGCGGCTCTCCTGATTTTACCAGATTCGGGCTTCGCCAAATCTGGTAACTCGCTCAATATTGGACTCTGATTAGCTAGTCGCGGTTATCGATGTGCCGAAAAGATCGATAGGACCGATTATCCGGTGATCTCATTGCAGCAACAAGCTCGATACGAGCCGACCTGAAAGAATGACCATGACGAAATCAGCTCACACGCGAACAAGTCTATTCTCGACCGTATTGATCGCTTCCTCATGCGCGGTTGCTTTTGTGAGCACAAATGCGTCGGTGAAAACTTGTATCGCAGGAGACCATTACGCACATTTCAATCCTTACGATCCGCGTCCGGACTTCTTTCGACTACCAGTCTACAACGCGTGGGTTCCCTATCGAAAGCTCCACAACCGTCCGACCTATATTGGCGGAAAGGTTGCCGCGGTGATCGAGCCGACCAGCCAAGAGGCGATGGCATGGCACATTTCAAAAGCTAATGGCGATTACCGTAATCATCGTCCTGGGTCTATCCCGACTTACTATTACCCAAAGCCATGGGAAAGCCTTCAAATCGGAACGCGTCCGCAACAACAAGTAGGAGTCGATCAAAATCAACCCCATGAAAATCAAATCGAGTACAGTCAAAATGGTTTGAATCCCGGGCTCGCACCCGAGACGCTCGGTGATGTAAACTAACGCGATGTCTAACGCAGCAAAAGCCCCAACACGAAGTGTCGCTTCCACTGAAACCGCATCCCGACTTGTCGCCGTGATCGACATTGGTGCGACGAATGTTCGAATGGCGATCGCCGAAATCGATACGGCAAACAGGGTGCGAATTCTCGACACGCTTTCCAAGCCAATCTCGCTTGGCAAAGACACATTTGCTCTGCAGCGAATTCGAAAAACGTCGATCGAAGAGTGCGTCCGAGTCCTAATCACATATCGTCGGATCATTCAGGAGTACGGTATCACCCGTGCCGATCGCATTCGCGTGGTCGCCACAAGCGCCGTTCGCGAGGCGACCAATCGATTAGCCTTTATCGATCGTGTGTTTATTGCAACAGGTCTCGAAGTCGACGCGATGGATGAAGCCGAAGTGAATCGCGTGACCTACATGGGGGTGCAACCGCTGATTCAGATGAACCCGGCTCTCATTGCATCCAAGACACTAGTGGTGGAAATTGGAAGCGGAAGTACCGAAATTTTAGTTGTCCGCGGTGGTAATGTTCTTTTCTCAAACACCTATCGACTCGGTTCGTTACGGCTGATCGAGCAGCTTGATAAGTTTAATACGCCACAAGGCCAGCAACGTGCGATCATCGAAACGCAGATCCATCGCTTTGTCGATATGATTCATGAGCAGATTGACAGCGACTCACGACTCGAAATGGTTGCGATTGGCGGAGACATCCGGTTTGCTGCTTCGAATCTTCTGGAACAAGAAGAGATCTCGGGGCTCGCAAAACTTTCTCGTGAAAGCTTGGCCGCTTTTTCGAAGTCTCTCAACTCCAAGTCCGATGACGAGATCGTCAAGAAGTATGGATTGATGTTTCAGGATGCCGAGACAATTGGCCCTGCCGTTCAAGGCTATCTCATGCTTGCCGAGCGACTTGGTTGTGACGTCCTACACGTCGCTTCGACCAACCTCCGAGACGGGCTGCTCAACGATCTTGCGATGAAAGATGTTTGGACTGCTGAATTCCGAAATCAAATCATTCGTTCAGCAATTAATCTCGGAAGAAAGTTCGCTTTTGACGAAAAGCACGCTCGGCATGTCGCGATGCACTCTCGCACCCTTTTTGCCGAGCTTCAGAGCGAACATCAGCTTGACCAGCGGATGGAATTGCTTTTGTATCTCGCTGCCCTGCTCTATGAGATTGGGCTTTTCATCAACGTACACAGCAACCATAAGCACGCGATGTACTTGATTCGAAATAGCGAGATGTTCGGGTTGTCTCGCAAAGACCTGCTGCTCGTTTCATTGGTGGCTCGGTACCACCGTCGTTCTTCGCCCCAGCCCGATCATGAAGGATATGCCACCTTGGATCGGATTGATCGCGTTGCGGTTGCCAAGATGGCTGCAATACTTCGACTCGCAATCGCAATGGACGAAACTCGAACTCAACGCGTCGTGGAAATCCAATGCTTGAAAGAAGGAGATCGATTTATCATTCAAGCCAGCGGCGTTCAAGACCTTTCACTCGAGCAACTCACGCTACGACAGATCGGAAACTTGTTCGAAGAAGTCTTTGGAATGAACGTGCTTCTTCGTGCTTCCCATCGATAATTATGCAGAAAACAATTATGCAGAAAGCCTGAATACTTTTCAGCATAAGCCAACGATATGGAGCGATTGAGTTTCATTCATGCGAACCGCTTAGATCGCTATGGACCTGAGGATTCGCGAATTGCTATCCTCGCGCGAGCCGTTAGGTCAAGTCCAAGACCAGCGTGCTGGTTCCTCGAACGAAGGATAGGCCCTTTATGTCTAGCGCTGCGCTAAAAATCGCGATCATATCAACGCCCAAGTCCTGGGGTGGTGGCGAGCAGTTGGCTTGGACAGTAGGTAATGGGCTCGCGGCTTTGGGGCATTCGGTAGTTTGGGTAACGCGTCGCGAAAGTGTTCTCCATCAGCGACTCACGACCGCGGGGCACGATTGCCTCACAATTTGCGGAAAATATCCGTCCATCTTAGAACTAGTATCGATTCGCAAATCGCTTTGTGAGAAGGGGATTCAAACGATTTACGGGAATGACTCCCAGGCAATTAATTGGACGGGTTTAATCGGTGCCGGGCTCCGTGGTGTTTCGAAAATTGGCGTCAAGCACACAATCTTTCCGATCAAATCTTCATTAAAGTACAACTGGTTTTTGGATAGGGTGTTGTGCGTATCGAATGCCGCACGTCAAGTTTGCATCCACGGAGGAATTCGCCGAGAGTTGACTCGCACGGTCTATGGCGGGTTGGATCTATCAACCTACATTCGCGAAAAAGAAAGACTCCAAATCGCGGCATCGCTTGGAATCAGCCCTCAGACACCTTTGTATGTCGCCGTCGGCAGCCTTCTGCAGTGCAAAGGCCTTGATACATTAATTGATGCGGCAGCGATTCTTCGAGCCAAGTCGTACCCGTTTGTTATCGCTATTTGCGGCGACGGGGTTTTACGTGAGACGCTTCAGTCGCAGATAGACCATCATCGGCTAGGCGACTCGGTGCGCTTGGTCGGTTTTCAGCAAGATCCATATCGCTGGATTGCAGCTTCCGACGGGCTGCTACATCCATCGCGAAGTGAAGGCCTTTCGCTGGTCACGATCGCCGCGCAACTATTGAAGATTCCGGTGGTCGCGACTGAAGTTGGCGGGTTGCGTGAAGTCATGTATAGCCCCGAGACAGGGCAACCGCTGGGCTGGGTGGTGCCTACTGATTCACCTACTCAACTTGCAAAAGCAATTTGCCTTATGCAAAGCGATCGAGCGAATGATTCGGAGTATGTCTTGCAAGCCAGATATTGGGCGCAGCGGCGATTCCTTGCGAGCCAAATGGTTGACGGAGTTGTCCGGCTGATTAGAGATTCTTCAAGGCAAGATCCACCGTCCACAAGCACTTCTCGATCTATAAAATCATGGTCTGAAGTGTTTACAACCGCTTCACCAGCGGTCGGTCGATGAACATCTAGTCCCGATCAGGGTATAGTGTCACCGGAAATTCTATTGGGGTGTTCGTGAATCGACTATAATTCGCTAATCTACTCAGGGTTGATACGACGCTTCGCGAAATCTGATTGTTGTGTTGATATCCTTGCGAGAGCTTTTTTTGTGTTCCCTTCTCACTGTATTGCATAATGAATGGCTGAAGTTTCACGATATATAAACCGCGAATTGAGCTGGCTAGAATTCAACCAACGAGTCCTAGATCAATCGATGTACCAACGCGTCCCGTTGCTTGAAAGGCTTAAGTTTCTTGCAATCACGGCATCGAACCTCGACGAGTTTTTTATGGTTCGAGTCGGCAGTCTTCGGATTCAACGCGAACGACGAGCCGATGCGGTCGACCCGACCGGCATGACCGCGAGCGAGCAGCTCGAGGTTGTCTACGAACGTATCGACAAGATGATACACGATCAGTACGAGTGCTTCCTGAATCAAGTTGAACCCGCACTCCGCGCCGAGTCGTTCGAGCGAATCAGCTTGGCCACAGCCACTGCTAAACAACGCGAGGTTGCACGTCGAACCTTTGATGAAGAGATATTCCCAGTTCTCTCACCAATGGCTGTAGATCCTGCTTGTCCCTTCCCGCTCTTGGTGAACTTGGGGCTCTATTTGTGCGTTCGATTGAAAGATCCAAAGCAAACTAAAGAACCCGATGGTGCAGTATCTCAACTCGCAGATAGCACCGATGCGGACGATTCATTTGCGACAACGTTAGATAGCTCCGAGAGCTTTGCGTTTATTCCTCTTGGCAAGGCGATCCCACGAGTCGTTACGCTTCCATCGGACAAAGGCTATAGCTATGCACTCTTGGAAGATGTTGTCGCGGCTTTCGGCGGAGAGTTCTTTCCTGGGATGGAAGTTATCGAAGCCATTACCTTTCGGATCACGAGAAATAGCGACGTAAGTGTGCGCGAAGACAGTGCTGCCGACTTGATGGCCGGGATGGAGCAAGTCCTGCATGAACGAAGACTGGCCGATAGTGTTCGTATCGAGCTATCAGAAAACGCTTCGGATTCAGCTATCGAATTCTTACGGATGGCACTTGAGTTAGAACCTCGAGATGTTTTTTTGATTCCAGGGCCCATCGATTTATCGAGCATGATGAGCCTCACTGACATGACTGGTTTCGCTGCCCTTCGTGATCCCTCTTGGCCGCCTCAGGCCTCACCTTCGGTTGATCCATCGAAAACCATGTTTGATACGATCGCCGAGAAGGATATCTTGCTATGTCATCCTTACGAGAGCTTCGAACCAGTCGTTCGATTTGTCGAAGAAGCCGCTGATGATCCCGATGTTCTCGCGATCAAGCAAGTCTTGTATCGAACTAGTCGACAAAGCCCAATTGTAGCGGCGTTGAAAAGAGCAGCTCAACGTGGGAAGTACGTCACGGCGATTGTAGAGCTGAAAGCACGATTTGACGAAGCCCGAAACATTGAATGGGCGAAAAGTCTTGAGCAAGCGGGAGTTCACGTCATCTATGGCCTTCGCGGTTTGAAAACACACGCCAAAGTTTGCTTCATCGTTCGACGGGAACCGCAGGGTATTCAGCGCTACTGCCACTTTGGTACTGGCAACTACAACGAATCGACCGCAAGAATGTACGGTGACATTAGTTACTTTACAAAAAATGAAGAGCTCGGCGCCGATGCGACGTCTTTTATGAATGCTATCTCCGGATACAGCCAACCGCAGTCCTATCGTCGAATCGAAGCTGCACCGCTTGGGCTCCGTAAGCGACTTCTGAATCTGATTGAAAGCGAGACCCAACGGAAGAAGCAAGGTCAGAAGGCCTACATTGCTTTGAAGCTCAATTCGCTTGTCGATCCCGAGATGATCGATGCACTTTACAGAGCAAGTAAAGCAGGAGTTCAGATTCGATTGAACATACGCGGTATCTGTTGCTTGCGAGCCGGGGTTCCTGGTTTGAGTGAAAACATTACCGTTGTCAGCATCATCGACAGGTTCTTAGAGCATGCGAGGATTCTGTATTTTTATCACGGTGGTGACGAAATGGTTTTGATATCGTCTGCAGATTGGATGCCAAGAAACCTCGATCGCCGAGTTGAACTGTTGGTACCTGTCGAAGACCTTTCATCGCGTCGGCGGTTGATTGAGATTTTGGATACTTATTTCCGCGATAACCAAAATGCCTGGAAGCTAGGAAGCGATGATCGCTACCAGCGCGTTCAGCCAGAGGGGACTGCTGCAAAAGTTCGATCACAACGCGTTCTGCATCAATCCGCAGTCGATGCTGTCTCGCAAGCGGCCCAGGCTCGTTACAACACGTTTCAGCCGCATGAGTCGGCTGTGAAAGGTGTTGAATAACGCGTTGCGAATAATCCACGCGTTTTACTTCAACCACCGTATCCGCTGTAACGACGCAATCCGGCAGCGTAGAGAACGCGTGAAAGCACGATGAACACAGCCGTCCAGCCAACAAGCATGGTCATTTCAAAGGCAAGCTCATCCGACGGAACTTTCCCTAAGAAGACGGCAGCGGGAAAGTATGCTAGGTACTTGAGCGGCAGGAATTGCACAATGCTTTGATAAGGCTCTGGAAGAATGCTGATCGGAAACATATGCCCAGAGAGGAAGAAACTCAAAAGCATATAAACGAAAAGCAGTGAAGAGACTTCTAGAAACCAAAATCCAACCAACCCCAGAGTTGCTTCCAGAAAGAATCCAAAAACAAAGGCCAAAACAAGTGAAGCAACAAAACAGCTTAACCTAGTTGCATCGGGCCAGCCATGAACGAAGTAGTCGCGACAAAGATAAAACACGATCGCAAATGGTATGGTTGCTACCGTGTAGTAAGCAACTTTGTGAGCAAGTCGTGACAGGAACAGATACCCTAACAAATCAACAGGCTGGACTAAAAATTTCTTTATCTCGCCGTCTCGGATTTGTTTTGCAATACTCGATGCAAGTCCTGGCATGCTAGAAAATGCACGAGCGACCATCGTTAGCAGAAAGTAAGCGACCATATCAGGGAAAGCAAAACCTGCGATTCTTGCCTGACTGGGATCAGATGGGTTCAGCGACTCAAATACCGCCGACCACAAAAAGATCTGAGTGATGATCGGCAGGAATCGCATAAAAGTTCCGAGCGCGAAATCTCCTCGATAAACCAATCGCTCTTCTAGCGAGACCTTGAAGATCGTCCACCAGATGCTCATGCGATGAAAGAGCGTGACCTTTCGAAGGCCATTGCGCGAAGCACTCGTCGTTTCACTTTTAGAAAGTTGTTTCGCTATGGAGCTCAATTTTCGGCAACGCTTTCGTAAAGGCTCGAGATAACCTCTTCAAGTGGTGGGTCTTCGACTGCGACGTCATCGATTTCGTAGCTGTCGAGTATTTTGGAAAGAGTTGCGGGGACTTGTAGTCGCGAGCATCGAATCTGAGCGCGTGGAAGTTCGACCGATTGCACCACACCGTACTTTTCCAATCCCTCACTCCCCTGCCCTTCTGACAATTGAAGCGTAATGATTTTGGAGCTACTAAACTTGTCGACGATCCCATCTAAGGACCCGTCGTATTGAACGCTTCCTTTCGCGATAACGACAACGCGTTTGCATAATGCAGCGACATCTTTCATGTAATGACTAGTCAGCATGATCGTGATCTTGCGTTGCTCTTGATAGTACTTTAAGAACTTTTGAATGTTGTGCTGAGCGATCACATCAAGCCCGATAGTCGGCTCATCCAAAAACAAAACTTCTGGCGAATGTAGCAGAGCCGCGATCAATTCCATTTTCATTCGTTCGCCCAAAGAGAGTTCTCGAACGGGTCTGCCCAACAACTCGGACACGTCCAGCAACTCAGTGAGTTCATTTAGTGATTTCTCAAATTCAGTTTTCGGTATGCAATAGATTTGCTGATGCAGTCGAAATGATTCTTGAGCGGGTAGGTCCCACCACAATTGATTTTTCTGTCCCATCACTAAAGCGAACCGTCGTCGATAGTCCATCGATCGCTCCCAAGGCACATGCCCCATCACAGTCGCTGTACCCGAGGACGGATAAATCACTCCGGAGAGTAACTTGAGAGTCGTTGTTTTCCCGGCACCATTAGGGCCAAGAAAGGCGACAAACTCGCCCGGTTGGACTTGAAGATTGATGTCGCGAACCGCGTGGACGGTCTTGAATTCACGCCGAAAAAGTCCGCGAACAGCGGCCCAAAGTCCCTCTTTCTTTTGATAGATGCGATAGGACTTTTGAAGATTCTGGATATCAATGATTGGCATGTGGACTTTATACCACGATACCCGCAAATCTTGAAGGTTCCCCGGCTATTGGAAAAGCTTATGCGGCTCGAGAAACATGTCGGCTATCAACCTGCTTTTCTCGATAAACATCCAGAATGAGAGCCAAAAGCTCCTTTGCAGACTCACTCCAGGTTGTAATGTGATGATTTGAAGAAGTGCCGCTTCGGGGAGTTGGTTTGGAAGCTGTCCTCTTCTCGTGATGCTCCATGACCATCGTCGATAATGAGTTTGGATCACGAATATCGAAGTATTGGCAGTTCGCATCGCCGACTTCTCGATGTACGGGGATGTCGCTGGCCATCGTATCGCATCCAAGGTGCATTGACTCGACGATTGGAAGTCCAAAGCCTTCGGCGATCGATGGCATCATAGCCGCGGCTGCGTTTTGGTAGCAGAATACCAAGTCCGCGTCGTTCGCTTGATGAAAGACAAATAGCTTTTTATTCAGTTGAGGATGGTCCGCGATTCGGTTGAGTACGTCCGCGCACAGATTTCCTTTTCGACCGACCATGCACAATCGAACCGGCAAGCCCTTGTCCCAAATGGAGTCAAAAGCATCGAGAACATATCGATGGTTCTTTCGTGGGTCGAACATGGAGACCATGAGATACGGTTTGTTGTTTGGGTCCGAATCAAACAAATCGCGAAGCGTGGAGTCGACTAAATTCGGCGAAGCCAACAACGATTTTGCTTTGGGGACGTCGGCACCTAATCGAAAGGATCGAACATCGGTGCATAGAACGCGTGTGTCTGATTGATTGTCGCATGCGAAGAGCCGTGGAATCGCCTCTCGGACTTCGTCACGAACTGTTTTCGAAATTGCGACAAGCGTATCGGCCGTCAGGCATGTTTGTCGGAAGTATTCCAGGAAATCACGGCTTCGTTGTAGTCCTACCGTTTCCGGATGCGTGATTGGAATCAAGTCGTAAAGAAGCGTAACGATCGTCGCTCCATTGCGTCGAGCGTGCTTGGCTGCATCGAACGCTTGCATCTCAGTCCAATAGGCGTCCGGCATTACAACAAGGTCTTGCTCAGAAAAATCCGCAATCTCAGGAAGCTTCCGGATTCCGCGTCGAATGCTGCGCTCGCACAACTCCGACATAATTTTGAAAACGCCAAGGTGACCTGGTTCAGGAAGTAACCAACGACGCAGGAATTCGTAACGAACTAATCCGCACAGAAGGCTCGCAGTCCAACTATAAAACTTTGGCAGTGTGTCGAGGACGTTGCGATCAATGTCAGCTTGCCGAGCGAACGTTGCTTCTAGCTCAGGGGTCACTTCGTAAAACTGTCCGGCGTACGAAACAACGCAGATGATTTTCAACTGCGACTCTCTCGCCATCTGCATCCAATGATTACGGATGTTCCTGACGACACGCTCAATCCCAGAGTTCCGCGAAGAGCTGATCGTATAGGATACGTCCAGCAAGATTCGTGGTGTCGAGGGGTGGGTGAGGTGACTTTTCATTACGCCATTGAACTTCGATGTAAGCAAGCTGTGTGGGGCGATCGAGTATTCTGTGTCATGGATTGCGCCGCGGTTTTGACGATAGAAAACAGATTTCGAATTGGGACCACACAGTGGACTTGCTCGCTAGCTCGAATATCTGTTATTCGTTCGAGAGCGTAGATTTTTTCGAGGGACCTAGTCAAGGCCAACAACCATGAAACTGAAATCACTTATCTGGACTCTTGGGATCAAGCCTAAAGCCAAACGTTACGGCACTCGGGCCTTGCGATTCACTCTTCCAGGCGAAGGCGAGATCCAGTTCGAGAAGTGGCAGCACCCCAAGGACTATTTTCGTCCGTTTAATCAGGAGCAAATTGATGCCCTGAAGAGGTACATTCGTACAGGCGATACGGTTATCGATGTCGGCGCACACGGAGGTGACTTTTCGATACAATTGGCGCTGGCCTGTGGAGCAGAGGGTTGCGTTTTGGCAGTGGAGCCGAATCCATTTGTGTTTGATACACTAGTCAAGAATGCGGCTTTGAATCGTAGCAAAACCAACATTGTTCCACTCCAAGCTGCCGCAGCAAACTTTTCAGGCCAATTGACCTTCCACTACTCAGATCCCGGTTTTTGTAACGGGGGTGAGCTTGGTGGAGTTTCACGATGGAGACATGGGCATGCCTTTCCACTGGAAGTTCCAACGGTGCAGCTTGTTCAGTGGATGAAAGAAAACATGCCGGAGAAAATTTCCAAAGTCAGCTTCATTAAGATCGACACAGAGGGGTTTGACTTAACCGTCCTTCAGTCGCTCGAAGAGATAATCGACCAAAATCGTCCAACCATCCATGTCGAAATGTATCGACATCTTACTTTGGAACGTAGGCAACAACTGTGGCGATTTCTCAATGAAAAAGGCTATAAAACCTTCCTGAATGATGACAGCTATGGATGCAATGAATCAAATCCTCTTATCGAGGAGAACTTGATGGCTGTACCGCATTATGATGTGCTTGCGGTTCATACCAGCCATTCCTTGGCATAACGATTACACAAGACGGATTAAAAGCGGCCGATGCCCAAGCGAGTCTTTTTCGATGCCACGCATACGCTGCTGTCAGGCAAGAACTCCGGAATCGAGAGGCTTGTCCGGTCGTTGTTGAATGAATTCGAATCGATATCCATCGAATCTCGGAGCGAACCCAGTTCTGTTGCCACGAAACAAGTTGTTTTCACTTACTTAGGGCAGTTCTATCCTGTCGATCAAAGAACCTTTGATGAGCTTCGCAAGGTCGCAGCGTGGCGTGAGGATGTCGTTGGATGCCTCCCTAAGTTCTATACCAAGATCGCGCAATTAGCATGTAAGTTGTTCCCATCGTCGACAGTTAAAAAGCTGCTTCTTCCAAGTAGCGGTCACTTGGGCATTTTCAAGTTACTGCAAAACTATCGTGAAGCTCGCTGCCTAGCTAAGATCCAGAAAACCACGGAGCCAATTATCCCAACTCGCGATGACCTGTTTCTTTGCCCGGATGCCTACTGGCCGAAGAACACATTCTGGGAAGCAGCCGCACATGCCCGGCAAGCTGGAGCAACATTTTCTATTGTGCTCTTTGATTTAATTCCCGTGTCACACACGGAGCTAGTTGGTGAAAAGCAACGTATTGCATTTGAGGAGTACTTGAATCATCTTGCATCGACTGCCAACTTGGTCCTCGCCATCTCGAAAACCGTGCGAGATCAGTTTTGCGATTATCTCGTTAGCAAAGGTACCGACCGAGAAACATGGCCGACTATTTCGTGGTTTCCGTTAGGCGGCAACCTGCCACCAAAACAGCCCACAGTCGATTCGAATGACAAGGCGTCGAGCCGTTCAGCGGACTCACCGAAAGATGTCCGCGAACAGATTTCACAACTTTTCAGTCGCACGCGTATGGCAACCCCATACTTGATGGTTGCCTCGTTCGAACCTCGCAAAAACCATCGATTTTTACTCGATGTATTCGACGAAATCTGGAGAACAAACCCAGACTTACCTCTTTGTTTAGTTGGCCGCATAGGTTGGAAATGTAACGAATTGCTCAAACGTATCCAATCCCATCCGATGCTCAATCGAAGTCTTTTTGTATTCCACGATCTCTCGGATAAAGAGCTTGTACATTGTTATGAAAACGCCAGGGGAGTAATCCTGCCGTCACTGGTGGAGGGATTCGGGCTACCCGTGGTTGAATCTCTTGGAAGCAACAGAAGGCTATTTGTCAGTGACATACCAATTCACAGAGAGGTTGGTTCTTCTGACTGCGTTTATTTTTCTCTCGACTCGACAGCGGGTTTGATCAGTGAAATTGCTGCCTGGGAGACGGAAATCGCCTCAGGATCATCGATTGACCACCCTAACACACAAAGCCAATTTGTAAGTTGGAAACAAAGCTTTAATGTCTTTTTCGAGACGAGTCTCGAAGTTTTTCGAGCAAAACATATTGACACTCACGCATCAATAACGCGATAGTCGCAAAGGATGTCAGAGGTGAATTTGCCACGTTAGCGTTTTCAGTTCTCTTTGACACTCGATTCAATTGCTCGTAAGACATGGATGTCTGACTACGGAATGAAAAACTTTAAGAAAGCTGTTCGGGATTCGCTTCATCATTGGCCTATGATTCTCATGGCCACGATTTGTTCGCTAGGTGTAGCGATGCTCTGGGGAGCCAACATTGGCGCGTTGTCTCCAGTGATTCGAATGACACTCGAGGGAGATTCTACGCAAACATGGCTTCAGAAACTGATTGATAGCGATCAATTGGAATTGGATCTACTCGCGTCAGCACAAGACAATACAAATAGTGCGACCGCCCCACAAAACGGGCGAGTAGATGATTTGCAGAGGCGAATTTCTTGGAACAAATGGTTGCTGGTTTTGGCGAATGCGTGGCTGCCTCAAAGCCCCTTTGAAACAGTTTGCTTCATCATGGGAGTCCTTGTTGTGAGCACATTGGTCAAGCACATCATGATGCTTACCAGTGATATGTTGATTGGGCGGGTTTCAACAGAAATCGTGCGAAATTTACGAACACGTATCTTTGATCAATCGCTCGAAATGGACCGAAAGACGTATCAGAGTTACGGTACAAGCGGAATACTTTCAACGATTACGCACACTTCAGAGTCACTTTCGAATGGCTTAATCAACTTCTTTGGAGCTGCAATTCGGGAACCGTTGCGAATCATAGCATCTCTCGCAGGTGCCTTCATTATCTGCCCGCGGTTGCTACTTTTGTCTCTTGTACTCGCACCACTTTCGATACTTGTAATCGCTTGGTCAAATCGAAAAATAAAGCAAATTGCAACCGGGATTTTACAGAAAAACACGGGACTTCACGACGTTATCCTGGAGACGCTCGGCAATATATTTACCGTGCAAGCCTACACGATGGAAGCGGAAGAACGCGAACGATTCGCCGTGGCTGCAAAGTCGATGCAGACGACTGGATTGAAGATGGTTTTCTTCTCAGGTATCAGTCGTCCGTTCATGGAACTAGTCGGGGTCGCCATGATTGCCTTGACCGTTTGTGCAGGATCCTATCTCGTTCTAAATCAACAGACGCATATCGGCTTCCTCAAGATTTGCGACGAACCACTTCCTATTCCAAGCCTTCTTTTGTTCTTCGGTTTCTTGGTCGCAGCGAGTGACCCACTTCGAAAATTGTCTGGCGTTTCAACCGCAGTGATCACCGGTTCTATCGCCGCAGATATGCTTTACGGGATGCTTGATAGACCGATTACGGTAAAGGAAAAGCCAGTTACCGTCTCCGGGCCGAGCCCTCATAAGCAGTTGACCATAGAGAATCTTTCGTTTGCTTATGATGAAGCTTGCCCGGTTCTCAAGTCTGTGGATATCCAAATCCCATTCGGTAAAACAATTGTCATCTTGGGAGCCAACGGCAGCGGGAAGTCCACTCTAATTCAACTGCTTTGTCGCTTCTATGATCCTTCGAGCGGGCGAATTATGGTCGATGGACATGACTACCTAGACATGTCAATTCAAGATATCCGGCGACGAATTACCTTAGTCAGCCAGACAACTGAACTTTTCAATCGGACTGTAATGGAAAATATTCGTTACGGGAGTCCAGGTTCGACCGAACAAGAAGCCATGGAAGCGGCCAAACTTGCACATGCGCATAACTTCATTGAGAATGCGTTGAGTGACGGCTACCAAACTCTAGTCGGGCAGTCAGGGCAGAAACTAAGTGGTGGTCAAAGACAGCGAATCGCTTTAGCTCGCGCTATCCTTCGCAAGCCTGAAATACTTATCCTAGACGAATCGACCAGCCAGATCGACATGGCTAGCGAGTTGCAAATCCGTCAGACGCTTCAAGATCTCAAAGGGCAATTCACAACAATCATCGTGACGCATCGCGAGGCTCTCTGTGCACTCGCTGATGATATCTATTGCATGGAAAACGGGGTCCTCAGCCACGTGAACGCTTCCGCTCCAATTGCGGCTTGACCTAGATTCACGATTTCGCCTATAGTCCCGACTTGCCGAAGTAAGTTTCCAAGGAAGGATTAAAAAATGCAGCGATCTATAATGTTTTCGTCAAATTTCGGAAAAATCGGTTTCACGCTATGTCTCTTGTCGGCCGTTGCCCTCAGCGGCTCGCACGCACTTGGCCAGTCAAATGGGCCGTCCAAAATTCCGGCAAAAACGGCCTCTGCAAGCAAGGTTCTCCCACCATCGGTCAACGAGGTCCCGGGTACTCGTGAAGCTCCAGTCATCGTCGCGACGGTAAACGGTTCGACCATCTCCCGAGATGAGCTTGCCGCACTTTGCATGAAGCGTTGCGGTAACGATGTTCTGGACAGTGTTGTAAACAAATCGCTGATCCTGCAAGCGTGTCAAGCTCAACAAATTGTTATAACGCAAAAACAAGTCGATGATGAGATCGGGCAAATTGCTGCCAAGTTTAGCTTGTCCACGCCGTTGTACCTAAAGCTGATTCAAGATCAACGCGATATCGTTCCAGAACAGTACATGTCGGACGTCATTTGGCCCATGCTCGCACTCCGCGCACTCGCTCGAGACAAAGTCCAAGTAACTCAGTCTGATATCGACAAGGCTTTTCAAGCAGAATTTGGACCGAAGATCCAAGTTCGCATGATCGCCATGACTGATGCAAGCAAAGCAAACAAAATCTTTCAAGATGCAAAAGCGAATCCTGATAGTTTTAAACTACTCGCCAAGCAGCACAGCGAAGATCCTTCAAGTGCCAGCGTCGAAGGCTTGCTTCCACCCATTCGTCGCTACGGTGGTGATGACATGATCGAGAAAGTTGCTTTCAGTCTACAACCGAATCAGATTTCTGAACTCTTTCAAGTCGGGAACATGCACGTTTGTTTGCAATGTGTTCGCCACATCAATCCAACGCCTCCTTCCGCCGAGCAGATTACCGAGATTCAAAAAGGTATCCGCCGAGAAATGGAAGATGTAAAACTTCGCGAAATGGCAGACACACTTTTTACGACGCTTCGTGAACAATCAAGTGTCATTAAAGTTTTCGGAAATCCAGAACTCGAAAAGCAACATCCAGGTGTTGCAGCGTTTCTCAATCGGCAACCAGTTGCAGGTAAAGTTCTCGAAGACGAATGCATCAAACGATTCGGAACCAAGATTCTCGAAGGAGTCATTCATCGCAAATTGCTCGAAGGTGCACTCGAAGCCAGCAGCAAAGCAATCGTACAAGCTGACGTCGATGCCGAGATTGCCCGCGCAGCCGAGTACTACGGCATGATTCACAACGACGGAACTCCTGACGTAGAAGCATGGATGAAAGAGATTCTCAAGGAAGAAGGTTCTAGCAAAGAACTTTATCTAAGCGATGTAGTCTGGCCTTCGGTCGCGCTGAAAAAATTGATCGATGGCAAGGTAACCGTTACCGATGAAGATCTTCAAAAAGGCTACGAATCAAACTATGGCTCGCGAGCGGAAGTACTAGCCATCGTTTGCAGTAACCAGCGCACCGCACAAGAAGTTTGGCAACTAGCTCGCAACAATCCAACGGAACAATTCTTTGGCGAATTGGCGGCACAATACTCGGTTGAACCAAGCTCTCGAAGTAACTTCGGTAAGATTCCACCGCTGCGAAAACACAGCGGACAACCAATCCTTGAAACCGCCGCGTTCAAGCTTCAGCCAGGTGAAATGTCCGGAATCGTCGAAGCGGGAGGACAATACATCGTGCTTCGAAGTCAAGGACTCACCGCACCTGTTGCTACGCAAATGGATGCGGTTCAAAGCGAGCTTTACAAAGACATCCTTGAAAAGAAGCAACGCATTGCAATGGAAAAGCACTTAGAAGCACTGCTCGCTGCAGCACAGATCGATAACTTCCTGGCCCGTAAGGTCCAGCTTGGAACGGCAGCAACGCAAGCATCTTTAAGAGCAATCAAAGAAGATGCGATGCAATCTAGGAAGTAAGCCGTTTAACAAACGCATCATAATCGGCTCGCGTATCAATCCCGCGAGTCGCATACGGAACAATGCCGACCATAATCTTGTGGTCGGCTTGTAAGAATCGGAGTTGCTCGAGCTTTTCTGTGTTCTCCAGCGGGCTCATCGGAAGTTGATGCAACGATTGCAAAAATTCGCGTCGATAGGCGTAGATCCCTAAGTGCTGCAGGAACAGCGACCGCGTTTGCTGTAGCATGGATTCGTCCCAAGAGCGTGGATGCGGGATAGGACTGCGGCTGAAGTAGAGAGCCTCGCCATGATGACTTCGGACGACTTTAACGCACGCAGGGTCTTCTAGGTCGGATTTTTTGCGGATCGGTGTTGCAAGAGTCGCAACGGATGCATTTGGGTTATCAAGCAAAAGTTCCAAGACTTGATCGATCGCTTCCCCTTCGATCTCCGGTTCATCACCTTGTACGTTAATCCAGATATCAACGTCGGGATGAGCCGCAGAAACTTCAGCCACGCGGTCCGTCCCCGAAGCCGCGTTTGGATCGGTCATCATCGCTACGCCGCCAAAGCGAGCAACCTCATCAAAAATCCGTTGATGATCCACGGCGATGATAATGCCTGATGGTTTGTGTGCTTTCGATGCCGCGCGAAAGGTATGCTCCAGAACAGTCATTCCCGTTTCGCGGAGAAGTAGTTTTTCTGGTAGCCGAGTCGAAGCGAGTCGTGCTGGGATAATGATTCGTGAGGTGTGTGAAGCGCTAAGAGGTGTCATCGATATTTGAATGTATTTGAAGGAGAATTGCCCACGCTTCGCCGTCAAGGTATACTCTTCAAGGTCGGACGCCAAGCAACTTTCCTGACGAAACCTGAGCCGATGGCGCTAGCTACGGTTGTTGAATATTCAACAGCTTACCAGATATTACCCGAAGCTAGCGCTTACGGCTCAGACAAGTTGTTTTCATCAGTGCTGGAAACGACAGCCCGACCATTGACTTTTTATGAGTACGACAACACCTGTACAACTTGAAGCCTATCGCGAATTTCTGCTCAGCTTAGCTCGGCGGCAGCTAGGCGCATGGCTTCGTCCAAAGGTTTCTGAGTCGGATATTGTTCAGTCGACACTACTGCAAGCTCATAGCAATCTCGAAACCTTTCGCGGCGCTTCTGACCAGGAACTACGGAGTTGGCTGGCGATAATTCTACACAATCAATGTGTTAATGAATCGCAAAAATATTTTACGAATCAAAAGCGGGATATTCGCCGTGAACGTTCAGATGTGTCACAGCACCTTGTTTGTAATGATCCGACGGCTTCGAACGCGCTAGTATCCTTAGAGACAATCAATCGTATGTTAGAAGCCGTGAAGCTGTTGCCCGAGGAGGAACGCGAGATTATTCAGCTTCGACATATTGAACAACTAAGCTTGGTGGAGATTTCCGAAAGGTTACAAATCAGTCGGCACGTGGCTTACCGACGTTGGAAGTCCGCATTGAAAACGCTTGGCGGCCTCTTGAAAGATGACTGATGCGTATGATGACTGATGCGTATAAGGGGCAGTAAATGTCAGCGAATCATTTCGATCTGGATAGTAAAGAGTCTGACGAGTTTCCTTCGGAAAACGACGCAGAAATCGCCTTGGCAGAACGGTTATTGGACGCGGTATTCGGTCCGCTAGCAACTCGAGAAAGCGCGTTGTCGATCAACGCCATGCGAGAGTCGCATCCGACGCGAGATCAAGCTACTGAAAGTACGAACACACTAGCGCGATTCAAGATTGGACGACTCTTAGGGCAAGGAGCCTTTGGAAATGTTTTCGAAGCATATGACCCACTGATGAGGAGGTCAGTTGCGATCAAAGTCGCTCGAGCCAACGTCAGTAACGATCTGCTTGTTCGAGAAAGGTTCTTTCGCGAGATCCATCTGTCATCCAAATTGACTCACCCGGGCATCGTGCCGATCTACGAAGCCGGTGAAGCAAATGGTTATGTCTTCTTTGTGATGGAGCTTTGCAAAGGGAAGACACTCTCGCACTGGCTCTCTGCACAGACAGACTCGACGCCCATTCGTGATGCGGCCTCGATATCGCTTCAAATAGCCCACGCAATCGCTCACGGTCATGATCGGGGTGTCGTTCATCGAGATTTAAAACCAGACAACATCATGGTTCAAGAGGTCCTGGTTCATGATACCATGGTTCAAGATATTACCGAGAAAAAATTGCTCGTACGAATACTCGACTTTGGATTGGCGTTCGGTATTGAAGACAGCATGCGATACACGTCGAGTAGCACGCTCCTGGGGACACCGCTTTATATGTCTCCGGAGCAGCTCGATTTCGGCGTCGGGGATATCGGACCGAAGTCAGATATTTTTTCGATCGGAGCAATTCTCTATGAGTTGTTGACTGGGAGTTCGCCTTTTGTTGCGGCTTCACTTCCGAAAGTGATTGATCGAATTAGAAGCGATTCCATTATTCCGCCCCGCATAATTCGAGCGGATATGCCGATCGACTTGGAAATTATCTGCATGAAGTGTCTACGATCAGATCCCGCTCTGCGATACGAAACGGCAACCGCGTTAGCTGATGATCTAGATGCGTTTTTGAACTTTCGGCCAATTCGAGCTCGCTCAATGACGATGATTGAGCGCGGTGTTACTTGGCTTCGAAGGCCGAGCCGTGTTACCGAGTTTGGGTTAGGCCTGATCGCAATTAATTTGCTAGTGCTAGGGTGGGCCGTGTTCAACTATCCAGTCGTGACGTGTTTATTCCCCGGTTCGAATACGGACAGTCAAACTCGCGATTTGTTTTTGCCGGTCGTCTGCTTAATTATTCCCGTTCACGGATTCATGCTTTGGTCCAGCATTCAGATTTATCGAAGGCAACTTTCCCGCAGAGTTGCAGTAGTTCATCTTACCGCAACGATTCTTATGGCTCTAATCTCTATTACTGTCGTATGTTTAACCTCGGGAACAACAGCTTTAGACATGAATCGATTCGAGCGAGTCGCCACGTTAGGTTTAATGTCGACATTTGCAGAGGTGCAAGCGTTCGGTGTTTTGGCCTTGTTGCTCTTCGCTTCGTGGCCTAAACATCCAACTAAGACTTCGGCTACTCATTCATCAGACCAATAAGTACTTTGCGTCAGCATCAGCATAAGCCCTCTCCCCTCCCCTCTTCGAATCGCCTTCTATGACAACTACCGCAACAAGATTTCTTATTCTCATGCGCCACGCGAAAAGTTCTTGGGCGGACGAAGGGATGGATGATTTTTCGAGGCCGTTAAATAGTCGCGGTCATCGAACGGCACCAATAATCGCTAAGTGGATTATTGAACACGGTTTTATTCCAGACATGGTCCTGTGTAGCACGGCAGTCAGGACTCAACAAACACTTGAAATATTGACGGACATCTGGAACAAACAGGGCGATCAACAATTCAACCGGCAGGACTGCTCCGAGTTATACCTCGCATCTACCAATGCCATCCTTGAGTGTCTTAGCAAACGATGCAATACAGATCTGCTTCCAAGCAAGGTTTTGGTGATTGGACACAATCCCGGACTTGAGTTAACCGCGTCCATCTTATCTGGACAAGTCATCTCGATGGCCACTGCGGAGTGTATTGTCTTTGAGATTGCTTCCAGCAAACAACCAAACTGGACTCTCGATCTGAAACTAGGTGGCATAGCGAAGATTCATCAAGTGGCCCCGAAGACGCTGTAGCACGAAATTGATGTCAGCCGACACGCCCGAAAGTAAATTCCGCTTGCCGAGCGGAACCAATTGGGATTCGCCCGGCAGGCGAACACTACTGATGTGTACCTAAGCTAAACGCTTTCTCACGCGAGACGGCAGTGAATCGCGGAACTCAAGTCTCGGAGCGACTTGGTTACGTGGTTTTAGTATCTGGGGATCGATTCATCGATTGATTGGCTCCACAAGTCGATGCCGCCAGCCATACTTTGTGCCGTTGGGAAACCGTTTGCTCGCAGCCAATTGGCGACACGCATCGAACGTCCACCGTGATGACAATGGACAACGATATGTTTATCACGTAGCGAGTCTAGCTTGCCAGAAACCTCTTGCCACTGCGACATGGGAAGTAGTGTTGCTCCGGCAATGGAAGCGGTTGCGAACTCATTTTCTTCTCTGCAATCAACTAACGCCCAGTCTTCTGTGTTCTCCATCCACTGACTGACAGTTTGTACATCGACTTCGATAGGAACAGCGGAACTATCCGTGTTTGGGGCGACCTTCGGAATGGGGGTGGACATGGGTTTGATTTCAATTGGACGTTACGACGTAGAATAAAGACGATACATTGTACAACGGATAAGGGGCTAACGGCACTAAGCAGTAGCAGCTAGTTCCTTTTGTATGCTGTCCATTGCTAATCTTCAGCGACTTACGTTTGTTATGAAAAACGATGATCAACAACCGATTCCGGTGACTCCGCCAGTCGATTCGAGTTTGTTGCAGCAGCATGGTTCCCACACTTCGGATGGGCTGATGAAAACTGAGCCGATGGCGCTAGCCACGGGTGACCGCGCAACTGCGTCTGTACCGTTAGCACCCGAGGCTAGCGCCTACGGCTCAGCGAAGAAAACGTTTTCATCAGGCCAGAATTCGGGTGCCGTAGCTGGACAGCGGGTTGCGATCATTGGACGTCTTGGGGGAATGAATCGGCGCGAGGCGATGCAATCGATTCGCGATCATGGCGGAACGCCTATTGAGCGTGGTTTGAAAGACGCCGACATCGTGGTGATCGGCGGAGATCAATTGGCCGTGGATGTGTCTCGATTGATGGCTCATGAAGGTATCGATGAAGCGTTGGATGCTCGCGAAATCGAAGTCCTGGCTGAAAGTGAATTCTATCAACGACTAGGGCTGGTTGAGCCTCAAGGAAATGTCAAGCAACTCTACACACCAGCCATGTTATCGGACCTCCTCAAAGTATCGATAAGAACCGTTCGTCGCTGGCATCGCATGGGGTTGATCAAGCCCGTTCGGACTGTTCATCGACTTGCGTACTTCGATTTCCAGGAAGTGCAATCGGCGCGGCAACTTGCTCAATGGGTCGAGGAAGGTGCCAAGCCTGCAGCCATCCAGAAGCAGCTCGCTGATTTCGCTAAATGGCTACCCGGTGGCGCTCGATCTGTTGATCAATTGAACATCATCGTTGAAGGGCAGCGATTGCTACTTCGTCAAGGCGAAGGACTTGTCGACGCTGCCGGGCAGATCCGAATTGATTTCGAATCGCTAGAGCCAGACTACGTGTCACCCAATCAACTCGATGAGCATGGTGATGGAGAGAATCGACAGTTATTGCTGTTTACTCCCAACACACAATCCGCCGCTATATCACCGGCCTCCTCGATGACCGCCGAGGAGATGCTAGAGCATGCGAATACGCTCGAAGATGAAGGTCAACTACGCGAAGCGATCGAATGGTATCGATTACTACTTGGGAGCTTTGGCCCGTCTGCTGAATACAATTTCCAATTAGCCGAACTGCTTTATCGTGAAGGGGAAGTCGAAGCCGCACGCGAGCGCTACTATGCAGCAATTGAACTCGATAATGAATATGTCGAAGCCAGAGCAAATCTTGGCTGTGTCCTTCAAGAAACAGGCCGCTCTGATCTTGCTATCGCAGCCTTCCGCGGAGCGATCTCGCTCTACCCTGAGTATGCCGACGTCCACTACCACTTAGCAAGACTGCTAGACGAGACAGATCATCGAAGCGAAGCACTCAGTCACTGGTCCGAATTCGCACGGCTCTCCCCACAAAGCCCATGGGTCGGTGAGGCGATTGAAAGACTTGATGAAGAAACTAGTTGCTAAGGGCTAAGCACATCGGAAAGAGTGTTTCGGCATAACAAATTTCTGCTCCCTTCTCCCCCGGTACTCCGGGGGAGAAGGGCTGGGGATGAGGGGGTAAATGATCTCGAAACCCAACTTCCTTATAGTTTGCTGAAGCCCCTCACCCCCGACCCCTCTCCCCGGATTACCGGGGCGAGGGGAGCTAGACTTTATGGTTTATACCAGATGACTCCTGCCGACGTGCTTAGTTGCCACGGCCTCGTTTGACTATGGGTTCACTAATGCCTGAGTCACTGCGATTTGTTGAATGACTCCGGCTTGTTTGTCTTCCAAACGAATCGTCGCTTGGATCGCGGGCATCGCGAAATTGATTGGTGGAGATGTGTCGCGCTCTTCAAGCTCGTCGACCTGCCCATTGTTGTTGTCGTCAAGACCGTTGATAGCTTGATCAGCTCCAGGTGGTAAGGGTGTTGGGGAAGGTAACCCATTAAGATAAATATACATTGTCGAAGTGCTTGAAAAAATAGACCCCCAATTCAGTGTCGTCTGATTTTGGTCGTAACCGTCATTTTCGAAAACATCCGTAAATGAATCGAAGCAAGGTTGATAGATTAAACATTGGAAAGGTGCGTTGTAACTTGATAGTAAGCACCTACCACTCTTCAATAATGCAATTGCAGGTTGCACGATATTTGCCGGCGGATCATTGATCGTACCTACACGCAAACCAGATAATGGCGTGACAAAAATGGACGAAATAGCTGGATTTAATGAGAACGTGGATTTAAAGCCCCAACCAACATCAACGAAACAACCCATGGACGCCGTCATGTCAGATAGTGGGTTGCCGCTAGGCGTCCAAGTCGATGGCGCAGTTGCTGGATTGATTAGATATCCGATTGAGTCATCATAGCCTGGGTCGTTGGGTGACAGCACAAGGTCGTCAGTGCCTGCAGTTCCAAATACGCCATTGGTGGCTGGTGGCACGGCAGTACCAACATTGCCATCGGGGCCAGCGTGATAGAGCAATCTTGCACTCGGATCAAAGCCTTTCAGATCAAAGGCGACGCAATTTGATGCTAGCGATTCACTGAATGCAAGACCATCGTCGGCAGCAATAAGTGGGCCCGTTGGATTTGCCGGATCCCTGCCCTGAATTCGATTGTGTCTCAAGAAAGTCGGAGCTATGAAACCAGCCTCTGGGAAACTGGCATTCGCGTAATCTTCAAAGGTGCCCGCACCACGGTTACTTGAGTTGAAGCTTACTCGACTAGCACCAGCCGTTCCCCTACTCAATGCGTATTCCTGAATCGGAATAGGCGGCGTCAATGCAAGTATTGGCATCGTCGTGGTAATGCCAGAATTGGCGCTAAAGGTCAGCATTGTGTGCGCGAATCGGTTCGCTGGATTTGCAAGATCTTCTAATGAATTTGCTGCCACCGGCACCAATCCTCCGCTCGAACCGGTACGTCCCCGCCTCATTGACAGGTCAGCTCCCTGAAAAGCGGTACTCATCGAATCAACTCCAAATTGAGGTACCAAGAAACGGAGTGACGCAATTGTTGGATCTGGTGCGGATTGGGTGTTAATAAGACCTTGAACTATGGGGGTCGTTGGTAGTGGGACGTTCAAGCTCGGAATAATCAATAAAACTCGTCTGCATAGAATCATTCGATCCGGCACACCGTTGCCCACTCCTGGGGTCGCAGAAAATGGCCTGGTACTTGGAAGAGTTATCGATACACCTGTGTTGACAGCAAGATCACGATCCTCGAACAGTAAAGAGCCCGAAGCGTCGATCTGCGGAATTGTAAATTCAGCTTCACCTGTTGTCGGATCTGTGTCCACATTCATTGGTACCATGAAATAAGCGATCTCTGCGAATTCAGATGCAAGGACTACCGAATTAACCCAATCACTTTGTGAAGGTGTGTAAGCGGTGCCGCTTTGTGCGGCAGCGGCTCCCTTTACCACTGCAAGTGGAACTCGACCTTTAAACAGATCGCCCTTAGCTTTGGCTGTGAACATGAGAATGTCATCGAAGTCACCGTACTTGCTGGCGGAGAGTCTTTGCTCGGTTGTGCCGTTAGCGACAGTATTGATTGGTAGCGTTGCGGCTGTGTAATCGGTTACTGGGCCGTCATAGTACATGAAGTAGCCGAGCTTGTTGTTGGGCGTGGTTGGGTCGGGATCGACGGTGAGGCTTGCCAAGTCGTTTCGGAGGACTTCGGAGACGCTTCGAAGTTGGTCGCTTAATGCTAACCGAGCTCGGCCTTGCGAGATGTCATCGCTGAGTCGTTTGAAGCCTTGGGCCAGAGCCAGCATGATGATCAATGTCATCGTGATAGCGATCATGGCTTCGATGAGGGTGAAACCGCGACATCCTGAGCCGCGGGCGCTAGCCCCGGGTGCCGTGCGGCGATCAAAATTTGATTCAGTAGCGAAGCCGGTAATACGGGGGGAACCCGTGGCTAGCGCCATCGGCTCAGTATTGAATGCATCCGTTTTGAATACGGCCAGGGTCTGTGGGGGCATCTTCATGCGATTATCTGCTTTTCGGTGATTTTGCGAGGCGAGAGGAGGAGATTTTCGATGAGTTGTTTGGCGAACTGTGCAAGTAAATCAACCGCCGCCTAAAATTTTCTGCGAAACTGGTTTACGATGCAGCAAATCAGAAGCCACCGCATGCAGGGCGGCTACAAATACTGCTAGCAACTCAATTGTATTCGAGAATCGTTGGTGTGCAGTCGCTTCCCAAAGCAGAAATACTCATTTTCTGAGCGATTAGGTCGGATCGAGAAGATGCAAATGTTGAAAAGCGTTCGCATTCTGAGAGAATTTGTACGAAAGCGGAGAGAGCTTTGGAGTGCTGTGACTTGTCATAGCTTTCTCAAAGTAGATGTTCTGGCAGTTTCGATTCTCCCTCCACTAGCTAAGCCAACCGCAAACGCACCAGAGTCGCACGCCCGAAAGCTCCGACAAGTCGGAGCACTCCAAATCTGGAGTGCTGTGACTAGTCACAGCTTTCTCAAAGTTGACGTTCTGGCAGTTTCAATTCTCCCTCCACCAGCTAAGCCAATCGCAAACGCACCAGAGTCGCACGCCCGAAAGCTCCGACAAGTCGGAGCACTCCAAAGGGTCGTTCTGGCAGTTTCGATTCTCCCTCCACCAGC
>JAPLNI010000054.1 GCA_026692865.1 Planctomycetota bacterium
CTTCACATTGCTACAAGCTTGAAGGACAAAAATCGCAAAGGCTTCGAACATGAGTGTAAATCGCGAATACTTACCTGCCCATGGAACAGCGGCAGTCTTTACTCCACAAGAAGCACACTTTGATCGAGGAGCCCGAGCTCGAGGTTCAATAGTAAACTGCATCGTGTTCAGATGACGGAAAGCTCGTTTTGGTGCAAGATCGGCCTGGGTAGCAGCTACACAACATTCAGGGCAGGTTAACTGACCACCGCGGTGTTCAAGCCAAATTTCGACTCAATTCTCTTCAAGAAAAAGTTCCACAGAATCTACTTGCCAAGCTTCATCCAAACCCAGCAACAATCGATAGTTTTCATGTAGTTCATTCATGTCGCGGATGATACGATGTTTTTCAACGAAACACGAACCCACCCACTAAAATCCAAGGTTAGCTTTAAGATCTGTTCATAAGCAGTCGTGTGCGCGCGAAGCGAATTCGGTATGATGGTGGACGCATAGAGCCTATGAATCGGGCTCAAAACTGATCCTGTTTGGCTAGTCGCCAGGAACCACCACGTTGAACGATACTAGTTGGGTTTCTTTCCTTAAGAATGGCATGGAGTTCCTGCCGTGGTTGTTCGTTGCAGCGATTGCATTCGTCCCACTTGCCTTAGCTTACTTCGGAAAGATTTTCCCCACGCTGCGTTGGCTGATAATCTTTGCCCCAATCGCAATTCTGTCAGTATTAGCAGCTGCGAATCCTCGCATCGCTGTGTTGGTCATCATTCTGGATGTTATGGGAGTCGCGATTTTAGCTGCTGACCTATTGCCGCTCTTACGTCCGTGCAAGCTTCGAGTTCGTCGGCTCATGAAACGATCTGCTTCTTTGGCGAAGCCTCATGAAGTAAATGTTGAAATCGATAACGATTCGGATTCACAATGGAAGATGGATGTACGGGATGATCAACCCGACGGAATGACTGCGACTCCTGATAGCACCCGAATCGTGTTGCCATCGAAAAAGCGAGCACAGTTCCAATATTCGCTTTTCTCAAACCGGCGGGGCGCATTCGAATTGCAAAAAGTCTACTTTCGGCTCCATACATGGCTTGGTCTTTGGGTTCGATTAGTTCAGCGCCCTGTGGTGGATTCGTTACGAGTTTACCCGGACATGAAGCAACTATCCGAGTATGCTGTGCTTGCAAAAACAAATCGCCTTAGCTTAATTGGTGTCAGAAAAACTCGGCGGATCGGTCAAGATAATAACTTCGAGCGGCTACGCGACTACGCCGATGGCGACAACTATCGCCACATCGACTGGAGGAGCACCGCGAGACGAAACCGATTAACTGTCAAGCAGTATCAAGCAGACCAAAGTCAACGCATTCACTTCATGATTGATTGCGGCAGAATGATGACCAACGAATACGAGGGTTTGAGTCTCGTTGATTACGCATTTAACTCGATGCTAATGTTGAGTTACGTAGCTCTGCATCAGCGTGACTCGGTCGGGTTAACTTGCTTTTCCGATCGCGTTCACGATTATGTTCCTTCGGCCGCCAGTGGAAGGCATATGAATCGACTACTTCATGCAACGTACGATCGCTTTCCGAGTTTTGTTCAATCTCGTTTTGACTTGGCATTCCTCCATCTCTCAAATCATTGCAGACGTCGATCAATGGTAGTTCTGATAACGAACGTGATTGATGTTTTGTCGGCGAACCAAATTACAGACTATCTTTCAAATCTTTCTGGTAGGCATTTGCCAATTCTTGTACTATTGAGAGACCATCGAATTTTTGATTACGCAGACTATCCGGACATGGATGAAACAGTACTTTACCGCTCTGCTGCGGCTGCGGAATTACTCACGTGGCGGAACGAAGTCCTACAAAACATAAGGCAGAAGGGAATACTCGTCGTAGATGCTTTCCCGGAACAGCTAACCGCTCCGCTGGTGAATCAATACCTGGAGGCTAAGAGCCGCCACTTGCTATAATTCTAGTTTGTGGTCGGTTTGTATTCCGACAGATTAAAGCGGTTTACCAGCGACGGTTTTGTGAATATAGAGTTCCCTTCAGACCTAGCTTGTCGTCTCAATCTCGATCATAACTGACCTAATGCTAGGGTGTAGAACGTATGCAGCGATTCAATTAAGAAATCACATCAGTATCTTGCTTTCTTTTAGTTATCAATGATCGCAGCGGTTTACAAGCTTCGGAAACAGCCGTCTAACACGCGGAATTGCGAGTATTAGACTGTTTCAAGTGAGTAGGTGATTCGACAAATCAACCTCGACAATATGGCAATGGTTGAGCAAGTCCAGTTTTTCCGTTGTCGGCTAATCCTTTGAATACGTGTTGCGTAGCTCTCGAATTCGGTCATGACCTGCTTTAATCGTTGCATATTGTCGTGTAAGAACATCATTCATCGCACTACCTGCGGTTTCTATCAATACTTCTTCATAGATTTTTTTGATGTAATCTTCTCCACGCTCAGCTTCCGATAGGATACTCATTGCATTCCCACCCGTCATGGTTGATCGAAAATCGAGCCAAACGCGATGTAATGTTCCAATGTATGAACCTTCATCCTGAGCAACTTCGTCATTCGAACGAACGAACATCTGCAGGTCCCTTGCGTTTTTTGCTCGGTCTTCTGACAGATCTAAGAAAACCGACGTTATTTCCTTATCCTGTGTTTGCTTGGATGCTTCTAAAAGCCCTTTTTCCGAATCCAAGTTAATTTGTATGAGGTTTTTGAGCTTCTCAAGAGTTTCTGATGCTAGATGCTGCTTTGTTTCTATGCTCATCGCTACGTCTCCACGGGTATTAATTTATCGCTGCCAGCCGAATGCCAGAGCGTCAACTCAACTTACACGCATGTCTTGTGCCGACGACCAAATGATAAATTGACTTAGTTATTGAAAACAACAATCTATGAAATGACCGACTTGTCCTTGGTGAGGGCTAACCGTTGTTTGATTTTTTGGAGGCAGTCAGAGTCGTGGCTTATCCGCTGTATGATTATCGCGCATTTCGACTGTCGATGGTCGTTGACCTTCCACCTTGAGTGGCCAGTTATCTTTCAAATTGACGTAATAGACTACCTTTTAGAATAATTCCCCGATAATCGATTTAATCAACGAATGAATCTACTTTCACTTTGGTCCATATCATTTTCGGTATGCAGGTTGCTTTATTATCAGCTCAGAATCGCTCAACCCACTGTTGTTTATTCGCTGGTTTGGAGAATGTCGCAGTGGGTTCTATATCTGAATGGAAAGTAACGCCATGTTGGGAACAATTCTGCTAGTTGTTTTGATCTTGATGCTCATTGGTAGTGTGCCCACATGGCCACATAGTAGAAACTGGGGAGCCTATCCCAGTGGAGGTATCGGCCTTGTTTTGTTAATCATCGTCATATTGATTCTACTTGGTCGGTTACCGATTGGATTCTAAGATCTCTGATACATTAATTAGAAAGTAACCAACCTAATGGGTCGTCTCCTCTCCATTATCCTGTTGCTGGTTATAGTCATTGCTTGTGTTGGACTATTTAGGGGATGGTTTAGCATCTCCACACAGAAGGCTCTATTCAGCGAGCAACGTGACATCAACCTTAGAGTTAATCCAGAAAAGTTCCAACAAGACGCAAACGAGGTCGAGGGGAGAACGAAAGATCTGTTCCGCTCGGGGCCGACTGTCGAGAATTCCGCAAGGTGAAATGCATATCAGCACATATCTGGGGTAATGTTTCGAAAGCATCAGGGCAAGATGACTTCGCGCGATGGTTCTATTTTTGATGTCGCAGTAAGCCTTCGATCTAAACGCAAATGCTAAACCAAGATGTCTTTCACCACGTGAGCTTCTTCGACGCCAGTTAGACGAGTGTTGAGGCCTCGGAACTTAAATGAGAAGCTACTGTGGTCAATGCCAAGGCAATGAAGAATCGTTGCGTGGAGATCTCGTAAATGGACTGGCTTTTCTAAAATGTTATAGCAAAAGTCGTCGGTCAACCCGTGCTCCAAGCCACCTTTGATACCACCTCCAGCCATCCAAACGCTGAAGCAGCGTCCATGATGATCGCGTCCCATACCTGGATCGCCCAGTTTCCCTTGACTGAAAACTGTTCGACCAAACTCGGTTGCAAATACGACGAGTGTATCATCGAGCATGCCTAGCCTTTTCAAATCTTTGAGTAAGGCTGTTGTTGGTTGATCGATGTCGCGGCATTGGTTCGGCAACTGCTTGGCAATGGCGATATGTTGATCCCAGCCGCGATGGAAAAGCTGTACGAATCGAACATCGCGTTCTAATAGCCGTCGAGCCAGCAAACAATTGGCCGCGTAGCTTCCGGCCTTGTTAACTTCGGGTCCGTAAGCGTCCAGAGTTGCTTGCGATTCGCTGCTGATATCGGTTAACTCAGGAACCGATGTTTGCATTCGAAAGGCCATCTCGTAAGAATGAATTCGAGTCAAAATTTCAGGATCACCTTGGTCGTCTGCACGAAGCCGGTTTAGTTCGGAAAGATCGTCGAGCAGTTCTCGGCGTTGATGAGCCGCCACACCTGGTGGATTCTTCAGATACAAAACCGGATTCGCTCCGGGACGGAGTCCTACTCCTTGGTGAGACGATGGGAGAAAGCCGCTCCCCCAAAGTCGGGAAAAGACTGGCTGCCCTGGATTCTTTCCTGTCCCTTGAGAGACCATCGCGATAAAGGCTGGTAGATTCTCGTTCTCGGTTCCGAGTCCATAACTCACCCATGCTCCCATACTTGCATATCCAGGAAGTTGGTTTCCCGTATTCATGAACGTGATTGCGGGATCGTGATTGATGGCTTCCGTGTTGAGCGTCTTGATGAATGTTACGTCGTCGGCAATTGTTTGCATGTTGGGGAGCAAGTCACTAATCCACGCTCCACTCTTACCACATTTCTTACCCGATTTCAGCGGTGGAACGATTGGATACGCTGATTGACCAGACGTCATACCGGTTAATCGCTGTGTGCCTTTGATGGAAGCTGGGATCTCTTGGCCCGCAAACTTATGAAGCATGGGTTTGTCATCGAACAAATCGATGTGCGAGAGTCCTCCGCTTTGGAATAAGCATAAGACTCGTTTAGCAGTCGGTTTGAAGTGAGGCAACCCATTACTACTCGAATTTGATTGATCAACGGAAGCATCCGAATTGGAAGCAGCCCTTGCAGAATCGCCAGCCATCATTGCGCCTAAAGCGACACTGCCGATGCCTCGAATCGAATCGCCAAGAAAGATTCGTCGGAGATTGTTTTGTTGGATTTGCTGTAGATTGATCATGGACGGGAGACGCTCTCGCTGAGGTTAAGTAGAACGGCGGACAATTGTGACCAAGCGGCAAGTTCTTCGACGGGAATGGATTCTGGAATAGGTGACTCACCAACCGATAGGTACTCGCTGGCAGAAGCAGTGTCACCGGCATATCGTTGTCGCTCACGAGCCAATGTGCGGCGTAAAATTACCAGCTCTCGATCTTCGATGGGACGCGACGTTGCTTCAAGAAAAGCCCATCGAATACGAGCGTCATCGTTGGTCCTGTTTGGGTCGGGCTGACTTAGAATTTTGGCTGCGAACGCCCGCGAGGCTTCGACGAACTGAATATCGTTTAGGGTCACCAATGCCTGAAGCGGTGTCGTTGTGTTGCCTCGTGAGATGGTACAAACTTCTCGATTGGGAGCATCAAATGCGACCATGTTTGGCGGCGGGGCGGTTCGCTTCCAAAAGGTATACAAGCTACGACGGTAGAGTTTTTCGCCGTGGTCCTGAACGAAGGTTTGTGCTGTTGCAGGCGTGCTACCGTAGTGACTTACTTCTCTCCATAAATCGCCCGGCATATAGGGATTAACGCTAGGTCCACCGATTCTCTGCACAAGTAGTCCGCTGGTCTTCAACGCTGCGTCTCGGATAAACTCCGCTGGCAGTCGAAACCTGGGGCCTCGTGCAAGAAGACGGTTCTGTGGATCACGTTCGAGCAGTTCCTGAGTTGTCCGCGAATCCTGTCGATAAGTTCTCGACATGACAATCTGTTTGATAAGCGACTTGACATTCCACCCGCTTTCACGGAAATCGGATGCAAGATAGTCGAGCAATTCTGGATGGCTTGGCCACTCTCCTTGCGAACCAAAATCTGCGGCTGTTGCGACAATCCCGGTACCAAAAAGCATTTTCCAAAAGCGATTGACTGCGACGCGTGCCGTCAGTGGATGCTCCGGCGCGACAATCCACTGGGCAAGCCCAAGTCGATCGCGAGAAGCATTCGCTGGCATCGGTGGTAGTGAAGCAATTGTCCCCGCTTCGACTTTCTCAGTTGGCTGCGTGTAGTCACCGCGATTGAGAATGAATGTATCTCTTGGCTTCGGAGCGACATCCATAACCATCGTCGTGAACGACTCGGTAAGCGTTGCAAGTCGGTCGCGAAGGTTCGCAAGGTCCACCCGCGCGCGCTGAAGTTCTTGTGCATGCGAAGAGCAGTACTTCCAAAGAGCAGACGTTTGTTCCTGTGATCGACTTGTTGAATCGTGATCCAAAAACGCCAATATCTCATCAGGCAAATCGGTCCCGTCGTCGTTGCCAGTGATGACTTGAATCTCGATCAATTGAGGAACAAGCGAGCGTCCATTTCCAAAGTTAAGCTGAACTGTCAGGTAGGGTGTTTGTGTTGATTCAATTGGAGAAGCTAAACTAGCAGTGAGATGGACAGGACCTTCACTCTGCAAATCTGGTGACCATCCATCATCATTGCGTGGGTCCAGGCATCGCTCCGGAGGATGAGCCGCATCCCATGAGTTTGCGGTCACTCGCGCGAACGGTCGCAGCTTAAATAGGTTCACTTGATCCCCAGGGACTGCGTCGGCTGTTGCTGCCAGTGCAGTGAGCATGAAGGTCCCTTTGATCTGCGGTTCTTCGGAATCGGTAGGTTTCTTTTTCTTTACTCGCTTGCCGTCCTCGGGTCCGTTTCCCCAACCTCCACCGGGAAGATTCGCTACAGGGTGAATGATCACGCGAATAGCGGTGATGGGCCGATCCAGTTTTGGTAGTTCCGTAGAAACATCGAATGCAGCCATCGCGCCAGAATCCATTAGTCGCACGCGCTTTTCATCCTCGACTTCGAAGCCAGCACCACGATTGGGAGTCGACACTTTGAGCACTCGAACAGCATGTGCTGCGAAGTCCTTCCCTCGCGAGGTTTGCTTTGCTTTCTCTAAAATCTCCCAAGCGGTAAGAACCAAGTTGTCTGGGGTTTCCAATCGCTTTTCAAGTTCCGCGATTTGGGTCTTCAGAGACTCAAGTTCGTCGGTCTTGAGGACTGTCTTTGCCTTCATAAATGGGCCCGGATTCACTCCAGCGTTTCCGTCGAGCCCCTTATCACTCAACGAGTTGAAGAAGGCAAAGATTTGAAAGTAATCTTTTTGCGAGATCGGATCAAACTTATGGTCATGACATTGAGCACAACCCAACGTTAGACCCATAATCGATTCGCCAAGCGTTTTGACTCGATCAGCGTTGTAGTTAGTTAGATTCTCTTCAGGGATCGTACCTCCCTCATGCGTTACCATGTTGTTTCGTTGAAAGCCGGTTGCAATCTTCATGGCATCGTCGGCTCCGGGAATCAAGTCTCCTGCAAGTTGTTGCATCAAGAACTGGTTGTAAGGCAAGTTATCATTGAAGGACTGTATCACCCAATCCCGCCACAACCACATGTGCCGCCCACCGTCGATCGAAAAACCATTCGTGTCTGCATACCGAGCTGCATCCAACCAATCGGTCGCAATTCGTTCTCCAAAGGCCGGACTCTGCAATAGACGGTCGACGATTTTTTCATATGCATTCGGTGATTCGTCGTTCATGAATGCAGTCACGTCTGCACCGCTCGGAGGCAACCCGGTCAAGTCCAACGACAGTCTTCGTATTAGCGTCGCTCGATCCGCCTCATTCGACCAAGCGAGTCCTTCCTTCACGAGCCGATCAAACATAAAAGCATCAATCGGTGCTTCATCAGAAAACGACTTGGGCAGCGGAGCACGAACAGGAGCGATAAATGACCAGTGCCCAGCATAAGGAGCACCTTGTTCGATCCAGCGACGAATCGTTTCTTTATCTTTGGTATCGAGCGGCGAATGAGCCTTCGGGGGGGGCATGATTGTGTCTACGTCTTCGCTGATGATACGCTGCCAAGCTTCGCTCTCATCAAGACTTCCCGGCTTGATTGCGAAAAGGCCACTTCGATCCATCAATGCAGATTCGGCAATATCCATCCGAAGCTCCGCTTGCCGGCCCTTTTCGTCGAAGCCATGACAAGCGAAGCAATGCTCACTGAGAATTGGACGTACGTCTCGGTTATAGTCGAGATTCTTATCAGATCCCCAAGCCGAAGGCGAAGCGATCGAAAGAGTCCCTACAGCCAACCAAATGATCAGCGGTTTAAAATTGAATTGCAACATAAATGAGTGGCCTGAAGCATAACCGTTCAGTAAAAGTATCGCGTAATTGTAACGCAAATTAGTAGGACGAAAGAGTACGATGAAGTTGCAACACACGTCGCTAATCACCAATGATTTTCGTTTGCAAATCCATCAACTATTAACAAAACATGGAGGGGCTACAATTGATACTATAGCCGATAATCGTCCTAAAACAAAAATGATCAGCCGGTGTCTCTGTGGTGAGTTCATCAACTAAGTGAGACGTAATAGCTCAATCTGACTACTGCTTACTTGGCGGAAACTCTCACCTTGTCGGATCCATCACCGATCAAGTTTGCGAGCGGGCTTACAACAGTGAGATCGCCGGGTTGAAGGTTGGATTTCATTTCCGCTACCCAGTATTCAGGACCATCTACTGGATTGGGAAATCGAACGGTACTTAAAGTGTGCATCTTACCAATAACTGTCACACGACCAGGAATCCATTCTTCAATTTTGAGCATCGGCTGGGACAGATTCAGCGGTTGGGTCGGTGATTGGTTCATCGAGTTGCTGGTGCGTGTGTTGCTTATGCTATTTGTCGCTGTATCCTGTGGCTTGCCTTGTTCGGACCCATCCAGATTTTTAATCACTTCCTGAGTTTTAATAATCGATGGATCGCTGGCAAAGGACCAGACTTGGTTTCCAGGTTTCAGTGCGAGCTTAGGAACGAGCATTAGTGGTCGGTTAGGCTTCGTGTGAAAAGTACACTCTACAAACATTCCACGAACTAAAGCAGGAGGACCTCCAGATTGATTGAAGGTTGGTGTGCTTTTCGAGACGACTCTTCGTGGATCATCGACTCGGACGCGAATCGGTACCGTCCTGCTTTGCGGATCTAAACCGATACCATCGTACCGACTTAGCTGACCATCCCATCGAAAGACCATGTCATCACGGCCTGCGACCTGGTAAGCAACCGTTACAGGAGTCTTGGGAAGTTCGTACTGATTTGGCACATGCGAATTGTTGTCGATCGAGATTTTCGAAGTAACTGTTTGATTTGGATCAACATTGTCCGTTGTTTGATTAGTCGCTTGGTCCAATATCAAAAGCATCTGATCGGCTCGTAGGTTACAAAGCACCTCGACGCGCTGCGTATCATCGATCGTGCAAAGCGAGGCCCCCTTTGCAACGTAGGAATCTTCTTCGACTGATTCGCTAACAATAACTCCGGTAATGGGGGCAACGATTTTGGTTCTTGCGAGATTGACTTTGGATTGCTCTAGCTGAGTCCCAGCCAATTTTTCAGCGAGACTAATTCGAGTTCTCCTCGTCTTTAGCAGAGCGAGTTGATTCTGAATTGTCAGTCGTTGATTCTGGCTTGCGAGCCGGATACGTTTGGCTTGATCAAGTTCGCTTTGGCTGGCGAAACCATTTGGGAGTCGTTCGAGACGCGAGATTTCTTGCTCTTGAAGAACAACCTCCTGCTCAGCAAGTTCGAGAGATCGCTCGGCGTTGGCGAGTTCTTGATCGAGTTCGCGTTGTTGAGCGTATTCCGCATCGCGTAGAGCCGTTAATCGGTCGATGTCTAATTGAAAGTCGGTCGAATCTAACTCGAAAAGTAAATCACCTTCTTTTACAAAGTGGCCGACGCGACAGAACTCGTTCTTCGTCTTGATGCGTCCTGGGATTTCTGCGGCGACGGTAATTTGTCGATAGGGAACGACTACGCCTGAAACTTCGATGTCCAGTGATTGATCCGCCGCAAATGGAAGAACTTTATCAACTGAGATGATCGGGAGCTTAGCAAGCAACGAAGCTGGATCTTTACCGTCAGTTCCCACCCGTTTAGGCTCGCTGGAACCAAGTTGCCAATAGAGCCCAAGTCCTGCGAGGGAGATAAAAATCGGTAGAACGGCTCCGATGAGCCACCTATTCAATTGTGTCATTCCGGAATTCAAATTCTTTAGGATTAATCAGGTTCAAGCATGCCAGATTGACAGGACTGAGTCTCAGTCTGATTTAAAACTGGATACCGAACTAGTATGGTCAATTCGTTAAAATCCGCAATGTCGACGCAACCTGCGCATGTTGAATGGGGCATTACTTTTGAGCGATCAGCAAACGTGCTTTGCAATCGTCGTGGCTTCCGGTTCGTGTTCCCGCAACGACCGGATCCGCCGACCAGTTTCCCAGTTTGTGAAAATTTGCATAAGACTTGTGACACTCCTCACTGATTGCCGCCAACGGACTGAAGTTTTTATTTGTAATTACGTTCTTTTTCGTACTCGTACTCAACCATTGGCGGTACTAGTACTCGGTTTTGAATCACTCCATCGAGTACTAGTACCATTTTCATTGAGTACGATTAAAACTTGAGGCAAAGCACGGTGGCGTTTGCCGAGAAGAGTCAGACTTTTGATTGAATTTGGTATACCCCAATACTGAACGCATCTGCGATAATCTCGTATAGAAGTCAACGATTAAGGAGCGACGAGCGCAAGGGAAGGTTGCCCCCTGGAATAGTCTGCGTTTTCCGCACAATCGTTCGCCGAGAAAAATGTTGGATGTGAAGAATCGTGGTAAACAAGCTTTCTAGGTTGTGCTATTTGAACGGTCGTTTATCGTCATAGCCTGCACCGATTTCGTGTTTCATGGATTGTGACCAAAGTAAATGTCTTCGATACCAGATGAAGAAAGCGTAGAACAGACCAAGCGTCAGATTCGCACATTGGTCAACGAAATATCAGAACTTTCGAAGTCTGATGTTGCGGCGACTGTCTACTATCCCGAAATTCTCCAAAAAGTCGTCGCAGCCCTCGCTGCGGCAGGTGGGGCGATTTGGCTGCTCGATGGGGAAGGTTCGCTGCGTTTGTCTTATCAAATGCAAGTGGACCCGATGCTATCGGACCAATCGAACGAGGAAGCTGTCCGACACGCCCGGTTGCTCGGTCGAGTCCTCGCACAGGGAAAAGCGGAGCTGATTCCACCTCAATCGGCCTACGGTGAAAATCAAGAGCTGGCTAACCCGACTCGTTTTTTGCTGGTGCTGGCACCCTTGATCGGAGCTCAACAGCCAGTCGGTGTCATCGAAGTTTTCCAACGCGGTGATTCTCAGCCTGATGCCCAACGAGGTTATCTCCGATTCATCGAACATATCAGCAAGATCGTTGGCGAGTGGCTCAAAGGTAATCAGCTACAAAAAGTGGCCGACAAACATGGTCTGCTTCAACAAGCCGACCAATTTGCTCGGCTTGTTCACGACAACCTCGATCTTCGCGACACGGCTTACACGATTGCTAACGAAGGACGTCGACTCATCGAGTGCGACCGAGTCAGCATTGCCACGGCAAAACGTCGTAAGGCAAAAGTCATCTCAATCAGCGGCCAAGACACCATTGAGAACCGCTCGAACATCGTTACGGCACTCAATAATCTTGCAACGCGTGTTATTCGTTCCGGGGAGCCACTTTGGTACGACGGAACCTCCGAAGACTTGCCGCCGCAAATTGAAGAAGCCGTCGAAGATTACGTCGATCAATCCCACGGTCGGACAATTGCGGTACTTCCGATCTATCGCCCGGAGAAAACTATCGAAGGAGACGTCTTGACTTCAAGGAATGTTTCACCCGAAGCGAGGCAACGCGGTCCAGCAATCGGAGCATTGATCGTCGAACAGATCGAGACGCAACTGACGCGACAACAACTCGAAGGACGCGTCGACCTTGTTTATGAACACTCGTGCCGTGCTTTGTCGAACTCGATGACTCACAGCGGTATCTTCTTGATGCCTGTGTGGCGTTTTCTGGATCGAATCCTTTGGATATTCCGAGGAACGGCTCTACCCAAGACCGTCTCGATAATGGCTCTCGCAGCAGGTGCGATCGTTGCTTCTTTTTTCATCCCTTATGACTTCGATCTGAAAGGTAACGGGCAGTTAATGCCTGAAGTCCAGAGGAATCTCTTCGCGCACGTTGACGGCGAGATCGAAGAGGTCCTGGTTAAACACGGAAGTGAAGTCAAAAAAGGGGATCTCGTAGTTCGGATGAAAAACCGCGATTTAGAAGTCGAGCTCGCGAACACGCGTGGGCAATTAAATCAAGCGATAAGCAGACAGCAATCCATCCTCGCCATGATCAACAAAGGGGCAGCTACCGAAGCAGATCGCTCGCAACTGTCCAGCGACCGCGCAGAAGTTGAACAACAAATTACTGCCTTCAATAACCAGTTACAAATCCTGAATGAGAAACGCCAGAAACTCCAGCGAATGAGCCCAATATCTGGAACCGTGACGACTTGGGACGTTGAGAAGAACTTGGTGGCTCGTCCCGTAGTGACTGGACAGGTTCTAATGACCATCGCAGATCCAACAGGCAATTGGGATGTCGAAGTTTACATGCCCGAGAAACGCATGAAGTTTCTGGATGAAGCTTTTGCCAACACAGACAAAGACTATCTGCCATGCGAGTTCATCTTAAAAACCGCGCCCGATGATAAGCGAACTGGTAAACTGTACCGTCAGTCGGTTCATCAACGAGCCGAGATTCACGGTGAGGATGGCACGACCGTCAAACTTCGAATCGTTCCCGATACCATGGACGGAATTACGCGAAGGCCCGGCGCGGAAGTTATTGCAGATGTGAAGTGTGGTAAAAGAAGCTTTGCTTACGTTTGGACGCACGAAATCATCGCTTGGATAAGAACCTATCTCCTCTTTTAGAGTCGCAATCGCGAGTGTTTTTGAATATGAAACTTACTAATCCTTTGCATCGATTGTTGCTTGCCTGCGGCTTCATGCTTGTTCCTTGCCTGGGCGGGTGTGATTACCTGCCCGAGGTAATCACCGGTCGTCCGGATCCACTGGCTGCAAAGCTACAACCTGCGGGTCCTTCGAACGAGATCCAATCCAAGCTAACCAGTGCGAGCGAATTCAATGGGGTTCAGAACGCACCTGCAGAAATCGTTAATGAAGCGACTACCGGCTACGATAACCCCGTCGTGCAAACAGGTGGAAATTACGGCGACAGTAACGTCGCTCCACCAGCAATCAGTTCGGGGGTGTATGAACCCGCGCAAGCGATCGCTTCCAATCAAGATTCTGGAAATCTGAATGGTGGCATTTCTGTACCGCCTGCAGAATCAATGGCTGTTTCCACCGGTTCACGGAACAGCACAAGCAGTATTTCGGCCAACGGTAAGATTTTGATCAAGAATGCAAATCTTAAGTTTGTAAATGACTTAGATATTGCTTCTCAGGCCGATGGTTTGGTTCTTGACTTGGTAGCCGACGAAGGCGATGTGCTCACCAAAGGAGCGCTGCTAGTTCAGCTTGACGATCGTTTGGCAAACTCCGAGTTGGCCGTCACGCATAAAGAACTGGAGGCCGCGAAAGAGAAAGCGAAAGATGACTCGGAAATTCAGTACTCGCGAGCCGCATTCAATGTAGCCGAGATCGACTATACAAAGACCGAAGAACTAAACGCTCGTGGTTCCGAAACCGATTCGGAGCTTAGAAAGAAATGGCTTGAAAAGCGACGTGCCGAGCTAGCGATCACGGTAGCTGAGTTGAAGAACAATCAGGATAAGGCCGCAGTTGAAGTATCCGCAGCAAAAGAAGGCGCGGCGGCCGTTCAAGTAGACTTACGAAAAATGTTGGTCCCATTCGACGGAGTTGTCGCTGAGAAGAAGAAAGAGAAATACGACTGGGTACGCGCCGGCGAAGTACTGCTAAGACTCGTTTCAATGGAACAACTTCGTGTTGTTGGTCAAGTTCGAGTGGACGATCTACAGGCTGCGCCACATGAATTGATGAACGCCCCAGCGATAGTCGACATCGAGCTCTTTCCCGGAAAACGGGAACGCGTGGAAGCAAAGATCGGCTTTGTTTCGCCAGTCCTCGAAGTCTCAGGCGCCTATCGCGTTTGGGTCCAAATCCCAAATAAGAAAGTCAACAATCAGTGGCTATTCCGCGAAGGTATGCCAGCCACCATCGAGATTAGCACTCGATAAAAAATCGCCTTTCGCTCCGCGAAAGGCGACAATCGGGTGCAACCCGTGGCTAGCGCCATCGGCTAAGTATTCATCAAACCTCAAGTCTCACTCCTCAAGCCTCACCCCTAAATTCTATGGCAACGATGGCCGATTCGTTAGTAAACAGCGCGATGCGGCCGCTCAAGCTGCGCAAGCGTGCTGATTTGCATACGAGCCGGAATACCTACGACGGGCGAACGTATTGGGTCGTGAAAGATCCAGTCGGTTTGAACTATTTTCGATTTCATGAAGAAGAGTTCGCGATTCTTCAAATGCTCGATGGTGAGACGAGCCTCCAGACAATTCGCGAAACGTTTCAAGCGAAGTTTGCTCCCCAACGAATCACGCTTCAAGATTTGCAGCAGTTCATTGGGATGCTCCATCGAAGCGGGCTTGTCATCTCGCAATCAGTTGGACAAGGTCGACAACTCCGTCGGCGTGGAGACCAGAAAAAAAAGAAAGAGTTACTCGGAAAAGTCGCGAACATTTTCGCTCTTCGATTTCGAGGTATTGACCCCGAACGGATCTTGAACCGTTTGCTTCCTTGGTTCGGTTGGTTATTTACGCCTGGTGCACTGATTGGTGCATTGTGCTTCGGGTTAACGGCTTTGATGTTAGTGCTGGTTCAGTGGAGCAAATTCCAAGCGAAGCTTCCGACTTTTGAGCAATTCTTTGCAGCAGATAATTGGATATTCCTTGGCGTGACGATGGCACTTGTCAAAGTCTTGCACGAGTTCGGACACGGGCTTAGCTGCAAGAAATTTGGTGGTGAATGCCACGAGATGGGAGTCATGTTATTGGTCTTTACGCCATGCCTTTACTGCAATGTTTCCGACTCGTGGATGCTCCGAAACAAATGGGAGCGAGTCTTCATCGGCGCGGCAGGAATGTATGTCGAATTGTTGCTCGCATCGATCGCTACGTTCCTGTGGTGGTTTAGCACGCCGGGTATGTTTAACTTCCTATGCTTGTCTGTCATGTTCATCTGCTCAGTAAGCACCGTTGTCTTCAATGGAAATCCACTTTTGAGGTTCGATGGTTACTATATTCTGATGGACATTTTGGAGATCCCAAATCTCCGACAAAAAAGTACTGAAGTTCTTAAGCGATGGTTTCAGTCGACTTGCTTGGGGTTGGAGCTTCAAGACAACCCATTCCTACCACGACGGAACTTGTTTTGGTTCGGAATGTTTACGGTCGCAGCTTCCATTTATCGCTGGGTTGTTGTGTTCGGAATCATTTGGTTTCTGAACCAAGTGTTGAAGCCGTATGGGCTTGAAGTCATTGGTCAGATGTTTGCGATTGCTGGGTTAACTGGAATGGTGGTGCAGCCTATGATCGCTTCTTATAAGTTTTTAAAAACACCAGGGAGAGCTGCAAAAATGAAAAGCAAGAATATCCTATGGTCGCTTGCAGTTGCTGGAGCTGTCATTGCAATCGTCGGTTTTGTTCCGCTGCCGTATAGCGTTCGATGTGCGTTTGAAATTCAACCGCAGGATGCTATTCAAGTACGCGCGATGGTTCCCGGATATCTTGTCGGTTGGAACAAGAAGCCTGGTCAACAAGTACGCGCAGGCGAGCCAATTGCAAACTTGGATAGCATCGATCTTGCAGCACAAGAGTCGAAGTATCGCAACGAACGCGACGCGGCCAAGGTGCGATTGGAGCAAATGGAACTCCAATTCACCGATCCTCGTAAGAATGCGACCTTGGTGACTCAGCGAGAGATGCTGGAAGCCGCCGAAGAACTGCTGGCCCAAGTGCAGGCAAAGCGAGCCATGCTGACTGTTGTAAGTCCGGTGGACGGAACCATCATCGAGCCTCCATCGAAGCCACTACCCAAGGCCGCGATGGCTGAAGATCAACTTCCAGGTTGGTCCGGTAACCCGTTTTCTCAGATCAATGCTGACGCTCACTTCGCCGAAGGAGACGTGCTGTGTGTTGTTGGGAAGCCGGATAAAATGGAAGCGGTTATCATCATCGATCAATCCGATATCGATCTCGTTCACGAGGGTGATGAAGTGGAACTCATGTTGGACTCGGCCAAGCTCCACAGCGTTTCGGGAAAGATCAATAAGATCGCGCAGTCGGAGATGAAAGAATCGCCAGAAAACCTCGCAAGCCAAGCTGGTGGTTCGCTCAATACAGCACAAGACGCGAGTGGAAAAGTCCGCCCAATAAGTACCTCTTATCAAGCATCGGTACCGCTCGAGACACAGCATGTTCCGTTTCGATCGTCCTATCGCGGCGTTGCAAAAGTGCACTTGGAATGGCGTTCGCTCGGATGGAGATTTTATCGATTCTTGGTCAAGACGTTCAACTTTGACTTTTGAATAAACCCTGACGTGACCAGATGAGGATTCGAAGAATTTCTGAGTCGAACTCGAAAGAACAGTTCAGCAACTCCTTAATTCTGTGGTACAACTAGTTGGGTTGGGTGGCAGTTGAGCCATCGACGATCAAAAGTTTCAATAGGAGATTAATACAAGATGGCAAACGAAGAAATGGCCAATGCGATGGAAGTCGGACAATCACCAGAAGCAGCCGCTCAACAGCAGATTCAGGTTCAAGTGAAAGATGAAGATGCGATTGCTTGTTATTCAAACTTCTGCCGAGTCACAGGCTCGCCAGAAGAACTCATCGTCGACTTTGGTTTGAATCCACAACCAGTTGGGATTCCAAAGGATCCGATCTACGTCAAGCAACGCGTGATCATGAACTTCTTTACTGCGAAGCGTTTGCTTGCAGCTCTACAGATGTCGGTTCAACGACATGAAGCAGTCTTTGGTGTTCTCGAAACAGACATCCAAAAGCGTCTGCGAGTTCAATCGTAATCGGAAATCATTTAGCGAATCCAAAGTAGGACGGGAGCTTACTCCCGTCCGAACTGCTCAGGCGGATCAGTGGTAGAGAGTCCTTCGAATCTTCTGACTGCCACACCGCTCACGGTCCAAACGCTGAAAAATGTCGTTCCAAGATCTTTCGAATTTTCAAAGCGGCACTTCCATCTCCATATGGATTCGATAATTGGGATCGCCGCTCGTACTCCTCTGAATCATCGAGCAACGCTCTTGCGGTTGCCAAGATCCTTTCGACATCCGTTCCTACCAACGTGCATGTCCCAGCTGTAACACCTTCCGGTCGCTCGGTATGTTCACGAAGTAGCAAGACGGGCTTACCAAGCGAGGGCGCTTCCTCTTGAACGCCACCAGAATCGCTCAAAATGAAGTACGATCGATTCATGAGCCAAACGAAGTCTTCGTAGCCAGCAGGTTCCACCAACTCGACATTCGCAATAGCCCCAAGGATTCGATTGACCGGCTCTCGAACTTGAGGGTTCAAATGCACAGGATAAAGGAACCCCAAGTCTTGGTATTCCTGGGCAAGCGATAGAATCGATTGGCAGATCCTTTCAAATCCGTCGCCAAAAGATTCTCGGCGGTGTCCAGTTACAAGAATCCAAGGCCGCTGACCTGAAGCAAGATAGCGATCATGAAAAGACTTTGAAATGTTGAGTCTTCCTGCGACCTCCATGCTACCATGATTCTTTTCGGCAATTCGTTTACGAGTCCAGAGAAGTGCGTCAACAACAGTATTGCCCGTTACAAAAACACCATCAATGATTTGCTCGCGTTCAAGATTGGCGCGACTGTTCTCGGTCGGACAGAAATGCCACTTGGCAATCGGTGAAGTGAGCCGACGGTTCATCTCCTCCGGAAATGGCGACAGCATATCTCCTGTTCTAAGGCCCGCTTCGATATGGCCGAAGGGAATCTTTTGATAAAACGACGCCATCGCCGAAGCGAGTACTGTCGTTGTGTCACCTTGCAATAGAACTGCTGACGGGCGATGCACGCCCAGCCAATCGCTCACGGCGCTTAAAACTCTTACCGTCAGGTCTGATAGCGTTTGGCCTGGTTGCATCAGGTTCAGATCATATTCGGGAACAATCCCAAATGACGCGAGTGTCATGTCGAGCATTTGGCGATGCTGGGCGGTCGAAAGAAAGACCGGTCTCAATGTATCTGATTCTTTCAAAGCAAAGTAAACGGGTGCCATCTTGATGGCTTCGGGCCGCGTCCCTGCAATGATCGCAATCATATGTTTCATAGGTTAATCAACAATCATATGCGATCTACCGCGTGATTGATCGAAGGCAACTATTTGCATGTTAAAGCGCGGACGCCTTAGCTTGCGCGGCGTCTCCTGCCCCGCCGACACGCAAAAGGACCGCTTGTCTGACGGATTCAAAAATCGTTCGAAGGTTAACGATATCTTCGTCCCGAAGTTCGCTGATGGAAATGAATTGCATTTGTACAACAAACGATGAAGCAGTTTTATCTTGGACAGGAGTTCTCAAGAAATTGATCAACCTCGGTTCTAACCACCTGTTACCAGTTGCAGTTTCTGGTCGCAAAGTCAGCTCCTCCGCAGATGGCAAGTATGGCTTTCCGTCCAAAGTAAACTGCGAGCTAAAAAACAAAGATGTCTTCGCAGCAATCTCGCTATCATAAGCTAATCTCTTTTCAACAAATGGCCACGGCGACTGCAACGAATCTTCGTTTTGATTCGAAAAACTCCATCCATTCTCAACTCCTAGAGACCATTCCGACTTCCATCCATCAACCGGGTAGACTAGAACAATCTGCGCCTCGGCATCAATTCCAGTGAAGTTCCAAAGGTGAACACTCAAGTTCCCCAGGGCACTACTGCCCGCGTTGCTTTGATACTGATTCAGCAACAATCCGGGAAACGTCTTTGAAGGGAACAACTTGCTATCCGGCAAACGGTCAGACGGTAGATCGATTCTGCTTGAGGAGCTCACTAGCAATTTCTGTTTAACAACAGCCATAGCCAAAGGAGCTGCAAGCAATACGATAATGACAGAAACTCCCATCAATATGATTGACGGACTAGCTCCAGCAGACGAGTAGATAGATTCGTTACCTATAGCTGCTTCGCGAGTTTCTCGCGAGCGTCGCTTCGCAATCTTTCCTGGCCAGTAGACAAGGCGATTATAGATGTCTGCGCTTCGAGTTCTATCGATAGAAACAACATCACCCGCCACTTTGATCGGACCAAGCAGTGCCCCCCACATCGATTCAAGGTTGGACACCATAACAATCGAAAGGAAAGCAATCCCCCAGTTCAGCAAAGTCCAAAGCCAGCCCTCGTTCCACACAACGCCGCTATTAACCATATATACGGCAAGTGCCAGCAACACAACTTTTCCCACAAACGTGACTAAAATTCCTGTCGCCAAAGAAAGCGCCCCAGACAAAAACGAGCGACGCTTCGCAATGATAAGAACCAACACGAACGCCAACACTGCACGAAAGCTAAATGCCGTATCAAGAAATTCAAAGTAGTTAATTGCTCGTTTTTCAACGGCAAGATAGGGTGATTGAAGAAGGTGATACGACTGAAACAAATCAAGAACTCGCGACGTACTTGCAGCGACCAGCCCGTTGAGTCCAGCCTCAATGCGACTATCTAGATTCATCGGAAGCGGAACAAGTGTCGCGACCAGCAGCCCCCAACAAATAGACCTCGCCCAAGAATCAAACTGGAGCCTTACAAGCCCCCAAGCTACCCACAGAGACGCTATAGCGAAACAAGCAATACTCGGGGAAAATATCCAAGCAGAGTAAATTGTCATTGCGAACCCGAAGCTCGCGAAAAGTGCTGCAAAGATTCTTCGGACACGATCGCAACAGACTCCTTTCTCTGCCAGCAGCATTCCAAGTAACAGACATAAAATCGCCATCGGAAAGAACTGGAAGGAAGGACGCCACCAAAGCTGGACTCCATGCACAGCGAGAAGCGGGGCGAGTCCCACAAGTGGAAGCCCAAGCAGAAACAAATCCCAAAGCCAAGCCTGGGAGAGAGCCGGGTCAGGCGGCTGGAGTATAGATTCCTTTGCCTGGGCGGTTTTTGTCGCGGTCGACATTCGATTCCTTCGCTCCGAGTTACGCTTTCCAGATTTTTTCGATTGCTCCTGCCACCGATTTCGCGGCATGGATGCTTGCGTTTCGAGTATCAACCACGAGCTTACTTTTGTCTAGGATCAATCGGTAATCAAATGCGGTGTGATCGGTCGCAATGATCACACAATCTAATGATTCTAAATATTCTGCCGTCAGGGGTTCACTCGAGAGTTGCGGGACTTGAAAGGATCGCATTGAAGGGATCTGCGGAATATGAGGATCTGAGTACGAAAGGATCGCACCTCGAGCTTCTAACAATTCCATTATCTTGAAGCTAGGACTCTCGCGAGGATCATCAATATCTTTCTTATACGCTATCCCAAGAATGCCAATTTTCGCTCCCCGTACGGACTTGCTCAGAGAGTTGAGTGCGTCCGTAGTGCGATCGATGACAAACTGCGGCATCGAAGAATTGATCTCACCCGCGAGCTCAATAAAACGAGTCGGCATTTCATGGCAACGAGCTAACCAAGTCAAATAGAAGGGATCGATTGGTATGCAATGCCCACCAAGCCCCGGCCCAGGGTAAAACGCTTGAAACCCAAATGGCTTCGTCTTCGCAGCGTCAATCACTTCCCATATATCAATCCCCAGCCGCATAAACAGCAACTTCAATTCATTCACCATGGCGATGTTGACGCTACGGTAAGTGTTCTCAAGGATCTTCGCCGCCTCGGCAACCTCACACGAAGCAACCGGCACTACTTTGTCGATAACTTGTTCGTACAAAGCGACTGCTCGGGCAAGGCTTGATGAGTCCATACCACCAACCACTTTGGGGATCGAGTTGGTGATGAACTTTTGATTGCCAGGGTCTTCGCGTTCAGGACTAAACGCAAGAAAGTAATCAGTCCCACAAACAAGCCCCGAACCATCCAAGATTGGTTTCACAACGTCGCGTGTTGTTCCCGGATAGGTTGTGCTCTCTAAAACAACCAACTGCCCAGGTCGAAGAGTCTTAGCAATCGACTCGGCGGTCTTTTCAATATAGGTCAGATCTGGGTCACGACTAGCATTCAGCGGCGTTGGAACACATATAACGATATTATCAACTTGGCCAAGCTGATCCATATCGTCGGTCGCCAAAAACTGCTTGGAAGCAACCGTAGGCTTCAACCAGTCACTTTCCATATGCTGGATGTAACTCTGCCCAGCCATCAGCTTGTCAATCTTCCGGCGGTCCACGTCAAAGCCGATGACAGAACAGCCCGCTCTCACGAAGGCGCGGACTAGAGGCAAGCCAACATAACCGAGTCCAACTACGCCAATAGAATTCATAGGATTGAAGAGTTTAAGTTTGAAGATGAGGCAGTTGGACAGGTAAAGAGTTTAACTTCCGATATCCAAAATCAAAAGTACTGCCCCAGCTTTCGCAGCGGCTTCATCCATCTCAACCCAATTGGTGTTTTCAACCCGTTGAGTGACCAAGCTTTAGCGTCCTCACGATTGGCAACCAGACGATTAGCTATCGATGCATTACTTTTCCCACCGACGCGCATCTTCACCAAAACCTCGTCGATAGCTTGCGCCTTCAGTTTATTTTTGAAAAGCATGCGAAGCATTAGCTCATAATCCGCAGCGATCTGAAAGTCGTCTCGATAGACTCCGAACTCTTGGTAGTGTTCACGTCTCAAGTAAAAAGTTGGATGAGCCGGCATCCATCCATACCTAAACTTCGAGTGGACATATTTACCTGACCGCCAATTACGAATCACCCGGTCCGTGTCATTCGCGTCAACATATTGCAAATCTCCATATACAGCATCGACGCTTTCGTCAGCAAACGGTTGACTTATCCAGTGCCCAACCTGCGGCCCAGCTAAAACATCATCCGCATGTAAGAACCCAACGACATCGCCCGTCGCCGCCGCAACTCCCTTATTGAGCGCATCATAGATCCCCGAATCATTCTCGCGAATGTATTTGGAGATTCGATCACCATATCCCCGAACAACCTTCTCTGTGTCGTCATTAGAAAGCCCATCCACAACGATGTACTCAATATCACAATCCTGCTGCGCCAACACAGAATCGATCGCATCCGCGATCGTCCTACCTCGATTAAAAACAGCCGTAATTATCGACAACTTAACCATCAAAAAAACAAACCTTCGGTATTCCAGGTAACCCTAGGGACCAAGCGAATCGGACGTCTAGCGATTCCTAGCTTTGGTCGTGGGCCGTTAATACGTCCTTGAATGTGATTTCGCCACATCTTGCGGCAAAGGGTTGTTAGTTATTGTACAAATCGAAAAGGCGCGAGTTGCGGGTCTTGCTAGTCAACTTTAATTACAAACTCGTATTCCAAGATATCAGCGCTTGCCTCTCTTTAGCGTTTTACCCTTCAACTCATCAAACAAGATCAGTTGCTCTAGGCTTCAGCGAATAACGCTATCGATTTCGGAGCTCTTACCGGCTGAATTCAAATCCGACCTGTTTGAAGCAGCGAACCAAACAAACTTCCAAGAGTTGTCGAGTACGAATCAAGAGTGAATTGATCATTTCGGAGTCGGCTAGCGACACCTGTACGATGTCTCAATTCGGGATCGTCCACTAATTTTTGTATGGCGTCCACAAATCCTGAGATATCCGTGTAATCCCGAACAAATCCTTCGACTCCGTCCCGAACGATCGTTCCACTATTTCTGGTAGTTACGATAGGGAGCCCAGTGTCCATGGCCTCGACGACTGAACCTGCGCATCCTTCACAAGTACTTGGAAAGAAAAAAATGTCAAAACGGTTAAGCCACGATTGAATTTGAGATCTAGGAACCGCCCCTGTTAACTCGACGTTTCCAAGATTTCTTTCTAATACTTGCTTGTCGAGTCCTATCTTCCCAACCATTACAAATTTCACGAGCTTTGGATCGAAGTGTTTAGCGACTTCAAGGAAGTATGGAGCGCCCTTTCGAAGGCCAACCGCCCCTGTAAAGCCTACGATCATTGGTTTCGGATCCCACTTCCTCTCGACAATGGGAAAGCCTGCACCGCTTGGTAGATAGGGAGTCACTGATACCTTTGAAGATTCAACTCCTTCCGCGATTAATCCGTCCTTCACGTAATCCGACCCACAAATAATGTGGTCCAGCAAGTCCCAACTCTCTCGCTCCATTTGATCGACTAACTCCCAGGCGCAGTTGGTGGGGTTCGTTTCCCATCCCGGCCAACGTTCCTGCTGCAACTGGAACTCCCTACGCTCTACGGCGGACGGCGCGATCATTTGATCGCCCACGGTAACCAATCCTTTTGAAGAAGCGAAATCCCAAAGTCTAGGATGGACGTTACGGATGTATCCGTAAACAGAATTGGATTCCCCCATACCTTTAGATCGAACCCATCTAGCAAATTTCAAAGAGAACCATTCAAAGTATTCTTCACTGGAAGAGAATTGGTTTCTTGCAAGCTCGCACCGAAGGGCGAGTAAAGGGCACGATAAAATTCGACGACCGTCGAGCCCCGCTCGATGACGATCGAGCATCTTCTGACCTCGAATTTTATCAAAGCGCCGCATCAGTTGGCTGAAACCCTTCGTTATCGAACGGTCTTCCGCGTACCAATCTGTGAAAACTCGATCCAACATACCAATTTCTTGAAGCGCAAGTGGCACCATGTAGTTCCGCCTGGCCCCGTCTTGGATCACGCAGACCTTCGGACTTATAGATGATCGTGATTCCAATTCCTGGGCTGATTCCGACATCAAATTCATGAGTCCAACTTAAAAAACATGAGGACAGCTTTTAACGATTGCCACAGGTAATTCATCAGGATCAAATGGGAGTCGCCATGTGGCAAAAACCTTTTCACGGTAACATGTTTTTGCGATAATATGAAATCGGTTACAATTATTAGCCGCTTATTGCAATCGCACTAAAGCCCGCAACCTTCAGACGAAGAACATTAAAGCGGTTTTAGGACCTAGTCTAAGATCGGTGCAACTGAACAAAATAGCCCTAGGTGCTTTTGGGTGTTGCGCCTGCAAGTGCCATTTGATGCAACTCGCGAACCTGCTCGTCGTTAGGTAGTTTTTTTGAAAGCAAATCAAAACACTCCGCAGCTTCGGCAAATTCGTCTGCCCGCAAATGAAGGTTACCGCGAGCATACCAAGCAAAGAGTATCTCAGGTGCAGATCTGTTAACAGCTCGCAGCCATTCAATTGCAGAGGAACGAGTCAGCTTGTTGCTTTCCATGAGAACCAATGCTACTTTTGAAATCATTGTTGCATAGGCAGTATCCTCCATTGCGAGATTCTCAATCGCACTCTTGTCTACAACATCAGGACCTTTATCAACACTAGCGAGTAATGCGAGAAGCAGTCGAGGGCTCTCCCTGCCATCATCTGGAAGCTTTGATGACAGATAGCTTCGTAGCGATTCCTGTTTATCCAGCGGCGAATCGTCAACGATTTTTAGGCAAAGACCAGTAAGATCTTCGGAATCGGGCTGAAGATGTACAGCCATATCCATCAAGCTCCAATCAGGCGCCAAGGGTTTGTTGTCCGATAGGATCCAGTTGGCTATGATTTGCCTGCAACAAGTCGACGCGACTCGTCTGCGAAGCTCCGACCGATCCAAGGCATGAACCTTCCCAAGCATCTCCGAAATAAAACTCTGGGCCTCCTCGACGTTGCCTCCGACCATCAAGGCACGAAATACCGAATCGATGTTACCGACTGTTTGATTTGATGATGACCGATCAACCCAGTAGTTTTGAGTAGCTTGCCAAGCCAAATCCTGAGCGACGACTACATCCGAAAACGATCTCGCCAAAGCGGCCCAACTTTGCATCTCCATAGTCGGTGCCTTTACACCTTCTAGAAGATCATTAGCTTCGCGGGCTAGCTGCTTTCGATTCGACTTCCCCAAAGACTCGGTATCGCCAAGGGCGTTTCTCAACAAAATCTCTGCCAGAACTGACTTCGCCTGCTCGTTTTTGTCGTGTTGGGAAGACAACAATCTTACTTTTTCTAACGTTGCATCTCGCGACGCTTTCGGACGAGAAGACCAGTCGGGCAGCTCACGCCTTGCAAGCCACAACGAAGCATCAAACGCACACACTCCACCCATTTTTTCGACCGCCAGCATAGCCTCAGTCGCTTTCTTACGCTCAGCCCTTGCATTACCCAAGTACTGAAAGACTTTTTGCTCCTCATTGTTATTCGAAGCCGAATTATTGTCTGAGGCGGAGGGTGTCCTAGCGAGCTTATCCATAATTTCAGCGACCCGATCCGCAACAAGGGCAGACTGGTATCGGACCAAGTCGTCGGAATTATCCCACACGAATAACCGCTTGAGACAAAGACCAGTGTCTTCTAACACTCGCAGTTGCTCGCTAGCAGACAAGGCCTTGACTCGCTCAGGTTCCACACTATTCGCCAGTGACTCGACGGAAGAATCACCAAGCGAATTGCTAGACTCGTCTTGGATACCCAAAACCCTAAGATTGCTATCGCAGAGGTTGCGATACTTGGCCCTTAGGTTGGGCTGTACGCTCCAATAACTGTAGACAGACAAAAGCACCGTCACTAAAGCTAGAACCAACGACGGTATCCCGTTGTTAAAGTGCGTTCGGAGCTCGTCTTTAGTTGGCGATTCTGGAATCGCTTCCTGCATTATCGAATTCCCTTGAGGTTACCAAGTAGTGGCCGGGACTTATTCAAGGCAATAGCTCGTAACTCTTCAAACATTTGACGTTGATGAGCGATCTGAGTGGCTGGTATCGGATCTAGTGATTTCGATAGTACTTGGACTTGGAACAATAGCGAGTTGTTCAAGTCTTTGGGTGGACTCAAAACATCCAAGAAAGTCAAAGGCCGCTCAACTGGGCCGCCTTCGATTGGTCCATCATAGCTATATGGTTCACCGTCCTCGTTGAAGAACCCAAAGTGCAAACAACCAAATTCATTCTGATCATTTGACATCAGGACCTGGAAGTATTTCCACTCTAAAGGATTTCCGGACAAGTCGCGGTCAATTTTTTGGATCTCACTTACTGTCCAGCCAGCGCTCTGGTAACAAATCCAAAGGGCATGCCAATCACGAAACACAAAGTCAAGCGATACAATTTGGTTACCGCTGTCCCCTTGATATGTCCAAACGTGCGAATGTTGTCCAAACATATTACGTTCGGTTCGCGTCTCTGCCGAAAAACCAACTCGGGATTGACCTAAAACAACTCTTGGCAAATCGTTTTCGCTGAGAAACTTATCGGCGATGTCTTTAGAAATCGAAGGCATCCTAGCGCGAAAGTGGTTGTAAATTCCAAGCGCGCCAGCAGGCATCAGTAACACACCGATTAATGGGAGAATCAACCAATACCTAGAAAGCATCATCCCCATCGTCTTATCTCCTACGACTGTCGGACAGGTAACTCGGTGCGAACGAGTAGCGAGTTCCGGTGAAAAAAACCGAAGTTGAAGATAAACAAGAAGCTGCACCGAACTCCAATGCGCCCAAGCAGCCACAATAAATACAACCAAACCGAGCACCGTATGGGAAGTTCCTGTCGAAAGATCGATCCCAAATATTTCCAGTCCAACCACAATCGAATATATCCGAAGTAAGTTTCCAAGAATTGCCCAGATCGGTACGGTTACAATGGTAATGATACTAACTATCAAACCAGTATTACCGACAAGCAGCAGAACTCCGGCAACAGCCATCAGCGCGTATTGGCTATCAACGCCGCTGCACGCTTCCTCAACGAACAGTTGTTTCGAGGCAATCTCCATCACATTCCCTCGCTTGACGTGAAGAATGTTCGTTGCGTCCATGAGTCGGCTACAAATTGTCGACGAGAGCGTTTGGAGCGAACGCACCAACTGATGATCCAATCCAAATGGTGGTGGAATGGTAACCACCATCAATCCACAGATGCCCAAGACTCGAAGCATCGACATACTCGCGAATTTGCGGTAAGCCCAGAAGAATATCAACAGAACACAAGCGAAATGGGCGAGCCACGGAGAGACAATTATCAAGGCAAAGATTGCGATAAGGATCGATGCAACGGCCCCCGTAAACGAGAGCGTCCTTCGGAGGCCTAAGACCAAATGGCCTTCATCCCGTTTGCCTTCGTTCCAAAAAAACCATGCGGCAGCCCCGAAAGCTAGCGGGAAAAACTGGAGATGCTCTTTCTCCCACAAAAACCAAGACTGCAGATATAGGAGCGGCGACAAGGTAACTACCGGTAAAATCAATGCGAACATGTCCCATCGATCGATCACAATTCCCCAACCTAAAGGATTTTCGTATGTAGTCAGGTTTGTTGTGTCGCTACTCATAAAACGGCCGAATCACATGGTCTTTCAATCGGTTATGAATGAATCGAATTCTGTGTCATTTTATAGCGATTTTCGCAGGCTTTGACATCAATCATCAATTCATATGAAGCCCGCATTTGGCTGTAGTAATAACCTGGAACACCGTCAAGAAAACCGAGTCGAAAAAAATACAGGTAGAAGAACAGAAGGAAAGGGCGTCCGGGGACTTTATACGCAAGTTGCTTAATTGCTTTACGTCGAAGATTGGCGTCTTTACTGAATATCTGCTTCCAGTTTATCGATTGACGAGATTCACTCGCCAAATCCTGCGCCTCAAACGAACTGTAACTGTTGTGCCTCTCAAACCAATGCGATACTCCATGACTGAAAGGATAATGCAATATATGGCCTTCGATTGGTAGTGTGTCGCCATCGACAATCGCGACAGGATTTACAAGCCTTTCGTATCGGATTTTATCTGGTCGAAAGACACGAACTAACCACGTCGGATAAAGTTGGGACCGACGAAGCCATTTGCCCATAAAGAAGTCTTTTCGCTTGACGCGAAAGGCAGAAGCCTTGCTGTGTGCCGTACACTCACGCATAACAGCCTCCTTAAGTTCTGAGTCACATGCTTCATCCGCATCGACGTACAAGACCCAAGGGTTCTTAAAAGCGATGTTTTTTACTGCCCAGTTTTGATGTGATGACCAGTTGTCAAACTTTCGTGAAACAATCCGGGCGCCTAAGCTCGATGCAATCTCTGTCGTGGAGTCGGTGCTCTCAGAGTCATAAACAACCACGTCGTCGCTCCAATTGACCGACGAAATGGCATTCTTAATGTTCGCCGCTTCATTTTTTGTAAGGATAAGTACTGAAAGCATTCTTGTCTTTATTCCAAGCGTAACAAGTTAAATTAGTCTTTATGGGAGACAGCAATCATGGACCTTGCAAGCGCCGGGATCCGACCGACCCGATAAAACCGAACCCTTTGAAACCCTGCTTCTTCGAGTAAAACTTTTAAAGTATTTATGGACCAGAATTTATTATGACCGTGAGGCCATAATGCGGTGAAGTGGGGGTCAAAATGGCCAGCGAGGGCAATCGCTAGATTCTTAAAGTACCCGTGGTAGGGTGTTGATACGACTGCGATCCCCCCCCGGTTCTACAAGACTTGAAAGGGTCCTTGCGTAATGCCTAGGGTCATAAACGTGTTCGACAACCTCAAGACTAACGACGACTGGGAAACTCCCAAAAGTTGACTGAAGATCATCGTAAGCCGATCCAACTCGTAGATCTGCATTCTTGAGATGCGACTGAGCCTGGGAGATTCCTTCAACCGAAGGGTCAACGCCCGACACAGAATAGCCAAGTTGTGACATCTCAAATGCGATAGAACCATTGCCGCATCCAAGGTCAAATATTCGCTTCTCATTCAAATCGGTTCTAGATTGAAAATAAGCCTTTGTAATATCCGAAACTTTTGGCCACAGAAACTGGTGCGCATGTGATAGTTCGTTGGATTCATAGCAATAACCAGATATATCAGAACTTGTCTTCAATGAATCGCCCTTTCGGTTAGGTGTCAAGATCGCATAAACAACAGAGGTAAGCCGAGTACTACGTGATTACTCAGGTATCATAAGATTAATTTTTGAAAACCCGAATTCCAATGACTTTCGCTGGGTTCCCACCAACGATCTGAAAAGAAAGTACATCTCGAAAAACAGATGCCCTTGCCCCGACTACTGCCCCATTCATTACATGCACATCAGGACCGATGAAGGAATCCGCACAGATCCAAACATCGTCACCTATTCTTATTGAAGATCTAATCAATGGCAATGATGGATCTGTATGGTCATGAGTGCCCGCGCACAAGTGAGATTTATGTGATATTGTTGATCGGGAGCCAATCACGACGGGACCAAGGTTGTAAATTAAGCAACTCGCACCGATTGCGGAATATTCACCGATCTCGAGATTCCAAGGGAAGTAAATATCTGCACTTGGATCGATGTTCGTCTCCCGGCCAATTTTTGCACCAAACACTCTCAAAATTCCTCGACGAATGCCAAAAAATGGTCTTGGCACAAGCCTGAATCCGATTTTTACAATGCCCCAAAGGCACCGAAGAATCTGCTCTTTAACCCCATACTTTCGTCCGACTCGATTGGATTTTATGTCAAGCATCCGTGCGAACGAAATCTGGTTTCGCCTCTAAATTAAGAATCCATCGGTAGGTCTGGGATAATCGAGATGCGACATCGTCCCACGAGAAATGCCTCTCGACAAGTCGACGCCCCCTTTCTCCAATAGCGGACTGCTCCGCTTCGGAAATTGAAAAAAATGCTTTGAGGCCCTCTTGAATCGAGTTAACAGTCGGTTCGATCCGAATGGCTGCATCCTTATCAAATCCTATCTGAAGATTGCAGTGATCCGTCATCAATACTGCAAGCCCCGACTCCCAAGCTTCAAGAACGGCCATTGGTAGCCCCTCGCTGAACGAAGGCAGGATGAAACCCCTAGCCTCTTTAAATGCCTGCTTTTTATCTTCGCCAAACTTAGGACCATCGATCGATACAGAATTCGACAAACCTAATGCGTCCACCAAAGTTCTTAGATATTTCTCGTGTCCACCATCATCCCAGCCGATTATTCGAAGCTTCCAGTCCCCTAAAAATTCCGGAGCAAACAGTTTCCAAGCTTGGATTAACTGAGCAAGTCCTTTTTTCGGGTGTAGCCTACCGAGAAAGACAACTTCCTTTCTCCGATTGTGTTGCTCACGTGTAGGGTAAATATCAACGCCATTCGGAATAATAACAGCCGGATTCTTGAATCCCAACCGACGCACATCATTCAGCTCACTTTCGCTTTGAACATGAAAGCAAGTGGCGTTTTTAAATAATTGCCTCTCAAAAAGAATCATGGCAAGTTTCTTCTTCCATCCCTTATTTGCTAACGCCCAACGGTCCAACATTCCATGGGGTGAAATTACTACTGGCTTCTGAAAATCCTTTTGGAGGCGATAAGCAACATACGAAGGAAACAACCAGAGCCCATGTAGATGCAGCACGTCCAATGAAGATTGTTCGGACCTAGCAAACCTCATTAAGCTAGGTGAGTTTCGATAGAATTTTGGAAACTCACTTGGAAAAACGCGCGCATCTATATCCTCCCAATCATCTCGATCCTTAGCCCACCGAGCATCCTGGATCCCAGCCGCTATTGTCTCAATTCCAAACTGCTTTCCATGTTTCGCAAGCGACTTTTGAACCTCGAACACGCCACCAGCAGCGTTAGATAAAGACGAGCAAAGACTTAATATTTTTATCGACACAGTTAGTTGGATATTCGAGAGTAAAGACTAAGAAGGAATGAACTCAACAGACTACCGCGACTAGGTCCTTTTTGGATGGCCTTACCGCACGCGTCTTCTAAGCCTAGCTGAAAACGTCCAGGCCCCCAAGCTTGAATAGTCCGGTGTCCTTCTTCTGCGATTTTTTTGCGTGCGGATTCCGACATGCTCGCCATTTGGATCATCGAATCACTAATCGCACCAACATCTAACGGATTAAAGATTAGACCATTAATGTTCGGTTGTATGAGTTCACGTGCACTGCCACAGCGTTCAGAAACAAGTACCGGTAATCGACTTGCCATAGCCTCGTTAACAACTAACCCCCACTGTTCGACTGTACTTGCATGGATCAACGCAGACGCGGCAGCATAGTATTTTGGAATCTGAGAGTATTGAGCGAATCCTGGAAGATGTACCATGCTACTAAGCTGGAGTTCTGCAATCTTGCACTCGATCGTCGCTCGCAAATCCCCATCGCCTAAAAGCACTAAATGCCACGGACTATCCACCGATGATTTCGCATATTCTGCGTAAGCTTCCAGAAGGCGGATCAAGTTCTTCTTTTCAATGAATCGGCATGTCGCGAGGAAAAACTTTTTCGGAAGCTCATGAGCAACTCCAAAATCGATATTCGAACTTCGAATCTCGTCAACGCAGCGAGTGAAGTAGTCGTTGTCGACCGCATCATACCCAAGAAAAATGGAATCGCTGCGCATCCCCAACGATTCGAGATACGCTCTGTGTGTCTGACCGCCAACAAGTCCTGCCGAGCAGCTTTCGAGGATTTTGCTCTTTACCCATTCGGTAATCGGGTTTCGCCGACAATCATCCGCTTGACTCTCAGACATCACTACGGCAGGGACTCGATGGGCTAAGGACCACTTCAGAACACTTAAAGAGACCCTATCGGCCCACCCAGCGACAACAACGACATCAGGTTTCAACTCCGTAAGTGCTTGCTTAACCCGACTCTTCAATTCCGCAAACCCAAACTGCGTAACATCTCCTTGAGAAACCAGTGTACGTTTTTGGATGTTTGACTCGCACGAGTTTAGCCAATTGGTGTCTCTGCTAACTGTGCTACATTCCAATGCGACGAGTTCAAAGTTGGGACTGATACTTCTCAAACGCGCTGCATGATAGGGACCGATAAAATCGAAGACAATCAAAATCCGCTTTCGCGGTACCTCGGACGAAGACTCACGCATACGAAACGCCTATGTACCAGAAAAATCTATAATACTAATGTTCAACTAAAAGCGCCCGCTAGCTTACTACTGCCTCTTCAGAAATAGTGCCGGTCGTTTCATCAAAAACACCGGACAATAGTCGATTATCATATGCGGCGGTATCGATAAACGCGCGCCTTTGAAACGCAGCAGCCGACATCTCCTTCAACACGTTTCGAGAATTGTTTAGATAGAGGAGGCGATCAACCATGGATGCAACACAACCGATGGGAATCAAAAACCCGTCCTTCCCGTCTTTGACGATACTGCCGGTGTTTGGAGTACATATTACTGGTATGCCCATGATCAACGCTTCGTAGGTTACCATGGCAGAACCTTCGCAGAGCGATGGAAGCAGAAACACATCCGCCCATGAGAAATGATCTTGAATAGCAGATCGAGGACATTGGCCGATAACTTCAACATTCTCTGGCACGCGATTTCGAATGGACAAAGGTAGCGAGCCTGGGCCAACTAGCCTAAATGTTGCGCTGTCAGAAAGCTCCTTAGCAGCGTTTAAAATCAGATGTGTTCCCTTTCGTAGCCCGAGTGAGCCGACCGTGAGAACGCGTAGTCTACGATCAGCCCCCACCGGCTTTCGATCTAGCGATGGGGTAAAGCTATTGGTCCGAATTCCGTAAGGAACCACCACACACTTATCGACAGGACCACCAACGGATCGGATGCCGTCTGCGACGAACTGCGATCCACATATGATTCGATCAGCTAACTCCCATTCTTGTAACTCGCGATCCACAATTCCGGATGAATAGTAGTCACCCAAATCAACCGCCCAATCTGGCTCACGTCCGCAATACTCTTTGAGAATAGATTGAACAACGGCACCAGGTGCAATTGTTTGTTCGAGTACTAGTCGAATTCCACGAGACTTACCTGCGCGAAACAGTTCCAAGCACTCTGTGTTCATCGCATAAATCGTTTTAGCGTTATTGGGAATCCGCTTCGAAACAAAACTTGCAAATCGACTCCCAAATTCAACGTACAACTTAAGCTTTTGAGTCTCCGATCGAGCTCTGGCGAGAGCCATAACATACTGCACACCGAGCCATGTATCCGCCCTGATCTTACTTGGCGGGACATTCTCGGGCATTCTGCCTACCAACCGTTTAACGGCGTTGGGCTGCAGTGACTTTGGGATTTGTCTCAGCAGCGATGGAAACCCTACAGCAGAACAAGAATCGGTAAACAACGCAAGCAAATCCCCGCTTCGTTGCAAACCGTTTGCAACAGCATAATGCCCACGCGCTCCAAGCTGACACACGATTGTAGTGTTATTGATAAATCGCCCCCCCAGAACTAAATTAATGTCTTCGTGTCATTTCAAAAGCTTTTGAAGATCATCGATCAACATCGCACTGAAACGCACATCGAGACAAATCGACTAATGCGACTCTCCCAATGAAGGAATTGAAAACATTTGAACTAGACAAATGAACGAATTTCTACATCTCGACAAGCTTTGGAACCCAGAGTCACGGACAAGCCGTGCCGGATTCAACTCAGTTCAACATTCACCGACAACCTAGCTCCCCCAAACGAAAAATTCTATAAACAATCACACCAATCGATTATCGCTGAGCAACGTTCGTAACAGACTCTTGTAAATCATCCCTTACCCTGCAGCAATCGACACTCTCACTGAGTCGAAGTTGGTGAACAAATCCTTTGAGTTATTTGTTGCAGCCCGTAACCTTCACGTACCTGATTAACCTCTACCATCAAAATGATGTAGGCGGGACCGTCACCCCTTGCAGAGGGCCTAGATTGCTCCGATCCATCTCGCCACTTTTGCAGGGAGGAGATGTACGCATACGAACATCGAAAAAACCGACAAAAAACATGAAAGCACAAATACCAACAAATCTAGTTGAACACCCGGTGCAACATGCAGTAGTTGAAATAGATCCTGAAGCCCCTCGACATACAAAACATGAATAAAATAAACACCGAACGATAAGCCGCCAGCGCTTGCTAAAAGCTTTAAAACTACCGGCCAACGAACCTCTAAACACGTATTCATCGCCAGCAAAAAGACGCTGACGCCAAATGCGTTTTCGACTGTTAACGATCGACCGACAGTCAAAAGGTATGCAGTAAAGCCGGCAATAAGCCATACCAATATAAATGGGCGGATCTCAAAAAACCACTTTATGGCCTTATCATCGGACAACCCCAGCAATATGCCGAATACCGCGGCAGGGAGTGTGTCTATTGAGAGGCGAAGAGTGTAATCTCCATTCAACGGATAGTTCCGCTGGGCGATCTCACAAAGAATAACGGTTGAAACTACAAGTGTAATGCTTCCGACATAGTTGCGAAGGTGTTCTTTACAATCGCCAAACTTGATCCAATAGGCGATCGTGGAAACGGCCGCGAGGTACGGACAAAACCAAAGGTGATGAGTAGGCCCCGTCCATAGGATATCGATCCCAAAACTCGGCGGCGAATTTCCCAGAATGGACGCGCCTAGATGCCTAAACCCAATATAAAACAACGACCAGAATGCGAAGGGCGTCAGCAGTCTAACCAGCCGTTGTCGAGATTCCTTAAAAAAAGTCCCGGTCTTTTTAGATCTGATGAGCAAGAAAAGGCTACTAACAGAGAAGAAGGGTACGGCAAATCTACCGAGCTGCCCAATCGACCCTACGTGGCTAATACTCACCGTATGGATCCAAATGATCCCGATGCAACCAATCGTCCGCGCCAAATCCAACCCGATGTATCGTGTTTTTCTCACGTTGCTCATTTAAAGCAGAAGCAAACCAAGCTGTGTATTTCAACTTTGAAAGATTCTAATCAGTTGTTGTCGGCTTAGGTCCGTTTTGCGCACCGTCAAACACTTTTTCCACACCAGCTAATCGACGTTGCATAGTCAATGGTCGCAATGGATTAAATCCATTAACACTTTCAACCCTTGGCATCGACAACGATCGCGTCCAATCTTGCTGACGGCGCAACTTCTTCTCAAATTGCCTCGATATAATATAGATGAAGATGCCCAGCAAAACTGCAAAATTGATTACCCCCATGTAGAACAGGGGCGTCGAATGCGTGATCGCTTCCAGCCCTGGACGAAGTAAACAACCGTACGCTAACTGTGCCAGAAAGTCTCCGCGACATGCCCCCGTCCAAAGGAACCCCATAATGTAACCTACAAAGAAAAATTTTATGAATCCTAACCATCGGAAAGACTGGTAAGCATCCGTCAAACCCGTCACCGTTGAGCCCGCCGCGTTCTTATGCCCGGATGCTTTATATATTTTTCCAAACCAATTGATTTGCAGCGCTGCCTTTAACTCCCTCCCCAGAATCTGTCCGGGGAAGAAAGTGTGAACCAGGTGATCCCATACATCGGTACCGAAGTCAATAATGTTGGCGTTCTCAATAGTCTGCATAAACATCGTTGCATTCAATACCTCTGGGCAATCGGTGGGCAATAGAAGTTCGTCATACTTTTCAAGTACCGCGAACAGTCCGTTGACAACACGGGAACCGGTCTCTGCTATGTCGATGTTCGTTCCATATTGCTGCCCGTCATAAACGGTTTTTCTATAGATACCGATACCGTTCGTGAAGATAGCAGCAACGAAAATACAAACAACAAAAATCGCCTTCGGAACTTCAAAGCCTCGAAGGAAATATAAAATACAACCAGTCGCCAATCCAAACTGGACCAAAGGACCACGTCGGCCCCCTACCACAATTTGTCCAAGCACAACTAGTAGAGCACATGCACCAAACACCAACAGAACTTTATCCTTCTTTCGAAGATAAAGCGCAAGACTTAAAGCACCACCATAGAACATTGGTTGACTAAGGAACAGAAACGCGACCGTCCTACCCGACCAATTGCTGCTCGCAAGTTCTTCCTCGGAAACATTTTTCAACAGTATTGCGAATACAGCCCCAAACAAGATCGATACCACGGCTAGTTTACGTAGACTGATAAAGTCGATTACTGAAACAACCTTTAGTCCTTTCCTACGTCCCACTTGAAAGCCCATTATCAAGCCAACGAAGCACAAAAGCATCATGCCGAATAGTCGATCGACGGCCTCTTCCGGAATTCCGGAAATTTTGCTTACTGCAATTGCTTGCGGCAACATCCAAAGCAAAAACACCCAGGTTACAAGGAACGGAAACTCAAGCGTCCCCCCTCGTTTCTGTAAACCATTGATGATTTGCCAGGCCGAAACCACAAAAATCAATATTGTGCATAAAATCACCATATTTCGACGCCATCCCAGTTTCTATTTCTATTTGATTTGGATCTCACCGAACTAGCCATTTTCGGGTACAGCCGAAGTCTCTCGACAAGTCTTGAACAAATCTCGGACATCGATAAGTGGTTTTTCAAAAAACCTATAAACAACACCACAAACTCTAAGGATAACTAGTAGAGTGAAGCATTTGCAAATCAAACGCTCCAAATTGGTCATTGCCTCATAGCCGAGCACTTCCTTGATCCCACCGTACACCAGAATATGTGATCGATAAATCGAATAAGACAGAATACTGATCGTTTCTATACATAAAGCAAAAACTTTACTAGGGCGAGAGATACGTTCCGCTAACGGCACAAGAATCCAGGTTCTTCTCGGATTTTAGTGGGTGGGTTCGTGTTTCGTTGAAAAACATCGTATCATCCGCGACATGAATGAACTACATGAAAACTATCGATTGTTGCTGGGTTTGGATGAAGCTTGGCAAGTAGATTCTGTGGAACTTTTTCTTGAAGAGA
>JAPLNI010000055.1 GCA_026692865.1 Planctomycetota bacterium
GAACGGCGCCATCGATCGCGGCAACGACGCATTGTTTATCAGCGAGTTCCAAACAGGGCTCCTTTACTCGCGATGCTTGAAACAATACGGTGGCCGAATGTTTGCTCGTGGCGGCTTCGAGTATCAGTACTGGAACACCGCTGATCGCAACGCCTTCTCGACCTCCTTTGCTGGTGTCACTAGCAGCAGCGAAGCTTCAGTATCCACCACGGGTGGCGACCTCAAGACCCACTTGGTCGGTTTCTCAATAGGTGCCGGATACGCTTGGTAGATATTGAGAAGTCTCGCAAATCGTGCTGCTTTCAAATAAAACGATGTTGGTACCTGTGTCCAGCATCGTTTTTTTGTTGGGATTATTCCCATTGAAGAACACTAGTCCAGAACTTAGTTGCCTCGCCCGTATTGCGACAGCGGTAGCGAGCCACCGTCGAAACGGTATCCTGCAATATCTATGCTCTCTGTTGTCTTTGTTCCAAAAACACAAAGGTTCAGAATCTGAAATGCGTGTATGGATATATAACGAACCAAGTCACGCCGCCATCGGAGCTTCCATCGATGTTCATCGTCACTTGGGGCCTGGTTACTGGAATCCGCCAATCAAGTTTGTTTGGTAGGCGAACTGAAGAAACGCGGCTCGCCGGTTAGCGGAGACCAGCACATCCTACCACGCAATTGTTTGACGATTTGAGCCTGATGCGATAGCCGATCTTTTGAAATCGGACTAGCTGACACCACGCTCAACCAGGTACCGTTCTTCGCTTTCTTCTCGAAGGATATCATCATGAAGCGCGATAAAATCTGTTACCAAGCGATTGATAACGGAAGGTTCATCTGTCGATTGTCGGACGCGATCGATTATCTCATCAAGATTGTCCAGCAACCGTCCCTGCCAACACTCGATATCTCTGAGTTCGCAGTACAGAGCTGGTTCATAATTGAGAACTCGCTCCAGGAAACCTTCACCGGCAACTCGCGTAAAGTGCTGATCCAGCAACCATCGGAAGTTTTCTAGATCTTCGACGAGTTTCGACCGAATCGACCGGCTTTGTGGTTTCTCTTGCCAGCGACGAAACTCTGCCTCTAAGTCGCACAAGCCTCTCTCGGTTTGTGATTGGCTATGATTCAAACACATTTTCACACCTGCAAAATCTTCAATAAACTCGGACATCGTGATTGCTCCTGAATATGGCTAGGACCTACTGAGGCCAAAAACCGCGTCTACGAAACCGATCATCGCACGAACCAAAGGTGTACCTTCACGCTGCACCCTGATTGTTGCACTGCGATGGTTGGATCGTCAAGTCTTCAAATTCGATGAAGAAGTTTTTATTCTCGTAAAACTTAAATTAATGGAAAATCGGCCAGCATTAGGTCGTACGTCTATCATTCAGGCTTGCTTGAAAAAAGTCTACTGTTCCTGGGAAAGCCGAACTAATTGTTCTTCATCAAGAGTTTGTCGCTGGAAAAATCGGTAAACATCGTCCGATCGCGTCTAGCAAGTCGTGCGGATTGGAGCCGCGATCCGGCGAAGAAGATCAGGCTTAGATTTATTTGTTCACGACCTTTGCCGATCGGCAAGCTTCTAACATGTCGATAATCTGAGGCACAGAAAGCTGTTCTGCACGTAGGTTAGGTTCGAGCGCAAGCTTTGAGAGAATCTCGTCGACTTGAGGCTTGCTAAGTTCCTCTTGCATGGCGACGGCGAGTTGGCTGCGAAGAAATTTTCGTCGGTGAAAAAAGAGGGCGCGGACTTTCTCATGAAAGTAATCATGATCGACAATCCGATCACGTAGCTCAGGTTTGGGGATGATCTCGAGAATCGCCGAGTCCACTTTGGGCCGCGGCCAAAAAACACTTGGCGGCATGATGCGAACGATTCGGCATTCACATTGGCTCTGCATCCATATAGTCAGTGCGCTGTAGTCCTTGGTGCTCGGAGGAGCAACGATGCGTTCGGCCAATTCTTTTTGGATTGTCACTACCATACGATCAACCAGCGGTACCTCCTGCATCAGATTTGAAATGATTGGTGTTGCGACGTTGTACGGAAGATTCGCTACAAGCTTAAACTTGGCATTTGGAATGGCAGCCATTTGAGTTCGAACTTCTTCGATGAGTGATGGCTGAAGCGTGTTCTTGTTCTTCAGTGCATCGACTTGTAACATCGTTACGTTCGAAAACTCGCGAAGTTCTTCGGCTGCGATTTGCTGAAGTTGCGAATCGATTTCTATCGTAATCACCCAACCTGCGTGCGGTGCCATGCGAGTGCTCAGGGAACCCATCCCGGTCCCTATTTCAAGTACGACATCGTTGCTATTGACCTTGGCGGTCGTGTGCAGCATGTCTAAGAGATTCAAGTCGATTAAAAAGTTTTGGCCATACTTAGTCTTGGGTTGAAGACCATGCTGTTCGAGCCGACGCGAGAGGAATGAAAGTGTTTGACGTTCTGACATAAGTTTATCTTTGAATCCTTTGGACGTACTTGGCGAGGATGTCCGTTTCGAGATTGACATAGTCACCTTCGCGAAGCTGTCCAAGTGTTGTGACTGAAAGAGTATGTGGGATGAGTGCGATGCTGAATTGGCTGTCGTCCGCGCTAACAACAGTTAGGCTAACACCATCGATGGTAATGGAGCCTTTGTTGACCATCTGTCGAAGCAGTGGCAGGGGAGCACTAAAGAAGAAGTAGGACCACTGCCCATCATCTTGACGTTGAATCAAATGTCCCAAGCCATCAATGTGGCCAGTGACAAAATGCCCGCCCATGCGATCTCCGACTCGAAGCGATCTCTCGTAGTTGACGCGGCTCCCGGGTGTAAGTTCTCCGAGACGCGTTTTTGAAAGCGTTTCCTCGCCCGCTTGGAATGCAACTCGCAGGTGGATTTTCGTCGCCTCAGAGGACGAGCTTGTATCGGCGGAAGCGTTTGTGACTTCCGGATCTCGAGGGGTAGGCTGGATATCGACGACTGTCAAGCAGCAACCGGAGATTGAAACACTATCGCCCAGGTTTATTGGAGACACTTCCGGGGTCGTAGGAAAATGAAACTCAAAAACCAATCGCACCCCGGCAGTTTCGGGGATGACTTCTTGGAGAATTGCGGTGCCCTCGACAAGTCCGGTAAACATAAATTGGGTTCTTAGGGATGCTTTTAGCTGGGTTGGATGAATTGTTCGGGAATAAACAAAGGTTCGCAGTTTGGCTGGCGGGCTTCCTAAAGAAGCGATCACTAACTTAAAGGCTATTCTAGCGAGCACGATAAGACCATCGTGCCGGGTTTTAATATGGTTTTTGCGATCAAATTTGCGAACCCTTTGCGCACGGGGCTAAATGGTACAAAATAGTCGGCAGTTTCGGATGGAGGCCCAGCAAAGTTTCTTGCGAGAAGTCTCTGATAGGACAATGATCTCAATAGAATTTTCTTGAGGAATCGATCGTACGCCCTGATTTAAAAGTGCAAATTGACGTGCTAAATCGTTTCCTTATGGAGTCGGGTATACGCCCGTTACCTGTTTCTGAATCCGAAGCAAACTGACTTTTTCCCGTTCCTCTAACACGCAGGACTCTCATTTATGAGCCTTATTGAAAATGTACATGGTCGCCAAATTCTCGATTCACGAGGAAACCCAACGGTTGAAGTCGAAGTAACACTGGTGAGCGGCGAAATGGGCCGCGCAGCTGTTCCAAGTGGAGCCAGCACTGGTGCTCACGAAGCTTGGGAGCTTCGCGATGGTGACAAAAAAGTTTTCATGGGTAAGGGAGTTTTGAAGGCTGTTGAAAACATCAACACCATTGTGGCTGAAAACCTTCTTGGGATGGATTCGCTCGATCAATGCTTCATTGACAAGATGCTCATTGAGATGGACGGAACTCCTAATAAGCAAAACTTGGGAGCTAACGCTCTCTTGGGCGTTTCACTGGCGACTGCGAAGGCGGCTGCTGAGTACACGCACCAGCCACTGTTCCGATATCTCGGTGGCGTTGGAGCCAATTTGCTTCCTGCCCCAATGATGAACATTGTCAACGGCGGCCAGCACGCGGACAACTCGGTCGACGTACAAGAATTCATGGTCATGCCGCTTGGCTTCGATCGATTCAGCGACGCCCTCCAAGCAGGCACTGAAATTTTCCATAACCTCAAGAAGGTGCTGCAAGAGAAGAAGCTCAATACGGCTGTCGGTGATGAAGGCGGTTTTGCACCAGATCTTGGTAGCAACCAAGAAGCCCTTGACCTCATCATGGACGCGATCGGGCGAGCTGGTTACGAAGCTGGCAAGCAGATCTTTATTGCTTTGGATGTCGCAGCGACTGAGTTTTACGATGATAAATCGAAGACTTATGCAATCGATGGTAAGAAGCTTAGCGGCGACGACATGGTCAACTTCTTGGAAGCATGGGTCGACAAATATCCAATCTGCTCGATCGAGGATGGTTGCAGCGAAGACGATTGGGATACTTGGAAGAAGCTTACCGATCGAGTTGGTAAGAGAGTGCAATTGGTCGGCGATGACTTGTTCGTCACGAACACCGAGCGACTCCAACGCGGAATTGATTCAGGAATCGCTAATAGCATCTTGATTAAGGTCAACCAGATTGGAACGCTTTCGGAAACGATCGACGCGATTCAATTGGCTCATCGTAACGGATACTCGAGCATCTCTAGCCACCGCAGCGGCGAAACCGAAGACAGCTTCATTGCCGACTTGGCTGTTGCTCTTTCCACAGGCCAGATCAAGACCGGTTCTGCGTCACGATCCGATCGAATGGCCAAGTACAATCAATTGCTAAGAATCGAAGAAACGCTAGGTGATTGTGCAAGATACGGTGGACCACTCTTCCCAATGAAGAAGAAGTAGGCCCGTTGCCGAAGTCGTAAGACTTCTGAATGAATTAGATTGGTAACACTCACGGCAGAACTCGTAAGAGTCCTGCTACGATTGCTGCAGAACTCTTACGAGTTCTGCGACGAGGCGGGTGGTTAGATGCTTCACAGTCGATCTTTACTTATTCTTTGAGTAACTTATCAATCAGCGACTCAATTTTTGCGTCGCCCGTTGCGCCTTTCCAATTGAGTTCGCCTTGCCACCAGAAGCGAACGTAACCTTTCTTGTCGATTACATAAACGGTTGGCCACATCGTATTGGCCCAGGCGTCCCAATTTTTGTTTTCGGTATCAATTAATACTGGAAAAAGAAAACCGGATTTCGTCGCGGCCGCAGTAACCTTAGTTGGATCTCTTTCCGATACGGTCTCAGGAGTTTGAATCCCAATCACTTTGACGCCCTTCTCTTTTAGGGTTGCATCCCAGCGCTTGTAAATTTCGAAATTGGCGACACAGTTATGGCACTGGTAAGCATAGAAATGAATCAGGACGACTTGTCCCCGTAGTGATTCGAGCGTTGCTTGCTGATCGCTGGTCCAATTACCCGAATCAATCAACTCCGGAGCAAAAGGATAGAGTCGTTCAAGCGATGAAACCTCAAGCGGTTTACCGAGAAGCTTTTGAAGTAGTTGGTTCTGTACTTTATTAAGTGTGCCGACAGATTGCGTGGATTCGCTTTTCTTCGCAGCTGTGAATTCCTTTTGCTGTTCTTTGTTAGGTTCTTGTCCTGCTTTGGTAAGATCCGCCGCAAGTTTATCGGTCTCGGCAAATAGCTCTCCGATTTTTTTGACTTGAGCAGGCGTCAGCTTTAGGTACGCGATCACCTCGGGTCGTGCAAAGATTCGAACACTCTGCGATTGCAATTCGATCTGCCTTAAACGAACCACGGCAGCATCTCCAAGAATTCGACCAACTTCTGCGATGGCTTGTGCTTCCAAGTCCGCCACGACAGTACGCGCTTTCGTTGTTGGCAAATTTCGCGACGGCCACCAAACGCGATCGATTTTTCGCATCGATGCCTCCAAATCCTGCAACTGGTCCTCGGAAAAACCAAGTTCCGTCTGTATTTCTTCGGTATGTATCAGGCTGAGTAGATTTTGCGGAACCGCAACGGAGTCGGCCGACAACGAAGCGTAGGGGGTAGTATCGCCTTTCGTAGTGTTAGCATTGCTCCAAATCGTAAGACAAAGGGAGGCAAACCAAACAAACATTCTTCGATTCATTATCACCATCTACTCCTTGTGAAAAGTTATCGACGACAAGATTGACACCGCTGCGTTTTGATTAGTCATCCATGCGATTTAACTATCTTTATAAGCGAGTAGACGCTGCTTGACTCGCCTTTCTTACCTAGAAAATCCATATTTTAACAAACAACCTTAAAGGCAAATCGGGTAACGCGGAGCTTGCATTATCGATTCGTTACCATTCATCCCATAGAATAGAATGTCGAGGCACACCCTCAGGTAGATTTTCTTGCTTATGCCCGCACTGTAAACAAAAAACATGACAAGCATTTATTACAGCCAAGTCGAGAGCCCCCTTGGATCGCTTTTGGTTACTCTCCAACAGGATCAGCTCACAAATGTTTGTATGAACCAGCAAAAGCGAAAGGTCTCGATCGAGCCCGAGTGGATCTACGATGACAAACCATTTTGCTCGCTGGTTCAGCAATTCCAAGAGTACTTTCAAGGGCAGCGACATCAGTTTGACATCCCTATTCGGCTTGAAGGGACACGTTTTCAAGAGCTCGTCTGGAAAGAATTGCGTAACATTCCTTACGGGACGACCACGACGTACGGCGAGCTTGCCAAGCGAATCGGCAACCCCAAAGCGGTCCGAGCTGTTGGGATGGCGAATGGTCAAAACCCGATTCCGATTATCGTCCCTTGCCACCGCGTGATCGGATCGAACGGAAAGCTCACCGGCTTTAGCGGCGGATTGCATAACAAAACGTTGCTCTTAAGTTTAGAGGAGCAAAGCATGCAAACAAGATACGTGAGAGAGTGTCAATCGATGTTGAACCCAAGGGAAGGAGTTTCTGCAGCGCAGTTTAACCAGTTGTTTCGATTGAGATTCAATTCGATTCTAGCACGAGTACCGCCTTCGGCTGAGTGCGAGTACGGGACGTAATCTTGTTAGTTGTTTTTCCAAATTTTCGACGCAGGTGATACACTCATGCATCACTTGTTACCCGCCGGTGAATCCTTTCAAGAGCCTGTATTACGCTGAACAACTCTCACGATGGCAAATAACAATACAATGTCAAACAAGTCCTTTCATGAGCAGACTGCATTAATTACCGGCGGGGGAAGTGGTATTGGTCGAGTGATGGCCCACTCAATGTTGGAGGCTGGCTTCGGAACGGTTTTGATTGCGTCGCGACGTGGTTTAGTGCTTCGCGAAACATGCGATTCACTTGCCCGAATGTTTCCGAAGCAACGCGTGGTGCATTTCGAGTTTGATATTCGCGTGAGATCTCAAGTTGAAGATTTGGTCGAGTTTGCGAAAGGTCAGATCGGTGTGGTGGACGTATTGATCAACAATTCAGGGTTGGCTGTTCCTGAGGCGGTGGAAAGCATTACAGAGGATGGTTGGAATACTGTTCTTGAAACAAACCTTCGAGGAGTAATGTGGTTGACGCAATTACTCCTGCCTGGAATGAAAGCACAGAACTTTGGTGACATCGTAAACGTGGCATCACAAGCGGGAAAGCATGGCTATGCTGACGTCCCCAGTTATTGTGCTTCGAAGTTTGGCCTACTGGGATTTGCCGAATCGGTACGTGATGATGTTTGTCGTCGAGGCCTTAATATCCGAATCGTCAACTTATGCCCTGCCTTGGTGGATGTTGAAAGCGATCCGGAAACGCCTCCAAGGCCGGGCTTTTTACATGTCCGGACGATGGCTCAAACTTTAATTTACTGCTTGTCGCTTGACCGGAACGTTGTGCTTCATGATATTGGGCTATCGGGTAGATAAGCTGAAAGTACTAATGATGGCGAATTGCTTTAACTCAATTTCTAAATACACTCGTCCCATTGCTTGAACTCGGCGGGGCTTGATTCGAATTTGTAAGGACCAGACGTTGGGTGATCCTCAACGAAGTAGTCCGAAAAGCCCCCCAAGCTAATTGCGGTTGATTTGAACAAATCCATGCGTCATTCGTACTAAGTGCAACGAGTTAATTGGAGTGGAAGTTTGCGATTCGATGGAGAATCGCCCCCAATAGACTTTCTCAAACCGGATATTGAGGTAAACTTGGAGTGATACGATAGTGTTTGTTTCTTTGTCGATTCTTTAAGCGTTAAGCAAGATGTACAAAGTCTAAGCGTGCCGTCTGCCTGCCCATAAAATCATTCCGATAAGGATATTCCTCCCTCGAAAAAGTCGCCTATTCAGAGCGCAGGACCGATGTTGCATGAATGTCCCTCAGAATTTGAGTCAACAACAGTTGAATTGGGCGAGGCGAACTTTCTTGTCCAATTCGTTCGCCGGAGTTGGCGGGATGGCTCTCGCGTCGATACTTGGTGGGCTTACTGGGAAAGATGCCGCAGCAAAAGATTCGCCAGCCAACGCACATCCATGGCCGGCTTTAGATGGCTTGCCGCACTTCGCTCCTAAAGCAAAACGGATCGTGCATTTGTGTATGGCCGGTGGCCCATCGCACCTGGAGTCGTTCGACCCAAAACCGGAACTCGATAAAATCGATGGTGAGCCGTTTCCAGAATCATTCACGAAAGGTCAGCAGCTAGCACAGCTTCAAGGTAGTACTCTGAAGGCACGCAAGTCTTTCGTGAAGTTCAACCGACATGGGGAATCTGGGTTGGAAGTATCCGAACTCTTTCCCCAGATTGCGAAGTGGGCTGATGACATGTGTGTCATTCGGAGCATGACTACCGAGCAGATTAATCATGACACGGCGCACGCTTTCATGAACAGTGGTTCTATCATCAAGGGAAGACCAAGCATGGGATCTTGGTTTCTCTATGGTTTGGGAGCTGAGACCAGTAACCTCCCAGGCTACGTGGTGATGACTTCATCTGGGCCAGGAGCTCAACCGGTTTCAGCAAGGCAGTGGAGTGCCGGATTCTTGCCAAGTAAGTTTCAGGGAATTGCGTTTCAGTCAAGCGGATCTCCGGTTCATTACATCGGTAATCCAGAAGGCGTTTGCCAGTCGACGCAACGGCAAGTCATTGATGAAATTCAAAGGATGAACGGGATGCTTAGTGAAAGACATTTCGATCCCGAGATTGAAACTCGTATTGCTCAATATGAGATGGCTTTCAAAATGCAAACGGCAGTTCCTGATCTTGCTGATATGTCTCATGAAAGCAAAGAGACATTGGATGCATATGGCATTAAGGAACCAGGTGATGGGACCTACGCGTCAAACTGTCTGCTTGCACGTCGATTGCTCGAACGAGGCGTGCGTTTTGTACAGCTTTATCATCGAGGCTGGGACCACCATCGAAACCTTGTTAAGGACTTCACCACCTCAGCAAACGCAACGGACAAACCGACCGCTGCTTTGCTAAGCGATCTAAAGCGATTGGGGCTTTTAGATGATACGCTTGTTCTTTGGGGCGGCGAGTTCGGGCGAACCCCAATGGCTCAGGGCGATGGACGCGATCACCACATCAATGCATTCAGCGTTTGGATGGCCGGCGGCGGTCTCAAAGGGGGTATGACTTACGGTGCAACTGACGAACTCGGTTACCGTTCAGTCGAGGATGTTGTTAGCGTTCATGATCTGCACGCCACCATGCTACATCTGTTCGGCGTTGAACATGAAAAGTTGTCAGCAAGATTCCAAGGCCTCGATATACGTTTGACTGGTGTAGACCCATCACGCGTTGTTCATGAAATCATCAGCTAAATCGCAATCACACACAGATAACCAATGACTCGTACTCTCTATTTCCTATCGATTGCCATCGGATTGTCGATCTCAGCACAGGGATCAGATATTCTTGTTAGCAAATCCAAGACGACAGTTCAAAAGCTGCCCGATGTAGTTTCCTTCAACGCTCATATTCGACCAGTCATGTCAAACACATGTTTCGCATGTCATGGTCCCGACGAGGAGGATAACGAGAGCGGCTATCGAATTGATTCTTTTGATAATGCCACGAAGACTCTTCCTTCGGACAGTCAAATCGTTGGGATTAAACCGCACGCACCTGAAGCGTCCGAAGTTTATCTTCGAATCACAGGCAAGAGCGATGGCGAGCAGATGCCGCCTCGCGAATTTCGTCATCAGCTTTCGGACTACGATAAAGCGCTGTTCGAAAAATGGATCGCTCAAGGTGCAACCTACGAACAGCATTGGTCTTATACACCGATCAAGCAGTCAACGGTTCCGGTTACCGAAAAGCACGCCGATAAAATCGACAATCCAATCGACTCTTTCGTGGTTGCTCGGCTAGAGGAAGAGGGTCTCTCGCCAAGCCCAACCGCTGACAAAGCAACACTGCTTCGAAGGCTTAGCCTGGACTTGATCGGACTGCCACCGACACCAGAAGAGTTGCAAAGATTTGTTGCTGATACATCAGAAGGCGCATACGAAGTCGAAGTCAATCGTTTGATCAGTTCGGAGCATTTTGGCGAGCGTATGGCAAGTTCGTGGCTCGATATGGTTCGTTTCGCCGACACAGTTGGATTTCACGGTGACCAAAATCAACGCATATTTCCGTACCGCGATTACGTGATCAATGCGTTCAACAAAAACATGCCCTTTGATCAATTCACACGTGAACAGATTGCCGGAGATTTGCTTCCCAGTCCGACTGAAGAGCAACTGATTGCTACGGGCTTTTTGCGTCTGAATATGATGACGCGCGAAGGGGGCGCTCAACCCAAAGAATACCTTGCCAAGTACCGCGCCGACCGAGTTCGCTCGATCGGAACAGCTTGGCTCGGTTCGACCCTCGGGTGCTGCGAATGTCATAACCACAAGTACGACCCGTTCACTGCGAAAGATTTTTATTCTTTAGGAGCCTTCTTCGATGATCTTCGACAGTGGGGCGTCTACTCCGATTACCAGTACACACCCAATCCGGATCTGCGAGCTTTCACAAATGAGTACCCGTTCCCACCGGAGATTCGCATTGATAGCCCCGTTTTAAGAACAGAGTTGGATGGGTTGGCTCGTGAACGTGATGATCGACTGCTTTTACAGCTTGGCGATGGAGCATTCGAGTCGGATGATTTTGAGTCGTGGCTGGTGAGGACCGAGAGCTTCTCGCGAAGTCATCCAGACGGATGGATCGCGGCCACTATCGACTCTGCAAGTGCGTCTGGTCCAACGAAAGTTGAGTACGCAGGCGACGGAACCTTGCTTTTCGAAGGTGAATCGCAGAAAGATGAACAGATCACGTTGAACGCATCAGTCATGGAACCGACTGCGGTGAACTCGATTCGCGTTGAGGTTCTTCCGGACGAAATTCATAGCAATCTCGTGGGCCGTTCTCCAGAAGGCCGATTCTCTTTATCGCTCAAGGTTTCGATTGTTGATCCCGAAACGCCTGTCGTTGAATCAGCCAAAACGGATGACAAGGTCACAACCAATAAGCCAGTTACGATTGCTTGGGCTCAGGCAGACCGACAAGCTCCGAAAAAGTATGCCAACGGAGTCGAAGCGTTGTTCTTAGAGCAACCGTGGCTAGGAGGGTTGCCTAAGTTTCAAGTACCTGCCAACGAGACATCGAAGCCGCACACTGCCGTCTTCCATTTCGATAAACCAATAGAGGTTCTGCCTAATCAGAAACTTAAGATCGTTCTTAACAGTGGCGACGTGGGGAAGATTCGTTTGTCGTTCACACCGATCGGTCACGCTTTTGCTGGTATGCCTGCTCTGACGGATTCTTTACGTAGCGCCCTAAAGATAGCAACCGAATTTAATCAAGCTGCATGGGATCAGAGCATTCAAGCTACGCTCGTGAGCGCTTGGCATCGATCCACGATTCCAATCGCAAAGCAACATGAGCTTAGCCTTTACTATCGAGATGAAATGCTAAAGTGCCGATCGGGCACTACCATGTCGCTCATCGCCCAGTCCGTATCCGCAGACAAGATTCCGGTCAGCAAGGTTCTTCCGCGAGGAAACTGGCAAGACGAAAGCGGTGAGCTTGCACCTCCCGGAGTGCCTCACTTCTTGCCTCAGCCAAAATCCATTCATCAAGAAGGCGAACCGGCGAGGCGACTCACTCGACTTGATCTTGCTGACTGGATTACGTCGAAGGAAAACCCGCTTACACCGCGGCACTTCGTCAACCGTACGTGGAAGCATTTCTTCGGTATAGGGTTGTCGGCCAAACTTGACGATCTTGGAAGTCAAGGTGAATGGCCGAGCCATCCATTGCTGCTAGATTGGTTGGCTGCCGAGTTTGTGAACAGTGGCTGGGATATGCAGCATGTGATCAAGCTGATCGTTACCAGTAGAGCCTACCGTCAGTCGGCCGCCATTCGAGTAGATCTTTCCGAAATCGACCCCTACAATCGGTTACTTTCGCAGCAGTCTCCGAGAAGATTGGAAGCGGAAGCGATTCGCGATAATGCTTTGGCAATTTCTGGGTTGCTTTCGAAAGATTACATCGGTGGTCCGAGCGTTTCTCCGTATCAACCCGATGGATATTATTCGAACCTCCAGTTCCCTGGTCGGAAGTACATCCCAGACAAAGACTACCGGCAATACCGACGCGGTGTTTACATGCATTGGCAGCGTACTTTCTTGCATCCCATGCTGGTCAATTTCGATGCTCCCTCGCGTGATGAGTGCGCTGCGGATCGTCCGCTTTCAAATAGTCCTCAGCAAGCCTTGACGCTTCTCAATGATCCAACCTTTGTCGAGGCGTCGATCGGGATGACTCGTCGCTTGTTGGCTGAAAAGCCGGATGCATCTTTCGATGCTATACTTGACCATGCGTTTGTGATTGCTTTAGCCCGCATGCCTAGCGGAAGCGAAAAACAAGCGTTGGCGAGTTTATTTCTAACCCAACAATCCTACTACGATCAACACCCAGACGAGGTCCGAAAGCTACTGGCGATTGGGTTACCGATGAAGTTGGCCGAGGGTGATTTGGCGGAACAAGCGGCCTGGACGCAAGTGTGTCGCGTGATACTAAACTTGCACGAAACCATCACTAGGTACTAAGGGAAATCATGCGAAGCATCCTCCAAGCGTTACTGCGGTATGTCAATTGGATCGTTTTAGCTTTGGTGATTTTTGTCGTGTACCGAGCCGTTTCCGGACCGTCTAGTGTTACCAATCATCCGAAAATTTCAGATGAACAGTTCGAAAGTACGCTTAAAAACGATTCTGTTCCTGTAATTGTTAAATTCGGTGCAACCTGGTGCCCGCCATGTCGAACCACCGATAAGGCACTCGCAGAATTCGAGAAAAGTACACCTGGCAAAGCGGAAATTATGATTGTCGATATCGATTTAAATCGCGAACTCGCCTCGCGATTTTCGGTTAGATCGATCCCGCACACGTTTCTCTTTTTTCGGGGAAAAATGATCGACGAGCAAGTCGGCGGGATGGACGCCGATGAGATCAACAGTTGGCTCGATAAAAAGCTTATCAACATTTCAGCCAACAACTAACGCGAAATAATAACCGTAGCAAATTTCGTAAGGAACCTGAAGCCTGCAGCTTTACTGCTACCCCGAATGCGGTTTGAATTCTTACGAATTCAGCTACCCAATTATCTGATATCTGATTTGCTAAGCCCAATCTTCGCCTTGAGATCGCCCCAGTTCGATAAGGTTCATGTAGGTGTCGTCGCAGAATCGGTCTGTCATTCCCGCTAAGTACTGGGCGACTGTTCTTCGAATCGTTTGTGGTGACGAGTGTTGCTGCTGAATAAAGGACTGGAAACGTTTGGGGAGCCGTTGCGGGTATGCGACCAGAAGGTGAAACATCTGGCGAAGTCGCGTAGCGGCCCGTTGCCGAATTTCCATCAATCGCGGATGTCGATAAACGCTTTCAAAGAGGAACTCTTCGAGCTCTTCTTTCTCCGATTCAATCGCGGGTGACATTCTCAGCAGAATTCCAATCTCGCGAACCGCTTGCGAGTCGAGCCCTTTGAATTGGTCAAGCTGCGTCTTCGAGGTCTCTAGAAAGTCATCGATCTGCAAATCTAACAAAGCGTGCACAATGAATTGACGTTCGTTTGTCAGATGAGGGTTAGTGGCTCCGGCGTGCTCTAGAGCGCGACGAACAATTGCTAATCGATGTAGCTGTTGAAAGCTTATCAAACCATGCTTCAGCGCGTCGTCGACATCATGCGCGTCGTAGGCGATGCTGTCTGCAGCGTCTACAAGTTGCACTTCCAATGTTGGTGTTACCTCTCCAGACGCGAGCTTTTTATTGGATCGGTGTTGCTGTCCCGCAAGAACTTCAAAGGTAAGGTTAAGTCCGGGGATCGTAGTGTGACGTTGCTCGAGTTGTTCTACAATTTCCATCGCGAAACGATTGTGAGAAAACCCACCATCGTTGCTCAAACATTCGTCCAGGGCGTCCTCGCCACAGTGTCCGAAGGGCGGATGGCCGATGTCATGCACCATCGCAAGTGCTTCGATCAGGTCCTCGTTTAATTGAAGGTAACGACCAGCCGTCCTCGCCAGCGACGTGACTTCATTCGTGTGAGTCAAACGAGTTCGGTGGTAGTCACCCATGTCACCGGTGAAAACTTGCATTTTGCCGCTGAGTCTTCGAAAGGCCGCGCTATGCAAAATGCGGTCGCGGTCACGCTGAAATGGCCCGCGATAAGGATGCAGCGGTTCGGCCGTTTTTCGTCCGACCGAATTCATCGAATAGGTCGCGTAGGAAGCCAGCAATAATTGCTCCCGAGCGTGCCAAGAGTACCGCGAACCAACCCCTTCAGACGTAGAGTTATGTGTTCGCAGCGTCATCTTATCCGTTACTCCTTTTGGGCTTTGCCGAACCAAGCGCACCTTTCTTGGTCAGGAAGAAGCTTCCTTTACATCTGCATCAAGCCAGCCAACTCAACGTTGAGTTTGCCATGGGAAATCACCGTAACTCTTTGAAAGCATACCAAAATCAGGCAGCCAGTTGAAGCGGAATTCCATCAGGCTGTTGGAAGTGGCAATCTTTTACGTATGACTCAACAAGTGCTGGGGCCACGCGTCTAGGGAGCCTAAACCAATAGCGAATCGATATCTTCGAGACTCATTGCGAGGTCAACGGCGATGGCATTGATTGCATAGATTTCATCGAGAGTGGCATCGGCCAACTCAGCAAGTGCGAGGTCCGAAAGCCTCACGTGTGCCTCGTCAAGGTTAACCCATTCACCCGATAAAGCAGCGACTTCTGTTGAAACCCGATCGACATTTTCCAGAATATCGTTTTCGCTTCGAACGTCATATTCGGAGTCGTCATGAGAGGCGACGTCGCTACCGAGTTTCGTACTCTCGAACGACGATGGCCCTGTTATCGCAGTTGTCCAGTTGCCGATCAACACTTCAGAGGTGGAGGATCGCACGCTAAGGTTGCTGATTGGCGAGGTTCCTGCTGAATCAGTAACTACAAACATAGTGCAATTCGCTCGAAGTTGATCCCATGTGGCGGCCGCTGGATGCGTGTTTCCCCACGGATTGAAGGTAGTAAATTTATCGGTGGAAGCGTCGTAACCAGTGATGATGTATGCGTGTCCGCCGACGAAGCCATTTGATGGATTCGCTGTGGTTCCTAACGTGACCGCGCGACCAGATTGAAGAGCACTAATCAACGTTTGCTTCGGGGTGTTCGCAAATGAATAGTTGCTCGATCTATAGCCTAACACCTGAGCATTGACGTTACTCATCCAACCGCCTTCGATCGCACTATACGTATTGGTGCCGTTTCGGCCCGAGTTCCCTGTTTCGTTCCATTGTGCATATGCCTTTTCAAGCAAAGCGACCCAGAGAGTTGTCGACGTATTGGCGATGGCTTGGCCAACTCCCGAGTAAGCGAGCGTTCCGTTCGAGTAGGCCGGTAACCTTCGATTTACAGTGACATAGTCGGCAGATCCCGCAAAGAATCGGACGGTGAAAGTTCCATCTCCGTTATCGATAAAGACATTCCGAATTGCATCTGCATTTCGGTCTGCGATCGCAGTTACTGCTGCGATGAGATAGCAGTCGCCCAAGTATCCTTGCTTTGCGTCGGCACGGGATGGATCACCATTGAATAGGTTTCCAGTTGATATCTGATAAGTACGACCTGAGCCAGATATCACAGGCTCATCGGCTCCCAAGAACCATTTGTCAACAAGGTTATTGAGTAAAGTTGATGAGCTACCAGCGGCGAGATTACCGGCTACTTGTCCTTTGAATCGAAGGTTGGCGGGATTGGCGTTGACGACATCGCGAGCAAGCTCACGAACATAGTTTGGCATACTGAATTGCGAACCCGCACCAATGATTGCACGCAGGTCTGTTAGCTCGGTCTGACTCACCGATCCGTCGGTACCAACGCTTCGCAGAATTTGGATCATCTCAGCGCGTGTTATCGAGCTGTCTGCATAGAGCCCTGTTAGCAGATTGCGTAGAGCCATATCGGTGACGCTTGAGGCGGCTCCGGGAGTTGCAACAGCTACGTTTAGGTTAGCGGTAACCGTTCCGGAGCGAGCTGTGATCGCATAAGTTCCTACTGTGGAGCCCGCTCGGTATAGGCCCGTAGTGTTGATCGTGCCACCGGTTGCAGCCCAAGTCACTGTTGGTTGTGTAGCCATCGGGCGATCGAATTGATCAACGCCTTGGGCTGTGTACTGCTGCGATCCACCGAGAGCAACAGTCGACGCCCCAGTAACGTTGATCGTTGTCAAAGTCGCAACGACATTAAACGCAATTGTCTGGGTGATAGCGCCAGATGAAACGCGAGCGGAAAAGCTTCCAACTTGGTTAAAGCGGATTGTGGTCCCGGCGTTTGCCGTGGTGTATGTTGTCGTCCCGCCTGTCGGGACAATTAGTGATGTCCAAGTCAACGTTGGTTGTGTTGCCATCGGCTGACCGAACTGATCGTTAGCGACTGCTCGAACGGTTGTGCTTGCCGTTGGCACGGCTATCACCGCTGTAGAGCTAATTGGGGTGTTTGTCGCACCTAACGCCGAAAGGCTTGTAAACGTTTGTACAACGTTTACTTGGAACAATTCCGTCGCGTTTCCACCCGCGACCCGCAAACTGTAGCTGCCCGAACGATTGAATAGGAGGGTCGCTACGTCCGACGTGACAGTCGCCGTGGCGGTACCTTGCGTTGGTGCAGTTGTTGCGGTCCATGTTAAACTCGGCATCGTTGCCATCGCGCGTCCGAACTGATCGAATCCTCTCACGTTCAATCTCTGACCTGTTGCCGCGGTGCGAATGGCGACAGTGGGACTAACGGCAACATTATCAGGAGTTGTCAACGCGATTCGAGTTAATACGGAAGTCACGTTGACTTGGAACGTGAACGATGCGGAATGTGATTGAGCGCGAACACTATAGGTTCCTACTCGATTGAATGTGACAGTTGCCGCATTACCAGTTGTTTGAATTCTTGGTAGAGATCCTATCGGCGATACCGGGTTGGTCCAAGTGAATGTCGGCTGCTGTGCCATCGCGTTGCCGAATTGGTCAAACGCAGTGGCTGACCACGTTTGGCTGAGTGCCGTAGTGGTGCTCGACGTCGTCGCTAATGCGGCTTGGCCGAGAGAGTTGCGGACTGCGATACCTGTTGCAGTCGCTACAACGTTGGACTTAAGATCAATGGAGAGCGTGCCTATGGTTACTCGCGATGTGTATGCCCCGAGTCGATTAAAGGTCAAAGTAGCGACACCATTCGCGACCGACGGAGTGACGGTACCACCTGATGGGGCTGCGACTCGCGTCCAAACCGCAGTCGGTGTCGAAGTCATCGCTGTACCGAACTGGTCTAATCCGATAACACGGACTGTTTGAGTAGTTCCGCTCACATTGTGAGTTAGACTCGGATTCAGTTCCGTACCCGCAGTGTCTTGAAGCCTCAACGTCGTTAACGTGGCGACGACATTGACCTGAAGGAGACTTGCTGTAGTAAGTCCGCTTTCATCGCGAATCGTAACACGTAAAGAATAAGTCCCTGGCTTGTTGAACGTCGCTGTGTTCTGCTTGGCTGCATTCGTTCCATTCGAAGCAAATGTAACAGTGCCTCCAGAAGGAAAAGAGTTCACTGACCAAGTATAAGTTAAACGCGATTCGCCCGCGTTATCTGCACCGAGGACCGACACCACTGCGGATCGTGAACGAACATCGGTTGCATTCACAAGTCTTGGTATTGTTGCGACGGTTGGGGCTGTGTTTCCAACCGTATTGGTAATCGTGGATACTACTTGAGTGGAACCCACAGACGCTTCACCAACAGACATCGGTGCTATCAACTGTTGAAGTTGCTGCTCCATGCCATCAACAGCATTCATCATGCGGTTTTCAAGCTGCTCGATACCAAGCTGAGTTGTTTTGCGATGCGATGTTTTCCGGCTGCGCCTTGGATCGTAATTGCTCGCCATCGTAAACTTTTCCCCGATAAAGAGTTCGCTCAATCTATCTCGATATGGCGTCAAATTGACACCCAATGTAACACTAGGTCAAAAAACTTCTGAAGGCAAAGAACATTCCTTTCTCGAAGGATGAGGCCTCGATTAGCGATGCTTCCATTAAGCGAAAAACAAAGAAAAAATTGCGATTTAATTGTTATAAACCTCCAAATTGGAATTGAGAAACACCATCTGTATTAAAGGTAAAATTCGCGAGAATGGGAAAAATTTTGATCATCCGTTGCGCGTTGAAGACGATCCGAGTAGAATCCAATGGTTTCCAAATGTCACAAAAGTCCCCACCTTAGAACGTCCAAGAGATACGCTATGAATAAGCTTTCGTTGCTCGCCGTCGCCCTAGTTTCGATTACGGCTAGCGCCATTCCCGCTAGTGGACAGCAACCAGACCCATTTAATGCTCCTTGGCAACCTCTTTTCAACGGCAAGGATCTCACTGGTTGGACTCCCATCGGTAACGAAAAGTGGATTGTTGACAATGGTGAAATCTACGGCGAAGGGATTACCAAAGAATACGGCTACCTTGCGACTGAAAAGTCATACAAAAGTTTTCACCTATCGTTACGATTCAAGTGCGAAGCAGACGGCAATAGTGGTGTTTATCTTCATACAGCTTTTGAGCCCGGAACGTCCAAAGTAATCGCCGGTCGTCAAGTCGAAATCGATCGTTCGCTTGCTCACCATACTGGCGGTATCTATGGCGATGACAAAGGCTGGTTGGTGTGGCCCGCGCCGCACTTGGAAACGGTCATCAAACCAAATGACTGGAATGACATGTTGATTCTCGTCGAAGGGAAACGATATGTCGTAATCTTGAATGGCATCGAAGTACTCGACTTCACCTATCCAAGTCCCAAAGCAACCGAAGGCGTGATCGCTCTTCAACTTCACTCCGGCGGAGAAGGTCGTATGCGATTCAAAGACATTTTGATTCGCGATTTGTCTGCTCCTGCCGCTCCTGCTGCTCAGTAACGCGACTTCAAAGCCATAGCAGCAGTCATACTCAAATGCAGTCTACCGAGAGCAGTACGTCGAGTTAACTCGGTAGCCAAACCTCGAAGCTTTGCTACCTGATGTTTTGCCTTGCTAGTGGCATAAGTCAACAGTTCGATTGATGTACGAATGGCAAAGCGAAATCCAAACTCTTGGCAGGTTCCGCTATGAAATGCAGCGGGAGCAACTCCCTATCGCTCGGGCTGCGATTGAAGAAGAAGCACGGTTGTTAATCGTTGCTCGATTTCTTGATTAATATTGCGAGTCCTCTCTCCTCCAAGTCCACCGAAATCGGTTTGGAAATCGTCTCTACTAATTCCTTCTGGTAGCCCTTCGTAATCGGGGATGATGTCCGCGACTACGGTACCTGTTCCCACGAGTGCTTGGATACGCCGTGCCGATTCAGGATTCTTGGTGGCGTTTAACGCGAAGAGCATGCCTGCGCGGTTGGCGAGCATATCGACGAATGAAAACCCGGAACCGCCTGGCAACGAGTCCTTCAATTCCTTGCCAATGGCGATCTTCATTGTACGAGTTTCATCGGTAAGTACAATCAGCGCGGCACAGACGGAAAAGTGACGCGACAGATCGTGTCGGCCTCGAAGTGTAGTTCGGCTACGGATTGCGTTGAACTCTGCGACTCGATTGAGATCGATTGTTCGTCCGGCAACCTCCGCAATCTTTTCTTCACCTAGGATTACGCCTAAGGCCAAAATAGCTGCTTGATTGGGGACAATCGGATCGGTCCCATGCGAGTTGTCCTCGGCAAAAGCGAAAGCCAACTTCATCAACGCAATATAACCTTCATCGCCATCGGGAATGTTTTCCATCGAATCAAGCAAGTGAAGCCCCGTCGCGCGGGCAGCCGCATCCAGATTGTCCGAGATGCCGGTCGATAGCCCCCAAGCCAAGATAGCAGCTACAAAAACACCGAGCCCAAGAATGCACAGAAGGCTTCTACGTAGGGCAAGTCCGACAAGTGCCCCCAAGGTCGCACTTGCAATGCTCAATTGCAACTGCACCGGAGCTGGAAAGTAACCGTGGTTGATCCACTGACTTCCCACAGCAAGAACGGGCGACAACAACAATACGCTTGGACCAGCCCAACGCAACGGGAATCGCATAAACAGCATTGACAACAAGACACCAAAGAGTCCGAATGCCATACCGCGGAGCAAAATCGTGCTTACCACACGCGATAGTGACTCCGAAAGCCCGACAAAAGATTCGAACGCCTGAATCGACCAGTCGGGAGCCGACAACGGACGTGGATCTGGAACTACAGAGACTGCCACAAAAAGGCTTAAGGTGGCCAGAAATCCCGCGAAAGTAGTCCAGGAATTTGAGCTCTTAGATATTCTGGAGCGATTACCGAATACACGACTTGCATTATCTACGTTCGAGTCGGACATCAATTGGGGTAACTTCTTTTCCTGAGTACGCGTCACCGAACAACCGGTTTGAATATCGGTCAATTATAGCAGCAGCGAGATGGCTGTAGATGCCTAGGTTTGGAGACCGTTTCACGGACGAGCGCTCTGGACGACTGTTCTGGACAACTGTTCTGGACGGGCAAACGGACGGGACTTCGGACCCATCCTACGGCATCCTTTGGCGAGTTATTTTAGGTTATCATCTATGCAGGGGCGATATTTCTTGAACAGCTTATAAGGGTAAACGCATGTCCTCTCCCAATCGAAGACGTTTTCTTACGACCACTTCAACAACTGTTGCCGCAGCCCAGTTGTCTGCCGCGGCCAGCACATCTCTATTTGCTCATCAAGAACAAACAGCTGCACCGGAGCGAATTGTTGTCGGTGTGATGGGTCTCAGTCGCGGGCTGGATCTTGCGAAAGACTTATTGAAAATGCCCAACGTGGTAATCAAATATGCATGCGATGCAGATGAGAAACGAGCAGCCTCCGGAGTGAAGCGAATCACCGAAGCAGGTGGCTCTCCGAAACCGATACAAGATTTCCGAGAAATGCTGGATGATAAAGAGGTGGATGCTTTTTTCTGTGCGGCTCCCAACCATTGGCATGGTCCCGCGGTGATTCTTGGTACCCGCGCAGGAAAACATGTTTACGTTGAAAAGCCTGCTTGCCATAATCCGCAAGAGGGCGAGTGGATGATCACCTCGGCTGAGAAACACAAGAAATGCGTACAAGTCGGTAACCAACGTCGAAGCAGTCCGGGTTTTCAAGCTGCGATCCAGAAAGTCCACTCAGGTGCGATCGGCAATGTTTATTTGGCTCGTAGTTTCTTCAATCGTATGCGTGGATCGATCGGCACGAAAACCGATTCACCACCGCCAGCGTCGCTGAACTACGACTTATGGCAAGGCCCAGTTCCTCGCCGCGAGTTCCGAGAGAATGTTGTGCACTACAATTGGCATTGGTTCTGGCATTGGGGTAATGGTGAGCTTGGTAATAACGGCGTGCACGCCTTGGATATCTGTCGATGGGGACTTCAGGTTGATTACCCGATCAAGACAACCAGCTCCGGTGGACGGTTTTGTTATAAGGACGATCAAGAGACGCCGGATACACAAACTGCCGAGTGGCTTTTCGAGGGCGGAAAGCAAATCACCTATCAGGGGCTTTCATGTACTCAACATCCGCCAGGTCCGTTCGTGTCGTTCTATGGCAGCGAAGGATCGATCGAGATCAATCAGGAAGGAGGGTTTCAAGTATTCGACTCGAAGAACAAACTGGTCGAGGAAAGCCCAGATTCGGGCTGGGGCCAGGCCGAGCATATTGCGAACTTCATCGAAGCTGCGCGAAAGAATGATCCAAGCGGGCTTAAGCAACCGATCCTAAGCGGTCATCAAAGCACCTTGCTTTGCCACTTAGGAAACATCGCTTATCGGACAGGCCGAGTCATTCGCACATCCGCTACGGACGGTCGTCTGTTGGATCATGATATCCCCAAAGGGCTCTGGAGACGCGAGTACGATCCGAAATGGGAAAATGAAATCGTCATGTGATTCGTAGCTGAATTCGTAAGAATTCAGAAGACAGTTTGCTCAACGGTAAAGCTGTATTTTTCAGATGTCTTACGACATCTGCTACGTTGAACCGGCAATCTTTGCCCATGTGTCACGCAATGTTACGATTCGATTGAACACGGGGGCTCCTGGAGCGGAGTCTTTCGTATCCGAGCAGAAGTAACCATTGCGTTCGAATTGGACGCGAGTTCCCGGTGCGGCAGCAGCGACCGATGGTTCGACTTTCGCGGTGACAGTTTTCACGCTGTCAGGATTGAGGTTGTCGAGAAAGGTTTTTCCTGCGGGTACATCTTCCGGGTCCTGGCCTAGGAAGAGCCGATCGTAAAGTCGAACTTGAACATCGGAGGCTGTTTTTGCGGAGACCCAATGAATGGTTCCCTTTACTTTTTTCGTGCTTGCCGATTCGCTGCCCGAACGCGTGTCAGGATCGTAGGAGCAGTTGAGCTGAACGATGTTGCCTTGAGCGTCCTTGATGACTTCGTCGCAACGAATGATGTATGCATAACGTAGACGCACTTCTCCGCCGGGCTTCAATCGGAAGTACTTCGACGGAGGTGTCTCCATGAAGTCTTCGCGTTCGATGTAGAGTTCGTTTGAAAATGGAAGCTCTCGAGTGCCATCTTCCGGTCGCTCTGGATTGTTAACCGCTGTCATCGTCTCGGTGTTGTCGGCGGGATAGTTCGTTAAGACAACTTTAATTGGATCAAGAACCGCCATCACTCGAGGAGCTACAGCGTTCAAGTGATCGCGGATCGCATTCTCCAAGATGACCACATCGATGGTACTGTTGAATCGTGCGACACCGATGTTGTCGCAGAACATATGGAGACTCTCCGGTGTGTAGCCGCGTCGACGTAGTCCGCTGATAGTCGGCATTCGTGGATCATCCCATCCACTGACAAGCTTTTCTTCGACAAGCTGCAAGAGCTTTCGTTTGCTCATTACCGTGTAGGTAAGATTCATACGAGCGAACTCCATCTGCCGAGGATGAAAAATATTCAATTCTTGACAGTACCAATCGTAGAGCGGTCGATGGTTCTCGAACTCCAGCGTACAAATGGAATGCGTGATGCCTTCGATCGAGTCGCTTTGACCGTGAGCCCAATCGTACATCGGGTAGATGCACCACTGGTCGCCAGTCCGATGATGGTGAGCGTGCATGATTCGATACATGACTGGATCGCGCAGGTTTAGGTTTGCGGAGGCCATGTCGATTTTCGCTCGAAGTGTATGCGTCCCTTCGAGGAACTCGCCCTTCTTCATTCGTTCAAACAGATCGAGATTTTCAGCGACAGTGCGATCGCGGAAAGGGCTGTTCTTCCCAGGCAATGTGAGTGTGCCGCGATACTCTCGCATCTGGTCTGCGTTTAAATCGCAAACGTAAGCACGACCCGCTTTGATTAATTGGACTGCCCACTGATACAGTTGCGGAAAATAGTCTGACGCGTAGTGCAGGTTGCTCCACTGGAACCCTAGCCATTTTACATCCGCCATAATCGACTGGACATATTCATCGCTTTCCTTGGTTGGATTCGTATCGTCGAAACGCAGATTGCATGTCCCGCGATACTTCTTTGCGAGCCCAAAATTCAAGCAGATGCTTTTTGCATGTCCTATATGCAGATATCCGTTTGGTTCCGGTGGGAACCGTGTCGCGACGGATTTGCCGGCAAGCTTAGGTTTATGAAAGTCCTTTTCAATCTCCTGTTCGATAAAGTTTGCAGGGCGTTCCGGCGAGCTCTCGTCGGGAGTCATGTCGATATTCCAGTTGTCGTTGTTCATCCAGATCCTTCCATCCACTTCGATATTGTCGCTTGACGCGTCTAGAGCAGCATCTTAGCGACGATTGGGAATAACTGCCAACACTGAATTGTCATCGCCGGGTTAAGCGGAAAAACCCGACAATTCGGATTTGAAAAGCCCGAAAAGCTTTTCTATGGCTCAAAATCGCTCAAGTCGAACGATTTAACGTTGGTCGACCGTGCCATAATGGGGTGTCTCGCATATAGTATTATGCCTTCCGAAGCACGCCTCAACCGGCTTTCCCGGTTTGGGGCACTCGATTAAGCCGACCGCCGAGCCTCGACGGCTCGAAATTCAACGAAAAAGACGCAATTAATCAAGCCATGACTGAATCCAAAGCTCCTGACAAACGACCTACCAACAATCGAAACACGGATTCCAAGACAAACAATTGGATCGGATACACAGCACTAGCTGTCCTCATGGTTTTTTTGCTCGGTGGCTTCCTTTTTGACACGACCGTCAACCTGGAATACCCCCACCTGATCGACCTAATCAGGCAGACAAAGTATCAGTCCGTTGGAACAAGCCTGCCGGATGACGCGGCTGAGAATAGGTCTGGAAAAATTGTTTTGCCAGCCGTGATGGGTTCCAAAAACGTCCGCGAGCTCAGTCGTCTTCGAGAAGTCCGGATCGATAACAGTTATATTACGGCCAAGGTCCGGCTCCGCGAGCTAGACAAGGAAGGAAAGGAAGTTTCCGACACACAAGGACGATCGATCGCTATTCGAGTCGCCAATGACGGGAACACAGAGACCAATCGAGAGCTTCGTGAGTTACTGACCGCAGCAAGTATCGACTGGGCTAACAGCGAAGGTCCCGGCGTATTCGCCCAGTATTTGCCACTGCTTATGATCATGCTGATTCCGCTCGCTTTAGTTGCGTTCATGATGCGACGCATGGGTGGTATCGGAGGCCCGATGCAGTTCGGACGCTCTCGAGGAAAGCTTTACGCACAAGACGACAACACAGTAACGTTCAAGGATGTTGCAGGTATTGATGAAGCCGTAGAGGAAGTGAGTGAGGTTGTTGACTTCCTTCAGAACCCATTGAAGTATCAGAAATTAGGCGGACGCATTCCGAAAGGTGTTCTTCTGGTTGGACCTCCGGGCACCGGAAAAACGTTGCTCGCAAAAGCCATCGCGGGTGAAGCGGGTGTCCCGTTTTATTCACTCTCAGGAAGCGATTTCGTCGAGATGTTTGTCGGAGTTGGTGCCGCTCGCGTTCGCGATATGTTCCAGCAAGCGACCGCGAAAGCACCGAGCATCATCTTCATCGATGAGCTTGATGCGCTCGGTAAAAGCCGCGCAGGAAACGTTCCAGGCTCTCATGACGAACGCGAGCAAACGCTCAATGCGCTTTTGGTTGAGATGGATGGCTTCGGTGCCAACAACGGCGTGATCGTGATCGCCGCAACCAATCGACCCGAGACACTCGATCCTGCTTTGCTTCGTCCAGGCCGATTCGATCGAAACGTTTTAGTCGATCGACCTGATAAGGCTGGTCGTGAAGAAATCTTGAAAGTCCATGTTAAGAACGTCAAGCTCGGGACCGATGTCGAGCTTCGAAACATTGCTTCGATTACGCCTGGCTTTGTTGGAGCAGACCTCGCAAATCTCGTGAATGAAGCAGCACTTCTAGCAGCTCGCAAAGGTAAAACTACGGTTGGCCAAGACGAATTCAACGACGGCGTAGAACGCGTAACAGCCGGACTTGAAAAGAAGAAGCGATTGATGAACGAATCGGAGAAGAAACGAGTCGCATATCACGAAGCGGGACACGCACTTGTTGCTTACTCGTTACCTGACACAGATCCTGTCCATAAGGTTTCGATCATTCCTCGCGGTGTTGCGGCCCTCGGATACACCATGCAACGCCCCGAAGGTGATCGTTATCTGATGACACAAGTTGAATTGGAAGCAAACCTGCAAGTCCTTCTTGCAGGTACGATCACTGAAGAGATTGTCTTCCGCGACATCAGCACCGGAGCACAAAACGATCTCGAGCGCGCAACGCGAATTGCTCGTGGGATGGTCATGGAATACGGAATGAGCCGGTTGGGACGAATCAACTTTCGCGAGAGTGGCAGATCGCCATTTTTGATGGGCGGATCAGGAGACGCGTTTACTCGCGATTACTCAGAGCAGACAGCTCGCGAAATCGACCAAGAAGTAAAACGCATTCTAGATGAATCCGTCGTCAAAACGCGAGCCATCTTGAGTGATAGACGATCTGCACTTGACGCGGTTGCTAATCGACTAATTGAAGTCGAAGTAATCGATTCGGTGGACTTGAAAAAAGTCATCGACGCAACGCTTACTGGTCCCAGAGTAGTTTACGGAACCGGAACTTCGCTGCGTAAAGCCGAACAAGAAAGCTTAGAAAGCACTGCTCCAAAAACCAACCTAGGATGATCTAAGTCCTGGTGATTTGTCCAACTCCAAAAACTGGTAAGCTGAATTCGTAAGAATTCATAGGTCAATGAAAACAATGGCGGAAGCTGATGTTTTCAGATGTCTTACGATATCTGCTTCAGGTACAGACCCAGTTGGGCACAGCCTATCAAAAAGCTTACAATAAGAGTTAGTTCGATAACAAATAGTTGTTGCTAACACGTGCTCGAGGAAAAGCGATGCGACCAGAGTTGCCCGATTATGGAGTCTACTTGCAGTGGCCACAGGAAGGATCAGGTTGGATTCATCCTGACGATATTGCGATCGCCGAAGGGTTGATTCCAAGTGATCGCGTTTTCTTGCGAGAGTCCTTTGATGGAATGTACTACCATCTTCGCTATGGCGACACACATATCCGAGTATTGCCATCGATGTGGCATGTAGTGCAAGGTGAAGGCTTTCTCATCGGTGATCATGTCGAGATTCGTTCTCGCAACGATCAAAATATGCCCGGAGTAGGTGTGGTTTCGGAGATTCGATTTGCTCAAGAACCGCAGCGTAGTCATTACACCGTTGTGCAGCGCGAGTTCCCGCTCCCCACGCATTTTCACTCAGAAGATCTCATTAATCAGACGTCACATGAACGACTCAGTGAACCAAGAACTGAGCACCCGCCGCAGCGCATGTCGCCAACAAGTGACGTGGATTATCTGAAGCTGTAATTCGGGGCGGCCGAAGATCGCAATAGGTTTGGCTCCCCGGCATTCTTGAAGTTGCTTCAAGACGCTTGCTTTGTCGAGTTCTCTTCAAAAATGGCTTGCAATCTTTTCATGATATTACTTCTGGCAAAGTAGACGGCCCCTTCATCACCCCACCGTAAGGCTGCCCTATCCAGCATGGATCAATAACAACTCGCGACCCTGCGATTCCGTCGGATAATTTTTTGGGGACTAACTTATCTTCGCTTCGGTATCGGAGTTTGCCTTTGCTCCCTTTAATCAGGTACTGAATGCGTGGCGTACAAACTTGAAACGAAAAAAGCCAACCCATGAGGGTTGGCTTTTGGATTCAAACAAAATGCTTTGCTTACCTTAGCTTGACAGTAGCTTTGATTTTGTCGCGGCTACTTGTTTGCAAAGTGAAGATTCGACTCGCTTAGTACATGTCGTGGTCGCCGCCGTGTCCGCCTTTGCCACCCTTGTCCGACTTGGGCTTCTCGGCGATGAGGGCATCGCTGGTTAAAAGCAGTGTTGCAACCGATGCAGCGTTGGCGAGTGCTGTACGTGTGACCTTGGTTGGGTCGATAACGCCAGCTTTGACCATGTCTTCGTAGACGTTCGTTAGTGCGTTGTAGCCATTGTTACCTTTGGCTTCAGCAACGCGTTCGCAAACGATACCACCATCTTGACCAGCGTTGGCCGAGATCATGGTTAGTGGAGCACGGCAAGCTCGGATGATGATCTTGTAGCCAACGAGTTCGTCTTGCGACAAATCTTCGCTTGGCTTGACCGAAGTCGAAGCTCGAAGCAACGCTACACCACCGCCAGGAAGAATGCCTTCTTCGATCGCAGCGCGAGTTGCGTGCAAAGCATCTTCAACGCGAGCCTTCTTCTCTTTGACTTCGCTTTCAGTCGCACCGCCAACGTTAACCTTGGCAACACCGCCAGCAAGCTTCGCGAGTCGTTCTTCCAACTTCTCGCGATCGTAGTCGCTAGTTGTGTTTTCGATTTCGCGACGGATTTGATCGATTCGAGCCTTGATTTCCGAGCTCTTTCCGGCACCTTCGATGATGGTGGTGTTGTCTTTATCGATGATGATTTTCTTCGCACGACCGAGGTCAGCGAGAGTCAGCGTATCTAGTTTGCGTCCAAGTGCTTCGAAGACTGGAGTCGCATTGGTGAGGATTCCAATGTCTTCCATCATTGCCTTGCGTCGATCGCCGTATCCAGGAGCTTTGATAGCAGCAATTTGCAGAGTACCACGCAGACGATTGATAACGAGCGTCGCAAGAGCTTCACCTTCGACATCTTCAGCGATGATCAAAAGTGGCTTGCCTTGTTGAACGACTTGCTCAAGAACAGGAACCAAGTCCTTGATGTTCGTGATCTTCTTTTCGAAGACAAGAATGTAAGCGTCTTCGAGAATCGCTTCCATGGTGGCCGAGCTAGTTACGAAGTATGGCGATAGGTAACCGCGATCGAACTGCATGCCTTCCACAAACTCAAGTTCATCTTGCAAGCTCTTGCCTTCGTCAACAGTTACAACTCCGTCCTTACCAACTTTCTCCATTGCGTCAGCAAGAAGATTTCCGATGGCACGATCGTTGTTAGCAGCGATTGAGGCTACGTTTGCCATTTCGCTCTTGTCTTTGATCTTGATCGACATCTTATGGAGCTTTTCAGTGATGTCGGCAACAGCCTTCTCAATGCCAAGCTTCATTTGGATTGGATTAACGCCAGCGACGACCGCTTTCAAGCCTTCGTTGAAAATCGCTTCGGCCATGACGGTTGCAGTGGTTGTTCCGTCACCGGCTACGTCGCTCGTCTTGCTCGCAACTTCGCGAACCATTCGAGCACCAATGTTTTCGTATACGTCTTCTAGTTCAATTTCCTTAGCAACAGTGACACCGTCCTTGGTGACGGTTGGGCTGCCGAAGCTCTTCTGTAGAATGACGTTTCGACCACGAGGTCCGAGAGTCACCTTGACGGCGCGTGCTAGTTGGCTGACACCACGGCGAATTGCTTCGCGAGCTTCTTGATCAAAGGCAATAATTTTTGGCATGGATTAACGGGCTCCAATGAGGATGTTTCTGTTGTTTGAATTGAGGGGTGAATGAGTTCGACTTAGCCGAGAACCGCGAGAACTTCGCTTTCGTTCATCAACAAGTATTCTTCGCCATCGACATCGATCTGCTCACCGGCGTAGCTTGTGAAAAGGACTTTGTCTCCGGCTTTCACTTGAAGCGGAGCACGGGTGCCGTTATCGAGGACGCGGCCGTCGCCGGTGGCAATAATGACGCCACGAGTTGGCTTGTCTTTGGCCGAATCTGGAAGAAGAATCCCGCCGGCAGTGCGTTCCTCGGAAGCCTCCCGCTGAACAACCAAACGATCACCCAAAGGAACTAACTTTACCTTTGACTTGTCTTTTACTGCCGCAGCCATCAACGAACCCTCCAGTACATGGACCCAAAAAGCGAAAAATTTCCGCGCCGGGCTCCCCCTTGATAATCGGAGAATCCAACACGAGTCGATATTCGAAAATCGGCCAGACCAGCGTCAAAACGACACCGCCATCTGGCATCGCCGCTCATTACGCAAAACGCGTGCCGGGTTTTGAAACTACCCGTCAACCGACTTTCGGGTTTTTCCTGAACTGAGATTCTGCGAATTGAAATCAGCGGAATAAACTAAGGCGTTTCTCGAGAAATACGTGCTAATTCCTTTGTTCGAGCGGTTGGGTTACTTTTCGATTTTGAGTCACCGGTAATCGGTTTTCGCCCGGAGTACACGATTTAGGACGGGTGAGTCTGTCAAATTGGCAATTGGCAAGTTACTATTGGCGTTACGTAGATTTTCGCCAAAAGTTAGCGGATCCTAAGTTGGCTTATTGGTCGACGCATGAGTTCTTCGTCCAACTTATAGTGATGGGTGGCTAAATTCGTAAGAATTCAAAAGTCGGCGGAAATTCCCAAAATTGCGCCGTCGGCAGATGTCTTATGGTCTTATGTGATGTCTGCTGCGAGTCAACCATAGGTTTAAGTCTGGACGAAGCACTGTCAACATAAGCCACTACAAACGCTACAGCCCGCGACACTTTTGCAATTTAGATTATGCCGATTCGAGTAACATGCCAATGTGGTGCGAGCCTATCCGTTCCAGATGCTATGGCAGGGAAAAATGGAAAGTGCCCAAAGTGCGGTGCGGTAATCAAAATCCCCCAGGCGTCTCCAATCGTCAGGCCAGCTAAAGGCATCCCCGCCGCCGAACAAAAGGAGAACGTTGCGAAGGTATCGCCGCAATCTTCTCGGGCGACGCCGTCAACCGGTAACGCTCCTGGAGCGTTACCAAAAAGTAAAGCCCCTGAAAAAGTGGTTGCATCAGGTGCTCTAGACCAACTGTTTTCAGACGCTGGCCTTGATAAGCAACCTGCTCAAACTTGCCCCGGATGCAAGGTCGAGATCGCACCAGGTGCCGCAATTTGCGTCGCTTGCGGCCTGAACCTCACAACCGGCGAGATGCTCAAGGGGTTTAAGGTCGTAGGCGAAGAGGAAGATCAAGCTCCAAAGTTCAATAATTATCAGCTCAATCGAGCGGCCAAATCGATCAAAAAAGAACAAGCTGAAGAACTCGAGTTGCGTTTTGTTGGGGCTCCTTGGTGGGTTTCTCTCGCAGTCGTTTTCGGAATCATAACGATCATCATTTTTGGTGTGATCTACGTCGACGGAATGGGGTCCGGGGAAGAAGGAGCTTCGTTCAAAGCATCGGCTAAATCGTTTGAAGGACGGGTGCAACGACAACCGCCACTTACGCTCCTAATCTTTGTTTGTTTTTTGGTAAGCGGCATGGTCGTCACCATGGCCACGTCTGCGATTCAGGCATCTGCCTTTAAAAAGAGTTGGAAGATAGGGTTGCTAACGCTAATTCCGGGATACGCTTTGTATTACAGTGTCGCAGCTCGTAAGAAATTGCGATCAACTTCAAAGATCCTTTGGATTTGGACAGCTGTTTTCGCTGTTTTTTCCGTACTGTTGTTCACGTCCAAAGCCTACCGCATTTTTACCGGGTAGTTTTGCATTTGTTTCCAACCATTTTTTCGATTCGCTGTTTTGATTTTGTACAGCGATTTTATTTCAGTAGTGAGTTTTGTTTCATAAAGAGTTACATCGGGGACTTGAGTGCCCCGGCTGTGGCGTCTAACCTATTAAGATGGCGAGTGTGCGCCTGTTTCGATATTTTTAAGTTGATTAATCGCAGTTAAATTCATGAGTAACAAACGTCGAATCATTGTCTCGGACGAAGGTGCCATTTGTGTTGTTCGGTTTGTCGATAAGAAAATTGTCGACTCGGCCAGCATCGAACAACTTGGAGAAGAGCTGAACTCGTTGGTCTTGGTCGATAAAAAATCTGTTTTGCTTCTGAATTTCGAAGGTGTTGAATTTATGTCTAGCGCTGCTCTCAACAAGATGATTTCGTTGAACAGCAAGTTAAAGGCAGTGCAGGGGCGATTAAAGCTTTGTAATCTTCGGGCTGAAATTAAAGAAGTCTTTACGATCACGCGACTTGATCGAGTGTTCGATATTCGAAAGACTGAGCCTGAAGCGATTGCAGCATTCAAGCTGTAATCGTTACCGCCACCTCTCCTAGGAGCCTCGCGATGAATTCGAAGGTTGGAGAAGCACATCACGAAAGTTGTTACCTGCTTACGGAAGCCCCGTGCAAAGAGGCGTTGATGTTCGTACCCACTCAAGACGCGATGTCATGGTGCCTCCAACGAGCGATCCCCAGCGATCTCGACGTAGGTCATGAACAAATCGAGTCGCTGATGACTGAACTTGAAAAGGCATCTTGGGATGGGCGTGATCTTTTTCATGTTCGCATGGCAGTGGAAGAAGCCGTAGTAAATTCAATTGAGCACGGCAACAAGCGAGACACTTCCAAGATTGTGCAACTCGATTTTCGAGTCTCTCCAGAGCTTTGCTATATTGACATCATCGACCAGGGAGAGGGTTTCGATCCTGACGCACTTCGAGACTGCACCGACGAAGAATTTGTCGATAAGCCCCGTGGGCGCGGTGTGATGCTTATCAAAGAACTCATGAGCGAAGCCGTTTACAACGAGAAGGGGAATCGGCTCACAATGATTCGCAAACGAAATGACCCGGCTTTTGAAATTCGCGACGAGGGGTAAGCTCTTCGCCAAAGCTGATTCTCAAGTTGGCTCCCGCGAGTTCTTCGTGTTCGCTATACTCTCAACGAGTAATGCCATAACATACGGCCCGTAGCTCAACGGTTAGAGCAGGAAACTCATAATTTCTTGGTTCTCGGTTCGAATCCGGGCGGGCCGATTGTTTGATTACCTACCATTATGATGCTAGACATTATGAATGAGCGCAGCAAAACAGTTACAACAAATCGCAATCAACGACTATCTGCGTGGTGAGGTTGGGGCAAAGCAAAAGCACGAATACATAGACGGTTCCGTGTATGCGATGGTTGATGCTTCCAACAATCACAACCTCATTGCGACCAACGCGACCGTCACACTCGGCGGACAACTTCGTGGCAAGCCTTGCAGGGTTTTTAATTCCGACGCAAAGATTCGCGTCCACAATTCAAGAGGTCTTCGTTTTATCATCCGGACCTCTCGGTTGTTTGCGAGCCGAATCCCGAAAATGATTCATTTCATGACTTGCCTGTTGTTGTCGTTGAGGTGATCTCGGCCTCTACCTGGCGAACGGACGAGTACGAGAAACGAGAGTCCTATCAGATGATCGAATCTTTGAGTGTCTACATCCTTGTCGAGCAAAAAGCACCTGCGGTTTTGGTCTATCGACGATGCGAAAACGGTTTTGTTGCCGAATCATATCTCGGACTTGATTCAGTTATACCGCTACTAGAAATCGATTGTAATTTGGCACTCGGTGACGTTTATGCAAACGCGGTATTCCCTTCAGCGGAGCAAGTTCGCGAACAGCAAGAGCACTTCGAACTGACTGGTGAACTGCCTGTCGAGTTTGTGTTTTAAGAAAGACCATCGAGCGTTTGGCCTTTTCTGAGTCTCGGGCGCTAGCTTTGAAGTCGCGCTTTTGGGCATTCGAGACGCTTCGGTCTGCGGATTTTCGTGCTCGTGCTCCTGCTCGAATTCGGTCTTTCGATTACGAACACGAGCACGTTTCTTGATCCGGTCTTCCAAAATGCGCAACTTCAAAAGACGTTAGACGTATTTAAACGACTAGCTATCCGCTTGCGCAGGAACTTCCACTCAAGCGGCTAACGCCTGCGGCTCAATACTTGAAGCCTTGCCGTAACAAACGCCCGAACCAACCTTGCAACTCTTGGCGACTGGCTCAGCTACTTTGCAGCTTTCTTTCTCGCAGCTTTCTTTTTGGTAGCGGTGGGCGATTTACCTGCGGCTTTTTGCTTTTCGTATAAGCTAATTAGCTTTTCGCGGTCTGTTGATCGCTTTTTTCTGGCAAGGACTGCGAGTTCTAGAGCGCCCGTCTTTCCGTGCTTACTGATCGAAAAAGCGATCTTTCTGCGGCTTTTGTCTTCTTCTACCCACGATGCGCAGTACGCGAAATATTCATTGTTGGACCAAATGGTGTCTACGCTTTTAGCAAGGTGTACTCCGACGTACCCTGTGGAGTTTCTATCGGTTAAAATATTTCTAGTACTATGTTGGTTTGAAGGTCCGTACTGAGCGATCAGTTCAGCGTACCGAGCCTCAGCTGCGACAAGTGCCTTACGCTTCCCACCGTAAGCCTTATCCGCGAAAAATTCATTGATTCGTTTCCCCTTACGACATATTCGAACAAGAAAACCTACCCGTGCTCCGGTGTCTGGTTCGAAGCGAGTGATTCCTTTGCTTACACTGTAGAATGGCATAGTAGTAGCTCAACGATCAAATGATGAATGGAAATAAGTCTAAAAAACAGGCATCGCTTTGAAACAAATAGATGCACCGAAGTTTAATTTATCAATTCTTTTTCGTTTATCAAGTCCGTCGATGCAAGACTCGAACAATCAAGAGCCAGAACAGTTTTTCCAGTGAGTGATTCGAAATCCAAAAATCCAAAAATTACATTTGTAATTCCATCTTTGTCCGGTGGCGGTGCCGAGCGACAAATGAGTTACTTGGTGAATCACTCGGCTTCTTCAGGTTACGCCTGCACATTGCTGACGCTCTCTGATACGCATGATGACCGGTACGAAATCGACCCAAGGGTGGTTCGTGTCGGGCTTGACGCAATCGCTCAAAGCGGTGGATTATGGGACTCGATTATTTCGAATCGGCAACGAGTGAAGTTGTTGCGAGAAGCGATCGCTGATAGCGGTGCAACGGCTGTCGTCAGTTTTTGCGATCGAATGAACATTATGACTTTGGCTGCGCTTCGATGTTCACAACTCAAGAATGTTCGTATTGCGATTTGCGAACGCAGTGACCCTCGTCAACAAAGATTGGGTTGGGCTTGGGAGTTGCTACGGCGGATCTACTATCGGCGGTGTAACACTTGCGTGGTGCAAACGAATGCGATCGCAGAGTATCTTCAGCCAATTGTCGGCCGTGACAAGCCGATGCATATTATCCCGACAGCAATCCAAACAACGCAAAGCACGCGAACTCTCGCACAAAATGTTGTACAAGCACATGTAAGTGGAACAACGCTTAATGATGTTCGTTTGCGTTCAAAGCGATTGCTCTATGTTGGACGATTATCGCATGAAAAAGGGGTTGATCGGTTGCTGAAAGCTTGGTCGCAAATCTTTATCAATCATCCCGAATGGCGTTTAGTGATTGCGGGAGAAGGCCCCGAGAAAGAACGATGGCTTCGAACAGCATCCACAGATGACCGGATGGCAAAGGTCGCGTCGTCCATTAATTGGCTGGGGTGGGTTTCCGATGTGCGATCATTGATGGCTTCTTGCGAAGCGTTTGTGCTGCCTAGTCGATACGAGGGGTTTCCCAACTCGCTCGTTGAGGCGATGGACAGCAGTCTGCCTTGCGTCGCGACAGACTGCTCGGCATCGATCATTGAAATCATCCCAGACGACCAGACCGGGTTACGAGTCGCGAACGATTCCGAGGGGATTGTCACAGGGCTTTCCAAGCTCATGAGTGAGGGGGCTCTCCGCAATCAATTTCGGGAAAAGGCGAAGTTAAGCGTTGCCAAGTTCTCCTGGCCCGCAGTAAGTAGATCCTGGGACAATGTTTTAGCTTCGTTAACCGTTTCGCTTTGTTAATCGCGACATCATCATTCCAGCTATGATACTCGGGTTGGCTTATGGACGAATGACCAAGTCGCAGGGCATAATCACGATTGCTTTGTCCAGATTAAACACTTGGGTCAGCAACCGAAGCAGATGTCGTAAGACATCTGAAGACCTTATCTTTTGCTTTTATTTCAAACTACGTCTGAATTCTTACGAACTCAGCCACCCAGAAATCGAAGCTAGGCAAGGGATTTAGCCCTTATGTAAGGACCTGTCTTTGGCTAGAGAATTATAATAGTACAGCAAGTTAGAAACATTAGTTTCGGTGCAGTGGAGTCGATGTGTTGGTGCCGATGCAATGTTACACCTTTTAGAAAGCACCTGTGAAAACAATAGATATTGATACTGAAAAAAGTAGCTCGCGATCTCGTTCGCTTGCTGCCTTCAAGCGAGCCTGCGAGATGATACCGGGCGGCGTCAATTCGCCAGCTCGAGCCTTTGGAGCCGTGGGAGGACATCCCGTGTTTATGGCGAGTGGGCGTGGACAGTACTTGCACGATCTAGATGGGAACAAGTATCTCGATTACATCGGTTCGTGGGGCCCGATGATTCTGGGGCACGCTTATCCGCCGGTGATCGAAGCGATTACCAAAGCGGCTGAGCGCGGGACATCCTTTGGCGCGCCGACGGAAAATGAAACGCATTTAGCCGAGCTCATATCGCGAGCGGTGCCAAGTATTGAAAAGGTTCGGTTGGTTAGCAGCGGGACCGAAGCGACGATGAGTGCTATTCGATTAGCACGAGGAGCGACTGGACGCGAGCGGATTATCAAGTTCTCCGGATGTTATCACGGACACGTCGACTCGTTGTTGGTTGCTGCCGGTTCCGCAGCCGCAACCTTAGGAGCGCCTGACTCGCCCGGTGTTACTAAAGGAACATCACAGGATACGACTGTCTTGGACTACAACAATGTTCAAGGGCTTGAAATGGCCTTCGATGAAATGGGACCGACCATTGCAGGGGTCATTTTGGAGCCGATCGTTGGCAACATGGGAACAGTCATTCCAACCCAGCCGTTTTTAAAAGCACTTCGAGATCTGTGCACGAAGCACGGTGCGATCTTGATCTTTGATGAAGTCATGACCGGTTTTCGAGTCGCGTATGGTGGGGCTCAAAGCATTCTTGGGATTACTCCCGACGTAACGACTCTTGGAAAGATTGTGGGAGGAGGCCTTCCGTTAGCGGCCTACGGTGGGCGAGCGGACTTGATGGACAACATCTTACCGGTTGGAAAGGTTTATCAAGCAGGAACGCTTAGTGGAAATCCGCTCGCAACGGCTGCTGGTGCAAAGACACTGGAAATTCTGCGAGATGAATCTCCTTATGCTTACCTAGAGACTCAAGCCAAACGACTTGGCGAAGGTTTAGCCGACGCAGCCACTGCAGCGGGCTATCCCAATCAATTGCAACGCATGGGAAGTATGATGACGCTCTTCTTCAACGATGCACCGATTGTTGATTGGCCAAGCGCGAATCGAAGTCATCGAAAAAGATTTGCCGAGTACTTCTGGGGGCTTATCAATGAAGGAGTTTATATGCCTTGCAGCCAATTTGAAGCACTCTTCTTTTCTCGTGAGCACACGCCAGAAGACATCGAGTATACGATAGACGCTGCGAAACGGGTTTTGAAAGCCATGGCCAGTCGAGAGTAGTTTCCGTTTCTATAAAACCAGCTTTTGTTTAGGCACGGGCAACGCTCGGCGATCGATATGACTTTGGATGCTCAAAAATTCCTTCCTTCCAGCTTGCCGCCTAGCGGATATGTTCGCATAGCGTTGGTTGGGGACGTGGTTGGCAAGCCCGGGATGAACATCGTTTGCAACGCAATCCGATGGATGAAGCAACACCTGAAAACCAATTTGGTAATCATCAATGCAGAGAATGCGGCCGACGGAACGGGGCTAAGGCAAAAGGAATACAAAAGGCTGATCGATGCCGGAGCCGGAGCTATTACGTTAGGCGATCACATCTATCGCAAACGCGAAATCATTGAAACGCTCAATCGCGAAACGAACATTGTGAAGCCAGCGAATTTTCCTGACTCTGCCGCAGGTAAAACGCACTGCATAGTGCATACCGACCTTGGTCATCCTGTCGCGGTGATCAGTGTCTTGGGACGCGTCTTTATGCGACCTGTTGATTGTCCATTTCATGCTTCTTTGCGAGAAGTCGAAAACATTCCGGATGAGGTAAAGCTTCGTGTCGTTGACTTTCATGCAGAAGCGACGAGCGATAAGCAGACGTTAGGGCGACTGCTAGACGGACGCGTTTCGGCCGTTCTCGGGACTCACACTCATGTGACGACAGCAGATGAACAGATATTTCCTGGCGGTACAGCTTTTCAATGTGACGTTGGAATGACTGGGCCTTACGAGAGTATCTTGGGTCGAGAGATTCTTCCGGTAACGCAAGCGACCATGACCTTTGAACCGATCTCTTTTGATGTCGCTCAAAAAGATGTTCGGTTAGCTGCGACTTGGTTTGATGCTAATCCAGCCACCGGAAAGTGCTCGCAGATTGGTCGGATCCAATGGCCGCTCGAGTTGATCCAGCAATGGAACTTGGAAGAAGCCGACTTCCGAAATCGACTGCCGCTCTAACGAGTCGATGTGATATTCCGAATTAACGATAAAGTCGGCAATATTCGGAAACTCCTCCTAAACTACCATTTGATCCCTAACTGCATGCGTCGATGTAATGATCACTGTAATGATCAGGAAAATTGGATCCTTGGGTAATTTACGGAGTTTGCGATATGGCAACGACATTCCCTTCTAAGCGCTATCTAGCCAGTTGGGGAACTGTAGGGCACTTCGCGGTGTTACTAATCGTTCTCAGCCTTTCGTTTCAATTCAATTCGACTTCCTTCGCTCAAGGAGAAGCCGCTGAGAGCGACTCGGCGGTCACGGAATCCAGCAATGGAGATTCAATTGAAGGGGATGACTCATCTACGCCATCGCGATCCTTGAGTGGACTTGCTTCTGGAATCGGAAATCGAGTCCGTGGAATTTTTGGATCAAAGGAACCACCGGCTGAAGAGACCACGAAGAAGTCGAGTGAACTTTCGGTCCGCCGAGATGCAGGGCAGTTTAAACCTGGAGCAATCCGAAATGGTTTCGCAAAGCAAATTCGCGCCACAACGGAGTCTGATTCTGAATTGGAAGCCCCAGCCGAGGAGCCTTCCAAAGCCAGTAGCGCTGCTTCCAAAGAGCCACCCAAAGCAACCAATCGCGTTGCGCAAAGGCCTTACCTAGAACCGTTTACAAAGCCCATGCCTCCAAACGTTACCCAACCCGGTGCAACCTCAACTGCTGGTAGAGCTACGAATCAGCCTCCATTGGACCCACCGAGTCTCGTAGGTACTGGATTCAGAACATCTCGAGATTCCGGTACGGCCTCCAAGTCCAATGCCCCCGCATCGAATACTGTAAATCGATTCAAGCCAGACCCTACACAAGTAGCATCGCTTCCTAAAACTTCACCTCAAATGTCTACTGGATTTCAAGCTAGTGGAGGCCAAAGTTTGACGCCACGGGCACTACCCGAAGTGGTCAGCTCGTCCCAATCTGGTAGTTCATCGACTAACACGACAAACCGCGATTTTGCCGAGTCGAATATGGCGACGGATCGTCAGAATCAAACGTCTGCGGGAAGTTTTTCCGTCGACCCACTCAACAGCCGAATCAAAGATCCATCGGCGACTACGAGAAAATCGGCCAGCGGTACCGTAGCGGTCGATCCGCGGGAAGATTCAGGCGTCGCTCAACCGAAGCCTCAAGTAAATAGTCGCGATTTTTCTACCAACACCGATGCAGGTTTGGATCTAGTAGCCGAATCGGCTTCCGATGACGGGATGCGACCTGTAGCAAAAAAATCGGTCCCAAGCACTAATCGCCGCGAATCTAACTCGGCAGCAAATTCGCTACCGCGATCGACGACCGCAGCGAATAGTCCTGCTGCTCCTCAGGCGACACCATTCAAGCCCGCAGCACCCAACGGCAGCGGCTACGATGTTCCCAGTAGCGGTTATCCCTTAACGTCCCAGCAGTATTCAGGTCCTCAGACGCCAGCGAAAGAATTGGTTGCTGCCGGCCCCGCATCAGGTGCATTAAACAACTCTAACGCAAATCAATCGATCGCAGCAAACCGAGCGAACGCTAAGCAAAATAGCCAAGCCACGCGCGGAACCACAGCCGCTTCTTCACCAGATAGCCTCTCCAATGCGATTGGAATTCCACGTGTCGACATGACCATTCCCAAGGTACGTTTGATGGTTGTTGGACCGACTGCATTACAAGTTGCGAAAGCAGTTCCGTACGAAGTAGTCATTAAAAACGAGGGCGCAGAACAGTTAAGCGGCGTTATCGTCAGCATGACCGTACCGGCTGGTGTGACTCCTTCGGGGTTTGTGTCGACCGTTGGAGAATTCGAAACAGAGAAAGATGATAAAGGAATGGAAACGGTGCTTTGGCACGTGACCGATCTTGGCCCATCGCAATCGCGGATTTTTCGATTGAATCTTGAAGCTTCCAAGCCCGAGCACTTTGCGATGGACGTCGAGTGGACGGTGCTTCCGCAATCGGGACAGGTTCAAATCAGCGTCGAAGAGCCGCAACTGACGCTTGCACTGGAAGGCCCTTCCGAAGTCTTGTGGGGCAAGCCGGAGCTATACCGTTTGAAAGTCCGGAACCCAGGAAACGCCACCGTAAAAAACGTTCAAGTAAAACTTGTTGCTGAAGCGTTTGGCAGTAACGAGTCGTCGATCGGAGACATACAACCCGGTGGTGAACGAATCGTCGAAGTCGAGCTTACGTTTCAGCAGATGGGCAGCATCGCCATCTCGGGCCAAGCAGCATCCAAGACGCAATCGCTTGAAGCAAAGTCAAAGATCGATGTTTCTGTCAACCAAATTAAACTCGAGTCGGAATGGAAAGCTCCATCGAAACAATATCTTGGCAGTGTCGCAGAGTATCAAGTGACTTTACATAATCGTTCGACGATGGTTGGTGAAAATGTGATGTGCTCGGCGATCATTCCAGATGGACTTTCGGTTGACCGACTTCCCGAAGGAGCTACTGTTTTTGGCAAGGAGATCCGATGGACTGTCGCAACAATCAAGGCTCTCGAATCAATGGATTTCGTATTCTCGCTTCAAGCGAACGAGGCCTCCGATGCGAAACTTCGATTCGAAGCGAAGTCCGCCGGAAACGGTGCGACTCTCGCTGAAGGAATCGCTGTGCTTGATCCAATTGTCGATCTAAAACTAACCGTGATCGACCCGATTGCACCAGCTCCCGTTGGGCAAGATGTTCAATACGATATGGTGATTCTTAATCGAGGTACTCGTCCAGCTCACGCTGTAAAGGTGGTTGCGCAATTCTCAAACGGAATAGAGCCTATTCGCGCTGAAGGGGTGATGGGTAAGCTAGTACCAGGGCAAGTGATTTTTGATTCAATCGAAACCATTGGTCCCGGTCAGCAGATCACGCTTCGAGTAGTTGCTCAAGCGGCAGAAGCAGGCGTTCACCGTTTCCGAGCTGAGCTTCAATGCGAAGATGGTGAGACACAATTGATCGAGGAAGAATCAACTCGATACCTTGCAACAAGCAGAAACGATTCGTCAAAGCCAATCATTCGACGGTAAAACAGATCCGATATTGATTCGTCGGCTACCCATTCGAGAGCGGCCTGTTTCGATCTCTCGAATTTTTTGGCCGCAGCAAGTTGCTATATGACTGTTGCGCTATTTATCGGTATCGAGATTCGACGCACTTGTCCAACGTCGTAAGCATTGTTGATTAATCTGATTAACGGCGACGAAAAATACGATTCCCAAAAGCGTGCTCACAAGTATCGCTGCGATTAGACCGGACGTGTAGTTACGTCCTTGCCATCGCGTCATGATCGTCCCTAGTCCGTCATACTGCCCGCTGTTGCCGACGAAAAATTCTCCGATGATCGCGCCGATTACCGCAAGGCCGCAACTGATACGCATCCCGAGAACAAGGTGACTGATGGCCGCCGGGATTCGCAGCTTTATGAGTGTTTGAAATGAGCTAGCGCCGTTGAGGCGAAAGAGATCCCGGAGGTTTGGGTTAATCGAAAGCAGTCCAGAAGTCGTGTTCGAAACGATCGGAAAAATACTGATAATGATCGTTACCAGAACAACCGTTCGAAAGTTGTATCCCGACCAGAGGATCAATAATGGCGCAATAGCGACGATCGGGACAGTTTGAAGGAATATCAAATACGGATAGACAGCCGAACGAAGGACGCTCGATAGGCTGAATGATATGGCGATAACCCCGCCTAGGAGCACGCTCGCACTCAACCCCGCCACCGCCGCCAAGCCGGTGGTACGAAATCCGGTGGCCAGAATTTCGCGTTCATCCCAGAGCGACTTCCCGACTTGTAGCGGGCTCGGGAGAATAATCGGATTGATCCCATATATCTGCACCGCAGCCTCCCATCCAAGCACGAGGGTTGCGAATAAAGTCAGTGGCGCGAGAGCCGATGAAATCCACGAGCTTTTCATTGTAAGCTGTAAATCGTTTCTATTGCGTCATTTAGGGTGACTTAGTTGATTCGGGTTTTCTTTACCAATTCTTCTCGATAATTTGGCGAATGCTTCATGAGAGCTGGAAAGCCTCGTAAAGCGTGACCATTATGCCGGATTTTCAAGCGATTGGCTTTTCTTTATGCGACTTTGTTGCGTCTGAGGTATTTACCACCGGTAGGACTTGGATCAAACTAAGATCGTGCAACGGCAGGCGAAAATGATCTGATTGCAACGTTGCAGCCAATAAAATCGATTTTATGCACTCCACGCATCATAAGTCACTCCATGATCTACCAATTGATTGCTTTGAGCGGGTCGTTTGCACTTAGTCTACTGCTTACGCCGATTTTCCGTAGAGTATCGATTGCAATCGGTATGGTCGACCATCCCGATTCTCACCGAAAGCTTCATCGAGAACCCATTGCTCTTTGCGGTGGACCTACGATTCTAGTTTCAAGTCTTGTTGCAGCTTGCTTGATTCCCTTTTTCGATGAGCCGATTCGCAATGTATTTTGGTTTAATCCATGGCCAATCTTAGGATTGTTTGGTGGAGCAATTGCAATCGTCGTGTTAGGTGCTATTGACGATAAATTTGCCTTGAGGGGTCGCCAAAAACTTTTTGGCCAGATCGCAGTCTGCTTTTGGATGGTTTTTTGCGGATATCGGATTTCGAACGTCGAGTTATTCGGACTGCATATCGATATGGCCATTCTAATGGTACCGGTTTCCATACTCTGGCTTTTGATGACCATTAATTCGCTTAACCTTATCGATGGGGCTGACGGGCTGTGTTCGAGTGTAGGTTGGATCGCGAGTGCAGGGATAGCTGTGATCGCAACTCTGATAGGACAAACCCTAGAGGCTACAATAGCCGCAGGTCTGGCTGGAGCACTTCTTGGTTTTTTGGTTTATAACTTTCCGCCTGCGAAAGTGTTCCTTGGTGACTCCGGGTCGATGTTAGTGGGATTGATTCTTGGAGCGTTGGCAATCCGAGCATCGTTAAAAGGTCCGACTTCCGTTTCACTGCTCGCGCCCGTAGCGATCTTTGCTATTCCTTTCTTTGATTCTGGGATCGCGATCCTTCGACGCAAGCTGACTGGGCGTAGCATTTTTAGCACTGATCGTGGGCACATTCACCATAGCATGTTGCGGTGGGGATTATCGAATCAGGGACTGGTAATTGCGATCACCATAGGTTGCGGAATCACTGCCATCGGTGCAATCTTTTCAACATCGATGGGCAATCCTGCGATCGCAATAATCTCAGTGATGTGTGTGCTCGGAGCTTTGGTCGCAAGTCGAGCGTTTGGGCATGCGGAACTCCAACTCTTGGGCCGCCGCACTTATCATTTCTGTGGCTCTTTGGTGCCCAAGAGCAAATCTGATCATGCAGTTGGAAATTATCACGCGATTCGTTTTCAGGGGAATCGTGGTTGGGAGACTGTTTGGAATTCGCTGATGGAGTTCGCCGAAAAGCACGATTTGGCAAAGGTCTCACTCGACTTAAATGTTCCTTGGCTACATGAAGGATTCCATGCAAGTTGGAGTCGGACACGAACTCCTGATGAAGCCAATCTTTGGAAGTCGCAACTTCCGGTGTTTGCAAATAACCGCCCTCTAGGGAAAATGATACTTGTTGGTCGGATGGAAAATGTCAACGCTGTATCGGTTCTTAATGAACTCGCGGAGATGATGGAGGGGCTTCAGTCTGTCTTGCGAGAGCTTGCGAGCGAGCCCGAAATTCATAACGATTCAAAAGCGACTCTTGCTAATGAAGCTACGGTTAGTACGACCCTGGATGATTCGGTCGATGGCGCATTAATGTTACCAAAGGTAGCAAGTATGAAATCTGAGAACTCGTCGCTATCGTCGTAATCGATGTGATCCAACTTCCTCTTGTTAGTATGTATCTGAACAGCCTACAAGAACCTTGTTGAAGGTTCAAATCATGCTGCCTAGCGATTAGCATGAATTGTCGGGAAACAACACCGCTTTCACATCGGAGTCAAACGTGGTCCTTGCGTCGACGGTAAACATTACAAAAAAGGATTTGAAGATCTGCTGTATTGGGGCAGGGTATGTCGGCGGGCCGACAATGGCAATGATTGCCAAGCAATGTCCTGACATTCATGTTCACGTAGTAGACCTAAATCAAGAGCGTATCAATCGCTGGAATTCCCAAGATCTCCCTGTATACGAGCCTGGCTTGGACGAAGTCGTCCGCGAGGCACGTGGACGCAATCTTCGTTTTTCTACCGAAGTAGACGAGGCGATCGCTGAATCCGATATCGTGTTTATCGCTGTGAACACGCCGACCAAGTCATTTGGTGTCGGGGCCGGAAGGGCAGCCAACCTCGAGTTTGTTGAAAAGTGCGCTCGTCAAATTGCAGCCGTATCGAAGGGGCACAAAATCATCGTTGAAAAGTCAACGCTCCCCGTGCGGACTGCTGAAGCGGTGAAGCGAATCCTTCAGAATTCAACTAAAGAAGCAACGTTTGACGTTTTGAGTAACCCCGAGTTTCTTGCCGAAGGGACTGCGGTTGCCGATCTACTCAATCCGGATCGAATCTTGATCGGAGGGGAGTCCGATGCGGCTGTTGAGACGCTTGCATCTGTTTACTCGCGATGGATTTCGCGAGATCGAATTCTTACGACGAATCTGTGGAGCAGCGAACTCTCTAAGCTCACTGCGAATGCTTTTTTGGCTCAACGCGTATCATCGATCAACGCTATCTCCGCTCTTTGCGAGGCGACGGGAGCGGATGTAGATGAAGTTGCCCGCGCGATCGGGACCGACTCGCGAATTGGACCGAAGTTCCTCAAGTCTTCGGTTGGCTTTGGAGGTTCCTGCTTTCAAAAGGACATTCTCAATCTTGTTTATCTCTGCGAGCACTTCGGCTTAAAAGAAGTCGCTCATTACTGGGAACAAGTCGTAGTCATGAACGACTATCAAAAGCGAAGGTTCTCTGAACGTATTGTTCGCACAATGTTCAACACTGTTTCAGACAAGAAGATTGCAGTACTTGGATTTGCATTCAAGAAAGATACAAACGACACACGTGAGTCGGCTGCGATCCATGTCTGCCGAAGCCTTTTGGACGAACGAGCTAAACTTCGGATCTATGACCCGCGAGTCCCTGAAGATCAAATTCGTTCCGAATTGCTCGCTTCCTTCGCCGACCCGATGGGGAGCATTTTGGAAAAGCACAAACAGCTTGTCGCATCCAACGTGACAGTCCTGCCAAGTGCTTATGAAGCGGCCAGTCAGTCGCATGGAATTGCGATCCTTACCGAATGGGACGAATTCAAAACCTTGGATCGGGCTCGGCTTTTGGAGTCGATGCTGCGACCGGCGTTTGTCTTTGACGGTCGAAGTGTTCTCAATCGAGAGGACTGGCGAAAAGACGGTTTTGAAGTCCATACGATTGGAAAATCGTAGGCTTTTCGTTGGTTATTGCCGCTGATGACCGATCGAGCCGAAACCTTCGCTTTAAGCTCGCTTCACAGTACACTTGTTGAATTCCACGAACCAACCGATACTTCTCTAAAATTGATTTTTGGATTTATCGGGTTCGGCCTTTTTAAGGCCATGGTTTTCACGGCTATCGCATTTGCCCCAATAGGAATTGACCAGTAGGAATTGAATAGGACTATGGAAGCGGGAATTGTTGGTTTACCAAACGTAGGCAAAAGTACGTTGTTTAATGCGTTGACTGGAACTCAGGGGGCTCAAGCGGCTAACTACCCGTTCTGCACGATCGAACCGAACGAAGGAATTGTTAGTATTCCTGACGAACGACTCGGGCGGATCTCTGCTATCATTCCCCCGCAAAAATTGATTCCAGCGATGTTTAAATTGGTCGACATCGCCGGGATTGTCGCTGGAGCTAGTGAAGGGCAAGGGCTCGGAAATAAATTCCTCAGTCACATTCGAGAGGTTGACGCGATTCTTCAAGTCGTACGATGCTTCGAAGATCCTGATGTAACTCACGTGGCAGGCAAGGTCGATCCAGTTGCAGACATGGAGACAATCGAAATCGAGCTGATGCTATCGGATATCCAAACGCTGGAAAATGCTCTCCCCAAAGCCGAGCGATCAGCCAAGACGGGCGACAAAGAAGCCAAACTAAGAGTATCAGCGATCCAAAAATGCATGGCTCATTTCGAGAAGGAACTACCCCTTCGATCGATTACCAACCTAGATGATTTCGAGCAGAAAGCAATCAGCAGCTACGGGCTCATGTCAGCCAAGCCAATTCTGTATATCGCTAACGTGGACGAAAACGATCTGCAGGGAAAAACGCCGATGGTCACGGCTGTTCGAGAATACGCGGCAAAGCGAAACGCGAACGTCGTACCAGTGTGTGCAAAGCTTGAAGCGGAAATCGCTGAGATGGAGTCGCCGGACCGCGAGGAGATGCTCGCTGGAGTAGGACTTGCCGAACCTGCCTTACAAGTTGTTGCACGCGAGGCCTACAAGACGCTCGGGCTTCAAAGCTACTTCACGGCTGGTGAAAAGGAAGTCCGAGCCTGGACCATTCCGGTCGGTGCAACCGCTCCGCAAGGTGCCGGCGTGATCCACACCGACTTCGAGAAAGGATTTATTCGCGTCGAGGTTTACTGCCTTGAGGATTTGGAAACTTATCGAAGCGAAAAGGAGATTCGTGCTGCTGGTAAGATGCGAGTCGAAGGAAAAAGTTATATTATGCAAGACGGCGACATTTGCCATTTCCTGTTTAACTAAAGGCGGATGCTCTCGAGCGTCTGAACAAACTCAAGATGAATACGACTCGTTCTGCAATGCTTCACCGATCCTTGAAAAGGCACGCTCTGATTCGCTCCGTTTTCGTACTTAGTTTCATGCTATTGTCGAACGCAGTCGGAAATGCGGAAGAGTCCTGGCCGAGATTTCGCGGCCCCAACGGCGAGGGAAGATTGGCAGATTTCCAAGTCGCTCTTCCGTGGAATCCAAATCAGATCGTTGCCAAAGTCCCTTTGCCTGGCAATGGAAATGGTTCGCCCGTCATTTGGGGTGATTCGGCATATGTTCTTTGCGCTAACCCGGACACAGCCGAGCGGACCCTAGTTGCGATCGATATTCAGCGTGGAAAAATCCGATGGTCTAAATCATATCCCTCGGAACAACATCCGCTTCACAAGATGAGCTCGTATGCTTCCAGTACGCCCTGCGTGGATGAGAAGGGAGTTTACGTTGCTTGGGGTGCGCCGACGCACTCGATGCTCAAAGCCTTCACTCACGATGGTCAAGAACGTTGGAGCGTCGATTGGGGACGACTGGTAACGCAACACGGATTTGGCACCTCGCCGGTAGTTATTGGTGATCGTATCCTCCTGTTCGCAAGCCAAGACGCCGAGGAATTGCCAGCCGGAGTCGAACCGGGCGAAGACCGAATGATCGCCTACGATAAGCAAACCGGTCGTCAGGTTTGGGAGCGCCCGCTCAAGACCACCCGCGTTTGCTACGGTGTCCCATGTATCGCATCCGATGATTCCAAGTCTATCTTGTTTTGTGCCAGCACCGGGGAAGGTTTCTTTGCAATCGACATTGCTGACGGAAAGCAATTGTGGAGCGTTCCAATGTTTCAAAAACGAATTTGTTCATCTCCGATTTTGGCGGGAAGTCGTCTCATTGCAACGGAAGGCTCTGGCGGAGGCGGCAATGTGCTGTCCGCAGTCGGTTGGAAATCGGCTGAATTCAAGTCGCTTGCCGCTGAAACTCCGACGCTTCAATACCAAATCCAACGGGCCGCTTCCTATGTGCCAACACCGATTGTTGATGGCGATTTTCTTTACACCTGGGCTGATAATGGAGTTGTATCCTGCTTCGATCTTGCTACAGGAAAGAATGAGTGGAGCCAGCGCGTTGGTGGGAATTTTTCCGGATCACCAGTCATCCTCGGTGGCAAGCTGATTAACGTTTCGGCTGATGGTATTCTTTCGATCGTGAAAGCATCACCAACCTATGATTTGATTGGAAGCGTTGACCTAGAGCAGTCTGTGCGCTCGACCATTGCTGCGATCTCCGATCGCATGCTGATTCGAACTGACGAGTCGCTGTGGATTATCGCGAAGTAACATGCGCATCTGCCAGCGTAGCGTGCAGAATCTAAAGCGGAATTTTGGGACCACTGTCCTGAACAGGCATCCAAATAAACACTTGGACGGGACGGCGGTCCCATCCTACGGGTTTCTTGATTCTCACTTATCCACCGCTTACTGGCGGGATCATGGCAATTTCTTCTTTGCCATGAATCGTTTGATTGTCGTTTGCAAAGGAACGATCCATAGCGAACCTTGATATCGCAATCAGGGGCGCGAGAGTCGGGTGCTCGCTTGCCAGTTTTTTTTTGAGCTCGCGCACGGACGTCGGTAGTGAAACCGAGACGGATACAGAACTTTGCCCCGCCTTCTCTTTCGCCAAAGCGAACAAAAGGATGGTGACTGGTGTTTGAGAAATTTCCATGAAGTTAGTTGCGTTGCTATCGGGGCTGTCAAGAAAAATTGTCGCAATTCAACCGTAGAAGTCTAACCCAGAACTGCACGAACTGCATCACTGACACAAACCATGCGAGTCGGGCAATCTGTAGCGTTTAGAAGCGAATCTTTCCTTTAGGCTGACTTTTATCGTTGATACAGAGTCATGCTGATCGATATCAAACAACGTCTCAGGGATCGGATGCCCATTCATTAATGAATGAGATAATGTGCGCAGAACCGACTTGGCAATCCGTTCCCGGAGATATCCCACCCAATCGTTTCTCGATTCACAGCAGTTCACAATTTCGTTTTCTCTCGCTCCCCGAGAGACATTGCTGAGAGGTTACTTAGATGAGGCATGCAATAATGCGAAGAGACTCAATTAGTTTGGCGTGGCTGAAGCGTTCGATTTTGGCAGGGTTGATTATCTTCATTCACTCCACAGGAAAAGCCGCCAGTGGACATGGCGATGCGGACGACGCCGCAAGCTGCAAATCATCCATGCAAAGCCGCTTCGATGCGATTCTAAGTGATGAAGCATCAGAGGGCACTTTCGATATCAAAAAATTTGGTACGCTTGCAACCGTTGCTTTATATGAGTCCGTTCGATTGATGGATTGCAACCTGTTCGACAGCGATACTATTGCGATTATTAATCAAGATTTCGAAATGCGGTTGTGCGAACGGCGAGCTCTCGACTCGGGCAGCGATACTCCGACGAACACGAATGAGAGCCAAGTTTTTGTTGCTCATACCGCGATACCAGTTTTACCACCCGCAGATCAAGATGTTGAAGAGTTTGCTGAAAGCACCAATGAGCTTGCAAGTGAGCTGATGAAACCTTTGCCGATGGCGTTTGCCACCGGTTTCGACGTCGCCACAATTTGCCGGACAGCACTCGAGGCTAGCACCTACGGTTCGGGAAAAATGCCCTTTTCATCACCCCAGCCTGCAACTGAGCTTCCCGACATGAACTCAGGCACTGAAGAACAATTACCAGCAAAAGCATCCTTCGCCGTCGAAATCTCCGCGATCGAATCTGCAATCCAAGTGCGACCTTGGGGGTACCGATTTACTCGCGATAACTTACTTAGCTCGTACCACTTCTCAGGCGAGTTGCAAATCACAAAGTTATACGACGAGGAGTACCGCCCCTACGATTTCTTCGAAGTACCGCAAGCGCGCAACACATCGGAAATCAGCGAAGTTCAAGTAGCGGCTGAAGTGAGTAGCATTGCCGAGATGCAAAGCGTGCCTGAAGTGCCGAGCGTGCCCGAAGCGTATGTTGACTCGGAGTCAATTGTGACATCGCCGGCTCCGGACAAAGAGCTTTCCATTTCCAGCATCGTTCCGATGAGCTCGATTACAGATTCGATAGCCTGCGCCCGATCCGCAGTATCCGCAACTTGTATCAGCGCATTTGATCAAGCCAAAATGTTTATTGATTCCTATGAATTCGATATTCAAAACTTGCTGTTCGAACGCGTTCAGCAATCAACCCCATTTATGAATCAAATGGCGATGACCGCGACCGGATACGGCGAAGTACTTGCTCGTCAGCATTGGTTGATGAACGGCATCAAGTTGGCGATTAGCTGGAACTCTTTCGCTACGGGACGTGAGAAGGCAAGTGACGAGACCTCTGAGTCATTAGATCCATCGGTTGTTCGCCATGATTTGCGACAGGTCTTTGGGGCTAGCGTCCTCACAGACCCATTCGCAGCAGATTGTTCCCTCGTTATCAAGCGTCCGCCCACGCTCGCTTCACCAAAAATGGTTGAAATGGCAACTGAAGCTGGCGAATCAGGGGTAAAGGTTGCTTATGACGAGTCGGCAAACGCGACGCTGGGCGACGCCGACGTCCAAGACTCGACCGCTTATGAACTGCTAGTTCTGCTTCAAGATGCGTCTTGGATGGCTCATTCGATTGACTCGAATTTTTCAGAGGGCTCAGACGTGGTAGAAATCGGGCTTAGCAAAATTGAAGAAGCCTCGACGGAACCAAAATCCGCTTCGTTGACGCCAGAAAACGCCGGAATCGGGGTTTCTCAGCGGTAAAAAATCTCCCAAATTCGAATGTTGCGGCTAGCGTCGTAGGGGTGATAGCGGCGCAGCCTCGGTTCGGATACCCTCTTTAAGTTGTTCTTAAGGGGGCGAGGATTGGTTTCCCTGGTTTATTGATCAAGGAACGCCAATGTGGATATGGAGATAGTTTAGATGCCCCAGTCGGTCTATCTGGTTGACGACCATCCAATCGTTCGAATCGGCTTACGTACGCTACTTGAGCGGAGTGGCTACATCGTCACGGGTGAAGCCGAGTCCGCCGAGCAGGCATTTGACGATTCCATGTTGCTGAAAGTCGACGTAATCATTCTAGACATTCGACTTCCAGGCATCGATGGAATTGATTTGCTCCAGAGGATCTTCACGATGAAATCTGATGCGAGGGTGGTCGTCTACAGCGGTCACGAAAACCCAACCTATGCGGCTCGGGCTATCGCTCTGGGGGCCAAGGCGATTGTCTATAAAGATCAGCGATTGGCTGTGCTCACGGCTGCCATCGAAAAAGCGATGATCGGAGAATCCTCGATCGATCATATGGAGCGAAAGCGAATCGCGAACGTCGGTACGAGGGCGAAGAACGCTTTTGTTTTCGACGATGTATCGTTGACTCAGCGGGAATTAGATGTCCTGAAGCACCTCGCGAATGGATTGACGAATAAAGAAATCGCCCTGTCGCTGGGAATTGGATACGAAACTGTTAAGGAGCATGTCCAGCATGTCCTGAGAAAACTGTCGGTCTCGGATCGAACTCAGGCTGCTGTGTGGGCGGTGCGACAGAAAGTCGTCTAAAAGTCGTCTAAAAAAGAACCCGAATAATTGGCCTTACGAGGCATTTAATGGCCTTTCCGGTCTCTTAAAGTGGTAAATCCTGGATTATCAAAGAGCAAACGCTTACTAGCCGGTTGCTTTTGAGCGGTCGAAATGCCAAACTGCGTCGCTTCGATTCTCCGTCTTCACGTTGGGCTCAGATTTTACTATGGCGATTAAAACTTCTTCACTTCGGATCGCAGAAATTGTTCCGTCTAGAACCTCCTTCGAATATCGCACACCGATGAAATTTGGTGGTCGGGTCGTTAAGGACGTTGCGCTTCAGCAAACCTGTGTGATTCTAGAGGACAAATCAAAGAAGAAAAAAGCTTGCGGTATTGGTCAAATGACACTCGGTACAGCATGGGCATGGCCAAGCAAGATGATACTTCCAGAGCAAGTAAAGCTTATCGTAGCAGGCTTGTGCGATCGAATAACCGAACGCGCTGGTACGCTCGACTTTGGTTCGCATCCGATTGAATTCGGCATGCGCCTGAAAGAAGAGGCCAAAAGCATGGCCATTGAATTAGCATCGCAAATGAAACTTAGCGAACCGATTCCCGACCTAGCGGTAATGCTCGCTTGTTCCAGTGTGGACGCGGCTGTCCATGATGCTTTTGGTCGGCTGCATGGAAGGAGCTGCTTTCAGTGCTTGGACCGTGAGCTTCTTCCGCAGCACTTGGATACTTGGCTTGGTATCGAATTCGCCGGAATGCACTTATCAGATTTCGTATCGACCAAGCCGGCGGAAACACTTGCGCTATACCATTTGGTCGGTGCCCTGGACGCACTTTCCGAGGCTGATCTCGGGCGACGAATTGGTGACGGATTGCCGGAGACCTTGGAAGAGTGGATCCAAGCCGAACAACTTACGCATCTAAAACTTAAGTTATGCGGTACAAATCTGGACTGGGACGTTGGACGTACCATTGAAGTTGATCGGCTTGCAACCGCAAGCGGTCAATCACGACCTTGGTCATATTCCCTGGACTTCAACGAATCGTGCCCAAGCGAAGATTATGTGATTGACTTTATCGAACGTATCGATCGGCTCTCACGAACCGCCTTCGAGCGACTTCAGTACATAGAGCAGCCTACCGCTCGTGATTTAAAGAATCGTAAAGATATCACGATGCACCGCGTCGGACGATTGAAGCCAGTCGTGATTGACGAGTCGCTTACGGATCAAGAAACACTTCTTATCGCTCGGCAGTTGGGCTACACCGGAGTGGCACTCAAGGCTTGTAAAGGTATCAGCGAAAGCCTTCTGATGGCTGCAGCAGCGAAGCATTATGGGATGTTCCTTTGCGTGCAGGATCTTACCTGCATCGGAGGATCGTTCATGCAATCTGCGTCGCTTGCCGCTCACATCCCTACGATTACTGCGGTCGAAGGGAATGGTCGCCAGTATTGCCCAGTTGGAAACGAAGCTTGGGAAGAGCTGTATAGACCTATGTTTCGTATCATGGGCGGCGTAGTGCCTACGGAATTGTTAACCGGTGAAGGGCTTGGATTCCGATGGCCTAAATACCTTCTGCCCAAAGGCTATGAAAGTATGGCCAATTAGCGCTTTATCCAGAATCATCTGGTAGCTGAATTCGTAGGAATTCAGACCTCGGTGGAAACATAGACTGAAGTCTTCAAATGTCTTACGATATGTGCCACAAGTCGTCACACGCCCTTGATTTGGGCAGAATGAGGGAACTGGATGACTCCGTTACAGATGTGCTTTTTGTGATCGTCAAATCAACAGTTTACGTCAACTGCATGCATCGATTGTCTAGAGTGACGAGATCGACATGATCAAGCACAGCACCGACACAAACGCTGAGACTGCCACCAGCGGCATCGAGACGGGCTCTAGTCTTGCAAGCCTTGGTGCGTAAGAAGAGAAATAGAGAGGAAGTGTTGTACCCACTTCAAAGTCTGGGCGGACGCGACGTTTGGGAAGATTTTCAAGAACTATTTTTTCCCCTCGCCACTCAAACTCGATCACCGGAGCATACCATGTTCCTCCGTCGTCCTCGTGTTTGATGATACACCGCACACGGCCTTCCAATTTAGGTTCGGATCTCCAGAGGCAGTAACCAGCCCATGAAATATACGAGACACCAATAGCGAAACAGGCCAAACAAAAGAGGGCAAAAAACGACATCGTGAAATCTAGAGGGAGAGGTTTCTATACTCTTGCCCCAAAATTAATACCGCCAAGTAACTGCCCGCTAACTAATATTTTCAGAGTGTAACAACCGGGCAGTCGGCGTGTTGTGCAATTTTCAAGAAATTTTCCTTAAAAATCAATTAATTTGGGACGGCGACCGAGTCAAAGATCTGTTCGATTGTGGCTTTCGGGTCGTCGAAGCCACCAGTTAGTCGAAGTTCCAACACAGGCCCAGAAACCGCTTGGACGTCGTCGGGAGTTGTAAAGCCGCGAAGAGGTTCAGAAACGCGTTCGCTTGCGCCATCCTCTGCCAAATCATCAAGCCTCGTGGGCTCAGGCCTAACGCAGCGGCTTTATAGATCCGCGTCGCAGCACAGAGATTCACCAGGTATTCCCGAACAGGTAGTTCTACGGATACCTTGGCGACCATTTTTTGGTCGCTTTACGAAAAACGAAACATGCTTACTGAGGTGGGCCACGAGGAGATTGGTCGGTCGATACGCTCGCTGCCATTTGGGTCGGGCGATCCAAATCTATCGGGAAGTCAACGTTACCGGCGTCTCGGAGAGTAAACTCCGGTGCGGATAGCGAAGGAGTAGAAAACCATTGGCAGACAGTACATTCATGACAATGCTCGGCTGACCACTGTAGATCGTCGCTAGATTTCTCACCTTCAGATTGACGATTGGCCTTCGAATCTAATTCGTCACGGTCATTTTGCCCGGAATGCTTGTGTGCATGGCAATGGCTACACGCCTTCTTTTGAGCAGCAACCGATTTGTCGCTCCACGCCCGCGTTTCTAAGTGGGACGCATCCAAAACGCAGCAGTTGGAACCAGTTCCGCAAACCTGCGAGCAACCAGTCAAAACGTGGACCGGACGCCCCAAAGCTTGAAAGACCACGAAAACGAAGACCCAGAGGACCGCAAATCTGCGTTGGCTCTGGGGTGGTTTCATGATGTACCAAACGGAGGAAGGGAGCCGACCAAACCGAAATGTTTTTGGTAAGATCGGTCTACGCCGAAATGTCCACTAGAGTTCACCTGCTTATGCTATGCAAAACGGCAGCCAATAAAACCTCAGGCCGAAAAGCAGGGGCTGCGTCGTAGCGGCTGTCGTAAGACATCTGAAGACTGACGCGTTTTCTCTGAATGCTACCGACGGCTGAATTCTTACGAATTCAGCTAAACCGAATCCAATCTGGACAAAACCCTAGTGCGAAATAGCGCTAAGCCTTGCGGAAACTCTTCCATACATGGCCGCAAATTCGACGGAGCTTCGGAGCGATTCGTCACGAGTTCCCGCTATCTGGACGTCGATCCATTCGGCAATTTTCCCGGCGTGAATGATCGCAATCCGATTCGATAGGAAAACGGCTTCGGCGATGTTGTGCGTCACAAAAAGAATTGTGCGTTGGCGAGCCTTCCAAAGGTCCAGCACAAGCGCGTTTAAACGCCAACGCAACATGTCATCCAAAGCGGCAAAAGGTTCGTCCAGTAAAAGCACCGAAGGGTCCAAAATAAGCGACCTCGCCAATGAGGCTCTCATCTTCATGCCGCCGGAGAGTTGAGCCGGCAACTTGTGATGGTCGGCATCTTGAAGTCCAACAGTTCGCAAAAGCTCTGCTGCGCGCGTCTTCGCCTCTTGGCGTCTGCCGACTCCTTGGAGCTCCCAAGGGAGTTGGACATTCTCGATCACACTGCGCCAGGGGAGAAGTGCTGCTTCCTGAAATACGAATGAGAGTTGGTCTCGACAGTCGTTGATCGGCTTGCCAGCGATCGTAACTGACCCGGTGATTGGTTGCTGAAGCCCAGCAACAGTCCGCAGCAGCGTGCTCTTTCCGCAACCGCTGGCTCCAATAAGCCCGACAATTTCGCCGCCTGCAACGTTCATCTGCAAGTTGTCTAAGATGCGTCGCATGCTGTTCTTTGAGGAGCCACCCCATGGAAGCGTGCTCGGTTTCTGTTGCGAGAACTCCACAACTAAATCGCCGCAGTGTACTTCAGGAGCATTCTCGCGGGATTGCTTTGCGGAGTCGTTCTGTGTTAGCTGGTTCTGCATCGACAATTCCAAAGACTTCATCGAATCTTGAGACCTACTTCCAATCGCGGCGTTGACGAGATGATGGAATGTTCATCTTCTTGCGATACTTGGTAATAGTTCGACGCGCAACAGTGAGCCCGTGCATTTTAAGCGAGTCTACTAGCGCGTCATCGCTCAACGGGTCCTGCTTATCTTCCTTGTCAATAATTTCTTGCAGCTTGATTCGAATCGAATCCCAAGCAACATCTTCGCCGTCTTCGCTGCGCGTTCCACCGACAAAGAATCTTCGAAGCGGAAGAATTCCACGCGGCGTTTGCAACCACTTGTCATCGACTGCGCGACTAACCGTTGTAACGTGAACACCAACTTGATCGGCGATTTGCTGCATCTTGAGCGGTTCGATTGCTTCAGGGCCTTCGTCCAAGAATCGCTTCTGGTAGTCCACGATGTGCTGAGTGACTTTCAAGAGCGTGCTTCGACGTTGCTGAATCGCATCGATCAACCACTGCGCACCATTAATTTTCTTGCGGATAAAATCCTTCTCCTCAGCCGAGGCGGAAGCGTCTCCCAAGCGACGTCTGTAGTACTCGCTAATTCGCAACGGCGGTAACGAATCATCTTCCAGCCGAACTATGTATCGACCGTTCTCATCGGGTTCGACATAAACGTCTGGTCGTACCGATGGAACAAAGACTTCCATAAATGCAGCGCCCGGCTTGGGATTGAGATGGTGCATCTCTTCGCGTACATCGCGGATCAATTCGAGCGAGTAACCTGTCTTCTTTTGAATGACAGGGAGTCGGTTCTCAGCCAAGTCATCAAGGTGATGCGTGATGATCGTTCGCATCTCTTCTTCGTAAGGTGTTTCCGGCTTGATCTGAATCAACAAGCACTCACGAAGATTCCGAGCCGCAATTCCCGTCGGCTCGAAGTTCTGGACGATACGCAAAGCTTCTTCCGCCTTGACCAAGTCAGAAGCCGTGTGGTCAGGCGGAAGAATGTCCGCCAAAGGTGTTGTAAAATAACCGCCGTTGCGAGCATCCAGGCACGAGATGATCCGCTCGGCAATCTGTTCAACATCGGTGTCGATATCTTGCTCGGCTAGCTGATGGAGCAAAAAATCGTTGAGTGACTCGGGGCGTTCTGCGGCATTGGCCATCATGTCAGCGTGCCGATCCATGTCATCCGAGATGCGTCCTGAGGACGGACGGAAATCGTCGAACGAGTCAGGCATATCGGTGGTCATGTTTTCCAGCCCTCAGCGTTGGACGAATCATCTTTGACGACCAGTTCGCGTTCGTCCTCGGTTTTCGAGGACTGCTTCTCTGCGACCTCTAGTTCACCGTTTGCGTCGACCGGCGGCTCTGGCTCTTCGAGTTCGAGCATCGGGTTTTCGCTCATTTCCTGGTCGATCCGCTCCTGAAGCGCCATGATTGGCAACTGCAAGATCTCCATCGACTGGATCATTTTTGGAGCCAGCTTTTGGGTCTGTAATTGTCGGGCTTCCAACCCAAACGACATTCGCATCAGCATTTTTCCTAGAAAAGCGAGTTGCACGCATCGAACTTCACACGCGCCGGATAAACTCTTACTCCAAACTGTATCACCCCGGAGCTAGAAAGTGCAAGACGTTTCGCTATTTTTCGTAAAAACGGAACGAAAATTGCAATCCCGGGCCGTTTTGTACGAATCGGTTTAGTGCCGATCAACGGCCGCCTTATAGACGCAGCCATTTTTTGGTCGTTCGCGAGAGAAGAAACTCGCTCTGGCTATAGTGAAATTCGCAGTAGCTGGATTCGCAAGAATTCAGCTTTATGACGACATCTGCTTCGAGGAAACTTCCTGTTTTTAACCTGGACGAAGATAAAAACCAAATAGCAGAAGTCTTACGACTTCTGCTACGTGAGTAGGTTCCGACTGGCAACTTACTTGTCCTTGACTTCGAACTCGGCATCGATCGCATCGTCTTCGCCTGACTTGGCTGCTTCTCCGCTAGCTCCACCGGCGGACTCGGCGCCCGCTTTCTCGTAAAGGGTCTTCGTGAACGCAGTCGAGGCTTGCTCAAGGTCGTTGGTCGCGGACTTGATGGCTTCAGTATCTCCGGAAGCAATCGCATCGCGAACCTTCTTGATAGCTGACTCCATCGGTGCTTTATCGTTATCGGAAAGCTTCTCGCCTTGATCCTTGATTGTCTTCTCAAGCTGGTAAACAAGGTTTTCACCCTTGTTCTTCGCTTCAGCCAATTCGAATGCCTTTCGGTCATCGTCTGCGTGCTCTTCGGCATCGCGACGCATCTTTTCGATTTCGTCTTTGCTGAGACCACTGGACTGTTCGATCTTCACGCTAGCTTGCTTACCGGTTCCGATATCGCGAGCAGACACATTCAAGATACCGTTTTGGTCGATATCGAATTTGACTTCGATTTGAGGTGTTCCTCGAGGTGCTGGCGGAATGCCTTCCAAGTTGAATTGGCCAAGCACTCGGTTCTGCTGAGCCATCTTGCGTTCACCTTGGAAAACGCTAACCGTTACGGCAGTTTGCCCATCGGCAGCCGTTGAGAAGGTGTTCTTCTTTTCGACAGGGATGGTCGTGTTTCGTTCGATGAGAGCCGTCATGATTCCACCTTCGGTCTCGATGCCTAACGTCAACGGTGTGACGTCCAAGAGGAGCACGTCACGACGATCACCGGCAAGAACTGCACCTTGAATAGCTGCTCCAACAGCAACAACTTCGTCCGGATTCACTCCTTGGTGAGGCTCCTTGCCGAAGATTTCCTTGACGATCTGACGAACCTTAGGCACACGAGTCGAACCTCCAACGAGCACGACTTCATCGATATCTGAAGGCTTCAGCTTCGCATCAGCGAGAGCTTGCATCACTGGCTTTCGGCATCGTTCCATGAGTTCGTCGGCAAGCTCTTCAAACTTCGAACGAGTAACTGTCATTTGAAGATGCTTCGGACCGGTTGCATCGGCAGTAATAAACGGGAGGTTCAAATCAGTCTGAGGGACGCTGCTAAGCTCCTTCTTCGCTTTTTCGCAAGCTTCTTGAAGCCGTTGAAGCGACATCGGTTCTTTGCGTAGATCTATCCCGTTGTCTTTTTGGAACTGTGCTGCAACGTAGTTGACAAGCGACTGGTCAAAGTCGTCACCGCCCAAGTGAGTATCACCGCTGGTGCTGATGACTTCGAATACCTTGCTGCTGGTATCGTCACCGCTTAAAGCGACTTCCATGACTGATACGTCGAACGTGCCGCCGCCCAAGTCAAATACGACAATCTTGTGGTCTTTGTTCTTGTCGAGCCCGTAAGCCAAGGCGGCTGCGGTTGGCTCGTTGATGATCCGTGCGACTTCAAGACCTGCGATCTGGCCAGCGTCTTTGGTTGCTTGTCGTTGAGCATCGTTGAAGTATGCAGGGACAGTGATAACCGCCTTGCTTACACGGTGACCTAGGTACGACTCGGCTGCTTCCTTAAGCTTTCGGAGAACCTTGGCGGAAATTTCTTGTGGGGTGTATTGCTGGTCGCCAATGCCTACTTTGACATACTCGTTTTTGCCGCCGACAATTTTGTACGGGACGATCTTCTCTTCCGATTCGACTTCTTCGTGACGGCGACCCATGAATCGTTTCACCGAGGATACGGTTCGTTGTGGGTTGGTCACCGCTTGTCGGCGTGCTGGCTCGCCAACAATCGTCTCGTTCTTGTCGTTGAATGCGACAACACTAGGGGTCAGGCGGCTTCCTTCAGCGTTGGGAATGACCTTCACTTCATTCCCTTCCATCACCGCGACGACGGAGTTTGTTGTTCCTAAGTCAATTCCAATAATCTTTTCGCCCGAAGCCATAATCTCTAACCCTTTAAGTCTAAGTCGACAGAAAAAACGTTACGATGCTTTTAGAAAGCAACCAGCGTGCCAAACTTCCTACGACTATTGTCGAGGCCCATCGCTCAGGCTGGCGAGTCGAGCTAAACTGGTTTTTCCGTTAAAGACGCGCCAAAGAGGTCCTGTTTCGCCCTGAACCGCTAGATAGTGTCGTTTTTTGTAATCGCTCGAACTTCCCAAGTCTCAACAGCCGCCATTCTGGGGGTTGCCAATTTGACAGTGTTGCCCATCGATGCCTAAAGCCAAATCTAATTCGCCGAAAAATACTTCCAAAGTCGAAGCCCTTTATCCGCAAAAGCTGGCCGCTCTCGACCAGTCGTTGCTGGATCTCGCTGAACAAAGAGTGGAACTGCTTCGTCGTTGGGCCCTGGAATCGAAAGCTGACCCAAAATCCGCTGGAACTCCACCTCCGATTTGGGACCAGCTGACCACGGCATCGGAGGCAACCAACGAACTTGCCGTCGATAGCCGGCTTCCCAAGCCGCTTGCGAAAGAGCTTTTGCGGTCCATGGTCGGCGTGACTTACTACGCAGCGTCGACTCAAACGCAAATCGCGTATCTTGGTCCGTTGTACTCATACAGCTATTTAGCCGCCGTCAAGCATTTTTCCGAATCGGCGTCTCTCGAACCAGTTTCATCTATCGCGGCAGTCTTCGAAGCAATCTTACGGAACCAAGCGACCTTCGGTGTCGTGCCTATCGAAAATTCAACCGACGGAAGAATCGTTGATACGCTAACAATGTTCGCGAAGCATCCGGTGAAAATTTGCGGCGAAGTAATGTTGCCGATCCATCATTGCTTGCTCAGTCGAACACCACGCCAGGATATTCGCGAAGTCTACTCCAAACCGCAAGCGCTGTCGCAATGTCGTTACTGGCTTAGCCAGAATCTTCCCGAAGCGAAGATCCTCGAAATCTCAAGCACTACGCGTGCGGCTCAGGTCGCAGCAGAGAAAGCGGGAGCCGCCGCAATCGCCTCGCGCGAAGCTGGAACGCATTACGGATTGAACATCGTTGCTGATTGCATTGAAGACAACCCGAATAACTCGACTCGTTTCGCGGTGCTAAGCAATCCCGATTTCGATAATCAATTAGTAAATCGCAAAACTCCATCTCGCACCGGAAAAGACAAGACCTCGGTCATGTTCCAAATCCCACATCAAAGTGGAGCTCTTGCTGACGCGATGCAAATCCTAAGCAAGGCAAAAATCAACATGACTTGGATCGAATCCTTTCCCATCGCAGGCAACGCAAGCGAATACCTGTTCTTCATTGAACTGGAAGGTCACCAAGCAGATAAGAATGTCGCCGTAGCGCTCGCAGCACTATCCAAAAAGACTCTGCGAATCGAGTTGCTGGGAAGCTACCCGAAAGCGACTATCGCAAGCTGATCGATCCGCATGCGATCCAGCGGTCGTGTATTCCGAAGGGCGAGAAACCGTTTGTTCGGTCTCCCGCGAGTTTCCTGAAACCACCATTCGTGGCTTCGGGTGTTGAATGTGCTCACTTAATAAGTGAATCGTGAGACCAATCTTTGGAGTTCGGTCGCCATCCGAGCAAGTTCGGAAGCCGCTTGCTGCGTGTTGTTAGCACCTTGCGAGGTACTGTTTGCAGCATTGGCGACGCTGGAGACATTCAACGCGATTTCGTTGGTTCCCGTCGCTGCCTCAGCAATATTGCGACCCATTTCGTTGGTCGTCGCTGTCTGCTCTTCGACGGCACTCGCGATGGTGTTCGAGATATCGTTGATCTGATTGATCACATCACTAATTTGTCGAATGGCTTGAATCGCGCCGCGAGTATCCATTTGGATCGCTTCAATCTTCTGACTGATATCCTCGGTTGCCTTAGCGGTTTCTTTTGCAAGCTCCTTCACCTCATTAGCGACGACCGCGAACCCCTTACCGGCTTCACCTGCTCGGGCTGCTTCGATGGTTGCATTCAATGCAAGAAGATTAGTCTGATCAGCGATCGATGTGATGACTTTAACCACCTTACCAATGTCGCAACTGCTTTCACCAAGTTTTGCGATAGTGACATTCGTATCTGCCGCAATCGCAACGGCTTGTTGTGAAACTTTGGCTGCTTGTGTTGCGTTCATCGAGATTTCTCGAATTGCAGAATTCAGTTCTTCCACGCCTGTGGCTACTGTTCGAACGTTTTGGCTGACTTGTTCAGAAGCAGCTGAGACCATAGTCGCTTGTGATGACGTTTCTTCGGCATTGGAGCTCATCTCGGTACTAACCGATGAAAGTTCTTCTGATGCGCTTGATAAAGTTGATGCGTTCTCAGCCATCGAAGCAATGGTCTTTCTCAAGTCAGCAAAGAAGCTACCCAGCCCACGACAAATTTGGCTGATAGCGTCATCACCAGTAGCGACAATATCTTGAGTTAAATCACCCTTGGATGCCAAATCAAGAATGTAGTCCACCTTCTTCCGCATCTCATTGCGAGCACTAACTTCAGCGGTGAGATCTGTCGCGTATTCAACGACTTTAAAGGGCTTACCATTGAGGTCGAAAATTGGATTGTACGATGCTTGCATATATATGTCCTTTCCGCCCTTTCCGATCCGTTTGTACTCAGCCGATTCGAACTCGCCGCGGTTTAGCTTGGCCCAAAACTCGCGATAAGCGGGGCTTTGGCGCTCGGAATCGGTTACGAACATGCTGTGAGAGCGTCCTTTGATCTCGTCAAAGCTGTACCCAAGCGTACGTAGGAAGTTGTCGTTTGCCTTGAGTACTGTTCCATCCAAGTTGTATTCGACAACTGTTTGTGACTTGCTTACCGCTGCAATCTGTCCTTCGAAATCTGCGACCCGCAATCTCTCGGCCGTAACATCGGTCGCGATTTTTACAACCTTGGTTACGCGTCCCACTTCGTCTTTGACGGGTGAGTAGACCGCTTGTATCCAGACGTCTTTACCATCTTTGGAGATCCGCTTAAACACGTCACTTTTGTTTATTCCCGCATTCAAGTCGCTCCAAAATTGCGTGTAAGCGTTGCTATTTGCAAAGCTTGACTCAACAAACATGCGGTGATGCTTGTTTGTTATCTCATCGAGTCGATAGCCCATGGTCTGCAGAAAGTTTTCATTCGCAGTCTGAATGTTTCCTTTGGTGTCGAATTCGATGTAAGCGTAAGCGCTATCGATTGCATTCAGAATTCCTTTTGAATTGTGACGTTCGATTTCGTTAGCTGTAATGTCGTAACGCACGCCAACATATTTTATCGGCTTGCCATTGGGTCCCATCACAGGTGCAATAACAGCGTCGACGTAATAAGGTGTTCCATCCTTTGCTTGATTTTTAATGATGCCTCGAAACGTCCTACCTCGGCCGATCGTTGACCACAACTCTTTAAATGTTTCCTTAGGCATATCAGGGTGCCGGGTTGTGCTATGAGGAGCACCGATCAACTCGTCGCGGCTATATTTCGATATCTGGACGAACTTGTCGTTGACCGACAGGATGTCTCCCTTCAGGTCGGATTCGGAAACGATACTTGTCTCGTTCATGATGTCGACACGTACGTTAAGCTCGTTGATTTGTGCGAGTAACGCTTCTTTCTCTGCCGTGAGCGTATCGACTTGTTCTTGGATCAGAAGCATTTCTACATCGTTCGCTTTACTCGTGGAACGTTTCTTGGGAGCAGCGACAGTTTTGCTAGAAGCTTGTGGGACGTTTTTTACAGATCGGGTTGTTGTTGACATGGTTTGTTGGCTTATAAAGGTTGTTTTGTGATAGGATGGAAGAGCAGTAGCAAATGCGTATGAAGGAAAGCTTGGATGATTCGTTAATCAGTACTATTGGTGACGTTCATCGCGCGCTCCGTATTGAGAATGAGAATAAGTCGATCTTTTAACTTATAGGTTCCTTCAATCATCCCGCGGGAAGCACCTTCGAGTGTTTCCGGAGGGGGTTCGAAGTTATCCATGTCGATCTGTTGCACGTCGCCGATTTGATCGACAAGCAGACTGATCGCGCCGTCATGGCCTTTGACCACAACGTTCATTGGTAATTCTGAATCTGGGCGGTTAGGAAGTTCGAGTCTTTTTCGTAGATCAATTGCAGTAACGATTTGGCCACGCAAGTTGATCAATCCCATTACAGCATCAGGCGCTAAAGGGACCTCTGTCATTTCCTGATAGCGAATGACTTCTTGAACGGACTGCACATCGACTCCATACATTTGATTGTCAAGGTAGAACGTACAAACTTGGTTTACAGTGATCAAAGCAGAAACTCCTATTTAAAGAGAGCGAACAATATTTTTAGGTTTCATTCCTGTACGCCCTATAATTGACGGTAGATCTACGAGATCTGTTACGTAACCTTGGAGGATCATCGAGCCGAGTAATCCTTCGCACTGACTCGCTTCGGATACCTCGTCGGTAGTTTTCACGATATCGACGACTCGACTCACTACGAGCCCATAGTTACGGCCATTTTCGATGTAAACAATCACGTTCAGCAGATCGTCTATTGGTACTGTGTCGTCGGCGATACCTAATACATTTGCGAGACGAATAAGCGGAAGAATGTGCCCGCGATATTGAACAACTTCTTGATTGTTGGTGTACTCGATAGTGGAGGTTGGAACCTTCTCAAGACGTGCAACTTGCGAAATTGGAATCGCCAGGCGACGATTACCCCCCGTACCCAGGACAAGTAAAGTCTGATTTAAGCCCGAGGACTCCTGGGATCGGCTGGCAGCGTCGAAATGCGAGCGACTACGATCTTTCGAAAGCACTCTCGAGCTAACAGATAGACCGAGGACATCAAGAATCAGACCGACTTTACCATCACCCATAATGGTCGCCCCCGAGTACACATTGACACCTTTCAATTGCGTCGCCAATGGCTTGACCACAATTTCTTCGGTATCCAAAATCTGATCGACAACCAAACCAAATTGGTGATCGTCAACGCGGAGAACGACAATGCTGATGCAATCGCTAGGAGCCTGTGACGGTTGCTTTGCCTTCAGTACTTTATGAAGATAAGCCAACGGTAGTAGTCGACCACGAAGTCGATAAACGGGCGAGCCTTGGATCCATTCTATCTTTGGTGATGTTTCGCTGACGTTCAGTCGAACGAGTTCTAAGAGATTGACTTGCGGTATCGCGAATCGATTACCATGATTGGCGACAATGAGAGCTGGGATAATCGCCAACGTCAGTGGGATCTTGATTTTGACGGTGGTTCCATGACCGGTTTTCGATTGTAAATCAACCGTTCCGCCGATCTGTTCAATGTTTGTTTTCACGACATCCATCCCAACGCCTCGACCAGAAACGTTAGAAACCTTTTCAGCGGTCGAAAATCCAGGCAGGAATATCAACTGCGCGGTCTCGTGATCATTTAATCGAGTCGCTTGGTCGGGACTAATAAGTCCTTTCTCGAGAGCCTTTGCTTTAATTCGATCAAAGTTAAGTCCACTGCCGTCATCGGAGATCTCAATGTTGACTTGACCACCTTCGTGGTATGCACGCAACGACAGACACCCTTCGGCAGGCTTTCCATTTGCAACTCGATCCTCAGGTTTTTCGATACCGTGATCAACGTTATTGCGAACTAAGTGTGTAAGAGGATCTTTGATTGCTTCAATAATTGTTTTATCGAGCTCGGTCTCTTTTCCTTCCATGGTGATTCGAACTGACTTTCCGCACATGGAAGCAAGATCGCGAACCAAGCGGGGGAACTTATTCCAAACCGTACCAATCGGCTGCATCCGAGTCTTCATGACTCCTTCCTGCAACTCGGTGGTTATGAGGTTTAGATGATTGGTGGCACTTTGTAATTCGCCATCTTGAAGTGCATTCGAGCACTGCATGATTCGGTTTCGCGACAGCACGAGTTCGCCAACTCGCGTCATTAATTTATCGAGCAGTGCGACATCGACGCGAATGGTACTGTCTGAAGCTGCATTGGAAGAATTGGAGTCGTTCGGTGCAGGTGCAGAGCGTGGTAGTGGTGCAACGATTGAATTCGCAGCTTTTGGAATTGCGTCATTGGGATGTAATGATACGGACGTATCTTCGGGAATGGCTGCAACTGGAGCAGGCGAAACTGCAGTGTGTGCAGGTGATGGCGGCAAGGCCTTCTCGCTTTTGTGCTCAACGTTCGTTCGTTGAAGCGACTTCACCTTTGTAATAAAATCTTCCGAGTTAATGTCAGACTCGCATTTGAGATTTTCAATTGCTTCGAGATGTTTCCGGACGAGATCGATAGCTCCAAATAGCGAATTACTTACTTCTCGGTCGAATTGAGACTCTCCACGGCTGATATCACTCAGTAAGTTTTCTACTGCGTGCGTTATCGCCTCAATCTTGACAAAGCCAATGAATCCAGCAGAACCCTTGATTGTATGAACCATTCTGAAGATTGCATTCAGAACGTTTTTATCGTGCGGGTTATGTTCGATCAGGGTCAGCGATTCCTCAATCTGTTGCAGATTGTCATGGCTTTCGATTAAGTACTCACGGAGAGTTTCCGGGCTAATGCCTTTTTCGGCGAACGTCGTTGAATTAGGCAGGCTAGATACCGGCAAGAGGTGGGCGTCTGTTCCAGACTGGTTGTCATTTTCAACGGTTTGTTTCGTAACTGCGAGTTCCTTGCCGTCCCGATCTAGGAAAAGATTGGTCGGGTTCATCAGTAGGCATTCCAAGGCATGAATGTGTGACGATACGTCTTGTTCGTTTGACGTGGCGATCGTGTCTAATAGGCCTTTGATACAATCGGATGCACGCAAGAGTGTGTTGATGACTTCGCTTGTAGGTCGCACTTCTCTATTACGAAGTCGATTAAGTACTTCTTCCTCGCGATGAGCGAGACTCTCAAGGGTTTTTAGGTTCAGAAAGCCGGCGACACCTTTGATGGAATGAATGGCGCGAAAAACGTTGTTTACTTTCGCGAGATCAATCGCATCATCTTCCGACTCGAGCTCGAGAAGCTGGCTTTCGACTTTCGCCAAATGCTCCTGCGACTCAATCACAAAGTCCTTTAAGAGTTCGTCATCTTCAGTAATCATTGATTTTGACTCGAACGACAAGACGTGAATGGGATACGGGAAACTTGAGACGATTAGTTCAATTGGCGAAGATATATGGCTCTGTAATGCGATACATGCAACCAAAATAAAAGGCAGCGTGTTTGTAAGGCTCGGTTTGGTGGGTTCTGAAGAAGGAACGGATTCATGTCTGATCGAATTGGGCACTTTGAGTTGATTGCAAATTGTCCAATACCGCCAATGACGACTATCAGGTTTGTAAGATGAGTTCCCGAAATCAAGTTTGCGACAGTTCTCCAACTGCAAGGTGTGCAATCTGATTTGGATTGCTCCGGACGGTCGCTCCATCTGGATTTTTTTGTTCCGAAAATCCGACGCTATGAATTGCAGCAGAGGGTAATAACCTGACTGCCTTGGCGATTTTGGTTTGGTAGGAGCGTCCCGGTGGAAGCCCAAGTGATCGAGGTACTGACGTGAAGAATGAGTTGCTAACCGTTCAAGAAGCGGCTGACTTTATTGGAGTGAGTCCATCGACTCTCAAAAGACTTTGCGAGTCTGCGTCGGTGCCTGTTTTCCGCACGCCTGGCGGACATCGCCGCATCGACAAAATGGACCTGGACCGCATCGTAATTTCCCGGCCACGGTTCCTCAGCCAATCTGCCAAGCAACAGCGTGATAAGTGCGAAACGACCTCTGAAATGGTTTTGGCGAGCTTAATGAATGCGAAACCAACGGAGGTAGCGGAACTGCTGCTCAAGTCCACGCATTCCAATGCTGGTCTGATTGCCGCTTTAGAGGATTGTCTCGTAGCAGCACTGTGGAAGGTTGGGCAATTGTGGCGTGATGATAAGATCGATGTTTACCAGGAGCACATTTGTACCAATGCGGCTTTGACGGCGATCGATTTACTACAGCACCAAATCACGACGGAAGCCAATCGAAATTATGTAGCCATCGGTGGTTCGATGGGGGCAACCAACGAGACCGTCGCTTCGAAACTGATCGCACTTTGCTTATTTTCCATTGGCATCACTTCGGTTGACCTAGGTTGTATGATTCCGCCAGCGTCACTTGCACGCGCAGCAGTTTATTTTGAAGCAAAGCTAGTCTGGGTCACTCATACGCATGTGATGGATGTCGATCAATTGTTTGCATGGCACGAAGAGCTTAAAAGTTTGCTGCCAACGAACACGCGGATCGTGATCGGAGGCGGTGGATTGTCACCAGCTATTCGTCGCAGCCTGCCGTGGTGCGAATACTACGAAACACTTTCGGAACTGACCAAGCTGGAAGGAAACCGATTACTAGCGTTGGAGAACGTGTCATAGAAATGTTCTCATAAATGATACTTATGCCGGCTTCTGCTTAGCTGAGCTAAATAACCAACGACCCACTTCGAATGTGGGATACAACGTAAACAAAATTGTTATCGCTAGGAAGCTACCTCCGACCGCATCAAAGTCCAACCGATCGCGACCGTTGCCCGTTTGCCAAATTGAGTAAACCAAAAACATGACTTGTGCGATAAGAGCTGAACGCACAACGCGAACTGAACGCGAAAGCCTCAGACGTTGACAAATCCAAGCGAGGATCGGCAACCACTGAATCGCATGGAGGGCGACTCCATGAGGGAATTTTAAAATACCGGCCTTTCCCCAGAGTTCCGTGGTGCCTCCCATTGCAAGACTAGCCTCACCCAAAACTGACGTCGCAATTCCCAGCAAGCATGACAACGCAAGCAACCCCATACCGCCCCTGATCGCAATCACCATCGCAGGATCGATCGCACGAAGCCGAATTGTTCGCCACGTTAAGTAGAGAATAACACCGGTAGCAATCAGGATCAATAAAAGCATCGTGAACTCGATTGCTGCGTTGAACATGGTCGAGTGATTGAAGTGCGAGGCGACCCCGCGCCAGTACTGATGAGTAATAAGCCCCACCTCAATCAACAACGCGACCGATAACGAATTGATGAGCAGTCGATCCAGCCGCCTGGGTTCCAATTTAGTCATCAACCAAGCGAGCGAAAAAACCGTCAGCCCTCCAGAAATCCCGAAGAGAGCTGGTTTTCGAAGCGACAGCGGCCCATGCCACGATGCCCCAAGAATCCCAAGCAAAAAAAGGTGAACGCAACCACTCAGCAAAAGCACCGCAGTCACCATCAACGGAACGCTGTAGGACCATACCTCCTCGATAGGAATTGACTTAGCCAATGGATCATTAGGATTTTTGGCCGAATTCATTTTGGTCTAATTGCTTGCTGCGGTTGCAGAAGAGCCACGTTAGTCATGGCTATCTTGTTAATTGATTCAAATAAAATTTCCAGAGCATTCGCGTTGCAACACTTCGCCAAGGTTGCCAATGTTCGGTCATCGCTTCAAGCTGCTCGCATGTGGGCCGTTTTTCGAGTCCTTTCAGAACACGAAATGCTTCCTGGACTCCGACATCACCCTTTGGCAAGATGTCACATCGTAGCAAACATTCCGAAAGATAGATGTCGGCGGTCCAGTTTCCAATGCCTTTATGAGCCGTCATCGCTGTTCTAGCAAGATCATCCTGCAAGGATGTCAGCGACTCAAACGCAAAAGCTCCTGAAGTAACCTTTTCCGCCAACAATCTCGTATAACGAATCTTCTGCCGCGTCAAACCAAGCCCTTTTAATTCCAATTCAGTCAGCTTCAACAACCCTTCGGCGGTAACAAGCCCATCGAGTTTCAGTTTTAAACGCGAAAAAGTCGCATTGGCTGAAGCGAGCGATACCTGTTGTTCCAGAATGATGTGGACAGTAGTCGAAAAGCCAGGTTCGCGGGCCCACATGTCAGGATAACCATGCTCGGTCAAAACACGTTGAAGTGATGAGTCACGCTTGGCAAGCCAACGACTTGCAAATCGCAACCGCGCCGGTGTAAGAGCGACGATTGCTTCTAATTTAGCCATGTAAATTTGTTAGAAATCGCTCGGAAACGTTTCGGTGATGATCGAGTTTTGCACCCATCCGATCGAGTTGACCGACCATCACTCGCATTCGTGGATTGGAACGAAAAAATTCGCGTTCGCGATCGATAAACCGCCAATACAGTGCGTCCCAAACTTCGCACCAGTTAACTTTCCCCGCATCACCGCTCACTGAATTAACTTTTGAATAGTCGCTCATTTTCAGGATGTAACTCGAACCGCTTATGTAAGGTTTGGTCGTCATCAAGCCGCCGTCAGCATGTTGGCTCATACCGTAAACGTTCGGGACCATTACCCAGTCATACGAATCGATGAACAACTCCATGAACCACTGATAGACTGCATCGGGATGGATATCGCAAAGCAACATGAAATTTCCGAGCACCATCAATCGTTCGATGTGATGGCAGTACGCATATTTCAAAGTGCGTTGAACACTCTGATCGAAAGGAACAATTCCCGTAGTGCCTGTATAAAACGAAGAGGGCAATGAACGATTTAGATTCCAAGCGTTTGTCGTACGTTGGCGAGAACCAGCTTGCAAGTAAACCAACCGAATGAATTCTCTCCAGCCAATGACTTGTCGAACAAACCCTTCCAACGAGTTGAGTTCTACATCATCGCTTTTGGCAATAACTTGAGCGATAATCTGATCGGGGGTGATCAATCCAATATTAAGCATTGGAGTCAGCACGCTATGAAACAGAAATGTTTCTTGTTTGGAGATCGCATCTTCATAGTCGCCAAACGACGCAAGGCGTTCTTCGACGAACGACTCGAGCCATTTAGCTGCTTCTCGATGTGTCACTGGGTAACAGAAGTTTTCCACTTGCCCGAGGGCGTTCGGAAATGCCTTCGCGATATATTGCTTAGCTTCGACAACACTGGGACGCGGGCTGGGCGTTTTGATTTCCGGAACGACTACACCTTTGGGTAGCTTTTTTCGGTTGTCCATGTCGAAGGTCCATTTGCCACCGATAGGTTTACCCTTTTCATCTAGCAAAAGATTCAGGCGTTTACGTTGCTGGGTATAGAAATCGGTAAAGTGATAATGTTTACGATCGTCAGCCCATTTCTGCATGACTTCAACTGGCGTTAGAAACGACTGATCTTCCAGCCACTCAAGTTCGATCTGTGCATCGCGACAACCTTCGGTAACATGCTTTCGCAACCAATGGTCTGAAGGCTCGACGATGTACGCCTTTTTGATTTTCTTTGACTTCAAAATGGTCCCGATCTCACTAGATCGAGAAATCGAGTTGGATTCAATGCGATGAACTTGTTTACCTGATCGTTCACAGTGAAGAGCAAACTCAGTCATCGATGCGCGGTGCAGCACCAGTTTCTGAACATGAAATCGATACTGCGAAAAAAATAGCGGGTCCTCGACCAAGACGACAACATCGGAAGCAGCGATTGCCGGACTTTTAGCCCACAGTTGATGCGGATATACGATCGCTGCAGTTGACTTACTTGCCATGAGTGGTTGAGGGCTTCGGTTTAGAGGATGGTTGGCGGACTGTTGATCGCTTTAAGAAAACAGGCCCAATTGGACAGGTTTCGCAGCCTGAACTTGGGGTGCGGCCATTGCATGTGAGCGTTCATGGAGAGAGCCCAGAACTTTTCCGGCGAGTGCTATACCGCTTTTCAAAGCTCCTTCAACACGCGGTCCGCCACACCAATCACCGCAGGCTCCCACTTGATTCGTGTCGTCCCATAGTGAACTCTGAGGTAACGATTCATTTGGTCTGGAATAGAGCCATCGATGAGCCCTTGCCACGCAAGACTTTGGCAATTCATGACCTGTCACGCGTTCGGCTTCTTGAGTCAGGCTAGCGATGGCTGCTTCTTTGGATATGTCCAAATTCTCAATAGCCCAAGCAACAGTTGAATGGAGCACCCACGTGTCCATAACTTGCGGACGTGAAGGTTTGCTTGAGTCGCGAGCTATCCAAGCAAGTGATCCTTCATTAATGAACGCACCGTCGAATGGAGCCTCCCAACGGGTTTCTAAAGCAATCATCACAGCCCAGCATGGGACCATGTCGACCTTTGAAAGCTCTACTGCCCAATCGCATCGTTGCGGAACCATTCTTTCAACTTGCTTCGGTGGGCAGTTCCACAACACGATATCAAACTCACCGAGATCGCGATCATCCTTGGACGTTAACCGATAGCCATTTTTATCACGCTCAATCTTCGCAACTTCAGTTTCTATTTCGATTTGCAAATCCGCCGCTAAATGTTCTGCGAGCGACTCCATGCGCGGTGTCCCAACAAATCTTTTTGTAGCTGGAACTTCTCGGAGAGTTTCAGGGGCGTCGATAGAAACAATGTGACCGTTCCATTGCGCAACGTGTTTATCCTGGCACCACGAATCTAAATACGGTGCAAGCACCGGATCGCGAATCGTGAAGTATTGTGCACCGTGATCGAACTGAGTAATCCCTTCGGAGATTCTCGTCGATATGCGACCACCGGCACGATTTGATTTTTCAAAGCACTTCATCGCAAGCCCCTGGTCGTTCAGAATTCGGCTGCACATGAGACCTGCCAGACCGGTTCCGATCATCGCAATTCGCGGGGAGGCTTGTGCTATGCTGCGATCGACTTTCTTGACGTAGGAGTCGATGTTGATTCTCGATTCGTGTTCTGACAGCCGGCGACCTCGGATATTTCCTAAGATTGGTTGTTCGGGTTGGAATGGTCTATCGAACTGGCCTAAGCACCACAAGATCCCGCCGTAGGAAGCTGGGTCACGGCCATCGAGCGCATAACGGTGATTCAAATCGATGAGTCTATTGAGCGATTCTTGGTGATCTGCTGACCACTCTAAGACAGCTTTTCCCCAAGTCATTCGAACGTTGTTGTGGAGCTCTCCATGTTTAAGCAAGCTGCGTTGAGCCGCGTCCCACAAAGGTTCGCCCGTCTTTGCACGTGCAAGTGTCTCCCATGACAAGCAGGTCCGAGCATCATTAACGTGTTTCTTAAGCGTTGCAACAGCCCACGCTGGAAGGCTTGCATCGCTTTCCAAGTCGGCTCGATAGTAACAAAAAGCATATGCGAGCTCACGCCAAATGAGCAGCTCGTCTAGATACTTGTCTGCACCATCCTCTGAAGCTTCTCGTGCAATGCGAAAGGGCGACACCATGCCATAATGCAGATAGGCTGACATGCGACTTACGCCATCGATTTCAATCTGATTTCGACGTTTCGCATAACTGCGAAGCCCGCTCTTCCGGAACGCATTCCAACGCGCGTAACCCGCCTCCGATCCACCTCGCGTATCGGCAACTGGGCCGATTGAATGAGCAATTGCACATTGAGAAACGATGTTGGCGATGATCTGATCAGATGTCTTTCCAGCACTATCTATTTGGCTAGAACGATCTTCTGCAAGTCGTAGTGAGTCGAACGGGAGAGTTGCTGGAGAGACCTTTTCGTCACGAGCAGGCCACGGGCGATCGATACGTTCGGCGTATAGTTTTGCTGTCGCATCTCGAAATGCAAATGCTCGATCATAGGCTTTTCCAACAAGCCGCGTTGGCACAACACAAGCGGTATCAACAAGCACCACTGGACACCGATTGGTTTTCGATAAACGCTCTGTCCATTGTTTGGTTGCTTCGATCGGAAAGTCATCTGTAACCAAAATGGCTGCCGATTTAAAGAGCTGGGCCAATCTCGGATTCCGAGCCCCATTTCGATCCACATGCAACGCATAAGCGATACCCAGCTCTGCGTAATTTTTCTCGAGATCTCGCGCCGCTTCCATTATAAAAGTATGGTGCCGATCAGACGCAAAACGATACGCCTCGGACAGCCCTTGGTAAACGAGCAACGGGAGGTTGAGTCTGTGTGCGAGAAGTATCGCAACGTCGAGTGCTGGATTTTCGTCTGTTCTTAATGCGTGATGAGTCCAATAGACTACGTACTTGCCTTCTTGATCCGGACGTCCGGGGGCCTTCAAGTACGCCCTCTCCAACAAATGAGGAGGCAAGGAATCGAGATAGTTTCGTTGTTCTGATTGGATACTGTTCATGCTGAAATAATAGAGTTCCGGCAAGCCAGCTTCGGAAGCGGGTAGCCCTTTCGTCTAGTGCTTTGTCCAGATTAAAAACTTGGGACTACCCCAATTTAAATCTGGACAAAGCACTAAATACCCGTTTTGTCGATTGTTTCACAGGCGCATTCAAAACATCGAGGAGATTAAGTTTGCTGAAGGCCGTTGATGACTGCTTCGACATATTCCTTGGCTCGACGGGCAAGCGAGTCTAGCTGTTCTGGTGTCGATGCAGCGGTCGTTAGCGGCATTGAGATGTTCTCATAGGCAAGCGGCATAGTGAGGCCCGTAAAGGCAACCGGCTCGAACAGCCTGTAGTGGTCTATCTCTCCAAACCCTGGACCGCAATCTTCGTCTTTTGGCCAATTACGGTGATCCTTCACACAAAAGCTTCGGATTTCATTTGCACATTGTTGGATATCAGGAATTGGGTCAAGATTTAAATAGTCCATGACATTTCCAGCATCGTAGTTTACGAAAACATTCGGATCGTTGACTTCGCGGATTATGTCCGCGCAAGCTTCACCGGTCCCGGTCGAGCCTCCGTGTTGTTTGACTACGATGAGAACGTTGTGGTCTCGTGCAATCGGCCCGAGAGCTTTAAAGCGTTCGACCCATACCGATCGATTGCCTCCTTCGGTATGTCCAAATGTGAGAAGCTGACTAATACCAGCGGCTGCGGCTTGCTTGATTCGCCATGTCAGAACCGCCATGCTTCGTTTGTGCTCGGGATAGATCGTCGAAAACATCATCACCGGTTGAAGTCCCATATCGCGACATTTTGCACCGAGTGCTTTCGCAGCCTCTGGCGGTGCATCTTCACTCATGACCGGCACCGATTCGCCATTAGACTCACTATGATTCACACCCCATGCAACGTGATCGTACCCAGCCGACTTGATTCCTGAGAGCGCACGCTCGAGAGGAAAATTGCGATACGGAAGGGTCATGCATGCATGTTGAAAGACGGTTGGTTTGCGTCCGTTAGACTTAGAGAACATATCGGATTTCTGCGGTTCTTTTTCTGCTCCAATGACGTTCGAAAGGCTCGCACCAAGCAGCGTTGCTGAGCCCACAGAGACGACAGAGGAGCTTACAAAGCGACGTCGCGAAATGTGCAAGATGTTTGGGTCATTGTGGCGATAGCTCATCATAATTTTTGTTGGCATTGCGAGCCGTAGCAAGTCGTTTCGTTCATGTCTAGGCAAACTTAGTCACGCCCGGAATTGCGACTTGGGGTGTTGCCAGATCGCCCCACTCGTAACGTGGCGGCGTGAGGTCTTCTTTGGAATTCCAGGCCATGTCCCAAGTGATTTCTTGCCCAGTGTAGGTTGCCATTCTTCCCATGATTGCAAGCAGGCTACTCTTGGCCATGTACTCACCGTTGTTGATCGGAGTGCCGGACCGGATGCTCGCGAAAAGTTCATCGTGTTCAACTTGGTACATGCTACGTTCGTTACCAGAATAGGCCCACTGATCTTTACCGGAAATGCGTACACCGTTGCGTCGTTCGTTAAGGAAGGCCGTACCATCAGTGCCAAGAACCTTGACGCTGATGTCACCTTTACAACCTTCCATTTGTCTTGTGTTGCTTATCAGTTGAGCGCCATCGGCGTATTCGTATACGACGCTATGGTGGTCGAAGATGTTTCCGTACTCTGGCCCTTTGCGGACCTCACGCCCACCCATTCCTATCGCTTTGACAGGATAGGTCTCGCCCATGGCCCAAGCACATAAGTCCAAGTTATGAACATGTTGTTCGACATTGAAATCACCGGAAAGCCACGTGAAGTAGTACCAGTTCTGCATCTGCCAGTGCATGTCCGTCCAATCGGGTTGTCGAGGCTTCACCCAAATCGGCCCACGATAGTCGTTGGCAAGCAGGCATCTCACATCACCAATCCCACCTCCGTGAATGCGTTGAATTGCCTCGCGGTAGGGATCGTGATAGCGAAGGCAAAGTCCCGATACGACGGCCAACCGCTTCTGCTTCGCTTCTTCACAGCTTCGAAGGACAGATTGAACGCCTGGTGAGTCGACAGCGCAGGGCTTTTCTGCAAAGACATGCTTCCCAGCCGCAACGGCTGCTGCAAGATGAAGTGGTCGAAAGTGCGGAGGCGAAGTCAGCAGCACAACATCGACATCCGAAGCTAATACATTTTTGTAAGCGTCAAAACCAATAAATTGCCGATCGGCAGGAACATCAATTTTGCCTTGGAGTGACTCCTGACGCTGAAGACTCTTAAGGCTCATCTGAAGACGTTCGTCAAACATGTCGCCCATCGAAGTCAATTGAACTTTGCTGTCGGCCATGAGAGCTTGCGATGCAGCACCCGTCCCACGCCCGCCACAACCGATCAAGCCGACTCGAAGCGTTTCATCACCCGCCGCATGAACCGCCGGGAGAAGTTGTGTGGATGCAACAAGTCCTAGGCCGCTGACCAAGCTGGACGTCTTCACAAATCCGCGTCGCGATAAATCCGCTTGAGTTGGGTTAGCCGTTTTAAGATGTTGCTCGATGAGTGGATTCATATCGCTTGAGTTCATTTTGCTTGGTTTTACTTTGCTTGGTTCTGTTTTGATGGGATTCATCAGCTTAGTCCTTCGAAATTGGTCAAAGCAAATTGTTAGACTCCAAAACCAGCGACTCTACGTGGCTTATGAAAATATCATTTTTCGTGAACCGTAGGCACTAGCTTCGAGCGTTATCTGGCAAATTATTGCAAAGTCAACATCCGTAGCGTCATCGGAACAGTTTTGATCAGCCCGAATTCTAGCTCCGGCTATTATATCTCCAGTAATTGTATCTTTCGACGAGACTGTCGTGGGTTACCCAAAACTACCATGCCCGTGTTTGCTCCGTACGATGAGTTGAGGGTGAGCGTTGAGAGTTGAGGTTTGACTCAAAAAGATGGTCATTTAATGTGTCTTGTGTTAACATTGCTGCATACGTAGCAGCCCCAAACGTTTTGAAAATCCGTTCACAATTATCACGCAAGTTCAGCATCGGCGATGCGCCGATTTCGTCACGAGTTCCGCTCCATGAAGGCGACAAAATGGAAGAACGCAGCCTTAGTACCATCGGCGAGAATCTCGCTCTAAGCCTAAAAGATATTGGCTTTGCCAATCCAGAAAAGCTAGACTTGCGGGTACGCCGAGCCCCGATTATCCACAAGAAACTGCCCGCATTCAAACCAATTCCACTCTAACAAATTGGTTTGAAAAAGGATGAATATCGATCAATACTACCCGAAATCGTTCGGAAACCGAACGCTCAAGAGTCGAAAGATAGTTCTTTTGACGCGAATGTAGATGTTCAGTAGTCGAATCTGGCAAAGCCATTATCTTGCACTATTACGAAGATGGTCCTGTTCAACAAAGACCATCTTCGTAAGTGCCAAATTCGAATGCCAGATTTGATAGTAAGCTCAGCTTACTCGGCAAGTGCTTTCTCGATGGCCGCGATGACTTCTTTTCCATCGGGAGCTGCACTACTTGGGAATCGAGCGATTACTTCGCCCTTCTTGTTGATGAGGAACTTTTCAAAGTTCCAGCCAACTTTCCCTGACCCCTTAGGCTTGGCGTCCACAGCGGTTAATTGCTTGTAAAAAGGGCTCGCATTGGCTCCATTGACGTCGATCTTGTCGAACATGTCGAAGGTGACTTTGTACTTTGACGAGCAGAACTCTTGAATGTCTTTATTGCTACCAGGTTCTTGTCCGCCAAATTGATTACATGGAAAGCCAAGTACTTCAAGTCCCTTCTCTTTATATTTAGTGTAAATCTCTTGCATCCCAGAGTATTGCGACGTGTAGCCGCACTTGCTGGCGACGTTGACGACTAAAAGGACTTTCCCTTCATACTTGGATAATTCGACCGGAGTTCCCTCCATCGACTTCACCGAATTTGCCAAGACGCTACCAGTCTTGGCTGCCTCGACCGCTTGCGAAGCGGCTGAGTTTACGGATGATGCTAAACCCATAAGACAAACTCCCATCAATAACGACTTAAACTTCATAAAAATCTCCCTAGTGAATTTGACTACACACGCCCAAGACGATGAACTTACTATCAAGACTCGTCAAGGCAATCCCAGATTGTAACGAAAAAACTTGCAGAGGTCGCCCTCACGAGCCTTTCTAATGGTCCGAAGAACAAGGTTTACTCAGGGGGCGGCCATATCAAGGATTGGCAATTGGCTTGATTGCGACTTTGCATTTAAACGATTTGCATTGATTGCCAACTGTTCCAGCTCAGGATCAACCAAGTTGTAGAACACGTCGCGCTGCCGTGCTTCGAAACCCAGTTCTTCAATAGCAGCACGAATTTGGTCCAGTGTCAGAAAATGCACGGTGCCAGCTTCAGCAACAACATTCTCCTCGATCATCAATGACCCCATGTCGTTCGCACCAAAAAGCAACGCTAGTTGCCCAATTTTGAGCCCCTGCGTAACCCAACTACTTTGGATGTTGGCGATATTGTCCAGATACAACCTGGAAATTGCTTGGGTTTTTAAATACTCGAAAGAGCCTGCCGCCGGATACTGGGACATCTCCGTGTTTTCCGGCTGAAATGTCCAGCAGATAAAAGCTGTAAAGCCACCCGTTTCATCTTGAAGCTGGCGAACGCGATCCAAGTGCTCGATCCGTTCTGCGAGTGTTTCCGCTTGTCCAAACATCATGGTTACGGTACTCCGACCACCAAGCTTGTGCCAGACTCGCATAACGTTCAACCAATCATCGGAGAGAACCTTACCACGAGTGATCGCAGTTCGAACTCGATCCACTAAAATTTCAGCGCCGCCCCCTGGAATACTCCCGAGTCCTGCGTCTTTTAATCGGGACAAGACTTCTTCAATCGAAAGTTTATTCACTTTCGTAAAATGATGGAGCTCGGGAGGGCTAAAACCGTGGACGTTTATCTGCGGAAAGTTCTCCTTGAACCCGCGTAGCATCTCTTCGTACCACTCGAGTTTAAAGTGTGGGTGCAGACCACCTTGAAGCAAGATTTGATTACCACCTAGTTCAACAGTTTCGGCAATCTTTTCATGCAGTTCTTCCGTGGTAAGCACATAGCCCTCTCCACTTTTGGGAGAGCGATAAAAAGCACAAAAATCACAAACCGCAGTGCAAATGTTTGTGTAATTGATGTTTCGATCGACGTTGTACGTGCGATACGATTCTGGGTGCAATCGCATAGTCACCTCGTTAGCAGCTCGACCGATTGCAGCCAGCTCGTTGCTCTGCATCAACTTCAGTGCATCATCTTGTTCAAGTCGCTTACCAGCGACCACGTCATCTAGAATCGATTGGATTGACATTAGTTTTCTCTGTATTAATTAGTATTAAAAGATAGTGTCGTCGCTAGCTAGCCACTGCGACTTCTTCTATATCAGGCCAAACGGGCTCGAGTTCCTTCGCAACTAATCCCCACCGGACCGCTTTTGCGTGAAACGTTTTGAGCCCTAGCAGATCCTCACGAGTCATCTTAAATCGCAAGTTGCTTCCAAGATATTCCATGCAATCGGCGTGAGTGAGTTGGTAGATCGATGCGTAACGATCACATAGCTCAGAGAGCTTTGCAACACCTTCGTCTCTTGCTGTTTCGAATCGATATCGCCAGTCGGCTGTGTTGCAATCGGTGTTACATTCGGTGCTGCAATCAGCTCTGCCAACCCACATTGCAAACACAAAGGGAAGTCCAGTGTGATCGAACCATTTTTGACCTAGGTCCCAATCGGAAGTGAAAGACTTGTACCTACTTGGATGCATTGCGCGGTCGCCAATTACAAGGACAGCATCCGCGTCAATCTGATCCGGATCGCAAGTCATCGGGAGCGGGATCGTGTCTGGTTGTATGCCATAAATCTCAGCCAACAAAACTTTGGACAGAGCGATACTAGTCTTCGATCCCTCATCAACAGCCATCGTCCGCACCAAGTTCTGCTCTGTTCTAAAAAACAACCGAACGCTGCGAACGATGCCTTTGCAACCTATCATTGCATTCGAAAGAATGTGGTAATCGCTCAATTCGCGGATCTCTCGAATTCCTCGAACACACGAGAGTTCATCAACTTTAACCCTCGATTCCGGTCCGCGGAAAAACTCAACTACCGGAATCAACCCGATATCCAAATCGTTACTCGATAGGCGACTTGCTAAACGACTTGGAAGATCTAAATCAAGAGTGTCTTCATTTCCCAAGTGTGCGGCTAGAGTGTCGATCAAAGGCTTTGTATTCAGGTAGGAAACCGCACCGATTTTCATAGTTAAAACGCTATCGCTGCTCAAGACCAGATATTATTGCTCTTTGCCTGTCTAATAGAAACTCGCCAATTTATTCGGCTTATGGTATTCACCATTTCTTCTATTTCGCAGAAACAGTTCCGACATCCTGCCGTGGCAGACGCCCGAAAAAGCAGTATTTGTAGTTCGCCGCTTCCGTGTCGAGTGGTCGAACTAACCGTATGTCGGATCAAAAATTAACGTGAATCACCGATTTGGCAATTTCGACCTTGCTTAGTGTCGTCGAAGTATAGCGTTTAGACCGTACGTCCGCTTGAGCAGTCGAAAGCATTTCGAAATTCAAAAGATCAGTTCTAATTCGATCGAAAACGAAAAAACCCTTTAAATATCATGGTATTTAAAGGGTTTCCTAACAATCGGGCCGGCGGGATTCGAACCCACGACCTCTACCACCCCAAGGTAGCGCGCTAGCCAGGCTGCGCTACGGCCCGCGATCGTTAGACAAAGAATAGTCCAATAAACCAGTCTTGGAAAGTTCTCTTGTGAGCAACGTCGAAACAAACGATTGGCAGTTTCCGCTGCCTAAGTAAAAAAGGCAGCAACGCATGTGGCGTTTCGATTCGGTTGGTTAACAGGGCGTTTGCGTTTTTCTGGCTTCCAAGTAACGCAACATGAATGAGGTATCAGAGGTTCGCCCCACGGGTTGAGATTCCTATGGTTTTACGCAATGATGCTTGAGTGGTGGTTGTACGAGCTGTTTGCTTACGCTCGATCTTCTGTTTTCACTTGTTTGGAGTTTTACTTTACGTTGGCTAAATCATCTTCGGTCAGTCCGACTGCTTCATCGGTAAAGGCTAGTCCCCAAAAAAGGATCAAAACCACTGCTTCAAAGTTAAATGCGAATATCACGGAAAGGCCTGATCAAGAAACAGCTAACCCTCCGGACGCCGAATTGATCAAACCAAAGAAGGCTAAGACCGTCAACGCATCGAAACCGAGAGTAACTAAAACGAAGTCCACTGATGGCAACCCAACCTCAATTAAATCAACTTCAGTCAAAAAAGCACTCGCCGAAATCTCAGCTTCCGCAAATACATCGGGCAAGAAAACAGCCAAGAAAAAAGCGGCTAAAAATACAGAGCCGGAGAAGTCCTGGTATGACTATCCGCACTATTACGACGTTGGCTTTCGTGAAGACACACCCCGCGAAGCGAAGTTTTTCGAGAAAGCATTTGCCAAATATATTCCCGGTAAAGTCAAACGTGTATTTGAACCTGGATGTGGCAGCGGACGCTTAGTAGTCGAAATGGCTGAGAGAGGATTTCAAGTCACAGGCTTGGATCTGAATCAACCTGCACTCGACTACTGCAAGGAACAGTTGGACAAGAAGGGACTCAAAGCAACGCTGATGAATGGCGACATGACTGCTTTTGAGCTCAAGCGGCCGGCCGATGCCGCGTTCAACACCATCAACACGTTTCGTCACTTGCTTACCGAAGAAGACGCCGTGAAGCACCTGAAGTGCGTGGCTGCGAATCTTCGACCAGGAGGTATCTATATTCTTGGACTCCACTTATTGCCAACCGGTGGCGATTTTTATGGAAGCGAAAAATGGAAAGCAAAAGAAGGTCGCACTCAGATCAATTATTCGCTAACCGTTGTTGATTCCCTGCCGAAGCAGCGTCACGAAAAGCTTCGAATTACGATGACCATCAAAAAGGGCAAAAGCGTTGTTCGAGTAAGCGATCACTTCACCCTTCGGCTCTACAACTACAAAAACATCAAAACCCTTTTTGCTCAAGTGCCTGAGTTAGTGCTGCGAGATGTATACGACTTTTGGTACGAAATCGACGAACCGCAAAAGCTGGATGGCAATATCGCCGATTCGGTCTTTATTTTGCAGAAGCCAGCGTAGTTTTTGGGTAAAAAATACTCGGGCAAGAAACTACTCGGGCAAGAAACTACGCAGTGCACCTTGTTTAACTGCGGGACCGGCGTCTCGAAGAAAAGACGGAAGGGGCTGCTGATTCAATCCTTGGGAAGGCTTGGTTCTGCCGTTGCGTTTAGCCGGAATAACCGTTTTATCATTCCGAGACTGCTTGCAATAGTCAATTTAAATCTATTTAGTCCTTGGACTAGATAGAACATTGTGACGTTGAGATTGCCCAGTGTTATAATAAGATCAATACAGGTTTGTTTGTAACGACCAGCTTTTGAATCAGTTGATACTTCTATGGTTGGAAACTTGATCCCGGCGGCAAGTCGCAATGGCTAGTCTTTCTGCAACGGAGAAGAAAAAACCAGGCAATCGGTTTCGATCCGATTCGGATGCAGTTACGTTGCCAGAGGCAGCAGCAAATCCGCTTAGAGACTACATTCTCGAATCTGCCCGCACCATCCATCGAACCGAATTGACGATGGCTTTTCTGCGATGGATGCTTTCCGTCGTGGCCGTCTTTTTTTCATTGGTGCTGATTGACCAATGGCTTTGGCCCTTAAGCACTGTTGCAAGATATGTGGTGTGGGTTGGTTTTATCGGTGGGACTTTGCTTTGGTTTACGACGATGGTACTGCCTTTGATTGGGCGAACGATCCATCCTCATTATGCGGCTCGTCAAATCGAGACGACTCTACCAGAGATGAAGGAAGGATTGATCACTTGGGTGCAGCTTTCCGGGAGCGATACGCCGCCACCCAAGAGTGTTCTCAATGCCGTTGGCCGTTACGTCGCAAAGCAATTGAAGGGTCAAGACATTGCTTCCGTGATTGACCAGCTGAATCCGCTGAAGCTCGCAGCCGCTTTGATGGGGCTAACATTAATTGGTGCGATCTATCTTGCGACGTCTCCGAAGAACGTGCCGGCAACAATACAGCGATTGCTGATGCCATGGGCCAACATCGCACCTGCTACGCGAGTTCAAATTGTCAGCATCACTCCTGGTGATACGTCGGTTATCCAGGGCTCTAACGCTTCGATTGCAATTCAGGTGCGTGGCTGGCAGCGACAAGATAAAGCGACTATCCGATATGCGACTGACGATGGTCAAACGGTCGATCAACGAGTTGCAATGAGTTCCGACATCGAAGGACTTTCGTATCGCATTGAGCTCGGGAAGTCTTTCGGAGGAATTCTTCAGCCTATGCACTATTGGGTGGAAGCCGGTGATGCTATCGCTGGCCCCTTTGCGATTCAGGTTCAAGCGATCCCGTTGTCAACGCTTGAACGTGTAGATTATGTTTATCCAGCCTACACGCGTATGAGCCCAAGAACGATCGAGTCCGATGGACGTATCGAAGGACCAGAGGGAACTCGGGTGCGGGTGACGGCCAGAGGGAATCAACCGATGAAGAGTGCTCGAGTCGAATTCGATTCGACACTTGCCCAAGATGGATCCTATCAGCCGGAATGGATTCGCGACCTACAAGTCGATGACCGATCGATTAGCGGCGATTGGATTTTAGAAGTCAACGAAAAGCGGTCCAACCCGAGCCGCTATCAATACCGAATCCGATCAACGAATATGCTCGGCGAATCGGCTCCAGAGCCAGTTGTTTATCCAATGATGGTGGTCGCTGACATGGCCCCAGAGGTCGACTTTGCTGCAGAGATCAAAGATATCATCGTGGTCGCTGAAAACAGTTCAATTGATCTAGAGATGCGTGCGAACGATCCCGACTTTGGATTGGTGAAGCTCGTACTAGATGGGACCGCGATAGGCTCGAAGAATCGTGGCTCTGTCTTGCAGGAAACGCTGATCGAAGATGCGGCGGGATTGACTGGGCAGTCGGTTCACACGATTGCAGTTGCTCCGAAACAACTTGGATTACAGTCGGGGGACAAAATCGACTTGGTGTTAACAGCCAGCGACAATCGCCATGACCCACAAACGTCAAAACCAGCACCCAATGTTGTCAAGTCGAGAGTCGTCACTTTAAAGGTGACGCCACCAGTAAAAAATCCGAATCCAACCAACGATGCTTCAGGTGGAAAACAAAAAAACCAAAGCAAAGATCCATCCCAACCCGACAACACTCCAAAGTCGAAGCCCTCATCCGACCCCCAACAACCAAACGAAAAAAATTCCAAAGAAAAACCCGCCAACTCAAACGAAAAGCCGTCCGGCGAACAAAAGCCAAATAAAGAAGATCAGGCCAAACAAGATCGATCTAAGCAGGCATCCGATCAGGCGAATGGAGCTCAGAAGGATGACGTGCAAAGCAATAAATCGCAAGAGAAAACGCCTGCGCAACCCAAGCCGACTCCGAATCAGCCACGAGACAACCCAGCCGATCAACCTCAGGAAAAAGACCAACCCCCGCGCGACCAGAAGCAACAACCTAGTAACAAGAAACCTGAACAGCAGCCCAAGGACTCGCAGTCGAAAGACCAATCCGGTAAAGATCAATCCGGCAAAGACCAGGGTTCCGGAGATGATCCAAGTGGTGCTTCCGAATCGTCCGATTCTTCTGGAGGGCAACCACAAGGGAGTCAAAAATCAGCTGGTGGCAAATCTGGTGGTAAGTCAGCCAATTCGTCAGGTGATTCACCGAATGATTCACCGAATGATTCATCCGGGGAACCTTCCGAAGTTCAATCGCAAGGCGCACCAGGTGCCGGAAAGGAATCCCCGAGCGGAAGCCAAAGCCCTAGCATGAAAAGCGATCCTTCCGATCCAAGTGATCCGCAATCAAGTGGTTCAAAGGCTGATCCATCCGAATCAAATGCTTCCGACGGAGATGCTTCTGATTGGCAGACGCCGACACATGATGGTGAGGCTTTCGAGCGGTTGCAAAAAATTTTGAATCAATCGAAGTCAAGCGATGGCACTAACGGGAAATCAACCCGTGACCAAGATCCATCGGATGACAAGAACGAGCAAACGAAAGATCCACAGGCTTCAAACTCGGGTAAGCCTTCCACTGATCAATCGAAGACGAGCAAGTCGCCAAAAAAAGCTCCAGATATTTCATCGAGTCAAGATAATGCGACTGATCAAAAGAGTGGCGATTCTTCAAGTGGACAAGCAGGTAACAAACAACAACGCGGGGATCCTAAAGATGACTCAGCGTCCAATGGCAACAAGATTGATTCGCCGAGCAGTGATTCGCCGGGCAGTGACAGCGAGCCTAGTAACCAGCCGAATAAATCAGACACTGGTCAGTCAGATCCTGGTAAGTCAGATCCTGCTAAATCGAATTCGGATGATAAATCGAAAGCGAATGAATCCAGCGGCGGCGATGACTCCAAGGCTTCATCTGACAAAGGCAATCCGAACCAATCGAAGACTTCACCGAATAGCAGCCCGTCAGGTGAAGAATCCATGTCAGTACAAGAATCAAAGCCCAATGATTCGAACGCGAACGAGTCGAACAGTAAACATGGACGGGACAAGTCCGCAAGCGGAACGCCTAACAATCCAAAACCTGAAAACTCGAATGCCAAAAATTCTCAGCCAGAAAGCAACAAGCCAGAAACTAAACAGCCTCAGAGTTCTGATTCCAAGAGTTCTGACCCTGCCGGTAGCAAGTCGATGAGCGGGCAGTCGGGTGAGAAAGGTGCATCGTCTGATCCCTCGCAACAAGACGCTTCGAATAGCTCTTCGTCAAAATCCAATGAAGGCGATTCCGCAAAAGGCAATCCAAGCAAGAGCGATTCCAAACCGAGTGAAGGAAAGTCTCAGGATGCTTCGTCCAAGGGCTCTCAATCCGAAGGAAGTGGGAAAGCAAAAGGAAGTTCTGGTGACTCCAAAAGTTCCAGCGGCTCTTCAAAGTCGAGTGGTGCTAGCTCGGGCGGCTCGCAAGGCATGAACTCATCGGGAGAATCGGGAACTGCGGCTGGAATTGGTGCTGGGGGGAACGAGTCGTCGGTGCGTTTTTCTGAAGAGACGAAAGAGTATGCCAAATCAGCGACCGATCTGGTTCTCGATTCACTGAAGCGACAACGAGAGCAACCTGACCCTGAGCTTCTAAAACGTATGGGCTGGAACAAGGAGCAGATGCAAGCGTTCGTTGATCGATGGCAAGCTGCACGAGAAAAGGCGTTGATCGATCCCAGCAAGAAGAAGGATTACGAAGACATGCTTCAATCGCTTGGGCTGGTACCGCAAACAGGGAGCACGCGAGCGGTTCTCGGTCGTACTGACAGCTTGACCGGAATTCGCGAAGAAGGCTCGCGAGTTCGTCCACCAGAGTCGCTACGAGAGCGTTTCGAAGCATTCCGCAAAGCGTCTCAAAACGCTGGTGCAAAATAATTGGGGGGGACATTCTGTTCCTCTTCCAATGTAGTTGAACGAGTTGTTGGGTTCTGATACGCGATCGTTAATCTCGTAAGCTTTGTTTCGCGATTCCAAAACAATTCATTTCGCTAGCGATTTGCGAAGCTTCTTCGTACAGTATTTAGCGAAGAGGACTATTCTTGTTTCGTACACCTTAGTACACTAGTAACAGCTGAACACGAGAGTGTTCGCAGTTCGTTCCTTCTCGCTAGGCATTATTGAAACATGAATCGATTTCTTACAGACCGCCAACAAAGCGTTTACGACTTTATTCGCGACAAGATCATTAATCGTGGATATGGGCCGACTGTTCGCGAGATTGGCGAGAAGATGGACATTAGTTCGCCAAATGGTGTGATGTGCCATTTGAAGGCATTGGAAAAGAAGGGAATGATTAAACGGGATGCGAATAAGTCGCGTGCGATCGAACTGACCGAAAGCCCAGCGGCGCGTGCCAAGTCTATCGCGGTGATGCCACTTGCGGGTCGAGTCGCTGCGGGAACTTGCGCATTGGCGGAGGAGCAGACAGAAACTATCGATTTTGCCGAGATGCTTTGCAGAGACGATCGATTTGCGTTGGAGGTAACTGGCGATTCGATGATCGACGCTCACATTGCAGATGGGGATTATGTGGTAATTCAAAAGCAGTCGTACGCTTATCCAGGCCAAATCGTCGTTGCCCAAACCGATGAGAATGAAGCGACGCTCAAATATTGGTTCCCAGAAAACGGGCGGATCCGTCTTCAACCAGCCAACCGACATATGAAACCCATTTATGTTGATAATGCCGATATCAAGGGAATTGTCATCGGTGTTGTTAGGCGTTTGCGATAGTCGCTTGGCAAATCTCTTGAAAGTCGCATTTGCGCATCTTTGGCTCTTTGCAGGGGTTCTTTGCGGGCATAACGCGGATAAAGCAGATTTGGATTGCCGGACCGAGTGAATGTTTGATCTTAACCGTTCACAGATTACAAGGTCACAGATTACAAGGTCACAGATTGCAAGGTCACAGATTGCAAGGTCACCGATGACCGGTGATCGACTTGGCTAAAATCGGTATGATACGTGGCGAACAGCGAGCCCTCCAGCGGCGCCCTCAATGACTTTGTCGCCCAAATCAACCTTTTCCATATGATTGAAGCCAAAAATACGCAGCGTGCCACCGTTCGACTGGGGTACGATGGAAAGGTTTACAAAATCTTTCATGGCCCTGACGCGCAGACTCGATACGCCAACGAAGTGAGAGTGCTTCGTTACCTGGAGTTTCGCGAATGTCCGTTTGTCCCCCAGGTAATCGAGGCACACCCAGAACGCCTTGAATTGGTGACTAACAACTGCGGAGGCCGGGTCGAGCAGATCAGTGAAGCAAAGCTCAAGGAGCTTTTTGCCGAGCTTGAGCAGTACGGAGTTCGTCACGACGACGCCTACCTGCGTAATGTCACCTATCGGGAAAGTGACGGGCGGTTTTGTTTGATCGATTTTGAATTTGCCACGATTTTGGATCCGTCAGTATCGATCGACGAAGACCCAAGCAAAGGCGTCGATCCAAAAGAGATTCGGAAGGTGCAATTGGATTGGTCCGGCATGACAAACGTCGGACGCTTCCGCTCGAACAACGAAGACGCGTTCTTGGCGGCTATGCTCGATCGGCGTGGGATTTCCTATCTGGGATTTGCAGGTTCTTCAACGATTGACAACCGCGAGTTTATCTTCGCCGTAAGCGACGGAATGGGAGGTCAAAAATCAGGAGAATTTGCGAGTAAGATTGCGACGCAGAAGATAACGCAGCGCTTGCCGCGCGAGTTTGGAATGAAAGTCGGCACGGAGCAAGCTTACGTTGCGAAAGTCATTCTTGAGTTGCTGGAAAGCATTCATCAAGACATGCTGGACCTCAGTAAATACGATTCAAATTGCATCGAGATGGGAGCCACGCTGACGCTTGTCTGGTTTCGAAACGATCGATTGTACTTTGGTCACATCGGTGACTCACGGCTCTACCATCTGCACGCCGATGCCGGACTTCAACAGCTTACCGAAGACCATACTCACGTGGGATGGTTGCGAAGATCAGGTCAAATCAATGAGCGAGAGGCTCGCGAGCACCCACAGCGATCCGCCCTCAGCCAATGTCTTGGTTCCGGCCATCGTTACCTCCGGCCTCAAGTCGGTACCGTCCGATACTTTCCTGGCGACACCTTCATCTTGTTAACGGACGGTGTGGTAGAAGGAATCTGGGATCACGCGATCGAAGACCTTGTTCGAAATCCACCTTCCGTGATGAGCGCGCAATCACCAGCCGCGAGACTCGTCCTAACAGCCGTCCACGAATCTGGCCGCGATAACGCAACTGCTGTGGTGATTCAGACTCGAGCATAAGCAAAGCTGTTGCGAGAATGTCTTTTCAGCTCGCTTGCCAATTCAGAATTCCTGCAACGATCCATAGTGGAACCATCACAGGAAGTGAAAAGGCACCGATGAAAAGGAGGGCGATCGGTGATTGCGCGTCTGTCCCCCAAATGATCGCCACCGAGTACACGTACGCAAACCAAATGGCGTATGCGATCGTTGCCGTCATGAGCACTGCTTGACTCCCTTTCGAAAGCCAATAACTCGTCTGCGAGAGATTAATCAATAGCGGACCGAGCACGAAGGGAATAAAGAGCAATCCGGCTACAAACCAATCTGCAGCCAAACAGGTAAAAATCGAACCTAAACAAAACAGTGCGAGTGTCACATTGAACGCAAGCGTCTTTTTCGACTTTGACTGTAGCGGAGATGCAGGTTGTTCGTGTTGGTTGATTGATTCGTAAGGGTTCATTTGATGTTATCGTAGATAGATCCATCTTATAATCGCACCGGCAGGACCTCAAACTAGAGCCAGACGCTGCAGGGCCTGTTTTCAAATTCGATTCAGCAATATCCCTCGCGGCTAAACAGGAATAGGAAGCTGAGCACGCTGGATAAGAGCAACCGCGATGACAAAGCACATCATCATGAAAATCCAGACGGCATCTAAGAAGTGCCAGTACATTGCGCAGAACATCAATCCCCAATGTCTTTCGTGATCATACGATTTGTTAATAGCGCCAAAGATTACGGAAACTAATGCGATCACACCTCCGACAACATGTAATGCATGAACGAGGGCCAGGAGGAACGTAAGTGGATATGGGCTGAAGTTCGCTGACTGGGCTACCAGTGCACGGCTCATCAATCGGAACATGGCTTCACCTTGCATGGCGAAAAATGCCAGGGCGAGGATCATGGCGATGCTTGTAAGCGTCAGTACTGACTTTGATTGATTACTCTTTGCAGCCAACACTGCATAATGCAAACAGCCAGAAACACCAAGTAATAAAATGGTGCTGATTATGAAGCTTTGAGGGAGCACGAAAGCTTTTGTGTCCGGACCAGGATGCCCAACACGCATCGCTACGTAGACAACGAACAAGATCATGCTTGAAAAGAAGAATACCCCCAGCGAGGCAAGAAAGAGCCAAACCCCTTGCTTGGCTCTGCGATCTTCTTCAACAAGTAACGTCATTTAGAGCACAGTAGAATCTAGTGGCACAGAACAAAACCAATCTTCCGGAGGCGAGTCCAACACTATAATTGTTGAGACTGCAACATCCAGAGGTGTTTCTCCAACGGGCCGCAAATTCCGATCAACATATCCTGCGTTACTGGATCCAAGTTGCCCGTCTCATTAATAGCTTCGCGAAGCCACCCGATCACTCGATGAATTCGGTTACCGATCTCTTCGATTACTTCCTGTGTAGGTAAAAATCGTTTGTGTAGTGGATTAAGTCGTGTCGTGGCTGCAATTGACTGAACAAGCCCATCTGCAGGAATGCCAAGAGTCACCATTCGCTCAGCAATTTCGTCGGAAGCATCACGAGCTGTCTCGACAATTTTGTCCAGTTGTTCATGGAGCGGTTGAAAAAGTGCGCCTCGGACATTCCAGTGGGCGTGTTTGAGAAGTAACGACAAATCAGTGATATCTGTCAGCAAAGGCTGCAAAATCGCTGCTGTCGCGGTTGCCTTATCTACATCGACCATACTACGAAACTGGGAGCCGCTCATGTGTGTTACCTTTGGAGGTGTAGGGATACAAATTAGAGTAGGCGTCGGGTCGTAAAATTCCTAGTCCTTCAAGCAAAATAAAGTGCCTGGAAGATTGCAAATCCTTGATAAAGGACTTTGCTGACTTCTTACCCCGCGTCAACACGGATTTGCTTTCCGTTCTACTTGTATCGCTTATAGTGATATTCGGAGACCTTGCTCGCAGTTCGGCGTAGGATCTTGTGAACTTCCCCAAGATTGGTAGACAGTGGGTCACCTTATGTCATGATAACCATGACAGGAGAATTGACCATGAAACAACGTCGAACATTTAGTCGTGAATACAAAA
>JAPLNI010000056.1 GCA_026692865.1 Planctomycetota bacterium
AGCAAACATTCGGCCACCGTATTGTTTCAAGCATCGCGAGTAAAGGAGCCCTGTTTGGAACTCGCTGATAAACAATGCGTCGTTGCCGCGATCGATGGCGCCGTTCGTGGAATTCGATCCACCGACTGGACTCGACAGAACAGCAGACGTTTGAGCCAACGCCGTGTTGTTTCCGAACACGTTACTGAGTCGACCGCCACCGTAGAGCGAAAAGCACTTGTTCGATATTGGACGAATGCCCATCAAACTGTAGGTCAAACCTGTTCCGTTAAATCGCGTCTGTGAAAGGGCGGAAAGAACATAGGTGTCGCTGTTAACGGATTCGCCCAACGCGACCGAGTTCGTTGAATTGGTTAGCGAAGCGTGCCGCGCACCGAAAGTGCCCCAATACTGAGTATGACCGACTTGAAGTCGTTTCGTGGCTTCAATGTCAAATGTATAGGCGCGGAAACTTTCTTGAACATTGATCAAATTAAGATCAGGAACAGCGGCGGGGCCAGCTAGAGGACCCGCAAAACCGGAACCAGCAATCGTGTTCATGCCCCAATAGCTCGTTTGGAATCCCCATCCATTGCAATTGGATTTGCCAAATGTCAATCGCGGGGCGGCGGTCAATTGATTTGCATTCACTGTCGAAGCGAAGGGTGTAACTGTTGCGGGAGCAACTAAATCGCTCAAGACGTAGTTTTGTGAGGACGCACTGTTGATAGGTGCTAAAGCGGTCAGTTCTGAATTCAGGTACCAAAATGGAGTTTGGACTCCACACTGCGAGCCCAGACTCGATTCGCAAAGTCCTTTTTTGAAGCCACACGCTTCCGCAGTAGAGCCGCATGATTCCGCAGTCGAGCCGCTAGCTTCGGCAGTCGAGTCGACCAGTACTGTTGATGAGGCGCACTGTGCGATTGTCGGATCACTTGTTGAACCAGGTTCTGAGAACGCCGGGGGAGGTGTTGCAATTGAAAAAAGGTCGTAGGGCTCGCCAGCCTCACCCCTACCGACGGAGACCGCAAAGCAGAACGCGGCGAAACTTCGATAACTCATTATTGATATCCTTATCAGAATCTTGGACAGTCCATTGACGCGTCATTCAGCCTTGAATGTTGACGCAATATAAACGTCGCTTCGGTACCCATGAGCCGACGCATTCAAGTATTGTTTACCGCAACTACTATTGGGCACATTCGCTGCAATTGATCCAAATGGTTTTCGAGCTCGTACGCGTGGAGAATGGACTTGGGCCGGTACTAACAATTTTGCGGAACTCTCGGATTCCAGGGGCGCATCAACCTCGATTGCAGAACGTTAGCATTGGATTCGATAGTGAACGATGTGGCAATGGACTTGCCTCCGTCTGGAGTTTCTCAATTGTGAAACTCATTCTGCAACAGGATTCAAAGGATTGTTCCGATGTGTTGTAAATGGCTAGGCACTCTTACAGCGTTTGTGTTTTTTGGACTTCTTGTTCGTGTTTCCAATGCGCAGATAGATCAACCCTTTATCCCTCCCTCGCCTCAGATCGTTGCATCAACAAGCGGTTACGAAACGGCTCTGGAGACGCAAAACACGAGATCAGACGCTAGTCTCCAAGAGCCAGCCTACGAAAGCGAGCCGACCGATAAAGTGGATGTCGCAAAGACATCAAGCGAAGAATCCGAAAAACCGGAAGGTTCGGACTACCGAACCGAAGAAGAATACGAAGCAGCGCGCAATGATAACGAAAACGCTGTGGCTCGTAAACTTGAGTACGGTGAACGTCCCATCGACAATACTCGTGCGTTCCTTCGCACCCAAACGCCGTTTGTGCAGCCTGGAAAATGGCAGTTCGACTTCGGAGCTACCTATTCGGTCTTTGAATCGAAAATACCCATTCTTTCAGGTCTGACCTTGACCGAAGTCAATGCTAAACGTCGCCTCCTCGATGCTCCCGTGGGATTTCGATATGGTGTAACGGAACGACTACAGTGGTTCGGAAGCACGGCTGTTGGTTGGCAGGGAACGGAAGTGTCGGACGGCTTCACTGAGCAAACCAGAAATACGAATGGATTAGAAGATGTGTTGACTGGCTTCAACTATTTAATGCGCAAGGAATCAAAGGATTGCCCTGCAATCATTGGTTCCTGCGATGTGATTATCCCGACCGGCAATGCGGTGGATCCTCGGTTTCTGTTGGATTCGGGTCTCGGCAAAGGGGCTTGGAGTCTTTCGTCGCGATTACTCATGGTGAAATCGCTGGATCCAATTGTTGCGTTCTGGGGAGCTGGATACCGTTTTAACTTTGAGGACACCTACAACGGCGACAAGATCGATTTTGGAGACCAAATACAATACACGCTAGGAATCGGTTTCGGCGTGAACGACAAAGTGACATTAAGCTCCGCCCTAATCGGATCCTACATCACTGACTTTAAGGTAAATAGTTTTACAGTTCCTGGTTCAAGCGCGGACCTCATCTCCCTCCGATTGGCTTCAACCTTTTCCAATTGTCGAGGTATTACGGAACCCTTCGTAAACTTTGGTTTGACCGACCTATCGCCCGGCGCATCGCTCGGTATTGTTTGGACTCGCTAAACCTTCATTCTTCTCGCACGTTTGGCGGGACCACACATCGTACGGAATTCAGCATGGTTCGAAATCTATTGTTTTTTTTGATTCTGATCTCTGTTTCGACGAAGAGTTCGGTTGCACAGAGTTTAAGGTCGCCGGTTCGGGATCCCATTCGATCGTTTCAGCGTCCCGTCGTGTCGTGGACTGCAATTCGCGATCAAAATGTTGTTCTCCAACAAAAGGACTTCTCATGCGGTGCGGCAGCGCTCGCAACCGTTCTTCGGTACTATTGGGGAAAGGACATTCAAGAAGAAGATGTCCTCGATAGTGTATCGCTCGCCTTGAAACCAGAGGCGCTTAAAGAAAGAACGGAAAACGGTTTGTCGTTGGCGGACTTGAAAGTTGTATCGGACCGAATGGGCTATGACGCTGCCGTTGGAAAACTGGACAATCTTCAAAAGCTCGGCGAATCCAAAATTCCGCTGATCGTCCCAGTGAAACTTTCGGGAACGGATCATTTCGTCGTGTACCGCGGGATGTGCAATGGATTTGTATTTTTAGCAGATCCGATTCGCGGAAATGTCAGACTTGATGCTGCCGATTTTGAGAAAGCATGGATCCAAAACGCGGTATTGGTGGTCACGCTTCCCGATATGACTTCCTCGGCAGTTTCACGACTGGGAATTCGATCCGAAGAAGTACATCTCGCTCGGCTCAATAGCCAAGTCATCCGCCGTCAGATTAGTTCGATCCAAAAATGAACTTGGGGGCGGTGGCCCCCAAGTCGAATCGTCACTGATTTGATAATCAAGGATTAGATAATCAAGCGTCAATAGTCAATGAAACTCAGTAATTAGAATCCGCCAGCAACCGACAGACCGCCAGCAAAGGCTGTAGGTCCTCTGGTAGAGCCAGCAACCGATAAATTGACACCACCAGCGGCTGTTCGTCCACCCGCGATGTAGCCGTTGGATGATGTCGCCGAGCTACCTCGTCGGTTAATCGTTGCGGTGGAAGCTCCCCACACAATCGCGCCTTGACCGCGAATCGACGAAGCTTGGGATTGTGAAATGCTCTTCATGGACCCGAGTCCGAGCGCGTTCAACTTTGGCTCGCCAGCAAACGCATTCGATGCGGAAAACATCGCACAAACAGCCAAAGCAATTAAGGCACACTTCTTCATAGCAGTAACTCCAAATTTAAAATCTCTTTTGCCGACCCACAACGGACAGGTCAACCCCTGTCCCCAGTCTAATCAAGCTTTTTGTACCTTCAATAAGGCCTACAGTCGAAATCATAGGATTAATCAAATTAATTGAAAAAATATTTAATGTCGATAATTCGGAAGGTGCCCCCCGGAGGCAGCCGACAAAATTAGGCTCTTTTTAAAGAATTCCGAAAGCTAGCTTTTTGGAGTTTGCTCCAATCATATGGACTTTCTTCAGTACGATTCGGAAGTGTGTAATGGCTAGTTACCCTGTGGATCCGAAATAAATTGATACATCCGAGCTGTATTTTATAGGCTTTCATCGGTTGTTATCACGCAAGGTCGTTGAGTTAGGTCTTGTCGACTCGATCAGCCACGAAACCGTTCGTTCGACGCTTAAAAACATGGTATGACTAATCGAAAAATTCAGTACTGGGTGATTCCGCCCGAAGCTGACGCCGAGTTCGCTGCGTGCATGGAAGATGGCCTGGATGTCTATGAAAAACCCTACGATGCAAGCTCTCCGGTTTTATGTATGGATGAGCAACCGTTTCAGTTAATCAAGGAAGTTCGCGTTCCGATCCCTGCCACAAAATCGCACGTTAAACGCGTCGATTACGAATACCAACGAGTTGGTACGGCGAATAACTTTATGTTTGCTGAACCGGTGGCTCTCTGGCGAAAGGTCTCAGTCCGGACGACAAAAACGAAGATTGATTGGGCTCTCGAAATGGGGCGAATGATGGAAGGTCGTTACGCAAAGTGCGGCAAGGTAATTCTTGTTTGCGACAACCTCAACACGCATACCAAAGGTGCTTTCTACGAAGTCTTCGAACCCGAGCGTGCTCGAGCGATGGTACGCCGCATTGAGTTTCATCACACACCTAAACACGGCAGTTGGCTTAACGTGGCTGAAAACGAATTAAGTTCGTTAACTCGACTTTGTGTATCAGGTCGTCGCTTTGGTGATAGTGAAACATTATCATCAGAAACAGAAGCGTGGAGCAACGATGTAAACTCGACACAGCGAGGAGTCGATTGGCGAATGAAACTCGACGACGCCCGAGTAAAACTCAAGTCTGTCTATCCCCGTTTATCAAATTAACAAAGCGCTAGTTACAAAAGCACCGACAATATCCAGTTTTAATAAATTGATAGGCGTTAAAAGCATTTGTTCGAACGATTTTAAAACGAGCGGGCGTAGCGACACATTCTAATGAATGCCTAGGGAAATGAACTCGACTTTAGAGCTTGCGTTTCGTTCTATTCATTAGTTGCCAGAAGTCAATTCAAGTTCGCAGCAATCGGTCCTTGGTTTTAACGCTAGCCAGGGGGAGAGAAACCCCATTTGGATTGCAATGCGGCGAGCTCTCGTTGCTGGTCGGGAGTGAAGTACTGCAAGGGGCCAATTTGAGAAGCGAGAATTAGAATGCGGCAGTAGGAATCAAGCACTTCGGTCCACCAAAAAGCTTGTTCTAAATCTTTTCCGAGAGTCAAGGTACCATGATGAGCCAAGATAATCGCGTTGGAATCTTTTACGAAAGGGTGAATGGTCTCGGCGAACTCGTGAGTGCCTGGTGCTTTGTAGGGTGCGATCGGGATGTAACCTAAAAAAATCTCGACCTCAGCGAGCACCCACCGAGGCAAGGAACGATTGGTAATGGCAAAGGCTGTCGCATGAGGTGGATGGCAGTGGACGACGGCTTGGATATCGGGGCGCTGTCGATAGGCTTCCAGGTGCAGAAGCGCCTCGCTGCTTCGTTGTTTAGCCCCCGCGACCAGCTCGCCTTCGCAATCGATCAATACGATGTCGTTCGGTTTCAGAGATCCCTTGCTCTGCATCGTTGGGGTACACAAAAAATATCCATCACCCGCACGCATGGTGATGTTTCCATCGTTGGCTGATGAAAATCCTTTGGCGTAAAGTCGATGACCGACTTCGCATATAGAGAGCTTTTGGTCTGCGAATTGTGTTTCAAAAGGTTTACTAAAGTCCATAAAACTGATTTTAGCACAGAACGGTTTGTTGCTTAGATGCAATCGCGAGGAGATTCGTTTGGAAACAGATTGTTAAAAAAGTCAGCACGCCTGACAATCGCGAATGGACCGGGCTAGCGCTTTGTCCAGATAAAAGACGGGGATTTATACTCGCAGCAGATGTCGTGAGACATCTGAAAACATCAGCTTTTGCGTTTGTTTTCATCGACTTCTAAATTCTTACGAATTCGGCTACCAAGATTTTTAATTTGGACAAAGCACTAGCCCGAGAATTGCGGACAGGCGGAAAATTGAGGTGCCGCAAGTTAAAATATTGAGATTACGATTTGGCTAAGCCTTGCGTGCATCGATAGAATGGGTGGGGAGAATAGCCAGTGTTGTTGAGTCGTTTTATCTGCATGCTCGCATCGAGGAAGTCAGTTATGGCTAAAAAATTGTCTACATTCATGTTCGTTGCTTCGCTAGCTTGCATGCTTTGGTGTGTATGCTCGATTCGTATCGCTCAAGCTCAGTTCTTGGATTCGGTCCCTGGGTTTTCTCCCGCCTTCCGAGATGTTTCTAGATCGATCGGCCCGAATGGAGAGGGATATACAGTCTTCCAAGATTCCAATGGGGAATTGAATGCAGCGACCTACGGGCCAAGTCGAATGCAGTCGTATGTCGACTTTTCGAACGTACCGATCTACTACGGTCCACTCGTAAATCGTTACATGATGCCAAATCAAAGACTTTGGCAGCGCAACCTTGTCAGCAGCATGCGGAATGACCAAGAGCTTACCTTGAGCGAATCGGCAAACCCTTCAGCCGGCAAGACAAACAGAAAGCAGGACCGAATTCCGATGAATGCGAAGAACGCCAGAAAGGTTGCTAACGGTGTTCAGCCCGCAAATAACTTGGCAGCAAAAATCGTCGAGCCAAAACCAACTCCGATTCCGATGGTTTGGGATGCCAACGGTAAAGCGCCGACGTGGCTTATTTCAGCGGTTGATTTCATTGACCGGTTTGTCAAAGCGGGCGATGTTTCGGATGCGTTAGGTGCCTGCGAACGACTAGTTGCAACGCGGTCCGAACTACCTAGCGACATTTACACACGAGCGGCTGTTTTGGCTTTTCTGGAAGGTCGCAACTTAGATGAAGTGGGTGCCTACGTTGCATTAGGGACTTCTGATGGAATGCGACTTTCGAGCCGGAACCTTCCCGGTGGCAGCTTGGAAAAGTACTTGAATCCCACCGAACGAAGGCGTTTCACTGAGACAGTAACCCGCCTACGCTCTCAAGCTCTCAATGGAGCGATGTCGGACGAGCATAAGATGGTCGTCGAGGCGTTGTTAGAACTTTAAAGTGCTCGGTAGACCCAACTGTATCCGGAAGGGCAACACAAATTGCAAGCAGCACAAACTCAGTTTTAGATGCCCAGCCTTAAAGGAGGCTTTCCAATAAGAGCCTGAGTTTTCGGAGTTCCTGACGCGAGTCCATGCCTTCCATAGGCTGAATATCAACCGATAGAGCCCTGTCGTATCCAACTCGCTGAAGTTGCGTAATCAGCCGGCCATACTCGATTTCTCCCTGACCGACTCGGACTTGGATTTGGTCTTTTTTCGAGTCGCGCAAGTGAACGTGGAAAACGTTTTTAATCAGCCGGTCGTAGTTTTTGTTTCGATTGGGGCTGCAATGGTACTGGCTTGGGTCTAACGCAAGTCCTAGCCCCGGAACGTAGTCGCAAATATTTTTGACCGTATCAGGATCTTCGCTTAACCGGCCAATCTGGCTTCGCATTCCAACGCGAACACCGTGCTCTTCTCCAAGCTCTACTAGTCGCTTGAGGTGCTCGATCTCCTCATTAAAGGGAGTTCCCTGAGGGGCGCTAGGAACCGTCAGGGTGACCACTTTCGTCGCCTTGGCAAGTTGGCAAACTAGCTTAAAACGCTCGTAGTGCTCTTCACCGGTTGAATTGAGCCGGACGTCGTAGTTGCTGATATCCAGGCGGTGAGTATCGCGAACAAGCCGCAGGGTTTCGGCAAAGTCCGAGACAAGGCGTTCCGACGGAAGCTGGTCCGAATCGTCATGGATAGCGATCTCGACACAGGTGAATTCGAGGTCAATGAGAAGCTCTATCACCTCAGGCATCGGAACCTGAGGAAAACAAGCGGTCGTGGCTGCGACTAACACGGGTGAGAGTACTCCATTCTTGCGTGATAATTATTTCTACACCAAGAGGATAGTCGCAATCCGCCCTTGAACACAAGAAGGCTCTCGGAGAAGTTCGATGTCACTACGATTAGCCGACAAGCTACCGAAAGGCCGCACTTTGCCCCCGAAAAATCAAAAATGAGGAGATTTGCAACACCAAATTGCCCAATTTGGTGGATTCGTCTCAGATGTCCTAAAACATCTGAAGACTTCAGCTTTTTCTAGTATTCCCGGCGACATCTGAATTCTTACGAGTTCAGCTACCAGAGATTTTCTAAACGTCGCAGGCTACTGTGCTATTCCGACACGGTACACGGCTCCGACTTCGACGACTTGGTCTCCAGGGAGATCAGTCGTGACGAAGATCTTGCCTTTGACTTCGCCAGTTCCGTTGCGAGGCGAAAGCGTCAAGGGGAGCGTGTGAAGCGGTTTGGCTTCCGAGCTTGGCTCAAACTTGATGTCAAACTCTTCGCTCATGATTTTGACAATATTGAACGGTTGGAAACCTCGCACAACTACGATTTGGCGTACCGAGTCGCCGGGCTTAATTTCGCCCAGTGCTATCATCTGCGGGCTGACGGCAACTTCCGATTGGACATTCGCATTCACTTTGATTGGAACGCGAGTCATATTGCGATCGTTGGTCCGGAGCATGACTTCTGTTTGCAGCAGACCGGAAGGAGCGGAACCGTTCAAGTTCACGATCAGCTTATATTTAGCTCGCCCACCAGATCGGCTTACTTGTTCTAACTTCGCGGCTACGAAAGAATCTTGGGAAGTGACTTCCAAAAGTTTCCAATCGGATCGGCCTGCATAGTCGATGTCGATCGAAGCGGTGCTATCCTGGCCTTCGCGAACCGTTCCAAAGGAAACTTCGCCTGGGTTGGTGACCATATCGCTTCGAATATAGCCTTTTACGTGTAATTGGACTTCGGTGAACGTTGGGCGATCAATGCTGACGGTCAGGGTGGCTGATCTTGCACCTGTGAATGTCCCGGTGTTGAATCTTGCCAAGATGCTTCCACGACCGCCCGGGGGAACTGTCTCGGTCTCCACAATCGGTGTGGTACATCCGCAGCTTGCGCGGACTCCACGAATGTGAAGCGGTTGTGCGTACGGATTGTCGAATTCAAAGCGAACTTCGGTCTTTGCTGCACGCGCGACGGTACCGAAGTCGTGATTTGTCTTATGAAACATGCTGGAGGCAGGTGCGGCTGACAACTGCCCCGCAACTGCACAAACGAGAGCCATCGAAAAAATCGATCGCATGGCGGAATATCCCTAAGAAGTTAATAAAGTTGACGACGAACGCAATGACACATGCAAAGACGAACGCAACAAGGTGCAGTTATTCATACTATATGGTTTCTGATAAGTTCGCGAAAGCGATGCGACTTTAAAGCAAAATGATCGATTGACCAAAGCCTTTTCAGCAAAGCCCATACCGTTAACGCAGGTGTCAGATCTTATCGGGGCTTATCAGGCTGCTTTTTATCGCGTATCCGACCGCGAAACTTCTATCTCGGGAAATTCCTTGCAGTGAATCTTTTGCTATACGTCGATTTCTAAACTTCCACGGGTCTCTCTAAGGCCTGGCTGCGATTCTCAAACTTCCCTTCTGACTTCCGATCGCATTCGAATGATGCAATCCAAACCCCGCTCGAGTGAATTAAGTAATTCCGACTTAGGCATTCCCGCTTCGCACGAATCACAATCCGCCCGCAGGAAACCAAGTTTGGTTCGAGCCGCGTCACTTTCGGCAGTTCTTTTGTTGACGATCACCGCAAAAGGAACTCAAGTGATCAAAAAAGCATTCGCAATTGGCGAGAAGTCTCCCGCTTTCAACCAGGTTTATGCTGTTCTCAGGGACCTTGTTTCAAGCAGGATCAATTGACAGGCTGACCAGCAATTTCGTTGCTCCATTTTTCTAGCAACTGCAATGCGGCCATTGGGGTCAGTTGAGTGATGTCCAGCTCCTTCAATTGGTCGACGATCGGATGCTCGCCCATTTGAAATAGAGTCATTTGGATATGCGATCCAGTACGTTTCGGAGGTGGGCTGATCTTTGATTGGCCATTGCGATCGAGATGATCGATTTCTAGCTGGCTTAAAATGTCCTTCGCGCGATCATTTACCGACGCGGGAATACCGGCGAGCCGAGCGACTTGGATACCGTAACTCTTGTCGGCACCGCCTTTGGTGATGCGATGCAGGAATACCAATCTGTCGTCCCACTCCTTGACTGCGACGTTGTAGTTACGAACTCCATCGTGGGATTGTTCTAGTTGCACGAGCTCGTGGTAGTGCGTCGCAAAGAGTGTCCGCGCGTTGAGCTTGTCATGCAAATGTTCAACAATGGCCCAAGCAAGCGATAGTCCGTCGTACGTACTGGTGCCTCGACCGATTTCGTCCAGGATAACGAGCGATCGACTGCTAGCGGTATTCAATATGCGAGCGGTCTCCACCATCTCGACCATGAAAGTACTTTGTCCTCGCGAAAGTTCATCACTCGCACCGACGCGAGCAAAAATCCGATCCGCAATTCCCACGGTCGCTTTATGAGCCGGTACAAAACTTCCCATTTGCGCCATTAACACGAGCAACGCTGTCTGACGAATGTACGTACTTTTTCCAGCCATGTTCGGACCGGTGATAAGCAAAATACGACCGTGTTCCATTCCAACAAATGTGTCGTTCGGAACAAAGGTTCCCTGAGCCAACATTGCATCCAGAACCGGATGTCGTCCATCGCTCAGCTCAAGTCGCGGCTCATCGATAATCTTTGGCTTGACATAGTTCTGCTTTACCGCCAGTTCGGCAAGGCCGGCGAGAACATCCAATTCGGCAAGTGTATCTGCGGTGATTTGCAAACCAGCCGTATGTTGATGTACTGCTTCTCGAAGCTCAACGAACAATTCATACTCAACGGCCGCGGCTTGCTCTTCTGCTCCGAGTACTTTCTCCTCGTACTCTTTCAATTCGGGCGTAATGTAGCGTTCAGCATTCTTCAATGTTTGCTTACGAATGAAGTTTACCGGGATGCGATCGCGATGTGTGTTGGTGACTTCCAAGTAGTAACCGAAGACGCTGGTGAAACCAATCTTGAGCGACGAGATACCAGTGGCTTCGATTTGAGATGCTTGATATCTTGCGATCCACTCCTTGCCGCCACCGGCTAACCCTCTGAGCTCATCCAGCCGTTCGCTATATCCCGCGCGAATGTATCCGCCTTCACGCGTCAGTAACGGACATGATTCGACCAACGCCACTCGCAATTGCTGGGCAAGTGTTTCCATGCAGTCTATGCGCATACCGAGTTGGCACAGCCTATCACTTTCTCGACCTTCTAAGACCGCTTTGATTTTCGGAAGCTTCTCCAAAGTGGTTCCAACTTGTTGCAAGTCACGGGGACCGCATCTCCCTGTCGCAACACGTCCTAGCAATCGCTGTAAATCATAGACATCTTGCAACTGAGTCCGTATCGTCTCGCGAAATCGTTTCTCTTTGACCAGCTCTTCGACTGCGTTCAAACGCGATTCGATTTGGATGCGATCGATTAATGGTGACGCTAGCCACTGCGCGATCCGGCGGGCTCCCATCGGCGTCAGCGTTCGGTCCATCACCTCCAGCAGCGATCCCTGCCGACCCGAACCGCGAATCGTGTGGGTCAACTCGAGCGAAAGTCGCGTCGCTGCGTCAATTTCTAAGAAGCGACCTTGTCGTGCTGGAATAACCGATTGAATATGAGAGAGCGTGTTCCGCTGCGTCTCTAGAAGATAAGCCATCGCGGCTCCTGCAGCACGGATCGCTAATTCATCGCCGTCCTCCCATCCCATTCCGGCCAAATCACGGATCCCAAACTGTTGACAAAGCACACGTTGCGATTCGTCGAGTCCAAATTGCCAAGAGGGCCGTTTCGCTTGAGCCCATGGTGGTGCATCGAGCGTTGAGGAGTTGGCGATGGTCTTCGCGTAAGCCAAATCCTCTTCATGTGTGAGTACTTCAGCCGGTTCCAATTTGGCAAGTTCATCATGTAACTGTGAAGCATGATAAACTCCTGCCTCGAATCGCCCGGTGGATAGCTCGACCCACGCGATACCGACTAATCCACGACGTGAGTCTTGTTGCTTATCGTTCACAGATGGACAGATCGCAATGAGCAAGTTGGATGCTCGTGGATCAAGCAACGCGTCATCGGTCAGCGTGCCTGGAGTAACGATCCGAGTCACCTCGCGTTTGACGATCCCTTTGGCTTGTTTGGGATCTTCCATCTGCTCGCAAACTGCTGCGCGATAGCCACTCCGTATGAGCTTTGCGAGGTACCCTTCCAGCTGATGATGAGGAAAACCAGCCATCGGTACGCGGTTCTCGCTCTTGTCACGACTGGTCAGAGTCAGCCCCAGAACGCGAGCAGCGATCTTTGCATCTTCATGGAAGAGCTCGTAGAAATCGCCCATTCGAAAAAACAGCAGCGCATCACCGCTTACCGCTTTCGCGTCCTCATACTGTCGCATCATCGGAGATAGTGTCGTCATGGCGCGTGTTTTACCATCTTTTTTGAGATTAATCAGCCGCCAAAGCTAGGACTGCGATGAACAACCTGTTTTTTAATTGCGGTATCGTACTGGTGCTCGATAGCCCCGATTCGAGTACGAGTACCGTCTACGGCTGAGTACGAGTTCGAAGGCATGAGGCCTTTTCGATCGGAATAAATCTTTTATGTTGCAGATGTCTTTTGTTTTGCTGCCATGCCTAATTTTAAGACTTCGATAATTTCGTCCACGTCATAGACACAGCCTCCCCAAGTGCCGCCACCGACTTGTTGAAGAGCGGCCCACAGACGGGTATCATCCGGTAGTCGCGGATCGGGCATTAGTTTTGGATGAAGAGGGCGATCGGCAAGCACCTTGGCTCCTTCTTCCCAAGTGATCGGTTGATCCTTGGAGCCCACAAAGTCTGCGCGACCGGTAAGCTTAATTGGATCGATTTCAATCTCGATCCAGTCGCCATCTTGAAGTCGTCCGATGGGACCACCGGCAAGAGCTTCCGGACCAACGTGGCCGATACATGCACCGGTGCTAACTCCGGAGAAGCGTGCATCGGTAATCAGTGCGACATGTTTTCCCCACTTCAAGTGTTTTAAGGCGCTGGTAACTTGATAGGTTTCTTCCATTCCTGATCCCATCGGGCCGCGTCCTAGCAGCACCATGACATCTCCGATTTGAATCTGTCGATGTTCAGGCTTGTCCGATTGGCCTTTGATCGCAGCAATCGCATCGGGCTCGTTGGTGAAGACTCGAGCGGGACCACTTTTGCGATAAACCCCATCGGGATCGAGGACGCTTGAATCGATCGCTGTCGACTTGATAACGGCCCCTTCTGGGCACAGGTTTCCGATCGGAAAGCAAACAGTACTTGTCAGTCCCATCGACTTGGCAACTTTCGGCGGAATGATGACTGTATCGGCGTCGACGCCATCTTGTTGAAGCAATCGCTCGCGAAGCTCAGCACGTCTTGGTGAGACGGCCCAGACATCGAGAATTTCATTCCAAGTCTTCCCTGTTATTGTCTTGGCTTCGCATTTGGCGATCCCCATTTCGCGCAGGTGCCACATCACCTCGGGAACGCCACCAGCCATGAACAATCGCAATGTAGGATGGTACATGGGGCCATTAGGAAGGCAGTCCACAAAGCGAGTGATCCGACGATTCAAATCGATCCATTGCTCAACACTTGGACGAGGAAGCCCGGCAGCAAACGCGATCGCAGGAACATGGATCAATAGATTGGTTGAACCACCACAAGCAGCGTGAACGGCGATTGCGTTGTGAAAGGAGTCCTCGGTTAGTATGTCGCCGAGTGTTGCCTTGCGTTCGTATTGGTCCCAAAGAACGCGTGCGCTTTGACGAGCCATTTCCATCCAGATGGGTTGTCCGCTGGGCATTAATGCAGCATGAGGAACCGTCATCCCAAGAGCTTCCGCGATCACCTGCGATGTTGCTGCAGTCCCCAGAAACTGACATCCACCTCCCGCCGATCCACAAGCGCGACAGCCAGCCGCCGAAGCATCATCGAGCGATAATTCACCATGACTGTAACGAGCTCCGATCGATTGGACTTTTCCTAAATCTTCCGTATCGCGAGCCGGTAGAGTTACTCCACCGGGAACAATCACACTCGGCAAATTCTTTGCACCGGCCAGCGCGAGCATCATCGCAGGGAGGCCTTTATCGCAAGTCGCCACACCCAACACGCCTCGCCGAGTTGGCAGAGAACGGATCAGCCTTCGAAACACAATCGCTGCATCGTTTCGATACGGCAAAGAATCGAACATACCGACTGTCCCTTGAGTTCGACCATCGCATGGATCGCTCACGTAGGCGGCGAAAGGAACACCCCCTTTCTCCTCGATCCACTCAGCCGCCGCGCGGACCATTAATCCGACTTCCCAATGCCCCGTGTGATAACCAAGGGCGATTGGATGACCGTCCTCGCGGCGAATGCCTCCTTGCGTGCTCAGCAGGAGGAACTGCGGACCGAGCATTTTTTGAATGTTCCATCCCATGCCAGCATTTTGCGTCCACCCAAAGAGATCTCCGCTCGACCAATTCCGAAGCATCTCATCGCTCAATGGTAACTTTCCTTGGGGGCCTTCCCCGCTGGTTTCAATGTTCCAGGTGCGGCTGGAATCGGACTGAAACCAGCTTTCCAGATTGAATGCTGGGCTATTCGATGAAGCGGTCATTTGTTGGTACTTTAGGGTGGTCGGACGAGTCTGGCAGAGTTTAAAGATTAAACCGGTTGCGACATTGGCTTATCATAGCTTGAGTTAAGATGTATCGGAACGTCTCTGGTCTACCGAGCCTCCTGAAGATAAGATGTAGCGAGTCGTCGAGGACACGGTCACCCGGGTTCTTGACAGGTCCATAAAATATTTTCACGATACACACGCTACTTCTGAGGGTCGACGAAGACGATGGACGTCATCGAAAAAGAGATTGTCGATTATTTGCGAAATGCTTGTGGTGGAAATCCACGCACCAGCGATTCCCTTGCGCTGATCGGCATCGATTCAGTCGGCATGGCCGAATTGACCTTCGAACTTGAACAACGTTTCGCGATCCGCGTCGATGACGATGTTTTAGATGTGGAAACGGTCGCTGATCTAGCTACTTACGTCCGCGAACGGAAAACTTCTTAGTCTGAATCGCGGTCGGAACACGCTACCAGGACCGGCAACCACCAGAGGTTGCCGACAAGCCCCAGCAGCATACAAAGGGCCGCGGTCGTTCCGAAAATAACTGTCGGAACAAATTCACTTGTCGCAAGCGATCCAAATCCAATCACTAAAGTCGCAGTCGATAGCATGAGCGGCACACCGACTCGCGATTGGCAATCGAGCAGCGACTGCTGTACCGATTTTGTTTCCTCGCGACGTCGCGTGTACTGACAAAGATAATGAAGCGACGAATCGACCGACAAACCAAGTGACACCGCAGCAATTAAGGCTGCTCCGAGATTCATCTTCATGCCAATCAGCCCCATTCCAGCAAGGATTCCAAGCGAAGGTAACGTATTGGGAACCAACGCAATCAACGCGAGCGACCATTTCCCAATCGCTAATCGCAACGCAAGAGCAATCGCCAACGTTGCCAACGCAAAGCATACCCACTGATCACTCACGACGCTGGCCACAAGCGACGCAAGCAACACGTAGTAGCCGGTGACTTGAAAGTTTTCGGCTGAAACCAAAGGTTTCTCTGAGCCGTCGGCGCTAGACGTGGGTTCCCTCCGTAATCGCGATTCCAATGAACGGGGGGAACCCGTGGCTAGCGCCATCGGCTCAGTTTTCATTACACCTGAGGCGTTGGGCTCAGCAATTGCTTCGAGCCAACTGGGACTGCTGGTATGCGATTGGACAATTTGCGTCACTTCGCGAATCAACGCTTGCTTGGTATCCGTGCTTACATTTTCTTTTGCTCGCAACATGATCCGTAGCCGACGCGGTGATATAGAAGCCAGGCCTTCTTTATCACCTGAGCCGTGGGCGCTAGCCCCGGGTGCCATCGGGACAGACATGCTTCCGCTATCACTGGTGGCTATCGCCACCCGGTCTGGGAGTTGAGGTGTTAAAAGAGAATCATAGAAAGCTGGAATCGCACCTCGCATTGCACCCAGTCGAAGCGTTGGTGTAAGTCGCGCGAGGATCGGTGAATTGCGAGCCGCAGCTTCTGCGCCAGCGAGACTTATGACTTTCGTAAGCCCAATATCAGAAAGCTCCGACAGTTTTTTATGGAGCGCGGCGACTTCTGCGAGGTACTCACGTGTGATTACTTGCGGAGCGGGAACAATGACATCCCACACACCGGCTCCTCCCAAGTGCTCTTCCACTACGCGATACCCTTGTACAAGTGGCGAGCTGCTTTTGAAATTCTTCAAAAAATCCGTTTCCACTTCGACTCGCCAAGTTCCAATTGCTGTGCATAGGACCCAAACTCCTAGAAACACCCAGGTCCAAATCGGACGCGCGAGTAGAAACACCAAAAAACGTTTGAGAAGATTTCCTAACCGATTCTCCAGCCGCGCGAAGCTCGCTGAATGTGCTGTCATGTTTAATCTACTTGATCGGACTGGCAACCCTAGCAGAACGATCCCTGGGACGATAGCAAGTATTCCTACAAAAACACACACGGATGCAACCGCCATCATCAATCCATAGTCACGCACGGGCTCAACGTGAGCAGCCATCAATGCCATGAACGCGATCGCAGTCGTTGCGCAAGCCCAAAAGATCGGTACGATGAGTTCTTCCAATGAAAAAGTCAGTGCTTCGATGCTGTTTGACTTCGCGGTTACGGAAGCAATGGTTGCAGAACGCATGGATGGATTCGCCGAATCAACATCATTTGGAAGATCAGTTTGCTCCTCGTTTTTGGAGCGTTGATATGCGACGAACCAATGCATACATGTAGCGATACTGATAACGGTAACCATCGCGACCAGCATCGAAGAAACCATCGTCAGTTGCCAGCCTGCTATTACGCAGATAGCTCGCGTCATCCACAGGGACCAGTACACTACGGCAAGCGTTGCAAGCGTCCATCGAATCGTTCGCAAAAACAGAACTAAGAACAGCGACAACGCAATCGCCGAAGTCCAACCCAATCGAACGCCATCGTTTTCGATTAGATCAAAACCTTCTTCAACTAGCACTGGCTCGCCAACCAGATAATAGTTCGAGTCAGATTTGAAATGAGCGCGGGCATTATTCCTCAACGCACCGATCACCGCTCCATTGGATTGTTTCGTTTCACTTGGCTCTAATATGACTGCCAGAGCAAGCCAGCCTCCAGTGGACGAATGTGTGTAGCCCACGAAGGTTTGACGCATCGCGACGGCTAACGGAGTGGTTCCTCGAATGCCGGTCAGAACTTTTCCATCGGCATTTGGTTTCGGGCGACGCGAGAACAAACCGGCGATCCCCGATTCTGCCGACTCGACTAGTTTGTCGATCTGCGACAAATCCATAACGGCCCGGACACCTTGGCTACCGCGAATCTTGTCGCCCAACTCTCGAAGTCGCTCCATCGATTCGTTTGAACCGCTCCAGAATTGGTCATCCGAGTACACGATTAGAACCACTTCATTGCCACCAAAGGACTGCTCGAGCAACTGATAATCGCTCAAGACCTTCGAGCCGCGTGGAAACATGCTTTCCAAGCGACGATCCAGCCGAAAATCCTTGCTAATCCAAGCAGCAGTGAGCCCGCTTGCGATTGCCAACGCCAAGAACAAGAAACGCCAAGCGACGACAAATCGAGGAAAGCTTCGAGAAAATTCTCGATAATCGGCGTTGATTGGTGACGTCATTCTTGGATGTGCATACTTTTTAAGAGTGCCCGATTGCAAGCCTGTCGATCCGCCGTTCCACTGATAATAGTTTCCGCCAGATCGTTTCGACGATGACTGAGTCGCTTCACCGCTAGGAATTGAGAGAAACCCACAAAAACAAAGTATGCGAATCTTAATAACAGGTGCGACAGGTTTACTTGGTAACAATATAGTCCGTCAAGCGATAGACGACGGGCATGATTGTGTCGTATTGGTCCGGGATAACGGCGTTCCGAAATCGCTTGAGTCGCTGAACGTTCGGATTGCTCGCGGCGAAGTGAACGATCTCGAATCCATACTTCAAGCATCGGAAGGTGTTGACGCGATCTTACATAGTGCAGCTTACCTTCATATTGGTTGGAAAAATCTTGAAAAATCGATGCACATTAATCGTGACGGAACGAAAAATATCGTTGAAGCCGCTCGAAAGAATCGATCACGTTTGGTTCATGTGTCCACAGTCAACACCCTTGCAATTGGCAACCGCGAAGGAACTATTGATGAAACGGCGACGCACGACGAACAGATCCCGTGTACTTATGTCGCTAGCAAGCGTGCTACCGAAAAAGTCGTTGTCGATGCCGTGAAGGAAGGGTTGGATGCCGTTATTGTTCATCCAGGTTTCATGCTCGGTCCATGGGATTGGAAACGCAGTAGTGGCCGAATGGTGATCGAATGCGGAAAACTGTGGACGCCACTAGCTCCATCTGGTGGTTGCAGCGTGTGCGACGTCCGCGATGTTGCACGGGGGGTCTTGTCAGCACTTGAAAAAGGGACTGCGGGTCGTCACTACATTTTAGGGGGCGAAAATCTAAGTTACTTCGATCTATGGACCAAGATCGCATTAGCCTTTCAAAAACGCCCACCGATTACGGTGATGCGTTGGCCAGCACGCTTTTTGGCTGGATCTATCGGTGATTTGAAAGCGAGCATTTCCGGAAAAGAATCCGATGTGAACTCAGCCGCACTAGCCATGAGCGCACAATTTCATTGCTACAGCAGCCAACGAGCTATCGACGAGCTTGGTTTTCAAATCCGCCCAGCCGACGAATCACTCCAAGCGGCCATTAAATGGTTCCGCGACGTGGGGTACATCTCGTAAAGAATAACATTCCCCAAAATCACCTAGCCGATCGATCTACGGTAGCGTTAAACTATCGTTCGCTAATACTCATATGGTTCGTACAGCTAGCACAATGTTGCCCCTAGGTACCTCTGCTCCCGATTTTCGATTACTTAACATCAACGGCGAAAGGGTCTCGTTGGATAGCTTCAAAGGCAGCCGAGGACTCGTCGTCGTTTTCATGTGCAATCATTGCCCCTACGTCAAACACATCGCTCCCGAGCTCACGAAAGTTTCCAACGACTATATGGCGAAAGGGATAGCCTTTGTTGGAATCAGTAGCAACGACGTTGTCGCACATCCAGATGATTCACCAGAGATGATGAAACTAGAGGCCGCGAATCGAGGTTATCAATTTCCTTACCTCTATGATCCAACACAAGAAGTCGCGGTTTCCTACCGCGCGGCTTGCACGCCGGACTTCTTTGCGTTCGATGGGAACATGAAACTTGTTTACCGAGGTCAGCTGGATGATAGCCGTCCTAAAACCGATAAACCGCTCACTGGTAAAGACCTTCGCAATGCGCTCGATTGCATTCTAAGTGGCGAATCTGTCCCCGAGCCGCATCGCCCGAGCATTGGATGTAACATTAAATGGCTGCAAGATAAACAGCCTGATTATTTCAATGCAGCCGGAATCCAAGCTTGAATCCATTCGTGCGTAGCGATGCTCGCGACGGGCGAATTCCCGATTCACCGGTCCACTGGGATACTGAATGTTATATCCCTGCAGATCCGCGTGATTTGATCGCGTGGATTTCAACACACTCGACGTTTGAGCATGCAAAACACGTTCATTTTTTCAAGATTTGCGATTCCATTCGTCGCACCATTCACGATGACTTCCGAACGATCCATGATCGAATAACATTGGGTTATCGATCTGTCGATCCTGACAACGAAGAGCTTGCGGGTGAAGTCCAATCGCGATTGAGTTCCCATGGAAGAACAGTTGACAACAACGATGAAAAATTGGAGTCCAATATATCCTCGACTTATTGCGCAGACTTTGCGCTCGACGAGTCCATTGAGGAGCTTCTTGTTCGAGCGAACTATCGGAGATTGAATCCACGCGAGATTCAATCCGCGATGAGGACGGCCAGCTTTTGGGGAGTTCGATTGCGAGTCCAACTGTCCATGTTCCGTCGCTTGCGCGTTTTCGGACGCGGCGACATTATCGGTCGCAAGAGTCGGAGGCTGTGGAAGCGTGGTTTTCAATTAGAAGAGATCGACGTTCCAATCTATCGACGGCTGGTCCTTGTTTTTCGAGTCAAGGAATCGCAGACCTTTCAAGAAACGCTCCATGCAAAAAATCTTCACCTTCGAATGTTCAAAAACATTCCCAAGCAAGATGTCGATATGTTGCTCCCCGCGGCGGGGGTTCAAATCAGTTGGATAGACAAAGGGAAAATCGGAATCCCTACCGTCTGGGGATTTGCAATTTTGGTCATGAAGCTTGCCAAGAGTCTTAGCCTGCTGGCGGTGCTCGGCACCTTTCGTTTCATGTCCTCCCTAGTCCTGATTGTTGCCGTTACTGTAGCGTCACTCTTTTACGGCGTTCGTTCGTTTTTCTCCTATCTAACCGCAAAGCGTCGCCATCTGCTGAATGTCGCTCAAAACCTTTACTATCAAAACCTTGACAATAACTTGGGAGTTTTACTGCGAGTCTTGGAAGAAGCCGAACAGCAAGAGATTTGCGAGGCGATCATTGGCTACTATGTGATTTCAAACGCTCAGTCGCCAGACGGATTGAGCGAGCAAGAAATCTACCATCAATCGGTTCATAGTTTGCGAGAGTATATCGGGCTGGAAATCGACTTCGACGTGAAAGACGCAATCCGATCGCTACTTGAGTTGCGAATCATTTTCGGGACCGCAAACGGTTATGTCGTCCGTCATGTGTCAGGAACCGATTGTTGATACAAAACTCCTTTGGAGTGCTTGTGACTCGTCACAGCTTTGGGGGAAGCGATTCGACAACAATAAAAATCACGCGAGTTCGAACGTCATTGCGTGCGCCGATTGATGCTCCAAAGCTCCGATAGGTCGGAGCACTCCAAAGAGTCAGAGCTTTTCAAAAAACTACGCAGTCGATCATTTACTCGCGTGTTTTGTTTTCTTGAGAGGCTTTGGGTGTTTCGATTACGGTCGGAGTGGGACCGCTGTTGCTTGCGTAACTGAAAAAACCTTTGCCCGTCTTGACTCCAAGCTCACCAGATTTGACATAAGGCTGCAAAACATCAACTAGTTTTTGTATAGCCTCGTGATCGCCAACCCATCGCCCGTTACTCAAGACCTGTTGCACCAAATCTAAACCGATCGTGTCCATGATCCCAAAAGGACCGACTGGCATGCGAGTGATCTTCTTCCAAACAAAATCGATTTCCTCGGGCGTAGCAATCTCACGATCAACCAATTGCAGAGCCGCAGTGATTAACGACTGGAGAAGCCAATTGTAGATATAGCCTGGGTTTTCTCGGTTCTCACGAATTGGATGTTGGCCAATTCGCCTTGCGAAGTCACACAGACGCACTGCGACATCATCTGAGGTTACTGGCGAGCACGCGACATCAACAACCGTCGAAAGATGAATCGGAGCATGAAAATGAAAGTGGGCATAACGCTCGGGGTTTTGAACATACTTCATAAGAATCGAAGGGGTGAAGTAGGAACTGTTGGAGCAAAGGATCGTCCGCTCAGGAAATCGATTGCCCATCTGAGTGAGAACTCGACGCTTAATGCTCGCTTGTTCCGACACACATTCTAAAGCCATATCGAAACAGATTTCAAGGCTATCAGAGCGTTCCGATTTAGGCTTCGCGTTCCAATCGAATTTATGCAAATGCTTCTGATAGTTCTTTACAGAATCTGTCGACCAATTCGCTTCGGATGCAATGCTTCCAATATGAGCTGCAATCCAAAGCAGCGCGACATCGACTGTCGATTCGGAAGCATCCGCAAGATAGGTCTCAACACCATGACCTGCACACTGCGCTGCGATCTGCCGACCAGTCCAACCGGCTCCGACAATAAGAATTTTTTCAATTGGACGATTCATTCGAGAAAGCATTCAAAGGAGTTTCAATTCTGCGACTTTGGAAGACTCATCACTGCTTCCACTAACAAAGCGATGATAAGGATCATCACGAACGTCCGCCATGATTCGCTTTGGAGATCATCGCGGCTTCCGGTTTGTTCTGACAAACGTTTTATCGGAACGCCCTCGAACAATCGATTCCAATCAGCCGTTTCAAGAGTTTTTGCTTCATCTTCCAATAGCGGACGATGCACGGAAACGAGCTTCGCACTCGCTCGAAATACGCCAGCGTGACTTTCAATTTGGTTGGAAAGAAATCGGTCGGTCGTTAGTAGCGGCTCCCATTGATCTCTAGATGGAAGACGCGAGCCGTTATTGGTCGTTTTAAAATCGTCTCCACTGGAAGATCTCGATTGTGCAATGTCCTGGACGATCGATTTGAGACTGCGAAGGCCTGACTCCAACGCTCTTTGGACAGCCACATACAAAACGACCCCTGAGGTGTAACCCAAGTTTGAAAAGTCCTCGGATGGAAAAGTCCCCCACATCACAGCTTCACCCTGGCTTGATGGAAAGCCACTCCCTGAGCCGTAGGCGCTAGCCTCGGGTGGCATTTGGTGAGTTGTAATTACGTCCACACCCGTGGCTATCGCCATCGGCTCAGGCTTTATTAACCCAGAGTCGCTGTGAAGAACGGCAAGAGATCCGATCAGAATCTTTCCGTCGGCAAAGCTTGCGATCGGTTTCAGTTTATTCGCACTATTGATATCGACATTTTCTCGAACAGACATGGTGGCAAGCCTACGTACTTTCAGTTCTCCCATTTCTAACGAGGCACCACTTTGTGTTGATCGAAGTAAGCCCGTATCGGAAATCCAAGATGTTGGTGAGATTGGATCAGCCAGCGTGAGCCATTCTTCCCATCGGAATTGGCGAAGTGATGTTTGTGACGCTGCGATTTGTGAAATTACAAGACGATCGCTATTCGCATTTGGCTTCGGTGCAGCAATTTGTTCTGCAATCAATTCTGGTGGGAAAAACCAAACGGTTCCTCCTCGTTTGATGAAGCTCTCGATCGCATCAAGTGATTTTTCATTCGGCAGGTCGGCTTGCCATACCAAGAATGCGACTCCATCAAGTTGTAGCTGATCAAAGAGGTTCGGCGTTACCGTACTGACCTCGGATTGAACATTTGCTTCGGACGGGGATTGGGCGGCGATCATCACAGGGAGAACATTAGCTACACGTTCCGAAACGATGAGTGTCTTTGCGATGGGTGAAACATCGACTGCAAAAAAGTCCTCGTTATCAGCTAAATTGCCATCGAGAGCCAATTGAACTCGCCCCCACGATTGACTCGATGAATTGCGATTACCAGCGTTTGTTGTGTCAGTTCCGTTGCGAGCTAGGTTGGAAACCGAACCAACGCGAAAGTCTTTTAGTTCGCCTCGTCCTGCAAGTATGTCTACTGAGACTTGTGTTTCGTTTCCTTGCCATGCAATTGTTACTGGAACGGTTGTTAAAGAGGATGCTGGGAGGACTGAGGCGGCGCTTGCTGTATCGTTATCGGTTGAAGTGTCTAGAACTAACATTGAAAGGAGTAGATCGAGCGAAACTTGTTTAGACGAATTGGCATCCGTGGCGGTTGGTACCCATCTCGCGTCGGTAACTCGGATCGCATAGTTTGAAGCAGGCTGTTCGGGGTATTCGATCGATGTCCATCTGGTCGTTGTTTTTGCATCGCGGAGACGCTTTCGAATATCGCTCCAACGTGGTGAATCGACTTTGAAGTTGGTTGCTTGGAGATCCGATACCATCCAGAGTTGAGCTTGACCGGGCTTTTCGCGATCGAGGTAAGCTATTGCCGATTCTATCATCGCAGGCCAGTCGCAAGCCGCATCACTTACTCGTAAATTCGGCGATTGAAGCAGAGAACTCGACGACGAAAAGTTGCTCGCTTTGAGAGAGTTGCTGTCTACCAAAACCCACTTTGACGCGTTGAACACAGCAAGTGACTTGGCGAGTTGGCTAAGTGCGGTTTTGTGCTTGGTAAGATCGTTCTGAGCGCCTGTTGCGAGCATGCTCGGCGAGCAGTCCACTAAGACAATCACCGTATCGATATCACCACCACTAATCCAAGCCATCAGGCCCGACGAGATTGGTCGGCTGGCCGCTAAAATCAATCCAAGTACTGCGGCGACTCGCATGGCCAAGATCAACCAACTTCGCAGACGATCGAATCCTCGATCAAGCGTCTTTGCACGTAGCAGAAACATCATCGCAGCCCAAGGCTTGGTTTGATAACGCCATTGATTCACCAAATGAATGACGATCGGAATCAATGCCAACGGAAGTGCGATTAAAAGCCATGGCTGTAGGAAACCCATTACATTCGACTTCCTTGCCTACCTGTTCCATTGAGTCTCGCGACTAGAAACTCCTTTAACGTCGATTCGACGCTTGCATCAATCGAGACACGCAGATAGTCCGTGCGAGTCTCCAAACAGGTTTGCTGAAGCGAAGAAAGAAACTCGTCGAGCGCGATATGATATCGCTCGCGAATATCGGATGGTTCGGCAAAGATCGATGCGTTCCCTTCCAAATCCGTAAAGCGGGTCGGGCGTTGAAAGTCGAACTGAAGCTCTTCGGGATCCATCAAATGAAACACGGAGACGTCATGCTTACGAAACCGCAAATGCTCGAAGCAATCTCGCCATAGTGACGGCTCAGCGAAAAAATCGGAGAACACGATCACCATCGCCCGCTGTAAAACAGTCTCCGCTAACTCATGCAACAGCCTTGGCAAGTGCGTTTCACCACCGGGAGTAACTTGCGAAACCAATTGCATCCAAGAAGCCAGATGAGCAGGATTCCGACGAGGCGGTAGTCGATGTGTGATTTCATTCGAAGCACATACCAGCCCGGCCGCGTCTCCTTGTTGAATAGTGAGATATGCGAGTGTGGAAGCCAATCGCGTCGCGTAATCCCACTTGCTCATCCCGACCGACCCGAAGCTCATCGACCCGCTGCTGTCCAAGATTAAGATACAACGCAAGTTCGTGTCGGCTTCAAATTCTTTTACGTAGAAGCGGTCCGTACGACCGTAAGCCCGCCAATCCAATCGCCGGAGATCATCTCCTGGAACATACTTCCGGTACTCCGCAAATTCTACACTCGATCCACGATGAGGACTCGTGTGCCGACCCGAGACTCCACCAATCATCGCGCTGCGAGAAACCAATGGAATAGCCATTAGCCTCGCTGCGATAGTCGGATCAAAAAACGGGTACTGGGTTTGCATCTTTTGTAGTGTAACCAAAACTAGGGCGAAGGAGCCCAACAGCATTAATTTCCTAAGCCCCTCCATTGCAACCAAAACGACAATCATCTCCAACCCGTAATTTTAGGCGTTTTCATTTTGCCATTCGAATTTCGGTTACAATTCGTTTGGGGTAGGACGCAGCTTTCGGCCGCTTATCGCACCGAAACAATCACTTCAACAGAACAAAGGGTCAAGACGATGCAGAGAACCACCAATCAACGGTCGGGAGGGATTTTTGCAGTTATCCTTTCTGTTCTTGTAGCTCCGTTGGCTACGGCTCAGTCGATAACTCTACCGAAAAACGTAAAGAGTTCATTCGAAACCTTAGAAGGTTCGGTACTCCAGGTCTTTTCTGCCAAAGAAGATGACCATCGATTTGTTGCCTACCTCGTTAAATGGAAAGACTTTGAAGTCATTGTCTCCGACCCGTTGGCAAGGAGTGACTTGAAAAAGGGTGACGAAATCCGTTTTATGGCTCAGAAGGTCGACTTGCCAAACGTGTCGACTTTGAACTTCACGATACTCCCGCTGACTACCACCAAAGATGGAGGTAAACCCGCTGTTTCAAAAGCCGAGCAGAGACGACTTGAGAGAATCGCCGCCGGGGAATTGGATGTAGCGCAGAATGAGACGGAAAGATTTTACGCGATGAATCGAGCCGCGAAGAAGGCGATTAAGGAGGGCAAGACAGAGGAAGCATCAAAGCTGGCTGATGAACTACTGAAGGCCGCTGAGAAACAACCGAAAGATTGGAATTATGGGAACGCTATCCAAGATGGAAATCAAGTTCTGGGGCGAATCGCACTGGCCGCAGGGAACGTGGACGAGGCTAAGAAACGTTTGCTCGCATCGGCTGATAGCAAGGGATCTCCGCAAATGAACTCATTCGGCCCAAACATGCAACTCGCGTTGGACCTCCTGAAAGTAAACGAAAAGCAAGTCGTCTTGGACTACTTCGACCGATGCGGTTCCTTTTGGGAAATGGGAACGGATCAACTCGCCAAATGGAAAGAAATGGTCGAAAAAGGCGAGGTGCCTGATTTCGGCGGAAACCTCGTGTACTGATGATAGCAGCAGGCAATCTGCAACTCGTGATGCAGGGCCGCCCCCATCAGCCTGCGTGCTTTCGTGAGGCGTCTACCAATCGGCGACACTCTTCAATTGCCCTACGCTGTCTCGTAGCCGATGTTGGGCGCGAGCCATCGTTCCATTTCTCTGATCGACTTCCCTTTTCGGCGTGCGTAGTCTTGCACTTGATCTTGTGTCAGTCGATCCACTGCAAAATAACGACTTTCGGGATGTGCGAAGTAAAATCCGCTCACTGCCGCGGCGGGCCACATCGCACACGACTCGGTGAGTTTCACGCCGATGTTCTTTTCGACATCTAAGAGCTTGAACAAGATTTCCTTTTCAGTGTGATCTGGGCATGCAGGATATCCAGGAGCAGGTCGGATGCCGCGATACTCTTCATCGATCAATTGATCGTTTGTAAGCGACTCGTTAGCACCGAATCCCCATTCCTCACGAGCCTTCTTGTGGAGCAGTTCAGCGAACGCTTCTGCCAACCGATCCGCGATCGCTTTGATCATGATCGAATTGTAATCGTCGTTGGCTTTTTCATACTCGTGAGCCAGTTCATCGGCACCGTGACCTGTTGTAACAACAAAGGTTCCAAGGTAATCCTCACGCCCAGATCCGATGGGAGCGATATAATCAGCCAGCGACCGGAAGTCGTTTTGGCCTTTACGTTCCCACTGTTGCCGGAGGAAGTGGAACCGAGTTAGTTCATGATTTCTCGACTCATCTGTGTAGAGCACCACATCATCACCATCGGAAGCGGCTGGCCAGAATCCGTATATTGCCTTGGCGGTCAGTTTTTTCTTCGAGATGATATCGAGCAACAAGTCTGATGCGTTATCAAAAAGTTCTTTCGCTTGCTCGCCAACATATTCGTCTTGGAAAATCTTCGGGTATTTTCCTTTCAACTCCCATGCGTTGAAGAACGGCGACCAGTCGATGAACTTTGCAATTTCGGCTATCGAGTAGTTGTCGAGAACTCGGATGCCTGTGAATTGCGGCTTGTCAATTCGAACGCTGGACCAATCAGTTGCAAATCGCTTTTTGAACGCTTCTTGATACGGAACCAGTTTGACTTGCCGTGCTTCATAACTAGCTCGCATTTCTTTGTGAAGATCTTCGTTCTTGGCCGAGAAAGCTGGCTTCAGATCGGCATTCAACAACGAATCGACCACGCCGACGCTTCGAGAAGCGTCCAAAACGTGAACGATTGGTTCCTTGTAATACGGAGCAATCTTTACCGCCGTGTGTTTCGCAGAAGTCGTCGCACCTCCGATTAGCAATGGAATTTCAATACCGCGTCGTTGCATCTCTTTTGCGACGTGGGTCATTTCGTCCAAGCTCGGAGTAATCAGCCCGGAAAGCCCGATTACATCAACCTTTTCTTTGACGGCTGTATCTAGAATCTTATCTGCCGAACACATCACACCGAGATCGATTACTTCGTAGTTGTTGCACCCAAGTACCACACCCACGATGTTCTTACCGATGTCGTGCACGTCACCCTTGACGGTTGCCATCAGAATCTTGCCTCGGAACGATTGGCTTGCAACGCCGAGGTTCTTCTTCTCTTCTTCCATGAACGGTTGCAAGTATCCGACCGCCTTTTTCATGACGCGGGCGCTCTTGACGACTTGAGGCAAGAACATTTTTCCAGCACCAAACAAATCGCCGACTACACTCATACCAGCCATCAATGGACCTTCGATTACTTCCAAACATCTTGTGCAATGTTGTCGTGCTTCTTCCGAATCTTCTTCGATGTACTTATCAATTCCTTGTATCAAGGCGTGCTTCAATCTCTCAGTAACCGGTTTGGTTCGCCACTCGAGATTCTCAAGCGAGGTTTTCTTCGTTGAGTCGCCTTTGAAAGACTCAGCCAAGGTCAACATACGTTCGGTTGAGTCTGATCGGCGATTGAGAAGCACATCTTCGACATGTTCGAGAAGTACTTTAGGAATCTCTTCGTAGACGGCCAATTGCCCCGCATTGACGATCCCCATGTCCATCCCCGCTTGGATTGCGTGGTAGAGGAACACGGAGTGCATCGCTTCTCGAACAACTTCGTTTCCTCGGAAGGAGAAACTGATGTTGCTTACACCGCCAGAGATTCTCGCTCGCGGGCATTCTCGTTTGATGATCCGGCACGCATCGATGAAGTTGACTGCGTAGTTGTCGTGTTCTTCTATACCTGTAGCAACGGTAAGAATGTTTGGATCGAAAATGATGTCTTGTGGAGGGAATTGAACTTCACGGACCAATAGGTCATAGGCTTGCTTGCAGATTCTCACTTTCTCGCTTGTTTCAGTCGCTTGTCCATTTTCATCAAAGGCCATGACAACAACGGCGGCTCCGTACTGTCGAACCAATCGAGCTTTGCGAAGGAATTCGGGCTCGCCGTCCTTCAGGCTGATACTGTTGACGATGGCTTTGCCTTGGACGTTTTGTAGTCCAGCTTCTAAGACTTCCCATTTGCTGCTGTCGATCATGATAGGCACACTCGCAGCGACGTCATCACCTGCGATTAACCGCAAGAAACGAGTCATCGCTTCGGCACCATCCAGCAGAGCATCATCCATGTTGATATCGATAATGGTCGCGCCGTTCTCGACTTGTTGACGAGCGACTTCCACAGCCGCATCGAATTGATCGTTGCGAATGAGCTTGGCGAAGGCGCGGCTACCGGTCACGTTAGTTCGCTCGCCGACCATCGTGAATTGTGTCTCAGGGCGGAGCGTTGCAGCGAGCGTTCCGCTTAGTCGAGTCCACACGATAGGTTCAGGATCTTGGCGTGGAGGCATATTCACTAATCGGCCAGCGATTGCCCGAATGTGGTCAGGAGTTGATCCGCAACACCCGCCGACGATGTTAAGCCAACCTTGCTTGGCAAAATCTTCGATGTAGTCGGCCATCGCGGCTGGACCGAGATCGTAGGCCCCCATTTCGTTAGGAAGCCCTGCGTTCGGGTGGCAAGAGATACCAGTTTGAGCGACTTTCGACATTTCCTCGATATCAGCCCGCATCGCGGCAGGGCCAACAGCGCAGTTCATTCCGACTGTAAGCAGCGGGAAGTGACTGACTGCATTCCAGAAGGCTTCGACAGTTTGTCCGCTCACAAAGGTTCGGCCTAAGTTGAATGTGCCACTGGCCATGACGGGAACGCGGCGACCGGATTCACGGAAGTACTCGCTAATTGCGTACAGGCATGTCTTTAGGTTGAGCGTGTCGATGGCTGTTTCAGGCAAGAGGATATCGACCCCGGCTTCGACCAAAGCTGCGACTTGCTCTTTATAGCTAGCGACCATTTCCATGTAGGTCACATCGCGATTGGCCGCGTCGTCGACTTTGACGCTGATCGCGAGTTGCTTGGTCGTTGGCCCGATACTTCCGGCAACAAATCTTTTTTTGCCCGGGAACTTCTTTTCGATCCGGTCGACTGCCTTTCGAGCGCAATCTACCGCCGCAAAATTCATCTCGCGAACCAGTTCGTTGGGCAAATCGAATTCGACCATCCCGATTGGACTGGCACCAAAGGAGTTCGTTTCGACGATGTCCGCGCCGGCTTCTAGGTAGGCGTAGTGGATATCCGAGATCGCATCGGGGTTCGTAAGATTTAATATATCGGAGAACCGCACCAAGTCTTTATGGTGACCTTTGAAGCGTTCGCCTCGCACAGCGGCTTCATTCAGCTTCAATCGCTGGATCATCGACCCCATCGCACCGTCCAAAATCAGAAGGCGTTCGCGGATAAGTCCTGGCAGGATGTCGAATGGTTTCGAAGATTTGAGCATGAGGCAACTATAACGTTGTTGAGAATCGGTGACGGCTACTGGGAAAACGTGGAAGTCCGATATCGAACTGAACCGGTAATCCGATGAAAGCCCGATTTTAAGTGAGCCTCCATAACTTTCCTAGTCAAATAAGCGAGATAGACCATATTGCAGGAGATCGATTCAAAGCCCCCAGATGACCTGGATTTTGTAAACGGAATATGTGTAAAGAATGACTGTGTTTCGAGCCGAATAAAAAGATTGAGCAAGTTGTAAGGAAAAAAACGACTGTAACGAGTTCGCGATCATTGACGCGAAGACTACCGGCTAGACAAACCGCGAAAAGGATTTTGCAAGCATGGCCCGCGAATTTCAAAAACCTGGTGGATCTCAGAACGAAGCGTCTGCGAAGTCTTATCGTTTTGACACCTCCAAACATTCGTCAAATCGAAGGGCTTCTAGCGACGTTCCCGTCCTGTTCCGCCTACAAAACCTACAAAAAAGCCAGAATTTCTCCGGAACTACCGCTATGGCCAGCCCGGAGAGAAAATCGCCAGAAATGTCTATAGAGACGAAACAGCAAGCAAAGACCGTCTCCTCAGGGGCCACCAAAGCATCAGCCGTCCCACCAGCCAAGTCCGTCACTGCCCCTGCACCAGATTCAGCTGTACCTGCACAGAACATCGATCGCCGTTCGAATTCTGGCCGTCCGTGGTCGACCAATGTAATCTTGCTCGGAATCGGATTCGCAGTAGTCGGTCTGCTCTTTAAAAATAGCGGCTCGAACTCGGCACCAGTCGCCAACAATCCAGCTGCAGCAAACGCACATGCAAACTCACCGTCGACTGTGGTCGCAGCAAATCTACCGCAAGCAACCGCTGTAACATCTGCTGATTCGCAACCCACAAAAACAGCCGATTTACTCATTAAAACGGAATTAACCAAACCGGATCCGTCTTTCTCGCTCGAACCACTCGCCGCTCCGAAACTTCCCACTCCGATGATTCTCTCACTCGGCAACGAATCCAGCGGCGCTTTGACACCTTCATCTGATACCATGATCTCCTCTGGCGGTGATCTGGAGTCTGCTACCGCAAGTAAGAGCGTTACAGTTTCTTCACAAGACAATGTAACGATGGTCGAAGAGTCACTGAGCTTAGGCATCGCAACTCAGTCGTCGATCGATTTCATTGAAAATTCTTCTGCTTCCAAATCTTCATTGCAATCGGTTGCCATTCCCAACTCCGTGACACGTGCTGAACCATCCGTCGCGCCGAAGTTTACCCAAACGAACTTTGCAAACGGATCAGATAGCACAAGCGATAGTGAGAAGACCTCATCGGGTTCAACCGTGATTACCAACACGCATGTCCTTGCATCGCGAGAACCTACCGCACCGAATGTGCTGGCTTCCTCGCAAGTCATCTCCACATCCACGCCGGATCTTGAAACGGAAGAGCTTTTCAAGCTTCGTACCCAACATAGCTTGGCAACCATGGAGAGCCAGCAACAAGCGATGGGCATGGGACGACAGCCCATGACGATTGCCCCGCAGCAACAGCAAGCGACCGCTCAGTGGAACCCTGCCACTGGTACGTTCGGACCAAACGCAACCATGGTTTCTGGCCAAACACAATCGCGTCCATCTTACATCGCCCCCGCTGTCCAGTCGCCGACATCTAGCTACCAACCGGTGCAAACGGCACCGCAAGGCTATGGTGCTCCTCAAGTCTACGGTGCACCGCAAACGTTCAGTGCTCCTCAAATCAACAGTGCTACTGCCAACATCCCGACCGCGGTGAATGTTCCATCATCCGCTCCAGTACAGAAATTTGCTACTGCTACAGCAACTGCCTCGGTTCGCCAACCCTACGTACCAATCTCTGGAAGCTTCAATCCCGAACGATTTGGCTTGCCTGAAACCGCTCCGAATCCTAATCAGCCAGCCATTCCGAGTTCTGGCCAAAATTCAACTCCAGTTCCTGTGTCTGGTGGATATCAACCACTAAGTCCTCAATTCCAATATCAACCCACAAACGGGAATTAGGAATACATCCATGAGTCAAATCGATCAAGCGTTTATCAAAGCCTACGCAAAAGACCGCGCACGTGCATCTTTTCCTACGACCACGACACCGCAGGCATTGCCACAGCAAAGATCGCAACAAATGGCAGCACCGGTTGCACAATCTAACACTCTCCTTCCATCGCAACAGGCAAAATTAAGCATTCCGATGGCTTCTCAGTCAGCCGGAAGCAACCTGTTCGCGCACGCTCCGAGCCCTATCGCCGCACCGCATGCGAGCGTAGCACCAAAGCATCCAACTGCGTCCTATCCAACTGCGAGATCCGCAGCGACTGCGCAGCAAGCTACTACTCAATACCCAGTCCAGCAAACATTCCAGCCACCAACAGTGCAAGTGGCAAGGCCGAACGCAGCCAAGCCAGAGCCATCAATTCACCCCACATCCGCCGCATCGCGACAGCGTTCGTCATCGACGGTTCGTATCGATCCGCCAACGGTTCCAATGCCCACTTCTCCGATAGAAACCAGCCTTCAGACGACTCGAAAGACACTTTCCAGCTACTTTCAACAGGCCCGAGGAAACGTCGATCTCGCTCCACCTCCGGCAATCCCGAGCATACCAACGCGTTGGAGCAAGAACGAACCGCAAGCGTCACTCCCCACCTCGCCCCAATTAGCTCCAAAAGCACAAGTAGCACCGACTGCTCACGAAAGTGTTCATACCGCGTCAAATCATCAAGTCTTCAACGACTCAGTCGATCGTGGAGAAGAGTATAACGCTTGGCAATTTCAAGTCGTCGAACGTGGGGTGAAGTCCAATTCGACTTCTGATGGACCTTCAGCAAAAATCCGAAATCCAGGTAAGCCAAATTCGTTCATCCGCATTGATCGCCCACACCACGAAACTCAAGAATCGAACCCATTCACACGGCCACTCCCCGCTCCGGTGCAGCATTTTGTTCCGCCGACTTTTCCGGTTCCAAATCAACCAGTATCGCAGCGAATAACTCAGCCGTCATCTTACCCCACGGTTCAGGCTCAATCGCAGAACGTAGTTCAACCAACGGCTTATCACCACTCGGAGGCTGTAGCTCCAGTTCCGACTCATGCCTCAATTCAACAACCTTCAATGCAATCCGAAGCAGTGGCGGTGACAGCTACAGCAGCAACCTTCATTCATACGCCCGTACCGAAGTCCTTCACGAAGACTGCGTCGACCAAGCCACTGACTGAGAACATTGCAAAACTGGCTTTGCCAGTCACACCAACTTGGGAAGTCGACGAATTCCTTTGGCCAGCTACCGTTTCTGGGTTAATGCAAAATCAACCCGATGCGATTCGCGATATTGGACTCCATCTTCAACATGCATCTAGCAACGGACTCCGAACCCTTGCCATCACCAGCGGTGAGCGCGGCGTAGGACGTTCGACAGTTGCCATGTGTATTGCAAAAGCCGTTTCCAAAACGGGACTGCGTGTCGCGTTAGTAGACTGCGACTGCGAGTGCCCCAGCCTGGTAGATCAACTCAATTTGGAAGTGGCCCACGGCTGGCAAGAATGCATCCTGAATAATGTTCCGCTCGACGAAGTTGCCGTGCACGCGGTGAAGGAAAAGATTACTTTCTTTCCATTGCTTTCTGCTTGGAGCAATTCACAGGTCGAGCAACATCAAATCAGAATCAATAAACTCTTGAAACGAATTGCTTTGGGATACGACCTGGTCATCTTGGATTGCAATCGAATCCATGGCAAACAACAAACGCTTTGCGGGCTTGGCGACGAACAAGTTATCGATGCGGCGTTAGTCATCGTTGATGCTCAACTTAGCCTCCGCCAACGTGTTGACGGAGCTATCGAAACGCTTCGACGTAGCAATATCAATTCCATCGGAATTGCCGAAAACTTCCATTCTCAAGGTTGAAGAAAATGTATGCATCTTACTGGAAGCTAACGGAAAAGCCCTTCGAGGATCGTTTAACGTCGCGGTTTTACTATCCGTCGTCCACGCACCAGACTGCACTATTGAAGATTCTTTATGCGATCGAGAATCGTCGCGAAGTAGTTGTGCTATGTGGTCCGAGCGGCGTTGGTAAGAGCCTTGTTCAGGATCAGCTCCGAGCACAACTTCCCGAGTTCGTCGGTCCGGTTATTTCGTTACCATACCCAGACCTAGACCGCGATCAATTGCTCGCATACTTGGCGATGCAACTATCTGACGGAGCAGATCAGCAACAAACGAGCCCAGCTCTTTCCATTCGTCAGATTGAATCCGCAATTCGCAGGGCGAGTCTCGCGAAAAAGCAGATTTTGCTTCTAATCGAAGAAGCCGAGTGGATGGAAGCTCGTGGCGGTTTCGAAGCGCTGCGGCTTCTGCTGAACCTCGCGAAAATCCCAGCGAAAGCTCCTGTGTCGAAAGATACTGCCGAAGGTAATGCGGACGAGAGCTCCACAGGACAGACGGGGCTAACGATTCTCATGAATGGGCAACCGAGCTTGCTTCCGCAACTCGAACGCCAAGTATCGTTCAACCAACGAATCGCGGCGCGATGCATTTTGAATCGATTCAACGTCGAAGAGACCTATTCGTACATCACTCACCGGCTTCGCGCGGCGGGCGGTTCAGCGGATCAGATTTTTGAGTCGGCTGCGATCGATTCGATTCACTTCCTAACTGATGGTGTTCCGCGTCGCATTAATAACTTGTGCGACATGCTTTTGATGGTTGGTTATGCGCAAGAGAGTCAAAAAATATCTGCATCGATGGTGGAAGAGGTTCACCGCGATTTGACTCCTGTCTATGCATCATGAACGATGAATCGTTTGTGGTACTTTCGATACTGACAATTCTGATTGCAGTTGTCGCGTTTCTTTACTCGTCAGTCGGTCACGCAGGTGCCTCCGGTTTTATAGCGGTGATGTCGTTGATGGGAATGACTCCTGAAGCTATTCGACCATCGGCTCTCTCGTTGAATATCTTGGTTGCGACAATTACGTTCATTCAGTTTTATCGCGCTGGACATTTTTCTTGGAAGCTCTTTTGGCCCTTCGCAGTCTTGGCGATTCCGATGGCGTTTATCGGCGGTTTTCTTAAGCTGCCATCCGAGTTGCTCAAGCCAATCGTTGGTTGTGTGCTCCTGTTTTCCGCATATCGATTTTTTGTTCGTGCAAGTGACGATCCCGAAGCCGTCTCATGTCCAGCGGAAGTCGCATTGGCCACTGGCGGAGCGCTTGGGTTGCTGGCTGGATTGACAGGAACCGGTGGCGGAATTTTTTTGACGCCGCTTTTGCTTTGGAATCGATGGTCGCGCGTAAAGAAAGCGGCTGCGGTCTCGGCGTTGTTTATCTTGTGCAATTCCGTTTCCGGGTTGGCCGGTCACATCATTAGCACCAAGACGCTGCCAACCACAGCAATCCCGCTTCTGGTCGCTGCGGCTGTCGGAGGTAGCACAGGTGCTTACCTAGGAAGCAAGAAACTTCCAACGACAACGATCAAAAGATTGCTTGCAGCCGTCCTTGTGATCGCGGGACTGAAACTTACGATGAACTGGTAGGCCTGAAAGGCAACTCTTCTAAGAGTCGGTTATCGACCATTGCGATCCATAGCGATTCAGGAATATGCTTGGTCGCAGCATCGACTAACGCGGGAACGCGATCGTGGCGACTGGTGCTGAGCGCTATCGATCGAATCCCCAGATGCGACAGCCCATAAGAAACGGCAACATCAAACGGACTTAAAATGTGTGATTGGCAAACACGAAAGAAGCGATCCCGCCAAGCCAACTTCGCAGCATCAGAAGGATCTTGCGGATTCATCGGCTTATAGTCAAAGTACTCGGTCGGCGCTGATGAATGACCGCTCAAAGTGTCCCCGTTTGAAGAACCTCGACTTAAAAAACCCCCGTGCAATACGGCCGAGTTGATGATCGGAATTTGTCGGGCAGCTAAAGAATCCATAAGGTCCAAGAGCTCTTTGGGATGCGACATTACCGTAAAGCTATTTGCAAGCATCACCCAATCAAACTTGCACAACCGATCTAGCTCGCGAACAACGCGCCAGTCCTTACAACCGATGCCAATCGCTTGTGCTTTGCCTTGCTTTTGTAAATCGTACAAGGCATCGTAGGCAGCGAGAATATCATCCAATCTTCGCTGTCGATCGGAAGCGTCTGTTGCGACCGCAAGATACTCGTCAGGGTCATGCACAGAAAGCATTTGTGCCGTGTAGTCACCGAGTAACTCACAGCCTTCTACCCAACACCGCATGATACCTTGATAACTGATGTCCTGAACGGCGTCATGCTTTAACCCAAGCCAGACACCCGGCTCGAAGGTTGGTTCTGCTGCCCGCAGTGGAACTCGTCTCCAGCCGAGTTTATTACTTATCAACACGTGCTTCGGATCGACTGCGAGTCGTTTCAATTCTTGTCCGAGGACTTCTAAGGCAAGGCCCGCTCCGTACTTTCCTGCGCTATCGATCGCGACTGGAGAGTTAGCAACATGTGCAGGAGCAACGTGAGCCGGAATTGCCTTGAGCCATGCTTCTACTAATTTGCTTTTGTCAGCATCACTCGGCAAGACAAACAAGTTACCTAGCGTAGTAGTTCCAAAAACGACTCTTGGAAGTTTAATACGTTCGACCATTTTATCTTCGTAACACGTGCAGTTTGCTTCTACCGACAAATACAAATCAATTGAATCACATGAATCAAGTGATATCAGTCCATGTGACGATCAACCATCAATAAAAACGTTTTTCAAAACCTATCAACGCTATACAATTTTTGCAAGTCTCCACGATTTGTCCCCCACTGTCTTTGTCGCCGGTGAGCGATGCAGTTTACACGATGATTTCGTGAGGTTTATCTTGGCTCGACTTTCTTTCGAATCGACTTACCAAGAAGGGCGCCGGTCGGGACACCTTCGTAGACAGCGAACTCGCCATTAATCAGGACGTGCTTTAGCCCTTTCGTAGGAAGGTATGGGCTTTCGAAGTTTGCTTGGTCACGAAAGTGGTTCGGATCAAAAATTGCAATGTCTGCAATCAGCCCTTCGCGTATTTGTCCACGATCTTCTAGACCTAGAATTTCCGCTGGCAACGATGTTGCACTGCGAATAGCTGCTTCAAGTGGAAGTACCTGCTCTGCGATCGCGTAGAATCCGATCTTGCGGGGGAAAGTTCCAAAGGAACGCGGATGTGGGACGGTCGCCGAGGCCACTTTCGAGCTGCCGTCACTTGCGGTCGCAACCCAAGGCAATTTCATGGCAAGCCGAACATCATCTTCAAACATTCCAAAATTTATGACCGACGCGCCACCATTGCTCTCAACCGACATTACGACATCCACCATTTCCATCGATTCCGCTGTCGCAATTTCATCCAAGCTTTTTCCGATCCATTCTGGACGAGCGTCGTGGCTTGCGATTTGAATACGGCTGCTGGTTTTAAGTTCTTCGGCTACTTCCTTACGAATACGTGCGGCCGTGACAGGATCGGCAAGCCGATTCTTCAATTCGGTTCGTCCACCTGCACGCGACCAACTTGGAAGCAATGTTGCTTCGAGCGAAGTACTGGAAGCCGTGTAGGGATATTGATCAGCCGTAATCTTCTTCCCTTCCATGCGTGCTTGATCAATCATTTTTACAGCCACGTGCAAAGAGCCCCAAGATTCCTTACCGGACGCTTTGAAGTGTGATATGTGCGTCGGAAGTTTTGCTTCAGTACCGATTCGGATGGCTTCTTCAACGCTTTGGAGCAAAGTCCGTCCTTCGCCTCGGATGTGACTCACATACAAGCCATTGTATTTGGCTACCAATTCAGCGATCGCGATTAGCTCTTCGGTTTTTGCAAAATTACCCGGAATATAGATGAGTCCTGTAGCCATTCCAAATGCGCCGTCTTCCATCGCTGTTTGGGCTAAGTCCTGCATCTTGCTGAGCTCCTCGGCAGTTGGAGGTCGGTCCTCTTTACCCATGACTTGCGCGCGCAAGCTACCATGCGGAAGTAGATGAGCGACGTTCGTGCCTGCGCCGGTAGCGTCGATCTGATCAAGATACTTCCCTACGGCGACGTGCCCCATACCGCAATTGCCAGTAACAATTGTCGTACAGCCTTGCATTAGATAGTTGATGTTGCCACGCGTATCGCGTTGGAGAATAGGGTCATCGCTGTGCGTATGCAAGTCAATAAAGCCTGGCGCGACGACTAACCCTTTGCAATCGATGATCATGGTAGCATTGAACACCAAGTCCTTCCCCACCGATACGATCCGCCCCTTCGTGATCGCGATATCGCCTTCGATAGGTTCACTGCCCTCCCCCTTGTGAATGACACATCCCTTGAGCAAAAGATCACAAGAATCGGCTCCCTTGACCAACAAGCCACTTGCTAAACATCCACAAAAAACGCACATACTTAGTGCGATCGGAATGCGTTGCATCATGGAGAACGAGAACGAACGTTTGCGTTTGCATATCATCGTTTAAAATCCTTACTTTCAAATCAATTGCCGAAATCCTAGCGAGTGCTGCGTTGCTTCAACCCCCTGACTTCATCGTCGAGCCATAGCGATAGCGCCATGGTTTGTAGGGCTTCGTGTTGGCTTATTTCTGAAGAAATAGTTTGTAGTGGGCTCGAGTTAGCTGATGCCCACTCGCCCTCGCCAGATGGGCGACGGCCAAGGAAATTAATCACTCTGAGAACATCCAAGGGCGTTAAAAAATAGTCGCCGTCAGTGTCAATTGAGTATAGAACGGGCTGCTCAGGGATCGGAAGTAACCGAATCCCTTGCGATGCAATAGCGTTGATGACCAAAAGTACATCCAGCGCAACGATAAACCCATTTCGGTCCACATCAAACGGGGAGGACGCGTTATGCCATGGACTTGTTGTATCGTCATCCAAGATGTTGATCGAAGTACTAGTACTAAAACTCAAACCGGTTCCGGTGATCGTCACTGATTCAGGGCCGTCGACACTAGTGTTATCCAAAATGGTAACGGCAAAAGATGCTGTCGATTGGTTTGCAGGAATGGTTACCGAAGTAGGGACGCCGAGCTTCGATGGGTTATTGCTACTTAAGGAGACCGTGAGTGGTTCTCCAAGTGGTACACCAACTCGAGTCACTGTACCGGAAGCCGCACCACCTTTTTCGATCGTCAAAGTTGGATTTACAGAAATAGAAAACGGATTGGTAATCCGAACGTTTACTACTTGAAAATCAAAGAGCGTAGAATCATCTAGGTCGCTTTGCAAGAGTGGCCCACGCGCGACATAAACTGCAAACGCCGCTTCACCAACGAAGCCCGCGCTGGGTTGGACCACGATTGCACCCGTCTCGGAGTTGACGGTGATTTGAAGTGGCGAGTTTTGAGGAGGAGCAGCAAGATACCAGCGCGCATCACCTTCCTGGTCGGTCGACGTGAGTTGGTAATTCATCGGTGAATTTGTTGTTCCCTTCAGAACGGGTATATCCGCGAGAAATGGAGCTCCGTTCGAAGTGTCGTTGGAGACGGTGACTGCAAAAGTCTGAGAGAACTGATTTCCCTCGCTATCACGAGCCGTCACTGTAACGTTGGATGTCGTACCGGGAGCACCTAACGAGATGATTCGCAACAGACCATTTTCCGTGTCGTTGAAAATGGTTACGTTTTGAATGACGACAGGTGCGAGTGGTCTATCGTTCCCATCGACCGCGATCCGGTTGATACCCGCTCGAGCCCGATCTCCTTCGATCAGCTGTCCAAAGATCGAGTGGTTGTAATCGAGAAATCGGGTTGGTCCGGCAGTGACAAAGAATTGGGAGTCATTCGTGTCGTCAAACGATTTTGCGTAAGACAGAATACCCGAACGGTTATGCTGGAGATTTAAATTGAATTGATCATCAAAGTCTCCGAGTGTCGATCCACCTGTCCCCGTACCAAGTGGATCTCCGCCTTGTATAACAAAATTCTGCACCGAACGATGGAATGTCATCGATCGGTTTGATGTTGTGTTGTAGAATCCGGCGTTCGCTAATGTTACAAAACGTTCTACGACTCGTGGTGCTTCGGTGTTGAAGAGCTGGAACACCATTTCACCGTAGCCTTCCACAGTGACGCGTGCGCTTTGGTTGTTTTGAAGTATCTCTGCCGCCACGTTGCCCGGTTGGCTACTGGTAACGGTAAAGGTTAGTGGGTTGCCGTTCGGATCATACGCATCGATTGGAACATGCAGTGGCGAACCCTTTGCTACAACTTGCGACGAAATCGGAAAAAACGACGGGGTGTTTGAGCGAGGGATCGGAATGTTTGCGGCCGCCGAAAGCTCTGCCGGTGTGAAGATGGCAGGAACGTTTACGTTGTCACTAGCCTTCCAAGTTGGGACGGCGGTGATGTTCTGGGCAATGCCTATGCTGTTTTGCGTACGGTCCCCGTTGAAGGCTTCGAAGTAGTTTAGGTAGCGAGCTCCATCCTCGAACAGCTTGAGTTGGGTTGTGGTTTCCGAAGTCCAATCTGCCCCAAAAATGCGAATTCCTGCCGCGCTAATGGCTTTGGAAAAGGCGACCAAGTCGGGGGCCGCTTCGCCCTCCGCAGCGGAAGAGGCGACTGAAAACGCAAGGTCTCCGGCAAGGGCATATCGCGAGTCGAGCTTTTCAAGCGACAACCGTCTGCGGGAGACCTTTCGCCGTTGGTATCCGCCCAGACGAGTCTTTCGAATCCAGCCCATAAATCTTGAAAAATCGCGAATCATGAATGAGAGGATCACGGGAAAGACACAGAATGTCGGGCGAACGGCGAATTGAAACCCTAGCCGACATTATACGCTATTCGAGATGTGTTGTCCAAGTTTTGCGCGAATCCCCTCCGCGGGGCTGATGAAACCTCTATTTTAAGTTTGGCACCCGAACAAAAACTCATGCAAACGATTGAGCTTGCCGATGGCGGTACGATGTTTTTCGACACCGAGTTTCTTCTAGAATCTTTGGCTAGTCGGTATTTCGATGCCCTTCGGGAAGAATGCGTTTGGGAGCAAAAACCGGGGATTTTTGGCCACATGCAGCCCCGGCTGATCGCTTCCTATGGCGATCCTGGTGTTTCGTATCGATACTCCGGGGTCGTGAACGTCGCCTTGCCGTGGACACCAACGCTCCTAGATATAAAGGGTCGCGTTGAAGCAGTGCTAGGCAAATACAACTACTGTTTGCTGAATTGCTACCGTAACGGGGCCGACAGCATGGGTTGGCATGCAGATGACGAGCCGGAGATGGGGAACGTGATTGGATCGCTGTCTTTAGGAGCAACAAGAAAATTTCGGATACGACACAACGTAACCCGAGAAACGAGGACCTTTCTTGTTGATCATGGCACGCTGATCATTATGGCTGGGACCATGCAGGAGTTTTGGCAGCATGAAGTCCCGAAGACCAAACAGCTCGTTGGCGAAAGAATCAACCTCACGTTTAGGAGTATCGATGACCGATAGGCAATGTCATTTAGACCGCTATTCGAGTCAGTGTCGATTTGGGTTATTTGCTCGAAAACGAAGCATTTACCTTGTAGTTACTGGTCTTTTCGCAATTGTTTGTGAATGATGGTGACAGGAATTCCAAGTAACAGACATCTTCGATTCGGAGAAATTGCATGGTATACTCGAATGATAATCAGGCAGATGACCGAAATCATAATAGCGGCGGGGACTCGGGTGCTGGTTTCGGGGAATTGGAATTCCAGAACACAACTGATTCTGACCTGACTGATTCTGATCCGACTGGTTCTAAAGCGGCGATGAACGGTTCGTTCGTACAAGACGTGACTTGCAGAGAGAAGGCTATGAGATCGAACAAGCATTTGGACAACTTGCTCAAGGAGTGGGAGTTCGATCCAAAGATCCCATCGGTCCGATTGGTCAAGGGAGGCGACAATCGCGATGTCTTACAAATGCGGGTCGACCTTGGGCTGCTCCAAATGGAGACTCAGGGACGGCCAGACGGAAGAAAACCCAAGGGCCACGCCAGCTACCTAGATTACCTGTTGGATGCCGAAGAACGCGACGCCGATTTCAACATGACCGACGAAGATTGCTTCGAAGTCGATCGCGAGTTTGTGCAGTACTATCAGCGAAGAATATCTTGGCTGCGTCTTCAGCATTACCATCGAGCCATCGAAGACGCCGACCACACACTCGCTTTGATGGATGTCTGTCTGGATCATTGCAATGACGAAGATTGGACTATCAGTCACGAGCAGTACCGACCGTTTGTTCTCTTCCAACGCACACAAGCAGCAGCCCTGGCGGCCCTCGATGATGCTGGTGCACAACCTGCTATCGCCGAAATCAATAAAGGCCTTGAAGCGATGCTCCAAGTCTTCACCGAACACGACGCGGAAGACCAATTCGAGGATGACGAGATGGTTGAAAAGTTGACTGAGTTACGAAGCTCACTGCGCAATCAGTACAAGTTGGGTCCAAGCCTTGAGGAGCGACTCGCAGAGGCCGTTAAATCCGAGCAGTACGAACTTGCTGCCCAACTCCGCGACGAACTCGCCAAGCAGGCACAGATCTAAACCGTGGGTTTCATTCTATGGGTTTCATTTGGTTTATTTTTATAGGTTTGGCGGCTGGTTGGCTGGCTGGTCAAATTATGAAGACGGGCAGTTCTAGTTGGCTGCAATATCTCGTGGTGGGCGTTATCGGCAGTTTGCTGGGCGGCTTTGTTTTCTCGTTGATCGGGCTGGCAGCAACTGGACTGGTCGGCAGTTTAGTGACTGCGACCGTCGGGGCAATCCTGCTGATCGTCGCACTACGCGCATACGACAGACGTCGGTTAATGTAGCCGGTTTTCGATATCGCTTGTTGATTCACTTTGGAAACGGATTCGGATCCGCGTCTTTCTGAATAGTGCGAACTTGCTAGGATAGCTCTTCGTTGATTTTGCCGCTTCCGCTACATCCTGATATCTCATGAGCTCACAAAAACCGGACTCTTCCAACGTGCCAGATTCGTCTCTTGCGATGTCGGATGAACAGCTTCGAAAAACAGTTATTGATCAAGCGGAGGTTTGGGTGATCAAGGTCGGGTCGCGTGCTCTGACGACTCCCGAAAGCCGGCTGGACCTGCAGCAGATCGAAAACCTGAGCAATCAGCTTGTCGATTTGGTCGAGCAAGGCAAACAAGTCGTCTTGGTTAGCAGCGGAGCGGTTGCTTCTGGAGTCGGACGCCTGGGACTACCGGGTCGACCACGAGACCTCGCAACCTTGCAAGCTGTTGCTGCAGTTGGTCAAGCCTATTTGGTCCAGGTTTACGAGGAGTGCCTTACAAGACGTGGACATCACGCAGCTCAAGTTCTTCTGACCGCTTCTGACCTGGATGATCGCGTTCGATACCTTAATGTTCGCAACACACTTCACAGCCTTCACAAGCTTGGTGCGATTCCGATCATCAATGAAAATGATACGGTAGCGGTTGACGAGCTGAAGACAACTTTTGGTGATAACGATCGACTTGCCGCGATGGTCGCAGGATTGTTCACACGCCCGATGCTAGTGATTTTGAGTGACGTACGTGGGCTCTACGACCGCGACCCAATCGATCCGACTGCGGAGGTCATTCACACAATTCCGAAAGTCGATAGCTCTGTCGAAGACTTGGTACGCGATCGAAAGACGGGTGTCAGCAAAGGTGGTATGGCAAGCAAATTAGCCGCGGCAAGCTTTGTTACCGGTAGTGGTCAGGGAGTGATCATCGCGTGGGGACGTGAGCCGCGAGTTCTTCCTCGACTTGCCGACGGCGAGCTATTGGGCAGCCTGTTTCTTCCTCAAGAAAAAACACTTACTCCCAAAAAACGTTGGATTGGATTTAGTGCTCAGTGTGCAGGCTCGCTTGTAATCGATGCCGGAGCCGGACGAGCCATGCTAGAGCAAGGAAAATCACTACTGCCGATTGGTATTCGTGAGGTCCAAGGCGATTTTGAAAAGGGGGATCCAATCTCGATTCTGAGCATCGACGGAGCCGAGTTGGCTCGAGGTCAGAGCAACTACAGCTCTTCAGATGCAAAGAAAATTGCGGGCTGTCGCTCTGATCGTATCGAAGAGATCTTGGGAGTATGCCCCTATGAAGAAGTAGTCCATCGCGACAACTTAGTTTTGAGCCGAGCAAAAACCTAACGAACCTTCCGGCAGAAGGTACTTACTGATTACACACGTTCGCCAAGTGGGGTTACCGCGAAGAAGGTCTCATAGATTGCATCGCCGACTTCGTTCAATTCGAGTTGGAAGTTATCAACAAATTCGTGAAGGCCTTGCGTCATGATTTCGTCGATTGAAACGAAATCCAAAGCGGCTCGCATACGACCTAGTCGTTGCTCTGCGCGATTCGCAAAAGTTCCTTCGCGGCCGCCTGTGATCGCCAGCAGCGACTGCTCGGCGCGTCGAATACAGAAGTGGATGGAACGAGGAAAATCACGATTCAATATAAGGAATTCAACAACCGCTTTAGGATCCAATCGTCCATAGTGCTTTCGGTACATTTCCATCGCACTCGCACTCTTGAGTAGCAATCCCCATTGCATGATGTCGATAGGTGTTCCGACGTCTTGCGCCTCAGGCAGCAAAAGGAAATACTTGACATCCAAGATCCGTGATGTCTTGTCGGCTCGTTCGACCAAGGCTCCTAATCGGCTGAAGTGCCAAGGTTCGCCGTGTGACATTGTCCCGGTAGTAACTCCCTCGAGCGAATAACCCGCTTGCTTGATCCGACCAAAAAACTCGTAAGGCGAAGTCAACGCATAGGAATCATTTCGTGCATCGCGTACGAAGAGATAAAACTTGTTCAGCTCCTCCCACATTTGCGAGCTAATCATTTCACGGCTGGTACGGGCGTTCTCGCGAGCGATTCGCAAGCATGACAGAATCGAGTTCGGGTTCTCGAGATCAAAGGTCAGAAACTTGATAACGTTTTCTTGAGTCGCAGCGCCGTATCGCTCGTAAAAAATCTCTTGGTCGCCGGTGGTGTAGATCAACGGATCCCACTGGCCTTGAATCGACAACCCTTGCTCAAGAGCGAGATTTAACGTGACATCGATAAACCGCGCGACGTTCTCCGCCCGCTCGGTGTAGCGACTCATCCAAAAAATCGTTTCTGCAACTCGTGATAACATACGGAAAGAATATCTAGAAAAGCGGGGAGTGCCTAGGACCAAATCGAAGAAGGGCTAGGGTAAACGGGAATGTCCTTTCGTACTTTGGCAGTGTCGTGACCTACGGGAAGTTTGATAATCCGGAACGCGATAGAAAGTGTCCCACTTGAAAAATCAGTGTAACTGCATTTTGTAATCGTACTCAGGCGTAAGCCGGTAATCGTAATCCGTACTTAGCCGGATTGCGGACGCATCGTGGTCGAATCGAGTACGAGTACCATTTCATTGAGTACGAGTAAGAAATCTCGAGAAATCTTAATCGGACGCTCGGGGGACCAGTATTGCGAAACGCGTGTTTGCTCCGAATTCTGCACAATCATGAGTTCTTGTGATTTTGCAAGACCCATGTGTCCTTACTTCCGCCCCCTTGAGAAGAATTCACAACTAGCGAACCTTTGACGAGAGCCACGCGAGTTAATCCGCCCGGAAGCACGTAAATTTCTTCGCCGTAGAGAATGTAAGGTCGCAAATCGACGTGGCGACCTTCCAGACGGTCTCCACACAGGGTCGGAACGCGGGAAAGTGCGAGCATCGGTTGCGCGACGTAGTTCCTTGGATTCGCTTTGATCAGTTCCTTGTACTTGATCAATTCATCTTTGGATGCTCTTGGACCGAGTAAAATTCCGTAGCCGCCCGACTCATTCGCTGGTTTTACTACCAAATCGGCGATGTTATCAAGGACATACTTACAATCCGTTTCGTCGCCACACAAGAAAGTTGGCACATTTGGGAGCGACATCTCTTCGCCCAAATAGTACTTGATCATCTTCGGTACGTAAGCGTAGACCGCTTTATCATCCGCGACACCGGTACCTGGCGCATTAACCAACGAGACTCGACCATTTCGATATACTTCCATTAATCCCTTCACACCGAGTGTCGAGTCCGGGCGAAGCACGCTCGGATCCAAGAAATCGTCGTCCACACGTCGATAAATTACGTCCACACGCGAGAGACCACGCGTAGTGCGCATACAAACATAGCCATTGTTTACAATCAGGTCGGAGCCTTGGACTAGCTCCACTCCCATTTGCTGCGCTAAGAAACAGTGTTCGAAATAGGCCGAGTTATAAATACCCGGAGTGAGCACCACGACATTCGGATCGCGAACATTTTCTGGGGCGACATACTGCAACATCTTCAGGAGTTGCTCGGGGTAGCTTTCCACAGGAAGGATCGATTGACCATCGAAGAGTTGCGGGAAGGTCCTCTTCATCACTTCACGGTTTTCTAAAACGTATGACACGCCCGATGGACAACGCAAATTGTCTTCCAAGACGTAGATTTTTCCGTCGGCTGCACGCACCAAGTCTGTGCCGGTGATGTGACACCAGATTCCTCGCGAAGGATTCATTCCTTTAATTTGCGTGAGGAATCCTTTGCTCGACTGAGCCATGTATTCAGGAACAATTTTATCGCGAATGATCTTTTGATCGTGATACATGTCATCGATGAACATGTTCAAAGCGCGAATACGTTGCTTGAGACCCGCTTCGACTTGTGCCCATTCGGTGGCGTCAAGTATTCGGGGAATGAGATCGAAAGGCCAAACCTTTTCGGTTCCAGCTTCGTGGCCATAAACATTGAAGGTAATTCCCATGTTGATCAGCTCATGGTCGGCAGCCTTCTGGCGTTTTTGCATCTCAACTTGGTCGAGTGTGGCTAACCGTTGGACCAGGCGTTCGGCACTCGGGCGGGGCTTCCCCTCGACTGTGAACATTTCATCGTAGAAGCCGTCCGTATCGTAACCGTTTAGAATGTTACTTGCGGACTCGACCTTTGCTGCTACCAGCGAGTCTCGTGAACCATCCTCCGTGCCGTTCGAACTACCAGTCGAGCCACTAGATGTGGAACTACTCGTTTGTGCCATGCTAGGCCCATTTGTCATCGTGCAAAACCTATCAAAAAATATGGACGACTCAGCCCGTCTCGCCAAAAGCCGAAACGAGTTTATCAGAGATTAGCCTTTATCTGCGCCGAAACCCACTCCGATATGCCCGAAAATCAGGCACATTCGGTACAAATAGTGAAGATAACCTTTAACGGCTTCGATTGGGGGCCCGAGAGCAAAGATTAGACCAAAAGCAATTTGATCACCAACCGTAGGATGGGACCATTGTCCCGTCCGCGTGATTATTCAGGACACTGCCCCCAAACTGCGGCCGTTATACACGAAAGGGAAAGCCGGCTTAAATTTTCAAAAAGGAGATGGATTCGTTGACCTGTTTGGTAACGGCGAATTATACTTTTGCAATTGCCGTGCGATCCTCAAAATCAGGGCTATGGCGTTCCCTCACTGGTTTGGCGTATCTTCAAACGATGAATCCCCTACAGGCTCGCAAGACTAACTCTGTATCGAATCGTTCTCGGTTCGTTTCTCTCGTGGCAGCTGCGGTGCCCAAGTTTTTGACCCTGCTGACAATTGTCGCCGGGACATTTTTCACTGGAATTTTGCCAGACGAGATTTTGTCAGTTGGGCTCGGTACAGTCGCTTCTGCTCAAGATTCCGAGCTACGCGTCGGAGGCGTTGCCGATTCAGGGCTTTCGGTTCCTGTGGCTCGCAGCGTACCAATGCTGCCGGCTCGAGAATTGGCTGAAGGGGTTCTGACTATTATTCCGCCAAGCCAAAACGCGAATGATACTGCGATTGGACCATTGAGCTTAGACTACGTTGCGAAACATCCTGAGCTGGAGTGGAGCGGACCCGGGTTTCCAAAGTCAGAGCCAAACTTTGCTTCGCGAAGTGAAACGCTACTGGAGATGGGCCGCGACATTACGCTTCGGCATCCTGTTTGGGGGCTCGAGTTTGCATTTAAACCGCTTCGAACAATCGAAGCAGATGTACCGATGGCTTCTGGAAATATGCAACGCAAGCTTGTTTGGTACTTGGTTTACCGAGTGAGATACATCGGCGGCGATCTGCTTCCGAATCTAACTGTAAGTGAAGATGGGGAATCGATTCCCGAGCCTCCTAAGTCAGTCATCTTCAATTCAGTTCGATTCCTTCCGCGGTTCACGTTGACCGATAATCAGACCAAAGTCGCTCGCGACTCTCAGATTCTTGCAACCGTTATTCCCCAGATCGCAGCCAAAGAGCGTATCGGGAAGCCCATCTTGGATACTTTCCAGATTTCAAGGACGGAAATCCTTCCGAGCAACGGCGACAAAGACAATCCGGTTTGGGGAATTGCTACTTGGACCGATGTTGATGGTCGTGCCGATTTCTTGACAGTTCAGGTGAAAGGGCTCACGAACGCTTACCAAGTCAAAGTCGATTCGGCGGGCAACAACGTTTACAAGCGAAAAACCCTTGAGCTGCACTTTTGGCGTCCTGGAGATTCTCTTTCCCAAACACAGGACCGTGTTCGGCTGGGGGTACCCGCTTTCTTGGATTCATCCGAGCAGCAGTACGTTCTGAAGCAATTTGGTCTTGAAAAACGCCTTGATTATCAATGGGTTTACCGATAAACTCTCGATCCCTCGAGTGGGAAGAGTTACTATTTCCCAATGATTTCGTGGTCGATGTTCGTCAGTTTTCGGAACGACCCCCACATAAATATTGATTGAGTTTGATAAATGGCACACAAAAAAGGTCAGGGTTCGACACGAAACGGTCGCGATAGCAACGCTCAGCGACGTGGTGTCAAGAAGTTCGGTGGCGAGCTTGTAATTCCAGGCAACATCCTCATTCGACAAGTCGGTACCAAATGGCATCCAGGTCGTAATGTTGGAATCGGTACTGATTACACCATTTTCTCACTTATCGAAGGCAACGTTTACTTCGACCAAGAAGGTCGCCGTATCAACGTGAAGCCACTCGCAGTATCAGCTTAGATCTGCAATTTACAACAAGAAGTGGCATAGGCTTCCAGCCTGTGGAGAGGAAAAACACCGGGTGAAGGCCCATGCCACTTAATAATCGTTAGTCAAATTGCATCCGGAGGGAGCCTGATTTGGGTTCCCTTTTTTGTTTTAATCAGGCTCCGTTTCTTCACTTAAAATAAGTCTCCCATAACCATGTTTGTCGATCGCGTTGAAATTGAAATCATCGCTGGCCGTGGTGGAAACGGCTGCATGGCGTTCCGTCGTGAAAAGCACGTGCCTCGAGGAGGTCCAAACGGTGGTGACGGTGGACACGGTGGCAACGTTATCATTCGAGCTCAAACCGGTGTGAACTCGTTGACCGAGTTTGCTCACCAACGTCAGTGGAGATCCGAACCGGGCGCCCCTGGACTGGGCAAAGACTGCCACGGTCGTAATGGACGCGATTCGATTCTTTTAGTCCCGCCTGGAACGGTGCTGATCGATCACGCGTCGGGGATCGTGCTTCGTGATTTGGCCGAAGATGGGGCCGAAGCGATCGTTGCTCACGGTGGCCGAGGCGGTCTTGGAAATACGCACTTTAAATCGGCTCAGAATCAAGCACCCCGCGAAACCACCGGTGGCGGTGATGGCGAGCGAAGACGCGTGATCTTGGAACTCAAGACAATCGCAGATGTGGGCTTAGTAGGAAAACCTAACGCCGGCAAAAGCACGTTGTTAAGCCGACTCTCACGAGCTCGGCCTGAGATCGCCGACTACCCGTTTACGACGAAGTTCCCGAATCTCGGGTTAGTCTCTGTCGATATCGATCGCACGTTCGTCATGGCTGATATTCCAGGACTGATCGAAGGAGCATCCCAAGGGGTTGGTCTAGGGCATGATTTCCTACGTCACATTATGCGAGCAGGTATCTTGGTTCACTTGGTAGAACCGATGCCAATGGATGGTACCGATCCAGTAACAAACTATCACACCATTCGTCGTGAGCTGACCGAATACAGTGACGAACTTTTGCTGCGTCCAGAAATCATCGCTATCACGAAAGCCGAACTCCCCGGAGCAGACGACGTTCATGCCGAGCTTCAAGCAAATCTTGGTCGCGATGACATCCACTTGATCAGCGCAGTTACAGGTGTCGGCTTGAATAAGCTTGCAAGTAGAATCGCGATGATGCTGAAAGAGCAAGTCAAAGAGCAAAATGTCTCTGTGTGAAAATGTATCTCTGTAAAGCTCTCAAAGTGTAATTGGACCCGCCAACCGACATGTCCAAGCTCGTTTCCTCGATTGAACCGGATGTATCGACGCGGCGTCTAGGCCTGGTTGATATTGGTAACAGCAATCTCAAGTCCGCGATCGTTCCCGCAACAAATGACCTCAGCCTCGCGAACAACGATTACCTAGCCAATCCAGGGCTCCTCGGAAGCGTACGCAGTATTCATTGGCTGCCAAGCGGTGAAACTTCAAAGCCACCTCCGCCGGAATGGATGTCAGCTCCTGAGTCGTGGGTTGTACCCCAAGACGTAGATGCATTTCTAGGGCTGCTTGAAAGGCTTCGAAGTGATTCGCAAGTCGATCGCAACGTGCCTATCGCCTGGAAGGTGAGCAGTGTTCAGCCGGCAGCATATGAGTCCTTTCAAGAGTGCTTAAGGAAATACTTCCCAATCGACTCATTGCATCCGATCGAGCGATCGCAAATACCAATGCCGCTGGATGTAGAAGTTCCTGATCGTGTTGGTATTGATCGATTGCTTGCCGCGTGGGGAGCTTGGAAACATTACAGCGAACAAATTCAGTCGAAATCTTGTCAGAAAACTCCCTTGATCGTTATTCAAGCTGGCACTGCTGTCACTGTAGATTGGATCAATGAAGAGGGAACTTTTTGTGGGGGAGCAATCATGCCTGGCCTCACGATGTCACTCAAGTACATGGCACTTGGAACCGCGCACTTACCATGGCTTGCACCACCGGATCGTCCTAGCGAATTGCCCATCCCGGGAAGAAATACACAGGCAGCAATACTCGCCGGTGCATCTGCTGGTTTTCTCGGCGGTATAAGCTACCTCGTCTCAAAGTACCGCTCGCAATGGCCCCGCGAACACGTCCCCGTGATTGTCTCAGGCGGCGACACACTTTCACTCGCCGAAAGCCTTACACAACCTTTCCAAGTAATGGACCATCTCGTCCTAGCCTCACTAGCATGCTTGCCAACGCCCACGTAGCGAATGCGAAATCCGCCTGCCGCTTGTGATCGTTGGTCATCGATTACAAACAAATTGCTAAAAGCGATCGACTTTAAAGCTCGATAAAATTCTTGAGAAGTTGCAGTCCGTTGGCTTGGCTTTTCTCTGGGTGAAATTGAGTTGCGTACAGGTTCCCGCGACGGATTGCCGCGCAGAACTTTCCACCGTAGTCGGCCTCGAGCCAAATATCGGATTCGTTTTTTGGGACGGCGTAGTAGCTGTGTACGAAATAAAAGTGACGATCCTCTGCGACGCCCGCTAGTAAATCTCCCTTGGCTGCCGAATTTTGACTATCGCTGGATGATCGTGGTAAGACAACGTTCCAACCCATGTGAGGAACCTTGACTTCTTGTGGTCGCTGGAACCGAACCACTTCGCCCGGGATGATTCCTAATCCCGCTTGGCGTCCACCTTCGTCACCGAAGTCGAATAGGACTTGGAGTCCCAAGCAGATGCCGAGAAACGGACGTTCCGTTCTAACGACATCGCGAATCGCATCCAATAAACCACGCGTTCGCAGTTCGTTCATGCAGTCTCCAAACGCCCCAACGCCTGGCAGGATTACTTTGTCAGCGGCCAAGATCAATTTTGAATCTGATGTGATAGTCGCCGAGCCTCCGACGTGTTCGATCGCCTTTTGCACACTCCGCAAGTTACCCATTTGATAGTCGATGATCGCGATTTTTGTGGTCATGTATGAATTAGAACAAGTCTAGAAAGAAAGGTTCACAAAGGGATTACGAGAAATTGCGGAATGGAACGACCTCGAGGTGAGCATTGTATTCAGGGGTTATCGCTCGAACAGGCTTTCCACGGCGATGGCGGTTTATTTCGCTCCACTTCAACCAGATTTCCCTAGTTACTTGAACAGCCTATTCTGCCGTGGCCTCCGTTTTTTTAAGCAAAACGACAAACTCTAACGACTCTTCTGAAGATACCGGTTGTAATGAGCCGACAACAAAGAGGAGGCGAGAAGCGTTTTTCTCTGGAAAGAAATCAAGATGCACGAAACATATTTTGGACTGCGCAAGCGACCGTTCCTGGCGACACCGACGCTAGATCGCTATTGCCCAATCGAATGTCAAGAATCTGCATATACGACAGCCGTTCGCGCGATTCAGCGAGCTGAAGGCCCTGTTTCGATTATTGGAGGCACTGGACTTGGCAAGTCGATGGTTTGCCTTCGGATTGCTGATACGTTTCGTCGAAGCTTTGAAGTGATCGTGCTCGCAAGTTCCCAATTGTGCTCGCGACGAGCTTTGTTGCAAAGCCTGCTTTTTGAGCTTCGCATGCCCTATCGCGATTTAAGCGAAGGCGAATTGAGGCTTTCATTGTTAGAACGACTGCAGCCCTCCAACGACAACCCAACAGATGGTTTAGTGCTCATTGTCGATGAAGCTCATACGCTGGCTCCGAAGTTACTGGAAGAGCTACGTTTGATCACAAATCTAACCCGCGATGGTGTTCCACGCGTGCGGTTGGTCTTGTGTGGCACGACGCGATTAGAGGAACTGCTTGGACATCCTCAAATGGAGTCGTTAAATCAAAGGCTCGCCGCGCGATGTTATTTGTTGCCACTAAACTCACAAGAAACAACCCGGTATCTCACGCACAAGATTGAATTGTGTGGAGCTCCCATTTCAGCTGTCATCACTGAGGATGCGATCCGATTAGTTCATCGTGCAACCGATGGCGTTCCGCGTCTGATTGACCAAGTCGTCGACTCGGCCCTTCGTATTGCTGCAGAGCTTAAGCAACGCCCCGTCTCTGTCCAAACAATCGAAGCAGCATGGGCGCGGTCACAGCAACTTCCGCTTCCTTGGAGTGATAAAGCACAATCGATTTCAGATAGCCCGACATCCATTGAGTTTGGTTTACTGGAAGACGACACCGAACAGGACTTCCGAGGTAGTGACACTTCTTATGTTCATCACAACCCAGGAAAAGCAGTTCACAGTTCAGTGAGCGACGATGAGCTTTACGGTCAAATTGATGAACCGGAAAACACTTCGACTCCACAAGCGACTTATGATTCCGAAATGGCCACATACGAAGAGTCGATCGGACTAGCTTCGAAGCCAACCCAGCACCTACCACCAGTACCCTCAGCGGGAAGTGGTTTGAGCCGGTCAATTTCCAACGCATGGGATTCCTTTGTGGAGCCTGCTCCGAAAGGTATAGACGACTCTTTCGACTATGCAGTCGATCATTCCAACGAACACTTGTTGATGCAAGCCTCAAGCCAATCGCCAAAATACTCCCAATCATTCGATGCTGAGCCTGCAGACAGGTATCCACAACACGGATCAGGAACTCAAAACAGCACCATCGCGAACGACATCTTCGGTATGGACTATGAAGAGGAATTGTGGCTGAGCGAACCATCGGCCTCTACGTTGCCAATCAAACCGCCCTCGCAAAACCAATCGCCTCAAATCATATCGCCAATGACCGGTGCTTCGAGTGGCTTTGATGTGCCCATCGATGTTGTGTCAGACGATACTATCGATAAACTGCTTTATGCTTTCCGGGATGCGCCGCAGCAGCAAAACGTATCCGGTCACACGGAGTTTCATAAAGTTCGTGCCTACCAAGACGAAACGGAATCAGCTCTAGAATTGCTCGACCAGATTTCATCTGTAAACCTGGAAGCGATGACAATGTCGACGCAGGACTCCAGCGGTGTGATGAATGGAATAACAAACCATCAAGAGCCAACCCTTGAAGTCGTAACCGAGAACAGTGTTGTACGAAGCCCGAAATCAAGCTTCGGTGGGGTGAAATCTGCGCATGCAACACTTTCACGACCACCGCGACCGTCGATCCTTTCATTCGCGGAAATGCAAAACGAATCGAGCGAACTGATCCGCGATGATCGTGACCTTTTGGTTATCGAAGAAGATGTGTTGCAAATGAACGCAGGGGTTCCAGTCGGTGCCTCTCATGACAGCATGTCACAAGCTTCGGTTCATCCATACAAGCAATTGTTCAGTAAACTGCGCGGGTAGATCTGAGTATTCCAGTCTGAGCCAGTGGCGCCAGGGCCACGGGTTTCGATTTTGACACATCGAATCGCTCATTTGACGAGGACAACTCGCAGGATTACGAATAGCAGTACGAGAACCATTTCGTTGAGTACGAGTACGATTGAAAGCAAAACCTGGTGGCGTTCGCCGAAAAGATTCGGACCTGTTGCGACTTCATAGCAAATAATTACACCGAAAGCTCATGGCTTAACAACACAATGGAACGCAGTCTTCAAGAATCCCTTCGCGACCAGCCATTGTCGATCATGGGTATGACGATGATCGACGATTGCGACGATCACATGCGTGTGTGCGTGGATTTCTGTGTACGCGTTCGAAACGCATTGCACGACGGCGGGCACTTGATCGTTTTGCGATCCGGACAAATTGATATGCTCGCGATTTCTTCCACTTGTCAGATCGAGACGGCTTCTTGGAATTCAATTGCTGATTCTGTACTGCTTGCCAAGAAGATTTCTGAATTGCGACGCGCCCACGAATGGGCCATCGTTGTGCTGGGCTCTATTGACAGTCCTTGGATTGAATCTGTTGGTCGGTTGTGTGATAAAGTATACTTATCGATTCCGTCAGGAACTGACAGCGGGTTTAACATGGTTCGGAAGCGATTGCTCAAGTTGCAGCACGCCGGAGTGCGAATCGCTGGAAGTTATGTGTCTCGATCGGCTGCGTAGGTAGCTGGTACTCACTCGTTCTGGGCTGATAAAACCCGAGCCGATGGCGTTAGCCACGATTTTCGATTTCGCCACAATTTTGCCGATAGCACCCGAGGCTAGCACCAACGGCTCAGTGCCCCCCCCTTTTTTTCATCACCCCACACTCGTACTCTGTTACATCTAAGTCGCTGACAGCAGAGATTAATTACAACAAAGATTAATTTTATGGCAAAATGTTTGGTTACTGGCGGTGCGGGCTTTATTGGATCGCACATTGTTCGCGGGCTACTGAATGCGGGGCATTCGGTTCGAGTCTTAGACAACTTGTGTACCGGCAACAAGGCGAATCTCGATGAAGTCGCATCGGATGTTGAATTTGTTAACGGAGATATCTGCGATGATTCGGCAGTGACAAAGGCTCTTCAAGGGGTCGAGAGAGTTTTTCACCAAGCCGCATTAGCGTCAGTACCGCTTAGTCTTGAGAAGCCGATGGATACGCATCGCAACTGTGTCACGGGAACGCTTAACATGCTCAGGCACAGCGTGGCGGCTAAAGTACAACGCTTTGTTTACGCAGCAAGCAGCAGTGCTTACGGAGATCAACCGACCTCCTCAAAACGTGAAACCGATCTGCCAATGCCATTGTCCCCTTACGCAGCCGCAAAGCTTGCAGGCGAGCTGTACTGCCAGTCCTACTGGCACAGCTTTGGACTTGAAACAGTTGGCATACGCTACTTCAATGTCTTTGGACCGAGGCAAGATCCCAACAGCCCCTACTCGGCGGTGATCCCATTGTTTGTTACCAAGATACTCTCGCAATCCCGACCGGTTATTTATGGCGATGGTGGCCAGTCGCGTGACTTTACGTATATTGCCAACATAGTGCACGGGAACTTGCTCGCTTCGGAAGCTAAAGATGTTGGTGGAAAAACCTTCAATGTCGCAGACGGTCGCCAGACTTCACTGCTTCGGTTGCTAGAGTTGCTTTCGCAGATGCTCGGTAAAACCATCGAGCCGATCTTCGAGAAGGCCCGCGTGGGAGATGTTCGTGAAAGTCTTGCCGACATTTCGCAAGCTCGAAAGCATCTCGGCTTTGAACCGCAAGTCTCCTTTGACGACGGACTCAAGGCAACGATCGAATACTACAAGTCGATCGCTGCGGCATAAGTGATTAGACCGGATTATTCATACCGAGCCGTGAACGCTAAACCCGGATTCCCCGAGTTAAACTTTCCAGCAATTCCAATATTAATCACAGTGCGTCACCCGTGGCTAGCGCCATCGGCTCAGAACTTTAGGAGACAGCTGCTCCAACTAGGTCATAGTCTTTAAAGGCGACGATTTCGACCGGGATGATATCTCCCTCGTTGATCACCGCGCCCGCTTGGCCAGTGACGAACACCGACGAGTCGACGTCAGGTGCATCAGCATACGATCGTCCGATCCAAACGTTCTTGTCTACATCGAACGGCTTATCAATCAAGATGTCCATCGTCGTGCCGACTTGCGAGCTACACCACTCGAAAGCGTTTTGCTGCTGTATCGCCATGAGCCGTTTCCTGCGTTCGTTTTTCACACGTTCAGGCAAATGGTCGGGAAGCTTAGCTGCCGGTGTATCGTGCTCGAGGGAGTAAGTGAAAACTCCCAATCGCTCAAACTTCATCTGCGAGACAAAATCTTCAAGCTCTTCAAACTGCTCGTCGGTTTCGCCAGGGAAGCCTGTGATCATCGTGGTTCGCATCGCGAGATTCGGGATGCCAACACGAAGCTTGTGAACGAAGTCTTCGATTTGAGCTCGGTTCACACGTCGCGACATACGTTTGAGCATCGTATCGTTCGCATGCTGCAAAGGCATATCAATGTAAGGAATGATCCGCTTGGCACCGCCGATCGTTTCAATGAGATGATCATCGATATACATCGGATAGAAATACATCAGCCGAATCCAATCAAAGCCTTCGATCTTGTCGAGCTCGGTAAGCAGTTCAGCAAGTCTTGGCTTTCCGTCGATATCAATCCCGTAGTAAGTCGTATCTTGAGCAACAATAATCAGCTCGCGAACACCGTTGTCTGCGAGTCGATTTGCTTCGCGGAGAACCGAATCCATGGGCTTGCTTGCGTGCTTGCCTCGCATTTTCGGAATCGCACAAAACGTACAAAGCCGATCGCAGCCTTCCGAAATTTTCAGATAAGCAAAGTGCTTCGGAGTAACTTGCAAACGATTCTCGTCGGCGAGAGCTCGAATGGGAGCTGGCCGAAAAACCGTGCGTTGCTCATCGAGTGTGCTGGTCAGGCTTCCCGTAAGCCGGTTGGCCATCGCCGTAATATCATCTCTACCAAAGACACCTACCAAGCCATCGATTTCGGGGCGTGCTTCGAGAAGCTGCTCGCGTTGACGTTCGGCTAAGCAACCTGAAACAATGACACCGCGAATCTTCCCTTGACGCTTCAGCTCGAGCATCTGGTCAATCGCACCAAACGACTCTTTTCGAGCACTATCGATGAATCCGCAAGTGTTGATGACGACAAAATCGCTATGCTCAGGATTGCTCACCAGTCGGTAGCCGTCGTCCTGAAGCAGTCCAAGCATCTGTTCGCTATCGACCAGATTCTTAGGACAACCCAAGCTGATGAAAGAATACTTCCCTTTCGCCCGACCATCGACGAAGCCCATCGTGAGTTCGCTGTCGGGAGCCGAAGTGTTGTTGTTAGTAAGCTCGACGATCGGAAGTTGCATGGAAACCAATACTTAGAAAATGAAATCCGAGGCTCTTTACGTTCCCGAGGACCCCACTTGTCCACTCGGAACTGAACCAATTCAAACGCCACCCGACAAAAAATGCCTAATCCCCTAGAATAGCCCTTTTGAGGAAAAACGGAAGGAACAAAATCGATGTCCAGCGTCATAAATCGTTTCCCAGCAACGATTGTCGTAGCGGTTGCCCGAAACGGGGTGATTGGTCGCGATAATTCTCTCCCTTGGAAACTTTCCAGCGATCTACAACGCTTTAAACGGCTAACAATGGGCCATGCGTTGATTATGGGGCGGAAAACTTACGAATCGATTGGCAGGCCGCTTCCCGGTCGAACCACGATTGTCTTGTCGCGATCCGCGAAATCGCTTCAGTCCGCCCAGGATCAAAAGGAGCTCGAAGCACCAACCAAAGCCGCTTCACAGGGCCCAGCAACTCCGAAACTCCTCTACTGCGAGCACTTTGAAGAGGCGATTGATAAGCTTCCCCAAGGCACTCATCCCTTCGTCGTCGGCGGGAGCGAAATCTACAAGCTGACTTTACCGCTGGTGAACCGAATTTGGATCACACGAATCCTCGCCGACGTTGCCGGTGACGCCTACATGCCCGAGTGGCCGAAAACGCCCAACGCTGCGACCGAGTCGTCAATCAACTGGCCGCCCGGTGATTGGAAGCTCACTTTTCAAGAATCCGTTCCCGCCGGCCCCAAGGACGAATGGCCGACTTGTTTCGAGGAATGGGTGGCAATATGAGGTATTCGACGAATTGAGCATTCGCATCCGCTGGTCTGCATTGCGTAAAGCATTTGTGTCGTCGATAGTCCAAAGGTACCTAGTCCAACGGACGTTACTCATACTCGAAACATACAATTTCGCTCAGTTTCAGTTAATCGAGCACGAGTACGAGCACCGCTTCGCTGAGTACGAGTACGAAAATGAGATTCGTTCGAATCAAGGAAACCGCACATGGTGAATCCGCGGCGGTATTGATAGGCAGCGACTAAGCGAATTCAATCCCCTAAATCTGCCCAAATCGACGACAAATCCAAAACAAAGCCAGGTAAAACGTCTTCGCCACTCAATGGACAGTTCTCAGGCAACGCTTCCATCGCACGACCTTGTAGATACACATAGACTTGTCGCTTATAGGGATCGATAAGCCAACCCAGCCGAACACCATTGGCAACATAATCGACCATTTTCTGCTGAAGGTCCACCAACCTGTCGGTTCTCGAACGCAGTTCAATAACAAAGTCCGGACAAATCGGAGCAAACCCCTCGCGATCTTCTTTGGATAACGCCTGCCATCGCTCCATTGAAATCCAAGAAGCATCCGGCCCTCGTTTCGAACCATCAGGAAGCTTAAAAAGTCCAGATGAGTCGAACGCTTTACCGCCATAATGCTTACACCAGCCATGCAACTGAAAGCAAATCTCAGAATTGCGACCCGCACTTTCGCTCCCTGCTGGTGACAAAATGACAATCTCCCCATTTGAATTTTGCTCAACAACCAGTTCCGGATTCAATGCGATAAAGTCCTCAAAGGACTCGGCAACCCGAATAACCGGAGGAGAGATTTGGTAGCGTTCTTGCTCCTCTCGGACTAATTGGTTCAAGTCGTTTCTCATAAGTCACCTGCAATCGAGACACAAACTTAGGCTTCAAGCATTCGTCTAAGCTATCAACTTACTCGTTTCCAATTCGAAATACAAACCAAGCAAGACAAATCATCTTGCCTGTCTTCACTCCACCTCTCGACAGCTTCTATCCCCATCACAATCCCCAAACCGTCCCCCCTGCCCACAGCCAACTCCCAACTGCCAACTTCTCTCTCTTCCCCCCACCTTCCCGCGAATCTAAGATATACGCATCATGGAAGGTCCAATCATCGAAAAAACAAACGAGCCAACGCCCGAGTATCTGCTATCGGAGATCCGACGGATCGCCGATGGCAATCTTGGCTTTCGACGAGCAGCAGAAAAAGTAAAAACCTTCCCGCAGACGCCTGGCATCTATCTCATGAAGGATGCAGCTGGAGTTGTGATCTACATTGGCAAGGCAAAGAATCTCCGCAATCGAGCTTCCAGCTATTTCCTCCAAGCGGCAGCGGTCGAAGCCCGTACTGCGGATTGGATCGGAGATATCGCCGACATCGATTTCATGGAGTGCGAATCCGAAGTCGACGCGTTGCTGACCGAGAACCGTCTGATTAAAGATATTCAGCCGCGTCACAATAAAGATTTGAAGGACGACAAGTCATTCCCTTACCTGATGATTACCACTCACGAGGATTTCCCACGAGTCGAGATCACTCGCACCCCCAAAGATCGCGGGGCAAAACTCTACGGGCCATTCACCAGCGCTGGACAATTGCGAGGCGCTATTCAAGTCATGCAACGCGTCTTTAAATTCCGAACGTGCTCGCTCGATATTGAAGAGAGTGATTCGCGTTGGAATTGGTTTCGACCTTGCTTGCTTGCGTCGATCAACCAATGCACGGCGCCGTGCAATCTTCGGATTAGCAAGGAAGACTACAAACGTGACATTCGGCGCTTGCAAACTTTTTTAGAAGGGGGCTCCAAGAAACTTCTTGCACAAATGCGGGACGAAATGTCCGAAGCAAGCAAGTCGATGGAGTTCGAGAAAGCAGCGCGACTACGAGACGAAATCAAGCTTCTAGAGAACCTTGACAAACGCGGCGAGATCGACACGCATGCTCAGCCCGAAGTATTCTACATCGATCCTAAAAAAGGCGTTCGAGGGCTTCGCAAGGTGCTTGGCATGGATCGCGAGCCACGCGTCATTGAAGGCGTGGACATTGCTCACCTAGGCGGCACCGATACGGTGGCATCGCTCGTCCAATTCATCGATGGCTTACCATTCAAGCCCGGTTATCGCCGTTACAAAATTCAAGGCGTTCAGGGGATCGATGATTTTCGAAGCATCCACGAAGTCATCTCACGACGATTTCGCATGTTGGAAGATCAGCAAGAATCGTTTCCTGATCTACTGATGATCGACGGCGGTAAAGGACAACTCAACGCAGCCCTAGCAGCCTTCCGTGACCAAGGAATTACTCCACCAGTGATGGTCTCGCTTGCCAAACGCGAAGAAGAAATCTACCGCCCCGGCGACTCCGAGCCCATTGTTCTCAAACGAAACGCCTTCGCCCTTCGCCTACTCCAATACGTTCGCGACGAAGCCCACCGCTTCGCGCAGCACTACCACCACATCCTACGCCGCAAATCAACACTTGACTAAACCTCTGGCGCTAACGCACACGTTTTTCAACTAGTACAGCAAAACTATTGCGACGATTGGGGACGCCCCCGATTGTCGATTGCGGAGCAAGGTTTATCGAGGCTGCGAGGCCTGGCTATGGAAACTGATATTCTTTGTTCTTGGGATCAAAGTTAATATCGCTTAGGCCTACATTTAATAGCAAATCGCTGTAGCCGTACTCTTCCAACAGTTCTGGTGATTCGCTAGGGTTTTTCGGCCAATCGTACGACGCGTAGTAAAGCGGAATCTCGTTACGCGGATCAATCCATACTTCCGCAATGTGAAAATCAAGACCGTCTTGCTTTTTAGGATGCACAATTCGAATGCGATCACAAGGGAGATCATCGAACAGCGAACCGGGCGTCACGGTCACTTCGGAGTGTTCCGATCGCTTGTCCTTTGTGCCACGCTCTATCAATTTCTCAAGCAATTTCTCAATACCAATTTCGGTGATGGGATATTTACTACCAACCATCGCCAGCGTTCCGTTCGGATCGAGATTCATGCTCATGAGGTTTAGCATGCCTGCTTCGTGCACGGTTATTTGATTATCGTTTTTACCTTCGATCCATAGGACTTCACGTCCTGCAACGCTCGATGGTTTCGTGAATCGCAAATAGGCATGAAGGCCTTCGACTACTTTTGGAGTCGCAGCTGAATGAGTACTTTCTTCTAATGACGGTTCGTACTTGCGCGACCGAATCTTTATCGACATCGACTGGGGATCACCAAGTGAATTGCTGATTCTTTCGCGTTTAGTAAGCGTACCTGTGTAATCACGGACCTCGGAACGAAAACGCTTGAGCGACGCTTCCGCTCTCGCGATTACTGATTCCAGGCTAGATGTCTGTGCGACTAGCTCCTGAGCAGTCGTGTTCGATTTGGTAGCTGTGCTTGGTTTGCTTGCAGCAGGCTGATTACATCCGGTAACGCATAACGTCATAACCGATATTTTTACTAACGCTGAAGTCAACTTTGCGGTCAACTTTACTGAGAAGACTTTAAATGTAGTTAGTCGTGTAAGCCGAACTCGCGGCCTTGATCGAGCCATGGCTTTGATTCTTTCGTAGAGAGGGATTTGGCGAGATCGAATCCCCGTTGGGTTAGCGAGAAGTCTCGGTGCGTGTGATGAATAACGAGACCGTAAGCGCACAGTTGACGAAAACCTTCCAAAAAGCGAACCGTCACTTCAGGTCTCTCCGGATCCCGAAACGCAATTGTACGCGTGTCGTCAACTTCGATATAAACCGCTAGCATCCGCGAAGGAGCTTCAAACGCTGTATGCGAACCCTTGATTTCAATTACCCCTCGAGCTCGAGCTGCTATGAGGATCGCCTTTGCTTCTCCTGAAAGTTTCTCAGGATCGCAGTCGGGTTGATCGATGATCGCTTGGCTGGTCAGTTGAGCCAGCGCTACCAAAACTGGTGCACCAGCTCCAATCGCCTCCCAGCTCCCGTGCAGATAATGATCGACGGGCATGAGTTTGGTTACTTTGCGGATCGGCAAAGCGAAGTCAGCGATCTCTTCCGCTGCTGCCGACTTTGCGATAGCACTCAGTATCGGTGGCAAAGTCGTCTCTCCAAGATCGTTCGCTCGAGAAGCTTTGGGTGTCATGATTTCGATGAACCGCCCTCTTTTCGAGTGGCTTCTTTCCGAGCGGCTTCTTGACGATTAGCTTCTTTTAGAGCAAGAGGTTGCACCGAGGTGTTGGAGTGCGTTTTCGATGCGGTACTCGTTGGTGACTTTCGCTCGTCATACAAAATCTCTGCCACGATGCTTCCCGAGCCGGCGTTTCCCGACGCACTTTTGGGAGCGTTCATTAGTGGCGAAGCGGCCGAATTCGAGGGTTTACTTCGACCGTCGATTGAACGCGGGACAAGTTCACTACCGATCGCATCGAAACGGACGCGGCCTTCGTAGCGTTCAAACTTCGGAATCAGCGCAAAAAGAATTTCTTCGATCTCGCCAAAAATTTTTGTGATACGGCCTTCGAAGTAATGTGCGAACAAAGCAGCAGGGATCGCGACAATCAATCCTGCGAGCGTTGTAACTAACGCTTCGTAAATGCCGCGTCCTAGATACTCTGCGCGGTTCTGTGTAGGCGACAATTGCGTCATGTCATGGAACGCTTGGATCAGCCCCCAGACAGTTCCTAGAAGTCCCAGTAGCGGCCCCACTGCCGCGGCAAAGTTCAGCCATCGAACGCTCGCGTGGGCTTTTTCCGCTTCTCGTTGCAAGACCTCAGTCGCTGACGCCTGCATTTCCGATGTGGGTCGGCCGACTTTTAAAAGCATCGATCGAATGACTTTCGACGCCGATGAAGGGTGCTCGAGACAAACCGTGTTCATGGTGCGTGGGTCGACTGATTCAGAATCGCGTGCGAGGCGACCAAGGCTCTTGACCAAGCGACGAGGCAGCAACTGACCACGACGAAGTCCAAACGAACGTTCGATAATCAACGTGAACGCCATGACCGATACCATCGCAATTGGTACCATGAACCAACCGCCCTTGAAGAGCAGACTTAGAAAATCAAGTCCTGCGGCTGGAGCAAGTTCCATGGCGGCGGGCTTTTCCTTGGCTGCCTGCGCGAGTTCAGCGAGGACTTTTGGATCGACGGCTGATGCGCTCGCCTCTTGCCCCAGCCTGGGCTGGATGTCGCTTTGTGCGTAAGCCCGTGAGGCCAATACGACGATCAAAGTGGCAAGGAAAAAAAGAACAGGAACAACATGGGATAGCCGCCAAAGAAAGCTACTCGGCATGAGATAATTACTATTGGAATTGAATTGGATTTGAGACATTTTCTAGTCAACCGTTGCAAGCATTTCAGGCTGGTAGAGGCGACACTGGCCCGTCACCCTGCTCCAGGATTTGCAGTGTGCTAGTGTGGGTTACCGCCCGCGTGTTGAGCAGTAAACAGCCTCCGACACTGTATAAGTATAGCTGAGATCATATCAAACCGCTCTAGCCGAGTTGGATTCGATTTCCGGTTATTGGATCAAAGCAATGCAGGTGCCGTGCATCTAAGTAAAGTACGACCGGATCTCCAATCGTTAGCCGCTCGACATCCTCGGAAACGCTCACCAAAACCGAGATGACTTTTTCCTGGAAGACAACTCGGCCCAACCACATTCCATCGATGAATGTTCGCCCTGCCCAGGTGCCTTTGAAAGTGGTTCCGCCTGACGATTCGGTTGGATTCAATTTCCAGTCTCTTGGGCGTACTCCGACGATAGTTTCCGGCGAAAGCTTTTCCCATTTCGTGCCAACTCGAAGATGAACGGGCACATCGTCAATTAAGTGCTTTGCAGCAAGTAAATCCATCGCTGGAAAGCCCAACGACTTGGCCACCGAAATGTGCTGCGGTTGATCATAGAGCTCATGAGGCGACGCCATTTGACGCAGAACACCTTCATGCAAAGCGGCAACTTTCGTAGAAAGCATAAATGCGTCTCGTTGGCTATGAGTGACATATATGATGGTGCTGCCTTCTGAATGGATCTTTTGCAACAACCGCCTCAGCTCGTCACAGGATGGCTCGTCCAACTGGCTGAGCGGCTCATCCAGCAGCAACAACGATTTTTGCCTAGCAAGTGCACGCCCGATCGCCAAACGCTGAAGCTGGCCGCCCGAAAGCTGACCAGGAGATTGATTTGCCAAATCAGTCAGCCCAACACGGTCTAGCCAGTCTTCGAGGATCGGCGAAGACGCTTTGCTGGTGCCCTGCGAGCTCGACTTCCCAAGTTGAAAATGTTGACGGACAGTCAAATGGTCGTACCATCCACCGCTTTGGAAGACGTAGGCCACGTCGCGTTGATGGGGCGGTTTGTGAGTTTGTGGCTGACCGTCGATCAGGATTTCTCCAGAACTGGGACGTAGCAAGCCCGCGATAGCTCGAAGAAGCGTCGTTTTTCCGGCTCCGCTAACACCCAAAATGGCCAAAAACTCACCCCGAGCCAGATCCAGGTTTAAATGGTCCAGAACTGCCCGATTAGAAGCTGCTTTGGATTTTCCTGTCTCACGATTTTGCGACAGAGGTCGAGGAAAACTAATCCGTTGAAACCATTTTGATGCTGATGCACAAGAATATTGGACAGTGAGCTCATGAATTCGTAACATATATGAGTTGGATTATAGCGAACGCTCGGACGGCTGCGGCCCCGGGGCTTCTTAGTTGGCCGACACAATTGATGCCTACATTACATCGATAACGAGGCATATTGCTTGTCTACCAGCTACATTAACTGTGTCGATTTTGTGAACTATTGGTTTATTTAGCTGCCATCTCGTTGCATTTTCACGCCAGCGAATTGGCCGATTCTTTTCATTGAGGAGAATGCCAACATGCAATTGTCAACCAAGGACAATAAGTCGCGAAGAAGTTGCCTAAGTTGCTTGGCGTCGCTAGGACTCGCCAGCGTTTTTTCATCCACCTGGGGATTTGGAAAGGCCAACGCCGGAGATCCTGACTCAGGCGCGTTCGGTGCCTCCGATTCGACATCTGCAAAAGCGAAAGACGGTATCGATAACAAAGCTAAGGCGAAAAGCAAATCCAAAGATGACGGCGAGATCGATTACAAGGCGATCACGAACGCCGAGTGGAAGAAACGGTTAACGCCTCAGCAATATAAAGTTTGCCGCGAACAGGGAACAGAGAGAGCCTACAGCGGGAAGTACTTTGACACGAAAGCCGACGGTGCCTACCGATGCACTTGCTGCGATACCGTTTTGTTTGACTCTAAAGAAAAATTCGATAGTAAGACTGGCTGGCCAAGCTTTTGGCAACCAAGCGACAAAAAAATGGTTGGCGAATCCGTTGATCACCTCCTAGGTTATCCTCGCACCGAAGTCCATTGCAATAAATGCGACGCGCACTTAGGACACGTTTTCGATGACGCCCCACAAACCCCAACCGGCTTACGTTACTGCATAAATTCCGTCTGCTTAGAATTTGTCCCTCGAGCCAAACTGGAAAAAGCTAAAGACTAGTAGACTATCGTCAGAATCTAGGGTCTTTGTCAACTCTACATTCTCAGTAGCCGAATTCGTAAGAATTCTCCCCCCCCCGCGGTTCTTCCGATTCTCCAAGGTTTGAAGAACTTTTAGAAATACGATTCGAAATTGAATTCATCAGATGTCTTACGACATCTGATGCGGGTCAAGCTCTTGCTTTTCAAAACGAATAAACAGCTATCTCTACTTCAAGGGCGAGAAGTCAAGCGGTTTCAAGAAGAGGCTTTTGACTCCGTCTTTAACTGTCAGTGATCCACCAGCGGCAGCTTCGGAAGCCTTTCTTGCTGTGACCCAATTTGGATCGAGCCGGAAGGCATCGAACGAGGCTTTTGCCGCATCCGTGGACGCATGCGCAAGTAGGTAGACCAATGTTGAATCAGCTGCAGTCGATTTGGGATCGATCACCGCCGAGGGAGATGCTGGTGGAGCGAGCGTTGAAACAACCTTGGCAAAATCCGCAGGGACTTCCGTCGAGACAGACCAATAAACAAGGTTCGTCATGCCGTGCTTGGCAAACAAATCAATTGTATGATTTCGAAATCGATTGTTCAGAGCCGCTAAGTTACCGAGCGTTGCGGCATAGGTGCGAAGCTCAAACACGCGATTGCCAATTTGCGACGCCTTCAATAGAGGGCTGTAATCATTAATCGACAGGAAGACGCGTTCGAACGACTTTACCGCTTTACCGTTTTTCGAGGCTTGCTCGAGTGCCAATTGCCACTCGCTATCTTTTTGAAACGCAGCCCACGCTGCATCGCTACTTGCTTTGTCAGTGTGGCTAACGAGCGTAATTACGCGATCATCTGCTGAATCCACTGGTAACCAAGCGGCTTCCAAACGAATGTCATGCTTAGCCATAAACTTGACGCCAGCGTTCGCAATCAAATCGATAACTTCCGATTGCTTACCCTCAGCGCTGCTGTATACGCGTAACTCATACAGTCGGGAATCAGCGCTGCGAGCGACACCCGCAGCTTGAATGAAAACGGTAGACATAACGGCCAGTGACAACAAAATTTCTTGGATGGATGATCGCATTGATAAATGGTTTCTTGGGAGGGCGAACAAAGTCGAGGTGAAGAAATGCAACACAGTGGAAGCCTAAGTATATCGAGAACTCGCTCGCTTCGCATTGCCCGCCAAAAATTCGCCAAACGTTGGCTTGTAAAAACAGAAGAGCCCGTGTTGCCACCGACTCTCCTAGTTCATAAAGCACAAAACTCCGATCTCAACTCGGAGATCGACCAGTGAAATGCTTAATTGCTGATCGCGACAAGCTGCTTCGCTTTGGCCATCTTCCGGATGTCTTCCGTGATTCGCATCGAGCAGTACTTCGGTCCACACATGCTGCAGAAGTGGGCGCTCTTGAACGTATCCTGAGGTAGCGTTTCGTCGTGATAAGCCTTGGCCGTCTCAGGGTCCAGCGACAATCGGAACTGCTCATTCCAATCAAAGCTGAATCGTGCACGCGAGAGTGCGTCATCGCGATCTTGCGCACCAGGTCGTTTGCGAGCCACATCGGCTGCGTGTGCAGCGATCTTGTAAGCGATCACACCTTGCTTCACGTCTTCCTTGTTCGGCAAGCCCAAGTGCTCTTTGGGTGTTACATAGCAAAGCATGGCAGCACCGCTCCAACCGGCAAGTGCCGCTCCAATCGCGCTGGTGATATGGTCATAACCAGGAGCGATGTCGGTAACCAATGGGCCTAGAACGTAAAACGGAGCACCGTGGCAAACTTCGATTTGCTTCTTGATGTTCATCTCGATTTGATCCATTGGCACGTGCCCTGGACCTTCGACCATGACTTGAGTGCCACGCTCCCAACCACGTGTGCACAACTCACCAAGCGTATCAAGCTCGGCAAACTGAGCCTTATCACTCGCATCAGCAATACAGCCCGGTCGCAATCCGTCCCCAAGGCTCCACGTCACATCGTACTGTCGCATGATGTCGCATAGATCGTCAAAAGACTCGTAAAGAGGGTTCTGCTTTTGGTGAGTCATCATCCACTTGGCAATCAGAGATCCGCCACGGCTGACGATTCCGGTAACGCGATTGACTGTTAGATGAAGATGCTCCAACAAGACACCACAATGGATCGTCATATAATCGACCCCTTGCTTCGCTTGATGCTCGACCATGTCTAAGAAATGCTGAGGTCGCATGTCTTCGATGTTTCCACCCAGCTCTTCCAACATCTGATAAATCGGTACCGTTCCAATCGGGACCGGTGAGTGATTGATGATCTCTTGGCGGATGTTGTCGATATCTTTTCCTGTCGACAAATCCATTACGGTATCAGCACCAAACTTGACCGATGTCTCCAGCTTCTCTAGCTCTTCATCGACGTTGCTTGTCACTGCCGAGTTGCCGATATTCGCGTTGATCTTGCACTTCGCAGCGATCCCGATTGCCATCGGCTCCAAGGCACCCTGTAAGTGTACCTTGTTGGCTGGAATCACCATTCGGCCAGATGAAACTTCCACACGAATTGTTTCGACCGGCAGCTTCTCGCGGTCCGCAACGAACGACATCTCGGGGGTAATTTCTCCAGCTCGGGCCGCCAATATTTGAGTGGTCACTTCGGAATAGCTCCTGGTTCCATTGAAAAGATCAAAACAAAGTTGTCTACGAAATTGAGACAACCCACTAATATACCGGATTGCAGCGTGCGTACACCACTGCCGAGTTCAAGTGTATCCGTCTACGAGTGAGTGAGTAGACCAGATTAGAGAGAATAACAGCTCGGCAAGCGGCTTATCCAGCCTTACCGTAGGATGGGACCACTATCCCGCCCACAAACACGACCCACGGCAGTGTTCCATATTTTTCATCCCGCCGCTCCTTCTGCGTCGCCTACGCTCGCGGAAGGTAAGACGTTTTAACGCGGATAACGCCCGAGTCTCACAAGACATCGGTCGTTGAGCCGCTGGCGCTGCCGCGTTATTGGACCTTCCTGCGTAAGCGGATAGTTGATCGTTCTAAAAAGGCTTACGCATGAGGCTCAACACATCCGGCGTTGAACCGACAGCATTGATACAAAAAAACCGAGCGAAGCTCAGGCCATTTGCCTTAACTTCGCTCGCTTTATAAGTTCGTTTTTCTAATCTAGAAACCTAGAACTACGGAGTAGCCTTCACTTCCGGAGGCATCGCGGCTTTGGCTGCTTTTTTCTGTGGGAAAGTACCAGGAGCTGCAACGGCGCTCTTCATGAACTGTATAGATTCGTCCTCACGCCCAAGGCTCTTCAAGATCATCGCTGCATAGTACGCAGTTTGTGGGCTGATTCGTCCGCCGCTCACGACCTGTCCAAGAATCTTATCAGCGACGTCAGCCGAACCGGTTTTGTACTTCACCCAGGCTGCGGTCGCGGCAAGTCGTTCTTGGTTTGGAGCTTGTCGAAGATTGGCTTCGCTGATCTGCTGAGCTCGAGCTCGCTTTCCTTCATCATTTGATTCGACCAAGACAAGTGCCAAATTATCAGCAGCATCAAAGTCGTTCGGATTCGCTCGATGAAGCTCCGAAAGAATCTGCTCAGCAGTTTCTTGATCAGCCATGTATCGAGCAATAATTGCCTTCATCAATTTGAACTCGCGAAGGCTCTGGTACTCGGCAGGAGCTTTTTCAAGGTAAACCTTGGCATCAGCCTCACGTCCTTCGTCGATCAGGAACTGCAAGTATTCAATCCAGTTGGCGGCTGTTGAGGTCGATTTGTCGGACAAGCCACTCTTGAACCAAGCTTCCGCCTTGTCGCGACTGCCGCTCGACACCAGTGCCGCTGCAATAGCAAGGTCCGGCTGGGGAAGAGACTTGTCCAGTAACTTCGCTTTCTTGAGCAACGCAGCACCGGCGTCTACTTCACCCGCCGAAACCTTCATTCGACCCAACGCCCAAAAAGCGTCTCCCTTTTCGGGCTGCAGCTTACTAAGCGTTTCAAACAGCTTTGTCGCCATCGGGACATCTCGACGTCGTTCGGCCACTTCACCGCGAAGCTTTACGAGTTCGGTTAGGAAGTTGTTTTTTCGGGCATCTTGAAATTTCATTCCGTCAACCAACGAGTAGGACTTCTCAAGATGCAGCCAAGCATCTGTCCATCGCCCGCCGACCATGGCGATCTCTGCAAAGTTTTTGTAACACTCCGCATCAGCTGGATTCGCAGAAACGTAGTTTTCCAAGGCCGCCAACGCATCGGGCCACTGACCATTAGCCATCAACATCCGAGCAACCATCAAGTCCGGCTTGGGAAGATTAGGATTAGCCTTCTTTGCCTCGTCGAGATCCTTCTTCAATTTCTCGACATTCCCAGTCTTAAAGCTTTCGATCGCTGCGGCAATCGCAGGTTCCTTCTTACCTAATTCGGTTAGAACGGTCACGTTGGAAGGAAATGGGTCCAACGGATTTGCGTTGAGACCCACTTGGCAGTAGCCCGTAGATGAAAACCCAAAGCCAACTGCCAGGGCAACGACTATAGAACGACAAACCATTCGAGAAATAAGGCGACGAAACGTTAATTGCATAGTTTTGACATCAACGAAAATGAGTTTTGGGACAAACGTGTTAGAAAGGACGCAAACGGGAAGCCTAAGTTTCCCCAAGCCCCACCAACCACCTGATTGAATGCAATTGTCATTGACAAATTGCACAACAACCTAGCTACCAATCGATCTTAGATTAATTGCCCCTGGGTTTACCACACTGATCAATTAATCTGGAGCGGTAATTTTGATCAACTTTCCAGCTTTGGGGTTAGATTGTATCAATTAATCAGAGTGTAGGTTACACCAAGCCACATTAGTGAAGATATTTAATCCCGCGTTACCCGTTGCTGGATTTGGTGAAAGACGTTCTCAGCGTCTTGCATACCATCGATTACCGCCAATTTGCCCTGCTTTGCGTAGTATTCAACTAGAGGTGCCGTCTGAGTGCTGTAAACCCGCATCCGCTCGTGGATGGTCTCTCGGTTGTCGTCTAACCGCCCTTCACTCACCGCTCGCTTTAACAATCGATCGATCAGGACATCCTCAACAACTGCAAGCTCTAACACCATGTCCAACTTGAGCCCGTTCTCCGCCAAATGATCATCCAGCAATTGAGCCTGAATCATCGTTCGCGGGAAACCGTCGAAGAGAGCCCCCGCATTACAATCAGGCTGCTTTAGCCTCTGCTCAACGATACGCATGACTAAGTGATCGGGTGCTAGTCGCCCAGCGTCGATATACGAAGCCACCCAACGCGACAACGCAGTGTCTTCGCTTTTGACGGCCCGTAACATTTCACCGGTAGAAAGGTGCGGGATCTTCAGGAACTCAACCAATCGCTTGCATTGAGTCCCCTTGCCAGCACCAGGCGGTCCGATAAAGACTATCCTCATCAGAAAAACGCCTTCTTAGGACTCGAGAAGTCCGCGATAGTTTCTCATCAGTAAATGTGAATCGATCTTTTGAATCAAATCAAAAGCAACACTCACCGCGATTAGCAACCCAGTTCCACCGTAAAACGCCGCCACGCTAAACGATACTCCAAATTGACTAGTCACAAGCGTCGGTACGATCGCAACAATTGCCAAGAACGCAGCCCCCACATAAGTGATTCGTACCATAACGCGTTCTAAGTAGTCGGCTGTTCGCTTACCTGGTCGATACCCAGGAATAAACGTTCCGTGATCCTTCAGATTCTCTGACATTTCCTTTGGATTGAAAGTGATTGATGTCCAGAAGAAACAGAAGAAGAAGATCAGCAAAATGTACAAAATGTTGTAGATAAACGACGACGGGTTCTGGAAAACAATCGCTCCGTTGGTTAAGTACCTAGCGACCGTGTTGGAGAAACTATTCTCGTTGCCTGACCCGTCGATGAAAGCCGGAGCCAATAACTGCAAAACCACACCCGGGATCATCAGCAAACTACTAGCAAAAATGATCGGCATCACACCAGCCTGATTAATCTTCAACGGAAGGTACTGCTTCGTACCACCATAAACTTTGCGACCGCGAACATGCTTGGCACTTTGAGTCGGGATACGACGCTGAGCCAAAGTAATGAACACAACAGCAAAAACTACCGCCACGAAAAGACACCCGAGGATGATCAAAACGTCGGGACCAATCTGCCCCTGCGACATGCCGCTAAGCGAGCTCTGCATGCTACTTCGAAGATTCCACAACGCGTTTGGCATCTGAACCAGAATACCTGCCATGATAAGTAAGCTGATTCCGTTACCTATACCGTACTCGTCGATCTGCTCACCCAACCACATCAAAAACACGGTTCCGCAGGTCATTATCATAACCAGAGTTACCTGCCAGCCAAACGAAAGACTACCCGAGGAATTCAAAAACTGCTCTGAAACAGTCGCCGTACCGCCACTGCCAACCATAAAGTTTAAGTACACCCAACTTTGAATCAAACAAATGATTACTGTCAAATATCGAGTGTATTCATTAATCTTTTTGATACCGGTTTGCCCTTCCTTACGGAGCTTCTCAATCGGTGGCCAAACGGTCCCCAACAATTGAAAAATGATCGATGCCGAAATGTACGGCATGATTCCGAGACCGAAAATGCTCAGCGATCGCAGATCCGTCGCAGCAAACATCGAAACCTTCTCGAAGAAAGCGTTCAAGGTCCCGCCCATATCGCCAGTGCTGCTTTTCATGACCGGCAAACGAATCTGGTACCCGATACGATAAATCCCCAGCAGCATCAGCGTCAAAAAAATCTTTTGACGCAACTCGGGGATCGTAAAAACAATGCGAAGTTTCTCTAACATCGAACGTAAGTCTTTCTATTCCATTCTGAACCCGCTAGGAACCCATCACCCGGCCCAGCACTGATCCAATTCAGTGCCTTGCTCACGTGGCAATCGTTAAATTCCAAGCTTCGTGTATTTGTATATGCAAAGTGGGAATCTGTACAAGTCTGAACCCGTCCTTGCGAGTCGAATGAACAGAAAAAAAGCCCAGGATTTCCTGGGCTTTTACTTGCTACGATTCAGCAAAAAATCCTGACGATCCACAGACAGGCAATCGAAGTTATCATGCTGAATTTTTGTCCTGCAAACCCAGCCAGGGTGAGCGGGAGTCGTGCCATTCAGTGAATTGAGTACTGCTTACTACTAAGCTAGTTCAGCCTTCAACGCAGCGACTCGTTCTTTCGGAGTTCGCTTGGCTGCGATGATCGTAACTGTACCACCAGCCGCTTCAATCTTCTGCTTGGCGCCTTCACTCACGCGAGTGACTGTAACCTTTAAAGCCTTGGTGATTTCTCCGTCGCCAAGAATCTTCACTTCGTCGCAGACGACTTTGACCAAACCGCACTCTCGAAGGGTGATTGGGTTGACTTCAGCACCAGCTTCAAAGTAGGTATTCAGATCGCTCACGTTCACTCCGAAAACTACCGACGCAAACTTGTTATGAAATCCACGCTTTGGAATGCGTCGGACTAGCGGCAAGTCACCACCGTTGAACATTGGATGTCGCGAATAACCGCTACGCGACTTATGTCCATTGTGTCCGCGGGTCGACGTCTTTCCCATCCCGGAACCAACACCGCGACCTACGCGACGACGAGCTTTATGCTTAACAATACCTACGTGTACATCATGTTCATTCATGACAAAGTCACTCCTCGCAGACGCTCAACGTCTTCCTTGGTTCGCAATTTCTTCAAAGCGTCAAAAGTGGCTTTGATTAGAACGGTCGGATTGTTCGACCGAAAACTCTTAGTCAAGATATCCTTGATCCCAGCTGCTTCACAAACCGAACGAACGGCTTGTCCAGCGATAATACCTGTACCTGGACTGGCTGGCATCAACAACACGTGTGCCGCACCGTAATGACCGGATACTGCGTGTGGGATGCTACCATCAACAATTGGTATCTGAATTTGTTCGCGGCCAGCTTGCTTCTGAGCCTTTGCTACGCTTGGCGGAACTTCGTTCGCCTTGCCGTAACCGTATCCAACTTTGCCTTTTCCATCACCAACTACAACCAATGCAGCAAAGCTAAACCGACGCCCACCCTTTACGACCGCAGCACAACGCTTGATCTTCAGAACGCGATCGATGACGCCGTCTTGTTGGTTTTTATCACTGGCTTGTGCCACGCTAAATCTCCGGTAAACCCGACTCGAACACACTACTCGAAACATAGTTGAGCATTCACAATAGAACGCAACAACATAACCATCTTTAGAACTTTAGGCCAGCCTCACGAGCAGCATTGGCTAACGCAGCAACTCGTCCGTGATACTTGCAATGCCCACGATCGAAGCAAACCTCCGAAACACCCGCTGCGATTGCCTTCTCAGCAATCACTTTGCCAAGCACAGTCGCAGCCGCGCAATTTCCGCCGTAACCAATCTTCTCTCGAAGACCTTTGTCGCGAGTTGTCGCCGAAGCGATCGTTCGGCCAGCTTCGTCATCGATAATTTGAACGCTAATATTCTTCAACGTTCGATTGACGCACAGCCGCGGCCTAGTAGCCGAGCCGGTCATTCGATTTCGAACACGAAAGCCACGTCGTTCACGTTGGCCGTTGATTATTCTTCGCAAATCCACTTTAAATTTCCTTCAACAATTTTATGGCGACGTGGCTAAAGTACACGTCCTCGAATTGTATTTTTATACTGAACACTTACCTGAAGTATGCAACCGGGCGGCTCCGTTTCAGAAGCCGAACCAACTACGTCGCACTCTTACCAGCCTTGATCTTGACAACTTCACCCTGATATCGAACTCCCTTGCCCTTGTACGGCTCCGGCTTTCTCAGAGCTCGCACCTCGGCAGCAAACTGACCGACCTTTTGCTTATCACAACCCTTGACCACGACGTGAGTCTGATCAGGGCAAGTGACTTCCAAACCATCTGGAATCTCTTTTTGAAGTTCGTTCGCAAAACCTACTCGGAGTTGCAAAACCTTCCCTTTGATAGCCGCAAGGTAACCAACGCCGATGATTTCAAGCTTCTTTTCGTAGCCGTTCTTGACGCCAAGAATCATGTTGTTAACGATCGCTCGCGTCAAACCATGGAACGCTCGGCTAGTTCGCTCTTCATTGTGCCGCTCGACCAAGACCGTCTTGCCGTCCTCGGACACCGTCACAGCGACTTCAGGCCGATGTGAAAACGCTAGTTTCCCTTTCGGACCTTCCACTTCAACAGTACCGTTCTGAACAACGACTTTAACGCCATCGACTACAGTTACGGGCTTTCTTCCAATACGTGACATGTTACTACACCAATTCCAATTAGCTAATTTCGCAAAGAATCTCGCCGCCCAGCTTTTGCTGGCGGGCTTCGCGATCGCTCACTACGCCCTTCGATGTACTGATGATGGTGATTCCCATCCCGTTCATAATCGGACGCAATTCTACGCACTTGGCATAGACTCGTCGACCAGGTTTACTAACTCGCTTGATCGTCTGAATGACTTGCTCGCCATTGGGACCATACTTCAACTCAAGGCGAAGAATCTTGGAGGGCTCTCCGTCAACTTCAGTGAAGTCCCAAATGTAGCCTTCTCGTTTCAAAACTTCAGCAACACCCTTACGTCCCTTGGACAAAGGCATATCCACGAACTGTCGCTCAACACGGACAGCATTGCGAATTCGGGTGAGCATATCTGCGATTGGATCTGTTAACATAAAATTCAATACCCCTTTCCTTACCAACTGGCCTTACGAACGCCGGGGATGAGTCCTTTATCCGCGAGGTTGCGGAAACAAATGCGGCAGATGCCGAACTTGCGATACACCGCTCTCGGACGTCCACACAGCTTGCAACGATTCTCTTGTCGAGACGAAAACTTCGGCTCTCGATTCGCTTTAGCAATTTTACTCTTGCTGGCCACGGATATTGATTCCAGAAAAAAACTGACGGTCAAAAACTTCGCGATCAACTCACTCCGAATCGATCTGCAGATAAAATGGACCTAAGCTGTAACCTTAGGCTTCTTTGGTGCGCGGAACGGCATTCCGAACATTTCTAGCAAAGCAAAAGCTTGCTCATTATCAGGAGCACTCGTGATGATGCAAATGTTCATCCCTTGTGGTCGTGTGTACTTGTCTGGATTCAGGTCAGGGAAAACCAACTGCTCGGACAAACCGAGACTGTAATTCCCCTTGCCATCAAAGGCAGTCCGACTTACACCACGAAAGTCACGAACTCGAGGAAGAACTAGACTTACTAGTCGATCCAAGAATTCGTACATCCGTGCTCGTCGGAGAGTCACCTTGCAGCCGATCGGCACCCCTTCTCGCAAGCGGAAACCTGCAACCGATAGCCGAGCAATTGTCATTACCGGCTTTTGACCAGCAATGTCAGTCATCGCTTCGTAAGCAATTTCCAAATGCTTCTTGTCTTGCATTGCCGAACCAACACCCATGTTGATCACGATCTTCTCAAGTCGAGGAATCGCGTTCACGTTGGAGATCGACAGCTTTTCCGCCAACTGTGGGCGAATTGTGTTTTGGTAACGTTCTTGTAATCGTGGGGTCATTATTCAAACCAGTACTGAAACTAAACTTTTGCTGCTCGTGCTGCGCGTGGTGGGGAAATCAACCCCAAGGAAACGCCGCTCTTCTTGCTGTATCTTTCCTTCGTCCCGTCCGCAAGGAACCGAACGCCAATCCTAGTTGGCTTACCCGTTTGGGGGTCAACAATCGCGACGTTCGAAGCATCGATACCGACTTCCTTCGACAATCGACCACCTTGAGGGTTACGCTGCGATTTCTTCACGTGCTTGTAGACTCGGTTAAGCCCTTCAACCACGATCCGGTTCTTCTCGCGATCAACCTTCAAGACCTTACCTTTTTGTCCAGCATCTCGGCCGGCTAGGACGATCACATCGTCATTCACTCGAATCAACACTTAAACTACCTCGCTCGCTAGGGAGACAATCTTCGTAAAGCTTTTCTCACGTAGCTCGCGTGCTACCGCACCGAAAATACGTGTACCGCGAGGGTTGCTGTCCTTGTCGATCAGAACCACTGCGTTGCTATCAAATTTGATGTAACTTCCGTCTGCTCGACGACAAGGCGTCTTGGTCCGAACGATTACCGCTCGAACGATCGCCTTCTTTTTCACTTCACTACCTGGAATCACGCTCTTAACCGAGCAGATGATCGTGTCACCAATACCAGCGAAACGGCGACGCGTTCCACCAAGAACCTTGATACACATTACTTCTTTCGCACCGGTATTATCGGCGACAACCAAACGGCTCTCTTGCTGAATCATTTCTTAGTTCGCCTCTCCTTGAGAACCGCTCGGAACTGCATCACCGGCTAGCGATGTCATCGTTGCAACAACATCACCACTTTCTTTACGAGCAGCTCGCAAAGCGGCCACGTCGACCTCTTTGCTCTTCTCGACGATTCGAACCAGCGTCCAACGCTTTAGCTTCGACAAAGGTCGTGATTCTTCAATCTCAACCTTATCGCCAATAGCCGAAACATTATCTTCATCATGTGCATGACAAACTGTCTTGCGACGAATGATCTTGGAGTACTTCTTATGCCGAACAATCCGCTCGATCTCGACTCGCCGAGTCTTGGACGCCTTGTCGCCTGTTACGACACCTACTAATAAACGACGCATAATAAAATGTACTACCGTGTAAAACTGGAACTCAAATAATCGTTTAGTGCAAACAGCACTATCAACCTGAAATCTCGACTACTAGCTAAGCCTTAGCGGCCGAACGCTGTGTTTGAATCGTTCTAGCTCGAGCAATCAAGCGTCGATTCTTACGCATCATCGTTGGGGCTGCCATCTTCTCAGTTTGCGATTGAATACGCAAACGGAAAATCGTCTCGGCGGACTCCTTGACGGTCAGCTCAAGCTGCTCGTCACTCATCTCACGTAATTCACTAGCTTTCATCGCTTCAACCTTTACGAACTTCTTCAATGATTCGACGTCAAACCCTGCGGTAACGCCAACTCTAAACAGGTCGACGTCTTACCATTCGCACTTTGATCGGCATCTTGGCCGCCAAACGCGCGAAACATACTTTCGCTTGAGCTTCAGTAACACCGGCTAGTTCGTAAAGAACAGTCCCTGGCCTTACTACTGCAACCCAGTATTCTGGCTCCCCTTTACCCTTACCCATCCGCGTCTCGAGCGGCTTGGAGGAAATAGGCTTGTCAGGAAAAATCCGAATATACAACCGACCTTCACCACGTACGTATTGATTGGCAGCGATCCGACCCGCTTCGATTGTCTGAGCTCGAATCCAACCACCTTGAAGTGATTGAAGACCGAACTCACCAAAAACAACCTTATTACCGCGGGTCGCGTTACCTTTTATACGTCCTCTTTGGCTTTTTCGGTGCTTGACCCTCTTGGGCATCAGCGCCATCTTTACCGTCTCCCGCGTACGAACCTTGGTTTACCCACACTTGTATTCCGATGTTTCCCTGAGGGGTGGACGCCTCGGCAAAACCGTAATTAATCTTCGCTTGAATAGTGCTCAATGGGAGAGCACCCGCATTGCCTTTTTCGCATCGTGCCATTTCAGCACCGCCGAGTCGCCCCGACATTTGAATTTTAATACCCTTCGCACCAGCATCCATCGACGTATCGATGGCACGCTTCATCGTGCGTCGGAAGCTCGATCGCTTCATCAGTTGCTGAGCGATATCTTCAGCAATCAACTGTCCATAAATCTCAGGCCGACCCACTTCTTCAATTTTCAAATTGACGCGGCGACCGATCAGGTTCTGCAGCTCTTCTTGAAGAACTTCTGCTTCCTGACCCTTTTTACCAATTATCAAACCAGGTCGAGCTACGAACAGGAAGACTCGGACTTCATCTCGAGTCCGCTCAATCTCAATTCGATCGATTCCAGCTTGACGGTACGATTGCTTGGTTGGGTGATTCTTGATGAACTTTCGAATCTTTTGATCTTCTACCAGAAGCTCGGCAAAGTCTTTTTTCCCTGCATACCATCGGCTCTTCCAGCCCATGACGATACCAGTACGGAAACCGATCGGATTTACTTTTTGTCCCATGACCTGTAGTCCTAATCTTCCAAAGTATCGAGAGTGACTGTGATGTGACTTGTACGCTTCAAAATTCCAAAAGCTTGCCCGCGCGACATTGCTCGAATCCGCTTCATCATCGGACCACCATCAATGTGGGCCTCGACAACAACCAACTCTTCCGGAGTGATGGATTTGCCACCATTTTGGTCCGGGTCTTGAGCGTTGCCGATAGCACTCTTCAAAACAACTTCCAGCAAACGTGCACCGCGAGCTGGTTGGTATCTCAAGAGATCCAACGCCTCGTCAGCGAATTTACCTCGCACCATATCTGCCAAAGGTCGGACCTTACGGGCCGAAATCTGGGCATGTCGGTGACATGATTGATAAGACATTTCTACAACTACTCCAAACAAATTCAGCCGATATCACAACCGATGCGACGAAGCAAAAAACTATCTCTTATTTCCCTTGCCACCGTGGCCGCGGAAAGTTCGCGTTGGAGCGAACTCACCCAGCTTGTGACCAACCATATCTTCAGTAACAAGGACCTTCAAATGGGCCTTGCCATTGTGAACCATGAACGTCGCACCTACAAACTCGGGAACAATCGTGCAACGACGAGCCCAAGTGGTAATAGGAGCGGTGTTGCCAACCTTCTGAAACTTGGCAAACAGCTTCGGGTCTACAAACGGACCTTTTTTTGTCGAACGTCCCATAACTCAAATAACTTGATCGAAAGGTTTATAAATCTAACTTGTAACTCAAACCGACTTAGCGTAGCTTTAACTGGCCATAACGTCGCGACTTGCGTCGACGAATAATAGCCGAATTCGATGGCTTTCGCGGTGTACGCGTTCCGCCGCCCTTGGCTGGCACACCAGTCGGACTACAAGGATGACGACCACCCTTCGTCCGACCTTCACCACCACCGTGCGGGTGATCTACTGGATTCATCGCAGTTCCTCGAACGTGCGGTCTCCAACCCAACCAGCGATTTCGTCCAGCTTTACCAATACGAATCGAATCGTGATCAGTATTGCTGCATTTTCCAATCGTCGCTCGGCACTTGTTAGGCACTCGGCGAATTTCACCGCTTGGCAATTGCAACTGAGCCCAAGCACCTTCTCGAGCCATTAAAACAGCCGAGGTTCCAGCACTTCGACATAACGCCGCGCCACGACCTGGTTGCATTTCGATACAGCAGATTTCAGTCCCTGGCGGAATGTTTTTCATTGGCATGCTATTGCCAATCACAGGGGCTGCATCTGCACCATTGTGTACAGTCTGCCCGGCCTTAAGCCCATCGGGAGCAACGATGTATCGCTTCTCACCATCGGCATAGTGAAGCAGTGCAATCCGAGCCGATCGATTCGGATCGTACTGAATCGAATCAACCTTCGCAGGGATCCCATCCTTGGTACGATGAAAATCGATCATCCGATACATTTGCTTGTGACCACCGCCACGATGGCGAGCAGTAATAAATCCCTGATTATTGCGGCCACCATGTCGCTTCAGGCGGATCATGAGGTTCTTCTCGGGGACTGCACCTGGTGTCAGTTCCGCAAAGTCGCTCACGGACGAATTGCGTCGCCCGGCTGACGTTGGTTTGTATACTCGAATTCCCATGACTGTTTCCTAAATGTATCTTGCAGCGATTGAAAACCTAACGCTCAACCTGCTCAATCACAAACACACGACTCAAACCACAACTTAGAAGAATTCCAGCTTGTGCTCAGGCCCAAGCTTCACAATTGCCTTCTTCCAAGTCTTTGTATAACCCAATTTAAAGCGACTTCGACGAGCTTTACCCTTGCGGGTCTGAGTCGCAACAGCCACAACCTTCACATTGAAAAGCTCTTCGATCGCAGCCTTGATCTCGTCCTTAGTCGCCTGAGGATGAACTTCAAAGCCGTATCGATTGTGCCGCGTCGCTTGATGCACACCCTTCTCACTCACCAAAGGCTTTACAACCACTTGATAAGGAGTAAGTATTAATTTTCGCTCGACAACCGCTGCCATAATATTTTCTCAACTATTTTTATCGCTCGCACTAGACGAGCACAGCAAAACAAAACTAAGCCGGATCTGCTACTACCGCATTTGCTCGACTAGCAATCCAATCCAACGCTTCTTTCGTCAGCACCAACTTCTTGGGTCGCAAAACAGTCAAAGCATTCAAATCCGAAACAGGCTGCACGTTCAAGCCAGGAATATTTCGCCCGCTCATGTAAACATTTTGATCAATGCCACCGGTCGCAAGAGTCGCAGTTACACCTTCTAGCCCGAGAGCCTTCATCACGCCCGCCATGACACTCGTCTTAGGAGAAGCCATGGCCAGACCCTGAACCACGATAACGCTATCGCTCTCTATTTTCGAAGCAATCGCCATTCGCGTGGCCGCCTGAACTGCCTTGCGAGGCAATCGATAATAATACGATCGTGGCTGTCGAGCATTGATGTGCCCACCACCACGGCGAACACCGCTTCGCTTCGAGCCAGCTCGAGCGTTACCGGTACCCTTTTGCTTGTACATCTTTTTGGTTGAACCAGACACTTCGCCACGTGTCTTGGTTTTGTTGCTTCCTTGACGCTGGTTGGCCAAGTACATCACAACCGCTTCATGAAGCAACTGCTTGGTAATTTTTGGGGCAATTGAGCGAGGATCGATTTGGTAATCACCAACCTTCGCACCAGCCATGTCATAAATCGGAAGCGTAACCATTATTATTTTCTACTCTCAAGTCCAATCGACTGTTTCAACCAACCGCAAAAACTTAATCAACCGACTTTAAATCCCAAAAGACCAAACCTAGCCAACCTTATTCGACTCGCGAATTACCAAATACCCACCAGTAGCACCAGGAACGGCACCACGAACGAGCAGGAGATTGTTTTCCGCGTCAATTCGAACCACTTTCAAATTTCGTGACGTCATGTTGTCGTTACCGTAACGACCAGCCATCTTTCGGCCCTTGAACAAGTGCCCAGGATAAGTACCCGCTTGAGTACCCCCGGCGTGGCGGTGAACTTTCTTAACACCGTGAGTCGCACGCTGGCCAGCGAAATTATGTCGCTTCATAACCCCAGCAGTACCGCAACCCTTGGTGACACCAGAAACGTCAACCGACTTCATGCCTTCGAAAACATTGACAGTCACTTCACCACCAACTTCTAAGCCTTCAGCATCGCGGAACTCGCGAACGAATCGCTGCGGCTCACAGCCAGCCTTCGCAACAGGAGCAACACCAGCTTCGACCAGTTTTTTGGCACGAGCACTGCCGATGTCGGCAACATGACCTCGCTCACTGCGAGAAGAAAGACGACGAGGCTTGTCTAAGAAACCCAATTGGGCTGCGACATAGCCATCACGATCAACGGTTCTTACTTGCAAGACCTTGCATGGACCAGCCTGAATCACCGTTACCGGGACTGCTGTGCCAGTTTCGTCAAATATCTGAGTCATTCCGACCTTTCGGCCGAGGATTCCCTTGGTCATTGCTTTATTCCGTTGATCATGTTGCCTAGAGGGACCGTCCGAGCTAAACAACCTAGCCGAACTAGGCCGAGCCACATCAAAGCAGCCACACTCAGGGTTACCCTCGAGACTTCCAAGTCATAAATGGCTGGAGCCCGAAGTGTATGGAAACTGTAAAAATTATCTCGAAGTCGCTTTGATCTTGATATCTACACCGGCTGGAAGACTGAGCTTGTTCAAAGCTTCGATTGTCTTTGCAGTCGCTTGCTTGATGTCAATTAATCGCTTGTGCGTTCGAATTTCGAATTGCTGCCGAGCTTTCTTGTCAATGTTCGGTCCGGAAAGAACCGTATATCGCTCGATCCGAGTCGGCAAAGGAATTGGACCGTGAACTTCGGAATGCGTCCGTTTGGCCGTGTCAACAATTTCCATTGCACTTTGATCTAGGACCGCGTGGTCGTAAGCTTCCATGCGAATGCGAATAACTTCGTGTGAAACGGAGGACACAATAATACCTTTGTAAACGAACCAGACCGTCCTTGTAGATGCACAACGCTAATGCGTCGCAATCACCTGGGGACCAATAACAAAAGCTCTTCAGCAGTTGCGAAGAGCGGAGAAAGATAGAGAGGATGGAGACGGTCGTCAACGCCAAAACGGATTTATGAAGATTGAATTTTGTTTTAACGCGAAAATCACCTGTTTTTGTTGGAATACTTCGCTTTGACTATTTTAAAATTCTTTGTTGTGGAAGTGAGTTTCCAACGCCTGAACAAGTCATAACCGGTCGAAACTTCCGGCGTGAGGCAATTTCCCCTGAGCCAATAACGCTAGCCACTGGTTTCGACTTCGCCACAATTTACAAGAACGCTTCCGAGAGCATCGGCTACAGCTCTGAGGAAATCCCCCTTTTTATCACCTTGGATTGGACCATTGTCCCGTCCTGATGAACCCTGAGCCGAGGAACGGTCAATTGGGGACACACAAACCCGATCGCTTGGATTTGCTTGCTAAGTATTCGGGAATTGCTGTTGAAGCGAAAGAGGAAACAGCCGAAGTATAATGCCAGCAAAATTTCGGCCTACAAGTTTCGCAGGTGCCCCTTTGCTACCATTCCTGTCAATTTGGAGTGCTCCGTCTCGGCGGAGCTTTAGGACTTATCTCTACGTTATCTATCTGACTAGTCTGCGTGAGCCCAACGGCATCCCATCTCGCGAGCCTTTTCTTTTTGTTCGATTCGGTCTTTGCATGCCCCGTTTCTCGAGTTTTCATTTGTGTATGATTGGTATTGGACACGGAGGACGCGGATGACACGGAGAGGGCATTTGCAACGCGACGTGGAATATTGAAGTTGAAGAACAATCAAGTTGAATCCGCGTCGTCCGTGCTTTCCGTGTCCCAACTAAAACGCATTAGTACCAGTGATATGGACATGCGCAAACTCCGTAGGCAGAAACTTTACTGGCCACTGATTCAGGCATATCTTCACTTGTTTCTTTTGCCTGCGAATAGCGCGGATCTACGCCAATAAACGGTGAATTTGGAGTGCTCCGTCTCGGCGGAGCTTTAAGACTTATCTATCGGGTGTCGATCTAAAAAGTCTTCGCTAACCAAAAGTTTCTGTTGTCACGCGAGAATCTTTCTTTTCTCAACATCACTCGCCCCAAAGCTGTGACAAGTCACAGCACTCCAAATTTGGAGTGCTCCGTCTCGGCGGAGAATT
>JAPLNI010000057.1:0-351652 GCA_026692865.1 Planctomycetota bacterium
ATGCGGTGGTTGTGGGTTCGACTCCCATCGCTGGCTTTCCTGGTCTCGCCGTGCGCGGTAATTTGCGTTCGCTGGTCAACTTATTGTCTTGAGAGAAGTAGATAAACACTGATGTCGCATGCTGTTATGGTAGATTTAAGAGAAACTGTTCTTGCCAACCAGAGCTTCGGACCTCAAGACATCGATCGTATTAATCGAACGATTATCGAGGATCCAACTCAGTTTGCGATCCTTCGTGACGCGGTTAACGAGCTTCAGTCGGACGAAAATCTTTCGCCAGCTTCCATGACACGGCTGGGCGTTTGCCAGACGTTGATCGGTCGCTTTAAGGACGCTCAAGAGACGCTCAAGCAAGCCGACGGCGGTGCTTTGGCTCAATATTTTTTAGGAAAAGTTCACTTCCAACTTGCCGAGTACGAAAAGGCAGTTCAGTACTACGAAGCGGCTCAAAAGTCGGGATACACCGTAGAGCTTTGCCAGCTTGCGATTGCAGAAGTCAAACGTTACGCAGGTCAAAAAGAAGAAGCGATGAAGCTTCTAGACAATATCTTTGGCCCTGTCGAGCAATCTGCTGAATATCTTTACCAGCGTGGTGCGACGGTTGCCGCTGTTGGCGGTAATCTCAGTGAGACCATGGCTCTTTATCATCGTGCAGTTACCGTTGATCCGAAGCATCAAGGTGCTCTGTTCGGTCTTGCCTTGGAAAACGACCGATTGGGTAACGACGGAATGTCGCTGGATTACTATCAGCGTGCAGCTAACGTTGTTCCTGCTCACGTCGGTACTCTGATCAACCTAGGCGTCATTTACGAAGACAAAAACGAGTTCGCGAAAGCACAGGCTTGCTATCGACGAGTTCTCGAAGTAGCTCCTGATCACGCTCGAGCCAAGCTTTACTTGAAGGATGCTTCCGCAGGCGGAAACATCCTCTACGACGAAGACTCGGCCAAGAAGAACGAGCGTTTGGCCCAAGTTCTCAATATCCCAGTATCCGATTTCGAACTATCAGTTCGATCGCGAAATTGTCTTCAGAAGATGGGCGTTCGAACCCTCGGCGATTTGGCGCGCACGACCGAAGCAACTTTGCTATCCAGCAAGAACTTTGGCGAGACATCGCTTGTTGAAATCACAGAGATGTTGACATCGCGAGGCCTAAGTCTTGGTCAGTTTGCGAACGAAAAGAAGGACGAAGATCCACCGTTGGATGTATCCAGCCTGAGTGCTGACCAGCAAGCACTGCTCGATCGTCCAATTGCCGATCTCAATCTTTCGGTTCGTGCCCGTAAGTGCATGGTCCGTCTGCAACTAACCACGATTGGTGAGTTGGCAAGAAAGTCGTGCGACGATCTTCTCGAATGCAAGAACTTTGGGGTGACGAGCCTTAATGAAGTTCGTGAAAAACTAACCATTATGGGTCTTAAGCTACGTGGCGACTGATCGATTCGCCTTCCAGCTTCTCAACCACGATGTGTCGACTCCGGCGCGTCGTGGACGGATGTGGCTTAAAAGCGGTGTTGTAGAGACGCCCGTCTTTATGCCCGTCGGAACCCAGGGGACTGTAAAAGGGATTACACAATTTCACCTGGAAGAAACCGGTGCCCAGATCATTTTGGGCAACACGTATCACCTGTCCTTGCGACCAGGTAGTGAGCGAGTTGCAAGGCTGGGCGGTCTTCACAAGTTTATCGGTTGGAACAAACCGATTCTCACCGATAGTGGTGGATTTCAGATCTTCTCACTCGCTGATCGAGCGATCGTCACTGAAGAGGCAGTCGATTTTAAGTCGCATTTAGATGGCTCGAAGATACATCTTCGGCCAGAGGATTCAATTCGGATCCAGGAAGACTTGGGTAGCGACATTGCGATGGTGCTGGATCACTTGATCGCCCTTCCTGCACCGGAGTCAGTGGCACTCGAAGCCTGTCAAAGGAGCATCCGCTGGGCTGAACGTTGCAAAGCGTTTGCGACACGTCAGGACCAAGCCAAGTTTGCAATTGTGCAAGGCGGATTGGATGCCGATTTGCGAGTCGATTGCGCGGAGCAGTTGGTCAAGATTGGATTTGATGGATACGCCGTTGGTGGTTTGAGTGTCGGAGAGCCACCGCCAGAGATGTATCGCATTCTTGACTGCACTTGTCCGGCGCTGCCTGAAGATCAACCTAGGTATCTGATGGGCGTAGGCAGGCCGATTGATTTAGTCGAAGGAGTTGCCCGAGGCATCGATATGTTTGACTGCGTAATGCCAACACGCAACGGTAGGAATGCGCTGGCGTTCACCGCTGATGGTTCACTCAGGCTTCGAAACCTTTGTCACGCCGATGATGAAAGGCCGCTTGAAGAAGACTGCCCATGTCAGGCATGTAAGCACAGCCGGGCCTACTTGCGTCATTTGTTTATCGCCGAAGAGATGTTGGGCCCCATCCTGTTATCGATCCACAATGTGACTTTCTATCAACGATTGATGGCGAGAATTCGACTCGCGATCGAAGAGAATCGTTATGCGAGCTTCTTAGAAGAGCAGCGAATCCGCCTCGCAAAATAACCGCATTCTCAGGTTACACTGAGCCGATGACGCTAGCCACGGGTGACGCGCGGCGATTAATGGTTTGAATTATTGGAAAGATTACCGGGGTGAACCCGCAGCAAGCGCACACCGCTCAGGTTTCATCAGTACAGTCTGGTGGAGTCTGGTACTGTCTGGTGTTGGAAGCAATTAGTCAAACGGCAGTATGATAACCACTCTATGTAGTTCGAGTAGATTATTCTGAATTAGCATTTGGACGGGACAATGGTCCCATCCTACGATAGGCTTGCGTTAATTTTGGAGTGAGGTTGAGGCAAGATGAGCACACTCGATTTGTGGCAACTGATGGCCAATGTTGTGACGGTCTTTGGATTGCCGCTTGCTATTTACACGTACGTATCGGGGCAGCGCAAAGAACGCGACAACGAGGATGAGGAGGTTTATCAAATCCTCTCCGACGCGTATATCGATTTCATGAAGTTGGCACTCGAGCACTGCGACCTCAAGTTGCGAACCCGGTCAGCAACACCGGACTTGAACGAAGACCAACGCGAGAAGATGCAGATATTGTTCGAGATTTTGATCTCGCTTTTTGAGCGAGCCTATTTGACAGCATACAACGAGAACATGACTCCCGAACAACGTCGTCGTTGGCATAGTTGGGACGATTTCATGAGAGAGTGGTGCAGACGCGAAGACTTTCATAACTCACTCCCTGTGTTGCTTCAGGGCGAGGACATGGACTTCGCTGCCTATATCCGCCGAATTGACGAAGAAGAGCGAGCCAAGTAAGTCTTGGTTGACTGAAAAGTCCTTCGAAGACAGCCTCAAAGGTCTTGACGCCACAACGTGTTAACGGCTATTTCGTTAGCTGGTTCGCGAAAGGAATCGTCATGCGTTTGCCCAATTTTATTTTTAAGAATCGGAAATTGGGCTACCGGTCTGTTCGTATTCGCCAGGCGATCGCAGTTCGAGTTGCGCTCTTGCTGATTGTATTCGCGGCTGCCGCGACCTTTAATCAAAGCAACATTGCCTTCGGTCAATTAAATGATCAGAGTGTTGGGCAGGACTTAAGTCAGACCGCTAGCGGATCGATTCCTCCTTCTTTATCTGAGCCATCACTTGCTTCAACGCGTTCTTCTACGTTAGATCGGGAGTGGTACTACAACGGTTGGTCTGGTCCTGGGTTTGTGCTGTTGAAGTCTGGGAATGTCATACACGGCGACGTGATTACTCAAGGGAATGGTCTGCTTGTGAGATTAGACAATACGGGCGAGATCAACCTGGGCAGTTCTAACGTAGTTGCAGTGAAGGAATCGTTGCTAGGACTTTATGACTATCAGGTTGCGCGCGTTGTTCGATGGGAGTCCGGTGAGCACTGGAACCTCGCCAAGTGGTGCTTGCGAAACGGTCTGATGGATCAAGCTTATTATCACTATCTGAAATTGAAGGCTGTTGCTGGTAGCCATCCGTCGTTCAAGCGGATGGAAGCAGAAATCAAATCGGAATTGCTTTTAGATCCGGTCGTCAAAGAAGCACTACGAGCGAGAAACGTTCAGCAGGCTTCAGCGAACCCTACATCGCTTGCAAGTAACGACGAATCACCCAAGCCCAGTCCCGAAGCGGTACCAATTTCCGAACTGGCTAAGATTGAAGTCAACACGCCGAAGGTAAAATCCGCGGTAGACACTTCGCATTTGGTACTTGATCGATACACCCAAGAGTTTTTTCGTCAACAAGTGTATCCGTTTCTAGTTTTAAAGTGTGGTCAAGCTGGATGTCATGGCGGATCCGGAAAAAGCGAGTTTCAGATTACTCGCAGTGGTTCTCAAAGAAATCGCCGAACCAGCGACGCAAGCCTTGCCACGACCATTCAATACGTAGTCGATTCAAACTTCGAGCAAACGCCATTATTTAGCAAAGCTACCGCGGCCCATGGTAATCGCAACAACGCGCCTCTGGAGATGAACACTCCGGCAGACCGTGAGCTCGTCGAACGACTCAGGTACTGGCACGCAGCACTCCATCGCAACACCTACCGACCGATTGCTTCACCACAGGTTGCAAACGCCGTCCGTCCGACTCAGGAGTTCCCAAGGCTTGCATCGAATGGAAATGCTGCTCCGACTAGCCCAGTACCCATGTCAAACCCAGCTCAAGTCCCAGCTCAAGTCATGGTGGAACCTAACACACTGGTTCCGGAAGTGGGTAGCGGTTTACTCATGCTGGAGCGCGAGATCGCCAAGCTTGAAGCGATCGAAAAAGCTAGAAAAACCTGCGATTTGCATAATCCGGCCGAATTCAACAAGCAATTTGGGACGAACCCATAAACGCACCTAGCATCCAGTTTCAAGTTGGAGATGCTCCGGAATTTCCAGTTGAGTCTCTCAACTGAGATTACCAATCTGGGGAGCCAAGTAGCCTGTGACATCGGCTAGCGTTTTTCTGTATGAACCGTAGAATCACTGGTTCTCGATTTTCAATACCAAGAAAGCCCCTGAATTATGATGCGAACGCATACCTGCGGTCAACTTCGATCCCATGACATCGGCAAGAGCGTGACTCTTTGTGGCTGGGTTGATACTTTGCGAGACCACAGCGGAGCGATTTTTCTGGATCTTCGCGATCGTTACGGCGTGACACAAGTTGTCGTGCAACGCGAGAGTGGCGAAGAGACTCTGGAGATGGCTAAAAAGTTGCGTGGCGAAGATGTTGTGAAGATCATCGGGACCGTAGCCTCGCGTTTGGAAGGCAAAACCAATATCAAACTTGAGACGGGCGAGATTGAACTGCGAGCGACATCGGTCGAGGTGCTCAACCGCGCGACGACGCCTCCTTTCTTTCCAGATCAAGGAGAACTGCCTGGCGAAGAGATCCGTCTGAAGTATCGCTACTTGGATCTTCGTCGAAAGTCGATGCAGAACACGCTGATTCTTCGCAGTCGCATTATCAAGGCTATGCGCGACTACTTTGACAAGCGTGATTTCATTGACGTGGAAACACCGATCCTCGGAAGAAGCACTCCAGAAGGGGCTCGCGATTACTTGGTGCCAAGTCGTGTTCATCGCAACCACTTCTTTGCACTTCCTCAGTCCCCTCAGTTGTACAAGCAAATCATGATGGTTGCTGGTTACGACCGGTACATTCAAATTGCACGATGTTTCCGAGACGAAGATCTTCGCGCTGATCGACAACCCGAGTTCACGCAAATGGACTTGGAAATGAGCTTTGTCAACAACGAAGACATCATCGGAATGATCGATGGACTGATGGTACAGTTAGCAAAAGATATTCTCGGTATCGAGCTTCAAACTCCATTGCCTCGGATCACTTATGACGAAGCCATGCGTCGCTTCGGACATGATGCACCGGACCTTCGATACGGCATGGAAATTGTCGACCTAACATCGATTGCCAAAGAAACATCGTTCCGTGTCTTCCGAGCGACTGCCGACGAAGGCGGATTCGTTCGCGGCATCAAAGTCGATTTGAGAGCCGAAGAATTCTCGAGAAAGAGAATCGATGAGCTTACGGAAATCGTCAAAAACGATTTCGGTGCCAAAGGGCTCGCGTGGTTTCGTGCCGAACCAGACGGATCCTTGTGGTCACCGATCAGTAAGAATATCGAGCCACCGCAATTGGAAGCCATCAAACAAGCATTCGATGCCAAGCCAGGCGATCTAATGTTCATCCTTGCTGACAGTTGGGAGATCACTTGCAAGGGACTCAACGGTTTGCGTCGTCGATTGGCTGCCGAGCTGAAGCTGTACGACCCGAAGACGATGAATTTCTCGTGGGTTGTCGAGTTCCCGATGTTTGAACGGGACAGCGAAGAAAACCGTTGGGTCGCAATGCACCATCCTTTTACGGCTCCTCGCGTTCAAGACATGCATCTTCTGGAAAGCGATCCCGGTGCATGTCGAGCTCAAGCCTATGACTTGATCATCAACGGTTATGAGGCTGGTGGCGGAACAATTCGAATCCACGATAGCACCATCCAGCAGCAGGTCTTCAGTCTCTTGGGAATCACTCCGGATATCGCCAAGGACCGCTTCGGCTTCTTGTTAGATGCCTTGCAGTACGGAGCACCACCTCACGGTGGAATCGCACTTGGCGTCGACCGCGTTGTAATGCTCTTTTCGGGACTGGACAACATCCGAGACGTGATCGCATTCCCCAAGACACAACGAGCGATCGACATGATGACCGAAGCACCAGGCACAGTCGAAACCAAACAGCTCCGAGAACTGCATATTCAATTGAGCCATCCACCCGAAATCAAAGCTTAGAAATCGGAAGTCAAGAACTCGGTCCAATATTTCATCAGTCCAATCCATCTCCATCGCCGAAACATTCGAGAAGTGACTAGCAAGAATGCTTATCAAATCCATAGCGTTTGCGATCTGTATCTCTGTCTGCTTTGAATCACCGCTCAGCAAGTATGAGACGGCTGCAGCGAAGTGGGAACCGGAGATTGTCAAGCTAGAGCAGCTTGATCAATCGGAAGTCGCTGGTGCTAACGACATTCTGTTTCTTGGAAGTTCGAGTATCCGATTATGGAAGGAAATCGCTCAAGACATGGCTCCGTGGTCGGTTGTCAGCCGAGGCTATGGCGGAGCCAAGTACAGCGACCTAGCGATCTACGTGAATAGGCTTGTCGCTACACATCACCCACGAGCGGTGGTCATCTACGTCGGTAACGATATTACTGGTAAGTCATCCGATAAAACGCCGGAAGAAATTGTTCTGCTAGTCGATCACATCACAACAAACATCCAGGCTAAGTTGCCCAACACGGATATTTTCTTTATAGGGATCACTCCGGCTCCAGTTCGCTGGCAAGCCTGGCCCGAAATAAGTGCGGCAAACGTCGCGATCGCTGAGTACTGTAAACTCAAATCGACAACTCATTTTATTGCGACCGCGAAAGAATACTTGAATGATCAAGGTATGCCTCGTGAAGAGCTTTTTCTCAAGGATCGTCTTCATCAAAACACCGATGGATATGCGATCTGGAATAAAATCATTAAGCGCGGCTTAGAAAGCGTCCTAACGAACAAGCCAAAATGAACGCGATTCGAATCGAAATCCCGTTATCTGTGGACGATTTAGATTTCACTGATTACCTACAATCCAATTGGGCCCTGTACCGCCAAGCACTCAACGGCAGATCAAAAGACCACGACCCACGGTCCGAAGTCGACACGATTCGAATTACCGAAGTACATTTAGATTCCAATCATGCGGTCATCGGCTACGAAGTCGACTTTTGCATAAGAAATGGTTGCCAAGACCGAGTCGATTCCGACACCCATTGTCGACAAGTCATCGCGCGACGCGATGGCCGTTGCTTCGTCTTTCAAAGCGACTCACCCGCAGAAACGCGATCAACCGACGAGGAATTTTGAAAACGATTTCGAAACGTTTTCTTCGTTTGCAGAACTAGTGCTTCGTCCAGATTAGTTTCTTGGGTAGCTGAATTCGTAAGAATTCAGATGTCGATGAAAACGATTGCAAAAGCTGGAGTTTTCAGATGTCTTACGACATCTGCTACAAGCACAAACGCCAATTTCTAGGTTGGACAAAGGACTCGTTATCCTCACATCATGGCAAGTTCCATGATTTTCTTAGGCCCCATTGAATGCATAGCAGTCCGGCGATGCAGATGAAGGCGAACCAGCTGTCGATAGGGCCGTCGCCTAGTCGGTAGGTTTGTACGATATCGATCGTTGCCGATTCTCGTATGGTCTTGATTGCGTCAACGATCTCGCTCGCCGACTCGGGAGCGACGATGCGTCCGCCAGCGGTTTGGTTAAGGGTTGCTAGCTGATTGATCAAAGGCCAATCGGGGGCAGACTGAATTTTCTCGAGCGCCATGTCGACCACTACGAATGGAAGTCGGATTTCAGTGGGTTGCACTGTGGGTAGTGCTGCGCGGCCGCTATAGCGTGCGATCAGCTCGTAACGACCAGCTTCGCCAAGCGAGTTGAGCTTTCCGATCAGACGATTCTCTCCATCCTTTGAAGGAACCAGAGGGCCTAAGTCCTGACCATCGCGACTCCATCTAACTTGAACATCCTTGGGTAAGGTTCGTCCATCGGCACCGGGCGTCCAAATGATCGAGTAATCGGTCGCATCGCCCAGTGAAAACGAACGTCGAGGCATCTCGATCTGGAGCCCTTCCACGGGAGGACGTCGGCGCATGGTCCAGAGTACCGCTTGCCGCCAAAACTGACGATGCACATCCGACTTGCCTTGTCGCCACCATAAGAAAGAAGAGTCGAAAGCGATCGACAGAACGCGTCCGCCACCTGACTCTCCACTAACGATCAGCGGATCATCAGCTTGGCTTTGCGCGATCCATTGCACGCCAGGTCGTTCGGCAAGCCCGTTCCATCGATTTGCTCCAACCAACGGCTTGACTTCCTTCCATCGATTTAACGCGTTATCACCCAGCATTACCACCGGATGCTCGGATCGAGGAATCAATTGCAATGGGCCTTCAATTTGTCCAGCTTTATTGTCGGGTTGTCCAAATTTTTGACGCCATGCCGGATTCAGCTTGACCGGCAGAACTTCCGCTAACTTCGTGTCCGCGTACCCGCCGCTGGAATAAGCATGAAATCCACCCAATGTAATCAAGCCTGCACCACGTTCAATGAGCTCCACAAGCAGCCTCAAATTCTGAGGCCCCAACGCATCCGAATCCAAATCGCCCAGGATCACGCAATCATAAGTATCGCCCGTTAACTGAGGTTCCAGCGGAAGCGGCCAGCGTTTTCGAGCCGCTTCGGGAGCCCAGAGAAAATCGATTTTCAAATCGGGGCTATCCGACAGCGCGCGCCGAATAAACTGCTGCTCCTGTCGCGGGGCCCCTTCCAAGTATAAGACCCTTGAACCCTGATCACGAACGTTGATAAAGCAGGTTTGCTCGTTATTCAAGAGGGTTGCTTCACCTTCGACACCTTCCGCTTTGATGACGACTTGATAAAGACCTTTCTCCGGTGCAACGATTGGTAAACTGAATGGAATGGTTTGATCAGCACTCGTTGCGGCGACGATTACTTGATTGAGTAGGGTAGGCTTCTTTCCGGACTCAGAGCCGCTTGGAATCATGAGTGCTTCGATTTTCAGTTCTCGATTCTGGAGCCCTGTCGCACGAAGAGTACCTCTTACGGCTACAGTATTCTTTGCAAAAGCTTCCAATTGATCCGGGACACCTTCGATCGATTGATCACGAGTCATATCAGATCCACTACGTGGCCCGATACCGACGAGGAAGAGAGGAATATCCAGTTGCGTGAGACTGCGAACCGCCTGTTGCGCCTTGGATGTATCCGCGCGAGCCGTTTGCGCTCCGTCCCCCATCCAGATCACTGACAAAAGCGGCGGGTCGGATGGGGTTTCTAGGATTTGCGACAACCCGCGTCCCACGTCGGTTACGGTCCCTTCAGGCCTGCGGGGCATGGCAGCCCAAGTGCTTTCACTCCCCATCAATCCACCGTCAGTAGCGCCACCCTCAGTAAATATTGGGCTCAACCGCAGCATCTGCCGATCATAGCCATAGAGAGCCCAGCTCACTTCTTCACCCAGTGAACGTGATGCGGTCTGGATTGCTTCGACTGCTTGTTTTTGAATCTCCCAACGACTCTTGTTGTCAACGCCCGATGGTAGGTTCATGCTTGCAGAAGTATCGACAAGTACGGCAATCGAATGGGGTGTCTGACTGGTTCGTGTGAACGTTAATGCAGGTCGGAGTAAGAGAAAACCGACTACCAGAATCATGGCGAGTCGGAGAAGCGAAAGTGTCGCTTTTTGCTTAATTGTTAGCGCTCGATCCGAACCAATAAACCACCAAGCAGCAAGCATCGCAACGATCAAGCTGCCCGTTGCGACATAGCTTCCGAACATCGGCTCGACTGTCCAATCAACAACAGCCCAATCAACAACAGCAAGCAGCTCAATGACCCTTGGTAGGAAAATCGATCGTAACCCTATCATGACTGCGTCCCCGAGTTCCCGGAAAGGGTACCAGAAGACCTTCCTGACGGATTCGACGAGTAGAAGCGATAAGACATTGCTTGTTCAGCAATGATCATCGCGACCATCAGCACGAGAATAAACGGAGTAAGGTCACGACCGAAGCGTGCTTCTCCGAGCGAGCTTTGAATCTCTTCGCGGTTTGAAACAATCGAAAAATTGTTAGCACCCAGAATCGCGTTAAGCTGATCGGTGGAAACACGATCGAGGTTAACTGATTCGTCATCTAGTGAATAGCTAAAACTTCGTCGTGCTGGTTTCTCGGGTTGCATTCCCTTTAACCGATACGTTCCAGGAAGTTCGGCGTAAGGAAAAAGCAATCGATCTTCGGATGACTGAACCCGAATTACTTGACCATCTGGCGTAAACAAGTCATATCGTTCGGGATATTGTTCAGTCGGGTTATTCAAGACTGCAGGTTGCCCGAGAACAAAGTTTCGCTGCATTTGGTCACCTGCGGCAAGATATCGAGCTGCACCATAAATCAATCCGATCGTTGGCCACGCATCGTCGGCCGCCATTAATCGATTCCAAAGCGATACGTTCAGTGACTCTGTTTGAGTCAACGGTGTCGTGACAACAAGCACCCTTCCTTTACCGATCGAATGTTCCGTAATTGCCGGGTGATTACTACTTGAAAACTTGGCAAGAGTCATGGCTTGTTCTTGAAGCGGATCAAGGACCCAGTAGCGATAAACGGGAAATCGATTCCAAGGAATTGCTGTGACTGCCGAATCGAACACACTCCATAGGGGATGATTGGTAACGAGGCTTGAAAAATAATAGCTTGAATCGCTAACAGGGCGTCGCCACTGAACAGCAACTTTACCGGGAAGCAAACGATGAATCGGTGAATCGTTCCAAACGTCTGGCGAAGTGATACCCGGCCCCATAATCAGCATCGCACCTGTTCCGTTTTGAATTGCCTTATGAATATCGTCAACCACGGTACCAGGTAGCTCAGGAGGGTCCACTAATATCAAGCTCGAATATGTTCGCCAGTCGACTAGCGCCAATTGGTTATAGGAGACCAAAACGGTTTGTGTGAGTGTCGGGTCTATGGCGAGAGCGACCAGCCTTCCTTCGTCGTTGTTAGCAGTTCCGCTGGCAACACTTACTGGAGAAACAATCAAAACCTTTCCGGAAGCTTGGCCATCGATTGAAAAGGCGAGCTCGCTATCAATCGCAAGTGGATCTGGTCTAGCAATTCGTAGCGATCCGTTCGTAGTACCAGCCGGTATGTCGCGAATCGCAAAGTCAATGCGAGCAGTACCACCTCCCGCGACGTCGATTGTCTTGCGTTCTCGCAGAGTCGACTTTGGAGTCACTAATTTTCCATCTCGTAAAATTGGTAAAGCATTATCACGCTCTTCGATCCAAAGTTCGGCATTGAGTTGTGTTTCAGGTGAACCATTTGCAGATCGTATGATTGCAGACACATTCACTGAACTTCCAGGCGTCACGCTTTGCTGACTGAGCGTGAGGTCTGTCAGTGACCAATTCTCGCGTTTGATAACACCAACATCGATCACTTGAAGCAACACGGGGTCACCGTTCGTTGAATTAGGATCAAGCATCGCGGCCAGACCGCTGCCGAGTGAGGGCTGCGCATCGATCTTTTTCACTTCGGATGTGACGGCGTTTTCAAGTTCGTTGCTTGAACTGCTGACTCCGCTTTGCCAAGCATTTACGGAAAGATCAGTGATAACGTAAACTTCGCGTCGATTGAGTTTCGAAGCGCGTACTAACTCGATGGCTGAACGAATTCTTGCGGGCAAGTCGACTGTCTTGCCAACAATTTTGATGGAGTCCAGTTGTCGATTGGCAGTGGCTCGACCGGCCGTAAGTCTCTGCGATTGGGCGTTATGCAAAATTGCGATTTGGCTATCCACCGGCAAACGATCAAGTAACCAGCGAGCGGTTTCTTTCGCCGCTTCAAATCGAGTTTCGTTAGCGAATCGGTAGTCCATCGTCGGGCCATTATCGATGATGATGGCTACAGCGATTGGTCCCACAGAAGCTTGAGTCGGAGCAGCCGCCCCGGTAGCCGTTGCTACGAGCCCCCACGCTACGACGATCGCCCAGAGCATCCCCGCTAATGTTGCAAGACTTATCCTGACAGTGCGTGTATGATTCGAAGCGAATGAAACGATTGCGACTGCGGTTGCTAGTGCCGCGAGAGTTGCGACGATCCCAAGCGAGACAGTCGTAGCCAGCATCGCGCTGTGGACTCGTGGAGATGCGAGCGCAAGAGCGGCCAAAGCGATCATCGCCATTCGAAGTAGCAACAACAACCAACGCTTCACAGTCCATCCACGTTGAGATTGAACTGCGGTTTGACGCACGAAACGTAGAGCCGGAAATAGAATCGGCTTGGGATCTTTGCGTCCCAAAAGATGCAACAGCAACGGAATACTAGCTACAGAGATCCCAGCTAGAAGCGATACGTGTACGAAGTTCATCCGACCGCTCTTAGAAACGAGAACGCCTGCTCAGCAAATACTCCATCAACGCTTTGTCATAGGGCATGGCCGTATGAAGAGGTACATAGTCTATCCTGCTTTGCATACAACCAGTTTCCAGTTCTCTTCGAAACGCTTGGATTTTTTTACGGTAGTCATCTCCAATTTCGTCGGCGTTCACGGTTAACTTTTGCCGACTTTCGGGATCGTTTAACTGTACCACGCCAGTGAATGGAAAAGTAACCTCTGCTTCGTCGAGTATATATGGAACACGATAACATCATGACCACCGCCTCGTAACATACGAAGACTCTGCAGCGTTGGGGCTGGATCGGCAAGGAGGTCACTAAAGAGCATGATCAACGAGCGGTGCCGAAGCATCGATGCAAGCTGAAAAAGGGAAGCATGAAGATCCGTTTCGCCACTCGAGTTTACGTGCAGCTTTGTCATCTGGCTAAGTATGGTGGCAAGCTGTCCACGTCGTGAGCGCGGCGGCACGCTGGATCGAATCTTCTTGTCAAACGTCACGAGCCCGACCGAGTCCTGCTGCATCAGCATAAGATAGGCTAGAGCTGCCGATAAACAAATCGAGTAATCAAACTTAGTGAGCTGTTGACGATACGTGTAGTCCATCGACTGGCTCAGGTCCATCACGATGTAGCCCGCGAGATTCGTCTCCGCTTCGAACTTTTTGATGTAGTATCGATCGGTTTTTGCGTAAGCAAGCCAATCGATGTTCTTGGGATCGTCGCCCATTGTGTAACGACGGTGCTCGGAGAACTGGACTGAAAACCCATGGAGTGGGCTGGAATGAAGACCCTGCAAAAAACCGCGCACGATCATCTTAGCTCGCAAATCCAGCCGTTTGATTTGCGAGGCAAGTTCTGGTTTTAAATACTGTTCGACAGCAACCATATTTAACTAAAGGATTCAACCGAATAAACGGCTTGTGAGGTTCGGTTAGAAAAAAACACGCGTGTTTAGCGATTCGTTTAAGCAACATAGTTACGCTATTTGATCACGTCATATGAATTGGAAACGGATCAAACAGAAGCGTTTCCGAATTTAGGAACGTCTGGTTCTTTCACTTCCTTTAACAACCGCAGGATAATTTTGTCGGTGGTCATTCCTTCTGATTGCGCTTGGAAGTTAGCACTCAGACGATGCCGTAAAACAGGAACTGCTATCTTGCGAACATCTTCGATCGCAACGCTGAATCGTCCGTCCATCGCAGCCATTGCTTTACCGGCCTGAATCAGGAATTGACCAGCTCTTGGACCGGCCCCCCAGTCGAGTAGCTCTTTGACAAATCCAGGAGATTTCTCATCGGTGGGACGAGTTGCTCGAACAAGCGACGCTACGTACTTTACGACATATTCACTTACCGCCACGCTGGTAACCAGTTTCTGGATATTGAGGATGGCTCGTGCAGAGAGAACGCGGTTGATTTCTGGGCGTTCGTTTTTAGTCGTTGCCAATAAAATCTGCTCCTCCTCAGAAGCGGTTGGATATCCGATCTTGATGTTGAACATAAATCGATCCAGTTGTGCTTCGGGAAGCGGGTAGGTCCCCTCTTGTTCAATGGGATTTTGAGTAGCGATCGTAAAAAATGGATCGGGGAGCGAATAAGTTGTACTTCCGACCGTAACCTCGCGTTCCTGCATCGCTTGAAGAAGGGCAGCTTGGGTCTTGGGAGGCGTTCTATTGATCTCGTCGGCCAATAAAATGTTGGTGAAAATCGGTCCTTCGACAAACCGAAATTCTCTTTTGCCGGCGTCATTTTCGTCGAGAACGTTTGTTCCAGTAATGTCCGAGGGCATTAGATCGGGAGTGAATTGGATTCGCTTGAATCCGACATCAAGAATCTTGGCGAGGCTGCTGACCATGAGCGTTTTCGCAAGCCCCGGCACCCCTTCAAGCAAACAATGCCCGCGGGTGAAGACAGCCGCAAACAGTTGCTCAATGACTTCGGTTTGCCCGATAATCGCTTTCCCTAGCTCTTGCTCCATGTTGTCTCGATGTTCACGAAACTCGCGGAGCAGGTCGCCGATACTTTTAGGTTTTTGTAATGGTGGAATGTTTGCCACTATGGCTCCGCTGTGTTTGCGACGATCCTCAGGCAAACGGTACGCACCTTTTGCTGGAAGGTTCGTCGGATTGTTTCGACGCAGTATATCATACTTCCGGTGGCCACTCCCAAATGTCACTCACTTTCGGTACCTATTGAATATGGAACGTCGAACAAAGAATGTCCAATTACGAAGTTAATGGATGATTTCGTTCTGAACTCGACATTCCTTGTTCGATATTCGACATTGATTTTGATCTAGCAACTACAAAACGAGTGCCATTGGGCCACTCCCTCCCGGATCGTGAAGTGTGGCTAGCTAGACCTACCTTGCTACCTACCTATCCACAAACTATGCACTAGCTTATGCTTTCGGTTTCGACGTAAGTTGATTTCATTGTTCGAAGGATCGCGGGGGAGCTGGGATGGGCCAGTTTCTTTTTTACTATCAAAGACCAGAGCCAGCGACATGGGTTTTCATGTCGTCGTTTTTGATCGTTGCGATCTTCTTCATGTTCCATCGGTTATGGAGCATACGAAATCTCGACATTTTTCTAATTCTGCTGCTGACGCCCGGCCTGATGATGGTTTACGAGGGTCGCAAGTCTCGTAGCCAGGAAAGCATCCAGTCGAATTCCGCCGGCGCCATCAAAGCTGCCAATGGCGTGCAAGCACCGACAGAAAATTCTGAATCCGTCTCCCTGCGCCCGCCGGATAAATTAGCTGATTCGAAAATCGATCCGACAAAGCTTCAATTTTGGGGATTTGCGTGGTTGCTCACTATTTGCGGGTTGTGGTTAACAAGACTGCTCTTGGACACAACCATGGTTCGGCGGCCTCTTTTGGAACCGAATCTAAGCAGCGGGGGCATTATGTTTATAGGCGTATCGCTATTTCTGTTTTTGATGGCCAATGTTGTCAACAGCCCGCCGGTCTTAGAGAGTCGCTCGGGAGGGAAACCCGGTCCTGGTTACGAGCTTTTGAAGCTCTTACCAGACATCCAAACAGCTCCCGATCCGGAAGCGATCGCCAAACGATCTATGCTCATCGGCATGGTTGGTCCCAACGATAAGAGTCAAGCTCCAGCAGACGAAGTTCATACCGATGCAGAGATCGCCGCCATTTCCAAGAGTGCCTCGAAGGATATTGTCGTCCAGTCCGCAGCCACTTCGATCACCATACCTTCACCCAAACGCGTCCGGCTGTCGCGAATTTTTCTCATCATGGCGAACCTGGTTTTGGTTCTCGCCATTGTGGCCGTTGGCTATTGGCACTTTGATAACTTCAAGACTGGTGTGGGGGTGGCAACTTTGTTTTTGCTGCTGCCTTATACGGCCCAAATGACAGGTCGCGTCGATCATTTGATCCCGGGGGCGCTGATCGCGGTGGCTATCGCACTGTATAGACAACCGATTGCATCCGGCATCATGCTAGGATTGGCTTCTGGTTTGGTTTTCTATCCGTTCTTTCTTTTTCCGCTTTGGATTAGTTTTTATTGGCAACGCGGCGCGTATCGATTTACTAGTGGCTTCTTAGGATCGATCATTGCTTTAGTGATTGCGTTGGGTTTGGTGACGACCAGTGCGTCGACGGCGACTGGTTTTGCTGACAGGCTTGGACAGATGTTCGGCACGATCCCGTTCGCATTGAAGGACTTGGATGGAATATGGGGACTGGGTTGGCATCCGTACTTCAGAATTCCGGTCATGGTCGCTTTTGTATTGATAAGTTTTTCGTTTATCATGTGGCCGGCTCAGAAGAGCCTTGCGACGCTTTTAAGTTGCACAGCAGCGTTGATGACAGCTTCGCAGTTCTGCTATGCCTATGGCGGTGGGTTGTATATGGCTTGGTTTATTCCATGTGCACTATTAACTTTGTATAGGCCTAATTTGGATGATTGCATTGCGTTGGAAGTCGTTCGCGGTTTCGGTAGAAATCGATCCAAGCCCAGGTCGCAGACAGATGAAGAGCCGAAAAATTATGCTGCGGCAAGCTAAAGCACTTGTCTCCATTTTATTTTAATGGTGCGAAAGTTGTTAATTGGCTTGCGTAAAGATTTTTGATTTGTAAGCACTATTTAAGTAAGAATATAAGAACGGAAGTCATTCGGATATGTTAGAGAAAGATGTTTGGCCAATAGGCGTCTTTACCAGCATCGATGCAGGTTTAGGTGTCCGCTTAGAGGTCGCAAGCGAATTGAAGATCCCGACCATCCAGCTCCATGCTCCGATGCGAGAAGGACGTTCACCGGCACTTGCCGAAAAGTTCATTCAGTCGTTAGATGAACTCGGTATAAAGTTGACTTGTGTCTTCGGTGGCTTCGAAGGCGAAAGTTACGAAGACATTCCAACCGTAGAACGAACGGTCGGATTGGTGCCTGCGGAAACCCGAGCGTCAAGACTTCAAGAGATGCGAGAAATTTCAGACTTCGCAAGGCTTCTAGGCTGTAATGTCATCGGGCTACACTTGGGTGTAGTGCCTCACGATCGACACGGCAAAGACTATCTGGAAATTGTTAATGTCACTCGGCAGCTCTGCGATCATGCTGCGACGAATGAGCAGGCATTACACTTAGAAACTGGACAAGAAACAGCGGAAGCACTTCGCAACTTTATTGTCGATACGCAACGTCCTAATCTGTTCATCAATTTTGATCCTGCCAACATGATCCTTTACGGCATGGGCAACCCGATCGAAGCCTTGGATGTTATTGGCGATTATGTCCGAAGCGTGCATTGCAAGGATGGACTTTGGAGTGACCAGCCAGGTGTGACTTGGGGTCGTGAAGTACCGCTTGGAGAAGGGGATGTCGGGATCGAAGCTTACTTGAGTAAGCTCAAAGATATCGGCTACCGAGGCCCGCTGACAATCGAGCGAGAGATTCCTCAAGACCCAGTGCGGCAAAAGGCTGAGATCCAACATGCTGCCGACTTGCTCCACTCATTGTCCGAGAAAATCTGGCGTTAGGATCCGTTTACCAGCGACTAGTTAATACAGGAAGTATTCTCCGTGCCACATGCTCAGATAGGTCCGATCGCGGTTCACTATCCATCACGATTGGAAACGAACCTCGAACTCCATGCCGCTTTCCCTGATTGGGATATTCCACTTATCGAGGAAAAGACGGGGATAGCTCAGCGGCATATCGCCGAGCCTGGTGAGACCGCCTCGGATTTGGCATGCCACGCAGCGACGAAGCTATTCCAAGCTCACTCGATCGATCCGGCATCGATTGATTACATCATGCTATGTACGCAAACGCCCGACTATCCGCTACCCACCACGGCATGCCTGCTCCAACATCGACTCAATATCCCAACACGTTCTGGTGCAATCGATTTTAATCTCGGTTGCTCCGGATTCGTTTATGGACTTTCACTTGCTGAGGGATTGATATGCAGTGGGCAAGCCAAACGGATTTTATTGTTAACGGCCGAAACCTATTCCAAATACATCGACGCCGAGGATCGTTCCTTGCGTACGATCTTTGGCGATGCTGCAGCGGCGACCTTGATCGATGCGGGTGATACTCCAACATTAACCGGTTTCCGTTTTGGAACGGATGGCTCTGGAGCAGACACACTTCTCGTGGCCGATGGCGGCGCAAGGGAGCCCAGCCAAGCAATCAAGCCACGTCACCGCAAGCGTTGGAAGAGTCGGCTTTACATGGACGGCCCTAGCTTGATCAGCTTTACTGTCACCGCCGTTCCGCAGCTCGTCCGCGAAATGCTCTCCGATGCGAACATGACGATCGACCAGATCGATTTTTTCCTGATGCATCAAGCGACCGACAAAATGCTTAGCCAACTCCGTATCGCTTTGGGGGTTTCTGACGATCGCCTCCCGATCCGACTTCGTAATTGCGGTAATACGGTCTCGTCAACGCTTCCAATACTGATTCACGATATGCGACACTCCGGGGAGCTCGTGCCCGGCAAGCAAAACATCATGGTTGGGTTCGGCGTAGGTTGGTCTTGGGCCGGCTGTCTATGGCGATGTGCAGCCTAGCTTTCCTTCGAATCTGGTTCATCTTGGCGGCAGATCACTTGATTCCCAGACTCTCACTGAGTCGCAACACCATGTTTCGTTTATAGTTATAATTGTTTTATCGACTAAAGTTACAAACACTTAGCCGAACAGCCCTCGCTGCTGGTTTCTGCATCGCAACTTGTTAAATAAAGCGATCGGAAGCGAGTGTCTATCGGACTTTGAATTACAACGTTTAAATCGGGCCAGCATAAGCGTCATTCCTTTGTAATGAATGTTGGTTCTGAGATGTTCCTTTTTTAATAGTGTCCTTGTTTTAATAGTGTCCTTGTTGTCGGAGTGTGTGCAATGCGTTGGGAAGATCGTGAAGAAAGCCAGAATGTCGAGGATCGTCGTGGCATGCCGGCGGCTGGTGGGATGATCATGGGAGGCGGAATTGGCTTGCTGGTGATGCTGGTCTTGGCGATGATTTTAGGAATAAACCCTAAACAACTCATGGAGCAACCTGGATTTCAACAAGGTGCTCCCGCACAGAAAGCGGGGCTCGACCCTGCTCGAGAAAAAGCAGAAGCTCCGGTTCGTAAGTTTGTGGGCGTTGTTTTTCGGGATACAGAAGACATCTGGGCCAAGTTGTTTCGTGAGCAATTGGGCCGCACCTATCAAAAGCCAAAATTGGTTGTCTTTACCGATCAAGTGCGATCCGCATGCGGAATGGCAACGTCGGCAGCAGGACCGTTTTACTGCCCAGGCGATAGCAACGTTTATCTTGACTTTGCTTTTTTTGAAGAGCTTCAGCAAAAGTTTAAAGCAAACGGCGAATTCGCCATGGCTTATGTGATTGCTCACGAAGTTGGTCACCATGTGCAGAACCTCTTGGGGCTAACTGAGCAGGTCAGCCGCATGCAACGCCAAGCGAACCCGGCACAAGGCAACCAATTGAGCGTACGTTTAGAGCTCCAAGCAGATTTCCTTGCAGGTGTCTGGTCGCACCATCTTCAAAAAACCAAAGGCGTTTTAGAAGAGGGTGACTTGGAAGATGCCCTCAACGCTGCAACTCGAATCGGTGACGACATACTTCAGAAACAAATGCAGGGCTACGTTCGGCCAGAATCATTCACTCACGGAACGGCTGCTCAACGCAAGAAGTGGCTCCGCGAAGGTATCCTGTCAGGTGACTTGAACCGAATGATGGAAGTCTTCGAAATCGATTACAACAAACTGTAGCAATGAAGAGCTTATTCTTCACCAAGTCTTTCTCTCCCCCCTCGATACGAAAATTAGAATTTGGAGTTATGAACATGCGTTACTTATTTCTAACAGGACTAGCACTTTCACTCGGCATGATGGTTGCAACAAAATCACCCGCTCAAGAGGCAGCGAAGCCCGCCGCAAGTGGAACAAGCCAAGTCCTCTTTAATGGCAAAGACTTGACCGGTTGGAGTGGAGATTCGCGTCTGTGGTCGGTTCGTGATGGAATTATCCATGGTGAAACAACTGTAGAAAACGCTGCCAAAGGAAACACGTTTTTGATTTGGCAGGGCGGAAAGCCAAAGGATTTTGAACTTGAAGTCACCTTTCGATGCAATGCAACAAACAATTCAGGCATTCAATATCGGTCCAAGCACATCACTGATACCAGTGCCAAAAACGAATGGGTTGTTCGTGGCTATCAACACGAACTAAGAAACGAAAACAAATTCCCGAACGTTTCGAGCTTCATTTATGACGAAGGTGGAAAACGTGGACGTATCTGTGCAACCGGAGAAAAAGCTGTTTGGAATGAAAGTGGCAAGCAATCGGTCGAGCTGTTCATGGATGAAGCAGCCTTCCAAAAAGTAATGAAAGTCGATGACTGGAATCAAGTAAAGATTGTCGCAAAGGGTAACAACATTCAACACTTCTTGAATGGTCAATTGGTACTCAATTTTACGGACAACGAACCCAAGCTTACTCTACTCGACGGCGTGATTGCACTCCAATTGCATGCCGGCAAACCAATGTGGGCTGAATTCAAAGATATTCGACTAACAACATTGAATTAGTTTCAGTGCTGAAGCTTGGTGGCTTTTACTATCTTCTGCGACGAGTTGGCTTGCTCCACGGGCGGCGTTTTGCCTCTGAACTTTTCTCGTCGCTTGCAGCGAAAGTGGGCAGGGGAAGACCATCAATGAGCGATTCCAAGTTGTCGCTTATCCATCCATTTCGTCGCTTCGATTCGGAACGAAAAATGGGTAGTCCTTTTTCGATCGCGATTGCTTCCCGTCGCGATCTTCCGTAGGGATCGATTTTGCCCTCATCCTCCCACGGTGATTCGCGTTCGGTCCAGTCAAAGATTTGAGACACGACCGACTGCAAGTACTTCCAATACGCGACATTGTCCGTTTGCAAATATAGCTTTCCGTCGGCTTGGAGGGCTCGATGGACAATGCCTAGGAAATCTGGGGTCAGCAATCGCAACTTCCGATCATGCGGCGAATGGTATGGCTGTGGGTGATAGATATGAATTTCGGATATCGACTCCGGTGCAACGTAGTGTTCCAAAAACTGGAATGCACCACAGACAGCGAATCTCGCATTGTGGAGTCCCCTTTGATTGCCTCGCCGCGTAGCATACCGTATCACCATCGGTAGGATGTCCAAGCCAAGATGATCTACTTCACGACGGCGAAGAGCAGACGAGAGTACGAATCGTCCATTTCCGCATCCCAAGTCCAGGACCACCGGTGCCGAGCGACCAAAAATGGACTGAAAGTTTAGAGGCTCTGGGGGTGGTAATTTTTTAATAGCCGTCTTTGCCCATTCCTCGGGCGGAAGTATTTTCCCGGGAATTGGAATGCCCATCTCGTATTCGATGCCATCTAGTATGGAATCGCTTGTTGAATTGCCGGCCCGGAGATTATCGGCCTGCTGATTGTCAGATCTGGATTGTTGAATTGGATTCATGAATGCTGGTGCGATGTCCAAATTAGATTTTGGGGTTAGCTGAATTCGTAAATATTCAAAGGTGGACGGAAACAAAAGTAAAGCTGCGGTCTTCAGATGTCTTACGACATCTGCTTCGAGTAATATCCCCAGTTGTTAAAAGGGACGAGTTTGTCTGGGTTTTTTCTGGATCTGCTGAAGCTCAAATCAGTAGAGTCTACTCGGTTCAAGGATGTCTGTTTGAAATTTTGATCGGCAGTGCTACCGCATGGAAGAATTCGCTACAATTTGTAGATAATTGCCCGCTTAATTCATTTCCCACCTTATTGAGTTCTCAAATGCTACGAATTTTGAAGTCCTATACCCAAGTTCGCTCCGTGGTCGCCTCGGTTGTCATTTCGCTTCCGTTTGCCGCTTGTAGCTTCGGTGACACCACCGACTGGCCGCAGTGGAACGGCCCTCTTCGCGACGGTCATGCGGCAGGACAAAAGCTTCTTGAAAAATGGCCTGAAGGTGGTCCAAAGTTGTTGTGGACATTTAAAAATGCAGGTTCGGGGTACTCTGCCAGCAGCATTGCAGATGGAAGTCTTTACTCAATCGGTGCCAGTGGTAGCGATTGCAGTGTGTTTTCTTTAGATTCAAAAACGGGAGAACAGCTCTGGTCTCAAAAAATTGACCGAGCGTCGAAGGATGGCGATTATCTTCATGGCTGGGGTGGTGGTCCGAGAAGCGCTCCTACCGTCCACAATGGTAAGGTCTTTGCACTAAGCGATCTTGGAACTCTGGCTGCACTGGATGCAAAATCTGGCAAGGTCGATTGGAGCGTAAACCTAGTTACCGATTTCGGCGGCAAGGTTCCCAAGTGGGGGTACAGCGAATCTCCGTTGATCGACGGAGACCGCGTCATTGTCACCCCAGGAGGAACCAACTTTCTCGTTGGGCTCGACATTAATACTGGCAAGAAGATCTTCTCGAGCGATTCCATCGATGCGCCCGCTCACTATGTTTCGGTTGTGAAGTCCAACTTCCAAGGGAAACCGGTTTACGTTACCGCCAGCCAACCTGGTCTTTTGGGAATCGATGCAGTCACGGGTAAGAAGCTTTTTGAAAACGTGGCCACCGGGAATCCAACTGCTGTTATTCCAACCCCAATCGTTTCAGGCGATATGGTTTACCATACTTCCGCGTACGGTGCAGGAAACGTTTTGGTGCGAGTTGAAGCCGACGGTGCTGGCTTGAGCGCAAAGCAAATCTATCACGAGAAGGCGAAGTCGATGGAGAACCATCACGGAGGTGTAGTCCTTCTAGACGGCGTCATCTACGGCTTTTCAAAAGCGGACGGCGGAGTCTGGATGGCGCAAGAAATGGAATCTGGAAAAGTCCTTTGGAGCCAAAAGGTTGGGCGAAATGCAAGTGGTTCGATCGCTTTGGCGGATGGCTTGCTCTACTGTTACAGCGATAAAGAAGGGAAGTGTATTCTCGCCGAGCCTAATCGTGACGGTTGGAAACCACGCGGAGAATTCGCTCTTCCTGAGCAGACTTCATCCGACCGCGGTAAAGGAGCGATTTGGGCACACCCAGTCATCGCCAACCAGAAACTGTTCATCCGCGATCAGGAGCTGATCTACGCTTACGATTTGGCGAACTAACCGGTTGTCGCAGATAAAGGTGTCTTCAACGCGACGATCGTCCAAATTTACCTGATCGATCCTGTACGCACCCAATTCTGGTCTGCTGCCGCGTTTGTCAACATTTCGGTTGGTTTCTAAATAAACGGTGACGATACGTTGGATGGAAATGCTTTGCATCTCGTTAGCATCAGGGATTCGGTGCTACCGACGTTGCAGTTGAACGCGAGCATTTCATCGAGCGAAAAATCGAATACAGGATGGAACGGTTATGCGTAATTTTCATGTAGTACGTCAGTATGCAGTCGCTTCAACGGTTGCCGTTTTGGGACTCGTATTCTCAGCAAACACAATTCAAGCACAGTGCTCGTCTGGGAATTGCGGCAACGTCGGTGTTGCCGATGCTCATGGTGGTTACGGAACCGTATCCTACGGAAACGCGGGCATGATGACCAACTCCCCAACCTCGGGCGACCAGTGGGGACATCGACATGCCCAGCCTTTATTCGATAACTACTTCACTCAAGGAAATGCGAACCAAGCCGAAGCGGCTCTGTACATTTCGCCGGTCGGAGTACCGGGTTGGGTTGGCCACACGTACAACACTTACCAACCATTGTATCCGCACCACTTTTTGTATCAGCATAAGGATCGTTATCACTCTTATTACGACCAGGGATTCGGTCTAAATAGGACAAAGGCACATTACATTGCGCCGCCAGTGAAATCGACTTACCAATATGTCCATAGGAAATTAGAAATTCCAAGATAAAGAAAACTAGAAACAAAGCTAACCGGATCCCAACTCATGAAAAAATTGATTCTCTGTGCCGCACTCGTTCTCGTTGGCGCGGTAGCCGCTCTGCAAACCTCTGACTGCCAGGCTTTTGGTCCCGGTCGCAACGCAGGAGCCGGTCGAGGCTTCACTCAGGGAGATGTGATTTACTGGGCTTCCCATTCCACTTGGGGAGATTATTGGGCCAGAAATCAAGCGATGCAAAAGCCTTGGCACGGGGATTTTTACTACCTTCGTACAGGTCAACCGACTGCGTTGATTGTCCCACCGACAATTACAATGCAGCAAAACTACTCGTGGGGAGTCTCGCAAAATACGATGACGCCGGTTTATCATCAGTTTGGTCAAGGTCCCTCCGGTGGCGGCGGCGGCGGTCAATTCAAGGCGACACCACACTGGCCAAGCCATACCGATCAATTCGGTATCTATCCAGTTCGGGGACCTTGGTAAGTGTCTCTGCCCTTCTAGGACTCGACTCCGAAAATTCGGCCTCAGCGACTCTCCAGGACGCAAGAACAGCGTGTTTTGGAGGGTCGTGATTGCTTTTTCGACGACAGAATCGTGCGCGATTTAAGCGGGCTGCTTGAAAATGGCCCATACATAAAATTGGGCGATGCATTACAATCTTGCGTGTCTAGAAATCTGACTTGGATTGTAATGGAAGAATTTTATGTATCAGCGATCGAGCCAATTCGCAGCACTGGTTGTTACCCTCTTGGCAACCACATTGCTATCTCCCAATAGAACGAAAGCAGACGAAGCAAATATGCCCGAGAAGATTCGGTCCATCGAAGGGATCACGGAGTATCGACTAGCAAATGGACTTCAGGTTCTCTTGTTCCCCGACTCAAGCAAACCCGTGTTCACGGTAAGCATGACGGTGATGGTCGGTTCACGTCACGAGGGCTATGGCGAAGCAGGAATGGCTCACCTTCTCGAGCACATGCTATTCAAAGGGACGGAAAATCATCCGGCGATCCCCAAGGTACTTAAGGAACGTGGTGCTTCTTTTAATGGTACGACTTGGTATGACCGGACTAACTATTATGAAACACTCTCCGCAACCGGTGACAATCTTGAGTTTGCAATCCGAATGGAAGCAGATCGGTTAGTTAACAGCCTCATCAAAGGCGAAGATTTAGCAACCGAGATGAGCGTTGTTCGAAGCGAATTTGAAAGCGGCGAAAACAGCCCCGAACGAGTCCTTCAGCAACGTATGTTCTCCGGTGCTTTCCAGTGGCATAACTACGCAAAATCAACCATCGGAAATCGAAGCGATATCGAGCGGGTCCCCGTAAAGGCACTTCGCGACTTTTATAAGAAGTACTACCGCCCGGACAATACAATGCTGGTTGTGTCCGGCAAGTTTGATACGAAGGAAGTCTTAGGACTGATTCAAAAGTACTTCGGAATTCTGGAAGCTCCGCAACGCCCGATCGATAAAACCTACACCGTAGAGCCACCGCAAGATGGCGAGCGGACCACGGTTGTTCGTCGTGTTGCCGATTCACAGTTTGTCGGAACGACCTATCACATTCCAGCTGGAAGCGACCCTAGCTATCCCGCTCTGGAAATCCTTGCGATGGTGATGGCAGACGAGCCCAGCGGTCGACTGTACAAGAGCATGATTGAAACGAAAAAGGCGAGCTCGATGCAGGGCGGCGAGTTCGCGTTGCATGACCCGGGTGCGATCTTCTTCCTTGCAGAAGTCCCCAAAGATAAATCGCTTGAAGAAGCTCGTATTGCTATGATCGCAACGCTAGAAGAACTGGTGAAAGATCCTGTTACCGAACAGGAAGTAGAACGCGCGAAGACTCAGATTCTCAAAAGTCGTGAACTCCGCGCAGCCAATCCAAATACGATCGCAGTGGAACTTAGCGAATGGGCATCACAAGGTGATTGGCGTTTGTATTTCCTCTATCGTGATCGTGTCGAGAAGGTGACCGCTGCCGACGTGCAAGCAGCGGCAGAAAAGTATCTCGTGCGAAATAATCGAACTGTTGGTTTGTTTATTCCATCGGAGAAAGCTCAACGCGTCGAACTCCCCGAGCGCATCGATATTGCCGCAGCACTCGCCGATTACAAAGGCCGCGAAGCAATCAGCCAAGGCGAAGACTTCGATCCATCGCCAGAAGTTATCGAGGCGAGGACGCTTCGTGGTAATCTTGAATCGGGAGTTCTCTATAGCTACCTCCCCAAGAAAACTCGTGGCTCGACCGTACAACTCGCAATGAATCTTCGCTTCGGTGACGAACGAGCTCTGTTCGGGAAGACGACGGCTTCGGAGTTCGTTGGGCCTATGCTTTTACGCGGATCCGAAGACTATTCGTTCCAAGAAATTAAAGACAAGCTTGATCAATTGCTCGCTTCGGTAAGCATCGACTCTCGACCGCAGATTTTGCAAATCCGATTGCAAACCAAACGAGAGAACCTTATCGCTGTTCTGGACATATTGAATTCGATAGTTCGTCGTCCAAGCTTCCCGGAGAAAGAGTTCGAAGTCCTTCGAGACGAAAGTATCGTTGGAACGGAAGCACAAATGAGCGATCCGCAAGCATTGGCTCCAAATGCCGTTGCCAAGGCTCTCAATACATACAAACGAGGTGATATCCGATACAGCCCGAGCATTCAAGAAGAACTTGAAGACTTGAAAGCATTGAAACTCGAGGATGTCAAAGCATTGTACAAATCGATGATTGCCGGCTCGTCAGGTGAAGTAAGCGTTGTAGGCGATTTCGATCCAGAAGAAGTAACCAAGAAGCTCACGCAAATACTCGATGGCTGGAAATCTGAAACGCCCTATCAACGTGCTGCGTCTGTCGCCAATATTGACGTTCGACGTCCCATTCAGTTGATCGAAACCCCCGATAAAGCCAACTCGGTTTATTACGGCAGTCAACAGTATGAACTACGCGATGACAATGCTCGTTATCCAGCACTTCTAATCGGTAACTACATCTTTGGCGGTGGAGCCATCTCCTCGCGGCTCGGTGATCGCGTTCGACAAAAAGAAGGCCTCTCGTATGGCGTTGGAAGCGGCGTTCAAGCTCACCCGATCGATGAGCGTGGCTCGCTAACCATCTACGCCATTGCCAATCCAGACAATCGCGAAAAAGTGGTTGCCGCTATTGAACAGGAAATGCAACGGTTGATAAAAGACGGAGTCACCGAAGAAGAATTAAAGGCGGCGAAAGATGGTTACCTTCAAGCTCAGCAAGTTGGACGTACAAGCGACGCCCGGCTTGCAGATCTATTGTCGATGAATCTGTTTGCAGGCCGAAATATGGGATTCTATGCAACGACCGAGGCCAAGATTGCGAAACTGACTACGGATGAAGTAAACGAAGCAATTCGCAAGTACTTCGATCCCGAAACGCTCGTGATTGTCACCGCTGGAGATTTTGCCAGGAGTGCTAAACCAACCCAGAAGCCAGCCGAACAAGCACCAGCAGAACCAGCTGCGACTCCTCCAGTAGCAAAACCTGCCGACTCGAAAGAGCCAGTAAGTTCCAAATAAAAATCTTGAGCCGCAATCGAACCGATTAGCGTAGGATGGGTCCACTGTCCCGTCCAAACACCAGCCTTCTAATCAATTCGTTATCTCCGAAAGTCTCCCCGCGCAAACGGCGGATCGTGCTAGCGCCGGTCCGTCGCAACATGTTTGGCGTACTACCCACGCAACCCACTCATGCCCAGCGAAGGATCGGGCTCGCCCCGTCCGTCGCAACATGTTTGGCGTGCTAATCACTCCGCGATCCCACACTCGCATATTCCACGACGAATCGGACTCGCTCCGTACCTTTTCAAGAGCCGTAACTCCACTTGTCTCGCATGAGTTCAGCGGCTAACAAGATTTGTCATGATGACAGTAGCAGAACGCACACCTCTTAGCCAGCAAAACAACAGTGAAGTCTAACTTCAATCGACGAGCATGGATGTCTGGAGCGGCCCGCATGGGAATCGCTGGCTGTTTGCTTGGCGGTTGCAAATCAGCTCCGATGACTGGAAGAAAACAACTCTTGTTGCTTCCCGAGTCGCAAGAGATTGCGATGGGTCAGCAGGAGTTTGGCCAGATCCTCCAAGAGGAGCCAATATCCCAAGACCAAAGGTTATCAGCCATGGTCCATCGTGTGGGCACTCGGCTTGCCGCAGTTGCAGGTAAACCAAACTATCAATGGGACTTTCGTTTGCTTCAATCTGAAACGCCCAATGCATTTTGTTTGCCAGGTGGAAAGGTTGCGGTTTACGACGGCATCCTTCCCGTATGTCAAACCGAGGCGGGATTAGCTGTAGTGATGAGTCATGAAATCTCACATGCAATCGCTCGTCACGGAGGCGAACGGATGAGTCAGAAGATGGGAGTGAATGCGGTACAAACTGCACTTGACTACACCTTCAGCGGGACTTCCGGTGCAACACAGGGTTTGGTCCGTTCTGCTTACGGTGCGGCAAGCCAATACGGTGTCATTCTTCCTTATAGTCGCAAGCATGAGAGCGAAGCAGACCTCATGGGAATTCAGTTGATGGCAAGAGCCGGTTACGACCCTTCTGAAGCACCTCGATTTTGGTCCCGTTTTGGACAGATCGCAGCCTCGTCATCTCAGAAGCCACCTGAGTGGCTCTCGACACACCCATCGGACCAAAGAAGATCAACCGACTTGGCTGCTGCATTACCAAACGCAGACATGATTTATCAAACGACCCCCGCTCGATACGGCATGGGCGAAGCGATTCTCTAGCGTTTCGTCCAGATGTTTCTACTCGAAGCAGATGTCGTAGGAAATCTGAAGGTATCAGAATTTTCTAGTATTTCTATCGACTTCTGAATTCTTACGAATTCAGCTACCCCAAAATCACATTGGGGAAAAAGCACCAGCCAGGGATTTTCCTCTTACCGTAGGGTGGGACCATTGTCCTGGGCTGCTAAAAATTCGGGGTTGTGCAGTTTTTCATATGCGCAGCTTTTGTTCCCGGGAAACCTCCATGTCTTGCGGCGATCGGAGTGATATGAACGTTGAAATTTGGTCAAGCGTTGTCAGACGCCGATTCTCACTAAGAGCATGGCCGCATGTTGGCCAAAGGCCATATTCAACATAGCCAGGGGCAACGCCCCTGGAACTGCCATTGATTGAATTGTTCGATTGGCCAACGGCCATAATCAACGGAGCGATTAAAGCTTGAATATGGCCGTTGGCCAATCCAGTGACCTTTTTTGCAATACCTGGGGCGTTGCCGCAAAGCGGCTTTGCCCCAGGCTACGATGAACATGGCCTTCGGCCAATCTGAGACTATGGCCTTTGGCCAATTCGCATGGCCGTTGCGGCTCGCGCTACAGGTGAATCACATTCGGATAAGGAACAAAAAAGACATGCCGAAATGTCATGTCAATACCGAACGTCTAGCAGCCCACCATTGTCCCGTCCGATTGCAAGATCGGGACCCTAATCCCAAATTACGACCGGCGTCACTCATTCCGTCACTCGTCCAAGAACCAATGCGAGGGCTTTCTGGTGGTTGAGTCTTCCCGCGTTCTAAACTGGCTGAAAAGCCAGGCATTGCGGCTTGCCGTAGCTTTGTGGCAATCGTTGGCGTCCTGGATCGCTAATGGAGACCAATGCGCGTAAGTAGCCATCTTGGGGGGGATAGTGTCCGGCCAACCAGGAAATTTAGAAAAATTTACCAAATTGGTTTTAACCGATGCTTGCATTCATAAATCGGCTGGTCCATATTACCCATTCGTCCAAATTTTTTTTAATGGACGTTTTTCTTCTCCAGTACCGGCTTAGCGTCCTCTCAAATGATGTTGTCTAACCTCACATCGAGCACTGCTCGATATCTTGAACCTGCAAAAACTCGGGCGCATCGTCCTAGTTTTGCAGTGTTTACTGAGGTTGTTGTTGCTCCTGTAGGGGTGATTCAAAGACTCTTCGGCTCTTTGATTGGAAGCTTTAGTAAAGCGGATGCAATTGGAGTTCTTGGGTTAACCAGAACTTTGATCGCATTCGGTACGACTGGACGGGCAAATAGATTCTTAATCTCGAGTGGTTATAGTTCTGTCGTTTTTGGGAGCTCAACATGCGTCGAAACAATCTAAGTAATCTCCGTAAGCATCGTGAAGTCGCTTTGTCAAGGAAGCTCGTTTCTGGTGTGAAGGAAGGTGCGACTCCCGCATTGATTTCGTCAGCACCAACCAGTCGCATGATGAGATTACGTCAGAAGTTTCGAACCGCCCTTTTACTCGGACTGATGTCCTTCTCGCAGGCGCTTCCTGGTAGTGCAGCTGACCTGTACTGGGATCCGGTTTTGACGGTAGCTGGCAACAACACGGTGAGCGGTGTTGGGCTTGGCGGAGCCGGTACTTGGGATACAACCCTGCTTAATTGGTATAACGGCACAAACAACATCGCCTGGACCAACGCGAATAATGATACGGCATTCTTCGCAGGGACTGCAGGTGCTGTGACACTTGCCACTCCTATAACGGTCGGGGGACTGACTTTCAGGACAACAGCTTACTCAATCGATGCCGGAGCGTCTGGGCTTACATTTGGTGCTCCAAATAATGCAATTACTTTGGAGAACGTCGCTGCTGCAACCATCAATGGTACGATTTTGGGAACCGGCAACGTGAGCCTCGGTGGCGGCAGGCGTCGCGGTTTGACCGCAAGCATTCTGACACTTGGTGGTACCTCCGCGGGAGGTTGGACAGGTGCAACGACGATTGGTGTCGCACAGACATTATCTTTGACGGGCCTGAATCAAGGGCTGCTCTCAACGAGCTCGATCACCATGAACGGTGGTGGTCTGGCAACCGGCATTTCGTTGAACAATACAACGAATGCCGAAGCTGCTGTGAATCGCGTAAGCGATACTGCGCCAATTACTTCGAATGGTGGCAATATAACGGTCACGAACACGGCGGCAGCAGTTACGCTTTACAATGAACTCATTGGCGCGGTCACTCTCAATTCTGGCCGTTTGAACGTTGTTTCGACGAACGCACTCACATCCGGAACGTCAACGCTCACGTTAGGTGGTTTAACCCGAAGTGGTACGGCGTCGATTGGTTTTGGGATCGGTGGTTTATCAGCTACAGGTACGACGACCGCCTTAAACAGAATTCTGATCACTGGTCAGGGCGGCACGGCGGCGAACCAGATTATTGGTGCTTGGGCGACAGTTGGCACGGCAACTGGCGTTCAAACCGACTATGCGGCTTACAACATCAATGCGGGTGTAGCTAACACGTTGGGTGTTCAGGGAGCCGGGATTGCTGCGACGGCTGAAACCACGTGGACAAACCTTGCGAATGCTTATACGCAAAACGGTGGGGCCGTGACCCTGACGGCAAGTCGCGCAATCACCGCTTTACGCAATACGAACACTGCAGCCACGTCAACAGCATTAGGGGCCTTTAACCTTGATACGTTTGGCTTACTCAATGCGGGTACTGGTCTTTGGACCATATCGGGTGGTGGAGCGCTTCGTCAGCAAGGCACCGCAGCGGCGAATCTGCATGTGAATACTGGTAACACGGGAGGGATTACGATCAGTGCTCCGATCAACGACAACACTGGTGCGCTGACGCTGGTCAAGGATGGGGCGGGAGGGACTTTGACGCTCAGTTCAGCAGCAAGCACGTTCAGCGGTGGTTTGGTCATTAATTCAGGTACGGTTTCCTTAGCCGACAACAGCAATTTGGGGGCTCTGTCAAACAATGTTACCTTCAACGGCAACGCTATTCTCGCTGTGTCTGGAAACGTTGTGGATGTCGCTCGTGGAATTGTTCTCAACAATGGTGCGATCGGGACGCTGAATACAACTACTGCAACTGCTAACAACATCACTACGTATAGCGGCATTATTTCTGGTGATGGAGGGGTGGCTATCACCAACACGACCGGCACCGCATCGGTGAATCTTACTGGTGCGAACACGTTTACCGGTCCAGTGCAAGTCGCGAGCGGACTTCTTTCTTATTCCACCGTCAGCGATAATGGTGGCCCCGCAAGTAATCTTGGTCAGGGTACCGATTCGATTAGCTTAAGTGGCGGAACGTTCAACTTTATTGGAAGCTCAAATCAGTCGACGAATCGTGCGATTTTACTTAATGCAAACAGTAACCTCGGATCCAATGGAACCGCATCGATTACTTATGCAGGACCCATTATTGCTGGTGGTAGCAATCCAACCTTCAATGGAACCGGTGCTACCGTGATAACGGGTGGCGTGAGCCAGACTGGTACCGCGGCTGACTGGACTTACGCTCCAACTGGAGCAGGAACTTTAGCGATCAGCGGAACGCCTTGGTCGATCGCAGACGATTTCACTCTTACCGGTGCAGGCCCAGCGTCTGTAGTAAGCCTGAACAGCACTGGAGTCTACGCGACAAACGGTGGAGCCAATACTGAGGCTCGTTTGTTCATTCGAAACGGCACTCTTAGTTTTGGAGCTGACAATCCGATCGTGGCGCTTGCGGCTACCGGAGTGAGTAGACTTTCTCTGGGTGACGGTACCACTGCGGGCACAGGTACCTTAGTGATGAATGGCTTTGACCAGTCGATTCCAACTCTTGATCTTGGATCGGTAAATACTGGTTTCGACGGTGCGATTACTGGCGGTGCAGGATCACTGCTAACCGTTGGGACGACGTTGAACCTCAACCGAGGGACAATTGCTAGCGACGTAAGCCTTGCAGGGGCGGCCGCGATTGTGAAAGCTGGCCTAGGTACGGTTACCATGTCAAGCGACAATAGTGGCCTTACCGGCACATCAACGCGAGTTGACGCAGGGAATCTTATTCTTGATTACACGACGCAAAACAACAACAAGTTGAGCAGCGCGTCGGTATTGGACTTTCGTGGAGGCACACTTACACTCAATGGCAATGCAGCCGGCACAACTCTAGCCGTCCCTTCGACGACCTTCGCCAACGGTGGTGCAAACTCGATTGTCATCAATGCTGGTGCTGCCGGAGCGGTTTTGAACCTCAACGCGGTTACTCGCGGTGCTTTGGCTAACGACAGTACTGTTCGTTTCGTACTCCCTACCGGCGCCCAATCTGCGACCAATGGGATTACAACCGATACGGTAAACAATAACTTGACGTCTAACGGTATTCTTGGCGGCTGGGCCACTGTTGATGATGGAACTGGTGTTTTCTTCGCTCGCAACGCGACCAATGGCCCTGACGGAAACATCGTCGCTGCGAACGCTACGACACAGGACTCAGTTAATTCTTGGACTTCCGGAATCAACGTCACCGACTCCTCTGGGTTTTCCGGTACATTGGCTAATTGCCTGACGATCAATAGCCTTCGTTTCAATGCGAATGGTGCATCGACAGTCGCAATTCCAAGTGGCGGCGGATTGCGAATCGCCAGCGGTGGTATTCTGATGACGAATATTGTCGCGTCGGGGTCTCAGTCGATTTCCGGCGGTACTCTTTCGTCGGGAATTAACGAGCTGATTTTCACTCAGGATAGCACTCAGACTTTGTCGGTGAGTTCTCGAATCACTGGAGCCACCGGCATTACGAAGGCGGGTACTGGCGTACTGACGCTAAGTGGATCGAATGATTACAGCGGTGCTACCGACCTACAGTCGGGGACGTTGATTGCGAGCGGTGGAACAGCGATCGGTGACAATTCCGTAGTTACGCTGGCGGACGATCAAGCTTCCACCATCCAATTTTTAAACAATGAATCAATAGGTGGCTTGGCAGGAGGAAACGCCTCCGCCGGGCTAATAGTCGGAACCGTTGATGTGGGCTCAAATACTTTGACAGTACGAGGTGGAGGTGGGTACGCTGGTGTATTCACCGGAAGCGGAGTAATTACGAGAAACACGTCTTTTAGTAATGCAGCGAACGTGAATCTAACCGGCGTGTCCAGCGGCTTTACTGGCACAGTGAACGTGGACGGCGGTCTGTTGCAATTTTCAGGTCTCGGTGCGATCAATGCGTCTGTGATCAATGTGAATAGCGGAGGTAACCTCCTTCTCGACAACAACGGTGGTACACGCAGCGGGGCCCGTATTCTGGATACGACTCCGATCAATTTGAATTCTGCCAATGGATCGTTTGCGACGACTACGGTCGTTCGTGGTTTAGCGATTCGAACTGACCAGAATGCGACAACTAGCGAGACGATCGGTTCTCTCAATTTCGCTTCGGGAGCAAACTACCTCACCGGCGACGCGTCGGGGACAACTGGCGTCGCGATACTCACTGCGAGTAATTTTGTACGTACGAATAACGCGACAGTGAATGCTCGCGCCAGAGCAATGGGCGCAACCACGGGAGACAGAAGTGGTTTTCGGATAGCAACTGGGGCTGCTGAAACGACGTTCGTCGGGACCTTAGTTGGCGGAGGTGGTGCCGCTGCATCGCAGAACATTAGCATCGTCCCGTGGGGTATTGGAGAAACGCTTACCGCAGGCACGACCGATTTGAATATGGGTAACTCACTCATTACTTATGTCACTGGAGCAGGGTTCCGCGCGCTCGATTTCGCGACGGAATACAACACGCTTGCCGCGGCAACGGCCACACAGAATGCTCGTACGTCACTGACAGCGAATGCTACGGCGATTGCAGGCAAGACAGTTAATTCGCTCGTACTTCACAATGCAACTACCACAGGCACCCCGACATGGACGGTTACGGGAACCGGTGCCGGGCAGACGCTTGCTGTTACCAGCGGTGCTCTTCTTTTCACTCGTGATACCGGTGCCGCTACTGCTTCCGGGATTACTTTGGGTAGCTTTGACGGCGGCATTACCACGGCTGGCGCTTTGCCAGAGTACGTTATCCATGTCGTGAACCCAGACTCGGCTTCTACTACCAAAACGCTCACAGCAACGATCAGTTCAAATCTCACCACGACGGCTGATGTTACCAAGGCCGGTCGCGGTATCCTTGTATTAAGTGGTACTAACACAGCTGGTGGTAATACGAAAAAGACAACGATCAGCGAAGGAATTCTCCAGATAGCCTCGCTTGGAAACATCGGCGGCAACACTGGCGCTTTGGTTTTTTCTGGTGGTACTTTGAGGCTTGGGGCCGGTTTCACGGGTGATGTTTCGACTCGAACTGTTACTTTCCTCAATGGCGGCGGAACGATTGATACGAATGGTGTGAGCTCTACCATTGCGAACAGTTTTGGAACGGGAACCGGCTCTTTTACAAAAGCGGGAGCTGGAAATCTGACGCTGAATGCTGCTGCGGGTTATTCTGGCAATACCACTGTTAGTGCGGGACGCCTAATTCTGGACGCAGGGACCAACACGTTACCTTCGGGCGGCGGCTTGACCCTCTCTGGAGGTTCGGTGCAATTAGGAAGTGTTAACCCAGCCAATCAGGCAGTCACTTCGCTTTCCGGTGCTTCTGCTACCAGCGCGATTGTTGGCGGCAATTCAACACCGTCCGTCTTGACGGTGAACCAAGACTCTTCAACCACCTATGCTGGCCTTATCGGTGGAGCAGGTGCTAACGAAAACAATATCTCCGTGGTTAAGAATGGCATTGGCAACCTCACTCTTGGTGGAGTCGCAAGTACCTTTACCGGTGGAATTACAGTCAACTCGGGAACACTTACCGGGGGCAACAACGCGAACACCTTCGGTGCAAATACGAACGCCATCACGCTAGGTGCGACTTCAGGTACTGCGGATGCAACTCTGTCATTCTTCAACTCGCAAACGTACGCCAATCCAATAACGGTCGCCGCGGGTAGCAGTGGTACAGCAACAATCGTGCTCGGTGCAACCACGGGTAGTCCAATCGTAAATGGTCCCATCACCATAAATAAGGATCTCCTGGTCACCAAGGAAGGAACAACTGGCGTAGGCGTTATCTCGGGTGGTATTACCGGTACGGGTAATCTTCTGATTCGCAATGAGGGAACATCTGGAACGATTAACTTAACCACTGCGGCAATCAATAACGTCGGGACCATTGTCAACAAAGGGTTCGCAACGGGCGCAACAACAATCAGTGCACCTATCGGAACGAGTGTGACTAGCGTTATTCAAGACAGTGCAACATCTGCACTCATTTTAAGTACTCCAACCAACACTTTTGGCGGCAGCATCGCGGTTAGAAGAGGAACCCTTAGTTTCGCGAATGGAGTCGGTACACCGTTTGCCAGTCTGTCCGGTCTTTCGCTAGGGGTAAACGAAAACACCGGTCTCGAACTTGACGTTGCAGACGGCGGAACAGACACGTTAACGACGTCCACGGCTGCGAGCGTAAGTAACGTCACAACCCTGTTCATTAAGGACGTCGACATCACGAGCGGGAATACCTACAACCTGTTAGTTGATGCAAACAACGGCTTAGGAACAGCGGCAAACTATCTTCTCAATTTACCTGGCTACACGGGAAGCAGTCTGTCAGTAACTCCAGGGTTGGTACAGCTTACAGCAGGTACTTTGGTTACCAGCGATGTGTATTGGGCAGGTGGGGCGTCCACTGCCTGGAACACCGTCGTCCCGGGTGCCCCTGACACCACTAATTTTTCGACCAATGTTGCTGGTTCAACACTTTCCGAGACCCTGCCAGGAAAAGGCCAGAAGGTAATCTTCCAAGCCGACAATCTTGTTGGAGGAGGTCCTTTATCAACAACTTTGGAACAGGGATTTACGATCAACGCTCTTGAATTCCGGCCTAGCGGAACAGCTGCCAACACGGCGAGAATTACTTCGATCGCTCCTGGTTCAGTGACTTCTAACGCGATTACGATCAGGCCGACTTCGATAGCAGATGGTATCAACCTCCTTTCTGGATCGTCTGGCTCAGTTAACATTTCGGCAAACGTGGCAGCTGGTACCAATCAGACTTGGACGGTTTCAGACGCGCCGGTTGAACTTACTGGTACCAGCACAACGAACCTCAGCCCAATAGTTTCTGTGAGCAGTACAACTGGACTTACGCGAGGCATGCCGATTACCGGAACAAACATTCCGGCCAACGCAACCATCCTTTCGGTTGACAGTGCAACACAAATTACTCTTTCCGCGAATGCGTCCGCAACCGCGACAGGTACGGGAATCGCATTTGCCACTCAGCAGCTAAATGTCAGTGGTTCGATTTCTGGCACTGGAAATATCACGAAAGCCGGCCCAGGAAGGTTAGTTCTTAGTGGTGGCGGTTCAGGGTACACAGGGACTTTTAGTGCAAACTCGGGCATAACTGAGATAACGGTCGGTAACGCCTTAAGCGGAATCGTCTCTACACCAGGTACGGGTGCCCCAATCAGCATTGGTCCTAGCGGTACTCTTTACGTCAATGCGGCTGCGACCACACTTCCCAACAATTTAACGATCAATGGCGGCACTCTGAGTGCCGGTGGCGGCAACCAAACGTACAGCGGCACCGTAAATATCGCTTCGAATTCGAACATCAACATGCGCGATCTAGCTGCCAGCGCGACTTTCAGCACAACCGCACGAAACATCACGCTTTCTGGCGTTGTCAGTGGTGCAGGCAATCTGACCATCGATAGTTCGACAACCTTGGCTTCCGGAAACGCATTGAATGGAACCCTCACACTCACCAACGCCAATACCTGGACTGGTGACGTCTTCATCAATCAAGGTTCGTTTTTCCTGAATAACTTGGCGAGTCCGAGCTTCACGGGTAACAATGTGACGTTCAACAGCTTCGGCCGCGTCAATATTGCGGGGTTAAACACGACTCTGAATCGCACAGGGACCTTGAACCTTGCGGCTGGCGCAATAGGTGAGGTCGGGGTTGACAACACCGATGCCGTTCCTGCCAGTTTTATCGTCAACCAAACTGGTGCAGTAAACCTCGGTGCCGGCGGAACTGGTGCCTCGCTCCGTAGCTTCTTCCAAGACGATCAGTCCACGATGAATATCGATGGCGCAGTCAATCTGGGAGGAAACAGCAGCATCTCGGTGGCCGCCGCCGCCACTCGCTTGCTGACCATTAACGGTGTGATTAATGACGGTGCCAACAGCTACAGCTTGGCAATCAACGATGACGCTGGTGGATGGGCCCAAACCAACGGTATTGTTCGTCTTACCAACGCCAACACCTACGATGGCGGCACGACGTTGGCAAGCGGTATCTTGCAACTAGGCAACAAGGATGCACTTGGTACTGGTGCTCTAACGGTATCTGCTGCAAGTACTTTGCAGGCAACGATTCCACTAAGCGGTGCCAATGCACTTGCAAATCCGATTACACTTGACGCAACATTAACAGCTAGTGGTACCAACGACATAACACTCAGCGGACCAATTACTGGTATCGGTGGACTCACGAAGGCAAGCGCAAGTACGATTACCACGCTTACCATTTCTAATACGAACTCGTACAGCGGAACTACGACGCTAAGTGGTGCCGCCACATTGCATGCAGGGGTCATTGCTGCGACAGCAAACAATGCGCTTGGAACAGGACCGGTTTCGGTTCTTTTCAACACAAATACTCTTAGCACGCAACTCACGCTTTCCGGCGGCATCACGCTCGGCAACAGCGTGTTTAACACTACGGGCGTGGGCACGGATGGAACCATTAACGGAATCCTTCGAAGCGTAAGTGGTAGCAACACGATTTCTGGTAACTTGAACCTTCAGGGTGGCGGAGGTAGCAGTACCTATCGAGCCGATACTGGCGCGGGTCTAACGGTAAACGGTTTTGTGGGAAGTACGGCCAACGCTGTTCGAGACATGACCTTAGTCGGTGGCGGCAACTTTAACTTTGGCGGCGTAATTCGTGACAGTAATCAGCTGGTTCCGAACGCTGCAGATAGAATAAACGTCGTCTCCACCAATACTGGTGCCACCACACTCAGCGGTACCAACACCTATACTGGAACAACTACCTCCGGCCTTGGAAGTACGCTGGTCGCCGGATCCACTCAAGCTTTCGGAATTGGTTCTGCTGCATCGGTAGATGGAACCCTCCGCTTGGCTGGCTTTAGCAATTCAATCGGTTCTCTTGCAGGCACTGCGACAGGTATTGTAGAAAATTCGGCAGTTGGCCCGGCGACGCTATCGACAGGTAGCTCCAACACAAGCACGACTTTTAGTGGGCTTATACAAAATGGTATCGGGGGCGGTGCATTGTCACTTACTAAAACTGGCACCGGAGCTATGACTTTGTCAGGCGCGAATACGTATGGCGGAGGGACCACTTTAAGCGGCGGAGTTTTGATCGCAGCTAACGATAGCGCATTGGGCACGGGAGCGTTATCGTTTAGTGGTGCTGGCCAACGACTTGTGGTGAACGATGGAGTTACGATTACTAACAACATCACCATTGGCACTAACGCAGGTGGCGTAGGCCGTGGTTTGATTGAGAACAGCGGCCCTGGCAACGCTACGGTCAGCGGCGGCACGATTACAATCAACAACGGTCCTGCGGGAGGTGGAACTTTTGCCTCTGCAAGCGGCGGCACGCTAACTATCGCCAGTGCGATCACGTCCTCAGTACCAGTGACTATTCGGACTGGAACAGTGATTCTCAGCGGAGGTGGGTCTTACAGCGATTTCCTAGTGACCGGCACCGCAAGACTGGGAGCCAACAACGGTCTCTCCACCTTGGCCACTTTGGACCTCGGTGCGTCTGCCGCTGGTGACTTTGACCTAGCAGGCTTCAATCAACAGCTTGTTGGAATTACCAGAAGCACTGCAAACGCCGGAATAATCGGCAATAGTTCTACGACGACAGACTCCGTGCTGACAACCACCGGTACCAGCGTTTATTCGGGGATCATCCAGAACGTACTGGGGGCAGGCACGAGAAACGTGGCTCTCACTGTCAATGGCGGAGCCCTCACCCTCTCCGGCACAAACACATACACCGGAGTGACGACAATTAGCAGCGGTACGCTCCAAGTTGGTAATGGAACGGACGCGGGATCGATTGAAACCTCCAGCGGGATCATCAATAACGCTGCGTTGGTCTACAATGTGGGTGCAGGTACTCGGACCTATGGAAATGTGATAAGCGGTACCGGTTCGATAACGCAGAATAGTACTGGCGGAACACTGACCCTCTCGGGTACGAACATCTACACCGGTGCGACTAGCGTTGGTGCTGGTGGATCACTTGTTGCTGGATCGACTCAAGCATTCGGTGTGAATTCAGCCACGACGGTAACAGGTACGTTACGACTTGCGAGCTTCAGCAACTCGATCGGATCCCTGGCGGGTGCGGGTACAGTTGAAAATGCCAATGCTGCTGCAGCAACGCTAACCACTGGCGGAAACAATACAAGCACCGTCTTTAGTGGTCTGATTCAGGATGGTACTGGTGGCGGTGTACTTACGCTTGCCAAAACCGGTACCGGAGCCATGACGTTGTCTGGGACCAACACTTACACAGGTGGCACAACGTTCAACGCTGGGACACTGGTTGTCAACACTGAAGCGTCCTTGGGAGCTACCTCTGGAGCACTCACGGTGACTGGTAACAGCTCGGTACAACTTGCCGCGGCCTTCGATACGACTCGGAACTACGTCCTCAATGCAGGCGTTTTGACAGTTGACACACAGGCTTTCAATCAGACCAACAGCGGTACGGTCAGCGGTATTGGTGGCTTGGCGAAGTCCGGAACCGGTGCGTTGACTCTCTCGGGTACGAACACCTATAGTGGTACAACCAATGTTGGTGCGGGAGGCTCGCTCGTTGCAGGATCGACGCAGGCTTTCGGTGTGAATTCGGCAGTGTCGGTGACAGGTGCTTTACAGCTTGCTGGCTTCAGTAACTCGATCGGGTCACTGACTGGTACGGGTACTGTTGAGAATGCAAATGCAACGGCCGTGACACTGACAACCGGTGGTGACAACACTAGTACCGTCTTTAGCGGTCTGATTCAGGATGGTGCTGGCGGTGGTGCATTGTCCTTGTTGAAGACCGGGACAGGAATCCAAACAATCAGTGGAGCCAACACCTTCACGGGTGCTACGGTTATCAGTGGTGGTATCCTACTTGCTAATAATGTCGGTGGCTCTGCTCTGGGAACCGGCGGCGTCACAGTGACCGGAACCGGTATCTTAGGTGGAACTGGTGGATCAATAAGCGGTGCGGTGGCTTTGGCTAATGGTACTCTCTCTCCGGGAGCTTCGATTGGTACTTTAGCTATCGGTTCAGCAAGCGGAACAGGATCGTTGTTTGTCGAGTACAATTCGACGGCTCAAACAATTGACGTGTTGAATGTGACGGGAGCTTTGAATCTCGACAACTTCACATTGAATTTTGCCGATCTTGGTGCAGGCAGCCTATCGAATCCATCCTATGTGTTCGCGACCTACGGTTCTCTTTCAGGTATAACTAACACCTTCACAAGTGTTATCGGAACACCCGCTGGCTACTCGCTCGATTACGCCTTCGGAGGTAATAACATTGCGTTGGTTACCGCAGTTCCTGAACCAAGTACATTGGCTCTGCTAACCGTTGCGATCGTGGGTGGTGGTTTGTATCGCCGATCTCGCAACCAAAAGAAGAACGTAGCGAAGTCGTAGTACTCAAGTTCAACGCGAGTTGATCGGAATGAAATTTATAAGAGCCCGGTGAATGTTCACCGGGCTTTTTTTATGAACAAATAGGGTTCGCCTGCCGGGCGAACCCCAACAGCATTCGCGAATTGCGAGAGTGAGGGTTCCGCTCGGCAAGCGGAACGTACTGTTTGCTACTTCACGCAACTGGCAAGCGAATGTAGAAGGCTGTGCCTTTGCCAATCGTGCTTTCCACGCGAATCTTTCCTTGGTGGTCTTCGATGATTTCGCGACACGATGAAAGACCGAGACCGGTTCCACCTTTGCCCGTTTCATCTGGCCCCTTTTTGGTTGAATAGAACGGTTCGAAGATCTTCGGCAACTTGTCAGCCGGAATCCCTGGCCCTGTATCTCGGACCATAAGCACGATTTGCTTCCCCTCAAGGTCGTGCGTAAGTCGAATTTTGATTGTCCCGTTTTCGCCGATTGCTTGACGAGCATTCGTCAGGAGGTTGATCAGCACTCGCTGGATCTGATTGGCTTCCGCAATCGCAGGTGGTACATCTCCAAGCTCCAACTCAAGATGAATGCGGTAGCGTTGTAATTCGCGTTCAAGCAAAACGAGCGTATCGCGAATGACGGCCGCTAAATCGGTTGCTTCTCGATTCCCGGTGCGATTACGAGCCATCCCGAGAATAGTGTTTGTGACTTTGCTAGCTCGATTTGCTGCGTCCAGAATCTTGCCAAGTGCTTTGTCGCGAGTAGGTTCGTCCTTGTGACGAATCCCAAGCTTCGCATAATTCATGATCGTCATCAGAAGATTGTTGAACTCGTGCGTTGTGGTGCTGGTGAGTTCCCCAATGGCAGCTAACTTTTGTGCTTGAGCTAAATGCGTCTGCATCGCATCTAGCTGTGCTTCAAGCTCTTTTTCTCGAACGCGTAGGGTCGATTGCTTTGCTAGCGTTTTAGGCGGGTTCACTTGCTCGGAAGAAACAGCTGGATTTGTCATAAAGTTTTCAAGTCTTCCTGGCATCGCCGATCCGGTTCTTGCTATCTTCCGATTGAGACCCGAGTCCCCGCAAGTAGAGAGCCATCATGCCCGTACTGGATGTTATCGACCGACTGGAAGCTGCAATCCACACGATTCAGAAAATGGGAATCGATGTCCGCCGGGAGTGGTTCGTCCCAGGAGCAAGCGGGATGTGTAGGCTGGGCAAGCAACACATACTGATACTCGATCAGTCCTTGGGGCCCTTGGAGCAGATCGACGTGATTCAATCGGCGCTCGCAGAGTTGGAGCAGCCCCCACGGAAAGCGGCCTAATAAAAACTGAGCCGATAACGCTATCCACATCGGAAAGAGTTTTTCGGCATAACAAATTTCTGCTCCCTTCTCCCCCGGTACTCCGGGGGAGAAGGGCTGGGGATGAGGGGGTAAATGATCTCGAAACGCAATGTCCAAATGGTTTGCTGAAGCCCCTCACCCCCGACCCCTCTCCCCGGATTACCGTGGCGAGGGGAGCTAGACTTTATGGTTTATACCGGATGACTCCTGCCGACGTTCTTAGCCCAATGGGCTAATGAAACCTGAGCCGGTGGCCCTAGCCACGGGTTTCGATTTCGAAAAAATTTGCTCGATAGCACCCAGCACAAATTCCTCCGACTCAATGGTCTAGACTTTTCCATCAGGCTACTAAAAAAGCGAGGCGACTTTTGTTTTCTAGTCTCTGCGAATTGAAACGCGAAACCGTTTTGGCTGCTGCTTGCATTGCCTTCGTTTTCAATGTCGGATGTGCGGTTCTGCGACCTGTTGCGATTCCCGCTTCGCCAAAACACATTCCCGCCGATTTGGTTGATGATTCCAGCTCGTCGATTGAGTTTGGTAGCCGTCTACCTGTTGTCGATGGAATCGGTTGGTGCTTAGGAATACCGGACAAACTACTTCTCTGGGATCGACGTATCTCTAACCATCGAATCTCCGAGGATACCGCAATCGTGATGGCAGACTATCTCGCTGAAAACGACTTGCCACATATAAAAGTCCGAGCTAATCAATACGCTCCTTTGGAAGACTTCAAAAGACTGCGCAAGAACACGACCGTTGGATGGCCTTGGCGTTATTCGATTGGCTTGGCTTCGGTGGCTGGAGAAGCAATTCTTCCAGGCAGACTATTTGGTGGCGATCACTTTAATCCCTATACGCAAACCATTCATCTTTACAGCGATATCCCAGCGATAGCTCTCCACGAAGGAGGGCATGCGAAAGATTTTGCAAGACGCAAGTATCAGGGGACATATGCGGCAGCGTATCTTTTTGTGCCGTTGTGGCACGAGACGATTGCATCTCGAGATGCGTTTGCATTCTTAGAGGATCGGGGCGAAGTAGAACGCATTAAAGAAGCCAATCGAATACTTTATCCGGCCTATGGCACCTATATTGGCAGCGGAATAGGTTCGCTCGCATCGGGGGCCAGTGTACCGATTTACTATGGAAGTGTCTTAGCTGGACACATCAATGGCAGACTCTTATCTCGATCATACGAACAAGATTGACCCTTGGATTAACCCACAACCAAGACGCTCTAGTTGGCGTCCTGGTGCGCCATCAGAAACGTAGCTTATTGCAGAGTGGTCGGACCGCGATAGCAGTCTATCCACGGTAGGGCTGAAGCGTTAATCTATATCGAGTTCTCAGGAATCCATACAAACAAGATCCCCCACCAATCGTTGCGTAACCTGACGGCATATACTCATGGAAAACAGCGAGCCAACCGCGAATAAGACCCCCACTTCCGAAATAAGCGCGCTCGGTGGAGGAATACAAAACAGAACGTTTTTGGGTCACCCCATCGGCCTATTTGTGCTCTTCTTTGCCGAAATGTGGGAACGATTTTCTTACTATGGCATGCGAGCACTTTTAGTTCTCTACTTGATGCAGCACTTCTTGTTTGGCAAAGAACAAGCATACATCATCTATGGTGCTTACACTTCTTTGGTTTACATCACGCCTGCGATCGGCGGGTGGCTCGGCGACAATTTCTTAGGGCAACGAAAAGCGGTTTTGTTCGGGGCTATCATGCTTACATTCGGGCACATACTGATGGCACTCGAGGGAGACGGCGGACAAGATGCCTTTTACCTTAATTTCTTTTACCTTGCACTTAGCTTCATCATCGTCGGATCCGGGTTTCTTAAAGCAAATATTTCGTCGATTGTTGGCTCACTCTATGACCGAGATGACAAACGCAAGGATCCAGCGTTTACCATTTTTTACATGGGAATTAATCTTGGTGCCGCCCTTGGAGCGATCATAGCCGGATACCTCGGTGAAACGATTGGTTGGAGATATGGTTTCGGTGCCGCAGGCTTAGGTATGGTACTTGGATTGATCGTATTTGTGTTAGGAAAACCATTACTCATGGGACGAGGTGAGTCACCATTCCCAGACAGATTGAAGCAAGTTCGTGTCGGAATAACGACCGAATGGTTGATATATATTGGAGCGGTCTTTGCTGTTGTGATCGTCTGGCAGCTTATTCAATACCAGTCAGTTGTTGGATGGCTCCTGGGGGCATGTGGGCTTGCTTTGGCCAGTTACGTCCTTTACACCTCCGCGACCACTCTCCAGTCTCAAGATCGCGATCGTATTTTCGTCGCCATGTTCCTTATGGGGGCATCGATTTTGTTCTGGGCTCTCTTCGAACAGGCGGGCTCGTCATTGAACGTGTTCACCGATCAACGTGTAGATCGTAATATGTTTGGCTTCAACATCCCGGCTTCTACCTTCCAGTCGATCAACGCAATTTACATCGTGCTCTTAGCGCCCGTGTTTGCATTCCTTTGGACGTTTCTGGCGGCTCGCAAATTAGAACCATCGACCCCCGCCAAATTTGGCCTAGCCATGATTCAACTGGGTGCAGGATTTCTAGTACTCGTCGCTGGAGCGTTGGCGGCGGGTCAAGGTCTAACACCTGTCATCTTTATTTTTGCGATTTACTTGTTGCACACAACAGGAGAACTATGCCTATCACCCGTAGGATTATCCGCAATGACGAAGCTTGCATTACCGCATATGGTCGGGCTTATCATGGGGACTTGGTTTTTCGCTTCAGCTTTAGGCAATTTCGCGGCCGGATTGATTGCGAGTGCCACCGGAGGCGGCGAAGAGCTTGGAGTAGAAAGTGTAACTCAGGTATACACAACTGTAGGCTGGACAGCTGTAATCGTGGGCGTTGCGATTGTCATCGTATCACCGTACTTCAAGAAACTGATGCACCTAGATTCCCTTCATCAAGCAAATACTTAATGCGTTGCCAAACCTAGATTCGTAGGTAGCTGGATTCGTAAGAATTCGGAAGTCGATGCAAGTAATAGAACGCGATTCAACCATGTAACTGAGCGGCGATACTCACCGCGATTTCACCTGGATGGTTACGGCCAATTGGAAGTCCAATCGGACAGATGATCGAGTCGATTCTTGATTGCTCTAATCCAGCAGCAAGCAACTCTTTCGACAAAACAGCCCGCTTCGCGCGACTCCCTATGACACCAAGATAGGGTAGAACCTTATCCGAGCGGAGTATCGCCTCTAAAATGGGTCGGTCTGTAGCATGCCCCATCGTCATACAGAGCACAAATGTCTGACTATCGATCTCGCTCACGAATTGAGAAGGGTCTGACATATGCCGAATCCGAATCTGAGGGCACGTCGGAATGCGATCCAACCACTCTTGCCTTGGATCAATCACTGTTACCTGACATCGCAAGGTCATTAGCAAGCTCGTTAATGCATGCGCGACGTGGCCTGCCCCAAAAATCACAATCTTCCATATACCGATGTTGTAGGTTTCGAAAAGTAAACTCACCGAACCGCCGCAGGTCATCCCGACATCGCGTTTCAAGTTCCATTCGACCAGTTGAACCCGCTCGCCGCCATCTAACATCTCTTGAGCAAGCCCAATTGCTTTTGCTTCCACTTTACCACCTCCAACGGTTCCACTATGAATACCTGAGGCAGTCACCAGCATCTTGCTGCCGGCGTCCTGAGGTGTGCTTCCGTGTGCTTGAGCAAGAGTCACCGCAACGAAAGGTTGCCCCGAATGGGATAACTGAGCCAGTTTTTCAATAAACGCCGACTCGTAGGCCATTAGGTCACAACCTCTTCGAGTTGCGTCTTGGAAGCGTCTTCAAGAGAAACTTTTTCGTGAAAGCCTAACCCGATACACTCCAACAAAACCTCTCCTGTTGCAGGCAAATTCAACGCCGAGGAACTTAACTTCGAGATTGAACCCATCGCATCTTTCATCGCCGCCCAAACCGCGACACCCATCATCAACGGAGGCTCCCCTACAGCTTTGCTACCGCGGATGTTTTGTTGATTGTCGTGATTGGGAAAGAACTCGACATTGAATACTTCTGGAAGGTCCGTGATGGCCGGTATCTTGTAAGTGGTCGGAGAGTTCGAAAGGAGCTTGCCTTTCGCATCGTAAACCAAACACTCGTTCGTTACCCATCCCATGCCCTGAATGAAACCACCGATAAGTTGCCCACGATCGATTGCGGGGTTAATCGAATCACCGATGTCGATTAAGAGATCCACACGAACAACGCGTGACTGCCCGGTGAAGCGATCAATCTCGACTTCCGCAACAGTCGCGCCTTGCGTGTAGTAAAAGAAAGGGCTCCCTTTGCCCGTTTCACGATTAAAATCGACACCGGGCGTGGCAAAAAAACCACGAGCACCTAAATCGATTCGCTCGCGCCTAGCTTCAGCACAAAACGGACCAAAAGCGACGCGATCTTGCGGGCGACGACGATCAAGAACTTCCCCGTTCTCAAAAACGATATGAGTTGGTGAAGCGACAATTCCTTCCGGCCCCGAAGCGAATCGATGCGATGCAAAAACTGCCATTCGCTCGCGAATTTGCTGACAAGCATTTCTCGCTGCGGCTCCGTTGAGGTCCATGCTTGCCGAAGCCGCAGTGGGTGATGTGTTGTTGTTTTTTTCTGTGCTCGTTGCCATAACGACAACACGACTCAACGGGATTCCAAATTCGTCCGCGACAACTTGACGAATCTTGACGTTGACGCCTTGGCCCATCTCAGTCGCGCCTGTGGAAACTTGTACGGTTCCATCGGTATAGACATTAACCAACGCGTTTCCCTGGTTTAGAAATTTGGTCGTAAATGATATTCCAAACTTAATACCGGTCATCGCCAATCCACGCACGAAAAGTTTCGAGGTTTTATTGAACTCCCTTATCGCATCGCGTCTTAACTGATAATTGGAAGTAGCCTCCAGTTTGTCGAAGACTTGAGCAAGTTTATTTTCGGAAAAGATTTGACCGTAATGAGTCACATCAGCGGGTGCTTCGCCGTAAAGATTCCGACGACGAACTAGTAATGCATCGATCCCCAACTCTTGAGCAACCGACTCCATGATGTTTTCAATCATCGCAATCGCTTGTGGACCACCAAACCCTCGAAAGGCCGTATTCGAAGGAATGTTTGTGAAGCAGACTTGCCCAGTGACTTCGACGTTTGGAATAAAGTAACAGTTATCGCTATGAAGCAGTGATCGCTCCATCACCGCGAGCGAAAGATCCGTGGAAGCACCACCGTTGCTATACAGATCTGCCTTTAGACCAACCAACCTTCCATCGGGTTCAAAACCAACAGCCCAATCGGTCAAGTATTCATGGCGTTTGCCTGTGGAAGCCATATCTTGCTCGCGATCATAGAGCACTCTCGCTGCTCGTCCGGTGTGAAAGGAAACGAGCGCAACCATCATCGCTGGAATGGCCGCTTGGCTTTCCTTTCCACCGAATGCTCCACCCATTCTCTTACAAATGCAAACAACCTCATGCATTCCAACACCGAGCATCTCGGAAACGAGTGCTTGGATCTCGGTTGGATTCTGAGTCGATGAATGAATTGTGATTTGACCTTGCTCACCTGGATAGCTGATCGCAGCTTGAGCTTCTAGATACAGATGCTCTTGGCCTCCCGACCGAAACAGCCCATGCAAACGATGAGTTGCAGCCGCGATTGCCTCTGCTGGATCACCGCGAGCAATCCTTCGTTTGGGCCCGAGGAACTTTTGATGTTGAATCGACTCTTCTATCGATAGTATCGGCTGAGTGGGAATACATTCAACTTCAATAACCTTCTTCGCTTGCTCGATTGCTTCGACCGATTCCGCTGCAATCACGACGATTGGCTGGCCGATGTAGAGAACCTCTTCGCTGGCAAGAAACGGTTCATCAAATACGACGATCCCGAAAACGTTGTGCCCCGGGACATCCTTTACCGTAAAGCACCGAACAACACCAGTTAAAGATATAGCTTTGGAATAATCAACACGAACTATCTTACCACTCGCGATTGGACTGCCAACAAATCCAACATGCAACTCACCTTGGAGTTTGGGCAAGTCATCCAAGTAGTAGGCATTTCCTTGCACGTGACCGATCGCAGCGTCATGCGGAACTGATTGTCCAACCGATTGAGTCATATCTGCAATGCCTTCGAGCAATCAAAACTTGTTTCAAAGAAGAAACGCTGAAATATGTTTTTGGTGAGTGTGCGGCGATACTTTTCGGATCCACGAACATCAGTTATTGGGGCAACCTCTGTCGCTGCGATCGCCCCGGCCTCGGTAGCGACGCTCTCGCACCACTCCCGGCCCAGAAGAAACGCTTCCGTCTTCGATGCTCTAATTACCAAAGGACCTACTCCTCCAAGAGCAACACGAACGCTATCGACCGTTTTGAATCCGCTTACCGAGTCATGCTTCAGTTGTATCGCGATCGCAGCGGTGAATGTCGATATATCCATGTCTCGGCGTCGCGAAATTTTGTAAAGCTTTAGAATCTCTGCATCCTTTGGAATCGGCAATTCCACATGAGTCAGAAGCTCACCAGATTGCATGACATTCTTTTTGTAGCCCGTATAAAACTCGTTGATTGGCACCCGTCTATCCCCGTTTGCGGAGGCTAATCGCAATCTTGCATCCAATGCAAAAAGAATTGGAAGCGAATCAGCAATAGGCGAACCGTTAACTATATTACCGCCGATGGTCCCCACGTGACGAATTTGTGGTGACCCAAACAGAGTCAGAAATGAATCAAATTGCGGAATCCATTCCCGGCAAGCTTCACGTATCGATTCCCAGTTGAGCGAAGCCCCCAACACAAGTGAACTCTCTCGTTCGATTCCATCGAAAGCTTTGTTTGGAGCATAAAAAGTTTGAAGCTCAGTAACCCGATTAATGCATAGAATTATTTTTGGATGAAAGCCAGATTTACAATGCCAAACCCCTACATCAGATGCCCCTGCGATGACTGTCGCTTGAGGATACATTGAAAGAAACGTGAGAGCTGGCTCCAAGCTCGCCGGCATGAACGCAAGACGCTCGGCAATGTTTTCTGAAGTCGTTTCTGGTAACTCAATCAAAACGTCATCATTTATTCGCGAATCCAAGATTGCGTTCATCGCATCGTGGCAATACGAATCCGCCATAACTTTCTGACGAGAAAAACTTTCATCGGAAGCGGCTTCTTCAATGGCAACATAACCTGTACAGCGACAAAGATTTCCAGATAGACCTTCTCTGATTTCGTGACTCTCTAGCTTGTCATTCGACTCGCGCATTCCAGCAAGAGACATTACGAATCCTGGTGTGCAGTACCCGCACTGCGAGCCTTGATGATCGATGAAGGCTTGTTGGATATGAGTCAGTGATTGACCAAAAGAATCATCCGACTTCAGCCCTTCAATCGTGACAACATGAGCCCCTTCTAGTTGAAACATAAATTGAATACACGAATCCACAGACCTGTATTCCCAGGATAAGCCAGTTGTATTGCCATCAGGACTTGTTTCAGCATTGTGAGAATTTGTATCAATGTGGGCAAGGACGCCCAAGCAGGAATCGCGACGCCTGCCTACGAGTACAGTGCATGCGCCACAGTCCCCTTCGCTGCACATAATCTTTGTGCCGACGAGCCGTAACCTATTTCTAAGAAAATCCGACAGCGTACTAAACGAATCTGCTCCTGTAATCAAGTAATGTTTTCCATTGATATAGACCGAGATATCTTGCTTCATTCCTCGTTGCGTTCTGTGAGCGGAGGGGTATTCTGTTTATGAAGGATCGGAGAAGATTTAAGTAGTATCGTGTCAGGGCAACGTCTGTTCAACTAGATACTCGCCGGATTATGCTAAGCCCATGACAACTGCGATACCGCACAAACTTTTGAACGAACTGACTAACGCCGTTTTAGAACGTTGCGATCAGCTTGCTCTTTGCTCCGATGTAGTTGGAGAAGTTACTCGACTCTTCTGTAGCCCCGCCATGCGCGATGCACATAGAAAGGTGGCTGGCTGGATGACAGATGCCGGGCTACGCACCAACGTTGACCCTTTAGGCAACTTGATTGGACGCTACGAGCACTCCTCACTTCAGAACCAATCCGGCCCATTGAAGTTGAAGCCGTCGCGAATTTGCATCGGGTCGCACTTGGATTCCGTGAGGAACGCTGGCCGATATGATGGGGTGTTAGGTGTTTTGCTTGGAATTGCGGTTGTCCAGGCAATCGCTACTCTTGGGTACAAGCTGGATGGGGCGATTGACGTTATCGGATTCTCGGAGGAAGAAGGGGTTCGCTATTCGCTGCCCTATCTTGGAAGCATGGCTGTTGCTGGGAAGTTCGATCCGTTGTCGTTTGGAAGGATCGATGCCGAAGGTGTTTCGATGAAAACTGCACTCGAAACATTCGGAGTGAATCCCGAAAACTATTTGGATGCGAAACTCAATACAAACGATTACGTTGCTTACCTAGAAGCGCACATTGAACAGGGGCCTGTTCTGGAGACGCTCGAGCAATCTGTCGGAGTTGTTGAATCCATCGTTGGTCAATCGCGGCTTTGGTTGACTGTTGAAGGCGTGGCTGGCCATGCTGGAACGCTTCCGATGAGGATGCGACGTGATGCCTTGACAGCAGCTGCGGATTGCATCTTGGCGATCGAAGACTATGCGTATGATGCGGAAGGGCTGGTTGCAACCGTCGGCGGATTCCACGTTTCGCCGAATGCTACCAATGTGGTTCCCGGGCATGTTCGCTTCTCGATCGACGTCCGTCACAGCAATGACAACGATCGACTTATTGCGGTCGATGAAATCCTTTCTCTCATCGAAGAAATCGCCACCAATCGCGGAATCAAAATTGACGTAACAGACCGTAGCGATTTCGAAGCAGTACCGATGAATTCGAAACTTGTCGACGATTTAACTTGGTGTTGCAAAGCAGCACTTCAAGCAAATAGCGACCTCAAGCTAGACTCGCTCGATTCAAACATAAGCATTGAATCACCTCAAAATTCCGAACATCATGTGATCGAAAAACCGCTTGCCTCAGACGTCTATGTGCTTTCCAGTGGTGCCGGTCATGATGCTGCTGTGATGGCCTCGGTCATGCCCTCCGTGATGTTGTTTCTTCACAGCCCAGGCGGCATCAGCCACAATCCGCTAGAATCCGTTCGCCCTCAAGATGTATCTATTGCGATCGATGCTATGTGTCGGTTCGTTTTGAGGCACTTGGAACGACGGTAGTTCCCCGTCGGCTGAAGTAAAATCTTCAAGCAAACCTTCAGGCGAAATCGCTCAAAACTTTTTCACTTACGAAAGTCTTATATTTCATGCATCTTCCTTTCGGACACACGCGTAGTCGAGTATCAAGCCACTATGCATTCATCACTCCGGACACTCATGTTTGGTCGACGCTGCCCGGTTGGACAGGCTCGAGCTTTGCAATTCATATTTCACCGCATATGGGATCTCGCTTTACCCAAGCGACTATCAAGATGGCACCCGAGGGACGCAGCGCGATGCCGCTGCCTGGGGTGCAACGTTTTGTTTACGTCTTGTCTGGGGCTATCGAAGTAGAATCAATTGGGCTGAAGTCGGATGATGGGCAGTTGATTGGGAAACATCGGTTTGAAAGTGGTGGCTTTGTGTTTTTTCCTGCCGATCACTCGCATGCAATTCGCGCAAGAGAGGAAGCGTTCCTGGTTCTTTTTGAAAAGCCCTACGAACCGATGGATGGTATCGACTATCCAGAGCTTGTTAGCGGACAGGCTACTGAGATTGCGAGTTCCGCTTTTATGGGCGATGACGCGGCGCAACTCAAGCTGCTCTTGCCTAACATTCCATCCATGGACATGGCGGTGAATTTGTTTACCTACCAACCCGGAGCTGCACTTCCTCAAGTCGAAATCCATGTCATGGAACATGGTCTGATCATGACTGGTGGAACGGGTGTTTATCGGCTTGGTGACGATTGGTTTCCTGTTCAAACTGGCGATGTTATTTGGATGGCTTCCTATTGCCCGCAGTGGTTCGTGGCAATGGGCAAGCAACCCGCGAGCTATCTATATTACAAGGACATCAATCGTGATCCACTCGCTTGAGATAGATGCGATTCGAATTCAGTCGGACCTCGATGAACTTTCGAAGATTTCCGATAGCGTTTTCCCATGCGTGACGCGAGTTCTTTGGACCGACAAAGACATGCTTGCGCGTGCTTGGTTGAAACGCAAGATGGAAGAAGCGGGGCTGGTTGTTCGCGAAGATGAAATTGGAAATATTTTTGGGCGATTACAAGCCGATGCACCCGAGAGTCCAGCGATAGCAACAGGCTCTCACAACGATGCAATTCCATTTTCTGGCATGTACGACGGAACAGTAGGCGTGCTCGGTGGACTTGAAGCGTTGCGTTCGATTCGTAAGCATCTCCAAAAGACAGGCAAGCAACTCGCCAAGTCGATTGACTTGATCATGTTTACCGCAGAAGAGCCAACGCGGTTCGGTATTGGTTGCCTCGGAAGTCGATTAATGGCCGGAACTCTATCACCCGAGCAAGCTCACGCTCTCAGTGACTCTGAGGGCCAATCGCTGGAAACTATTCGCAGTAAAGCAGAATACGAAGGAGACCTAGCCAATGTTCAACTTGAAAAGAACTGCTACGACGCCTTCGTCGAACTCCATATCGAACAAGGCCCGCTTCTTGAACAACGCGGGCTGCAAATAGGTATTGTTACTGCAATTGCTGCACCGTCATCGCTTCGTGTGAAGTACGAAGGCCCTGGTGGTCACGCTGGTGCAGTACTTATGAAAGACCGGCGCGATCCGCTGCTGCCGGCCGCAAAGTTGATCTTGGAAGTAAATGATGCTGCACACGAAATCGGAGGCGAAGACACAGTTGCAACTACTGGAGTAGTAAAAGTTCACCCCGGTGCAATTAACAGTATCCCACGTGAAGTCATCGTGGAAATGGATATTCGAGATATTGACCTTGAACGACGAACTCGTGTTCTGCAACGCGTTGAAGCAAAAGCTTTTGCACTAGGTAAAGATGCGTCGATTCCTACAACATTGAAATGGATCAACGCAGACCCGCCTGCAACATGCGATACAAGAATCGTAGATACCATTCAAAGCGTTTGTGATGCTTATCAATTCACATCGCAAAAGATGATCAGCCGCGCTTACCACGATTCATTGTTTATGGCGCAGATTTGTCCCACCGCGATGATCTTCATTCCATGTCGAGATGGGATTAGTCATCGACCGGAAGAATACGCCTCGACCAATGCGATCGAAGTTGGAGCGAAAACATTAGCGTCAACCCTATTGGAACTCGCTCTAGTCTTGTAGTTCGGTTTTAAAATGTGCTGAAAGGTCTCTCCTGTGTCATTCGTTATCAGTAATCAAGCGTACGGGAAATCAAGAGTTCGATTATCGCGAGTTCGCAGATTCGCAGACTTCCACGAGATCAGCGAGTTCACAGTCGAAATCCTTCTCGATGGCGATTTTGAAACTGCTTACACAGAAAACGACAATACAAAAATTGTTCCAACCGACACCGTCAAAAACACAGTCTTTGCGCTTGGTCGAAAATGGGAGGGAGACGTATGTGAGGAGTTTGGGCTCATGCTGTGCGAGCACTTCTTAAACCGCTTCGCATACATTGATTCGGTGGAAGTGCATATCGTCGAGCATTTGTTGCATCGCTTGATCCAAGAAAACGGAAAGCCGCATCCACACGCTTTTGTTGGCGGATCGAAAGAGACCAAGAACTGCTCGATCACCCAAAAACGCTCTTGCAAGCCAAGCTTGGTAATTGAAAGCGGTATTGATTCGCTTTTTGTACTGAAGACCACCGAGTCCGGTTTTTCAAACTTTCATCACGATGAGTTTACGACTCTCAAGGACACGGACGATCGGATCTTTGCAACTTCCATATCTGCATCGTGGATTTACGATTCGTCCGAGGTGGAGTTCCGCGATGCCTATGATTGCTGCCGGTCGATCCTGATTCGCGAGTCTGTCGCAAGATTTAGCCCGTCGGTTCAAGCAACGCTTTACGAGATGGGAACTTCCGTGCTGAAGGAGATTCCTGCAATCGAATCAATCTCAATTCGAATGCCAAATCAACATCGACTTTTGGTAGATCTGTCGCCCTTTCATCTGGACAATCCGAACTTGGTTTTTGTGGCTACCGATGAACCTCATGGGACAATTTCAGCCACAATTGTTCGTGAAGCGAAATAGAAGAACTTAGTGAATTAATTCATTGAAAAAACGTTTTTTTGTATGCGAATTGCAAGTGCTTCCCTAGTCTCGTATCGAAAGAAAAGTTTATGAACAACGCAAATACAAAAGAAGCAGCATCGCACGGAGCGTTGATTCGCAAAGTCCTTCGATCGAGTCGCATTGTTACGCCTAATGGTATTGTCGATGGAGCAATCGAAGTCAAAGGTGAAATAATCACCGGTATCATTGATTCAACTGATGCTCAATTTGCTTCGCTCGATCGCGAATCGATGATCGACTATGGTGACTTCTGTTTACTTCCAGGAGTGATTGATGGGCATGTCCATGTCAATCAGCCCGGCAGGACGGAGTGGGAGGGAGGAAAGACTGCGACAGCAGCAGCAGCAGCTGGCGGAATCACCACACTTGTTGATATGCCTCTGAACAGCTCACCCGTGACAATCGACGTTGCGTCACTTCAGGAGAAGCAGTCGTCGTACGATCATGCACCATACGTTGACATGGGTTTTCACGGTGGAGCGATCGGAACGCTTCTTGGAACAAACCCGTTGTCGCAATCCGAGATTGCCATACAAGTGGAAGCCTTAGTCGATGCTGGCGTGCTTGGCGTTAAAGTTTTTCTTTGTGACTCGGGATTAGATGAGTTCCCCGCGATCACCGAACGTGAACTTCGAGCGGTCATGCCTCCTTTGGCCGCGAGGGGCGTGCCGCTGTGGGTGCATGCCGAACTTGTTCCCTTGGACTGGGTCTCTCCGAAATCCATTCACCAGTATCGCCAGTGGTCTTCGACTAGAAGCAAGATGATTGAGCTGGATGCGATCGAATGGATGATCAAGCTTTGCCGCGAGACAGGCTGTGCAGTTCACATCGTTCACCTAGCCAACGCTGAAGCCCTCAGCCGAATCCATCATGCCAAGATCGAAGGCTTACCGATCACTATCGAAACTTGTCCACATTATTTATATTTTTGCGACGAGCACATTCCCGATGATGATCCACGCTACAAGTGCTGCCCGCCCATTCGCGAACTCAGCAATCGAGAGCTCTTGTGGCAAGGACTTGAGCTAGGGGAAATTGATACGCTTGGTTCCGATCATTCGCCTTGTCCTCCAGAGATGAAGTTCCTCGATACTAAGGACTTCGCAGCCGCTTGGGGAGGAATTTCTTCTTTGCAATTGATGCTGCCTGTGATTTGGCATTCGGCGATGCTTCGTGACTTTGGCATTTCGCGACTTGCAGAGTGCATGGCGTCTGCACCCGCTAAAGTACTAGGGCTGTCTGGTTCCAAAGGTCGCATTGCTCCGGGCATGGACGCGGATATCGTGGCATTTGATCCAGATGCCACCTGGATCGTAAAGGGTGAGCAACTCTACCATCGCCACAAAGTGACACCTTATGAAGGCGTTGAGCTAAGGGGAAAAGTTTTTGAAACTTGGCTGCGCGGCAAATCCGTTTTTCGTGATGGTTCATTGACTGAGAAACCGTTTGGAAATTTCCTACGACGCTCCGGCAAGCTTGACGATGTGTGAAGAACTAGAACCCATCCTTCGTGAACGCTTTTCTCTATCCGAATTTCGCCCTGGACAAAAGCAAGTAATTGAAGCCGTCATCAATGGACGAAACGCTATTGCGATTTTTCCTACTGGAGGCGGGAAATCACTCTGCTATCAGCTACCCGCTTTGTTGCTTCCAGGGCTGACGATCGTAGTAAGTCCTTTAATGGCTTTGATGAGAGACCAAGTTGATCAATTACTCAAACGAGGCATCTCCGCTGTTCGACTCGACTCAAGTCTCAATCACGTAGAGGTCAATGATTCGCTCCAGCAGATCGAAAGCGGTCAAGCTAAGATTTTATATGTCTCTCCTGAACGCTTCTTTAACGAAAGCTTTCGTAGAGATGTTTCGCGTTGGCAAATTTCTCTCTTCGCAATCGATGAAGCACATTGCATTAGTGAGTGGGGCCACGCCTTTCGTCCCGATTACTTGAAGCTCGCACAAATCATCGGCGACTTGAACGTAAGCTCAGTGTTGGCATTGACTGCAACGGCAACTCCGGAAGTCGAAGCTGACATCCGATTGCAATTCAAAGTTGATCCGAAAGACTCGGTACGAACCCCGTTTTACCGTCCCAACCTTGAGCTTCAATTTTTGCGATGCGACACACCAAAAGATCGTGATCGGGAGTTGTTGAAGTCCGTAAAAAGAGATCCCCATGGAGCGCGAATTGTCTACGTCACATTCCAAAAGACATCAGAGCATGTTGCCCAGTGGCTAATAAGCGAAGGCTTCTCAGCCGTTGCTTATCATGCTGGCTTGGAAAATGATGAACGGGCCGCAATTCAGCAAAAATTCATGGATGGAACGGTTGCGATTGTGGTTGCGACAATCGCTTTCGGAATGGGAGTTGATAAATCCGACATCCGACATGTATCCCACTACAACCCCTCCAAATCGCTTGAATCCTATGCACAAGAGATCGGTCGAGCAGGTCGCGACGGTTTGTCTGCAACATGCGAAACATTCCTGTATGAGCCGGATCGTATTACGCTCGAGAATTTTTCCTGCGGTGACACTCCGACGCTTGAAAACCTCCACGACCTTATTGATATTATCGCGCACCAACCGAAAATATTTTTCATCAGCTATTACAGTCTTGCGTATCAATTGGATGTTCGCGACATTGTGGTGCGTACAGTGCTAACATATTTGGAACTGGACGGTTACATCGAGTCGACAACGTCGCGATATGATTCCTACGAGTTCAAGGCCCTGGTGAGTTCCAGTACGATCCTCTCAGGCACACCTACTTCTGAGCGACGATTTGTTATAGAACTTATGTCGATGGCTGTGAAGAAAAAGATTTGGCATGACTTGAAGATAACGCCAGCCATTATGCGATTACGCTGTGAGCGAGGAGCGATCATTGAAATGATTGATCGCTTTGCTAGGAATGGGTGGTGGGAGGTCCGAGCAAGTGGAGTGATGCATGGTTTTAATCTTCTCAAACCTATTGCCGAAGTTAAATCGATCGCACGAGATCTCTACAAGCGATTTCAAAAGCGTGAATCCCAGGAAGCATTGAGAGTCCAACGAGTCTTCGATCTTGCGACATCGAAGACTTGCCAGAGTCGCGTCCTGTCAAAGTACTTTGGCGACGTGATCGATAAGCGTTGTGGAACTTGCTCTGTTTGCAAAAAGCAACCGTTAATCGCCATGAGTTCAACGCTCCCCAATCACCTTGGCGATTCAGCCATTCGATATCTTGATGAAGCCATCGCAAAGAAACCAGACCGACTCCAAAGCGTTCGTCAAAAGGCACGCTTTCTTTGCGGACTTTCCTCGCCGGGATTTCTGGTTGGGCGAGTTACAAAGCTAGATGGATATGGTTGCTGCAGTGAATTACCTTTCACGTTTGTTTTCAATTCGCTGAAATGAATTCATTTCAAACAACGGTATGCTATCGTATCATTCGTCATCTCGAAGGCCGAGTCTTTGAAGCCATCGTCTGGTTCGCGGTATACTTCCCGGTACCAGTTTCCTTTCTATCGAAGGATTAGATTTGGATATTTGAGCTTCGAGCGTGGCTGAAGCGGCTAAGCTTTCCTCAGCAAATGTTTGAGAGGCATTCTGGAGTGAAAGTCGATCGCGAGCAATACGGGCTCGTTCTACCGAGATCTCAATTTCAGCATCCCGGAGCTTTTGCTGGAGCTCGTCTTGCAATTGCTTTAGTCGTGCGCGTTCCTCTTGGATGAATGGCTCTGTATCCAAAATTTGGCTAACAGCGCTTGCTCCCATCGCAAAGCCATCCGCAGTGACACGACTTTGCATGTCAAGCATCTCCTTGAGCTCTTGAATTTGCAGATCACGATCCGCAATTTCCTGCTTAGTCGTAGCAAAAAGGGATTCGAGCTCCGATGCAGACATCGTGCTCAGACCGATTGCCTCACTTTCCATCTCAAAGGCTCGGAGCAGCGCGAGCTTTTGCTCTTCCCATGTGGAGCCTTGGGGAATTTCAAAATTTGAAGTCGCACGGGATTGCCGATGGTCGCTCCCGGTCCCTGCTCGGCCAGATTCAGCGGCCGGAATTCGAAGCTTGACGGTATCGTGGCGTGCCTCTAAAAGCTGAGCTCGCAGTACTTCTAATTGTGCCTTTGTGTCACTCTCGTTATGCCGTGTTTTCTCGAGAAGCAACATCGCGGTTTCAATTTCTTGATTCAAGAAATCTAGCTGAGAGTGGAGCACGTGCACGTCGACCGAATAGGGTTTTTTTACTATCGACGTTAATTGCAAACGATCAAACTCTACATTTGATAAGCACTCCTTCTCGTCATGGTTGGCCCCATATCCGTGTTCATGCTTGACCTTCGGTAAGTCGGCGAATAACGACGAAGAGTTGAAAAGAGCACCAGAAACACTTGAGCCCAAATCAGCTTCTGTCGATTTCGGGAATAAATCAATAATTGATAATGAGTTGCTCACTTCTGTTACGAGCTCGCTCAACATTCGTTCCACTTGTTCAGAACGCTTGACGAGTGTCTCACGTCGAGATCGTGATATTGAACGCAGACGTTTCTGCAGTGCGGATATCTTCGCACCAGTAACATTGAACGCTTTTGGCTCTCGCCCATTCAACATTATTATCGGATCGATGTTCATTGATTCAACCAACCTATGTATCTCATCCGTAGGATCTCGCGAAAATTGCCGCATCTGTTATCTAGTTCATGAAGTTCGTTTTAAGGGCTATTTGGTAAGCCGAAAGTAGACGTTACGTCTTCCCCCGTGCGAACACGATATAATTGTACGAGTTATGACGGTTGTAATCCCTGAATCTGCCTTGGCGTCCTGCTTGTTGTGGTTAGACTGTGAGGACGAGGCTTATTTAAATTCAGACAAATGGCTCAATCGAGAATTCGGTGATATTCATGAAGAAGAGTTCGGAAAATCTGAAGGCATCAGCTTCACAGAATGACAATGGATCGCCTACAAGTTTCGAGCAGTCGCTCGAGTCGCTTGAAGGGATCGTCCGCGAGCTTGAACGCGGGCAGTTGTCGCTGGAGGATAGCTTAAAGCAGTTTTCACAAGCGACAAACCATCTTCGGTTTTGCTACTCGGCGCTAGAGAATGCCCAACGACGCGTGGCATTACTAAAAGACGTCAAGTCCGATGGTGAACCCGTACTACAAGATGTCGAGGACCTTCGTTTCGTTAAAACTTACCCAAACGGGACGTCGTAGCTTCAAAGTCGGGATATCTGATTGCTGGCCAAGGTTCTTGTTCTTATTCCTAGTTTTGCTTCCGATACAACCCACGTCGAGTGCGAGCAATCTTTTTGCGAGGATGCAGCGGCGGCAGTTTGAAATCGTCGGGAAATGGCGTTCCCGGGAGTAAACTTTTTTCGCACATGTGCGTGATGGCATTGGATTTTGCCGATCACTGCTCGCGAATTTGATACAAGGACGTTTAAAGTGAAGAGATTCTTTTCGACTGGCGTAGCATTGGGCGTTGGGCTCTCCACATTGGCTGGTATCAGCGAGGCCCAATACTTTGGAAGTCCAACTGGCAATGGGTTGTATTCAAAACCACAACTCGCGACACACTCCGGAGTTCCCATAAGACAGGTAGCCGCGCCACTTCGAATCGGTGGTAACTACCCTCATGTCGCTCAACAGGGAATGGGCTTGCCTAACGGCGTTGGGGCCGCCGCGGGACATCAACACATTCCAATGCCGGGAGTTGGACTATCCAATCCGATGTCCGTGATGGGACAGCCGCAAGCGATTGGCAATCCGACTTTGGCCCCAACGCAATCGATGCAACCAGAAATGATGCAAGCTGGCCCGATGACGACTACGCCGTCGTACACTTCACCACTTCCGCCTGTAAACAACTGTGCCACACAATATGCTGGAGCGGAGCGAATACAGTCAATCCCGATGAACTCAAGCCAGTTCAATGAATCAACTTACAGCAACCAACAAATACAACCAGTTCCACAAGCCCAGCAGAGTATAGACCAATACCCTTCGACGCATGCTTCTGCTTATGGAAACTATGGAACGGCTCCATCGGCGGGACACCAAGGTCAAGATGGATCCTCCTTTAGCACATGCTCAGCTGATGGTTCTTGTGGCGAAAGCTTTGGAGTAAATCCATATTTGGCAGGACCGGTCGCTGTTAGCCCATGGATCTTTGGCGCCAATGCCTTGATTTTCCAGCGGATTGATAATGACAGCGTGAGATTATCCACCGACGCCAATAACTCTCGGCCTCCCTACCTCACGACGCACGACGCGAGGATGGAGACCGCCGGCGGATACGAGCTGATGGGCGGTCGATATTTCGGATGTGGTCAATATGCGATCCTTGGTAGCTACTGGAGCATTCTTCCATCGGATGAAACGAGAACGGTTTATGGAGGCGGTACCACAGGCGTCTCGCTGTATACGAATCTTCCTTTCAACTTCACTCCTGGTGCTGGTACGGCTCCATACGGCATCACCATGCCATGGAACGACGCTTACTTTTGGTATAACGACGCGCAAGCCCATCAAATCACCAGAGGTTCTGAGTTCCAAAATGTGGAAGTAAACTTCTTCTCGTTTGCATTAGGCGGAGCAGCTCGTCAGGGGTATGCAGGTGTGGGTGGGTGCGGGCTGGGCGGTGTTGCAGGCGGATGGACCAACGGGCGATTCGGTCGAAGCGGGTTCTCGGGAATTGGTCGACATGGTGGTCACGGCCATGGGTTCGGCGGCTGCCAGTCCTGTGGAAATGGTGGCTGCAACGAGTGTGCACAACCGTCTTGTGCAATGCCGTGCACCGGTCCAACCAACGCTTGCGGACCCATCGTAGGGGCGATGTGCAGCCCACTCCGATTTGCATGGTTCGGAGGAGTTCGATGGTTCCAGTTTAGCGACGACCTTCAATATGCAACAAGCCAAGACGACGCAATCATTGGTAATGGAACAGACTTCTTCTATCGAAACAACGTAGTGAATGATTTGGTAGGCTTCCAGCTAGGTGGACTTGCCAACTACTGTTGCGGAAGTCGACTCAGCCTCTACGCAGGTACGAAGTTCGGTGTCTTTAACAACCGCACCCAATTCGATACCTTCGCAGGAAACAGCACCGCAGCAGCAACTGTGCAAAACGGTTCTTACGCTGGCCAAGCCTATAATCTCATGACAACAGAAAATAATGTTGCATTCTTAGGCGAAGGAGAAGTTGGCGGTCGAGTTCGAGTCACTAACGGATGGTCTGCGACTTGCGCATATCGGCTGCTTGGTGTGGCAGGAGTAGCAACCGCTCCAGGCCAAATCCCTTACGACTTCTCAAGAATCGATGATGCAAGCGACATCAAAACGAACGATTCGCTCTTGCTACACGGGATCACCATCGGAGCACTGTACAACTGGTAGTGAAGTTGTTCCTCAAGCTAAAAAGCGGTAACGCCGGATTAGAACCCGGCGTTATCTTTTTGTATACATGAAGAATTTCAAGTGTCAGACGTAGCCTGTCACTTCGACATGAGATTACTCTGCAGGTGCCGCTTCAACCCAAAGCTGAAAATCATCTGGATGATAGCGATAAACTTGTCCCGTCGGCAGCTTGGGAAGCTCAATCCGTTGTTCCTTAATGATCTTTTCCATGAACTCTTCATGCGTTTCGGGTTTACGCCCATTGAAGCCTTCGAAAAGCCCCATCGCCTGCGGAATCAATATCTCAAAAGCGACCTTTTCTTTCGTAGTGAATAAAGTCATCGCCGGCTGTGAAATGATTTTCCCAACACCGGTTTCGTCGCGAAGGCTTTGACCTTTAATGCCGACGCCGACTTCTGCCACTCGAGACTCGAAAGGCTTTAATGGCGGTCCCGCATCAGCAACTCTTTCGCTTGCTTCTGGCTCCTCCACGTAACTCGCGTCGCCGCAACCAACACACAGAGGCAGAGCCGCAAACATCAATAAAGCTGACCCTAGAAAAATTCGCATCGCAACCTCATAAAGAGCAAGTTCGGGAGAATAGGCATCCGTAAACAAATCGGCGTGGTACGACGCAATCGCCATTCAGCTGATTAAATCTGATTAGAACCGAACAATTGTCGGCATGCACTTAGGTCAAAAGCAATCAACCTTGCTAAAAGGCTACTCGACGATAACCGTATCGCGAACGCGATACAGTTCCGCCAATAATTGGACGCTGACGAGTGATCACTTGTCGCGTTGGTTGATAAGTCACGATCGGTGCGCGATAGACGCGTGTTACTGGAAACGTAGAAACTATTTGAGGTCGTTGTGACACAATCACCGGCGAAACATTCACAGGTGAAACATTTATTGGTGTCAAAATTGTTGAACCCATGCTTGGTAGAAACACCGGTGCAGGTTGTTGCCAAATCACTGGAGCACTTTGGCTCCAAACAACTGGAGCAGGTTGTGTCCAGATCACAGGTCCTACCTGTGCTTGAGTGGCCGAAGCAAGTAGAACAACAGCAAGCGTAGAAATTACGAACCGAACCAAAGTGATTACTCCAGACACGACAAAAATTGGTTGGTTAAACGACGGCGTCGCAGAACCTTCACTTAACAAAACCAAGTATAGCTAGACGTTCAGGTAAGGTAAAGAAATTGATTTTTTGGATTGCTGATATAGGCTTGTTTCAAAGACAGCACACGTCGCTATCAGCCTAGTACTTCGGCACAATTTAACGATGCGGTTCGGACTCGTAGCAGGTGTCATAAGACATCTGAAGCTATGTGTTTTGCTATTGTTTCTAGCAACTTCGGAATTTTTATGAATTCCGTTACTCAAAAATCTAATCTGGACAGAGCACTAAGTACTTATACTTGAACCACTCGGGTTGCCCTTGGACCGGCCTATATGGCTTGGGGCGATAGTGAACTTCCGAATGATTGAATACCAAAGCTTTAAAAAAGCAGACTAACGAGAGCTTACCTTTTTAGCGTCTTTTTTCCTTGACGAGGTTTATCTTCATTTGCACCCATTACTGACTTACCCGGAAGGGGAAGGTAGTCAAAGTCGACGATCATTTTTTCGATCAAGGCCAAACGAAGTTCATCTTGAACCTCTGCAAATTTTTCCTGCCCCGCCAAGTTAGTCAACTCGGACGGGTCGGAGTCTAGATCGTAAAGCTCATACACTGGTCGAGGTGAACTGAAATAAGTCTGACTGAGCCTTGGATCCAAAGTGCCTGCCTTATGGGCTGCGGTAGTTTCGTTCCAAAGAGCGCCTCGCGCCGAATCGACCGGCGAGTACGGAATCCAGGGGGTACAGTTATAGATGAACTTGAATCGGTCACTACGAACACTTCGAGATAAATCGTAAGTGCTGCTCGTAATGTCTTGAGTGACCGGTCCTGATCCATGCGGTCCGCGTTCAACGAAAACATACTTACGAGGCATATAAGCTTCGCCAACGAGTAAAGGCCAGAAGCTTACTCCGCTCATCTTCGCGCCGGGTTTGATTCCTGCGGCCTCCAAGAGCGTGGGCGCAATATCTTCTCCGCTGATAAGATGACTTGTTCCGCTCCCAATCTTCTTTATTCCGGGCCCCCGAACGATCAGAGGCACATTCGAGCCAGGATCGTAAAGTGATCCTTTTCCGTGAGGCATGGCCATTCCGTTATCACCAGCGAAAACAATGATCGTTGAATCTAACATTCCTCTATCTGCGAGAATCTTTAGTACGTTTGCAACAGACGAGTCCAAGCGATTTACTTCCGCACAGTAATCAGCCAACTGTTCACGAGTTCCAGGAAGATCTGGAAGATGCTTGGGAACTTTGAGCGTAGCAGGATCTGGACGAAACTCCGAGGGCGCGTTCCACACATGATGAGGATCGCTGAAGTTGGCCCACATAAAAAAAGGCTTGTCATCGGGTTTGGCATCCAAAAATGATGCAACTATCGAGGCAACAGTTGCGTCTCCGCCACCTTGAATGAAGTCCACACGGTCCTTAAAAGTTCTTAAATTAAGCTTCTCCAATAAATCAACGTCATGGACCGCCTTCGGATTCGATCCATCGAGATGAAAACTTCTGCCACAAATTCCAGTGTAATAGTTACCTTGCGAACGAAGCAGTTCCGGAAACGCGATCTCATCAGCGGGAAGTGGAGCGCTAAAACGAGTCATCCTTGCGGCAACGGGTGACCGCCCTGTCATCAGAGCCGCCCGCGAGGGAACACACTGCGGACAAGACGTGAAGTATCGATGAAACCGCATCCCCTCACTCGCAAGCTTATCGAGAGTCGGGGTTTTTACGTTGGTGTCGCCAAAACAACCTACAAATGGGTAGCTATGATCGTCACTTAAAAGAATCAGGATGTTAGGCTTCGGTGTTGGCTTAGTCTCGGCACACACTGCATTACCGGAAGATAGGCAAACGAATAGAAACAATCGAATGAATCGGACCATGGCTTTCCTCGCGCGAGTGAAATACGTCTTAACCGTTGGAGTCGGGAACTCAACGAAGATTGTATCAGATCCAAGGGATGAGATTCTATTGCTTCAACTGATAAGAAAAACTGACTTCGCCATTCTTTCGTTTCGCGTCTTCTGCAGCAGGAAGATAAGTCCGAACATAGTCTGCGCGAACGGACTCCTTCCCTACTCGAACCCGAATGTGGCCAGAACTTCCTTGTGTTTCACCGCTGAGATAGCCATATTCCGCCGCACTATTAGTGTTGCCAGATCGGACATGGCCAGGCTGCGGAACCAATTGGTAAACGATCCCATCCATTTCCTGCTTAATGAATAGATGATCATGCCCGTGAAAAACAATCGAAACGCCATGTCGAACGAGCAAGTCATGTATCGGCTCGTCCCAGCCTGGTCGCTTTATCTTGAACTCGTTCTCACCCGTGCTCCCTTTGCCTCCCCATTCCCAATAAGGAACGACTTCAGTTCCACCACGATTGTTTTGGGTTGAACCGCCAACAAGGTGATGTAAGAAAACAAATCGATATTTTGCGTCCACTCTTTCGAGCGATTCAGCTAACCATCGATACTGTTTTTCACCAAGCGTCCAAGCCCAATTATCTTCAGATCGTCCTCGTTGTTTAGTGTATCGAAACGGATCCAAAACAATGAACTGAGCATCTCCCCATTTCCATTGATAGTAGTTCTCGGGCAGTCCTACTTCTGGTTCAAGTTGATCGTTCCCGGTATAGAAACGATTGGGCGCAGGATTTGGAAAGAGACTTTTGCGTGTTTTTGTTGCCCAAGTGGTTGAACCTCTGCTACCGGATTCTCCGTCATGGTTTCCCAACGCAAAAAACAGAGGAGCTGAATGACAAAGCGTCCCAAGATAATAGCGTTGAGCGAGATATTGTGGTTCAGATATCTCGGGCGTAACATACTTGCCAGTCATGAAGGTGTCACCAAGCTCGAAATGGAAATCCGGCTCGGCTTGGAGAGCATTCTGCAGCGTTTTCAAGTAGACCTCGCCGCTCGTATTCTCATCCAGATGGGAATCAGACTGGACGGTAAAGACAAAGGATTCTCCGACGCCTCTCTGAGTGTGGAACGAGAACTCATCGCTTGAAGATTCAACACCTCCTTCAGTTTGATAAAACAACTTGTAATAGTAGCGGGAATTCCTTCGAAGAGATTCCAGAACTATGTCAGACGCTTCTTTCTGTTTGAACTTAGTGGTGCTGGTCTTAAACTCGTACTTGCCCGATTCTAGCCCATACTTGATGTATGCCTTGGCTGTCTGGTGAAACAGGATGCTAATCGTGATAGCGCTATCAGTTGGTCTTCCAAGGATGATATTTAATAGGTGCTTGGGGACATTATTCGCGGGTGGTGGCTCGGTATAGTTTCCAAGCTTACTTCCACCTTGTTTTCCCCTATTCTTATCACTGGTTGATTGTGCATATCCCGGGCTGGCTTCCAAGGAAAGGAATGAGAGCATTATCAACCAAACCAGGAAAATTGAGAATTTCATCAAGTAACCCGTCCTTCTATCGTTTTCGTTCGTATTGAAAGTCAAGCGTGTATTCAGCGAGCGTGATTTTTTCAATTGCTTTTAAGAGACTAGCTCGATTGGCATTCTTCGGATTGAGATCTAAATCGGAAGACAAAGCATAGACGGTGATGTGATACTTCTTGATGCCAGGACCTTTTGAGCACATTGGATCGTAGCCGGCTTTCTTTTTGTCATTCAGCCCCATCGTTCCAGTCGCTTTGTCATTCTTTTGAAGCTGACTTACTCCAGCGGGAATGTTATAGATCAACCAATACGACTTCACTTGATCGGGGGCGTTATGCCAAAGGCTTACCGCAAATGATTTCGTTCCCTCGGGTGCACCCTTCCAGTTGATTGGCGGTGAAGCACTTGCTCCATCGCACGTGTAGTCGGCCGGAATCAAACCGTTCGCTTCAAAGGCTGGGCTTGATACTACAAGCCCTTTTGATTGATTGTTGCTCGTTGGCTCGAGCGAACTCTCTTTCATTGGATTGTTTGCGGGTGGTTGTCTGTCGCGCTGAGGAGGACGTTGGTCGTTGCGTGGCGGTGGACCATCATTACCGCCATTCCTTCCGCCTGGACCTGGACCTCCGCCTGCGTTTCCTCGGCCTCCGCCTCCTCCGCCACGGCGATTCGCAGCGTAGTTTTCAGTCCGAGATCTTCCGTTGGGCTCCACGTAAGTAAATTCAGCCGAACCGTCTTTTGCCAATGAGTAGCTAACGGTCCCTTTTTTGCCTTGCATGTCATAAGTCAACTTGTAACTATCAGGCTTTGGCTGGTCGAAGCCGACGATCTTAGCACCTCGAAGTGGTGGCAATGCTTGGCGAACCGAGCTTGCTCGTGGTTGCGGATCGACCTGTCCGCCTCGCTCGACCACTTCACCATGAAAACCTCCATTGAGGTAGGGGTAGGTCTTTGTCGCGTGGTAATGGTATCCAAGCTCCGGCGTCTCGTGACCGTTGAATGCATCTAGCCCTTTTACCGCTTTCCCGTCCGGTTCGGTGTATCCATAAATTGGGTAACCATCTAACGCATAAGCGATCGGCGTACCGGTTCCCACCGCTTCTTGGAGATGCGTTGGTGCAATGTGATAGTGATAATCATCGCCGCGGCCGCAATGCCCTCCAAATTCATCGAGTTCTCCCGCAAGCAGCGTATCTGTTCTTTCGTCATTCTTAATAGGATTAAAAATTGGAACACCATTGGCTGCGAGCGCAATCGCCCCTCGGAAGAAATTCGACTTGGCCGACATTGGATTCTTCGCAACGGTTGGAAATAGCGGAATACGCCAAGAATTATCGCCGAAATAGGACTGTGGGATTGGAACTTGCTGTTGCCAAGCCGTAATACCCACCATCATCCTGTGGTCAGGAATCCCATTCGACTCGACATAGAAGAAATCATTATCTTGTCGATATTTGATCGCATTCAGTTTTGCAAAGGGCTCGAAAGTCGCTGCAATTCCAGGTCGACTATTCGACTTCGGTGCAGCGGTTTGTACTAGGCGAATGGAACTGAGTTTTTTGTCGTTCAATTCTCGAATCCTTTTGACTTTTTGATCGATCCATTGTTGGTCTGTTTCGACGATTTTCGCAATATCTATTGGAACTACGACACCATCCTCTCGTCGAATTTGTACTTTCCCATCGACCGACGAAACAAACGCTCCGTGAACGGGAGGACTCATATCCTTAAACGTCCAGATTCGTGTTGAACGTGTTTGTGACGAATGATCGTGCCCCTCGTGTGCTATCGTTAAGACAGGAGATACGACCAACAAAATTTTGACAATCACGCATTGAATAGCAAGCTTCATGATTTCTTTTCCATTCCTTTTTTGCCACCGCGACCAGGAGGTTCTTTTCGTGGTGCAATGGGTTTTGACGGATCGTATTGGGGATTGAGTGTTGGAAGTTGTGCGTCAACAGCGGCAAGATAGGCCTTCAGTTTATCACGAAGCAACTTGACTTCTTTGGGACTCTGGGAAGACAAATCGTTTCGCTCGCTGAGATCCTTTGAAAGATCGAAGAGCGCGACGCGATCAGTTTCGTAGAAGTAGATCAGCTTCATATCGCCGAGACGAATTGACGAGGACGGTCCGTCGTCGGATTGATAGTGAGGAAAATGAAAGACAAGTTCTTCGCGGGTTCTTTTTACCGTCCCCTTGCCTTGGTCGTGAAGCAAACTACGAATGCTTCCTCCTTCCATAGATTTTGGCACCGAGCTTTTCGGTACGCCTGCCAACTCGCAGAAAGTTGGTAGCAGATCATATCCAACGACCGGTGTATGGCACCAAGAGTTCGCTGCCACGCCTGGACCGCGAATAATCAAAGGAATCCTTATACCGCCTTCCCAAACAGAACCTTTGCCTCCATTGAGCCCGCCCCGTCGACCTCCTCCACCGCCGTTATCAGACATGTAGATGACATATGTATTCTCGCTCAGCCCCAATCGCTCGACAGCCTCCATGACTTTACCAACGCCCGAATCAAGATCCTCCGTAATCGCGGCAGTTGAAATCTGTTTTGGATTGTTCAGTTTCTGATACTTCGCGAGAGTTGCTTTCATCGCGTTCTCAGATGCATGGAGTGCGTTCCAAGAAAGCTGAATGTAGAAAGGTTTGTTAGCTTTTGAACTCTTTTCCATGAACTTCGCAGCGCGATCAGCCATACCAAAAATATCGACAGGATTTGGATCGACGAACTTGTAAGCATTCTCATTGCCCGTGTCCCCATCATGCTCGTCATAGCCGTGCATGCCGGGACCACCACCTGCAATATGCCACTTGCCATAATGAGCCGTCGCGTAACCAGCACTCTTCAGCAATTCCCCGATCGTAACTTCGTCCGATGAAATATTTTTGATGATTCGAGGTTCGATCATTCTTCGCCCATACTCCGGTGGTGCAGCCTTGGTCCAGTGCAGTTGAGCGGGGCTCTTACCCGTTTGCAAACTGATTCGGGTTGGGGAACAAACTGGAGCCGGCGCGTAGGCTGACGAGAACCGCATTCCTTGCGAAGCCAGTCTTTCTATATTCGGCGTGTAAAAAATGTCTCCCTTTGAACCCGGCACGTCTGGGTGCATCGGGACCGAAAGGCCGCTCCAACCTTGGTCATCGGAGAGCATGAAAATAATGTTCGGTTTGTCGGCTGCAAACGCGACGTTTTGTAGCAGCAATACGCTGGCGAAAGAAAACGCTTTGCAAAATGCAGTAATCATTGTTTCTTTGCTCCATTACCTCTTGGTTGTCGTCCGCCGGGACCGTTCCGAGGTGGATTATCAGGAACGACGTTATTGAGGTTCCTAAAGTCCGCACGCTGCTTACCATCCGGTGGCGTTTTTACCACGGTACGAAACAAGACTGTATTGTCGATCGCAATGTCATCAGACCAAATAAACTTGGCGCCTTGAAAATCGTTGTCGAAATACGGCTGCTTGGGACCGACTTCCTCTTCTGAGTATTCTTTGGCGCGACTCCAAGTACTATCGTCAAAGTCGACACGGAACCATCCTTCCGGTACAGGAATGCTTTCCACTCGAGGGTTTTTGGTATCGCGATTGACAGGACCCCATGAAAGCTTCTTTGCCTTCCAATCGCTGTTGGTCACGGTCCCATCACTAAACTTGAGAATAAATCCAGCATCACCGATGTTCGTGTTTGCGTACTCCATTCCTGTTATCAAATCAGCGTTATCCTTGGCCATCACAGCGATAGTCATGGGATAACTAGGCAAGAGATCAACCGAGATGACGTTGTGAGGAATAAATGAAATCGAGTCGACAGCAACCAACTCGTCGTTGATGTAAAGAATGAACGAGTTATCTGCGTATATGTTTGCCTTGATCGTGTCGCTCATCTGAGGCTTGCGAATCTTCCCGCCTGCTGGAGCTTGAGCCCAAGTCGCGGACGAGGCTGTCGCTGTTAGTAAAGTCAACATTAAACAAAATCGCATAAGTTATTACTCTTTTTCAATAGGTCGATCAGAAGCATGATGGATACTGTGGTCAAAAAACTTTGGCGGCAACGGATTCTCCTCGACAAGAACCATTCGCAAATCCAAACGATCAGGCCCATAAGGCATATGAACAAAACGCATGTTTTGAATTCTGCCAGTATTCGATTCGTAAGCGATCTCAACGCGTTGAGGCCCACGTTCGTTAGGCTTTTTCACCGCCGTCAGCAGTCGATAGGATTCGCCCACTTGGGCTTCAAACTCTTCGGGTCCAAGACTCGAAAGCTGGACGTCATAAGCCCGACGCAGACTTGCCAGACCATCATGGATGTTAGTAAGAGAAAGCGAACTTTCATGGCCGGGTAGATCTCGATTGAATCGGTTGAGATCGGTACTTACGCGAACAGGCCCCATGGGATTGACCGCCCAACTCAATTCGCCATCGCTTCCTGTAATGAAAGATGTACCGCTTTCAGTTTTGCGAATGAGTACAAATCGATTGTTTTCTCCGACATGCAGTGTCGCACCGTCCAGGGAAGGCTTCGGAGGACGTCTTTCTTCCTGGGTCGGCCATCGCATACCGTTTCGCTTTGGTGTAACCGTTTGTTCAACGAAGATTTTATAAGTTCGATCTGCAGACCGAACGTTTTGCATGATGATTCGATCGAGCTCTCGAGATGCGGCAGACGCAGTTGCTTGTCCCAAAGTCAGCCAGAGTACTCCGAGACACAAAATGGCTATCGAGGCTGCCGTACCCAAAAGTGGAAGTGAGAATCCAATGGAACGCTCTGATTGACTCCAAGAAACCGGGCTCACGCGATCGGCTTCGATTTCGCTTTGCTCTTTGCCAAGATCAACGAGAGCCGCCCTCATACGATCGTGAAGCATCGTTGCTTCCGCAAACTGTCTGGCGTGATCGATGTCAGCCTTAATCCAAGCATTGAGCGCGTCCTGCTCCTTGTCGCTAAGCACTTCGTCGAAGTACCCGTCGAAGTACGCATAGTTGAACTTGATCGGATTGCGTTTCATCGTCTCGCTCCGTCTAGAGCCGCTTTGCGTTCGACGCAGCTTCGCAACTGCTCGCGAATGCGCTGAAGCGATTTAGCGACCGTATTGGCGGTCATACCGACGAGTCCTGCGATCATCGCTGGCTTCAGGTCACTCTCGTATCGAAGTTCGCATAACTTCCTAGCACGCCCTTCCAGCGTTCCCATGCAATCATGCAGGTAATCCAATTGCTGGACTCGCTCCGGCGATATCTTTTCAAATGCTGTAGCCAATAATTCAACGGTCTCGTCATCAAACACTAGCCGACTTCGGCGGCGTTCTCGCAAATAGGTTCCAATCTTATTTCTTGCAACTCCAATCGCCCATCCGTTAAAAGGACGGCTCGGATCGTACGTCGGAAAAGACTCAATGACAGCGATGGCGACTTCCTGAAGCACATCGTCGCGATCTCGGAAGTCCCGCACGACAGACGTGACGTAAGCCGAGACCACAGGCTGAGCCAGTGTCCATTGCCGCATTGCTTGTCGCGTATTGTCGTCCATTTAAAACCTACCTGTAATACATCTGCCAGTTTCTTAGCGAAGCCGCTAAGATCATGACAGAAAATACGTATAGATTTCGAGAAATTTTGTTTTCCTGACCACGTTTATGAAACTGTTATTGGCTCCGCATCGATGCCCTGGCTGCGAAATTCGCAAGCCGCTTTGCTTCTGCTCGTGGATTCCGCAGATCGCTTTGAGGACTCGAATCATTGTTCTCATGCACACCAACGAAGAGGTACTGACGACGAATACGGCCAGATTGGCTACCAAAGCTCTGACCAATAGCGAGTTAAGAATTCGTGGTCGCAAAAATGAGCGAATGGCTACCAATGGTTTGGTCGCCCCCGACAGAACGTCTTTATTGCTCTACCCAAGTCCGATCGCAGTTGAGCTGAATCCGGAGTTTGTGTCCCAGATTAAGTCGCCCGTAAACTTGATTGTCCCCGATGGAAGTTGGCCACAAACAACACGATTCGTCCGTCGCGAACCTTCGCTTGAAGGTATCCAGCATGTAAAGCTTAGCCCCGGCCCGCCGTCGGAGTATCGCTTAAGAACGCAACGAGATGACCAAAATCTTTGCACTTTGGAAGCCATCGCGCGAGCCATCGGAGCACTCGAGTCGATTGATGCTCAACATCAACTTGAAACTTTGCTTCGAGTACTCGTCGAAAGAACTCTTTGGTCGCGAGGAAAAATCAGCTCTTCGCAATGCTCTGTTAGTGGTATCCCCCCCGAAGCGTCGAATGGTTTAGCGAGCTGAAACGAATCGAATTGGGACGCCACTTGATGGGCCGATGGTAACATTGCGACGTCTTGGAACAACTGGCGTAGTGTCGATCAACTCAACCTCATAACGCTTGAGAATTGTTCCGAGCACAATCGCCATTTCGTAGGAAGCAAAAGCGGCTCCAATGCATCTTCGATGGCCACCTCCAAATGGCATGTATTCGAAGGGAGAGTAGCTGCGTTCGATAAATCGTTCAGGACGAAAACTCTCGGGCTCGCTGTAAGTGTTTGGGTTATGATGGGCAAGCACGGTTGCCGGCGCTATCCCCATACCGGCAGGCAGGAAATAGCCCCCCAACTCCAAAGGCGATTTCAACTTGCGAAGCGTTTCTGTTATGATCGGGTGTATTCGAAGGGTCTCTTGAATGGTTGCTTTGAGGTAAGGAGCCGCCGACATGCTTGTGGGACTGTTGTCAGCCATTGAGTCAAGCTCGTCCCTTAAAGTACCAAGTGAATCGGTGTTTTTATGAAGATGGTAGATTGCCCAAGTCAATGAAAGAGCCGTGGTCTCATGCCCAGCAAATAGGAACGTCATCAGTTCCGAATAAATGTGCTCGCGAGTAATTGCTTGGCCATCTTCGTAAGTCGCTCCGCAAAGCAAAGACAAGATATCATCGCTCTGATTATTGCCCTGTTGTCTTTGTTCAATGACTTTATCCAGCAGCAAGAACAGATTGGTCTTAGCCTTCTGCCACTGATCCCAGGGACTAAATCCCAAAAATGAAAAATGTGTCTTTTTCGAGAAGAACAGCAATGGTGAGCTGCTCGCGACGACCTTCCGGCTTGCTTCCATCAGTTGCCGTACAATCTCGCGATCGCTTCCGCCAAAGATGGTTCTAACGATGACTTCAAGTGAAATGGCCGTCATCAAATCCAGAGTGAAAATGCTACCTTGGATTCGGTGCGCCTCGAATTGTTCGATGGCGCATTGCTGTATGCTCGCCCCATATGCCTTCATCCGATCACCATGGAACATAGGGATCATGAGTCGGCGTTCAAATCGGTGAGGCTCGCCTTCTAAAACTAGCATCGACCCACTCCCCATCAATGGAATGATTGTCGAGGTCGCAAAGGGAGCGTAAATCGACGGATCCTGCCCGTGAATGATGCGAAGAAGATCCTCGCGTCCCGTGACAACAACTGGACCGTTGAGAGCATTCAATAGAAAAGGATCACCATACTCATTAGCCCACGTTTCGAGAGCTTTTCGAGGATTTTGGATTAACTGAAGAGTTGGTCGCCAAGAACTACGCGGCCCCGGTGGCAACCGAGCTTCTCCTTGTTTAGATCGATGTCTAGATCGATTTTCAGATCCGTCCCCAGAAGTCGGTAGGAATGTGGGATCCATTCGTGATAGCTCCTAGATGAATTGTCGCCACCGAAAGACTTGCAAATTACTCAGTCTCTCTATTTATTTTTATATGTCTTTAGAAAAACAATGGCTATGGCTGCGACAAGATGACCACCTGTTGTTTCATCTCCGGAAGTATCGCTAGCTTCTAAGAGTTCGATCGTCTAAAAAGATTGAGATATGCATAATCAAAGTCTCGAAAATCGATGCAAGCTTGAACCATCGCGGTGTGGGTTTCAACTAGCGATTGGTCGTGCTTTGCTAATCGGAATGTTGCTTCCCGCTGCTGCGTCGGTTTCCCTTTCTATAGCGTTGGGAGGACGAGAAGTCACGGGACTAGGGTTGATATTGATCGCCTCGGGAACCATGGCTGCGTATGGATTGGACCGCCTGATCGACCATTGTGATAGCGACTCAAAAACACTTCGACGCATCGTTTTGATTTGTGTCGTTCTTGCTTCGCTCACAGCAGGAGTAATTGCCTCTACCACTTGGTGGCGATTTCAAGTCTGTAGCGTATTGGCTCTGATCGCGGGTGGATATGTACCGCTGAAAAGATACGTTCCCAAAAACGTGTTGACGACAGCCGCTTGGACTACTGCAACTGCTACCCTTCCGTTCGCAAGTCAACCTTCGTTTCACCCTTCCTTCGCGTGGGCTGTGCTGACAGTCGCGTTGATCGTTTTGGCAAACACGATTCTTTGTGACATACCCGATGTTGAATCAGATCAACGAACGGGTGTGCGTGGAATTACGCCTCGATTTGGACCACGTGCTGGCGCTATCTCGGCGATGATTTGCGGGGCTTGCGCACTGATCGCCGCTTCTATCATCGTCAGTTTAGGGTTGATACTTACGTCGATCGCTCTGAGCATCCTAGCAATAGCCGCGATGAATCGGCCCGATCACAGAAGTATTCGATTGCTTGCAGACATCTTCGTGACGATACTACCCGGGCCTCTCGCACTCATCGTACCACACAAGTCGATTTCCATCGTTGGAGTCTTCTTCGAGTAGTTTTCTTACGGTTATTCTGGTAACGCATGTGACGCATCAAATATATGCTGATAATGCATTGGACGCATTGGTTTTTCCTGCAATACTTTTCCTTGTGCTATGCTGCTAATAGTGTTTGAGTTTCGCTGAAGGTTGAAAAGCTTTGCGGAAATGAATCCCTCTCTCCCAGAAAGAACAGATTATGAATTCCACTCGTAGTCTTACTGCTGCGGCGGTAATGAGCCTTGCTTCATCGTTTTCCTTTGCAGAGCCTCCGGCTTCGACAGGAAAGACTCAGAATCCACCGGAAAAGTATTCAGTCGAGCTTCAAGGGGCGAAAAGCCAGGAGGGCCTGAGTCAGTGCCCGGTAATTGGAGGGGCTCAACGACCAGCATCGGAAAGAATGACTGCAGCTGGTGGCATGGCCAATCGCGATTGGTGGCCTAATCAACTGAACCTTCAGGTGCTTCATCAAAACTCGCCAAAGGGGAATCCGATGGGCGAGTCCTTCAATTACGCCGACGAGTTCAAGAAGCTTGATCTCAAAGCATTGAAGAAGGACTTGGAAGTACTCATGACGACTTCACAAGATTGGTGGCCTGCCGATTACGGTCACTATGGTCCGCTGTTCATTCGCATGGCTTGGCACAGCGCGGGAACTTATCGCATTGCGGATGGTCGCGGTGGTGCGTCGTATGGTACGCAACGCTTCGCACCACTCAACAGTTGGCCGGACAATGCAAACCTCGACAAAGCACGTCGTCTGCTTTGGCCGATCAAGCAAAAGTATGGAGACAAGATTTCTTGGGCCGATCTTATGGTTTTGACTGGCAACGTAGCACTCGAGTCGATGGGATTTAAAACGTTTGGCTTCGCTGGAGGACGAGCGGATGTGTGGGAGCCTCAAGAAGACATCTACTGGGGCCCAGAAAGTGTGTGGCTTGGTGATAAGCGATACGCAGATAATCGCCAACTGGAGAGTCCTCTTGCAGCAGTTCAGATGGGCTTGATCTATGTGAACCCCCAAGGTCCCAACGGCAAGCCCGACCCACTGGCATCCGCAAAAGATATCCGCGAAACGTTTGCTCGCATGGCAATGAACGACGAGGAAACAATCGCGTTGATCGCTGGCGGGCACACTTTTGGCAAAGCACACGGTGCTGCCGATGCGAGCAAGTTTATCGGCGCAGAACCGGAGGGAGCCAGCATCCAAGAGCAAGGTCTTGGCTGGAAAAATTCATTTGGAAAAGGGAACGGAAGTGACACGATCACGAGCGGATTAGAAGGAGCTTGGACTTCGACTCCAACGGTTTGGTCCAACGGATATTTTGACAACCTCTTTGGTTACGATTGGGAGCTTGTAAAAGGCCAAGGTGGTGCATGGCAATGGACTCCAAAGAATGCTGGTGCCAAAGGTACAGTTCCCGATGCGCATGATGACGCGAAGACGCACGCACCGATGATGTTCACCACGGATATGGCATTGAAGTTGGATCCGATCTATGGGCCGATCTCCAAGCGATTCCATGAAAATCCTAAGGAATTCGAAGTGGCATTCGCTAAGGCTTGGTACAAGTTGACTCACCGCGACATGGGCCCACATTCGCGATGCCTTGGCCCATTGGTCCCTGAGGCTCAACTGTGGCAAGATCCTGTTCCAGTCGTCGATCATCCGCTAATCAACGATCGAGACGTCGCTTCACTAAAGCAAAAAGTGCTCTCGTCAGGACTCTCCGTTTCACAATTGGTTTCGACTGCTTGGGCATCGGCTTCAACTTTCCGAAATTCCGATAAGCGCGGCGGTGCTAATGGCGCGCGTATTCGGCTTGCTCCCCAAAAAGATTGGGCTGTCAACAATCCTGTTGAGCTATCTAAAGTCTTGACAACGCTTGAAAAAGTTCAGCAAGAATTTAACAAGTCGCAAACCGATGGCAAAAAAGTTTCACTCGCCGACATGATTGTCCTTGGAGGTTGCGCTGCAATCGAATCGGCCGCCAAAGCAGCCGGTCACGATGTAAAGGTTCCCTTCACACCGGGGCGAACTGACGCGACGCAAGAGGCAACCGACGTGGATTCGTTTGACGTGCTCAAGCCAAAGACAGATGGCTTCCGAAATTACTTTGGAAAGGAGCACGATAGACCCGCAGAAGAGCTGTTGATCGATCGAGCTCAGTTGCTGACTTTGACTGCTCCAGAGATGACGGTGCTGCTGGGTGGTATGCGAGTGCTGAACACCAATGCAACGTTTCCACAGCTGGGTCTGTTCACCAAGCGACCGGAAGCTCTGACGAATGACTTTTTCGTAAACCTTTTGGACATGGACATTCAGTGGAAACCGTCCGCGATATGTGAACACTTTTACGAAGGTCATGACAGCAAAACCGACAAAGTCGTATGGACCGGCAGCCGAGTCGATCTGGTGTTTGGGTCGAACTCACAGCTTCGAGCCATCGCCGAGGTTTATGCAGCCAAGGATTCGAAAAGGAAGTTTGTTGAAGACTTCGTAGCAGCCTGGAACAAAGTTATGAACCTCGATCGCTTCGATGTCGATTCAACTCGTACGAAAACGCCATCTGTTGCGACTCGCTAAGGTTGTTAAATTCTAAAGCTTCTACATTCCGTTCTTTAGAACGAATCTTAGATCAAATCTAGACAGGAGGTAGACCGACGCAATAACGCGTCGGACTATCTCTTGTTTTTTTTCGGCATGTCGAATCTGAAAACATTTTCTGAATTGGATAATTCTCGCCTTGGAATTCAATCGGTCCCGAGCGGTTATCCTGAGTACTTGTGCGAATTCGGATTGCTACTACTTTAACGCGACTCGCGATCGGAGTTTCTAGACTTCGATAATTGCGATTAACGAGGCTTTTCCATTGAAAGGCATTCGAAAAAGCCTTATGGTAAACTAATGTCATTTCGAGCTTCGCAGCAAAAGAGAATTCGCATGCACATTCGATCACTACTCTTGGCCCTAATTGCGTTTATTTGTTGGAATTCCTCGCCTCAGCCAACTTTCGCCCAGAAAAAAGGGGCTGCAAAGCCACAGCCAGTCAAGCTTCCGCCGAGTATCCTTCGCCCCAAAACGGGCGAGGTCATCAAGGTTGCTCCCATCGACAGATCAACGCGGGCTTCAGTGGAATCTGCTGCTGACCAGATTGATCAAATACTGCAGAAGACTTGGACTGAAAAGGAAGTTAAGGCTAGGCCAGCTCTCAGGGACGAGCAGTATTTACGTCGCGTTTACCTCGAGATCGGTGGGCGGATTCCGACACTCGAGGAAGCGTCCGCTTTCATTCTTTCCAAGGCAAAAGACAAACGTGCAGAACTTCTCGATACGCTTCTCGAGAGTCCCGACTATGTAAGTCATTTCTACAATTACTGGGCGGATATTTTGCGTCTGTGCGAGCGTCCCCAAGCGCAGCTCGTCATGGATCCTTACATGTCATACGTGAAGGAAAAAATTGCCGAAAACAAACCGTACGATAAGTGGGTTCACGAGATGCTCACCGCTACCGGCAAAGTCTGGGAAAATCCAGCAGTCGGCTTCCAGCTTCGTGATGATGGTATGCCGCTTCCCTATGTCGACAATACGGTTCGAGTCTTTCTAGGAAAACAAATTGGTTGCGCTCAGTGCCATGATCATCCATTTGATTCGTGGACTCAAAAGCAGTTCTATGAGCTTGCCGCGTTCACAGCGGGGACTCGAACCAAGGCAACACCAGCTGATCTTGGTCTTCAAAAAACGGCAAACCCCGTGGGCGAACTTTTAAAGGAAGCTCGCTCAAAAGTTCCCGATGGAAAGCTAAAGACACCTATTCAAACCGTCTTGGTTGCCAATCGCTACGACGTGAATTTTGCGAACCGAGAATTGAAGCTGCCTCATGACTACGCCTATGATGACTCAAAGCCAAACACGCTGGTAAAGCCAAAAGTGCTTTGGGGAGATGTTCCTTCCAATGCCAAGGGAGCTGATCGCCGCGAACAGTTCGCAGCCTGGGTCACAAGTCGTGAAGATCGACAGTTCGCTCGCAACATCGCCAATCGCATGTGGAAAAAAATGATGGGACGCGGAATTGTCGAGCCGATTGACGACTTCCGCCCCGAAAATCTACCGTCAAACCCTGAACTACTCGAACACCTCACCGATGAAGTGCTTCGATTGAACTTCGATCTTCGAGAGCTCGTACGGATCATCGCGACGACCAAAGCTTACCAACGTCTAGCAGTCATCCACGACGAGACGACGTTGGAACCCTATTACTTCGAAGCACCTGTCCTCCATCGAATGACTTCCGAGCAGCTTTGGGATTCGCTTTTAACCCTTATCGCTTACAACCAATGGGCCTATCAACGTCCAACGGCAAAAGAGCTTGCCGATGTTATCGAGCTCGATCTAGGCAAAGCAAAGTTAGCCGATGCTGAACGAGTGACTGAAAAGTTTGCGGCCACATTTAATCTCCCTGCGTATAACAAAGAGCTCCAAAAACTCTGCGGATTTAAGGGACAACTCCTTGTTCGAGCTAGCGAAATCCCAACGCCAGTTCCGTTGAGCCACTTCTTGCGTCAGTTTGGACAAAGCGATCGTGAGTCTATCGAAGGTGGTCGAACATCCGCTACAGTTCCTCAAATTCTGACCATGTTCAATGGATCACTCACTCACATCCTGCTCGAAAAAGGCTCTGTGATTTACGACAACGTCATGAAGGCTCCTCGCGCTAAGGCAATTGATGTGATTTTTGTATCCATCCTTTCACACCTTCCGTCAGCAACTGACCGTGAGTTAGCGCAGAACGAGTTGAGGACCTCAGTCAGTCCCGAGGCTGGATACGGCAACCTAATTTGGGCTCTTCTGAATACTCGTGAATTCATCTTCATTCAGTAGTAATAAATAGTTCGGCTGTTGTCATCAGCCAACGGGTATTTCAGTTGTCTCGTTGCTTAACAAAAATCGTCAGCATCACAAATCGAAGAATCGCGAAAGTTAACGTATTATGAATCGCCAATTGCTTGAAATGCTTGATCATCCGATGTCGCGTCGAAGACTCTTTGCACAGGCAAGTGCCGGACTGCTAGGGGTCAAAGTTTTGACTGATCTCGAACAACTTGCAAACGCAGCACCAGCGTTTGGGGCGTCCGCGAAACAGATTATCGTGCTGATGATGCGCGGTGCGATGAGTCACCTGGATACCTTCGATCCAAAGCCTGGTCGCGAAGTTCAAGGTGAAACAGAAGCGATCAAAACAAAGACTTCAGGGGTCCTGTTTGGAAAATCACTTCCTGGCCTCGCTGCATTATCCGAAGACCTCGCCGTCATTCGATCGATGACGACCGAAACAGGTGACCACGAGCAGGGAACGTATTTTATGCGTACGGCTTATAAGAAGCTGAACAGCATTCGTCACCCGGGTTTGGGTGCGTGGTTCCTAAACGTCAACGGGAAGATCAGCAAGGACCTCCCTGGCAACGTTATTATTGGTAACGCAAACGACCATCCAGGTGCTGGCTTTTTAGAATCCACTTTGATCCCAATGCCAATTGCGGATGCCGCGAAGGGCTTAGAGAACATCGCTTCGCCGGCCTATCTTTCAGAACAAAATTTCAAACGTCGATTAACATTGGCTGATAAGATCGATGCCGATTTTCGCCGGAAGTTTTCGAGCAACGAAATCACGACCTACACCCAAATGTATCGTGATGCAGTTCGCTTAATGGGAAGCTCGGAACTGGAAGCCTTCGACATAACCAAAGAATCCGAAAAGACTCGTGAGGCTTACGGTAACCACAAGTTCGGCCAGGGATGTTTGCTCGCGCGAAGATTGGTTAAAGCGGGTGTTCGCTTTGTCGAAGTTGAATTTGGTCCATGGGATATGCACCAACAGATTTTTGCGGACATTCCCGACCGCGCTGGAAACCTTGACCAGGCAATGAGCATGCTCCTGACCGATTTGAAGGAGCAAGGCTTACTCAAGACAACTATGGTTGTGCTGGCCACGGAGTTTGGTCGAACTCCGAAGATCAATGAAAACGGCGGACGCGACCATCACCCAGGAGTTTTCTCGTGCGTCTTGGCTGGAGCCGGAATCAAAGGTGGCCAAGTTTACGGCTCATCGGATAAAGATGGGTTCGCTGTCGATGACGATAGCGTTTCGGTCGCAGACTTCCACACCACAATCGCCCAAGCCGCTGGGCTGGACGTCAAAAAAGATTACTTCGCACCAAACGGTCGGCCTTTTAAGGTAGGCGGAGGTGGCGAAGTTATCTCGAAACTTCTGGCGTAATCGAATTGGCCGTGAGACGTTTTTTCTCACTGCAATACATTGCCATCAACCACCGGTTGGCCCAGGGCTGATGAAACCTGAGCCGATGGCGCTAGCCACGGGTTTCGATTTTGCCACAATTTGCCAGATAGCACCCGAGGCTACTGCCTACGGCTCAGGAAAAACGCCCTTTTCATCAACCAAAGGTTGGCCAGGTAGTAGCTGAGCGAGTCCCGCTGTTGCCCAAGCGGTAGCGGCTGTCGAGAGAAACTGATGCTCACCGTGGGGATCACCGTTATCAAAGTAGGGCTGAGCCTTGAAAGAAACATGAGATTCTGCTAACCAAGAACCGTCGGTGTGCTGGCGGGATAGAAGATAATCTCTAGCGCGAACGATCGAAGGATGCTCATGATCGACACCAGTCTTGAGAAGCATAAATAGTGTTTGCCCGGTCGAGTACGAGTCGCTGTCTCGCTCTTTGGTCTCGGCCCAACCACCGTCGTCGCGTTGTGCTGCTAGGATGGAGGTGAGTGTCGTGAGCTTGATACTCTCATTGCCTCCAGCAAGCTGGTATAGTCCCCAAAGACGCCACAGTTGGTCCTGTTGATTACGAAGCGGTACCTGAGTAAGCCATTGCTCGGCAAGCTGCCGAGCCGCGTCAACCTGTTCGCGTTGGGTGGGTGTCGCATACTTTTCGATTCCTATCAAAACCAAGACCGTGTCTCCAATTAACGACCCTTGCATCGGAGCGCGACGACATGAGGCTTGCCAATGGCCATCGTTTTTTTTGGCAGAAGGAACCGGGCCTGTTTTCGGTTGCTTCGGATCTCGAAGCCTTGCTGAACCTTGAATTTGGAGGAGGTAGGTAACCATCGATGTCGTGGTTTCATCTTGGATTCTTTTATCCAGATTTAGCGCCCAAAATCCAAAGCCCACCGTGGCTGCTCCGCCCGGGACATGTTCGCCTTCATCCATATCGTGTACGCGTTCTCGGAAATAATCGAGTGTGGTGTCTGCTTGGGATTTGAGCCACTCACGATCGACTGGTATCCCGGCTCGGTCCGCCTCGATGGCAGCCAGCATCGGCAGCGTCTGATGATGGCAAGAAAAGCAAGACTGGTGGCTTTGCCAGTCGCTCGCAGCTTGCACTATGCGTGCGAGGCCGCGTCGTGTAGCTGAATCAACCGTGTTCGGTTCATCGCCACGAAGATCGGTTGGAGCTACCCACAGAGCAAACGACAATGCAGCGATGTACATTCTCATTATGCTTGCAAGCCATTCATTTCGCCCGTACTAGTTGCGAATCCCTCATCCTCAATTCCCAATCGATGAAGTGCGCTTAAAAACAAGTTCGGAAGCGGGTGGTTGTTTTGTTGGTCGAATGCAATGTGCTGGCCGTGACGAAATCCACCGCCTGCAAAGAGGCACGGCATATTCTTGTTGTCGTGCGCCGATGCATTCCCGAGGTTGGAAGTGAGGAGCACCATCGTTTCTGACAGCAAATGGTCGCTCTTCAGGCGTCGCAAAAACCCAGCCCATTCATCGATGAATCCCTGTTCGACGATGGCTAGTTGACGCAGTTTTTCTTCGTCCATGCCGTGATGGCTCAAGTTATGGTAACTCTCGTCAACGCCCTCGATTCCATTGACATTATTTCCCGTTACGTGCAAGGTGATGAATCGTGTCGAGTCGGTGGCTAAGGCCATGTGGATGATGTCCAGAAAGATCCGCTCGACTGCCACTTCATTGTCGCGAGGAATATTGGTTGGGACTTTTAAGTTTACCTTGGGCTTGGGCCTTTTGATCCATTCTTCGTTCGCCACGAGTCGTTGTTCAAGCTCTCGAACGCTTGTAAACCAGGCATCGAGTTTGTTTCGGTCGCCGGGCCCGACTTCTCGCTGAAGTGATTTCGCCTCGGCACCAACTAGGTCCATGACACTGCGTCCTTCACGGATCAAATCTGCCTGTCGTGCTTGCTCTTTGGGAGAGTCCTCGACAAACAGCTTGGTGAAAAGACGAATCGCGTTGTCTTCAGCTGGAATCATCGCCCCGTTCTCGGTATAGCAGGGGCTGTTTTGGCCATTTGTATTGAGTACCAGCGAGGGGAAGCGAGTCTCATGTCCAAGCTGTTTCGCCATCAACTGGTCCAGCGAAATCGTATTTCGCGAGGCCATGCCTCTTTGGTTGGGACAAGCCGAAAAAATGCTTCCTTCGGCGGTATGACCGCCGGTAACGCCCGGATGCGACACACCCGATACGACACTAAATTCATCGCGAATGTCTTGCAATGATTCTAGGTATCGAGACGGCTTATAATTACGACCAGAAGTTTCTGGAACAAGATTCGGATTGTGAAGTCCTAAGGCAAGGCTTATCCCTACGAATCGCTTTGCAGTCGCGTCTTCCGGTACCGAAGCAAACGCGGGCGTCATCGCATCGAGTACTGGTAGCCCAAGGCAAACGCCCGTTCCACGAAGTACGAAGCGTCTCGAAAGACGAGCGTTTGATCCAAAGTAAACTTTTTTCATGTTGTATTGTTCCTCGAAAGGGCTAGCGGTCCGCGTTAGGACTTGGTTAGGTGATTGGTCGGCTTACTTGTTCAGGAACATGGCACTTGTGAGTGATTCCAAAATAATTGATCGCATGCCGAAATCCTTAAGCTTCGACTTTTGCACTACTTGTTGGATAATCTTTTTATCACTGAATTGTATGGGAGCACCGGTCGCATAGGTTAAGAATTGTTCAGCAAATCCTTTCGCTAACTGCTCGTCGCGCTCGCGGTAAATCTTCTTCCACTGCGTAAGGTTATCAAACGCGGCTCCCTCGGGTGTTCGGCCTTCCGCGTTAACAGTCACCCCTTTTCCATCGATGCCATAATTCGTCCGCCATCTACCAACCGGATCAAAACTTTCTAAAGCAAACCCGGGAGGATCAATCGTCATATGGCAAGACGCACACGAAGGGTTCGAGCGATGCTTATCAAGCTGCTCACGAATGGATGTTGCACCTCGAATGTCCGGTTCGATAGCCGGAATACCAGGCGGCGGAGGCGGGATCTGCACGCCAAGTATTCGCTCGTTGATGAATACGCCTCGAACAACTGGCGAAGTACTCGTACCATCGGCGGTGACTTTTAGAATGGCCGCTTGCGAGATCAAGCCGCCACGCACTTGCCTTGAAGATTGAGATAACTGAACCTTTTGAATACCTTCTCCGGATACCAGTGACACATCGGCCTGATAGTGTCTGGCGAGTCGACCATTGAGAAATGCAAACTCGGAATCAATCAAATGATCGATGCTCAGATTTTCTCGAATCAGTTCTTTGATGTAAGCTCTGGTCTCCAACACCATTGATTCTTGAACGACCGGATCAAAATCACGAAATTGTCTTGGATCTGGCGATGTAAAATCAATTTGGTTTAGCTTCAACCATTGATCGCTGTAGCTACGAACAAAACGATTCGACTTCGGATCGTCTATCATGCGTTCAATTTGTTTAGCGAGTATCCTTGGATTCACGAGGGAGTTATCTTTGGCTAGTTGAATCAGCTCCTCATCGGGCATACTAACCCAAAGAGCGTAGCTTAATCGCGAAGCAACAGCATAAGCGTCCAACACACCTGGAGACTCAATAAACGTTAGGAAACGTGGGGAACACAGTATCGCGAGGTAGCTGCATCGAAGTGCTTCGGTGAACGACTCGCCATCGGACAATGCTTTTTGTCCGATTTCGCGATAGGGTGCAAGCTGTGCTGAATCCAAAGGTCGACGAAAGGCCTTACTAGCAAAACCCGCGACCAACGTATCTAAAGCTTGAGTGGGATCTGCTTTGATAAATTGTTGGTCTACGTCACCGAAAAGGTTTCGGCTTATCTCTGTGTGATCTGCGATCGGGTAGATGCGTTCTATATCAACTCCTTGATGCGCGATCCCAGATACTCCTTCTTTTTCAATATCCCTATCCTTGTAAGAAACAGTGCCGCCATTAAGTCCTGTCTTAGTACGTTTCAGCGCTCCATCGTTTGGCTTTAGCTCAAGAATATGATCTTCTTGAATCCAAGCTTCGTAAACAATATCGCGAGGCGTGGTTGTCGCTTCGACCAACCCAACCATGTACAGTAACGGTGCGTTGGAATAGCAGACACCCGAACGAAGGGTACCCCAAACAGCACCATCTTCTCCAGAGTTAATTGCTCGCACGTTTCGCAGAGTCACGCGATACCAGCCGTCGTCAGGAATTTCAATCGATGTCATTCTCCCATAAAACTGTGTTCCGATAGGCCACGAAATACTTTCACCATTGCGAAACTCGGGGCCTCGATAATTACCTTTGCCTTCCCCCTTGGTTAGCTGCTCGGGAGTGAGTTGCAATCGGTACTCGCGATCGCCATCGCTGGCACGTTCAAATGCCTCTTCAAGGGCTATATCGGCCACGTCCAAGTAGCGTGTTAATTGGTAGTGAGACAACTGCTGTCCAGATGCGACCGTCTCGAAACCAAGCGAAGACGGGTCCTCAGGTAACAAATCTTTCAAAGGAATATCGATGCCTAGCAAATCATGAAGCGTGTGTTCATATTCGACTCGCGTGAGTCTGCGACTACGCACGCGTCCGTTCATGGCGATATCGGACTGATCCGCAGCGAGAAGGGGTTTTTCAAGTTCTGCAACGAATTGATCGACATCTGCTTTGGAAGGCCGCGGCTCTTCCTTGGGCGGCATCTCTCCGTTGGCAACTCTTTCTATCACTCGTTTCCAAATTGCAAAGTTATCGCGATTTGTAGGATCTAATTTTAGATTTGCTAAGTTTAAATTTGCTTCGGTTACTTCAGCATTGTGGCAGCTATGACAATTCTGTTTAAGGAACGAATCGACAGATGTAGCCCATGAACGCGTTTCGGCGGAAACTAGGAATAACGTTTGCAATGCGATAAGAATTGCAAAGCAAGTTTGTCGAAAGTTTATCATGGGACTGAAACAATTGCCTTTTTGATGACTACCACTCCGTCAAACGCGATAAAGTTTGCTTGTGTTTTTCGCTCGGCAATGATTGCGTGTTTCGCTTTGGTTTCACTTCCTGCAAAATCAACAACCAACTCATCGTCTTGAAAGGTCAGTCGGACTGTTTGCCATTGATTCGAGTCGAACTTTACTCGTTTCTTGCCTAATATAACAAGTGTCGATTCCTCGACTCCTGCATCATTTGGTTTTTTCGCATCAGGATTCTTAGCAATTTCAATCTGACCTCGAGATATGACTATGCGAAAACTGCGTCCTTGCTCGGCAGTTTGTATGCGTAGCGAGTGTCGGTCGGCATCGCCTAACAATATCTGAAAATCGATTGAACCATTATCGATTTTGATAGGTCCGGTAAGAGGGCTCCCCTTCGCGTCCGCTTTGCCAAACATGGCACCATCGCGTTCACTCCAGTTGTTTCCTTTAAAGCTTGTTAAATCTAGTGCTTTTGGATTCACCAATGGTTGAAGGTCAGTGATGATCGGTTTCGCAGCGACGACAATCGGAGGCATCTCGCGACTGTACCCGCCATTGCGATAACGAACCAAGAGAGCTTCGAGTCGATTCACTTCACTGAGATTATTTGCCGATAAATCGTTCGTCTCCGAGATATCTTGTTTCAAGTTGTAGAGCATACGGGTCATCTGATTAGCGCGAGCTTTTTTGGAAGCGGGTCGAACATCATCCGCTGGGACTCCCTCGATCCATTTCCAATCGCCTTGACGGATTGCGAAGTTGCCATCCGCGCTGTGCACGATGAGATCCGGGCGAAGAGCTCCTTCGTACTTCTCGTTCATCCATGCTTTTGAAATGTCGAAACTATCCTCTGCGCCTTCGTTGGGGATAGGGAGGTTTGCATCGGTGATCTTTGCGATACTTGCAAGCGTATCCACGATGCTGACTGTCTCATCGCATACGGTTCCTGCAGGAACTCGTCTCGGCCATCGTACGAGATAGGGAACTCGGAATCCACCTTCCCACACATCGTGCTTGCCTCCTCGAAAAGGTCCAACGGGCTTTAGACCAGCGTTCCGGGCTAAGTTCTGAGGCGTATCACCGGTTGGCTTGTTAACGCCCCCGTTATCGCTGGTAAAAATCACAAGCGTGTTCTCTGCGAGCCCGTGCTTATCTAAAGCATCCAAAACGCGGCCTACGCTGATATCAAGATCGCGAATGAAGTCGCAAAAGGGACCGCCTTTACTCTTGCCTGCGGTTTCTTTGGAAGGTGTGATCGGATTGTGGACAGCGACAGGAGTAAAGTAAACGAAGAATGGCTTGTCGGCTTTCTGCTGTTGAATCCATCCAACCATCTTGCTCGTGAGCGTCTCCATGACTTCATCGTCAATTCGCTTCGGTGCATTAATGTCGAAAGCTTTTACGTCCTGTCCCTTTTGTTGCCCCATCGTCACGTAGGATGGACTTGGAGAGCTTGGACTTTCTTTGTTCAGCCCGTAGACCCAGTGGTTCTCGACATAAACGCCGCTGACATCGCCATGATTTGCTGGAACGCCAAAATGGTAGTCAAAGCCGATTTCGAGCGGACCTGGTTTTAGTTCCTTGGTAAAGTCGCAACGTTCTGCTGTCCCATATCCAAGATGCCATTTGCCGACCGCTGCACAGTTGTATCCATGTGACTTTAGCATCGAAGCGATAGTCAAACGTGACGTTTCGATGTGAAGAGGAGATGTGGTCCCAAGCACTTCGCTTTGTAGTGAAGTCCGCCAACAGTAACGCCCCGTCAACAAAGCGTAACGCGTCGGCGAGCATACCGAAGAAGTCGTGTTCGCATCCGTAAATCGCCTTCCCTCCTTGGCAAGTCGATCAATATTGGGAGTCTTCACAAGCTCCGGATTTGCTCCGTAGCATCCCACGCTTCCCCAACCGAGATCGTCGCTCAAGATTACAACCACATTAGGCTTCGAAGGCTTTGTCGTATCAGCCCCCAATGCGACACCAGATACCACCATCGACAACAAAAACAGGAAGGTTTTCATTACGTCTTATACCGATCTAATGGGTGGGCTATTGAATTAATCACTCAGCGTCGGGCAAGTGCGAATGATAGAAGGAGAGAGTTTGACTCAAACGTTAAGGCAGGGAGAGTTAGACTACCTTAGCCCAACAGAATTTGCAATCTATATCGATGGAGAGTAGCCAAACGATCGATACGCCCAAGTTCGACATGTTCAGCGAGTACGAGAACGTTCAATCGTCAAACGAGCAGTTTTATCCAATAAATTTCTTGAATCGGCTACTTTTTATTCCAGCGATCTGCTTTTTCAAGAACTTGCGAAGGCCCGGATCCGTCAATCCACGTCTTCGCCAGATCAACATCTTGCAAGTAAGCATCCCAAAACGCGGTGCTCAAGGCAAGAATCACGCGATGATGATTCGGATTCCTCTTGCTCTTATTTCCAGGTAGAGCATGATCGCTGAAGGCCTCGTGCTCGCCTTCGTCAAGAACTAGTTGGTATTTATTCCCCGCCGGTAGCCCAGGAAAAACAGCAAGTCGTGACTCGACATCCGCATCTCCAACAGCGGCGATATCTCGGCTTCCAGTCATGAGCATCCAAGGAATGGAGACACCTCCAAATAGCTTTGTCGGCTCGCCACCGTTCTTGGGACTATTGGGGCTCATGATCACAGCAGCTTTGATACGAGCGTCCGTAAATTGCGCGCTACCTGTCCGAGTTCGTTGCCCGCTAACGCCTTGAGTGGTCACGGCTCCGAAAGAATGACCAGACATTCCAACTCGGCTGAGATCCATTCTTCCATTCAATTCGGATTCTTTAGAAGTATTCCACCGCTCTAGTTGATCGATTACTGATGTAACATCTTTAAATCGATTTAATGTGTTCTGCAAATTCGCAGCTTGCTTCATCGCAGCCATTCGCTGGAGAATTGGTGCATCTTTCCAAACAGATTCGTCACTCCCAATGTGCTGCATGAACACAACGACATAGCCGCGGCCAGACCAGTGCTCGCCGAGATACGGATTTCCTTGACGAGTGCCTCCCAAGCCGTGACTGAAGAGAACCACAGGTGCTGAAGTCTTCTTTGCAGGTAAGTAAATGCGTACGGGAATATCTCGAGTTCTCGAGTCGTCTTTTACCGTTAGATTGATTGCAGTCGATTTCCAATTGGCAGGGACAGCTAAAGGATCATACGGTCCTTCGTTACCGAACGCAGTAGACAAACCGCTACCGAAAATTGTCCCAAGAATGATTACGGATAAAGGTAGGCTTGAGGCTAGCTTCATAACAATTGAACCTTAGTGTTTAGCTACAGAGTCGAGATGATATTATAACACGGAGCCATGGCGATACGGCTTGATGGTTTACTTAGCCGGTACTTTTTGGAACGCGTTTTACTTAGCTTTTCTTATTTAATAGCTCTTACTAGATTCGACTGCAAACTGATCGAGGATGAGTTCCGGCTTAACAAAATAGATATTCGGCCAGGAGTGCTCGATCTTGGAAAAGCAAAACCAAAATCTTTTTTAGTGCCGATAACCTATAGCACGCCAGATTCGCATCATGATCGTGAATCGTGGTCCCGGTTGAAGATCAGCGTTCAAGATCAACTTAGAAGTACAGCCGTTACAAGCGATCGAAAAATCGCATTTACGATTCTCTAAAAATCGAGCTGGCAGCGAAAGCCGAATGCATCGGTTTGATTATTGACGATTCTGAAATCGCTGAGCGGCTGGCCCCTGGAAGCAAGTCCTCGCAAGTTGGGCGAATCCGACCATGAGTGAATGTAGTTGAAGACGAACTTGCAGTAAGGATTGGTATACCAGTTGATCCCGACGGTCATATTCTGAATGCTCCCGCCAACAATGTTCTCGTCAGTCACATCGAGATAGGACCACCGACCTGCGACCTCCCAAGCACCAAGCCCACCCCCTTTTTTTAAGTTACACTTGGGTATGACTCGATCAATCGCCCCCGATTTTCGATCATACGGTCGGTGCTCTCCTGTAATAAAGTATCCCAACGTTGCATAGCCACCACCAAGCAGCGCTGTTGGTCTGGTGACTTGATCAACAATCGCGGCCATACCTTCTGTTTGAAGCGACAATGGACCGCGAACCCATAACACTTCTAATCCATACGTGTTCACTAGCGTAACATTGGGGACAGCTCTTGTATCTGCAAAGAACGGTGTGCCGTCTGCAAGTGCAGGTGTCGCTTGCCCACTCGTCCCGATCCCTGATGGTACAAACTCACCAACAAAGATTTCCGGGATCGAGCGATATCGACCAAACTCGCGCGGTGGCGCGTTTAGAAAATATCCGCAACCGAGATGCAAATAGTCTTCTCCTTCTGCCCCTTCATACCATCCCAGGTGAGTGAGCCGACTAGCCAAGCCATTGCCACCATTGGTGCTCACAGACCCACCGTATTGATCCTGACCAGTTCGAAACATGGACGTAGCCCAAGTAGTATTCAGATCATCGGAGTGATCATAAAAACCGAGTCCGATTCCTCGGAACGGCGTGAAGGCTTGGAATACGGTCGAACGCTCCATCATCGTGGTGTATCGAAAGCTGCTGACGACTTCGAGACTGAACGGTTGCTTCCACTGTCCAAACCGAACATTGCCAAGCACCGGAATGTCGTTTAACTCTGTCCACACGTCAGTAAACGTTGGACGCCCGAAGAAGCCGAAGTCCATCTGCATGAAGTAGTTCATGCTCTCAACAACAGAACCTTTTGCGGAAAGGCGAGCGCGTCTGAAGTCGGCACCGCTTTCAATAGGGCCATGAGCTTCACGGCTCGATTCGGTTTGGTTGAACAGAACACCGTCCGCTTGAAACACTCCATTGATTGCAACGCTCGGTAGTTTTTTCTTGGCGGAAGCAGAGTCTTTGCTAGCATTTTCCAGGCTCTCCAGCCGTTGTTCCAAAGCTAAAATTTTCTGCGAAGCTGACACTTCCTCGTTAGCTAAAAGATGATTCGCGGACTGAACATGCAGCGGCGTCTTAACATCCAAACTATCTTGCGAGACTGCAGTCGAAGAATCAACCTCCTCGATGGAACTCTGGGCGATTTCCAGGGCCCAAGCGATATCCGCTTGCTGAGAAAACGCGGTTACACTCGACGCAAATACAAAAAGAATACAAAGAGTCCTGAGCATCTCGTGTTCAACCTCCCTGTTTCACAACGATTGTTCTCGTCTGTTCATCGACACTCAGCTGAACCAAGTACAGTCAATTGTGATGTTTATACGAGTGGGCGTTCGTTCCGTGCGGATCCATCCCGAAAACGGGAATGCAACGAGGTTTGCTGGTTCGCCGTTCGCTAACCGACCCAACAGATCTTGCTTATCATTTCACCCTTGCCCCTGACCGAATAAGCATGCAACGCTTAGTCAACGTAGCCGGGTGTCGTTGGGCCGTAGAAGAATGCTTTGAGCAAGCGAAACAAATTGCTGGCCTGGACGAGTACGAAGTCCGCAGTTGGCATGCTTGGTATCGTCATATTACCTTGTCGATGTTTTCACATGCGATGCTGAGCGTCCTGCGAAGCGGAACAAACAACAAGGCTCGTAAAAAAAAGACAAAGCCATCCGAATTAGCATCCCTGAAATTCGGAAACTATAGATTCAGATTGTTTGGCCCCAATCATCTGCATTCAACAAGCGTTACAATTCTCGGCCTGGCGACGCGTTCACCAACTCAAGGCGATGCAATCGCACTATAAATCGAGAGGATCGCCTGTTCCCACATAAATAATCTACGACTGTAATACTAGTGATCCGTCTTCTGTGGTCTTTGAGGGGCATCACTAAATGCATTATCAAGTATCTTCGTGTGTCCCCACGTGTTCTCCTCTTGTAGTGCCCCGTCTTTCTCAAAAAATCTTTGTTACACAAACGATTTAGTTGTCACAGACGGCTCTTTCTTTTCATCACCCCGTTCGCCCGAAAGCTGTGCCAAGCCACAGCACTCCAAATTTGTAGTGCCCCGTCTCGACGGAGCTTTAAGACTTATCTGTCAATTATCGATCAAATAAATCCCAGAGATCCCAACGACGAAGCATTCCACCGTCAATGAGAACCAACACAGGTTCCAAGAGAAAAAACAAATGGCTTTCTTTGAGAGATCAACTTCGAGAACGCAGTTTGTTAGTGCAAGCTTTGATTTGAGCAAAGACCCACGACTTCCACGCGTCCGATGCGTCGAATGATTCGGAACCCACGTTCACCGCTGACTCGATCCCTGAACTTTTACCCCTTCCCAACTGGTGATAAAGCTCATCAAGACAATCATTGCTATGCAACTAATGCATCACAAGCCAATCAATCAGCGATCGTCAGTAACACAAAAAGTATCGACCGCAAAAGCTCCGCATACGCCTATCAAACCAGCCCTTTATACGTATAAATTAGACACGGATGACGCGGATGACACGGAGTAAGAGTCCAAACGCACATAGCTCCGTGTCGTCCGTGAAATCCGTGTACCACCCGCTCACGGATCAATCACAACGCTGTGAGCGATTACTCAAAAGCCGGTTAATCAATGATTTTCAGTAACACTTAAAGTATGGAACGCAGAAGTCTCGTGCACACAGTCAAAACCAACCGTTTCTAGAAAGTTATTCATCATCATCGCCCCTTGCGATCGGTGACAGTTACCCACAAATCATCTGCACATTGACATCCGCAAACTTCCCGCAGAAACTTCCTAGGGAAAAAGACAGGGAATAGCCCCTATCATTCAATCCCTGCCACTCCCCAACAAACCACCGTTAAAGAGACTTGCCCCCTTTGCCGGCCCCAGCCGAGCTCAAACAAACTTGTCTAGCGATCCGTCTTCAATGATCTTTCGAGAGCATCACTGGATCTATTATCTTGGTCCCAGGTGCGGCCTGCAGGATCAATATACGGTAATCCATACGGATCTACGAATTGTTAAGAAAGGTAATTGACGTAAAGCAAAAAGACATCTTTAAATCCGATAGGGTTTCTGGAGCAGAGTTGTGCTGCGGTATTTTTGTACGGTAGTTGAAGCATTTTTAGGCCGTGATGGGTTGAGGGATATCGCGGCCTTGGTTTTGAGATTTTTGGCTGATCCACGTGCCAAGACTATCAAATCGTTGGTCATGAATCGTGATCTCGATTGCAATGATTTTTATTGCAGTAAGCACGATCACAATGATCTTGATTACGGCATTTTGAGACCGGCTTTGCTCATGAGCTCGCGGACTTCTTTGTTATCGCTTAGTTTCTTGGCGATGGTTTGGATGGCTTGCGTTGCATCGGCTTTAACTTCCGGGATTTGAAGTGCGCCGATGGCTAGTTTGAGTGTGCCAATACTTGGATAACGTGCGAGATTCTCAACCACTAACTTTTGCTCGGCGGGTTGCTTGGCTGCTTCAAGGGCTTTCGCGCACATGTCGACTCGATCTTTGTCGGGCATTACGAATTGGCGAGCGAAACGGATGTAGCCGCGCATGGCTCGCACTTGAAACTTATCAGCGGGGCCCGTTTTGGCTAAATCGAGTAGAACTGGTGCTGCGTCGATGGTCATCCAATCGCCGAGTAATTTACTGCCGATGTCCTTCAATTGCGGGTCCGATTCTTTGGCTGCCATCGCAATTGTCTCGAGGGCTTTGGTGCCGCCGACGGCTCCTAGGATTTCCAATAGTTTTGTTTTGGTTTCCAGCGGTGCCTTTGCTGCGGCAGTCGCGAGTTGAGTAGCGCAAGCTTCTCGGTCGGGCATTCGAATGGCCGCGGTTTCGAGAGCTTGACGAGCCACGGTTGCATCGTCGGCGTTCTTGGGTGCAACAACTTGTTCTATTAAAATGGCCAACTTGTCTTGTGGGACGGTGCTTCCAAGCGATTCCAATGCAGCGGTTCGAATGGCTTTGTTTGGAGAATCGAGTCCCTTGACCAGTTCAGAGGTAGCTTCAACTCGTCGAAGTCCGACGACTTCGATAAGCAACTGCAGCAATGCGTCTTTCGAAGTCGGAAGCATTTTCACGATCTCTTGTGCAACGTTCTCGGCAGGGATTTCAACGAGAGCCGCTTTGGCTGGTTGCAGGAGTTCTCCGTTATCAGCGAGAGCGATGCTGAGTAGTGGAGCGATGCATGACGCGTCCCCGATACGGCTTATTGCCCCTAAGGCAGCAACACGCACTTCTTTCGGACCTTTGGATGCGATTTGAATCATCGTCGGTAGGTCTTTGAATTCTTTTCGGTCTGCGAGTGCGGTCACGATCAATGCAGCTTTTTCAGGAGCAGCTTGACCGACTTCTGCCAATAATGCCTTCTCTAGCTCTTTGCCAGGAATCTCGCGAGCGGTTTGCAATCCCAATTGAAACATGATTGGATCGGTTGACCGTAACTGTTCGACTAAAAGCGGGATTCCTTCTTGCTTACGTGCGAGGATCGAGCCACGCGTTGCTTCGACGAGCCGTTGCTTTGGGACATCCGCTTTTCGGACTTCGTCATACATTGTTGTCGCGAGTGTTGCGTTTCCTTCTGCAAGGAATCGCTCGGCACATAGAACGCAACCTTCGGCAACGAGCGATCGAACTTTTGGATCTGAATTTGCAAGTGATTTTCGCAAGGCGTTAGAGGGATCGTCTCCACCGATTCTTCCAAGTGCGATTGCTGCTGCGGATGCGACATCAACGTCGTGACCGTTGAGTTTTTCAATGAGTACAGGTACCGAATCTTTATCGCGACGTACACCGATAGAGTTGATGACTCCGACGAGTAGTTTGCCATTCAAATTAGCTGTAGCACCGCGAAGTGCATCGTCTGCTTCTTTGCCGGGAATCGCTTCCAACGCGATTCGCGCCCATGATGCAAGTTGCTCATTGGTGAGAAGCTTTGCAAGTTCAGGTGCGGCAACGCCGGTTCCATAAATCGCAAGCCGTTTACAAGCAAGAGCCTTGTCACCGCCAGCGGCATCGCCAGCGAGAATAGCGATCAAGGCTGGTTCAGAAGAGATGGTTGTGACATCGTCTTCGGAAAAGCCATGTGGAGTTTTAAAAGTCAGAGCAAGCGTGAGTGCTGCAAGAAACAAAAACGTGAAACTACGAAGCATTATAATTCTCTCGATAGCGAAGCAGATTTTTTGGATGATTTGATTTGAGCAGGACATTTGTCTCTGCTCATGAATAAAACTAGGGCTCAAAATCACAGTTCATAAAGTGTTACACAGCAATTGCTGTTTTTGAGCAACGCGGACTAGGCTGCGAGTGGTTTAGAATCGCCATGGTTCGCGAAGAGCTTCGGATCGTAATCGATTGGCCGCTTCGTCATTCAGGAATTCATACTTAGTCACATCCAATTTAACTTGACGATTTAAGAACAAAGCGATGTTGGCAGCATGGCAGGCGATGTGAGCCCGCGCGGCAGCTTCCGCGTTGCCTTTGGGTTGAGCACGAGTTTTTACGCAGTCCAAGAAGTCCCGAACGTGGTAAGTCGCTGGATAACCACCGATCTCATCAACGACCCGGCCTGCAAGAAGGGCAGGCGAGCTGAGTACCATCTTGCCGCTATCGCCAGCTTCTACCCAACCTGTTTCTCCTTCGAATCGAACTGGGCATGATCCTAACGGAATCCAACCATCCTCACGGAGGATAAGCTGGCAACCGTCATCATATTTCGCAACCATTTCTCCGTTGACAGGTGGATTGTATTCCCTCGGTGGAGGACAATCATTAACGGCCCACTGACATAAATCGACGCAGTGCGAACCCCATTCAAGGACTCCGCCACCGACCATGCCGCCACCTTTTTCGAAGTTGAATCCATCTAGATGTTTTGTATTAAACGGACGCCACGCGGCTGGTCCTAGATAAGTATCCCAATCGACTTTGAGTGCCTCCGGGTCTCCTTCGGCGGGTAGCCAACCGCTCGACATGGCGGTCATACCACGTGGATGAGCGTAAACCTTTTGAAGCTTACCAAGCTTGCCGGTTCGGGCGAGGTAGCAGGCAAATGCGAAGTGCGGAAGATTACGACGTTGGGTGCCTGCCTGAAAGATACGTGCTGTCCGTCGAATGGTGTCTGCCAACTCGATACTCTGAGCGATGTTTTTCGTGCAAGGCTTTTCGCAGTAGATGTCTTTGCCTGCCTTGGCCGCCAGCATAGTCGATGTACCGTGCCAGTTGGGCCCAGTTGCAATCAAAACAGCATCGATATCGCTTCGATCAAGTAGCTCGCGGAAATCGTTATACATCGAGCAGTTTTCATTGCCGTACTTTTGATCAGCCATCTTCTTGATGTCTAGTCGACGCGACTCTTTCACATCGCAAACGGCAGCGAACTGCACATCGCTTTGTTCGAGGAAGCAACCCAAATCGTATGTGCCTCGTCGACCAATTCCAATGCCACCGACCACTACACGTTCGCTAGGCGGAACGGCTCCGTCACGACCAATCGCGGAGCTCGGAATGATTGTCGGGGCCAACACAGCCGCACCGGCTGTTGTCGCTGCACCTTTGAGAAATCGTCGGCGATGCATTGAGTTCAATTTTTTCGTCATGTCGTACTCTTGTTTCTTCAAGCCTAGTAAATGATCTATTTGTATTAGATCGGTGTGTTTGAACTTTTAGTGTGGGAATTTCGGTCGTAAAACTTACCAAAACGAACCCGACGTTATTGCTTGGCTAACGCCTAGAAAACTCGTTTTTGTTGCGATCAGTTCCGCTATTGCATGCTTAACGGAAACCGAGAGGTCCTTCAATCATAACGGAAGTGAAGCACAAAAGTCAGCTACCGTGTCAGTTTTTTTGCTGCAATAAATCGCAAAAACGGATGCGGCGAGATTTCTTGGCAGAGAACAAGCCTGGCAAACAAAGACCGCCGAAGTTATTCCGGGAAGACGTGAGGCTTCCGATAGTCGTATGCAAGAAGCTTGTTGGCATCCGCGTGGTTCGTAAACAACTCTTTGTCGGCATCCCAATCCAGCATGGAACGCGTCTTCAATGCGATTCCAGCAATCAACGCGGCGGAGGTAGATCGATGCCCGTACTCAACATCACACGAAGGCTTTTCACGAGACTTTACACAGTCCAAGAAATTACGAGCATGGTCGAAGTCTCGCATGGTTCCGCTTACTTTCGCGGGTTCGATCATCGCTTTTTCACCAGTACGCCAACCTTGTTCGAGCTTTCTATTGACGGGTGAACGCGCTGCGAATTGATTTGGGGTGACCATGTCGGGAACGACTTCGTATCCACGAGTCGAAAAATAAAGCGTCCCCTTCGTTCCGCGAAATTCTATCTCGCAAGGTCTCGCGGCTGGCTGAGTTCCTGATGCATTAAATTGGGAGAATGTGACTAACGTATTACCAGGATACTGCCATACGACTTCCATCGTATCGGGTACTTCTCGATTGTCGAAGTCTACGAATTTACCTCCAAGAGCCGCTACAGATACGGGTGCGTCGAAGCCGAGAGATCGATGAATCTGGGAAAGGTAATGAACGCCGAAGTTGGTGAGCTGTCCTCCTGAAAAATTGTTGAACCATCGGAAGCGATAGAAAGTGCGATTCTTATTGTACGGCTGCATGGGAGCTGGCCCGAGCCATTCATTCCAGTCGAAGTCTTCAGGCGGCTCGGTATCCTCGGGGCGACCAATACCTTGAGGCCATTCGTTCTGGACATGAAACGCTCGTACAACACTTACCTTTCCAATACCTCCATTGCGAATGAAGTCTGCGGCTTCTGCTGCGAATGGGGACGACATGCGTTGGATTCCACATTGCACTACGCGATTGTTTTCCCGAGCAGCCTTGACCATCGCGCGGCCCTCTGCAACACACAGCGAAAGCGGCTTCTCGACATAAACATCTTTTCCAGACTTACAAGCTTGCACCATTTGCAAAGCATGCCAATGATCCGGAGTGCATATCACGACTGCATCGATGTCTTGTCGATCAAGTATCTTTCGATAGTCGAGATAAACATCCGGCTGATTGCCCTTGGAGATTTGGATCTTTTTTGCAGCGAAGTCTAAATGCGGCTGGTGCATATCACTGACAGCTGCGAGTTCGATATCACCTTGCTCCAGGAACGCACTAAGTACTTGATCGCCTCGATTCCCAACACCAATAAACCCTAGCCGAATGCGGTCGCTCGCTCCATATACGCGTTTAGCACTCGCTGCCGATGCGGTTGCAAGCCCGGTTACGGCCGCGGCAATATTAAATTCTCGCCGATGAAACTGAGTCATGAATACACCCTCAAATAAAATTACGGAATGCGAAAATCCAGCTATTACTATACTATAAATTTTGATGCACCACTCGACTAGGACGTCTGCCGACAGCCATGCCTCTAATAAGTCTAGCAGTTGAAGTCCAACAGTAAGGATCAAGCCGATCAACTAATCGTCGGTTATTAATGTGTTGACACATCTTTAAAATAGAATTCGGACTTTTAGCCGATGTCGTAAGACATCTGAACGCCGAAGATCTTTCTGTTGTTTCAAGCCACTTCAGAATTCTTACGAATTCTGCTACGGGTGCGAACTCCGGTTTACCATCTGGACGAAGCGCTAAGCGTAGATCACCATACAACCATCACCACATGCCCTACCTATCAATACCTGCGCGAGCGGCCCTCCTATGCTGATTTCATTCATGGTACTGCGACGATGTAACTTGCTTTGTGCATTTTTGTTTGCAGTCTTTAGCTCATCTAGTTGTGCAATTGTCATCTCACAGGAAATCGCAGTCAGCACGCAGGAAACACTCAGAAGCTCTCAAGCATCCGCGAATAACGAGCTCGAATATATTGACACTAGCTTTGAAAATGCTTCACCACTCTGGTACCAAACCTTAGCAAAAGGTTTGGTTGAAGTTCACCTACTTTACGATCACGAACGTTCTCAGCCCAATCGAGCTGCCGGTCACTTTCACTTTCTGCTCCATGCAAAAGCGGGAGCAAAGTTTACGATCGAATTCAAGAACTTGGATAACATTTATAACGGCCGCCCAGGTTCTGTGGCGAATGAGTTGAAGGCTGCTGTTGTTTCGGAGGATGGTCGCGAGTGGCGTTCGGTACCGCTAGAAAGTCGCGGAGACAATCGCGTACAACTGTCGATAGAAATGCCCGGTCCCAAGTTGTTCGTTGCGAGGGTAGAACCCTATCGCATATCCGATCTCGATCACTTGCTAGATTCCATCCGTTCTCATCCGTCGGTACAAATTCAATCGATCGGTCAGACTGTTGCGGGACGTTCACTTGAGATAGTTCGCGTCGGTGATCCACTCGCCAAGCATCGAGTCTTTCTACGGGCCCGTGCGCATCCTTGGGAGGCAGGTAGTAACTGGGTTGTTCAGGGGTTGGTCAATCGATTGATTGAGGAAGATGATCAGGCAAAAGCATTTCGAAAAAACTACTGCGTTTGGATTCTTCCCATGGCAAATAAAGACGGTGTTGCCCGTGGAATGACTCGCTTTAATCTCAACGGTATCGACCTAAATCGGAACTGGAAATATCCAGCTGATAAACTCCTTTCACCTGAGAACCATGCCCTTGAAAGCTGGCTCGATAGTATGATTAAGGAGCAGAAGCGTCCTGATCTGGCTATTGAAATTCATAACGATGGACGAGGTTTGCTGCATATTAGTTTGCCTCCCGCAAATTTATCGAGCCGATATTTGAAGCGAATGGAGATCTTGGAAAGTACACTTCGCAAGTACTCTTGGTTTACCGAGGGGAACAAGAAAGAAACGATACTGAATGTAGGGACTCTCGGTGATGGCTTACTGGAACGATATGGAATCGATTCGCTTGTCCATGAGCTGAACTGCAATTGGATCGCAGGCATAAATGAATATCCGTCTGGTAAACATTGGGAAAGCTACGGTAGGCAGTTGGCCGTCGTCTTTAATGAGTACTTCCAATTTATTGACAATCCATAAAAAGATCTGACAAAAACCTATGCCGATTGCGATAGTCACGCATTTTGTTGCCGCCAACATCTTCTTCATGGCGTTCGAAGCATGATCAAATTGCTTATGGAATGCGTTGCTATCAACAGCCAAATCCTCATCATGGAAGTGTTTAATCTTCGAGTCACGATGTTCTTCGGTTTGCAAAGCTTCGACCATCGTCAGTCCCTGAATGCTACGCTTGGAATGTTCCAATCAAAGTTGAAAAGAACCAGTTGTCTAAGAGCTTTATAGTGCAATACGAAGTGATTCTTCTTTCGAAACGCTTACAGACACCTCGCGTGCAATAGAATTCGCGGCAAGGCTGATTCGAATCTAAGACAACTCATCTTTGCGAGTTTCTATCTAGCAACAATCGAGTTGATTCATGAAAAAGCACTTGTTGATTACTCCTGCGCAAGTGCCTCCCTTTCGTGATGACCTAAAGGTTATTGGTGCATTCAATCCGGGTGCAACGATCGTTAATGGTCGACTTGTTTTAATCGTTCGTGTTGCGGTAACTACGACGGAAGAGCGCCCAGGCCATTTTGCTTGGCTACGTTTTCTAGAGGGGCATTTAGAGATAGAGTGGCTGCGATGTGATCTTTTCGATTGCGATGATACTCGGGTTATGCGTAGGTTATCGGATGGAAGGGTATTCCTTTCTTCTGTATCTTACTTTCAATTAATGTGGGTCGATAATTATTGCGACAGACCCGAAGAGTGGCGATTAGAGTTGGGTGACACCATTCTTCCATCGAGTGCGTATGAGACTTATGGAATTGAGGACGCGCGTTGCCAATGGATCGACGGTTGCTGCTTCGTTACGTACACCAGTGTGTCGGCCCACGGAGCATGTACGTCGTTGATCACAACGAACGACTTCTGCACATTTGAGCATCACGGCGTTATATTTGTTTGTGAAAATAAAGATGTTGTGCTGTTTCCTGATCGGGTCGATGGAAAGATACTTGCACTACACCGACCTGTTTCCGCCACGAAATTCTGTTCGCCTGAGATCTGGCTCGCTTCCTCGATTGACGGGCTTGCGTGGGGGAATCACCAATTTCTGTTATCGGGATCGAGTGTTTTTGAAAGCGACAGAATTGGTGCAAGCACGCCGCCTGTGCGTTTTGACGACCGATATCTTGTTCTCTACCACGCCAGCGAGCAAGCTCAGCGACCATCTTCGGTGGGACGTTACGTTGCCGGTCTTATCACTATGAATATTGTGGATTACGGGGTCCATTTACTTCAGAAGTCAACAGGTCCCTTTCTTATTCCTACAGAATCATGGGAGCTAGCGGGATTCGTAGCAAATGTGGTTTTTCCAACGGCGATGCTCCAATCTCAATTACCGAAGGATGACAGTTGGCTTGTCTTTTATGGAGCCGCTGATTGCAACGTTGGCGTGGTGACTATTTCATCGATGGAGTTACGGAAAGGACTCTGAGTGTGCGATAACGGTACGTTTGTTGCTCTATTGCGATCTAACTTCTGTTTAATTTGAGATTTCCCGACTCGAAGAGGGGCATTACCTCTATGCTCGGTAGAGTTGACTTTCCCATAAGTGAGGACCGTATAGTGATTACTAAGCCCAAAGCCTTGAATTCTCTCTTGCGAATCGCACCCTCAAAAGCCGAGTACGAACCTGCAGCCAATCAAGTGCGACTTGGGACTAACCACTCTACTCAACCGTCCTCTCCAGTTCAGGTTGCCTCGAAGTCACTTCGGATCGCATTAATCGGTTCGTATGTTCCAAGGAAGTGCGGAATCGCCACCTTTACCCATGACGTTTTTCAGTCGCTTAACGCGTTCGAATCCATCTCTCAGATTGATGTCTTCGCAATGGGCGATGAAGACGTTTACGACTATCCTTCCGAAGTTGTTTGCGAGATCCACCAGACGCCAGAGAGCTATCGCAAGGCGGCAAATATCATTAACGCAGGTAAGTACGACATCCTTTTTATACAGCATGAATTCGGACTCTTTGGCGGCGTGTCAGGTGATATGATTTTCGAATTGATCGATAGGGTAACCCTACCTGTCGTAACAATGTTGCACACCGTTCTGAAAGAGCCAAACGAAGATCAGAGGAGAGTTATCAAACGCCTTAGCGATCGATCTGGGGCGATGGTGACAATGAGTCAACGAGGAAAATCTTTCCTTGAAACGATCTACAGAATTAATGAAGATCGAATCGCGGTGATTCCGCATGGAATACCCAATACTTCTCCACGAAATTTATTTCAGAACAAGCTCCAATTTGGATTGAATAACAATCTCGTAGCTCTCACCTTTGGTTTGATAGGGCCAGGTAAGGGCTTGGAGTACGCGATCGATGCGTTGCCTGAGATTGTGAATTTACATCCAAATTTTATCTACGTTCTCTTGGGCGCAACGCATCCAAATCTTTTAAAGTCTCAAGGCGAAAGTTATCGCGACGGATTACGAGCGCAGGCCGAGAAACTCGGCGTGGGCGAACATCTACATTTTGAGAATCGGTTTGTTGGAGTGCGAGAGTTGACCCAGTGGATCGGAGCAGCCGACGTCTATTTGACGCCGTATCTGAACGAAGCCCAGATCACTTCCGGCACACTGTCGTACGCTTATGGATGTGGAACACCAGTTGTCTCAACTCCGTACTGGCACGCGAGTGACTTGCTTGCTGAAGGACGTGGCTGTCTTGTTCCATTTCGAGATGCGGCTGCGATCGCTACACAAGTCAACGAACTACTGGGCGATGAGAATCGCCGAAATCAAATGGCAGACGACGCCTATGTTCACGGTCGCTCGATGATTTGGACGGCTGTAGGAAATAGACTGGCGGATGTATTGTCGCGATGTTCGCGAACGTCTTCAACTCCGAAGACACAGTTGCTGCCTGAGATTCCTTTCCCATCGGGTAAAAGTAATTTAAGTCATCTGTTCCGAATGACGGATGACACGGGTATTGTGCAGCATGCTATTTGTGCGTTGCCCAATCGTCATGAAGGTTATTGTGTTGATGATAACGCTCGCGCCTTGTTGCTTACTTTATTGTTGGAACAAATGGGTTCTGACATCGAGGGGATCGGTTCATTGCAATCACGATATGCTGAGTTCGTAAACCATGCGATCGATGAAGAAAGTGGCCGAGTTCGAAATTTTATGTCATACGCCCGTGATTGGTTGGAGATTGTGGGTGCTGATGACAGTGTGGGTCGCACGTCTTGGGTTTTGGGCGCATGCATCGGAAGGACGAATCAAGAAGGAATCCGAATGTGGGCCAATCGGTTATACATGCCAGTTCTTCGACACGTAGCAAATACTGGATCGTTGCGAGCCTGGTGCTTTGGCCTCCTAGGAGTTTGTGAGTATCGCAAGCACGACGCGAATAACATCGAAATCAATATGATTGGGCAAGACTTTTTGTCACGCATTGAATTCCGGTTAGAGGAGTCGCGGTTCGAAGACTGGCCTTGGTTCGAGGACAGGCTAACCTACGACAATGCAAAGCTACCCCACGCGGTTCTTTTTGGTGCAAAAAGCTTTGGAAAACCAAAGCTATTCTCAAAAGCACTCTCAACATTGAAATGGCTTTGCAAGGTTCAAACGAGTCCGCAAAATCTATTCTTACCGATCGGCAGTGACGAGTTTTTCATCCGCGGTCAAGTACGATCAATGTTTGATCAACAACCGGTTGAGGCTTGGGCAACAGTCTCCGCGTGTATCTATGCATATAGCGAAACCGGTGAAATCAAATGGATGACCGAAGCGAAGAAAGCATATGACTGGTTTCATGGTCGCAATGTGAGTGGATTCGTCGTGGCCGATCATTCGACTGGCGGTTGTTTCGATGGATTACATGCTGATCGAGTGAACTTCAATCAGGGTGCTGAGTCGACTCTTGCTTGGCTATTGGCGGATGTCGAGTTGAGGATGATTGGTGAGAAGATTCCATCGACGCTACAAATGGATACCGCATCCGAGACCGTTTCAAGTTGGATTCCAGGAGACTGATAGTTTGGCTGTTATTGTTAAACGAACCGGGATTGTGTTATCCCCTGACCCGAGACGCGTTGTGTTCCGCCCATTTCAAATGGAACCACAACGCGTCATCAAGATCATCTCGCGCGTCATGTCATTGGATACTACGCAAGTCGACTCCGAGCTCGCAATCGTTATGCGAGAGTTTCACGGTCGTCACCTTAATGCGCACCGATATTTTTTGAGGCGATTTGCTCAAGTCCGTGAGCATCTTTTAACAGACTGCGAACCGAGCGAGAATCGTTCGTTATTGATCGGTGCCTATTTTACGATGGAGTACTCGCTGGAAAGTGCAGCACTCTTTAACCCGTCGATGGTTTGGCATCCCAATCAAACGGGCATGAACAGTGACGAACGTAGATTTATCATTTCCATGCGCGCCACAGGTGAAGGGCATCTTTCCAGCATTACCTTTCGTAGTGGTGTGATTGATGCCACTTGCAACATCGGTATGGATCCAGTCTCGCAATATGTAGCTGCTCCCGAACTTGTCTTGGACGCTGCTTATGAAGTCGATTTATTTCGTAGAAAGCTGGGTGAACTCGGTGTGCACAGTGACTTTGTTGAATCGGTATTGAGTGAATGCAATTCAAAGTTTACAGCCGCCGACTTGGAGAAGGCGATCGAGTGGCATACAAGTCATTCGAACTTTGACTTGGTAGAGATTGACGCGCACCTGCGAGCGATGCGAACATTAATCGCATGCAACTACTCCATTCAGTTTGACAAGGATCAAAAGCTGAGTGAGCGGGTTATGATGCCGACCTCACCTAGCGAGCGAAATGGGATCGAGGATGCTCGTTTTGTTGAGTTTCATGACGGAGCGAGCTCGACCTACTTGGCTACTTATAGCGCATACGATGGCCAAATCGTTCTACCGCAGATGATTGAGACGAAAGATTTCCAATCCTTTAGTGTCAATACGCTCAATGGGTCGGCGGTGCAGAACAAAGGATTCGCCCTGTTTCCAAGAAAGATTGACAACCAGTTCGTCATGCTTGGCCGTCAAGATGGTGAGAACATTTATGTTATGTTTAGTAACTCGCTCCATTTTTGGCACGAAAAGACGCGTATTCTTCAACCGACATTTCCCTGGGAGTTCGTTCAGCTAGGAAATTGTGGCTCGCCGATTGAGACTGAGGCTGGATGGTTGGTATTGAGTCACGGCGTCGGACCGATGCGAAGATATTCGCTGGGCGCTTTTCTGCTTGATTTGAAAGACCCAACTAAAGTGATTGGTAGGACTCGAGAACCAATCCTTACGCCTGATCAGAACGAACGCGAAGGCTATGTACCGAACGTTGTCTATAGTTGCGGGGGACTCGTCAATGGCAGCCGACTCGTGATTCCCTATGCGATGAGCGACTACGCGAGTTCTTTTGCAACAGTCGCTATCGATGAACTGTTGTCCGAGATGAAGTAGCTCGCACCGGAAAGATTTTTTAAATCTAACTCAACGATTTTTCGATTTCAGCTCGATTGTTCCAGAGATATACAATCCGCGATTTGATCGGCGGATGCACACCATCTTCTTGGCTCTCCGATATGCGGAAAAGGGGATAGGTTGGATCTCGATCGATCATTGCGATAAGCATCGGCAATGATTCTTCATCAAAGTCAATGTTACCGGCATCCAACAGCAGCGCTTCCCAATCTAGGCGAGGCTTGGACTGCTGCCTTTGAATCGCTTTGACCTGTTCTTCGAGCATCAACTCGGAATCTACTTCTTGTTCGCTATTCCATAAAAAGTTAAAGAAGCCACCTAATGTGACATCGCGATTTTCTGCTCGCTTTTTGATTTCCGCGTTTACTTTTGTTTCGATTTCTTCTTTGGTTGCTGTCCCATAAGGCATGGAATTGAGTATCGTTTCAATCAACTCTGAAGCATTCAAGTTTCCCGCAGCTTTTGACATTGTCGCTTGTTGAATCACGATTGTCTGCAACTCTGCTTCTGCCCCAATTTTCATCAGCCCATTGACCGCCGGAATAATGCCATTCACCTGGGCTCCAAAATCATCGCAAAGATACTCGATCGCGGTTGCGTGATACGCGTATGGCAGTCCTGAGATCCACCAGATTGTGGCGGGTACCAAAGAGATGACCATGTAAGCTGCGAAACCATCTAAGCGATTTATTTGTATCACCCAAAGCGCAGCTAACGTTGCAAGAGTCACAGTCAAGATTCGAAACCGATCCACGACCAAGTAGTACTTGAAATAATGCCCTAGCTCGTGCCCGATAATATCTTGTACCTCTTGTGGTTGCAGTTTGTGAAGCACTTGACGATGAAGATAGATGCCGTTAATTGATTTGAAGAAGGAACCAAATCCGAGATGCATTGCAGCAGCGTTCATTGATCGATCGGCCACGATGAACAACGGAACCTCAAAATCCGGAAGCTTGAGCCTTGTCATTGTTTCCTTGTAAAGCGATTGCAGCAGGTACTTATCATATTGCCCGAATCGCGTGTGCTCCTTGAGATCTTGAACTCGCTTTCTTTTTACGACGGCGAACATCAAGATGTCTCTTGCAAACGGGCCGGCTGCAACGGCGATTGCAATCAAGCTGAGCAAAGGCTCCTTTGAAGCACGCTCCCAATCGATCAACGCGCTGAAAATCGCGATCGAAAGGATAAGTGCAAAAATCACCGGCCAAGCATTTTTATTGGCTCGTTGCAAGCGATCAATTAAGTCTTGACGTCGCGGAACGGATTGGGAATTACTCATAGAGCATTAAGGACGACTGATGAATTGTAAAGCTATTTAGAAAGGCGGATTCAATAGAAATCCAAAGAGGTTCATCGCTGGTTTCGCTCGGGTTTGATAGTACAGAGTACCCGGGCCCGTGTATCGGTTTACAAGCCCCTCGCCTGACATCAACGAATCTTTCACGCTCTCAGTTGCTTTAACCAATTTGTATTCAATGGTATCTGAGAATGCGATCGCATAGCGGTTGTCGAGAAAAAACTTCTCGCCTTCCTCTAAATCACGCCGGATGACAGCACCATATGATTGGCAGAAGACCATTCCTTCGCCGCTGACATGCAGTAGGAAAAGACCCTTCTTCGACATGATACCCTTCATGCCGCCGTACTTTGCCTTGAGATTACATTCGCCGATATTCGCAAGATAGGAGCCACCGGTGAGATAAAACGCACCAGCTTCACTGAGATCGATTTCAAGAATATCCCCTTGATTGGCTGGGGCGAGTACCAGTGCTTGTCCGTCCCGTTTAGCAGTGAATTCGGCAGTAAAGAAACTCTCGCCGCCCATGAGGCTCTTTGCACCGCTCCACCAGCTTGAGCCTTCACCACGTCTTCCAACTGCAGCCGACAGAAGTATCCCCGAAGTCATCGAGAGCATGCTGTTGGGCTGAGCGACCACGCGTTCCGCTTCATCCATTCGAAGCTCAAGAACGGAAAATACGGGCCGATGCTGGATTGAATACTCCATGGGGTAATTAGTCTTCTACGCCGGGAGCCATTCGCTGCCTTATAATATATGTCACTAACCCGAGCGCCAGTAAAATACCTAGAAAAATGAACATCGCAACCCAGTGTGAGACTCCAAAAATTTCCATTATGAAGCCGATACAGATTTGGTAGATAACGATCTGTATAAACGTTCGAATCATGGAAGAAACGAACCCACCCATGCCACCGCGTGCTGCAAGTAAAGAAAAATGCATTTATTGAAACCTTCCCGGCTCGACTTAAAGTTTAAACAATCCTGAAGTACCAACCGTCCATCATTGGGCGGCGATCATTACGCCTTGGTGTAACATCATACCTGTCATTTGCGAACGTCAACAGAGATGACCGGCAATAACCACCTCATCGAGAGAGAACTCTCCTTGTTCATCGGTATTGTGACAAAATATGTTACCAGCTTGGCTGGAACCCCCACGTTTTCATTAGGCTAGCTTATCGCTACTGTCTGACTCTGTTTGGCTTTTCGCAATTGCGAGATTGCGGGTGTCTTCGTATTTCAGATAGCCCATAGTCCGTAGCTTGCTGCGTTTGGCTAGGTTTCTTGATGCTAGAATAAGGTGCAGATTCGCCCTAAACTGACTTGATTCCCCGACTTGGGTTCGTTAAATTCAAGAACATATCTATTTCCTCGCCTGTAATATCGTATTTTGTAAAGGGTTTTACCATGAAATCAGCTTTCTCTCTCTGTGCGGTCTTCTTTGGGGTGTTGCTTGGTGGATTAGTGATTGCCGAGTCCGGAGTCAGCCTGGATGGAATCAAATGCATTGTTAGCGGTGCCGCAATCGACGCCAACGCAACAGTGGATTACGCCGAAGGCAAAGCTTACTTCTGCTGCGGAAAGTGTGCAGCTAAGTTCGAAGGGGACAAAACAAAATTTGTCTCGAAGGCAAACGCACAGTTGGTAGCGACCAAGCAACATGAACAAGGCGGTTGCCCTTTCTCAGGCGGAAAGCTCGATCCAGAGACAGCAGTAAAGGTTGCCGGGGCTGATGTTGCATTCTGCTGCGGCAAGTGCAAAGCCAAAGTGGAAAAGATGAAGGACGAAGAAAAGTTGGCCGCTGTCTTCTCGAAGGAAGCCTTTGAGAAAGCCAAGTTTGTAAAAGTCGGAAAGAAGTAGTCGCAAAAAATTCGCTGAAAACAGTTAACGTTCTCGATACTGCATCGAAAGTTGTCGAGTCATAAAAACCAAGGGAAATGCTCCCTTGGTTTTTTTATTTTCACGTAAGTAGTTCATCCTGCCTAAAGCTTTCGCTTCATGACCCGTTCCAATGAACCAGAATCCCATCGGCTTTCTCAGCAAAGTTTCCGAAGCACTGCAACGATCGAAACGTTAGCGACGAGAGCCAAGTTACTGCGACGACTTCGAAGCTTTTTTGATGAGCAAGGCTTTGTTGAAGTGCAAACTCCGACACTTTCTCGCGATACTGTCATCGATCGACATATTGATCCCATCGAAGTTTCGATTGAACTTACCGGTGAATCAATGCGAGACGGTACGACTTCGGCGGGGTACTTTCTTCAATCGTCCCCCGAGGCTGCGATGAAGCGATTGTTGGCTTGTGGGATGACAGCGATCTATCAAGTCGGACCTGTCTTTCGAAGCGGTGAGCGAGGGGCGAGGCATAACCCCGAGTTTACGATGGCCGAATGGTATCGCGTTGGCGACGACTTTGACTCGGGTATGCAACTAACGAGTGATTTATTGAGTTGTTTACTCGACTCAAAGACTTGCGATCGAGTTTCTTTTCAGCAGGCGTTCCACGATGCTGTTGGGATCGATTGTTTTGATGCCGACGTTGGTGATTTGGCTGAGAGGTCGCTTGAATTAAACGTAATTGATCGTTTGGATTGGTCGGACGATTGGGATGATTGGGTACATTTGCTCTTCTCCATGCGCGTGCAGTCAACCCTCGGATTGATGGCTCCTGTTTTGGTAACGCAGTTCCCTGCTTCGCAAGCTGCATTGGCACAAATAGGCAGCGAAGACACACGAACTGCAGAGCGATTTGAGCTTTTCTACCGAGGGTTGGAACTGGCGAACGGCTATCACGAGTTACTCGATCCTAAAATATTGCGAGAGCGCAGCATCGTTGCCAATCAAGAGCGGCAACGAGACGGAAAGAATACGCTTCCGATAGAAAGTCGCCTCTTGGAAGCTATGGATTACGGAATACCTGAATCGACAGGCTGTGCACTTGGATTCGACCGAGTCGTCATGCTAGCCATCGGTGCACAACGAATCGATGAAGTCATTCCATTTCCAATTGAGATCGCTTGATGCTTAGAGTCGCGAGAGCAATTCGCTTTTCTTGGATTCAAATTCAGCGTCGCTGATGAATCCCTTTGTCTTTAGCGTCGCTAGCTTTTCGATGGTTGCAAAGATATCCGAGTCAGAAATGCTCGAAATATTTGAGGTCGTATTCGATGGAGCATTGGATGTTGCCGAAACGGGCGGCAACGGGTTTGTTATTGGAGGAGGCGCTAAGACGGGAATGGCTTGAGTTGTGACTGGTTGGCCGTCTCGCATGACTACAGGCAAACTGGACAGGATAACGGTCCCCATCTGGCTTGTGAACGTGATTCCGCTGCCTGAGCCTTGCTGCTGGGAGAATCCTCCAATCTGGTGATTCAATGTGTCGTACACCCAAACACTGGTTCCAGTCTTTACTGCTAACCGACGTGAATTTGGGAAGTAGGCGTATCGCGTATCGTTTTGACTTCCGAGAGCCGCTGGAGAGCCAAGGTCTTGCGGCCACCAGTTCTGGTTAGGATCTGGTACGAACCAATTTGATGACCCGTTGAGATTGTTGGAGGAGGCATTGCCTTGGGACTGTGATTGCGAGCTTGCAGCCATGAAGAAATCAGGTTGGCTTGTGATTAGGTTCGAGATCTCACAGCAAAGCGAGTCGACGCGGCCTTTCAAGTTGTTATTGAACATGTCACCCAACATGATCATACCGCCACGCATCCACTGACCGTAGCCGGCAAACTCGGGATGGCTAAATTGAGCCATATTGCCATTGCCGTTAATGACGGAGACTAGCATGTGTTCTATCGCATCGCGCGAAAATCCATGGCGGTTTGAGAGATCATTGACAATAGATTTTCCGGATTCTGTTAACTGAGGCATGCTGGGTACTTTTCAACACAAGGGCCGTTCGAAACACCAAAACGACTTCAAAAAGGAAGTTTTACCGATGTTTCAAGTAATTAGAGACGAGAATCACTTTACTCTGAGAGCGACCATGCGTCCAACCAAGTAATCTCACCGAGAGTCGCGTCGAAATCGCGAATCAGCCGAACGTGCATGTCGTCCAGGTGAGCTGCACCGTAAAAAATGCCGATATTTTCTTTCTCTTTGCCAAGTTCTCGAGCCAGAACTTCCATTGCCTTCCCATTGCGTTCGGTGAGCAGTGTGCTTTTTCCCTCGCTGTCGGCGAATCCCGACATTTGGACATCCATTGTCGAGAATTGCTCGGCCATGACGCGTTTCAGAGCGAGACTTCGATTCTTCGATGCCAAAGCAGCAATCATTTTGGCATCCGAACCGTTGGCTTGAGAGACACCCTGGGCAGCCAAGCTTGAGCCGAGCATTCTAGCGGCCATCGATAAAAAGTTGTCTTTGCGTTTCTTCATATCTTGAACAAACTCTTTCGGAGACATGTCCGCGTGCACGAAATTTTTTGCTGAATAATCGACTTCGTCCAACTGGAAGGACAGTTCAAGCGCGTCCTTCATTCCAACTTGCACAGCGCTGATCGGGCTGTAAACGCCCTTGTCTTTCTTTGACTTGGAAAGCCGTTCATTTGGGTCTGCGACAAGCTCGAAGAGCATCGCATCGTATTTTTTAAACAGTTTGTTGAGTGCTGAGTAATAGCTTTTTTCACCAACGTGGACGGCACCAATCAAGTCCACCTTGGCACCCTTGTTCTTACCGCTTTTAATTTCGTAGCTTGCAATCGCTGTTTGGAGCGCACGGGGTTCACCGGAATCGGAGGATTCGACTCGGAAAAAAACTGGCTTTGCACTCGCGCCTGTGTTGGCTGGTTCTTCTTTCGAGTTTTCCTCGGGAAGCTTTCGATACTCCCATTCCGTTACAGCAACCTTGCTCTGAAATCCACAGTAACCAACTGGTCGCGAAGCTCTGACTTCCATGCGAAGACCAAATCGAAGGTCTTCGCGTTCTACGAGGATAACTTCCTCGCCATCGATCCAGGCTTGAACCGTTTCGGGTGAAACTCTGATTTTGAATTGATACCATTTATCATTGTCAAACGACATAAATTTGGTTGTGTCATTGTCTGATGCATCGCGATCGTCGATGCTGCTGATGCCTACCAAACCACCACCCCAACCGCCAGCGATGAAAGAGAAAAATTCCTCACCGATCGGAAGCGTTACGCATGCGAAAAAGTCTTGACCAGAAACGCGTTTCGCTTTCCATTGAACTTCGTAGTTGTCCTTTGGGAAGTCCGTCTTCTTATAATTGATGCCAGTCATCGGTTGCCCAAAGCCAAGCGTCAACACGCCATCGGACAACTCTGCGTCGCCTTCACCACCGAAGTTAGTTCGATTCCAACTAGCCTCGAACGTGTCCTTGTTGAGCAGCGAAGTCCAGCCTGAGGCTTTTTCAGGAGCTTTCCCTGTAGGTTTAGCTTTTTCGGTAGCTTTCTCTGTAGCTTTGATTGGGGAGTTCGAATCCACCGCAGACGGCTTAGTGGTTTCTTGAGCATACGATACTGTTTCGTCCAATCGAACGTTCGCCACGACGGTTACGATGACGATCGACGCGATAACCCGACCCGCAAGTCGGTCAAGTACCCCGATAGTAGAGGCATTCATTTGGGTGACTCTCATTTTTTCTTTCCTATCTATAATCGATGGAACTGAAATAGTTTCTTACCGAGTTGCTTGCGAAGATCTTGTTGATGATCTCGGATCGGCCCAGTCACTCATCGGTGATTCGAAGGCTACCCACTGACCATCTATGAATCGTTCCTGGGGCGCGAAGCGTGCTTTGTAACGCAAATGCTGATTGTCCGCGACATACATCCCTAAATATACGTATCGCTTTCGAATTTGCTGAGCGAATTGAATCTGCTTCAAGATCGAGTAGGTGCCAATCGACAGGCGAGAATAACTCGGATCAAAGTAAGTGTAGACTGCTGAAATGGAATGATTGCCGCAGTCAATGATCGAACACCCGATTAAAGCTTCGCCGTCCCAAAAACTTAGTTCGATTGTCTCGCAGCAGGAATCGACCAGGAATCCACTGAACTCGGAAGCTTCGTAGGGTTCTTCCGAGACGGCAAGTCCTCGTCCTAGTCGATGACGATTGAAGGTTTGGAGGCGTACTTCGTCGTCGCTTGGCGGACCGATCTCGACGCGACAAACTCTGTCAGCAAGCGACAATATTCGTCGCATTGATTTAGTCGGATTGAATCGAGAGACATCCAATCTTGTGGGTTCACACGCGCGGCAATTTCCACAGGCCGTGTAGTAGACAAACGAACCGGAACGACGTCGTCCCATCGCCAGTTGGGTATCGAGCTCTTCAGGCGAAAGTCTCCGTGTTGGATAGAGAAGCGGCATCTTGGCTTTCTCTGTTGGCCGATAAACGCACGGATGCACGTGATCAGCCAATTCGAGCATCGGTGCACCGCCTGAGGTGGGTATGTTGACGTTCTCAGGCGTTGCCATCGAGTTCATTTCCTATGCTTGATGGTACTTTGGTTCAGAATCGCGCTCGGGATGTTATCGTTCTAGATTGATTTCTGGATTATACATTACTCGGGCCACGGCGGATGGAACCGCTTCTCGGGAGGACGAAGAATCGCTCGGTTGGTGTGCACTGGGACCAATGATGGACTGAATTTGCAATTCATCCAGCTCTTCTTGCTCGAGTAGTGCATCCTTAAGTAGTTCTAGTTCTCGTCTTTTTTCGTGAAGCAGGTCAACCGCGCGGCGTTCGGCACCTCGAAGAATATCACCGACTTCGGAGTCGATCGTTTCTTGAGTATGCTCGCTGAATTGACGTTGTTGGTGTATTTCACGACCGAGGAAAGGATCTTCGTTCGATGACTTGTAGGAAACAGGGCCCAGTTTTTGGCTCATACCCCAGTGTGCAACCATCCGTCTCGCGAGGCTTGTAGCGCGTTCCAAATCATTCTCCGCTCCAGCAGAGGTTTCGTCGTAAATGATTTTTTCTGCGGCTCGTCCGCCAAGGAGCACAATCAATTCATCTCGAATATCGGACTCATGCATATTCATTCGGTCTTCGACTGGAACGATTTGCGTGCTTCCCAATGATCGACCTCGAGGAATGATTGTTACCTTGTAAACGCGTTTTGCTTTCGGCAAAAACCATGCGGCAAGCGTGTGGCCCGCTTCGTGGTAAGCGGTTGCTTCGAGCTCTTCGGGGTGCATGACTTCTTCGCGCTTTGCACCCATGAGGACCTTATCTCTTGCGTAGTCAAAGTCTTCCATCGAGACGCGTGTCTTATCTTGACGAGCCGCCCAGAGAGCCGCTTCGTTCACCAGATTTCGAATATCTGCACCAGTCATACCGACAGTCGATTCGGCAAGTCGCAGAAGGCTTACGTCGTCTTCCAGTGGAACATCGCGAACGTGAACCTTGAAGATCTCAGTACGACCTTTCAAAGTCGGGCGTCCTACTGTCACGTGCCGATCGAAACGTCCAGGTCGAAGCAGAGCTGGATCTAGCACATCGGGTCGGTTGGTCGCCGCCATAATGATGACCGAATCGGTTGGCGAGAACCCATCCATTTCACTGAGGATCTGATTCAGCGTTTGTTCGCGTTCGTCATGACCACCACCGAGACCGGCGCCCCGTTGGCGTCCAACAGCATCGATTTCATCGATAAAAATAATTGCTGCTCCGGCTTCTTTTGCCTGCTGGAATAAGTCTCGAACACGGCTCGCACCAACCCCGACAAACATCTGGATGAACTCGCTCCCGTTAACTGAAAAGAACGCAACGCCTGCTTCGCCAGCAACGGCCCGTGCAAGTAGTGTTTTTCCAGTACCAGGAGGGCCATTGAGCAGAACACCCTTGGGGACTCGGCCTCCAAGTTTTTGAAACTTCTCGGGAGCTTTCAGAAACTCGACTATCTCCTGAAGATCCGCTTTCACTGCTTCCAGACCAGCAACGTCCGCGAAGGTAATTTGTTGGTCGGAGGATTCGTAGCGTTTTGCAGGACTTTTGGCAAAGCTATTCAGAAATCCGCCGCCCATTTGATCTCGCGAGCGTCTCAACAAGTTCCACAGGAGCACCAAAGTGGTGATCGCAATGATGATGTAAAACAACGTCATGAGCTGGTCCGTTGAATTGCCAGAGACAATGTCATAGGAAAGCTCTTTATCGTCAGCTTTAAGATCCTTGAGCGTTTTGAGTAAAGCGCTTCGAGATTGGGTATCGGTAGGCAAATCGACCGCGAACTGCCGTTTGTACGTTTCCGATTTACCATCTGGGGTAGTCTTCGGACGCTTAGGTACACCTTGAATGTCGTAAGAGGTTGCTTTCTCCGGTGGAATCTTAAAGAAACCTGTAGCGAGGTCACTCCGGATCTCAATCTTGGCAATATTTTTATCGGCGAGTTGTTCCTCGAAAACCGAATACGAAATGTCGGAAACTTCTGGATCAGTGCGAATTGAGTAGACTAGCATCACGGCCAAAATAACGAGGATGATCCACAAGAAATTCTGGTTGCGTCGCGGCCCCGATTGCCCGCCGTTGGAACCTCGACCTTTGTCTTCGCGATTCGCCTCCTTGATTGGTTTGTTCATTCCGCAGCTTTCATCTACCAAAAACGAGTTTTTTGCCTGGTATTTCCGGCAGAGCAATCTGCTCCGATTGCTCCCAGCGGAAATCTATGACAAGTATACCCGAACTATACGTGCTCGGCTAACCAGGCACGCCCGTCGACTTTCGCCTTTTGTACCGCAGCGACAAACTCCAGCATCTTTTTTGCCGACTTTACGCCAGGTGAAATCTCGATGCCGCTTGCCGTATCAACTGCGTCTGGCTTTGCGATTGTGATCGCTTGAACAACGTTCTCCGCAGTCAAGCCGCCGGCTAGGATCAGCCGCGACTTTTGGAGTGGTAATGGTCTCGTTTGTAGCAAGTCCCACCGCGATGTCCGGCCTGTTCCGCCGTGTTGAACTGGGTCGTACGCATCGATCAGAAAGCCATCAAGAGTGGCTCCTAGGGTATTGTTTGACCAGTCAGTTGCCATCTTGACGTCTTCAGCGGAGTCGGCTCGCCAGGGCATCGCTTTGATGATCGAAGTCGCGTGGGCGGAAGGAGGAACGCTGCGAGGCAGTTCGCTGCCGTGGAGCTGGATGGCATCGAGCGATAGCAGGCTCTGCATCTTCTCAATCGTTTCCCAAGCTTCGTTAACAAACACGCCAACAACCAACGCCCGTTTGTCGATCGCACGAACGAGTTGGTCAGCGCGAGCATTGGTTATATATCGTGGACTCTTCGGATAAAAGTTCAATCCGATCGCGTCGACACCCGCATCGATAGCCGCTTGAACGTCTTCCTCGCGAGTGAAACCACAAAACTTGATTTGAAAACTATCGGCTAACTTTCGCACTTGATTGTTGATTTTGTGCTCCTCTCTCTTGACCATATGCCGAATAAATGTGTAATAAGTCTTGTAGGTATTTCAATGTATCATGTCGAGTATCGAATCCAAAGTTGAGGGAACAGTGACAATTACGCGAATCGGAACGAATCAAAAGTACTCCAGTGGCTGGGATGCTGCATTTGGCGGTTCCAAGAAGAAGGCAACTAAGGCATCGACCTCTAGCAAGACCAAGCCTACCGGGGCAAAGAAAGCCGCAAAGAAATCGGCCAAAGCTGTAAGCACCAAGCCGGCAGCCACCAAGGCTCCGGCCGCTCCAAAGAAGAAGGCTACAGCAGCGGTTAAAAAGAAAGCAGCGAAGAAGTCGGGCAAGTAAGCCGCTTATGTCTTGGAACGCACTCCGCCCGCACTCAGAGTCTGAAAACTCGAGTGCGGATTATGTCTCAGGTGAGGCGGATAGGTTTAGAAACCGCTCGCTGTTTCTATCTATTTGATTCACGAAGTGAGATGCCAAGTGCCGCGTTGGTACTCTTAAACAAACCTATTTGTCGATTCTTTAAGGTTTAAATCGACGGTGACTCACCGCGTGCGATCGAAACTCAGCTTGCTCACAGCGATTGCTAAGCTTGTGAATGTTTTTATTGCAAAGGCTCTCCGCCTTTGAGTTGCTGTCGGATAGATGCAAGTCGCTTGCGAAGCTCCGATTCCATTCCCCGATCGGTTGGTTCGTAGTAAATGCGATCTACACCCAGATACTCCTGCGCAGCGATTCCGTTTTCATTCTCGTGCGAATACTGGTAGCCTTTGCCATGGCCAAGTCTTTCCGAACCGGCGTAGTGTCCATCGCGGAGGTGGATTGGAACCGGTATCAACGAACCTTCGCGAACGTCCGCGCGGGCTTTGGCGATGGCTGTGGTGGCGGCGTTGCTTTTCGGAGCGAGCGACAGATAAATGACGGCTTGAGAGAGAGTCAATTGGCATTCGGGAAGTCCGATAAACTCGCACGCTTGCATCGCCGCGATTGTCAGAGGAAGCGCGCGTGGATCTGCGTTTCCGATGTCTTCGCTTGCAAGTATCACCAGCCTTCGACAGAGAAATCGAATGTCCTCGCCGCTTTCAATCGCTCGAGCTAACCAGTAAAGCGATGCGTCGCAATCGGAACCGCGAATACTTTTGATCAAGGCACTTGCAAGGTCGTAATGTTGATCGCCGGATGCATCAAACTGGATGGTTTTTGCTTGAATCGATTCGCGTATCAGTTCGAGAGATATGCGGATTGGCTTGGATTGCGTAGAAAGAACTGCGATTTCGACTGCACTCAGAGCCTTTCTTGCATCTCCTTCGACAATTTTTGAGAGATACTCCATCGCGTCTTCGTCGATGGTAATTTCTAAATACCCCAGACCATCACGTTTGTCGGTGATAGCGCGCATGACTAGTCGACGAATATCATCTGGTTCAATCGGTTGGAATTGAAAAATCTGAGACCGGCTCAGTAGTGCTCCGTTGACACTGAAAAATGGGTTGCTGGTGGTGGCTCCGACGAAGGTGACCACGCCGCTTTCGACATCCGGTAGAAGAGCGTCTTGTTGCGAGCGATTGAAGCGATGAATTTCGTCGATGAAGAGGATCGGACGCTTACCAGTCACTGCGACTTCGTCACGTGCCCAGTCGAGTGTTTCTCGCAGCTCTTTGACTCCGCTCGTTACGGCACTGAGTGTTCGAAACTGGCCGCCGGTTTCATGAGCAAGTAACGAAGCGAGGGTTGTTTTGCCGGTTCCTGGTGGGCCGTAGAGTAGGATCGAGCTGAGTCGTTTGGAATCGATTAATCTGCGAAGGAGCTTGCCTGTTCCGAGAAAGTGTTGCTGGCCGACAAAATGTTCGAGCGATCGCGGACGCATCCTCGCGGCCAAGGGTTTGCTGAGTTGGAAATTGGTTTGCTCGGCGTCTGCAAAAAGGTCGCCTTCGTTACCTGGTCGTTGTCGTGAAGTGCTTTTCATTGGTTGGTTGGATCGTATAGTCATGAAAAGCGGTTTTCAAAATCTAAATGTACGCGTATCATCGAGTTGCTATGAATTTGCTTGAGAGCGACACCCAACGATGACCGAAGTATATCATGTCTCGAATCGAGCACTCGATTATCGGGGATTTCGGCTGCTTCTTGCAGTGATCGCCTTTGCGACTTTAGCCAGTCAATCGATCGTTTTTCTAACCGGCTATCAAGTAGCCAAACTCTATCCGACCGAACCGCTTTATCTTGGTTATTTGGGTTTGGCGCAAGCAATCCCGGCCCTGAGTCTGGCCTTGGTCGGTGGGCACGCAGCTGATTTATTAAATCGAAAATATCTTCTCATGGCGACCCTCGCCGTGCAGACCACGTGCGCATCGCTCCTTTTGTGGGCGTCGCTCTTTGCGGGTGAGAACTTGCTATGGTGGATTTACCCAGCCATGTTTCTTCTTGGTCTCGCACGAGGATTTGCTGCACCGACGCTTCCAACTTTAGAAGCAACGTTGGTTTCACCCAGCGCGACCGTTCAAGCGGCAACACTTGCGACAGGAGTTTGGCAAGCATGTGCGGTGAGCGCCCCAATCTTGGCAGGCTTTATGATTGTGAGAATGGGCGTACCAAGCGCGTTCGCCGTCACACTCGTTTGCTTTTCGCTTGCTGCATTTTGTTTACTGTGGATCGTTCCTCCGAAAAGGGTGGCTCCAAAAACACATGAGCCGATCTTGGAAAGCATCGGCGAAGGGATTCAATTCGTTTTTTCGACGCCCGTGATGTGGAGCTCGATGGCGTTGGATCTCTTTGCGGTTTTGTTCGGCGGCGCGATTGCTATGCTTCCGCTGTTTGCCGCAACTGTGTTACACACGGATCCAATCGGTTTGAGCTATCTTGCTGCTTCGCCGATGGTCGGTGCGTTGCTCTCATCGATTGTTTGCACTTGCTATCCGCCTAAGAGATACGCTGGGCCAACGTTACTATGTTCGGTATTTGGTTTTGGAATTTGCATGATCGTATTTGCGTTATCGACTAGCCTATTGTTGTCTTGTGTTGCTTTGTTCTTTAGTGGTCTGCTGGATGGAATAAGCGTGGTCATTCGAAAGAGCATCATGCGGCTCTACTCGCCCGATCATATGCGAGGTCGTGTCGCTTCAGTGGCGTCCATTTTTATCGGGGCTTCTAACGAAATTGGCGAACTGGAAAGTGGGATCGCTGCACATTATCTGGGGCTGACTCGAAGCGTATGGCTGGGCGGTGTTGTTACGCTTATGGTAGTAACCGCGATAACTTTCAAGAGTCCGCAACTTCGAAAGCTGGACCTGACCAAGATGGACTAGGCAAACGCTTGGTTCTTTTACGCCTTTAGAAATTCACTTTTCGACTGGTTAAACGAAATTGCTAGGGCAATTTTGATTACAATCACGGCGTGCGTTAATTCGGACGCCGATTTATTGGTTTTCCCTCGATTTCTCTCTACGGTGACCTGATGCAACCAACGAGGCCAAATTTTCTCTTGGTTACGGCGATATCGATTGCGACCTTGGTCGGCGGCGTACGTGCCGATTTGACTTTTAATTTGAACGATGGACCTGGATTGGTTGCGTTACAGGCAAGCGATATTGGGCTTTATACCAACGTTCGAAATGGTTTTTTAAGTGCGGCTGCTTTATGGTCTGATCGTTTTAGCGACAGCGTCACCATCAATATTGCAATTGACTACGTTGACCTTGGCGCGGGAATTCTCGGGCAAGCAGGATCAACAACCGACGCTTATTTGTACTCGAGCTTTCGTTCTAGCCTCATTGGAGACGCATCGACCCCAAACGATCTCCAAGCCAACTCTAATCTTCCTACAGGCCCGTTTAGCATGCGGACCAACAATCGAGATGGCTCTGTCTATTGGGACAATGACGGGACTAGCAATAACAACTACTTGGAGCTGACAAATGCTAACGCTAATGCGGTTGGGCTTATGCCTGCCAATAGCGCGGGAACGGACGCTTCGATTAGCTTTAGCAGTAACTTTGTATTCGATTTCGACAGGAGTGATGGAATTCTTTTTTCAGCCTACGATTTTATCGGGGTCGCAGCACATGAAATCGGACACGCACTCGGCTTTATCTCCGGAGTCGACTCGGTGGACTTTGTATCCGGGGTTGGCCCAGGTGCCTCATTGGATTTAAACGGGGCCGACCCAGGTTTAGGCGATTTACAAGACTATGCGGTGTTAACGAGTTTAGATCTCTTTCGATATAGCGTGGATTCACTTGCGTTAGGACCAGGAGTACTGGACAACGCCGTCAGCGGTAGCCCTTATTTATCAACCGACGGTGGAGCCACGAATCTAGGGGGCTTCTCGACGGGGCGATTCAATGGCGACGGAGGTCAAGCGAGTCATTGGCTGGATGGCAGTAACTTGGGAATGATGAATCCTACATTGAGTAACGGCCAGTTTTTGACGTTCTCGCAATTCGATCTTATCGCCTTTGATACCATCGGATGGGATTTGAAACCGACCGCAGTCCCAGAACCCGCCTCAACAGTGTTGATCATTACTACATTGATTTTTGTGAGGTGTAAACGAGAATCGCGTCGCGACAAATTAAAGTAGTATTCATCCCCAAAGCCTCTTGTACGCCAACGAACTGAACCGACAAGTATGAACCACTCGCCAGACGCTTCCGCTCTGAACACCATAAGTCGACGTCAGTTTCAAGCATCTCTTGCAGCGATTGCGATGACGGGTGCTTATGTTTCTCCGCGAGATGTTTCAGCTCAAGAAGCCGACCCTCGCACCCCGTATCGCGAAACAGCAAACAGCCAGCCTGCTTTGCGGCAGCCGACAGCAACAGGCTCTAACGTTGCAGCGACAGTACATCCGATTGCTTCTCAAGCAGCCATTAAAATTTACCGGCAAGGGGGTAATGCAGTGGATGCAGCTATTGCTGCGGCTCTTTGCTTGGGAGTTGTGGACGGACACAACTCGGGGATTGGTGGCGGGTGTTTGATGTTGATTCGAACTGCTCGTGGTGAAATTCACGCTATCGATGGTCGCGAAACGGCTCCAGCGGCAGCCTCAGAGAAGATGTACCACCGTGACGGAAAACCTCTACCCGAACTGAGTCAAACGGGTGCCCTTGCGTGTGCGGTTCCTGGGCAAATCGCAGCCTTGAAATTGGCTCATGAAAAATTAGGGGTACTCAAATGGCCAGTTCTCTTTGAATCGGCTATTGAAGCAGCCGATCTTGGATTTGCTGTCAGCTATGCAAATCAACGAGCCATTGCCGCTCAGCGTGAGAAACTATTAAATTTTGAAGCTAGTCGATCCGTTCTATTGAGGCCCGACGGAAGTCCTCCAAATATCGGCGACATATTGCGTCAAACGGATCTTGCAGAGACGCTTCGTCAGATCGCAAAGAACGGCCCTGAGTGGTTCTATCGGGGTGAGTTTGCTCAGAGTTCGACGCAGTACTTGCAAAAGCTGGGCGGCGTTCTTACTCAAGAGGACTTTGGCCGTTATAAAGCAATCGAAAGAAAGTGCTTGCGAACCAACTATCGAGATCGTGAAATAATCGGTTTCCCAACACCCAGTTCCGGCGGCATCCATATAGCTCAAATGCTCCATATGCTGGAACAGTTTGATGTTGCATCAATCTATGCAAAATCGCAGAGTGAATTTTTTCATCTGCTTGTCGAGTGCATGAAACGAGCCTTTGCGGATCGTGCACATTGGCTTGGTGATAGCGATTTTGTAAAGGTCCCTGACTTTCTTCTTGATCCCAACTATGCCAAGTCGCTTGCGTCGCAGATTCGACTGGATAAAGCATCGACGGACGTGAATCATGGCAATCCAGTTGTTGACGATCATCACAAGCATACAACGCACCTGACAACCGCTGATGCACTTGGGAATTGGGTTGCTCTAACTTGCACAGTGAACACCGGATGGGGCTGCAAAGTGATGGTGCCGGGGACTGGAGTCATGCTCAATAACGAAATGGATGATTTTAGTATTTCACCGGGCACTCCGAATGCTTTCGGTCTCGTCGGATCGGCAGCCAATGCGATCGCTCCAAGAAAACGACCTTTGTCGAGCATGAGTCCAACTATTGTTTTGTCTAAAGATGGAACGCCCGTTCTCACTTGTGGAGCTGCAGGCGGCCCAAAGATTATCAATGCAACGCTGCAAGCGATCGTCCGATGTATAGACCTGAAAGAACCCGTTGACCAGGCGATTGCGTCAGCAAGAGTCCATCATCAGTGGCGCCCGGACGTCGTATCTTACGAACCCAACTTAGGCTCGCTCCGCGGTACATCGAACGAGAAGGAGATCGACATGACCGAAATCTCGTCTGGGCTTGAGAAACTTGGCCATCCGTTAAAGCTTTTGGATCCGATTGCGATTGCACAAGGGATTCAGAAGACTCAAAGTGGCCTACTTGCTGCGACTGATCCTAGAACTAAAGGGGAAGCAGTCGCTTGGAATTGATTTATGCTCGAAACCGTCTCGTTGATTAAACCGTTCAACAAGTGGAACCTCGTAGTTGTATGACTAGTCTCGGACGATTGTCTTTCCGTGCTTGGTAAGGACAACTTCGACACACTCTCCGCATGCGAACTTGTATGTCAAAATCTTGCGTCCTAGCAATCCATGACGCCAGTCAACCAAGCAAGGAGTCTCGCACTTACAGCAGGCCGGTAGACAAGCTGACACTTCGTACTTGCAACATGTGCAAGGGTCTTGAACGCACCAAGTAACTTCCACTGGTGGTGGCGGAGCAGGAACACAGCAAACTGGAGCAGGACAGCTATCACCGGCATCCGCAATCCGTGCCTGGTTGAACGAACCGAAAACCGTCGCGGTTACGATTGCAGCTAGAAACATGTTTCGCATAACTTTTCTCGCTTTTACAATAAGGGACACCTAAGGTGCTTAACAAGCCACAAAAGCTAAGTTGCTGTTGCCTTGTGCACTCTACGTATCCTATCTTACCTAGCCTGCGTAATCCAACAAGTACATGGCGTTTGTTGCTTGCTGTCTCTGCTCTGAAATCGAAGCTAATGCAGTAGCAACAGAACCGGAGTTTCTTACTTTTTCTTCCGTGGCTGCTTCGGACTTTCGAAGAGAGGAGCAACGTTCTTGGTGTTCCACTCTTCGTAAGCTTGTTCCAATTGCTTTAATCTTTCGCCTTCCGAAGCTGCTAAGTTGTTTTGTTCGCTGATATCCTTCTCAAGATCATAAAGCTCGGCAGGCTCACCACGCTTTCCGACAAGCTTCCAATTGCCTTTGCGAGCTGCAAAGGTAGCACCGCCGCCAGTTCTCCAGAAAAGACTATCGTGAGGAGATTCTTTTGTCTGTCCACTCAAATAAGGAATCAGATTGACGCCGTCGATTTTCTCGGATGAAAGGTTCGATTCGTCAGACAAAGAAACCGATGTCGCAAACACATCAAGACTTACAACAGGCTTCTCAAAGGTCGCATCTTTTGGAAGTTTCTTTGGCCACGAAACGACGAACGGGACACGAATACCACCTTCGTAAACGGATCCTTTTCCATTTCGAAGCGGTGTATTGTTCGCTTTCGTTACCGAAATTGGGCCTCCATTGTCGCTGAAGAAGAACACCAATGTGTTTTCGCGTTGTCCTGTGGAGTCCAGGGTCGAAAGAACTTCTCCAACCGCATCATCCATGCCAACAATCATCGCGGCCAAGTCGCGTCTCTCCTTGCTTTCAATATGCGAGACACGTTGCTGAAGTTCAGGAGTGGACTGAAGTGGCGTATGGGGTGCATTAAAAGCAAGATAAAGGAACCAGGGCTTAGGTTGGGATTTCTTGATGTACTCCGATGCCTCTTGCCCGAAGACCGTCGTAATGTAGCCCTTGAGCGGTTCCCCCTCGCCATTTCGATTCATCGGGATTGTGTATTCGTTGTTCCCCTTGAGTCCCTCAAGATAGATGTGTCCACCTCCTAAGGCTCCGTAGTAATATTCAAAACCTCGTCGGTTCGGATGAAACGACGGGTGTGCACCCAAGTGCCACTTCCCAACGCATCCGGTCGCGTATCCTTTGGTCCGTAGAACAGACGGCAACGGAGTTTCCGAAAGTGGTAGTCCAGCAACACGATCTTCGGGAAGCCAAGCCGGGTTATTCTCGTGCCCGAAACGCTGCTGGTAACGACCGGTGAGGAGAGCCGCTCGAGTTGGACTACAAAAAGGATGCGTGACATAGCCATTGGTGCATGTGACGCCGCTCTTTGCTAAGCCATCCAAATGCGGCGTTGGGATATCTTTGCAGCCTTGAAATCCCAAGTCTGCATAACCCAAATCGTCGGCTACGATAACAAGAATGTTTGGGCGGTCATCACCGAAAATGTTTACAGGAAGGCTCGCAACAAACGCAAAAAGCAGACTCCAAAACAAGTATTTTGTGCGAAACATAGGCGAACTCCCAAACGGAAACAGACGCGTCAGATTGCGTTTTAGCGGACCGACAGTTAGTATTAAAGGCGATATAAGGCTAAGCGTACCACCTTTGGCACGCAATCACCGAGTAAGGTTTTTACAGTTAAAAATTGGAGCGAAACGAAAATGACAAAGCAGAAGAATTCACGTCGAGACTTTCTTGTGGCCACTGCGGGCACAGCAGGGCTTGCATCAACTCCGTATTTCTTCTCAACCGCTAGCGCGCAAGATGCGAAGACCGGATCGTTAAATGATCGCCCGAATGTCGGATTCATCGGAACGGGAGATCGTTGGCGTTCAGTTGGTCCACAGTCGCTTAAGTTTGCTGACGGACTTGCCGTCTGCGATGTTGACTCCAATCACATGGAGCAAGGGAAGAAGATCGTTAACGACGCTCAAGAGAAGAGCGGTCGAAGTCGAAACGTCGATAGCTATGAAGATTATCGCAAGGTCCTTGATCGAAAAGATATCGATGTCGTCTGCATCGTGACTCCCGACCACTGGCATTCCAAGATCGCGATTGAAGCGATGCAAGCAGGCAAAGATGTCTATTGCGAGAAGCCATTGACACTCACAATCGATGAAGGCAAGCAGATCATCAAGGTTCTCAAGGAGACAGGCCGAGTCTTCCAAGTTGGAACTCAACAACGCAGCGAAATGTCTGCTGAAAAGGGCAAGTATCCGCAACAGTTCTTGACAGCCGTTGCCCTCTGTAAAGCTGGCCGACTGGGAAAGATTCAGAAAGTTGAATGCCGTATCAACGGCGCACCAACGAGCCCGGCGTTACCAAACGCTCCAGTTCCATCCGGACTCAACTGGGAAATGTGGTTGGGGCAAGCTCCAATTACCGAATACGTGAGCGGTCCAACTGAAGAAAAAAGAAAGTATCCAAATAGCCGCGCTCATTACGAGTTCCGCTGGTGGTACGAATACTCGGGTGGAAAAATGACCGATTGGGGTGCTCACCACGTGGACATTGCAACCTGGGCGATCGGAATGGACAACAGCGGCCCAGAGAGCGTCGAAGGGCTGATGGCTGTTCATCCTTGCGAATTCAAGAACGGTTATCCTGTCCGTTCCGATATGTATAATACGGCAAGCAAATTCGATATTCAATGCATCTACCCAAATGGCGTTGATCTCCACATCCTTAGCGAAGGTGAAAACGGCATCTTAATCACCGGCGATAAAGCCGAGCTGTTCGTAAGTCGCGGTGCATTGCGAGGAACTGCAATCGACGCGCTCGCGGACAACCCGCTCCCTGAGGATGCGATCAAGACCCTATACAAGGGCAAAACACCCGGAAGTCACATGTCCAACTTTTTCGATTGTATCAAGACTCGTGAACAACCTATTTCCGATGTCTATACACACCATCGAGCGATGACCACCTGCCACCTCGCCAACATCGCAATCCGACTTGGACGTAAGCTCAAGTGGAATCCGACGACCGAACAAATCATCGGCGATGATGAAGCGAACTCGTGGCAAAAACGAGAGCAACGCAAAGGCTACGAAATCGTCTCGTAGTTGGTCAGGTAGTGAAGTCGCAATGCGAGCTTGTAAAGAACCTGAATAAAACACGTCAGCCTAGGAAGAGGCTGACCTACTTGGTGAGGGATATTCACCCGTCTTTAATTGACTATCGGAGTAGTCTCACGCCACGTCGTGCCCACTTGGCTTCTTGCGATAGGTTTGATCGGGGTTATTTTGGGTTCGACCGTCTCGATACCAGTCTCAATACTTATGCCGATTGATTTAGCGACAAAACGATTCTCTTTCCATGAGACGCCATCAGTCTTAGATCGGGCCTCGACGATCGTATATTTCGGACACGAAGCCTGATTCCCTTTGAACATGGTTTCGACAGGCTCGAGCGATGCATCTTTTGCATCGCTAAGGCCGATGAGAATCGCGTGTTTGCAGTTAACGATCATGTTGTCTTCGATAAGTGCTCGCTGGACTTGGAAGTAGCCATTTGCGGGTGAATTGGGAATACCCATCATGAGACAGATGGCGGATCGAGCATCCTCGCCGGTGAGTCGCTCGAGATAGTTACCACGAACGACGTGATCTTCACCGATGACTCTTATTCCTCCAGTACCTTTCGCATCTTTTCCGAGAAACACATTCTTCTCTACCAAGCAGCGGTTGCCATGCCGCAAGGTGAGCGTTCCACTGACTTCGCTAAAAGTGTTGTCGCGATAGATGTTCCCGCATGATTTGTTCGAAATACACTCGGATTCTCCATTGCATTTTTCGAACAAGTTTTTCTCTACGATGCAATTCGCATCGAGTAAAGAAGTCTTACTGTCACCAATTCGAATCGTTTCACCACCATTGGAACCGAGCGCTTCACGTGGCCCAAAATAATTGTGATCGATCGTGTGCTTGCCTTCACTTCCATTGCCAAGCCAAACAACGAAGGTCGTCCCCTTTCCGAACTTTCCTACAAAGTTGCAGTGGTCAATCCTGTTTTGAGAACCATATACACCGACCCATCGACTTTCCTTCGACTTATCGGCGACTTGCGAGCTTTCCACGGCACAGTTCGTCATACGGCAATTATCGGCTAGTTGTTTAGAGTCCTTTCGGAACTGAATCAAGTCGCTAATGGAGTTGTCTGGATCTCGGAAGTAAAACCCATCCACCACAAGATAACTTCCGCCAATTCGTAACGTGCTTCTTCCAGACAATATAGTCTTGCCAGGCGTTCTCGCACGAAGCGTTATGGGCGAGGACTTCGTTCCTTTACCGACGAAGACAATATCGATGTTTGGGTGTTCACCCTCCTCAACGATAATGTTGTCTCCCGGTAATGCTGAAGAAATCGCCAACGACAAAGACTTTTCGTCGTTACAAGAAAAGTCTTTACCCAGTGTGGGCGTAACAATTAGAAGGAATGTAAAGAGGTAACGCATGAAAGGTAATTCGATTCGGTGATTGGTTGCAATTGCGAGAACAATTCAATAACTAAGCAACCTGGAAAAACTTTATCGTGAGTCTGAATAAGTTATAACTCATAGAATTCGTAGGAAACACTATTTAAATGAAATAGACTGTTGATGATACTTCTCGATGATCGCCTGTATCCGCGATGAACAAAGCTTTTGTTATGCGACATGCATTAGAGCTAACTGAGATTCTTGCAAACATAGAGTCTTGGAGATCAGCAAAAAGTATAAGTATTACTTCATTTTAGTGCTTCGGGTACGTCTCTTCATTTCGACTCCGACAGTTTCTTGAAGTGCTTGAGCAGTTGTTGAAAGCTCGATTCCTTTCCGTCGCCAAACTGCAAAGTTTTGGGCACTGAGAATCGTGTCCGAGAACTCGAATTTTAACAAGTCATTGGGAAGACCAAAGTTGATCACCAATCCGACGGCAGCGCCCGCGCGAACTACAGAAACGACCGATGAATAGTTGTCGACAACGATCCGCGAGAATCCGTGCTCAGCATCGGGCAACTTACGAAAATCACCATGATAGTCACGACGAATAAGACACACGTTGGTTGTTCCAAGGTCACCGAGGTGGACCTTCATTTGCTCACGCTGCCTTTTGATGGTAAACATCCCGAGCCCTTTGGGAGGAGCGATGACAACCATTCGCAAATCATTCCGAAGTGACTGATGAACTAGTTTCGGATGACTATGGCTTGCTGGATTCATTCCCCCAAAAGCAAGCTCAACGACGCAACTAGCGCCGGCGGTTCAGATTTTATCGCACAGCCTCGTTCGCACGTTTCGTGATAGGTTCGGCGTGCTAAAACTAAGTCAACGCAAAGATGGTTTTGCTAGCGATCGCGTTTTTTTCCGTTCTGATTCACGAATGACTCCTTAAGCTTCCGAAGAAACAATGGTAGTCGTTACAACCCGCTTATCGGCTACATCTTTACTTTAGTGTCGGACGTTATGAAGCAGCGAGCCTTACCTCATCCTTGGTCCGTTGAGTATCAAGCCTTCATGGTGGAAACCATGCCCGGTGTATGCCGCTTCATGCACCGATGGCAACCTGTAGGGGTCCAACCAAGTGCCTGCCTGACCATTTTTCATGGCCTGGGCGACCACGGCGAGAGATTCTCCGGCATCGCCAACTCGATTGCTAGCTCTGGCGTCGCTGTCATGGCCGTCGACCTACCAGGGCATGGCCGCAGCCCTGGACGCCGAGGAACGATCAAGTCTTATGATTCGCTCATGGACGAAGTTGGCAACACAGTATATTTCGCCACCCGTTCAGTTCCCAACGTGCCGGTCTTTGTATTGGGACAGAGCATGGGTGGAAACTTAGTTCTGAACTGGACGCTTCGTCGCCCCTTTGAAGCCAAGTCGATCAACGGGCTGGTAGCAATCGCTCCAATGTTGCGCATGGGAAAAATGCCAGGCGAAAAATTCCTTCAAGTCGGCCGTTGGCTGTCGCAACGGCTGCCGAATTTAAGGCTCACTACTCCGGTCAATGTCGAGCAATTATGCAACGATCGTGGCGGTCAGGATGCTTACCTGCAAGATCCGTGGGTCCATCGCAAGATGTCACTGCTCCTTGGGCAGTCGCTTCTTGACAGCGGACAATGGGCCCTCGAGAACGCGCATCTCCTAAACAAACCAACGCTTCTGATGCACGGTTGCGATGATACACTCACCTCGCCCGCAGCAACCGAACAAATGGCAGTCGCCTCGTCTGAGGTCAGTACCTTGAAGCTATGGCCCGAGTGCAAGCATGACCTTCATTTCGAACTCCAACGAGAGACGATCATCACTTACTTAGTAAGTTGGATGCAACAACAAATGAAGCCGACTCCGGCCAAATCGAACGTAGTTTCAAGACGCGCAGCGTAAATGCTTCATCTTTTCGCTTCGAGTTGAGCGTCGACCAACTGTCGCAGATACACCTTGCAAGATGTCTTAATTAAGGATAGGCGTTTTTAAGTTTTTCGTATGTCGCTTCCCATAAGTTGGCAGCTGCTTCGAAGTCGACTTTCATAAACGCGATTTTGCCTTCTTGGTTTGCTATCGACAGTTTGCTACCTGGCCATAATGCGAACGAAGCCGCATTTCCCATTGTCAGCCGGGATTCTACGGTTTTGGACGCGAGATGATTCGCGAGGAGATCTGCGGCGATCGGATGTGGACTTCCCTTGAGTAGAGAAACGGTGGTTGGAATCAGCATGCAACCAACACCATCAGTTCCCTGGTCAGGATAAATCATTTCAACTGGTGCTCCATTATCAATCTCGATCCTCGCATCATCGGTGTCGGTCAGCCCCCACGCGAGTTGACCGCTACTGACCGCTTGAGCCACTTGTTTGTTCCCGCTTAATACCACGGCATTCTTGGCCACCTCGTTTATCCATTTCGAGAATCCATCTTCACCCTCTGACGCACGAGTCGCTTTCTCTGCGAGCACTAGAAAATGCGTCGCCGTTGTTCCGTAGAGTGGCCTTGCGAGTCCGCATTTTTTTTTCCACTTGGGATCGGACAACTCAGAAACGGTTCGCGGCCACTCTGAGTCTTTTGTGATGAGGTTTTTATTGACCAGAAGAACTCGGGCTCTCGCTCCGACGCCTACCCATGTTCCATCGCTAGCCGCAAACGAAGTCGTGGGCCAGTCCGCTGGTAACTGCCAATTCCTTGAACGAAGCAATCCAGCCTTTTGCAAGCGGATCGTATGAAGAATTTCTCCATTCCAGAACAGATCGCACTTTGGGCGATTGCGTTCTTGTAGGATCCGATTAGCAAGCCCAACCGTTTTGCTTGACTCAATATCGAATTGCCTTGCGACGCTTGGTGCGTTTTCTGTGCGTTCAAAGGCGTCAAAGATTGGACCTGCGTACTCTCGATCTACACTCGCGTAAACAACCACATCGGATTCGCTTCTTGGTACGCATCCGGTGAAAACAGACGCCAACAGGAGCAAAACCGTTGTGATTGAAAACTTAAACAGACGAAACGAGCGGAAGAACATAGGCTAAACCATCATCCAATACGAATTTTAAACGGCTTTAGGAGGCATGGCTTCGGATCGACGATCGTATTCTTTACCAAGCCGTATACCGAGGAAGCACCAAACAAACATGAGCGGTATGATACCCGCTGCAAGCAATGGGAGTTTCGTACCGGTTGCGATCAATTGTGTACATAGCTGAGCGGCCAAAACATCGCTAAATCGGAAAACAACCGTATCGATGAAGCCTTTCGAGACATAACGATCTTGCCGAGAGAGAACAGTAAACAAGACGTTTTGGCCAGGCGTCATCAATCCGTATCCAACAATTTGTTGAATGACTTGGGATGCAATCAAAACGCCCAGCCCCGGTTCAATGGTAAGTGCAAATAGCAGAGCCAATACGGTCGCGCATGGGATCGCTAAAACGCCTCGGACACCGATCCATCGAAACAACCATGCGACGACCAACCCTTGAATCACCATACTTCCAACTTGAGTGACCAAGTTCATCTGCGCGAACCAACTGGTGCGAATTTCTGCAGTGATCTCGCTCGCTTTAAACGATAGTTGCAAATTGTTGTAAATAAAAGTGGCTGCGAATTTGCCTATCACGACATACCCGCACAAAGCCAAAAGGTATCGCGAGCTTGCCACACGAGCCATCCCTGCCAAGAGCCCCGAAGGTGTCTGGTTTGTGCTAGTAGAGTCAATTGCAGATTCAACAAGATCGGACTTGGGCGAATCATTACTCGGGTGCAGCGTTGTGTTATTCGTTTGGTTCTGTCGCTCTTTCCGACGCAGCTCGATGAGATAAAAGCTGATAGCAATCGTGAACTGTATTCCAACACAACTTAGCAGAAGCAAACCATGCTTCCCAAGTGACGTTAAGTAGATTGTCATCGCCGAACCTGCGAGGGCTCCTGCGCTACCAGCACTAGCTAAAATGCCAAACCATTTTTTTCCTTCATGAGTATCAAAGACATCCGTCATTACGCTCCAAAAGAGTGCAACGGTCATCAAATTAAAGACACTTACCCAAACGAAAAAGCAACCCGTAAGCCAATACGGCGGATCGTTCCACCCTTGCATGTACAAGGCAAAGCCCAGCATGCAACACGCAAAAAACTCGTAGACATATACGACTAGCCATTGCGTCCCAAGCTGATCAGTCAGTCGAGCATAGATGGCCATTACGACTAACATGGTTACAAAAGTAGCCAAATACCACCAACCGAGTTCGCTCGCAAGGGTTGCGCCGAGCCCATCGCGTAGTGGCTTTAAAACGTAGTAACTCATTAAGAGCAGGAAAAACCAAAGCCAAGCCAAGATTACTTTTGGGTTTATAACTTGGCCGGCAAATTGCATGCGAATGGCCTACAGGTTTCTAAACGACGACCGGGCTACCACACAGCTTCGCATCTACTTCGTTAGCGACAATCACACCGTAGTTAATCGCACCGAGCCAACCTGACATGATGATGCCGACGCTTCCTGCATGATATAGCCCAGCGATCTGCTGCGGTAGAGCACGACTCACAGCGAGCCCTTCGAACTTCGTTCCAAAGCTCGCTCCAAGTTGGTGTTGGGTGTAATGATGGAAAGTCTTCGGTGTAGCCGCCTCCACATGTTCGATCTTATCGCGGCAATTGGGAACATACTTTTCAAGTGCGTTCAAAGTTGTCTCGATCAAATCTTGCTTGCTTGAGGCGTACTCTTCATCACTCAAATTTGCCCAGTCGCTCCAATTCGCATTCGTGCTACTGACGATAGCGTATCGTTCTTTGCCCGTCGGCCGAGTTCGTGGATAATAGAAGCTAAACGTTCGGGACGTGATGTTCTTACTAAGTAGTAAATCGGTTCGAAATAGAGGTGCAGTCGAGCAGAACAGGAGATCACCGGTCGATTCGTCAACCGTTTCGCCTGGTTTCAAAGCCATGTAGACCTGAGTGCTGGAGTTGTTTAGCCGGACTGCCCTCGCGTCGCTGACGAACTGTGGATCGAATGCTTCTTCGCCGACCAAGTTAAAAATCGTGTTTCGAAGATTGGAATTGCTCACCACCGAGCGGCATCGAATCACTTTTCCGTTCACAACCACACCCTCAACGCCGTGAGAACCGGTTAGGATCTTTGTAACATCGCAGTTGATTCGCGCGTCGACACCATTTTTCTTCAATTCTCGACCCATCTTAGTCACCAGGTCGTCCGTTCCACCTTCGTAGATGAAGACACCTTTGGCCATAAAGTTAGAGAAAACGATTCCGTAAGTAATTGCAGGATCTTCGAGCGTAGATCCATTGGCATAGGTGATCGGCTCCATCAGCAGACGAACAACATCTTCGCGTCCAGGGAAAAACTTTTCAAAAAGCTGGCCGGTGGTTATCGCTTGATCGTCATAAAAATTCATCCCGCGAGCCGTGTCGAAGAACGACTTGACTGTCTCTTCCGCGATACCGAATCGACTGGTGAGAAGCTTTGTAAAGTCTTCTCGATTAAAAGTGGTAGTCAGCGAAAACATCGGGTTATCGAACCGAATGTTTTTCAGCTGAACGATGCAGTCAGCGATCTCGTCGCCCCAATACCTTCGGCAGCTTTTGAGCATTCCGTATGGGAATCCATGAAGCGAAATGTCGAAGATGTGCCCGCCAGGTCGACGAAACCAAGTCGCTAAGCCGCCTAGTTTATAGTGCTGCTCGAGCAGCAGGACTCGGTGGCCCGCTCGTCCGAGGATATTGGCGGAAGTCAGTCCAGCCAAGCCTCCACCAATGACAACGCAATCGTATTCGTCTGCGACACCGGCGAGGAAATCCTTGGGCATGGTGGTTTTTAATTGAACCGTTTTTTGGTTGAATTTAGGAGCAAAAATGCGGATAAGAGGAGTCGAACCTCCACGACCGTTTAATAAGTCACTAGATCCTGAGTCTAGCGCGTCTGCCAATTCCGCCATATCCGCGACGAAAAAACACTCGCGATTATTCATATCGCTTGGGAAAGAGTAGCCAGGATAGGCATAAGGTCAAGAGTCTAGACAAGTCAGATTGAAGATTGTCGTCATCCGCCATTTACGTTTGAGGACTTCCAAAACAGCAGCCAAAACCATGATGGCTAGCCAGGCATTTACAGTGTGCAAGAGGCCTTAGGACTAGGATTGCCCGACAGATTACCATTCAGATTGCCCTCACAATTACTCCAATTTCCAAACGATTTGCTAAGTTGTCCCTCCGGCATTGTTGCCTTCGATTGACGAAGCCTTCGATCGTTAGGACAATGGAGTCATTCCTAACGGTTTAGAAACCCCTGAGATGAACAGATGAATATCCTTCAAAATCAAGATCCTGAAGTTTGGTCCGCCATCGAAGCGGAAGCCGTTCGCCAACAGGACGGCCTAGAAATGATTGCCAGCGAGAACTACACGTCCGTCGGTGTCATGCAAGCTGCAGGAAGCGTTCTGACTAATAAATATGCCGAGGGATACCCCGGTCGACGTTATTACGGCGGATGCGAGCACGTGGATGTCATCGAAAGTTTGGCCATCGATCGTGCCAAGGAACTCTTCCAAGCAGAAGCGGCCAACGTCCAGCCCCACTCGGGCTCGCAAGCGAATATGGCTGTCTACTTAACGTGCCTTCAACCGGGCGATACGGTTCTCGGTTTGGATTTGGCTCAGGGTGGGCACCTCACGCACGGGATGAAGCTGAATATCAGCGGCAAGCTCTATAACTTTCACGCTTACGGTGTTGACCCGACAACTCACCGGATCGATTTTGATCAAGTCGCGAAACTCGCTCACGAGCACAAGCCGAAGCTGATCGTTGCCGGTGCGAGTGCTTATCCACGTGAAATTCCTCACGACAAGTTTGCGCAAATTGCGAAAGATGTTGGTGCAAAGTTGCTCGTCGACATGGCACACTACGCCGGTCTCGTCGCAGCCGGTCTTCATAACAGCCCCGTTCCCTATGCCGACTTTGTGACGACCACAACACACAAAACATTGCGAGGTCCCCGCGGCGGATTGATTCTTACCAAGGCCGAGAATGCCAAGGCGATCAACAGCGCCGTTTTCCCTGGCATCCAAGGTGGCCCACTCATGCACGTCATCGCAGGTAAAGCTGTTTGCTTCGGTGAAGCACTCGCCCCTGAGTTCAAGATCTACGGTCAAGCGATCATCGATAACGCCAAAGCACTTGCTGAAACTTTGATGAGCGGTGGCTTGCGATTGATCAGCGGTGGAACTGACAACCATTTGGTTCTTGTCGATGTGACCAGCATGAGCCTTGGGCTCGGCGGAAAGATCGCTGAGAAATCCCTAGAACACTGCGGCATCACGGTAAACATGAATATGATTCCGTTCGATACTCGCAAAGCGATGGATCCAAGCGGAATCCGAATCGGGACTCCAGCATTGACGACTCGAGGCATGGGGCCAGACCAACTCAAGCAAATTGGTAAGTGGATCATCCAAGCGTTGAAGAATACGGATAAACCAGAAGTGCTAAATGGAATTCGTGAAGAAGTTCGTCAACTGGCGATGAATTTCCCAGTTCCTGCTGGTCAATTGGCTCTTGTGTAAACTAACTGCTGCCGACCAAACTAAACGAATCTAGTCCGTTGATGCTCCTTGTTTAGACCGCCGCTCAAATGCTACAAACTCCTCGCATTCTCATCGCTGACGATAACGCTGCTAACCGCGAACTACTGGAAGCCTATCTAGCGAACATCGATTGCGAAGTAGAAATGGCTATCGATGGAGCGGACACGCTGACCAAGGTCGCCTCGTTTCAGCCTGATCTCATTCTTTTGGACGTAATGATGCCCAAGATGAATGGTTTCGAGGTATGTCGCAAAGTCAAAGGCGACCCCGCAACCGCGAAGATTATGGTCCTTATGGTAACGGCTCTTAGTGAACTTGGTGATATCGAACGAGCGGTTGCTGCCGGAACGGACGATTTTCTCTCGAAGCCATTCAATCGAATCGAGCTCGATAAACGCGTCGGCAACATGTTAAAGCTCAAGGACACAACCGACGAGCTCGAACGTCTGCGACAGTACATTCAAGCAATGGAAGAATGAGCGCCGAACGATGAGTCCAGTACCAATGAGCCCAGCACGATGAGCCTTAGCGAGTCGCCTTATGCTGCTCGATTGATTCACCCCACGCGTTGCGATCAAGAACTCCTCGCTCGTATCGAGCGGATTGTCCCTATCGAACACAAGTGGACAAAAATTGCAGACAGCGATTATCCATGGACGCAGGTGCGTGATCCCGATCGCTTGCTCATGCGAGCTCTTTCGCTAGAGGATGCCGGGACTCCCGAGCTTGACCCGTTTTGGGCTGCAACTTGGCGGGCCGCGATCGGGCTGGAGAAATTTCTCGACCGTTACGATCTAAGTGGTCACAGAGTTCTCGATCTGGGTTGTGGTAGCGGTCGCAGCGGGATTGGTGCGGCACTGCGCGGTGCTTTCGTTACGATGACTGATCTTGCCGGGGCTGCGATTCTAATGTCGCGATACAACGCGCGTTGCGTTGAATCGCAAGTCGATTGCCGCCGCTTGGACTGGACCGATGAAACGCTCCCGGGTGAGCCATTTAAATGGATTATCGGATCGGACATTGTTTACGATCCCAAGCTGCATCCGATCCTAGAACCATGTTTGCGTAGACATCTTGCACCAGGGGGACGTGCGCTACTGAGCGAACCGCAACGACATACTGGAGATCGTTTTTCAAAATGGATTCGCTCAGCAGGTTGGAAGCTTGAAGAGCATCTGCTGTCTCTAGATGACAACAACCGCGACTTGCGAATTTTTGAACTAACCCTGCCCACTTAGTTCTCCGCAATGGCTGCTCTAAATGTCACCTTCTCATGTCATTTGAAAAATGCAAACGAGATCCAATGTGGACCGCTAGAGGAGTAAGTAACATTAACAAAGCAGACTCGTAGATGATTGTAAGCCCCGGAGTTTCAAGACTTCTTGGGCCGGTTGTTAAATTGAATTGAGATTGCCTCTGCTTCGCGAAACACTCGCATTACGTTTTCACCCATGATTTTTCGAATGCTCGCTTCGGTGTAACCGCGGTTGAGCAGTTCTTGCGTGATCAACGGGTATTTGGAAACGTCTTCCAGTTGTTCCGGGAGCGAGTCGACTCCATCAAAATCCGATCCGATGCCGACATGATCGACGCCGATCATTTTTACGAGGTGATCAATGTGATCAACGACGTCATGAATCGAACCGCGAGCCAAAGGGTGTGTCTTCCTCCATGCGGTTGTCTTGCTCTTGATCACCGATTCGTTATCACCAGCTTGTTTCCAGGCCGTTGTCTCGGCTTGCAATAATCGATTACGTTCTCCTGCTTCAGGCACCACAAACCCAGAGTAGAAATTCACCATGATGACACCTTTGTTTGCTTTAACGATCGGCAAGATATCATCCGGAACGTTTCGAGGATGATCACAGATCGCTCGTGCAGACGAGTGCGAAAAAATTACAGGTGCTTTTTCGTCGGAAACATGCGAAAGGTCTACAAGCATGCCGAGTTCGTTCATGCGGAGAACAACTTGCTCCCCAAACTCGGTCAAGCCACCGTGTTTCCCTTCGTCGGTCGAAGCGTCTGCCCAATCGAGTGTCGCTGAATGGGTCAATGTCATGTAGCGAGCGCCAAGGTCATAAAGCTTCTCGAGTACAGATAACGAGTTCTCGATCGAGTGACCGCCTTCGACACCGATCATCGAAGCAATTTTCCCTTCCTTAATTGCGAGATCAATGTCGGCGGTCGATCTGCAAAAAGAAAAAGTTTCTGGGTATCGCTTTACCATCGCATGAACAAATTCAATCTGCTCGAGCGTCTGCAAGAGAGCTTCCCCATTGAGTCTTGTGCTCACGGGTACATACACCGACCAGAATTGTGCTTTAACTCCCCCACGCTTCAGGCGTTCAATATCGGTATTCAATTCGGGCGCCGCTTTACCGATGTCCAGGGTGTCGAAACTAGGAGTGCCTCGTTCACGAAACTCCCAGGGCAAATCGTTATGGCCGTCAACGAGCATCACCGAATCGTGAAATGTTTGTGCAGCATCGGAGAGGACAACAACCGGCCGGTCGACTTCAACCCGAGAATCTTGAGCGATCAGGCATCGATCATGTGTCGGAGAAAAGTGTGTTCCTCCCAAAAAACAGGTTGTGGTAAAGATGATGGGGTACAGGAAGCGAAGATTAGTTCTTTTATTCATGGACGGTTTTGCGATATAGTTCGAAAGCGGAAAGCAGCGTTGCTGGAATCGATTGAGTGACGGAGTGAGAGGAGGGTTCCTGGAATATACAAGTTGGTTGCGTAACTAGTAAATTGTTTATCTATTCTGATGCACTTTTCACTACGGAATCACATTCCAGAGAAAATTCCAGAGAAAACTGCCTAGTGCTTTATCCAGATAAAAAATGGGGTTCCCTTAGGTTGGGCTCAAGAGACGACACTGCATTCCTTGCAAGGAGGAATGCAATGAACAAGAAACGCATTGTAACGCTGTCGGATCAGCAACGAGAGACTCTAACCAAAGATAGTCAATTACTTAGACGGCTCGCCCGCCAAAGTGCGCCGTTCGCAGGTGCTGTTAAAAGCTGATCATGTCAGTGGTGTTGGACAAACCAGCAGATTGCCGAAGCATATTCTTGTCGCTTTCAAACGGTCAAAAGCGTTGCTACAGGCTTCCGTAATTTCGATAACTACCGAACGCGAATCTTATTCTTCTGCGGCAAACTCGATTTCACGCTAGAAAAGCCTTAGCCACTAAATTCCCGGAAGAACCAAGAAATGAAACCCACACCTACCCCGGGGTGATGAAAATGGCATTTTTCCTGAGCCTTAGGCGCTAACCCTGGGTGCTGTCTGTTAAATTGTGAAAAAATCGAAACCTGTGGCTAGTGCCATCGGCTCAGGTTTCATCAGCCAAAAACTACCCTCCTCGCCGACGTGTTTGGGGTGTGACCGCTGCAGTTAACATGACTGCGCAGATCGTAGACCATAGAGATGGTTGATTGTGCACAGCGAAAGGGAAGTTCACTTGCGAGGAAAGCTTATAGTGATCAACTAACTAAACGCGAGATGCAGCAAAGTTTGCCTCGCAACCACCACTGCATTGTCTGCAGCGGGAACGAAATAAATGTCCGTGTAAGCCTTGAGAAGAAGTGCAAATAAGGGCGCGACGACAAATCGATAAAGTTGAATAGTAAGGATTGAAACTCATGCGATCAAAACTTGATAACTACTATCTGTGCTCGACAGCACTGGCCTCGTTAGCCCTAGTGATGTCGATTGCTGGATGGGCATCGGCCGAATCATCTCGTCCCAACTTGCTCATTATGATCGCCGACGATCTGTGCTGGCGCGATGTTGGCTATCAGGGGCATCCTGATGTGAAGACTCCTAATCTTGATCGATTGGCTTCCGAGGGAATGCGGCTTCAACGCATGTTCAACCCAGCTGCGACTTGTTCACCCACTCGCAATGCGTTGTACAGCGGGTTGCACTGCGTTCGCAGCGGTGCATTTCCGAACCATACGCGATTGTACGACGGCACAAAGAGTGTATTCACTCATCTGAAAGAGATGGGCTATCGCGTTGCACTTCAAAACAAAACTCACGTCGGACCTGCCGAGTCCTATCCATACGAACACATCAAGGGTGCGGACGATCTAACTGAGACCAAGCAATTCATGTCTCGCGATAACAATCAGCCATGGATGCTGTCTTACTGTTCGAATGACCCACACAGTCCTTGGGATCGACGAGCCGGTCAGGCTCATGATCCAGCCAAAATCACTGTGCCCCTTTATATGCATGACAACAAGCCAACTCGACAGCAGTTGGCGAAGTACTTTGATGAGATCACCAAATTCGATGAACAAGTCGGGAGTCTCATGGAGCTGCTGGAAGATTGCGGTCAAAGCAACAACACAGTGGTCGTGTTTTTGTCCGAACAGGGATGCTCGATGCCATATGGCGGAAAATGGTCGCTTTACGACACGGGAATTCGCACATCGACGATCTTGCGATGGCCAGGCAAGATTGCCGCCGGATCGCAATCGGAGCGGCTGTTGCAATACACGGATATCACCCCAACTTTCATTGAGATTGCTGGTGGCGATCCAACCAAGATCGATACTGGCTGTCCCGACGCCAACGGCAATCGGTCATTTGACGGCAAAAGTTTCTTGCCGATCCTCCGAGGTGAAGACAAACAAATCCATGAACATGTTTTTGCTCAGCATACGACCGTCGGGGTAAACGGATTCACGGAGCCCTATCCATCTCGAATGGTTCGTGACACTCGATACAAATTGATTCGCAACTTGGCTCCAAACAATGTGTTTACGATCGGCGGAATTCACAATGGGGCCCCTATTGATTCCTGGATTGAAGACGCCAAGTCGAACCCGGAACTTGCTAAGCGAGTTGATTGGCTGTTCCGACGCCCTGGTGCCGAGCTTTATGACCTGCAGAAGGATCCGTTCGAGATGAACAATTTGGCCTTGGAACCTCAATATGTAACCATTCGTACCGGACTACAAACGAAACTAGACGCTTGGATGGCTCAGCAAGGGGACCGTGGGCTGGAAACAGAAATGCTAGCCCCGACACGTCAAGGCAAGCCTGACAAAGAAGAAGCGAAAGAAGATGTTCCTGCCAAGCCAAGAAAGAAGAAACAACAATAAAATATCAATAAAAATGTTTAATTAATTCGCGGTAAGCTTCCAGCTTGGCTGTGTTGGTTAATCTCTGTGGATTGCCACACACCATGTTGAGGAAGTCGTATGTAGGTTGTTTGCGCAGTTTGAAATCCGACCAAACCTCTCCGATCCAATGACCATATACAAAAGTCAATTGCTAACTTGTTGTTCTCATTATCGGATGACTTGGTTGTATCGCACTCAAGCAGGCATCTGAGATTTCACGACCAACATGCCGCTAGAAAACAAGGGTTCTTGCTACTTAGAGCGTTTGCGAGACGACATCGAATTTGAAACCTAAACTCTCCCTTACAAATTCTCATTTAGTTGAGATTCACTTTTGCTCACACAACTGCACTTCAAGATTGAATCATTATGAAATACTCGTTCACGTTATTGCTAGTTTTCTCGATGCTATGCGACCAGTTAACCGCAGCCGAGAAGCCAAATATTGTCGTCATCCTGGTTGACGACATGGGATTCTCGGATCTCGGTTGCTATGGTTCCGAAATACCTACCCCGAATCTTGATGCGTTGGCCAATGGCGGTCTCCGATTCACTCAATTTTACAATACCGGACGATGTTGCCCAACGCGAGCGGCTTTGCTGACTGGGCTGTATTCGCATCAAACGGGCGTGGGACATATGACCGAAAATCAAGGCGTTCCTGGATTTGAAGGCCGACTGAACGATAAGTGTGCTACGTTCGCTGAGATGTTGAAACCGGCTGGTTACTTTACCGCTATGACAGGGAAGTGGCACGTCGGACAGAATCATGGCGTCACTCCGTGGGGTCGCGGTTTTGATCGAAGCCTCAACGCGGCAGCCGGCGGCTTTTTCTATCCTGAATCCGAAAAAGCGAAACTGTTTTTGAATGGGGAATCCATTGAAAATAATGACGAGAGATTGCCAAAAGATTGGTACTCGACAGATCTTTGGACGACTTTCGGATTAAAGTTTATCGACGAAGCGCGTGCCGCCAAAAAGCCTTTCTTCCTATATCTTGCGCACAACGCGCCGCACTTCCCGCTTCAGGCGCCTGCGAATGAAATCGCGAAATTTCGTGGCAAGTTCAAAGCTGGTTGGGACAATCTCCGAGTGGATCGCCATGCTAAGCAAATCAAGCTTGGTATTGTCGACACTTCATGGAAACCTGCCTCGCGCCCAGATGAAATCGCTGCCTGGGACAGCTTGGGTGCAAAAGAGCAAGATCGATTCGATCACATCATGGCCGTTTACGCAGCCACTGTTGCTCGCATGGATAAAGCCATCGGTGATCTGACTAATGGACTAAAGGAACGAGGCGAGTTAGATAATACTTTGATTCTGTTTATGAGCGACAACGGAGGCAATGCAGAGGCTGGTCCAAAAGGTCGAGACAATGGAGATCCAACCGACGCTCAATCAAACTGGTTTTGTGGTGAGAGCTGGGCTTTTCTACAGAACACTCCGTTTCGACTCTACAAGCACTACAATCACGAAGGCGGTATCGCGACGCCGCTGATTGCGCATTGGCCTGCTGGTATCGCTGCTAAAAACGAATTGCGAAAACAGCCGGCGCATTTGATTGATATTATGACTACTTGTATTGATGTTGCAGGAGCTGCCACGCTATCAGAGTTGAATGGAAAGCCTTTGACGCCCCTCGAAGGACGCAGCTTGGTCCCAGCTTTTAGCAACAAGCCTATCGAGCGTAATGGACTCTATTGGGAACACGAAGGCAATGCCGCGGCGCGTGATGGCGATTGGAAACTGGTTCGAAAGGGACGTGCCGGAAACTGGGAACTTTACGACTTAAGCAAAGATCGCACTGAACAAAAAAACTTAGCGATGGAACAACCGGTTCAAGCTCAGAAATTAATTGCAATGTGGGACGCATGGGCAACGCGGGCACAGGTCAAACCGTATCCCAAAGACGCAAAGAATGAAGGAAAGCGAAAGGCCGGGAAGAAACAGGCTGCAAAGTAACTTAGATCCAGTCGCGTCGCTTTTGCGCTTCAAAACTTAGATTGATGATAAAATTTAAACCTGATGCGAACGCAAAGGGTTTGATTGGGCAAGGTACTTGGGATCATTTGCTCGCGCTCTGGGCTCTAAAGTACTCTTCCAATTCTCTATTACGAAAATTCTGAGCCCTCACAATGCGAAGTAATCTATGCGATTGGCTGGCTATTTTTACGACCATCGTTTGTACAATCAGTTTGTCTCGCGCGGACGAACGACCCAATGTGCTAATGATCGCGATGGATGATCTGAATGATTGGATTGGCTGTATGGGCGGCCATCCGCAGTCGCTTACGCCCAATCTGGATCGACTGGCCGGTAGTGGCGTTTTGTTCACAAATGCACATTGTCCTGCGCCCGCATGCAACCCGTCTCGGTCTGCGATTTTTACTGGACGGGCTCCCAATCGGTCGGGCTTATATGACAATCGTCAGCAGATGCGTGAAGTGATGCCAAATGAGAAAATCATTCCACAGTATTTTCGTGACCATAGCTATCAAGCATCTGGCTCAGGTAAACTGCTGCATTACTTTACAGATGCCAAGTCTTGGGACGAGTACTTCCCGAATGCGGCTTCCGAGAACCCGTTTCCAGAGACTTATTATCCAAAGAAACGCCCAGTCAACTTAGAACGTGGCGGCCCTTGGCAGTATGTCGAAACCGACTGGGCAGCGCTCGACGTAACAGACGAACAGTTCGGGGGCGACTGGTCCGTTAGCAAGTGGATCGGCGATCAACTAACTAAGAAGCATGACAAACCATTTTTTCTAGGATGCGGATTCTATCGACCGCATGAGCCGTGGTTTGTTCCGAAAAAGTATTTTGAACCCTTTCCGCTCGCGTCAATCAAGCTTCCACCCGGTTACAAGGAAGGCGATCTTGATGATGTTCCCGAATCAGGTCAGAAGGCTGCTCGTAACAAATACTTCGCACACATAAAGGAACAGGATCAGTGGAAGCAGGGAGTTCAAGGCTACCTCGCTTCGATTCATTTTGCGGATGCAATGCTCGGTCGAGTGCTGGATTCTTTGGAGTCGGGGCCGAATAGCCACAACACCATCGTCGTGCTTTGGTCCGATCACGGATGGCAGCTTGGAGAGAAAGAGCACTGGCAAAAGTTTACCCCGTGGCGAGCCGTAACCCGAGTGCCTCTCATGGTTCGAGTTCCCATTCGCGCGAGCCCGCCGTTGCCAAACGGAACGCAAGCGGGGGCGATCTGTGACGCTCCGGTGAATTTGCTTAGCCTCTTCCCAACGCTGTTGGACCTCTGCGAATTGCCTGCGAACCCCAACTGCGATGGACCTAGCCTGCTGCCTTTGCTAAGTGAGCCAGATGCAAAGGAATGGACCCGCGATTCGGTCACCTATCTAGCTCAGCCAGGTACTTATGCAATCAGTGATCGTACCCATCGTTACATTCACTATGCCGATGGTAGCGAAGAGTTATATGACATCAAGAATGATCCTTACGAGTGGACGAATCTAGCGAAGTCAGCAGACTCGCAAAATCGATTGGCTTCGTTTCGAAAGGATGCTCCAAAAGATTTTGTTCAGCCTATCGAACCATCGGTCGAATCGTTGGCCAAGTTAATGTGGTATCCCACAACTGATGGCGTCGCGCCCCCATCGAAGCCCGATGGCAATCCTTTCCTTGTCCATTTCATTAACAAACAGCGTCAGGCTGTCGAATTGTTTTGGATGAGCCCTGAAGGTCATGCGAAGTCTTTTGGCATGATTGATCCTGGAAAAATAATGTCCCAACAAACACGGCCCGGCGCAGTCTGGGCCATTGGTAAGCCGAACTCCAATTTGATGGCTGGCCATTTTTTTATTGGCGATCGAACGGCTCAAGCGGAAGTTCCTGCTAATGAACCTGGCATGAATGAAAAAGTTGATAAATGAACGAAGCAAACTGTTCTTGTGTAAAACAAGTATCTGCCAGCCCGCACTAAAGCCGCTATATGACCAGCTAAGACTCGTCTAAGAGGAACTGAAATGAACTACCATCACACAGAAGCATTATGTGTACTGTCCGCGATACTCACGATAATTCTTTGGAGCATTGCAACTATACTCGGAGCGGATCGTCCCAACATCGTTGTCATCATGGCGGATGACTTGGGGCATTCAGATCTTGGGTGTTATAGAGGCGAGATAAGTTCGCGGATTCTAAACGCGTTGGCAGCCACTGCTGCTAGACTCTCGCCGCTTTACAAAAGCTAGAGAAACAAGTTGTTCTTTAATCCGCTCTTTTTCCGACCACAATAGGATAAAAAACATGACTAGATTCTTCACCAATATACTTGCTTGTTTTGTGCTCACCTTGGGCTCGGCAGTGAATGCTGCTCAGCCGAACATTGTCTTCTTTTTGGTTGACGATCTTGGTCAGCGGGACCTTGGTTGCTATGGCAGTACGTTTTATGAAACGCCTCATCTCGATCGGCTTGCTGCAGGGGGGGCCAAGTTCACAGATGCATATGCTGCTTGTCCTGTTTGTTCGCCAACACGGGCGAGTATCATGTCTGGGCAGTGGCCGCAAAGAACGGGTATTACGGACTACATTGGTGCTCCACTAAAATCCAGTGATTGGAATCGCAATACGAAACTGCTACCGGCATCTTACGTCGACCGCCTCGCTCTTGAAACACCAACGATAGCGAAGTCGCTCAAGAAGGCGGGATATGCAACTTTCTTCGCGGGCAAGTGGCACCTCGGGCCGGAAGGCTGGTGGCCGGAGAATCAAGGCTTTGATTTCAACTTTGGCGGTATCGATCGTGGCGGTCCATACGGTGGGAATAAATACTTTTCACCGTATGGGAATCCGCGTCTAGACGACGGTCCGCCAGGTGAACATCTTCCAGATCGGCTGGCAACTGAAGCCTCCAACTTCATCGAAGCCCACAAGGATCGACCTTTCTTCGCCTACTTCTCATTCTATGATGTCCACACGCCTCTAATGGTTCCTTACCGACAAATGGGGCCGCGAGTATGAGCGCGATGTGCGGATTGTTCAGGATCATGCTGTCTACGCTGCAATGGTCGAAGCCATGGATCAAGCAGTGGGAAAAGTACTTACCAAGCTTGATGAACTAGGATTAAGTGAAAACACAATAGTCATCTTCACGAGTGACAATGGCGGCCTGTCGACCAGCGAAGGCTGGCCAACTTCCAATCTTCCGTTGCGCGGCGGCAAGGGTTGGATGTATGAAGGTGGCATTCGCGAGCCATTACTTGTGCGCTGGCCCTCGATGGTAAAACCCGGCAGCGTTATCAACACTCCGGTCAGCAGCCCAGATTTTTTCCCGACTCTACTGGCCGCAACGGCCACGAAACCACATCCCGATCAAACACTTGACGGCGTGAGCCTAATGCCGCTTCTAAAGGGCGATGCGATTCCGGAGCGATCGCTATTCTGGCATTATCCGCACTATGGAAATCAAGGTGGTGCACCAAGTGCTGCTGTGCGCCGTGGCGACTGGAAACTCATCGAATGGCAGGAAGACAACCGTGTCGAGTTGTTCAATATCGCCGACGATATCAGCGAGCTTACCGACCTTGCTGGACTGGAACCGCAACGAGTCGCTAGCCTTCGATCTGAATTGCAAGAATGGCAAAAACAAGTCGGCGCGAAATTCCCCGTCTCCAACCCAGCATACGATGCTGCAAAGCCCAGCGGTCGCTCAGCCAAGCGGAGCCCGAAATCATGATTCATCTCGCTCAATGTCGGAATCTCGTTGCATGGATTAAACTATAAGTCGAATATTGGTCCTGAAAAGGTTGCGTTGCGTTTGGATTTTCGTCAAAGTATAGTTCCCGCTACAGGCATCAACTCGCCGTAATAGATTGCCCAGAATCCGAATCGCAATATTTCAACGCTCAGACTATCAACGCTCAGACGTCCCGCCGATAAATACTCGCACCCACCGCCTCTCACTGAAAGCCCCCTCCAATGTTCAATCGACGAAACTTGCTTCATGGAATCGCGACTGGTGCAGGCGCTGCATTGGGACTGACTCTGTTTCCCAAACAGATGTTGGCATCGCCGATACCAGGGGCTTCGTCGTCAAGAACAGGTTCGTCATCGCCTAAACGCATCATTTTCTTTCTACAGAACCAGGGTTTCGATCCAGCGACCTGTATTCCCGAAGGAATGAAACGCAGTGGGTCGCTAGCAGGCATGAAACTACCAGAACCGATCAGGCCGCTTGAGCCCTTCAAGGACAAGATGCACATTATCAATGGCCTCCATGGTCTGCACACTAGCCCATCGCACAGCGCCTTCTTCGGTGCATTAGGTGGTTACCGAGGAAGCGATGGTGTGCCTCCAAGCGGACCGACTATCGATTACGAACTCAGTAAGGTGCTACCCGAGACACTATTGCCGCATCTGTGCATCGGGATGGATTCGATGGAGAACATGACGACCAAGCCGACGCTGGCGACTCTTTCGGCCAGCGGTGCCGGTCAGCCGATCTTTATGCATTCAAACCCAAACCACTTGTACCAGATGCTCTACGGCGGCATCTCCACGGGTAATATTCGTCGTCAGCATGAAGCGAAATCGAGTCTATTTAACCAAATTGAATCGATGGCCGCAGTGGGAGCAAGATCGCTTCCACCGCAGGAGCGACAACGCTACGGGCAGTACGTGCAAGGCTTCCAAGATATCAACGGTCTGCGTGGGCGACTGGAAAAGGTCTCCGATCACTTGCGCAAGTTTGCTCCGGAAGTTGACAGTCGCTACACCAAGCCGGATTTCGAAACGGATTGGCATGACGTGCTGCTTGATCTTGGTATTTCATCGCTCACTTCCGGGATCACCAACACGCTAACAATCGGTTCCGGGCGTGGTGAAATTTTCGGTTCCTGGAAGGGGCTTGGTATCGCAGAGCAAGGTCACAACCTTGGTCACATGGATCAACCAGGCAATCCCATTTGGATCAAGATTCGACAATACAACAGCCGCATGTTGGTGCGAATCATGGAGAAACTTGAAAGCATTCCTGAAGGCAGCGGCACAATGATGGACAATACGCTCATCGTTTACACCAGCAACAACGCTGACAAGCAACACACAAGCGGTGCCAACTGGCCAGTCGTACTGCTCGGCAACATTGACGGAGCTTTCAAAACAGGTTGCTTCACCCAATTGGACGGTAGCCGTCCGATCAACGCGTTATACACCGCTCTTCTGAATGCAGCTGGAGCTCCATGCGATCGCTTCAACATGAACGATCAACTTGCCAAGAAGTTCGACTCTGGTAACGGACCATTGACGGAAGTGCTGACATGAGCAGAACCGTTCTAAGTGGGACTGTTGCCAAAAACACGGTTCTGAATCAGGCTGTAGTGATAAGAGCCTTTGGTTATGCGATTTGCTTAATCGTCCTGTTGCTACCGACAGTAGCCTTTAGCAATGGCTTCACACCAGGACAATCAGTCGAGGGCAACTACGAGAACTTCGCTCGCGACTTCCTTCAAAATCGCTGCCTGGATTGTCATGGCCAGAAAGATCCTGAAGGAGGACTCTCGCTGCATGATCTTGGACCGGTCGATGAGGTCAACGCAAGCACTTGGCGTAGTATTTGGGCGCAGGTAATGCTGAAGGAGATGCCTCCTCGAGACGCTGAGCAACCCGAGGTCATCGAACGGTTGCGATTCTCTGAATGGATCATCGGTCAGCTCACTCAAGTTATGCGAGATAAAGGTGGATTTCGCGATCATCTTGATCCGAACAAGGGAAATTTTGTGGATCACGATCTGATCTTTGGTGCAATACCGGCGGGCATCACGCTGGTCCCAACTTCGACGCCGGCTCGTATTTGGCGAGTCACTCGAGAGGAGCACATCACGCGGCTCAATGAACTCATCAACTCCGAACCGACCTTCGATCCGATGAATCCGGGTCTGCGGACGCATGGCGATTCCGTCCCCACCAATCACGGTGGCGAACTGAAGCTCTATTTTGGTACCGACCAAATTATTCAGTGGCAAGGTGGAACGGTTGCTTATGCGACTGCCGTAAAGAGTCTCCCAGCAGTTCTATCTACGGCTCGAGACCATGGACTGGAAAACTATCCGCATTTCTATTCCGTCAACAGTGCCGAAGCAACGCAGATCATGGAAGTTGCTGACGACATTGTAAAATACATGGCCTATGGCCCGCTCAGCATCGCGGAACCGTGGCAGATCACCGATGATCCCAAGTCGGTCGCCGATAAAATGAAAGGTGATATTCGTGGCCTTCCGACAAGTATCGTTTACAGCGCCAAAGTGGTTCGTCCACTGACGCCAGTCTACGATCTGATGAAAGAAGAGGGAGTCTCGCAAGACCATTTGCGAGCCGCGATCGACGATCTGTTTGAAGCATTGACCTTCCGACCGCCAAGCAGAAATGAATCGGACAGGTATCTAGCGGTCGTCAATGAATCGATTGAGAAACTTGGCAAGGAAGACGGGGTCGCGCTGGGGCTGTCTTCGATTTTCCTCGACCGAGACGCTCTCTTCCGGCCGGAACTTGTCGAGCACGGCCAACCGGATCAACACGGACGCGTGATGTTGCAGGACTGGGAACTAGGGTTGGCCGTCAATCACGCGCTTCGATACATCAAGCCCGATGAACAACTGCGATCGGCCATCATCGATGGCCGTATGCGAACTCGCGAAGACGTGCAGCGCGAAGTGGAACGGATGCTGGCCGACGACAGCATTCGTAAGCCTCGAATGTTGCAGTTCTTTCGAGACTACTTCGACTACGATCGAGGCGGATACATCTGCAAGGACGCAAAATCTTTAGCCGACACCGGAGTCAGCAATCGAGGAACTTCGCACTACAACGCCATGTTCGATGCTACGGCAAGTACCGATCGGTTGATCGAGCTCATTCTTCAAGAAGATCGCGATGTGCTGCGACAACTTTTGTTGACTGACAAAATAGTCGCGACTACCAATGACAATGTTTACTTCGGAAAACGGAACTCTCCAGCGGAGACACAGAAATCAATCGCTTCTGCCAAGCCAGTCAGTTCCGAAGAAGCTGTAACCTTGGAGACGGCAAGACAGGCATTGACCGATATTAAAAAATCGATCTCCGATAATCCGGAGCAGAGCAATTCGAAACGCGGGGAATTGGCTGAAGCAAAACGAGCGGTCGCGGTTGCAGAGAAAGAACTTGAAATCAAAAGGCAAAAGCGCGGCGGTGAGAATCACAACGTCACCGAAGCGAAGTTAACTGGTCCGGAGATCTTTGCGCGAGTGAGTCGCCGTAGCTTCGGAAATGGTTCCATGAAGCCTGAACGCATACTTGCAACTGCACCGGTTGGTGAACGACTTGGAATTCTGACTCATCCAAGTTGGCTTGTATCTCATTCTGACGCCATGGACAACCACGCGATTCGCCGAGGACGCTGGATTCGCGAACGTTTGCTCGGAGGCGGAATTCCTGATGTGCCGATCACCGTTGATGCCATGCTTCCTGATGAACCCAAGAGCACTCTTCGCGATCGCATGCGAGTCACTAGAGAAACCTATTGCTGGACTTGTCACAAGAAGATGGACCCGCTGGGACTTCCCTTCGAGATGTTCAACCATGCAGGGCTGTTTCGTGAACAGGAACTAGAAAAACCTGTTGATACTAGTGGAGAAATCATTGACTCCGGAGATGCAGCACTGGACGGAAAGGTAAGCGACGCGATTGAATTGATTGAAAGAATTGCTCAATCAGAACGAGCCGAACAGGTCTTTGTTCGTCACGCATTCCGGTTTTGGATGGGCCGAAATGAAACACTCAACGACGCTCCCGTTTTAAAGGCCGCTCATCGAGCCTACCAAGAAAATGGCGGCAGCATGAGATCTTTACTTGCGTCATTGCTAACGTCCGACGCCTTTCTATATCGCAATCGGGGTGAATCGGAAGTGGCAGCGCAGAATTAGTACTATTTTGCGCGAGACCTAACGTAGCCTAGAAGTCTTAAATTAGACGAAATAAACCATGAGACATTTTGAAGCTATCGCAAAGAAACTTATTCTGTCGCTGATCGTTAGCCTTGTCGGGTCGTCAGTGCTCCATGCTGCCGATACAACACGGCCCAACATTGTTATCCTCTACGCCGATGACATGGGCTTTGGTGACCTGGGTGCGAACAATCCAGCGTCGAAGATTCCCACGCCGAACCTTGACCGACTCGCTGCGCAGGGCATGCGTTTCACCGACGCACATAGCTCGTCAGGCATTTGTACGCCGAGTCGGTATGCGCTGCTCACGGGGCGGTTTCACTGGCGCAAATTCCACGGCATCGTAAACTCCTTCGATCCCCCCGTACTCGACGCCGAAGAGCTGACCATGCCTGAAATGCTTAAACAGCACGGCTACAGCACTGCATGTTTGGGTAAGTGGCATCTCGGTTGGAACTGGAGCGACATTCAAAAGCCAAGTGCCAAGCCAACTTTAGACGTAAAGAAACTTAGCAAAAGGGTTTTTTCGCCTGAAGATTTCGATTGGTCTAAGACTCTTTCTGGTGGACCGCTTTCGCACGGTTTCGATTACTACTTTGGTGACGATGTACCGAACTTCCCGCCGTATGCATGGTTTGAAAACGATCGCATTATTACCACTCCGTCGGAGCCATTGAACATCACGCCTAAGACTAAAGAAGGAGCGTGGGAGGCGCGGCCAGGTCCGATGACACCAGGCTGGGACTTTTACAATGTCGTCCCACATATTACCGACAAGGTTGTCGAGTGGATCGGTCGGCAGCGTGGTCACGATGGCCCGTTTTTCCTTTACGCACCATTCAACTCGCCTCACGCGCCTATTGTGCCGACCGAAGATTTCACTGGGAAATCACAAGCGGGCGGCTTTGGCGATTTCGTTATGCAAACCGACGCCGAGGTCGGCCGCATTCTACGAGCGATCGACGAAAACGATTTCGGGGAGAACACGCTTATCATATTCACCGCCGACAATGGTGCGGAGCACTACGCGTATGACCGAATCCGCAATTTTCAACATCGAAGTTCCGGTCCTCTTCGCGGTGTTAAACGCGATCTTTACGAAGGTGGGCATCGTGTACCGTTCATCGTGAAATGGCCAGGCACCGTGCCACCAGGAAGCGTCAGCGATGCACTCATCAGTCAAGTCGATCTCTTTGCTACGCTCTCCGCGATCGTCGGCCACGAGTTGCTTGCCGGTATCGCTGCAGACAGTCACGACTTGACATCCGTTTGGAAACAAAACTCTCCTAGCCCTCGTCACAGCATCATCCACAACACGATGGCGGGTGCTTACGCTGTGCGAAATGACGATTGGGTACTTATTGCGAACAAGACGGGAGCCCACAGCAAAGTTCCGGCTTGGTTCGAGGAAGAGAACGGTTATTCAAGGAATGATCAGCTCGGCGAACTGTACAACCTTCGAGCTGATCTTGCTCAGAAGCATAACCTCTATGCCACCGAAACAGTGAAAGTAAAAGAACTTACTAAACTGCTTGAATCTATTCGATCCAAAGGGCAGGTGCGGTAATAAATCTTTCTATGATTTTTCACTCGAATGGTGCGAAAATCACTTGTAAAAAGCTTTTTATTCTCGCTCTCATGTTGGGTTGTAAATCTTCGCTCGCTAGCACAGCCCAGCGGCCCAACATCCTACTAATACCGCCAGACCAGATGCGTGCTAGCGCGATGGCAACACCCACTCAAAACATCGAACATAGACCAGCTAGCCGCTGAGGGAATGCGGTTTCATCGGACCTATGCTAATGTGCCGGTAGACGTAAGTTGTTCATGCGGCATTCGGACCTGACCCCTTATACTATTCTAAGTAGGTGTTCCATTTTGCCGCGTCGCGATAGCTCGTTAGTGCGATCTCGGCGTCACGTGGAGACAAATCTCCTTTAGAAACTTGGTCATCGAGCTTCGCTTGGAACTGCGAGATGAGGCTGTCGCTGTCGTAGCGTGCGAACTGAACCATGTCTTGAATTTCACTTCCAGGAACAAGGCATTTGATGGTGTGGCTTCCATCGGTCTCGATGACTATTTGTGCTTCGTTAGGCATCCCGAAAAGATTATGTTGGTTGCCCATTACCTCTTGATATGCACCTACTAAAAAGATCCCGAGATAGTAATCTTCGTTCTTGCGAAAAGCAGGTAGCTCAAGCGTTTCCTTGACATCTTTTAAGTCGACAAACTTATCGATTTTGCCGTCGGAGTCGCATGTTACGTCGACCAGAGTAGCAAAATCTTTTTTTGATTCGTGCAAGCGATGCAAAGGAACAATTGGGAAAAGTTGGCCTATTGCCCATGAGTCGGGTGCGGAACGGAAGAGCGAAAAGTTGCATAAGTACTTCGCAGCGAGCACTCGCTTAACGTCCTCGAATTCTTCATCTGGAAATCGCGACGCCTCTGATTCCTTCAATGCTCGCGCACAAACTTCCCAGAAGAGCACTTCCCCCTTCGCGCGATCTTCGATGCTGATCATTCCAAGATTGAATTGCGTGTGGAGTTGGTCCTTTAGTTCGAGAGCATCGTGATGATACTCGACGTAATTTTTACCGTTGATTTCGTCGCACAAGTATTTGAGCTCGGTGATGACTTGCGGATCATCTTCGTCAATCGTGACTTCTGGTTCGTCGTCGGCGAAGGTCTCAATTTCATCACGGATCGATGTGACCAAGACAGTATGATAGGCCGTCATCATTCGTCCACTCTCGGTAACGAGATTTGGATGAGGCACTTCCTCTTCATCGCAAACGGCTAAGATCTGATAGACCGCGTCGTTTGCAAATTCTTGTACCGTATAATTCATCGACGATTCGAAACGAGTTTTCGATCCATCGTAGTCGACTCCCATGCCACCGCCTATGTCCAGATATTGAACCTTCAAGCCGAGTTGGTAGATCTTTGCATATACACGAGCGGCTTCCTTCATGGCGTTTTTTACTCGTTTGATATCGGTGATTTGTGAACCGATATGAAAATGGAGCAATCGCAATTTGTCTTCGACTTTATGCTCGTGAAGCAGACGAATACATTGCATGATTTCCGAAGTGGTTAGTCCGAACTTGGCTGAATCGCCTCCGGAGGAAGCCCACTTTCCCGATCCACGCGAATAGAGTTTGGCTCGCAAACCAATGTAGGGACACATCTTTGTTTCGGCTGCCACTCGCAAAAGCATCTTAAGCTCGTTCAGCTTTTCAACCACGATTACAACCTGCTTGCCGGCTTTCATGGCGAGCGTGGCAAGCCGTAAGAAGCTCTCGTCTTTAAAGCCGTTACAGATAAGTAGTGATTCCGGTGCCTGATCCAAGGCGACTGCGGCAAATAGTTCAGGCTTCGAACCACATTCCAATCCCACACGGCAACGAGAGCTATCGGCAAGAAAAGCTTCGACCACTTCTTTACGCGGATTCACTTTCATTGGAAACACAGGGTAATGTTGGCCGCGATATTCAAATAGCTTGATCGCTTCTTGATAGGCGTCAGATAGTTTCCTGAGCTGATTAGTAAGAATTTGCGGGAATCGAAGTGTCAGCGGTAGCTTCATTCCTTTTTCATGAACAATTTGATCGACAAGTTTCTTTAGGTCGATCCCGCTATTGGCTGGATGTGTGTGAATGATTTGCGCGGGATCACTTGTCCCTGGGATAGGATGTACCACCATATGGCCGAGCGTATTCACACTGAAGTAGCCCGCACCCCAATTTTCTACGCCGTAAGTTTGATGGATTTTTTGAAGCGTCTGCTCATTGATCATGACACATTGTTTCCTTCATTCGAAATGACAACTTTTCCAAAGTGTTGTCCACTTTCCAGGTACTCAAAGGCTGACGGAGCATCTTCAAACGAGAAAACACGATCGATAACTGGTTGAATTTTCTTCTGCTCAAAGAATCGATTCATCGCAACAAATGCATCACGAGGACCGACATAGATTCCATCTAATCTTACGTTGCGGGCAACCAGAGGAAATAAGCTACATGTTGGAGGGCCGAATCCCGTAAGAACGCCAATCTGCGCTATCTGGCCACCAGCGGCGACACAGTTCATCGATTTCTCGAGCGTTCCTGGTCCACCGGTCTCAACAACGTGGTCTACTCCCAATTGATCGGTCGCTTTGAGAACTGCTTTGTCCCAATCGGGATTGCTTCGATAGTTGATCGTGTGCGTCGCACCAATACGTTGGGCTCGTATCAATTTTGAATCGCTGCTGGACGTAACGACTACTTTAGCACCGTATGCGTGGGCAATTTGTAACGCGAAAATCGAGACACCGCCCGTACCTAGCACTAAGACAGTTTGCTCGCTCGATAAGCCACCTCGGACGATGATCGAGTACCACGCGGTTAATGCAGCGCACGGAAGTGTCGACGCTTGATGATCGGACATAGAAGCGGGGACGGCAACGACACCATTTTCGTCCAAGACGACTTCATCTGCGAGCATCCCATCAACTGTTCCACCGAGATCTTGCTTGTGATGTCGCATTTCGAAGCGGCCTGATTGCCAACTTTGGAAGAAACACCCGGCAACACGGTCGCCAACTTTCCATTGCTTGACCGCAGAACCAACTTCGATAATTCGCCCAGCGCCATCCGAAGTGGGAACACGTCCGTCGACATTGCGTCCGGCTTTATTCTTCAACGCAATGAGATCGCGATAGTTTAGCGATACGGCTCCTATGGCGATTCGAACCTGATGATCAGAAATCCTTGTTGGAGGACGTATCGCGAGTTTTAAGATGTATTTTTCTGACGCTTTTTGATAAGTCCAAAAACGACCGGCCATGGATCTTCTAGTTCTATTTGAATGTGGCTCCAAGCGAAATCGATGGAGGCATGAAAACGATGTGTGCCGAGTATAGCCGATTCTGGCTTTGACCGTAGTACGCGGGGCCGCTTGGCGAGTTTCGTTACGGCACAGTTTTCCCAGCAAGTGCCTTACGGCTCTGAGAAATCCCGGTTTACTTGGAGACTCTTGGGGTCCAAGCTTCACTTCCTAGGCTCGGGGCATAGAGTTCGATCGTCTTTTCATTGACCAATCTTCTGCCATCTGCCATCTCGTAGCGAACGTGAACTTGGACACTCTTCGCGATGGGCCGCTTCGATTGCCAAGCAACTGCGACGTGAAAACCTTGTGAAAAACCGATCGGTTCCAAGGACTCCTGAAGCTCTTCTGCCGTCCAAGTCCATCGACCTATCTTTGATTCCCCGTCAGGCATCGCGGAATCGACAACGACAAGTGTCATACCAGCAACTTCGGGAAGAAAATCGCCGTGTTGATTCTTTGGTTGCATCACAAGCCGTAGCCCATCTTCGTTTGGATCGGATTCGCGATTCGAACCGCGACAAAGTGAAGGGTGAAAGGCAATTTCGACGACCCGCATATCCGTTGGCTGCGCGATCCAATCCGGTTTTCCAATTACTTCCGTGCGAGTACGGACGGTGGGCAAATCTTGGGCGTTGCTAGAAGTCAATCGACCCGTTGCTCCAGCTTGAACGACAGCGCTGCTCTCTTTTTTGACAAAGGCAGGAACGATAATTTGATTCAATGCGATCGCGTCTGGGTCAGACACCGTCGGAAGCGGAATCATAGGACTTTGTTCGTCGTTACTCGCCCCGCGGTTTTGCGTAGTCGGGAAAGTGGGGAGCGGTGGAGGCATCAACGGGCTAGGAAGGATTCCGTTTGGAACTGGATTCGGATTCGGAATTGGACTGGCATTTGGAAGTTTGAACGGGAGCGTTTCGATCGACCCTGGAACGCCCATTTCGATCTCTGGTGGTTCGAGGTCTAAAGCCTCAGAATCTTTTGCGGCACTTGGCTTCGACGGGCCGGTTTTATTTGTTGCTGGCGCACTTGGTCCCTTTGATTCGGGTGTCGACTTTGGAGCAGCCTTCGAAGCCGGTTCTGGAATCGGATCGATGATTGAATCTGATTGAGGAAGGATCGGCGTTGTTGGCATTGCATTCGGTGCGTTATCGCTACCAGAGCGTGCCCGACTGTGAGAGTCCTGAAGCTCTTCAAGTCTTTGTTGTAGAGGGGAGTTGTTTGAGCGGTGCTGAGCGTTTGTAGATCGCTGAGCCAGTGAGCTGCGAAGTGCTTCGTTTTCCGAGCGAATGATGTCGAGTTCGTCTTCGGTTTGACGGTAAGCTGCGTCGTATTCAAAGATACGGTCTTCCAGTTCCCGAATCTCGCCTGCCATGCGTTCAACGTAAAGATCCGTGTACGCTCGACGTTGACATCCAGTGATCAACAACGTGCAGACAACAAGCATCCATATGGCCGCGGCCATGGTCAGTCGTTTCGATGATAGCGAAATCACGTTCGACATCTTGAAAAAAGGAACCGCTTGAACAATGGATTAGTGAGTCTAGGAAAACGCGGATTTCGCAACAACGATGGCGATAAAACGCGTGTGTTTTGAGGGTTTAGCTAATTCTAAATGCCAAAGTCAATTGCATCTTGGAGTGCTAGCATCATCGTTATCGATTTTTTCAGCAAAGTTGTTCAGATCGGAACATGTAGACCGCCGATGGTATCTGATGACAGAGGAGCTACGTTTTTCCATTTCGTAAATCATCACCACCATGCAATCAGTGCGGCCACAATCGCCAAAGCAAATCGAACGAGCTAGCTCAGCTATCGCTCTATCGATGGTCATTGCTTTCGGGGTGATGCCCAAGCTGAATTTGACCGCTCTAGCAATCCTGGCCTTTCTATCGCTAGCCAATCAATTCACGCGAAAAGTCGCGATCGTCGGCTTCGTTTCATTCTTGCTGTCAGGCCTTCTCAATCCGGTGATGAAGAGTATTGGCTTCAGTTCATTTGCATTCCCGACAGTCCAATATCTATTGAATACTTTAGAGCAATTCCCTGTTTTGCCATGGTTCCGTTTGAACAGCCCTGCTGTTCTCGGAAGCATTTGGACGGGAGTTGCCGCCTATACCACGTTGATGCTTGCGGGCCTTGTAATGCTTTCAGCTCGATCTCGTGAATGCCATGCCACAAAAGCGAACTCGATGGACCTCGCGATGCTGGACAGGGATTTAGTAACGGGAGAACTTGAACTTTCCACAATGCAGACCGCACCAATACCCAGCCAGATGGCTGATGAGCTAGTATCGCACGTTACGATTTATTCCCAAGCGACTGATTCTTCGATAACGAGCAATGTTCGAGTAGAGAATCAGCGACAACGAATCTCTTCATCCGCTCAATTCAATCCAGAAAGCATCAAAGAGAATGCAGTTGCATTGGCTGCGTCAGAAGACTATTCCAACATGGAGATTCGTGAGTCGATTATCGAGATAATCCGTTTCAGAAGCCCAAAAGATTCGGACTTACGCAACGAAGCATCGCGCGCTTTAGAGACCTCACGAAACACTGATCCAAGCAAAGTTATCAGCCTCCCTATTTATAGTCTGATGCATACCAAGACTCAGTCCAACTCAATAATCTTCACCGAAGCCAAACCAACAGTAGATGCTGGTCGTGATGTAGCTTCGAGCATGACTAAAGCAGAGCAATCGATGGAGAACACTATGAACTTGATCAAGTCTGAATTCGAATCCACAACTCCAGTCGACGCGATGAACTCGAGCAATCTTATCAGACACGAGTCGCATTCGACCCAGCAAGAACCCACATCGAATCTTAGTTCAAAGCCTCGCGATGAAGCCCTGCGATATCTGCTGTGGCATCTTAGCGAAGCCAAGGATCAACCAGTCATTCGGGAACGAGCTTCATGAAGCGACGGTCGATACTCGCCTTTGTAGTCATTCCGGTTGCTGGGTTATTAGCACTGCCGACTTTGTCGAGCTGGATTGTTCGGGATTTTCTGCAGCAGACAATGCGAGTCGAAGGTGATTTTGAAGGCGTTTCGATAGACCCAATCAATGGCAAGCTGGCTTTAAAGAACCTTGTCTTGGGCGATGAAACTTCAGTCAACGATAGTCTTGAAGAGTCTGTAACTGTTTCCAAGTCGATCAACAGCGTTGGAACTATCTGGGCAAATTTCTCGCTACCTCAACTGCTTTATCGACGCTTCGAATCGTCGTTAATCGTGATGGATGGCGTAGAAATTGGGCACTGCGACAAGTCAGTAACGATGCTGCCTGCCTTCAAGCCAAGCTTGGAATTGAAGTCGACGAGACAACTGACACAACTCACGACTGATACCAACGCCAAGATCATCAACGATCCAGTTTTTCAGGTATCGCTCAAAACTGCGTTGGACCAAGCTAAAAGTCGATCGGCTGTGAGTCGACAACATCTGCAATCCGAGTTTGAGCGTTTGCAGAGAGATGCAAAGTTGCTTTCTGTAACTCCGCTCGACACGCAGAATCCGCTACGTGGTGAATTAGAAGCGAAGCGAATTCGCGCTGAGCTTGATCGGATCGCCGGAGAACTTAAATCCCTGACGGCGATTCTCGAGCGAGATATTGAAAGAACAAAAGATTCTGGACCAGCAGCGCGAGATAAGATACTGGTCGATTGGATGACTTGGAACAATGCACGTCTGGCGGAAGTCGATGAGATTGATATTGAAAACCATGTTCGAATGATGCTTTCGGCTTACGCATCTGAGTGCATCAAACCAATCGTTCCAGCATTAGTAACAACGCATGCGATTTCAAGATGGAGTATGGGCGAGTCGAACGTTGCTATGAATGGTACTGTGGATGGTGCTGCCAATGCAAAGCAACTCCAGCAGTTTGACCTCGTGATGAACCCCAGAGGTCAATCGCCATTTTCCTTTCGCAACGTAAAGCTTCGGGGACGGACGCTCGTCGGCTCCGAACCACTCGCATTGACTGGTACGGTCAAAAATCTGATCGCGTCCAATCGCGAATCTGCTTCTTTGACATCGAATCAATCGACGCAAACGGAGCTGGCTTTCACAGATGCGAGCATTCCTCCATCCGCATCTATCGGCATGACATCTACGCCGTTCGTCGCTTTTGCCTTCTATTCGCGAGCAGCACAAACTCAGACGATCAATTTAAAACATCACGATCTTCGAATGGTGAATCAAGTCGAGTCTCCATTTCAATTCTCAGAAGAAGACATTCGGTCCAAGATAAGATCTGCCAACCCAAAGTCTGAACTCGTTTGGTCGCTGAACGGGGACCGATGGGAATGCTCGTTTAAATCTTATGGTTCCGATATCCAGATCGATATCGTCGCTTTGCAGCAATCCGGTCAGGCTGTAGCACTAAAGCCCACGCCAACAGCAGTTAACTTAAACGTAAACAACGAGAGTTCTTTTAATCTCTATCGTTCGAAATCTCATGGACTAGAAACTGGAATGCCCTTTCTCGAGGTCACTTACAGCGGAAAGCTTGAGGGGGAGAGATTCGACAACTGCATCGAAACGCTAGATTGCGCAAACATCGCGACCATCACGCAATCCATCAGGAATTACTTGAAACAGAAGACTGACAAGGAATTAGTCGCCATCAAAGAGGGATGGGTCCGACACGCTGGAGAGCAGATAGCGGGCTGGCAGAAATCGCAAGAGAGCGATCTGTACAACGTCCGTCGGGGAATCCAAGACTTTGAAAAAGAAATTGCCTCACAAAAGTCACGAATAGCCAAAGCTCTGTCGGTTTCAAGTGACGAACGCTTTGCGAGGAAGAATTTGCAAGATAAATCTGGAACTATAACTCGCTAAGAGTCGATAAACCCAGAGTTTTCTGTCTTGGAACGGAGAGCTACTTTTGATATTTTCCCGACTTGCAAGTCATGTTCGTCAGATTGCCAATTTGCTTAATGGAAAGAGTCGACCAATGCCACGGATCGAAAAGCCGATAGCCTGCACACACATCCGTTGGATGATCCGTCGCGATATGCCTTCTGTCCTGGCGATCGAAAATCAATCATTTGAATTTCCGTGGTCGGAAGAAGAATTCATTCGTGCTCTTCGACAACGAAACTGTATCGGCATGGTTGCCGAGCTGAATGAAGTCGTTGTTGGCTTCATGATTTACGAACTTCACAAAAATCGATTGCACGTTTTGAACTTCGCTGTCAACCAAGACTTCCGACGAAGTGGTGTTGGCCGCTCGATGATTGATAAGCTCATCGGAAAGCTAAGCTACCAACGCCGCAGCCGAATCCTTCTGGAAGTTCGAGAGACAAACTTGCCCGCGCAGTTGTTTTTCAAGAGCGCTGGATTCCAAGCAGTCTCGGTTCTTCGTTCCTTCTACGAAGACTCCCCTGAAGACGCTTACGTAATGCAATTCCGCCAAGACGTCACCGAATCGGAAGCACATCAAAGCGAAGATACATCTCGCAGGATGGCTGGTTAACAATCGTCCTTCGACGAACCAAATTCTAATCGATACAGGATGACAGAGCTTGAGGTCTCCTTGATGAAAAGGGGCTACTTCCCCAGAACATATCGATTGTCAGCATCCGATAGTTTTGCGATTTCTACGGTCAAGACCTTTCCGTCTTTTCTACGCAGAGTGACATGAGATTGGGTCTTCGAAACCAGCTTGGCCTCGACAGTAAAATTACCAGTTCGGTCATTCCATTCTCGATAGCCATCTGTGTTTTGTGGGTTCGCATCAGCTTTGAAAAGATCTTCAGTGATTGCTTTCATTTCTTGATCGTCTGTGGACGTTGCTCGTGATTGCGGTGTGCCTTCCTGGGAGTCCGGTGGATTCTGCGATGGTAAATTCGGCCCGAGTAAGGCTTCCTCAAGTTTCGAGTCTGGAATCTGGCATATGATAGGTAGGCTCTTGGTTCCGTTGGCCGTGTTTACGGTCCGCGTTTGCGCCGTCCCACCAATAAATGCACCGAGATTGAAATCCATGGCTCCCATTTTCCTAGCGTCTTCGGTCGCCAAGACGCCCAAGGAGCCGTCGATCACAATGATAAAGATATCGTCGATCTGCTGCATGCGACGAGCACCGCGAACAATTCCAACGGTCTTGTCCACGCGTATGTCCAAAGCCGGTCCTACCAGACAGAGAATCGCTTTCCAGCCATTGAGCGTATTCACCTTCCCTGTAGCTATGACCGTTTCAATATCTTTTACGAGTGACTTTGCTTCGTCTATTTTGCGATACTTGGCATCGATACTTGCAAAAAAGACTCGGTTCACCAACTTGCCGTTGACGGATACTCTCCGCGTTTGCATTGAGTTCGATCCGTGGACAAAAACCGGGTCCACTTCTGCGGCCTCCAGTTCACGCGAAAACGCCCGTAGCTCTCCTAAGGTTTTCAAGATGTCCTTCTTATACTTTGGAATAAGGGCCTCGATCTCAAGTGCGAAGTCTAAGATCGCTTTATTGGGAATCAGGCTAACTAACTCGTTAAACTCGGCTTTGTAGTCCGATTTACTAGACATTCTCGTTGGCGGACGCGCACTCGTGCGTGCCCCAATCGGTAATGGTTTCCAAGGGTCCGAAGCGGTGGACTCGATAAATTGTTTTATGTCTGTTGCAGAGATCCCGAAGTTAACATTTTGTGCTTCTGTATGAACCAGTGTACTCATCGCAACCACTTGGCCCCGTTCGTTAATAATCGGGCCACCGCTGTTGCCGCTAGAGATCGCAGCATCGACTTGTATCCAAGTCCCTTCGGCATCGCGTACACCTACATCTCTTTGCATTTCTAAAGCGGATCGAATCGCACTTACAATTCCCCGTGTGACAGTAAAAGACAAACCTCTTGGAGTACCAAGAGCGATCACGGCTTCGCCTTTTCTGGGCTGGGTATCGACCAGTGCAAGTGGCTGAAAAGGCGGGCCTAGGACTCGAGCGATCTGAACTACTGCAATATCGCGTCGTTCATCCATACCTCGAATCCTAATCAATGGAAAGCGTTCACCGTTTGGAAACACCGCAGTCGCTGAAATGGCATTTTCGATAACGTGGCAATTCGTTATGAGGGTGCCAGAAGAGTCGACAACAAATCCGCTCCCTTGCAATTCGTTATCGGCTGTTTTGACTTCAATTCGGACGACTGATTTCTCTGCGATTTCGATAGTTTCAGCACTTTCCTGGCCCGATGCCGGGAGCATGGAAACGGCCATCGATGTGAAAGCAATAACAAAGCAGAAAAAGCATTTCATTTTCTAAGCCCCGGAGATCTAACGAAGTTTTACATAATAGGGTATAGTATATATCCAGTCGTTTTCGAGAAACTTGGTTTTATTGCTCCGTTTCAAGAAATCTCGACTCCGATTAAATTGAGGTGTCTGGCTTCGTAAACGGAGTCAACTCAGTCCGCTTTTATCCCGTGGTTCCTAGTCCGCTTGCGATTGCGTTGACGGTGAGAAGTAATTGAGGAATCAGTTGCTCTGCAGCTTGTGGCTGATTCATTCGATGATAGCTTCTCCACATCTTGAGAAGCGAAATCTGCTGATCGTGTAGGACTCGAAGTCCCTTCGATCGCAGTTGCATCATTCGCTGAACGTTCGGTCGACGCTCCGCCAACTTTCCTCCGTAGACAAGCTCGATCATTCTCGAGGTTCGATCGAGTTCCGCTTCGATTGGGTCCATGCAGGATTTGCGAAGCTTCTCATCATCGACCATGCCAGCGTAAGATCGCATGACGCTTAAATCACAGGCCGTCAGGCTCGTTGCAACGTTGCTAATCAGATAATGCAGCGGTGCCCACGACATCATGCTGGTCGATAAGCTGTTAAAGGTTTTTGGATCGGTCTGCTGAAGCTTTTCAAGTGCGTAGCCGACTCCATACCAACCGGAAAGAAAGAACCTCGCTTGGCCCCAACTGAAAACCCATGGGATGGCTCGCAAGTCGGCCAAAGTTTGCTGCCCAGTACGTCTTGCAGGGCGTGATCCAATGCGGCTCTGCTCAATCGCATCGATAGGAGTTGCCTGCCGAAAAAAGGAGACAAATCCTTCTTGATTGAGTAGACCTGTGTAGCACTCGCGGGCCCATTCGGCCAATTGAGCCAAGGTCTTCTCTAGCGGATGATCTTCCATTGTGCTGCCTTGATCGAGAAGAGTCTTCCGAGTCACTCCGGCAAGGAACAATTCCAGATTGTAAATCGCAGTCGCTTGGTGAGCATACTTCTGGGGAATCGTTTCTCCCTGCTCGGTCAACCGCAGATCTCCACAAAGCGTTTGATCGGGAAGCGATTTGATGAAGCGATGCGTCGGGCCAGCACCTCGGCTAATCGTACCGCCGCGACCGTGGAAAAATCGAACGCGTACACCGTGCTTTCGACCGACGGTTGAGAGAGCCTTCTGGGCCTGCCGAAGACTTACCAAGCTCGCCAAGATCCCTCCGTCTTTGTTGCTATCGCTATAGCCAATCATAATCTGGCCAATCGCGTCCAAAGCTTGCTTGCGCTTTTGTATCGACGAAAGAGTTCGCTGGGTTACCGGATGCATCAGAAAAGCATCGTATATCTTTGGACTGTTTTGCAAATCGTCAACGGTCTCGAAAAGTGGCACAACTGGCAGCGGACATTGAAGCCCCTCCGCAGTTTCTTCCATAAGTCCCACTTCACGAGCGAGCAAATACACCGCTAACAGGTCCGAGACATTGCGAGTCATACTCACAATCAACGAACCGAGCCCATCATCTCCGTAAGCAAGGCGATGCTCTTTAATAACTCTCAACGACGAGAGAACCGCATCGGCCTCGGCTCCAATTGATATGTCTGGTCTGGCAAATGGTCGTCGCGATTGGAGTTCAGTGTTCAGCAGCTCAACCCGTTCCTCTTCGGTCCATTGCGAGAAATTCGTCTTCGAAAATCCGGCTGCAGTGAGTAGTTGCTCGATCGCTTTGTCGTGGAACGCACTATTCTGGCGCACATCTAATACTGCCAGGTGAAAGCCAAACGTCTGAACAACTCGCATCAGGGGCTGAAGCGCATAATCGGCAGCGCGACGCTGTCCCGATGCGACCAAGCTATCGTAGAGGAGTTTTAAATCGGCGAGCAGCTCTGAGGATCTTTGATAAGTCGGTGGTGGTTCAACGAGAACGCGATTGATAGGCAAATCTACTGTCGGCAGTCGAGCGAGCATCGTGTTCAAGAACTGACGCCAAGGCTCATTTGGATTCCGATCCAAGGCTTTTCGGCCTGTTTCTCCGAGCGCTGTGGTTGCCTTTTCAAGAGCTTGAAGAAACTCGGCTTTCGGTTTCTGCCAATAGGCGGAAAGACTGAGAAGGCGTGTAATGTTTTGCATCAATCGCTGGATTAGTCCAAGTGCACTACGTCGCATCTCAAGGAGACTTTGTCGCGTTACATCGGCCGTTACCAACGCGTGACCATCGCGATCGCCGCCAACCCAAGTACCAAACGTCAATCGAGGGAAAACCAATGGGTCATCAAAAACCTTTGGGTCCAAACCGACGTCTCTCCATGCGCGACGGATACGTTGATCGAGCGGTCGAAGAACCGATGGGAACACATGCGTCAGGTAATCGAGTACGTTGCGGCGTTCGGATTGTATATCGGGCTTATCGAGATAGATTTCGCCCGTTCGCCAAAGAATCGCAAGTAGCGCTCGTACCGCGTAGTCGTTCTCTTCTTGCAAAGGTGTCATCTGTTCGTCGAGCGATTCACGAATCGGTTGTGCTTGAAATCGTTCGAACAACCGACGGTGGTGAGCGAGCACGGTCGCGCGCTTGGCCTCGGTCGGGTGAGCCGTTAGGACGAGCTCGACTTGTATGTGCGGAAGCTGAGCCGCAATCTGCTCCGAAGTCCAGCCTTGCTCCTGAAGCTGCTGCAACGAATCGCCCCACAGCGCGGGCAACGCATCGACTCCGGATTGATTCTCGATCTCACGTCGAAACTGATCCGCCGCGCTTTGCTCCGCCATTCCAAGTAATTGAAAAGCGATCGAGTATGCCTGAGTCAAATGGACCGAGTCGGCCAGACCCCCGGACGCCGCAGCGCTAGAAACAGAAGTCGGCAAAGAAGCCGCCAAATCTGCATCACCCGATTCAATAAGCACATCTCGTAAACATCCTAAAATCCACTCCCACTGCTTGAGGAGATTATGTTCATTCAACGCAAGAACTGTTTCTGCAACCATATTGGGAGATCTGTGACATTAACCAAGGAAATGGATCAGCGAGCCAGCGAGTTCAATACGCAAACCACACGTTGCAACGTGAAGGCAAGATCCAAATTGAAAGAGGCATTTTGAGAGGATCACAATAGAGTAAACTGTAGACAAGGTTTCGGCTACTATGACTACACAGACTTCTGGTGCTTCTCTTTTGTAACGCTTATCTTTTACAACCCTTATATTTTGAAAACCTGGCAACGCAACCCAGGAAAAACTTAAGTTTTTTCAATGATTCCCAACGACACATCATGCGAAGCGCAGGACATCCAGATTGCCATTTTGCGCTCCAAATCACCTGCTCAAAGGGTCTTGTTGACCGCCAGATTATCGGGGGAGGTAATTCGTGCAAGTAAAAGAGCCATTGCGAGAGTCCATCCCACGTTTTCCGCTGACGAAATCAACGATGCATTCATTGAGCTTCACCATGGTCAAGACTTAGCCGACGCAGTTCGAAGTTATCGAAGATCGCGACAAGAAATTTCGGAGTCCGGATGAGCAACACAAATGAGCAATCGGAATTGCTCCAAGCACTTGGGCCAGTAATTGAATGTTTTGAAAGTCACCACATCGACTATTTCATTGGCGGTTCCGTAGCGAGTTCTCATCATGGTGCTGCACGAAGTACTCTAGACGTAGATCTATCTGCTAGCCTCACCGAAGATAACATCACATCGATTGTATCTTTCTTTTCTAGCGAATACTACGTAAGTGAACCGGCCATAAGAGATGCTATCAGACGAAAATCTTGCTTCAACTTGATACACCTAAATTCCTCGTTCAAAATCGACATATTCATAAATAATCAACGCTCATTCGATCTCACTGCGCAATCCCGATCTTTAACGACTGTATTGGGCGAATCTCAAAAACTAGTTGTAAAAATTGCCACGAAAGAAGATATTATCCTAATCAAACTTCAATGGTATCGGCTCGGTAACGAGACATCGGAACGTCAGTGGAAAGATTTAACGACCGTCGTCAAACTTAACCGTAGCGAATTAGACCGAAGTTACCTTATTCATTGGGCACTCGAACTGAAGGTTGACGATTTGTTGGAAAGACTGCTGGAAACATAAAGGGAAAATGTTTTCATCTAATTTTAACGCCCTGTCTCGTGGCGACGGTTGTCACGTGTTATCCCAAAGAAGGTCGGGCTGCCTAGGTATCAACAATCGACGACCGTAATTGTGTTAAGAGATCTCAAATGAAAAAAATACTTGTTACTGGCGCCGCTGGCTTTATTGGCTTTCACTTTGCAAAGCGACTGCTGGACGCCGGTTATGAAGTGGTCGGGCTAGACAACGTCAATGACTATTATGATCCAAAATTAAAACGGGATCGGCTCAGCATTCTTGAGCCGCTGCCGAATTTTTCGATGCGAGAGATTTCGCTCGAAGACCGGACTCAGATGGAGAAGCTTTTCTCGGATACTCAGTTTGATCGTGTGGTCCACTTGGCAGCCCAAGCCGGTGTTAGGTATTCGATCGATAATCCGATGGCTTACATCGATTCGAACATCGTTGGCACGATGAACATTCTAGAGGGCTGCCGACATCAAAAGGTGCCTCATCTTGTTTACGCTAGCAGCAGCAGTGTCTACGGTTCCAACACATCGCAACCCTTTTCGGTTCATCAAAACGTCGACCATCCCATCAGTCTTTACGCAGCAACGAAAAAATCGAACGAGCTCATGGCTCATACGTACTCTCACCTCTTTAAACTGCCGACGACAGGGCTTCGGTTCTTTACTGTTTATGGTCCGTGGGGCCGCCCTGATATGGCACTATACAAATTCACGAAGGCAATTTTCGAAAGCAAACCGATCGATGTTTACAATCACGGGAAGATGCAACGCGATTTCACCTATGTCGATGATATCGTAACAGCGATGGTTGGCGTGATGGAACACGTTCCGCTGGCGAAACCGAGCTGGGATAGCAGCCACCCAGATCCCGCGACTTCATCGGCGCCCTATCGGGTCTACAACATAGGGAACCATCAGCCCACGGAGCTTGCGTATTTCATCGAAGTCATCGAAAAAGCCATTGGACGAACTGCTGTAAAGAACTATCTTCCTATGCAAATGGGCGACGTTCCGGCAACTTATGCAGATGTAGCCGACCTGCAAGCAGACATCGGATTTACTCCTGACACATCCATCGAATACGGAGTTCAAAAGTTCGTCGATTGGTACCGTAGCTATCACAACATAATGAACTACCGCGCGTAGCGGTGCGACTTCGGGCGGTCGCATCAACGGATAATGCAATGTGGACTCATGTGCTACTGAAGTCGGGTCAAATCCTTTGGGCGAGCCCCTGGACTTTATTGGGGCTCTTGATTGGAATCGTTTGCAGCCCGTTTTCTGGCAAGATCATTTTCTATCGCGGGACTGTAGGCTGCTACGGTCGGGGAGTTGCGATGCTTCTCCGAAAAGTACCGATCATAGGTGGTGCGAGAGCCATGACTCTGGGGCATACCATTTTGGCTTGCGATCGATTAGCGTTGATTTCGACCCATCCTCACGAGCTTGTACATGTGAGACAATATGAGCGGTGGGGGCTGTTTTTTGTACCTGCCTATCTGCTTTGTGGAGTGTGGTTGTGGTGGAACAACGAAGACGCTTACTGGGATAATCCCTTCGAAAAAGAGGCTTATCGACTTGAGTCTGAGTATAAAAATAGAAACATCGCATGAATTTATTCGCATTGATTATTGTTTCATTACCGTTGGCTGTTTACTGCCTCATGATTGGAATGCTGCATCGCAGCAAACACCCATTCTTGGTATCCGGGGGCCGAGACATGGCGTTGCTTGGGCTCGCCATGCTTGGTCTTGTCCTGGTTGGTCCTAGCCAACTGTTCTTTCCAGTTGCTGCGTTTAACCTTCTAGGACCGGCCGTATGGTTCCTTATGACATTGCTCTACTTTTTCATCGTGTTATTCGTAATCCTGAATTCGCGACCGAGGCTGGTCGTTTTCGGACTAGCGCCCGATGCTCTAGCGATGCAGGTTAAAGAATCGCTCGACGAATTGAATATTGAATCGACTTGGATGGGTCCCACCTTTGCGGCTCCAGGAATTCGTGTCGACGGAACCATCGAACAAGCCGGCAATGGTGAGCTAAGCCAAATTGTTGCGACAAGATCCAACCAAGACGTTATCGGATGGATGAAGCTAGAACGAGCACTCGCGATAAAGCTCAAATCGATTCCGATCGAACCACGATCGACCGGCACCGTTTGGATCGCTCTTGGCCTGGCCGCTCTTGCCGCGCTTGGTTTACAGATTTACAGCAATCCGACTGCAGTCGCAGATGGCATGAAGGAACTTTTAAGGCTGTGAGACAAACAAGCCCAAAATAGATTTAGGTTTTGCATTAAAATCGCTCAACGCGAGCATCACAAGTTAAGCATGAGGCGAGTGTTTCTCGAATAGCTGAAGCATCAGGCAACATCATTGACGTGGCTATCACCGGGAATCTGCAAAAACTATGAATATTTTTTATTCGATTAGTGAATAATTGACTCTCTACCAGACTCATAACAATGTGTGCTGATTTTGCGGCGCTCTCATCGAGGATTTTTGACTTTGGCGGCGGTGCCTGATAGACCACTTGACCCGTCGACGGTCGAAGAATGCCATCTGTTGTTTTCGAAAATGCTCGAAAATTACGCGTGGGCGTTAGTTCGGGATCGCGCTTTGGCTGCGGATGTTGTACAAACCAGCTTTTTGGCTCTATCCCGTTTTGGAGGCGATGTAGCAGTCGAGTCGCGTAAGAGTTGGCTTTTTCGAGTCGCTCACCGCGAGGCAATTAAAGTCAGAAATCGAAGTAAACCGTATAGCCAAACCGATACGGAAACAGCGAACGCGGTCTTAGAAGCCCGTGCAAGCTATGAAGTAAACCCACTATCAAGAATGGTGGAGCAAGAAAAATTAGAGTCTCTCAGGAGAGTGATCGCCGACCTCCCGCGAGACCAGCAACAGGTTCTTGAAATGAAATTTTTCGAAAACAAGACCTTTGCAGAAATCGCCGATTTGATGCAAACTCCACTCGGGACTGCCCTCTCCAGAATGCGTCTTGCTCTCGAGCGATTGCGAATAGCAATCAAAGAAAAAGAAGACTGAAGGCACAATAACAAAAATGCTTACCCCATTAAAAACGAATGACGATTCCCAACTGCATTTGGAATCAATGCTGTATCTGTTGGAAGATTCGGTATTAGACCGCGATGCGTTTGAGGTTCGTTTAGAGAACGATGCGCGATTAGCTGAAGTTCTTTCCGAATCGGTGACCATGTTTCAATCGCTTAAGTCGATTGAACCTGTTGTTTCTGAGTCTGTTTCGCGAGAATCCGACCTGGTTACGGTTTGTAAGCCCGTGCCGCAAGCTTTTGAATCTTCAAGGACTCGCGTTAGTCATCCTCGCTGGAACCTTGTTACGTGTGTCGCGGCTTCCATCGGTTTCCTCGGCTTTTTGAGCTGGATGATATTTGAAACAAATCGCATCGAGCCCGTCGAGAGCGACTTGTTGGTTCAGAACTCGGTCGCTATTAAAAACATCGTTTCCGCGTGGAGCGAGCTTAAGCTAGACAGCGAATCGAATGCGAATGGCAACGCTGATTCGCTTGTCGATCTGATTGATTCGGAAGAAGAGCTAACACTGGTTGGGCATGACGCATTCAGCGAGAAAGATGTCCCTGATTGGCTAGTGATGGCCACCGTAGATAGTGTTGAAAATAACATCGAAGCGAACGATACAAAGGTACTGCTCCAATGATCCGTCGCATTCTTTCGCTTTTGTTTTCAAGGATGACGCTTGCATGCTTCTTGATAATCACGCCCATTCTTCCTGTAGCGATCGCTCAAAAGAGTGCTACAACCGACGATACGCAAGCCGCGACCTCATTTGAGCAGAGTGAACAAGAAGCGGTAGAATTTGTTCAGGAGCACCACCCTGAGTTGGTCTCGCTCCTGGAATCGCTCAAGTCGATGCGCGAAAAGGAGTATCAAATGGCCATTCGCGAGATTTCGAGAACCAAAAAGCGGCTCGATGGCTTTGCAAAACGTGGTCCTGACATCTACTTGATCGAACTTGATGCTTGGAAAATCCAATCAAAGATTGACCTCTTGGTCGCGAAAGGGATCGCTCGCGAAAAAGAAGTTGACAACGACGTGATGCGTGGGTTGCTGAAAGACCAAGTTGAAAACCAAAAGAAACGATGGAAACACGAGTTGGAAACGCTCGCGAAGCGGCAAAAGCAGATCTATGGACTGCTTCAGATGACCGAAGGGCATGAAGAAGAAAAGATCGATCAACAGTTAGCTGCACTACAAAATCGAGTTGGCAGCAAAATTGGAAAACCAAAAAAGTCAAAGCAAGAAGCGAAAAGTAATCCATGAGTAAAATCGGAAACCTCTCTACCGTGAATACTACCATGTACACGACGAATACTAAGACAAGTATTACCATGCACACGACAATTCGAACTACAACGAAACATGTTATGGCATTGGCACTGAGGCAATCGTTCTTAGCGATTGCGATCTTGCTTGGAAGTCTGATGCCCGTCTTCGCGGAGGCTCCCATCGCTTCACTAGAGGCACGCTTCAAACCGAACGCCCAAGGGATCGCTGAAACAACAGAGGTACCCGACTTCCAAAGACACGTGTCGCCGCTCCTTGGTCGAATGGGTTGTAACGGTCGCGCTTGCCACGGCTCTTTTCAGGGCCAAGGCGGCTTCACTCTATCGCTCTTCGGTTACGATTTTGACGCCGATCACAAAGCTCTACTTGATCAAGATGCAGGACGAGTTGACACGAAAGATCCACTAGTCAGTCTAATTTTGACTAAGCCTGTTGATGCGGATATGCATGAAGGGGGACAACGGTTTCAGAAGGATGGTTGGGAGTACTGGGTCCTTCGAAAGTGGATCGAAGCAGGCGCTCCAAAGTCAACCAACTCTGCAAAGTCGGAGAATCAAAAATTAGTACGACTAGATGTTAGTCCGTTAGAAATTCAGTTCGATGCGCGGGATAAAAATCAAAACTTGCGGGCGATTGCAATTTGGGAAGATGGAACAAAAGAGGATGTTACATCGCTTTGCCGATTCTCAAGCAACGACACTTCCATCGCCAATATCGACGAAAAAGGTAAGATCACGAGTGGAGAAGTAGGAGACACCCACGTCGTCGTTTCTTACGATAATGCGGTTGTCCCCGTTGTCATTATAAGGCCAGTTGGCGTACCGGGTCAACTTCGACAACAGATTGCCAATAGCAAGACCGAGATTGACCGCCTGGTCCTTAAGAAGCTCGACAAGCTTGGTATTCTCCCCTCTGGTGATGCAACCGACGCAGAGTTCTTTAGACGTGTGTCGCTCGATGTTGCGGGTACCCTACCGACTTCTGATCAAGTTCGACAATTCTTGGCCGACTCATCTCCTGACAAACGTTCAAAGATGATTGATACTCTGTTGGCATCTCCTGGTTATGCCGCATGGTGGACTACGTTCCTTTGCGACATGACAGGTAATAATGATGACCAATTGAGAAACTTCTCACCGCTCGCACAAAACTCCAGCCAGCACTGGTACCAATGGATATATGCTCGCGTGGCTGCGAACGTACCCTACGACAAAATTGTTGAAGGAATTGTCACAGCCGTCTCGCGTGAGCCTGATGAAAGCTACTCGGAGTACTGCGAAAAGATGACGGAAATCAACAGTGACAAAACTGGAAAAAGCTATGCAGACCGAAGTGGTTTGATGTACTACTGGGCACGAACCAATCAAAAAACAGCAGAGGAGCGAGCAATATCGTTTGCTTACGCCTTCTGTGGCGTTCGTATTCAGTGTGCTCAATGTCATAAGCACCCGTTTGATCAATGGTCCAAGCAAGATTTCGATCAATTCGAGCGACTCTTTGACGGGGTAACTGCTAATCAAAACAGTTACATGCCTGAGTCGAAAGAGGACGTTGATAAGATGCTTACGGATTTGGGACTTGCAAAATCTCTCAAAGGAAATGACCTTCGCAAAAAGCTCGAAGAGGTCATACGTGATGGAAAAACCATTCCGTTTCCGGAAATGTACGTGCGTTTAAGCAAGATTCCTGATTCCAAAGCCAAGGACAAAAAGGACAAGGAAAAGAATGCAAAGAAACAAGCTGCCACACAGAAAAAATATCCGGTTGCACGTTTGCTTGGGGCCGAGTTTGTCGATCTATCAATTGTGAGCGATCCGCGTGCACCCTTGATGGAATGGCTTCGAAGAAAAGACAATCCGTACTTTGCAAAAGCCATCGTAAATCGCGTTTGGGCGCACTATTTCCAAGTTGGAATCGTGAACCCAGCAGACGACTTGAACTTAGCCAACGCACCCAGCAATACTGAATTGCTTGACTACTTGGCAAGCGGGTTTATTGAGAACGGTTACGATTTGAAATGGTTGCACCGAACGATTTTGAATACGGAAACATATCAGCGCAGCTGGATCACCAACGAAACCAATCAGTTGGACAGAAGGAATTTCTCACACTCGCTTCTCCGGCGTCTACCAGCGGAAACCGCTTATGATGCTCTGAGAATTGCTCTATCGAATGACAAAGAAGCTCAGTCGCTTTGTGCTCTCGAAAGCGACCGAGCGATGACCATGCCAGGCGCTAGCGCACAGAATAAAAACGGTAAATACGGTGCATCCAACTATGCATTGACGGTATTCGGCCGATCAATTCGCGAAAGCAATTGCGATTGCGATAAGTCCAGCGACCCAAGCCTATTACAAACCGTCTTTATTCGAAATGACTCCGACGTTCTTAAAGCGATGAACGATCCAAAATTCAGTTGGCTTGCCCAGGTGGCAAAAGAGTACAACTTGACACCCATCCGAACAAACTCTGAGACTCCTCAACCTAAGCAAATGGAAAAAGCACGCGTTGGTCGTACCGCCGAGGACTATGATCGCGACATCCGTAAGTATAGCAAGCAACTTCAGATCCTAGAAAATAAAGAAGGAAGCGAAAAAGCTATTCGAGATGTGAAATCGCGACTCGCATTAGCTGAGAAGCGTCTTCAAGAGTTGACACTTGCCAAGGACAAATCGGCGAAGCCTGAATCGCAATCGGAACCAGTCTACTTATCAAACCTATCGTCGACGAGCGAAGGTCGAATGAGTGATGAAGTCTCTACAAAAATCGTTGAAGAGATTTATCTTCGTACGCTTTCTCGCACGCCCACATCGGTAGAAATGGAAACTTCACAGAAAGCGATCGCTATAGCTGAAACTCCTTTAAACGGAATCAGCGATGTGCTGTGGGCTGTGATCAACACAAAAGAATTTATCTTGAACCACTAAACCATTTGACCATTGATTTAACCAACCAACCTCTCCATCCAACCTTTAAGCACTTAGGAACCAACGATGTCCATTCATAACTATTGTGACGGAATGAAGAGACGCGATTTTGTTCGCGTCGGATCGCTCGCTACCGGTTCGTTTACCCTTGCAAACTATCTCAGGATGGCCGAGGCGGGGCAAGTCAAAGACGGGAATGCAACCTCAGGCATTTTCATTGATCTTAGCGGTGGTCCGTCGCACTTGGATACCTTCGATCCCAAGCCGGATGCGCCAGACGGGATTCGCGGTGATTTCAAAACCATTCCAACATGCGTTCCCGGGATTCAAATCTCCGAACACTTGCCAAAAATGGCAAAGAATCTCGATAAATACGTGATCCTGCGAGGTGTGTCGCATACTTTGGCCGCCCACAATCTCGGCAGCGAATACGTTAACACAGGGAGTCGGCCTTTAGCTTCGCTCGAATATCCTGGCTATGGCGCTGTTCTATGCAAGGAGCGACCTGTGGCTTCTGATATTCCGGCTTTCGTAGCTATCCCAAATAGCGGGCAGCGATCAGGCTTTTTGGGTATTCAATATGCTCCGTTGAATACTGGCGCGAGTCCGCAAGCGGGAAAACCATTCAACGTGCGGGGAATTTCGCTAGGTGCGGGCGTTACGGTCGAGCAGCTTGACCGACGCCAAAACCTGTTGAAAGATTTGGATCACACTTTTGCGTCGATGGAGAATCGAGATCAACTGCTTACAGGACTCGATCGGTTCAGTGACAAAGCTTACTCAATGCTTACAAGTGAACGAGCTCGCTATGCTTTCGATGTCTCCAAAGAAGATTCAACATTTGCAGCTCAATTCGGAACAGATTCTTTCGAGCAGAGCTGTTTGCTGGCGGTTCGACTGATTGAGTCTGGCGTCCGATTTGTTTCACTACGAGTCGGTGGTTGGGACAATCATACGGATATTTTTAACAACCTCAGTACAAAGCTCTTGCCCAAGTTGGACGGTGGTGTTTCGGCTCTTCTGATGGGTCTGGAACAAAAGGGACTCCTGAGTTCGACTTCCGTGATGGTCACTGGTGAGTTTGGCCGTACTCCCAAAGTCAACACGCGAGCTACCCTCGGCGGTCGCGATCATTATCCACGTTGCATGTTCATGCTCATGGCGGGTGGAAAGATTCGCGGCGGACAAGTGATTGGTCAAAGTGATGAAACTGCTTCGGGACCGGCTAATGATGCGATCACGCCGAGCGATGCTGCTGCTTCCTTCTACCACAATTTAGGAATCGATCCCAAGCAAGAGTTTCAAACCGAAACGGGCCGCCCCATCATGCTAGTCCGTGACGGTAATATTATTCCACAGTTGTTCGCTTAGTCTGTTTCTATCGTTTTTGAAAAGGTATCTCTCATGAAGAAGTCCGTTTTGTCTCTCCTGATCGCTACTGCCATCTTCTTTCAGTCGGGCGTCACGTCTGCTCAAGAAAAGGGTGGTAAGAGGTCTCCGTCAACAGCGATGATTACCCAGTTCATGAAGCAGTTAGAAAAGGCCGAACTGCCTGAGGAAATGTCTGCTAAAGTAAAAGAGACCTTTGCGAAAGTCGCCGAGGAAGTCAGCTCAAAGCGAACCGCGATCGGTATTACTGCTGACATGCTCAAGAAGCGTACAGAGGCCCAGAAGACAGCAAGAGAAGAAGGTAAGAAACAAAAAGAAGCACAAGCTGCAGTAGAAGCGGCTATGGGATTGACTGCCGAGCAATTGACGGTTTTCAAAGAAACCGAAACGATGCTTTCAAAGGTTCGAGTCGAGATTGGGAAAATGCTGACCCCTGAACAGATGGCAAAGCTTCCTGAAAACGCGCAAGGTGCGTTCAAGGAGAAAGTAGGCAAAGGTAAGAAGGCTGCGCAATAGTTAGTCACGATGAGCTAACAATTCGAAATTGACCGGTACAACTACTTCTCAAGCAAAGTTTAAATTGAGGGGTAGCGGAATTCGTAAGAATTCCGAAGTTGGTAGAAACAGTTATCAAGTGATCGAACATCAGATGTCTTAAGACATCTGCTACCAGAATCCAATTCGCATTTTTAAGTTAGACAAAGCACTAGCTATTCTCTACCGAGTTACTGACCGAAGTGATTCGGCTATCATCGAGGTTGCTTGATCAATTTCGAGTTCGGTCGTGAATCTTCCGACACCAAATCTAATTGAACAGCGGGCTTGGTCTGCTGTAAGTCCGATCGATTGCAATACGTGACTTGGGAGGGGTTCTGCGCTCGTACAAGCGCTTCCACTACTCATGCATAACTCTTCGCACAGCAGCATCAATGTTTGGCCCTCAATCCCCTCCACTTCGATGTTGAGGTTTCGCGCGAGCCGATGCCGAGCAATCAACGCCGGACCATTCAATCGAAAGCATTCGCCTTCTATCGCCTGTAGCTTTTTCCAAAGTCGACCTCGAAGATTACGATCTCGATCGGTTGCTTCAGGCAGCTCTTTAACGGCCAATCGCAGTGCTTCTGCCATTCCGACGACACCAACAGAATCGATCGTTCCGGAACGGCGATTCAATTGCTGGCCACCTCCAAGGATTTGAGCTTGAAGCCGAATACTAGATGGCCTTGTTGCAACATACAAACCCCCTACGCCTTTGGGCCCGTAGAACTTATGAGCTGAAAAACTCATCAAATCGCATCCCAATTCAGAGACATCGAGTGACTCATGTCCGATGGTCTGTGTGGCATCCGTGTGAAGTATTGCACCAACACGATGACAGATCGCAGACAGCTCCTGAATTGGTTGAAAAGAACCGATTTCGTTATTGCTATGCATAACTGTAACTAAAGCGGTCTTGTCTGTGATAAGCTGAGACGCTCGCTCTAAATCAATCTGCCCAACCAATTCGTGCCCCTGCGGCCACACAGGCAGCAAAACCACTTCGAAGCCCTGTTGCTCAAGTCGTTCAATAGGGTCTAAGACGGCCCTGTGCTCGGTGACGACGCTGACAACTTGACGACGTTTTTGGCGAGGATGAAGGCAAACTCCGAAGATCGCTAAGTTATTTGCTTCCGTCGCGCCGCTGGTCATTACCAATTCGTCCGGGGCCAAATCGGGATCAAGATTAAGGCACGATGCAATTGACCGAATCGACTGCGAAACTTTTAAAGCGACTTCGCGACCGGCTAGATGAGTCGTGCTACCCGCATTTGCGTAATCGATTTCCATCATGGAACTCATGGTCGCAATCACGCGTGGATCGACTCGTGTGGTTGAGTGATTATCGAGATAAATCATGAGTAGTACTGCTCCAACAGATTTACAATTCTGGTTATCGGTACAGTCCTTGTTGCTTTGCGTTGATGATTAACCAACCGCGGTGACATACGCAATCGCATAAGCTCGGCAGTGCGAAATGCTGATCATCATTTTGTCAATTCCGGCAGCGATCGCAATCTCATGCGCTCGATTGGTTAAAACCAAAATTGGTTTCCCGCCAACCTCATTTTGGACTTCGACGTCTGTCCATTGGATCCCCTTGGACCATCCGGTGCCAAGTGCTTTAAGAGCCGCTTCTTTTGCCGCCCAACGACCTGCATAATGCTGATTCGCAGCTCGACGGGACGAGCAGTAAAGTATCTCTCGGTGCGTGAAGACACGTTGAAGGAACACTTCTCCATGCTTTTCAATCATTTGTGCAATTCGATGGCATTCGATGATATCGGTACCAATGCTGATGACACGGTTGGGCTCGTCGGATTCCGGTTTCATAATTATCTACTTTATCCCGCATGCCGTTTCGACGCGGGCCAGGACTTCCGAGGCTTTTTCACGTGCTTTTGCAGCACCTTGGTCCAGTACGTTCCGAACGTATTTGGGATTCGCCTCCAGCTCGAAGCGCCGTTCTCTGGCTGCTGCGAAATAGCGTTCAGATGCGTCGGCGAGACGTTTTTTGATGTCGCCATATCCAAATCCGCCGCGACGATATATGGCGGCAACTTCTTGGGATTCTTCAGATGTCGCAACTAGCTTAAGTAGATCATACAGGTGATCGCCTTCAGGCTCTTTTGCATCTTCCATCGGTCGCGAATCGGTTGAAATCCGCATGATCTTTTTTCGTACGTCTTTGACTGGTTCGAAGATTGCGAGCGTATTATCGTAACTCTTACTCATCTTCTCGCCGTCAGTGCCTGGTACTTTCGATGCATCCTCAACAACCTTTGCCTCGGGCATAACAAACGTTTCACCGAAGTGTACATTGAAACTTCTCGCGAGGTCTCGACACACTTCGATATGCTGAACTTGGTCTTCACCCACTGGCACCCAATTACTATCGTAGAGCAAGATATCGGCAGCCATGAGAACTGGATAAGTGAATAGCCCAGCACTGGCAGGGAGTCCTTTCGCTTTTTTGTCCTTGAATGCATGACACCTCTCGAGCAGTCCAAGTGGTGTTCCTGTCATTAGCAACCAACACAATCGCGATACTTCTGGAATCTCCGATTGCACAAAGAGTGTGGCTTTAGCAGGGTCCAAGCCCAACGCAAGTAGATCCACAGCCGCATCCTGCACATTCTGTCTCAAAAGGCTAGCATCGCGAACCGTATTGAGGGCATGCAGGTCCGCGATGAAGTAAAGTCCCTCGTGCTCATGCTGGAAGTCGATGTACTGCCGAATCGCACCAAAGTAATTCCCCCAATGAAATCGACCAGTGGGTTGGATGCCTGAGAGAATACGCATTGATATTTAGTTTAAGGATTGAGTTATAAGCAGTAAGTACAGGTATTAGTTGCGATTCGATCTTGCACAGCCGGATTCCGAAACGAACCTGATGCGAGATAGACATCTACATAATCAACCGAGGGCGTAAGTCTTATGACTTCTGCTACGGATTGGTAAGACATCTATTGTAACGTACCGACGATTTCTTGCAGCGACCTCGCGCCAAGGCTACGGATCGCGTCTGGGAGATGGTCTATTAGTCGCGTACTGACCTGTGGGTCGTAGTAGTTGGCTGTCCCAATTTGTACCGCAGATGCTCCAGCGATAAAAAACTCCATGCAATCGTCAACTGTTGCGATGCCACCAATACCGACGATCGGAATATTAACCTGCGAGGCAACTTGATAAACGCATCTGAGTGCAACCGGTTTGATTGCGGGCCCGCTAAGTCCACCAACTTTGTTTCCTAGTAGGGCTCGGCGTTTTCTCCAGTCGATCGCCATCCCTAGGACCGTATTGACGCAACTTACCGCGTCGGTTCCCGCGTCGGCAGCAGCCTTTGCGATCGCTGCAATGCTTGTTACGTTCGGCGTGAGCTTAGTAAGCAGCGGGCAGCTAATTGCATTGCGAACGCCGCTCACAACATCGAAACAAGACCTCGGGTCGGTACCAAAGTCGACTCCGCCGGAAACGTTCGGGCAAGAGACATTCAACTCAAGTGCTGCAAGACCCTCGGCCTCGTTCATTCGCTGCGCTAGGTAAACAAAGTCCTCTTGAGACTTGCCTGCGATACTCACGATGACCGGTGATCCGATCGACTTGAGGTAGGGCCAGTGGTTTGCTAAAAAATAGTCTACTCCATCGTTATCAAGCCCAATCGCATTCAATAGACCGGCACTCGTTTCAACGGTACGCCATGGAGCATTTCCCGGTCGAGGATCTCGAGTTATCGTCTTAGGTAGTATGCCTCCAAGCTTCGTGAGATCGACGATCGAAGCCATCTCACGAGCATAGCCAAAGGTACCCGACGCGGTAAGAATCGGATTGGCAAGAGAAAGCCGACCAAGCTTGGTCGATAAATCAATCGTTTCGGTGGTGGTCATTAGGCGGCTGCATTCTTCGACTAGAAGATGAACGTTTTATTGCGGCGATATCAATCGATCCTGTACGTGCCTAAGGATACCTTTTGCGACGATTTCTTTCGAGCCGGTTATATGAGCCAAGATATCACCGGAACGTTCGATCAACTCAATGTCGTTATCAAGGGAATCGATCGCAGTTGGACCGTTGCTGACCATCAGGTCACACGATTTTTTTTGCATCTTAACGATTGCTCGAAAACGTCGATCTTCTGTTTCAAGTGCGAATCCCACGACCCATTGATTCTTCCGTTTAGTAGCGGCAAGTGTTGCGATCACATCGGGAGTTTCAATCAATCGCAGCGTCACCTCTTCACCCGTCTTCGACATTTTTTGGGGCTGTACATGTTGAGGCATGTAGTCACAAGGAGCAGCCGCCCCAATTAGGCCGTCAGCAGATGCGAAAGCAAGCGAGGTCGCCTCGAGCATTTCTTGAGTTGTCACCACAGGAACAACCGTCGCTCCCTGCGGATATTCGACGTTGACCGGACCGCTAATGATTGTGACACGATGCCCAAGGGCGATTGCTTCGGCGGCGAGTGCGGAGCCCATGCGTCCGCTGGATGCATTGGTTAGATATCTGACTGGATCCAAGTACTGACGCGTTGGTCCCGAAGTGATGACAATATGCGTCATCCAAGGTTCCTCAAAAGGTTGTTGACCTCGACTAAAATTTCATCCGCTTCTGCCATCCGCCCGGTCCCCTTTTGTCGACAGCTCAACCAGCCTTCGCCGGGACCGACCATGTGGACGCCATCAGAACGAAGCTGCGTAACATTTCGTTGCACCGAAGCCTTCTCCCACATCGCTGCACTCATTGCCGGGGCCATTAAGACCGGGCATGTCACGCTAAGATAGAGGGTGGCTAAAAGATCATCCGCCAGTCCGTGAGCACAACTAGCAAGAATCCTGGCAGTGGCAGGAGCAATCACGAGCAAATCACAACCATCGGCAAGTTCAATGTGCGGGCCCATTGGGTATCGAGCATCGAAAGAGCTTAAAACTGGAGCACGATTGCAAAGCGCAGCGAATGTCGCGGGGCCGACGAACTCTTGCCCCCCGCGAGTAAGAACCACCGAGCAATCATCACCCTGTTGGACAAGTCGGCTGACCAAAGTTGCCGACTTGTAAGCCGCGATACCGCCACCGATAGCCACGACAACGCGGCTGCCACTAACTCGTTCGCAATCGGCCTCACTGGCGCTCACGATAGATCGCCGGAATCCAAATCAAGCAAGTCACCAAGATCTTGGCCTTCGCCAATCAATTTCACTTCGTTATTAGTCGTCAAGTAAATCTTGTCTTGCAAAATTTCTTGGATGACAACTTCCATGTGATTCTTTGTGTTCAGGTCGACCAGCGGGCGGCTGCCGCGGTTCAATTGGACCAATCGCTTTTGGATAAGTGTCGAGAGCTTGAATCGACCACCTACTTTGTTGACGATGGCTTCTTCTTTTAGTTCTTCGAGCATGGATCAATTTCTCTCTGGTTCTGATACTGTTTCAGCAATTCACACATATTCTCAACCGTCTCGTCCAGGTCGTCGTTAATGACCTCGTGCCGGTAGCGATAACGCTGTGCCATTTCCTCGCGAGCTACTTCCAAGCGGCGTTGGATCGCCGATTCCTCCTCTGTTCCCCGAGCCCGAAGCCTTGTTTCCAATGCTTCCATAGAACCGGGATGGACGAAAATCGTGATTGGATTTTCCGAGTCGATGATCGAAAGGGCACCTTGTACGTCTATCTCTAAGATTAACCACTTACCGCGTTCTAATCCAGAGCCAACTACCGATCGAAGCGTTCCATACCAGTGGCCGCGACCAAAAACTTCCTTACATTCCAGGAATTCCCCCGCCAGCCGGCGACGTGCGAATTCTGCTTGCGTAAGAAAATAGTAGTCACGCCCGTCGACTTCGCCCGCTCGGGGAGACCGAGTCGTCGCGGATACGCTTAGCTCCAGCGGCAAATTGCTTCGCTGAAGCAATGTTTTCACAACGGTAGACTTGCCCGCTCCCGAGGGTCCAGAAATGATAATCAGTCGGCCTGGCTCTGATACTGGATTCATTCGATGTTCTGAATCAGCTCCCGAATCTGTTCAAGTGTAGTTTTCATCAAGACGATTTGCTCGGTGATCATTGCATCACTTGCTTTGGAGCCAATGGTGTTGATTTCACGGTTGATTTCCTGGACCAAAAAATCCAGTTTTCGTCCTTGGCTTTCGCGATCGTCCATCGCTTGCCGAAAGAGCGTAAGGTGACTTGCGAGCCGAACCAGCTCTTCGCGGATATCTGATCTGTCTGCAAAAACTTGAACTTCGCGGATGATTACGGCTGCGTCAAGCTGGACATCAAGCCCCTCCAAAGCCCGTTTAATCCGCGACTCCAAGCGTGTCTGGTAATCCGAGACCACCACGGGAGCTCGTTCGGCGACGATCTGCGAACATGCCCCAATCTTATCGAGTCCGATCCGAAGCTCGACGGCCATCGCTTCGCCTTCCTGGGCTCGCATGCTATTCATCATCAACGTCGATTCGCGGAGCGTTTGAGCCGCTAATTCCAGCAGGTCCGGGTTTTCATCTACTGTTTGTGGCTCGGCAATCACGCCAGGCAATTCCAAGAGAGCTTCCAAGGCTGGAGCGGGTGCACCGATTCGCGTTGCAATTTCGCAAGCCTGAACCCAATAGTTTTCGAGCACGCTCGCATTGAAACGATATACGCCGGTATCCGCAGTCCCGGAAACAGTCACATTTACTTGAACCGACCCGCGTCGAACAAGTTCGCGAACGATAGACTCGATCGAATTCTCAAAGCTCCCGAGTTGTTTACTGACCTTGGGAATTATTTTGAGAAAACGGTTGTTAACTGCGCGTGTTTCTACATTGATTGTGACGCTTGCCAAACACCGTGTGGCTTGGCCATGACCTGTCATGCTGTAAAGCAATCGATCGCTCGCAGTTTGTTTAAGGATTCAGAGGAGCCACCAGAAAAATACTGGCGAAATCTACTTTGCGGGAGCTGTAGGCGCTTCAAGTGTCGGGGCAGCAGGAGCTGTCGCGGCTGGTGATTCGACGGCTGGCAGTTCTAGCTTCGGGGACTCCACTTTCGGAGCCTCAGTGGCCGGAGCTTCAATTTTTGGAGCTACTTCAGGAGACTTCTCTGCGGGAGTCGTTGAAGTCGAATCAGAAGGCTTTTGAGTCATCTCGCTCGGCTGTGAAACCTCTGGTTTCGCCGTTTCTGCTGCTGGAGTTGACTCGCTGGTAGGCGTTGCCGTGGCTGCATCAGTCGTCGTTTCAGGAACCTTCGGTGCGTCGCCGCCTGACAATCCCTTCAGCATATCGCCAGTCGCCGCGTCGCCAGAACCTAATTCAATAGGCGCAACTTCGCCAACATTCGGAGTGACAGCCGACGAACTGGCAGCACCCGTTTCGGGCGTTCCGGGTTTGGAAGTCATCGACGGAACATTTTCATCCGTTCCCGCTAAGGCCGAACTCAGCGAATCCTCGTTATACCACCAAACCGCAAAAGCCAACAGAAAGATCCAAACAGTTGCCAGAACGACCGTAATCCTTGTGAAAAGGTCGCCAGCCTTGCTCCCGAAAACGCTCTGACCCCCTGGCCCACCCAACGCCCCAGTCAACCCACCACCTTTTCCTCGCTGAACTAGGATTATAAGAATCATGAATAGGGAGACCAAAAACAAAAGTGGGCCGAAAATATACTGCGAAAGAGTGGCAAGTGGCAAAATAGGTAGTGCGGTGAGCATGAATCGGTCTACGGTAAAAGGAGAATTTTGAGAGAACGGACGAAAGTTTAGCCTGATTCGCCCTCGGTGTGAACATGAAAACAGGCGTTCCAAGGAAGAGCTGAACAAATTTTAAAGGAGGCGATCACTCTTTGGGCGTACTTCTCTTCAAATACAGATAGATTGCCGCCTGTTAGATCCTCGGGTAGCTAATTCGCAAGAATTCAGCTGTCGATGAAACCAATCGCAAAAGGCGATGTTTTCAGATGTATTACGACATCTGCTACGAGTCCCCCCGTTTTTCTTTTTGATGAAGCTCTAGTCCTTAAATAAGAATATTCCGGTTATTTGGCACGGGATTTGCGCATGAAAAAACTCGAAATTCCCAGTAAATCGTTGGTCTGTTCGACCGGCCCAACGATTCACGCCTAACTCAGCTATGGATATTTTGAGTGAACACTAGTAAAGCAGACTTGATTCGTAAACGCAAACGACGAATGCAATTGAGGTTACAAGATTCCTCTAGTATCGATGATGGCCAGCCTGTGATTTCTGGAGGCAATGTTCGCCTACGAACTTGCAAGCAAAGCTGGTGGCACTGCCTATGGTGGCATGGCTGCCATCGTTGCATTCGCGAAGAAGAGTCGACTGCCAGATAGTATAGATTCGACACTCCATGTTTTTAAAAAGCATCAGCCGTTTCACGAATCTGATCATGTTTTGAACTTTGCTTATAACGCCTTGTGTGGTGGGAAGTGTTTGCAAGATATGGAACTTCGGCGTAACGATGAGTTCTTTCATGAAGCTATCGGAGCGGATCGCATTCCGTACCCGATTTGGGAGGTATGACCCAGTATTGGATCTTGCGTTGCGTCATGCCATTTTTTTAACACCTTACGCAGCGTCTCCGGAGACACAGAATCGACAATCGATAACTCCACAACCTTTGTCTGAAGCAGACGCAAGGTCCAATTCGAATAGCCCTCAGGTGCTTCTCCCAAACGCAATGCGATGACCTTCGCTTCTTGCTCACCATCCAACCTCGGACCGCGTGGAACATGCTCGCGTTTCTTGGAAACGGTAGCGTCAAATCCCTCAATACAAAACCGCTTTCGAATGTTCTCGACCGTTTGAACGCGACAAGAATATGCTTCGGCAATCTGCTGGTCTGTCCAACCACCACTGACATAGTCAGCTTTTAACAGCACCTGCGAACGGCGCACTTTGGCGGGCGAGCCGTCGAAGTACTTTACTATCTTTGTTAGAGTCTCTCGTTGCTGATCCGTCAGCGTTACAATGTGTTTCTTGTTCATTGCATTCCTCCTTGCAAGGAATGCAGTATCGTCTCTTGAGCCCAACCAAGGGAACCCCAGTTTTTAATCTGGACAAAGCACTAGCTTGAAGCAATTAAGCAAATTTTTCTGTGGCCAGTATCTTTTCCTTGAGTCGTTCGCCCGTCATGCGATGCGCGGCGTCATGGGGGCAGGCGTAAACACATCGTGGGTCGCCGTCCAGACTCTTACATTGGTCACAGGTGGTCGCTTTTTGGCGAATGATTGGCAATTGCCCTTTCTTGGTATCTGTTACGGAATCCATCTCACCGTACATGGTTATATTCCCATAAGGGCAGTTGTTCGAGCAAAGCCCACAACCGATGCAGTGGTCTTCAATTCGGATTTCTTTGGAACCTTCACGGAAGATTGCGTTGACCGGGCAACCGACCAGGCAATACGGGTCGGTGCAAGATCGGCAACTTGTCGCCACTAAAAAATTGCCAAAACGAAGTCCTTCCCGAACTAATCGCGACTTGCCATCGTGTGCATCCGCACATGCTCGCGTGCATTCGTCACATCGAGTACACGACTCCAGATCTAAAACCAACAAACTCTGAGCGTTATAGAGACCTTGTTCGACAAAGTTCGACTTGCCGGTATGGAGTTCTGTGTCGCGCAGCGCGTCTTTCTCGAGAAGTGTCTTGGCTCTTTTTAGTAGTTGTTCCTTAAAGAGTGGACTTCTATCGACAATTAGCTTCAATTGCGAGCCCTTGATCCGAACTAGTTCAACGTGATCTAAGGCCGTACAGGAAGTCGATCGGATACCAGGTAAGTATTTCAATCGATTGAGTTCATCGCTCAATTCGCCCTCATAAAGTTTCGAAAGGGCAGCGATTTCGCCGAAGGAGCTTTTCGGACCAATGTAATTGATGATTTGTTCACGTGACCCGTTTTGACGACTTACTTTAACGTAGCCCAGGCGGACAAGATAAAAATCACTCCCTTCTTCTCCTTGGCGGAAGATCGGTTGGCCTGGTTCAACGCTCATCAATTCCACATCATTAGCCAGAATCTTAGCCAAGGCAGGTCGTTCTTCGGCTGCTACCGATTCAAAGACTGGTAACTTCTCGAGTTGCGAATTCATGGCATAGCGACGATAGGCGTCATTCAGGAGCTTACGACTGGCCGCATTGCGCTGGAGCATGTAAAGAACGTTGCTCCCGATTTCGATTACTTCCGAATCTTCAGCGGCCTTGATTGTTGCGCCTCGAGGATAGCGATTCAGGCACGCTTGCTCGCCAAGGATGACGTCCTGAGGAGTTCGGTACAGGGGCTCGGTTTTCAGTGCATCGATTTGTTTTGATGTTTGTAAACTAGGCGTATCGGTTCCTGTCGCTAAGCCAACAGGGGCGATTGTCGGTTCTAGATTCTTTGGTCTTCCGAGCAAGCTCCAGATATTCGCGAGGATTCCACCAGTCGATTTCGAGCCAGACAAAAGGGTGGTAAAAGAAGGCTTCTCGAAGATAATCTCAAACTTCCCCTTTTTGATCAAGAATGCCGTCGCTCCATATTCACCTTGACGGCAGAGAACGGCCCCAGCTTTCAATTTCTTGCGAATAACAGCACCACCATTAAACTCCAAGTATTTGCGAGGGATACCGCCAAATAGAGGGTCTTCCAGTAGTTCAGCAATGGATACGTTTTCGATGACAATATTTTCTTTCTGCTCAAGACGGTCGGAAGCGATTTGATTCTCAAGCTTTTGAACTTGCTTCTTGATAATTTCTGGTCGAAAAGTAAGGGCATCGGTTGGACAAGAAATCACGCATTCGCCGCAAGAGACACAAGAGCTCTCCAGCATGGGAAGGTCCAGGTCAAAGCTAATTTGTGTTGCATAACCTTTCCCGGTACGAGAAATTACATCGTTGTTTTTGATATCGACGCAGGCCCGCGTGCAACGTTGACAGAGCACACACGCATCATGATTGACCGCGATCATTTCCGACGAGAGATCGAAACCTCGTTTTCCATGTTTTTCGCTTGGTAAAAACTTCGTTGTGTTCGTTTGCGGTTGAACAAAGCGAGCTACTAGTTTTTTTAATTCATTAGGCTCATGAGGACTTAGCCCCATGCGAACATCGTTCAAGTCAGAAGAAGTCAGGTTTTCGGTAGCAAGTAATTCAACCACCAGCCCCACGGATTTTTTCATCGTGTCAACCGCCCGCGGGATCGCACGAACTTCGTCAGCTATTTTCTTGATTTGCTTATCGCGCTCCACCGATTCTGAAGTTGCCTCTAAAGTTTGCTTTAAAGCAATCAACTGAGGTAACTTTTCTTCACTCTTAAGCGTACGGATAACCATTTGGTCTTTCACGTGATACGTGCAAGAGGACACAAGGGCAGAACGCGATCTCCCACTTGCTCGAACTTCTTCGATTTGCACCAGACATACTCGACAAACCCCTACTGGATTCAAATGCTCACGATGACAGAGAACAGGAATCGGATTCTCGTCTTCGAGTGTTTTGACGTAGTGTCCAGATACCGCGTCATAGATAGTTGTCGGGCGCGGAATGACTTCCCCCATGTCATTTCGGAGAATCGTTCCCTGCGAGTTACGCTGCGGAACAGCCTTCTTTACAACGACCCGGTCGCCATCGATTAACAACGTAACATCAGTATCCAAATCCTTAGCAGTAGCTTGAACAACACGTACGAGTTGGCCATCGACGCCACGAGCGAAAAGCGACTCTTCGTTCGATCCGGCGAAATCGTTGGGAGCCGAGTTCTCTTTTTCTTCAATAGCCATCAGGATTCCTTAGGCCTTTCCTGCGGAATTCGCTGGACGGAAGTATTTTATGTAGGATGCTAAAGGTGCGCTAGCTGACGCACCCAGGGCACAAATACACACACCGGGTTCTCGCATCACGGTATCCAACATCGAGATGCTCCCGAGAATCTCTTGGGCTACTTCAACGACGGGAGTTAGTTGATACAGTTCCGCGAGATCGGCGATTTTACGCGAACCCAGTCGACAAGGCACGCACTTCCCGCACGACTCACGTTGGAAGAAACGACTACAAGCAACTGCTTGCTCCAGCATATCTGCATTTGCGCCGTAGACAACAATACCAGCACCAACGGGATAGCCAAGCTCGCGCGAAATTCCGATATCCAAAGGGAGTCGCTTGATATCGATTAGGTCGCCCGCGAGTTCGGGATACTTGAAATCACTTGTCGGTTGTTTATCGGTCCCTATTTTCTTTGGCTCTCGTAGCGTTCCTTTCGGGAGTTTACCTGGAAGAAATCCTCCGGAAGGACCACTCATCGCGACGGCTTGCAATTCCACTCCGTCCTTCATTCCGCCCGCGAAGTTGTCGATTAACTCGCCGAGCGTAATTCCGCAAGGAACTTCGTAAGCACCCGGTCTCTCCAAATCACCGCTGATCGAAAAGAATCTCTTCCCGCGAATACGGTCTCTTCCTGCGTTTTTAAACCAGATACCTTGATGATTTTCGAGTTCGAGTGGCTTGGTGGGTTCTATGCGTGCCGATAGCACGTTTGGCGCTGCAATTTCCTTGTCTGCCATATCTTGGCTTGGGGGTTTCAACAAAATCGCTGGTACCCAGGCGAATGTTTCTGCATTGTTGAGTACGGTTGGTTGGTCATACAAGCCGTTGGTCTCAAGTTCGGGCGGTCGATTTCTTGGCTCGGAACGTTTGCCTTCGATAGCTTCGATAAGAGCCGTTTGTTCACCGCATACATATCCGCCAGGGCTTACGAAGACCTCTAAGCTAAATGATCTTCCGCCACCAAAAATATTCTTTCCACAAGCTCCCTCTTTCTCAGCAGCAACAATCTCCGACTTCAGTGCAGCGATTTGTTCGACGTATTCATGGCGAACGTAAATGAAACCTTGTTGGGCTTCAATGACTAGTCCAGCCATGATCATTCCTTCGATTATTAAGTGTGGTGCCGCAAGGAGAAGTTCTCGGTCTTTGAAAGTTCCTGGTTCGCTCTCGTCGGCATTGCAAACAACATACTTCGTTACTCCAATTGCCTTTTTAGCATCTTCCCACTTTCTCGAAGTCGGCGCGCCCGCTCCTCCCATACCGACGAGCCCTGCCGTTTCCAATCCTCGGATAACGCCGTCCGCATCAGGTTCTCTTATATAGTTTCTTACGGCTGAATAGCGTTGTAGTGGAGGAGATGCAGATCGATAGTAGTCGATCTCACTTCGCTGAAGAGTCAAACGAGCGGTTTGCAAATCTGAGTCTGGCGTGATCGAAACACCATCGAGCGCCTTGGATGCGATCTCGACGAGTTCGTCTGGGGTTCGCTGAACATAAAGCTCGTCATTGATAATTGTCGCAAAAGCGCGATCACACCTGCCAAGACAAGATGCTTCCTGGATCTCGACCTGAAGCTCTTTTCCCGGACTCTGGGCTTCAAGTTGGTTTATCCATTCCTTTAGCTTCGCCGTCGCCGTTGCCGACCCACGTAGTTTGCAAGTCATATCGCGGCAAACCTGGATACTGCATTTGGGTGGCGGGGTTCGTCGATAATGCGGAAAAAACCCCACCACATTCTGAATGACATTCAATGGTTCACCAACGTGATCAGCGATTCTTTCGATTTCGCCTGTCTGCAGATATCCGTGCTTATGTTGGGATTCATAAAGCATTTTTGCTATACGAGTCCCTACTTTACGATCGACCAACGATTTTAGATCCAAGTTCATTTTTGCCTGCTATTCATAAGTTCGAGGACAGTTGATCGATACTCCTCAAAAATCCATGGGTCAAAATCCTTCGGGCCGTCGACACGTATTTCTGTTCCTACGTAAGACTGATAGCCGATTTGCTTTTCAATATTGGCGATAAGCTTCTTGTCGACCGGAAGCTTCAAATCCGAAACGAGTGCCCGCGTAACAATAAACCAAGGCACAACGGCTTCCCATGTTGGCTGTTTAGGGAATCGGTCCAAGAGACCCAGTAGCGCCTGCCGCATTGAGGCTGGATCTTCCATCGGAGCATTGATTGCCACTGCCAGCTCACGCTCTAAAAGTACATGAAAATCTACCGCCGCATTGATCACGGTTTTTGGTTGCGGTAGCGGAGATTCCAATTCGTTCTGTAGCGTTTGTAGGCAAGCCCTAAACTCAACTTGCTTCTCCCTTGGAAAAGCGAGTTCCAATTCTGCCGTGGTCCAAGCATCCCATTCGTATTGCCCTTTGTTACCTACTGACCGTCGCCATTTCGCATCCTGTAATGAATGATGACAGGAATAACAGCTGTACTCTGTAAGCTCAGGCCACGGTCTGTTGTCACCGTCAGAGTTTAAACTATCCCGTTGCCTGGTAAGCGATTGCTCAACATCTGTAGCGCGATCGGATAGCAGTTTGACACGTTCCGCCGTTAGAGCCAGCTTGCCTAGTTTCCAGGTGCGAAACTCTTGGGGAACGCTGTTGTCAGTTGAGCCATCCGGTTCATCCCAGTGTCGCGGATAGCGATTCATGAATGTCGAAAAATCAAAATGCATCGGCGGATGACCGGCCGCCATCAGCTCATGGTTAACTTCTCGAACTCCATGCTCAGAATTCAACTCCCCAATGTGACATGAAGCACAGATAGCTGCTCTGCTTGCAATCGATTCGGTATTGAGCATCTCGGAGTTATCAAAGCGACGCGACCCTTGCGATTTCCATGTGCTGGAATAGTGCTGATCTTTCCAAGCCGACGCTGGCCCATGACAAACTTGGCAATCGGCTCCTAGGATACGATTGCTCGTCGATGAAAGCGAATTAGCGTGGCAGCTTACGCACTTTTGTTCCAGGGCGTAGAGAAAACCTGATGAATCGGTGGAACTCCAACTTGCGTTGGTTAATCGATTCACGATGGCCAAGGATTCCTCGGTCAGTAGCCGAATATAAGCGGTCGCATGAGGATCCTTTTGTAGCCAGATTGTTCCTGCACGTTGCCAAGTTAACGCTTGAGGATTATTCGATCCATGACACGATGTCGCCATGCAACCAACTATAGATAGCTTCGCTGAAGAATTAGCTTCCGTTAAATCGGTTTGTTGCACCGGTTGGTCAAGATCTACTCGTTTAGTTACGTAGATTTCTGAGTTGCTGCTGGAATAAACACCCTTCAGTGCAAGCCAATCGAAGGAGCATGCAAACATCGCAATCAACATGCATAGAAATACCGCAAATGAGCGAAATTTGTATCTGAGGATCACTGAGCTGCCCCTCGCATCACGTATTGGCGTACCAGTTCCAAGTTTTCGGATGAAAACACATGCGACGCTTGGTTCTTATTGATGATGTTTGGAGAAGGATCAACGTGATATCGATGGCAGTCAACGCAGTTTGCCTGCGCAACGGAAGGCTGGCTGTTTGCAAAGACTTTGGCTCGATCCAATGGTTTGCTAATGTGACACTCGCGGCAGTTTTCGATACCAGCGATCATGACTATCGATGCTTCTTCTTGAGAATCGACTCCCTGATCGCTTTGTACAAACGCTTGTTGGTGGCATGCTTTACAATCCACCATCATGTGTTCTCCATGAGGGAAGACGGCTCCTTGAAACCATCGCTTGGGTAGGTTGCTCTCTAGTACTATTTCCTTGGAACCCTTCGGTGCTAACTGATGACATTTAATGCACCAACCGTTATCACTCAGCAGTGCTTCTAAACGTGGCTGGAATTCATCCAGAGATCGCATAATCGATTCCTTCGTTTTCGAAACCGGTTCGACTAAATTATCGGAAGCATCTTGACCCGGGGAAGCTCGAAGCGCTTCCTTAGTAACTTCCAGTTGCGTCTTGGCAAGGGTCGACTGCAATGCTTCTTTCGAGAGAGCTCGATTGAGCCCATGTGGCATGCCGCCTAGATCGTGGCATGCGATGCAATGCGTGTCAAAATCAATCGGGCGGTAGAGGTAGTGCTCGTTAGACGGCGTCGACTGGCGAGGTTCGTTACTCGATGATCCCGAATATTCATACCCGTTAACTGGGCTGTCCTGAGCATGGCAATCAGCGCAAGTAAGCTGAATCAATCCATCAGCGTCCACGCGATTCGCGTACTGCGATCGATATTGGGGTGGAATGTCGTTCAGCCTCTTAATAGTGAGATCTCCCGGTTTTCCAGGCTGGCCGGGCCTCATGTGCTGGACGTGACTGAATTTGATGGTGCCTGGATCTTTTGAAAGACTACGAAAATCTGGGTGACCACCCGCAGCAGAAAAATCAAATGCATTGCCAACCGATTTGTCGATGTTTACCAATAGCGAACTCGAGATTTGTCGGTGACAACGAACACAGTTTTTGTCGGAGAGCTCCACGAGGCTAAAATCTTTACCGAGATGCTCACGATGACATTCGGAGCAGCTTTCGTGTTGTAGAACCACAGACAAGGTTCTGGCATCAAAATGTCCAGTCACGCTGTGACACTTTGAATTGCACTTATCGTTGTTCAATTTTACATTTTCAACTGAACTACCAAAGAGAGCGTCTGGGCGAATCGGTACGTTGGGTAGGTGACATTGTTCACATCCCGTTTCGTTCCACGCGGAATGAGCGTGAGAGAGATCCCCTGAGCTCATCTGGACTGCGTTCGAAGTGGAGAAACTCCATGCCGCGTAAACCAATCCGAGAATCAAACCGCATAGCCCAGCGAAACGCTTGAAACGGACGAAGGGATCCAACGCTTCGTAGTAGAAACGATCTATTCTTCTTGAGCGTTCTTTTCCTGTCGTCTTCGTCATCAGTTGAATGGTATGAGTCGTTGTTGGGTTGCTTGATCACATGTATCGAATTGCCAAGATAACATGGGCTACTAATAGTACACCCAACAAAACTGAAATGGATGCGTGGACTGCGATCCAAGAATGAAGCCACGATTGTGTGCGGCGTTGGATATCGAACTGTCTTTTCTGATCACAAAAGTCTTCCAGTCGATCCAAAATCACAGAACTACTTGGCGAGCAACCCCCACGAAGCAGCGAAAACCAGTTCTTTGCCTTCTGGTAACTTTGTAGCTGTGAAACCCCATCACGGCTTGGATGAACTACTTTAGTGTGATGCCCAATTCTTTGTTGTTGCGCGGTCGCGACTCTTGCGACGCGAGTCCGAATCCCTTGAATACCATTTAGTAGGTAGACATCAATGACAGCCGCGTATTCCTTCCAAACAATACTTGAGTCGGATGGATCCACGTCGAAATCACTCTGTAGATTACTCCGACCTCGGGACGGACCCCGGCGTTGAACTGCGCCAACCACGACTTGCTTCTGCGCGGTGTCTTTGCTGAAGGACTGACCAGCGACACGTACTAGATTTAGCGAAGCAGACGCGTCGTCTAGATTGGCAAGCTTTGTAAGGCCGTCGGGTTTAGGTCCATACGCTACAGTTAACATTCTCCGAGCATCCAAAGCGTTCTGAACTGCGACATCATCTATTTGCCCACTGATCGTTTCCGAAGGTAGGTTAGAGAGCATCCATCGAGGAATGACGAGTTGCATGATCCATCCGTAGATTCCGCTCGCGAGTACAAAAATCAGCAAGTACATCAGTAATGATGAAAACGTTCCACCGAAACGATAACCAGCATGAATGAAGGCAAGCGGGCCGGATGCAAGTCCAAGCCAAATGTGTCCAGCCATCCAGTATCGTGTTGGCCCCAACTTGTACTTTCGAAACTTTTTTCTCGGCCAAAGAAGGAGCTCGAAAAGAATTATCATCGCAGCAATAGAGCCTAGCACTATTCCAACCAAAGAGCTGCCACCAACCGAACGGCCCGCGTTTTGAGATGCAACTGCCTGCCAAGATGCACCTCCGACAATCAAGGTGATCACAACCAGGATCCATCCCGCGTGAAGTTTGAAATTTCGAGCAAGTAGCACAACGCCCCCTTGAAATACCGGTCGGAAAGCCCGTATTTCATGACCAAACGTGAAAAAAGCCGTCCATGTTTCTTGTAATCAGACGTAGCTCCGGCGTCAATCTTCTCCCAATCTAGAAATGATCGATCATGTAATTGTAAACATTTTTGCGGATCAGAATGATCTCAAATTTGACAGTCAAAAAAGGGGTGTTTAACAACAAAATTCGTCTAGAGCGGATCGGTCAACAGTCAGAGCTGGTTATTTATTTAAATTGCTCAAAAGAGCCGAAACGCGTCAGCGTCCGGTTCAGAGGAAACCGTGGGCTAACGCCCAACGTCTCACTTACCTCACTCATAATACTGGCTTGCCCTGTGATTACATTGAAGCAAGGGATTGTGAGATTAATCTGGTACTGTTCCGAATCACACGACATTGACATTCTTTAGTCAAAAGCTCACTACTCTGCTGGGCCGTGCGGTTCAAGGACTAATAGAATCCTTTGGAAAATTGCGTCACATTCATCTCGGCGGTAGTTGCTCGCAATGCTCAACGTCGATTGAAGGCCAGTTAAGACACTGGTCTGAGGAGCATCTTTCGTGAATTGCAAGTTAAGAATTTTGGTTAGCGAGTCAAGATCGGCGCGGACTTCTGATCTACGCAAAACGTTGTGGCTGACAAGTTCTTCAATCACTACTTTTACCATCCATCCAGTTTGCTTGGCGGTCCAATAATCGTAGAGCATTGGTTGTCGGTCTCGAATCAATCGAGCTAACCAGCTTTTCACCGCTTTTTCGTTTGTCGTGGTGTTATCGAATGCTTTCAAGTCGATGAAACGTTGATTCAATTGGTGTAGATGATTCTTACTCATCGTCGCAATTTGTTTGCGATCACCAAATGGGATTTTATCAAAAGCGACTAGGATTGTCTGATTTAGCGAATCAAAAGATTTGAGATTGATTGGTACGTCCAGTAATGATGTCAGAGGTGTTTCGGCTATCCACCATCGTGGTGGATAGGGCCGTCCCGGAACACGCCCAAGCGACACGATGCGCGGCGTTGGTTTCCGCAACTCCTGATGGCAACCCATGCAGTCGTACACGGCGTAGTCTCCCCATTGTTGGGAGTCATTGGCAAGCTTGTGGATCGTCTCCAGTCCAATACTATTGGCGACGAATCCTCCGACCATAACACGGCGAGAACGCGGGAAGTCTTCTCGAATTCGCTTCTTTAATGATTCATAGTCCAAATCGGATTTGGTGGGGCCGAAGTTGGCTTGAAGATATTCTCTTTGAAGCTCGAACTCATCGTTAGCCTTCGGTTTCAGAGGAAGATCCCTTGCGACGTTTGTTTCGTTTAATAAAGCGGGATAGGGTTTCTCTTGAAGTGTTCGCCAATGAGGAGGCATGGCGTCTAGGAACGTTTGTAGTTCAACCGGTGGAAGAGGTGGGTGACCGGCAGCATAAAACTGGTGAGTCACAAATCGATTTTGCGATAGGTCTCCCATGTGGCAGCTATAACAAATCTTTGCCGCTATGGAGGGCGAACGAATGTCCCACATGCCAAGATGAGCTTTCTGATCGGGGGTCTTCGCTCGCCAAGAAGTTTGCTGATGGTTTTGTGTTTGAATATATTCGCTGCCCGGCCCATGGCAGGATTCGCATTGCACACCAAACTGAAGAACACTTTGATCCGGTAGTGGCCTGCTGTGATCGGCTCCGACATGGCAAGTCAAGCATTGCTGCGCGAATCGATCATCCCTCACGATCCATTCATTCGACTGAGCATCATGAGTAACGTTCCATTGGAGATTTTGGAGTATCGTGAGGGAGCGTTGGTTAGACAGGCGATTCGGTAGCTCCATCTCCTCGGGACTCAAGCCATCGATCTTGATGAGCTCGTAGGCATAGGCATGTTTATCGCGTTGCATCCATTCACTAGACTCGACTAATCGCACAAACTGCGTGACATCTAGTCGCTGATAGACGGGACTTGGATTGCTATGACAAGCGGCGCATTCCTTCACCCCGACGTTTGTTGCCGTAACCGAAGTCGGTTGATCTGCGTGCGACTTAGTAGAAGCCAAGGCAATCAAACCAACTACTACAATCCTCACTAAAACACCCCTGAGTGGAATCATCGTAGTGGCTCTTCTTTCATCAGTAGGTTGGCCGCTTGGTTTAAAGCACTGCTCCACTGCTCAAAGTTGGGTGGAGTCGTTGAGCTAGCAGTACGTGGAAACTGAGGAGACTGGGTCGAGGGTGGGAATAAAACAGCTCGTCTCATCGTATGCAGCGAAGTCATTAGTTCTTTCGCTCCGTCTCGTGGACTCGACGCCCATGCCGCAAGATAGAATCGCGACGCACTTTCCCATTGTCGACTTACATCAACTCCATTTCCGAGTTCATTCGCGATCTGTCGTTGCTTCCTTTGATTCCAATCGCCAAGTGAAAGATCGTTACACTGAAGTATTTCTTCGTTGATCAACGATCTGAGCTGGCTAGTCGTATTGATGATATCACCTACATCGTCTGATCGATCTTGAAGGATATCTTTGAGCAGTAAAAGCTTCTGGACGAGATCGTCGTTCTCAGAATTACTTTTAGATCGCTGCCACGATTCTATTCCATCCAGATTCCAACCTCGGACCGATGCAGTTCCCGAAATAAGTCGTTGGCGATCTGAGGATGTCGGGGCGCGGGGTAAACCATTGAGTGAGACATGGCAATCCGTGCATTGATACAGAGCAAGCTCCGGCCACGTTGAGACCGAGTGTGATTGCGTTGCACGGGCTTCAGCCAACTCTAATTCCGAGTCTGCCATCGCGATCTGGCCGGCAAGCCAAAGACGTGCTCGCATGTCTGGTGAGGCTTCATCCTTTTCACGCCAGTGTTTCGGATAGCGTTCGTGGTAGACAGCCATATCAAAATACAAAGCCGGGTGACCTGCGGCAACGATTTCATGATTCATGTCGCGATCCGTCGAACCGACATGACACACCGTACACATTTTTGCACGTGTGATCAGCGGTTGGATATTTGTCATTCCAGGCAATACGAATTTAGCGCCGCTGTAGTGCCGATCATACCAAGGCTCGGAGGGTCCATGACACATTTCGCATCCAACACCTTCCGCGATACTCGGGGTCAACAAGTCATCGGTCATCTCTTGATTTGTGTTGTGGCAAGCGAGGCAGTTTTTGTAGGCAGCCGCATTCTTAATTTGTCCATCACTAAGAATCTTCAGCTTCGTGAGGATTGCTTCTGATTCTTTAGAGGCGAGAGTTCGCCACGATCGGGCATGTGGATCAATCTCTTTCCAGAGTGCGTACTCCGAGCCACGGAGGGCTGTCTGCGTTGAGCTTCCTGGACGCGGCCCACCGTGACAGCTTGAGCCTGCGCAGCTCGCTGCACCGCGTAGACCTAGCTCTGGGTGATGTAGCGAATCGATTGAGACATCAAGAATTCTTTTCGTGTGACCAATTCCGTTAAGGTCCCTTGCGATTGGATCTTGTTGACCCATTGCATTGGACATCATTAAAGTCATGCCAGCAATTAGTGCCCCGAACTTCACGAATGCAAAACCTTCCTTTACCAGAAAACTAAGTTGTTGCTTGCCCATACTGATATTAAAGATGTTATTCTTAGAAGATGGGTTTGTGAGGAGTTCTCGGCTCCGCGTCGCAAAAAACTAAGCGATAATCTGCCTGTGAGTTTAGTGTACGAATTTTGAGTCCGGCGGAATTTCTTTTGAAAAAATTAGCGAACCAGTGAAGCTGACAGTCAGACTATTAAATCATGGTGAAACGCTTTTCGAAGGTGCTTTCGATGAAGCCATTGAGTTTGGGCGACAGAAGCAATCCGAGTTGTACGAGCCAAGAATTCAGCGATCTCCCGAGGGAAACCTTAGGTTTTTAGTTGCTCCGCTAAACAATACAGCGTTTCCCCGACAACTGCTCAGCGTTACACCTCAAGAAAGTCCGATACCGGCAATTGTTGTAATCAATATGCGCTCTGATCGCCGTTTCATGATCGACGGCATCGGCCCATTAGCGCCGCTGGCGACTCAAACGGTCCCTTTACCAACAGGCCTGAGTCTACCTGACGGCTATCGATTGGAATTCAAAGTCCAGGCAACATTCACTTCTAAATCTTATCTGAGCTCTGCTCACCGAATGGCCGAACCGTTCCTCCGAAACCAAACGATCACTCAATTACCATCATTGTTGGCGAAGCAAGAAGGTTTAAACCCTTCGATCATTTTGGGTTGGTTGAACGAAGTCATTAAGGCGATGCAACGCCCGGCTTCGGATATGAACTACTTTAAAGGATTTGCTCAGGCTGTTACCCAAATCGCAGACTTCGATCGTGCTGAGGTTGTGTTGTGGAAGGACGGCAGTTGGGAACACGACGAGTCTCGTTTATTCATTCGAGAGGAATTGCAAAACTCGACAACATTCAACCCGCCTTCGCGGTCGATACTCGAAAAGGCACGGATTGACCAGCTTATTGTCATTCACCCCGACGTTAATCATGCCGATTCGGGTTGGGCGTTAAATAGTATACAACTCTTAAACGCAGCGATCGCTTGCCCACTACTCGATGAAAAGAAGGAAGTGCTAGGGGTGCTGTATGCTGACCGCGGATCTCGCCCTGGCTTCAGTGCGACAGAGATTTCGGATGCAGAACAGAGATTGATCGAGATTCTTGTCGCAGGAATCACGTCAGGGGTTCTCAAATCGAAACAGGAACAGTTGGTTACCAAGTATCAACAGTTCTTCTCGCCGAAGATCACGGAGGCTATTCGACAGAAACCATCACTGCTGGCTGGTGAGGAGACGAACGTCACCGTCTTGTTTTGTGATATTCGCGGCTTCAGCCGAATAGCCGATAAGATCGGTTCAGCCAGGGCAATGGAGTGGGTAAGCGATACCCTGAGCGACTTATCCGAGATCGTTCTCGAATCAGATGGAGTGCTCGTAGACTATGTTGGCGATGAACTGTTTGCGATGTGGGGTGCTCCAGAAAATTCTGAAATACATGCGTTCCAAGCTGCGATTGCCGCTGGAATGATGATGAATCGAAGATCTGTACTGTCAGAACGTTGGAAAGAAGTTATTCCGGAGGGTGTTGATTTTGGGATTGGGCTTTGTACGGGCCCGGCTCGTGTTGGGAATACTGGTTCAAAACAGAAATTTAAATACGGGCCAATGGGTACAACCGTGAACCTTGGAAGTCGTATTCAAGGACTCACGAAACAATGGAAAGTCGGCACATTGCTGGATGAAGCGACGCACGGAAATCTTCCCAGCGATATGCTTCGAAGACGACTCTTTACGGCAAACGTTGTTGGACTAGACGGGGCAATCGACCTTTATGAACTGATGCCCGATGATAACCAAGCGTCAAAGGATTTGGTGGCGAGTTATGAGGCGGCCTACTCCATATTCGAAATGGGAAACCAACCGAGGGAAGCTGCGCATGCCTTTGGTGAACTGGCACGACGTTTTCCGGAAGATGGACCATCGCTGATGATGCTGGTTAGATCCGTAAACCAGCTAGTTGAACCTGCCTGCCCGTTCTCACCTGTTTGGTCCGCAAAGATAAAATAAGGAGACTTTTTCATACAGACGCTCCACGCGATTCTTCTGTTTGACGAGCCTTCTATTCGTGAAGTTTAGGACCTTCTGTAGCATAAGCACCGGCACCACCTTGATAACGACGGCCATGAGACCAATGAAGCCAGGTTTTTCGTGAGAACCAGTGGCCAGCATAATCGAGTCCGAAAGTTCCCTCGCTTGGAAATCGTTGGAAGCCAGAAAACAGGGAACCTCCGCCAACGTAACCAACTGAATAGTCACTGCTGATTGAGGGTTTCGCAAAGTTCCCGACACATAGGGGGTAACCGGCGCGTTCATGGCCGTTCATGCAGTACCTTCCAGACTTATGTGCTTTTGGCGACTCTTGGCCACGCGGACGGTCTAAAGGAAAGATGTCTCTCGACTGCACTTCGTCCGGCTCGCGAAACATACCATCTGGATGACCCACCGAATCAACTGGTGCATTTGAGTAATTCGAAAGTCGCTCGAGCTCGTTATCGCTTAATGATCGCAGAACCGAGTCACCTAAGTGCTGTGTAACAGGGCCGGATTCAGCTAATGCCCATTGCGGATTGTGAGCAACGAAAGCAACGAGCCAGCCGAATAAACAACAGACAAAACAAATTCGCGGCAGCATAGAACTGTCCTCGGTAAATATTTATGAGCGTCTTTTTTTAGGCAATCCGTGGCACAGGCTTCCAGCCGGTGAAAGAGCACCAACCACAGGCTGGAAGCCTATGCCACGCTGGCAGATTTCAGCCTGCCGCTCGCCTTAGCAACGCGCACTTTTCCAAACGCATTGAAAATTACATCGACCTTGTTCGAGTGATAAATTCCGTACCACCCCAACGCTCTTTGAATCGACCCTGTCGCTTATGACTTATGATGGGGTTTTAGCGAAAAACCGCTCAGGGAAATCGCTAGCAATGGATTCCGCCTGCACTCTAGGCATAATCGGCAAGGTCTCAACCACATACTATTCGCTTGGGTTGCTATCCACTTGGGTTGCGGTTGAATTTCTGGTATGGCAATCGGACGCCACCTGCGAAATATTGATCTGCTCGGATCGCTGTTGGTGCTTCGAATCCGACTTGACCCGCCGAGGTAACCACGTCGTCTTGATCGACTCCGTCCCCGCTAACGCCAAAACCGCCGACCAGCTTCTTTGTTCCATTACTATTAACGTAGAGGGGGGTACTGCCGGGAAAAAAGACGATTCCATTCTGTCGTTTAAGACTCTTCTGTAGGGCCGCACCCGTCAATTGCTGCCCATCTCGGAAATTTCTCGATGCATTGAAGGAGTCAAAGGCAAGGACAGTTGCCGTCGATGGAGACGCATAAACAGAAGCGGCGAGCGGCGCTGTATTTACTGTATTTTCGCCAGTTGCAGGATTTATGCCCGGCATGTTCAACATACTGAAGTCCCCGGGGGCTGCACCAGTAACACCCGTCGGATAACGCGGGCCAGCGACGAACCTGAATGTTCGATTCGTAAAGGCCACATTCTTGGGTACATCTTTCACACCATCGTTGTTTTGATCAATCATATCCTGTGGCAGTAGACGATCACTCGCGTAGTAAGCCGTATTTCTTGCTTTTGCAACTGCCACATCGATTGAGAAAATGGTAGCGTCGGTCATTCGATATAGACCAAGGACTTCTCCGGAAGAGTCCGCTACGGCAAGGACCATTTTCGTACGAGCGCCTGGTAAGAAACTGCTCGTAAGTCGAATAGCCGCTCGAGTCTTATTGGCTTCGGCAATCCCCTGACTGACGATTCGTTGAACATCATCCCCTGTGATGGGGTCGACTGATGAACTATGGGGTAGGACAAGCCAGCCTTCAGGAACGCTGCGGCCGCGGAGACTATTAGCATTCGGATCTAGGGCTGATAAATCCTTGTTCACGATTTGATCACCACCATTGTTCCTAAGACCTTTACCGCCACCGTTTGCAAGGCCGATTTGAAGCAATCTCTGTTGCCCTGTGACGGGATTTTGTCGAGTCGGATTTGGGCCGTAGATCTCAAGTGTGATTCCAACCAAGTCAATGCGACCGCTGACTCCACCGAACGGACCACGAGGAGGTGCCAGTCCTTCAAAGCGATCGACTGAGGTAGCCCCAGGACCGACGACTGTACCGCCAGCAGCGAAGAACGCGATAAACTCGGACTCAAGTACTTTCGGAGCGTTCACGCGTTCACTCTCAAGTTGTGTCGAACCTCTCACGGAAGTGTGCACGAAACCTTGTTCAAAGGTTGCGTATCCATTGGGACCTGGAAAGAAAACGCCGATTCCACCGACTAGACGACCGTTCTTGTAGAGTGGAACCCCGCCAGGAAGAGTTGCTATGCCGCGACTTTGCGCCATTGGTAGAAGCCCTGACTGCGCTCCATAGGACTCTGGAAACGTTTCCATAAAGACCTGCGCAGCATCAGGAACGAAGCTGGAATTAACGTCAAATCTTTGCGTTAATGTCAGATCATCTGTTCCTCCAATCGTCCCATCGGGTCCAAGATCATCGACGGTTCCCTTGATACCATCTAAACCTGGGAGGCGTGAACTGTCGCGACTCTGATGCTCAATCGCAAACAAATCAACTAGTGGAGTATTCGCTACCTGTGGAGGAAAGTTACCGCCAAGCCCGATTGGCGCAACAAACCCTGGGCCCCTCGACGTTGAATTCGCATCTGGAATGTTTGGATTCGATTCGACTTCGCGTTGTGTTATTGTTGATTGACTAATGAACCGAATCGTTCGCGATGTCAACGGTGCTTCGCTATTGGAGAAGAAGGCTGCAGTGCGCGCTTTCGCAACCGCGCCGTCGATTGCAAATACACGGTCTACTAAACGGTTCTGGTAGGATGCCAACACATCTTGCTCAAGTCGCACACCGAGAATTCGTCCAGATCGATCTACAATCGCAATTATGGCATCGTTGCTACTGGTCGCCATTGCCGCCCGATCGAGCAATCGCGTTACATCACTTGTTGTGATGACATCCTTATCGAGCTCTGCAGCCGGTATCAATGAGAACTTTGCTACAGCGATACTCGAAGTAGAAGTAGCTGCCGTAGCTACTGACGTCGAAATAACTGACGATGATGTTGCAACTGTCGAAGACTGGACCGGTCGATTGTTGAGCGTATTAATGATCTGGAGAACGTCGCTCGGAGTCACCGCACCATCGTCATTGACATCCGTGAAATAGGTCGAGTCGGTCGTGTTTGCGGAAGACTCGCTGGATCGTCGGTTTAACTGGTTAATGACGATCAAGGCATCCAAAACAGAGACGGCCGAGTCCCCGTTCACATCTTCGGGAAGACTTGCGTTATGAAAAACTAGTATCGAGTCCGCCGCCATGCAGTATCGACTATCAAGTTGCTCGATTCGCAGCATTCTTCGAGTTGTTCTAGACCGATTTTCCATTGAAGCGTGTACCTACAAGGATCTAAGCCAGCTTCGAAAACCAGCTTTAGGCAGGTTACAAACCAACCCCAAAACGGGCTTGTCATGCTTTGTGGCTACTGCCATGAATAACACAATCATAATCGATACGATCACTATAATCCGGAGAATCTGTGGTTTCTCGTTAACTTGTGTTACCGGATTAACCGATACATCTCGTTGAGTGCTGTTGAAGTACACGGTATCCGATACGAATCGCGAATTTCTGAGGCATAGTAACCAGCGATCGTTCTATGTTGTCAGCCCTTTCAAAACACATATCAGGGATTTCCTTCGTTTTCGCCTCGATGCTGCTCAATCCAAGTTCGGTCGAGGCTTGGGAGTCTTACGCTTCTGCCAACGGCGGATCTGAAATTGTGCGAGAGCTAATTGGTAGCGATCCCAGTTTATCCACTAGGCTACGTCTCCCTGATGATCCCGCCGAATCAATGGGATTAGTCAGTTATTCAGACGACCCCGTCGAACCAACTGAATTCGATTCTCCCTTTTCGATCGCTTCGCCGGAAATCACCTCGGACCTATTGCCCAGTGCTGATATCCACCCTCCAGAAATGCCCCCTTTCTTCCGTACGCGTCGCGATCCGCCGCTTGGATTCTCAGGTCCCTCCTCGGTCCTTCCGTCCGAAAACCAAAACACGAGTCACTTTGTACCCATTGAAGATCGCTGGCGAATAGGTTTCCCCTCATGGGATCGATACGCCAAAGGACATCCGCCAGGCGATGATTATCCAGGCGTGCAAGGAACGTTTTATGATCCTTACAACCAGAACGTACTCAAGGGGGACTACCCTCTGATTGGCCAAAACACGTTCTTGAAGATTTCGCTGAAGCAAACCAATATCATGGAACTCCGCCAGGTTCCTACACCGACCACCCCTTTCGAGGCCACCCAGAATCCAGGACAGAATGAATTCTTTGGTGATCCCAATCAATTCTTTTTTACACAGTACAACTCCGGGGCTATCGATCTGTTTCATGGCGATGCTTCTTTCAAACCGGTCGATTGGCGGGTTCGAATCAATTCCATCTACAACGTTAACTTTCTGCGAGCCAACGAACTTGCGGTAGTCACGCCTGACGTTCGGGACGGTTTGAGTCGTCTTCGTCAGGACTTTGCGCTCGAGGAATGGTTCTACGAAACCAAGCTTGCTGATCTAAGTCCAAATTATGATTTTCTCTCCATCCGAGCGGGTTCGCAACCCTTTACGAGTGACTTCCGCGGATTCATCTTTTCAGATATCAATCGCGGTGTGCGGCTCTTTGGCAATCGATTAAATAACCAAGACCAGTACAACGTGGTGTGGTTTGATCAGACCGAAAAAGAAACCAATAGCCTTCTAAACACGTTTGACGATCGCCATCAAAATACGCTGATCGCAAACTATTATCGTCAAGACCTGTTCTTTCCAGGATACAACTCAGAGGTAAGTTTTCACTACAACAATGATCAAGCAAGTACTCAGTTTGATACGAATGGATTTCTCGTTCGACCGGATCCTGTGGGCGTTTATGCGGAACATGCAGTCAAATCTTACTATCTTGGTGTCGCTGGCAATGGTCACATCAACCGCTTCAATATTAGCCACGCTGCGTACTACGTCTTCGGGGACGACGAATTGAACCCGTTGGCTGGTCAATCTCAACGAATCGATGCCTACATGGGAGCACTAGAAATTTCCTATGATCGCGACTGGGCTCGTTTCCGAGTTTCGTATTTCTTTTCATCCGGTGACTCCAATCCCAATGACGGACGTGCGACTGGCTTTGACACAATCTTAGATAACCCCAACTTTGCGGGCGGGGAGTTCAGCTATTGGAATCGGCAGCAGATTCGTCTTTTTGGTGTCAATCTTGTCAATCGATTAAGTCTGGTCCCCAATCTACGAAGCAGTAAATTTCAAGGGCAGACAAACTTCGTAAATCCAGGACTGCAACTAGTTAACTTTGGCTTCGATAGCGACCTGACACCCAAGACGAAGCTGATCACAAACGCAAACTATCTTTGGTTCAATCAAACGGAAGTACTTGAGACCTATGTCTTTCAAGACAACATCAACAATGAGATCGGTCTTGACCTGAGCGGCGGATTCGAATACCGTCCATTTTTAAATAATAATGTTATGCTAACCGCTGGAGTTTCTGGACTGATCGTAGGTCAAGGATTTAAAGATCTTTATCAGCCTTTCAACGGCAGCGTTAGCAACCTAGCTGCGGGGTTTGCAGAGGCATCCTTCGAGTACTAAGAAACGTCAACAAGCGGTCACGGATGAAGCGAACCACGATATCTTCTTGGGCCATCGCTATATCGCTTTTTTTTCTTGCGAACATACTTCACGCGCAGTCTCTCGATACTATCCAAGGGCCCCCTCCTTCAGCAAAAGTTGGGCCGTTGCCATCTGGCGTCGCAGGAAAGTACCACACGCCAAGCCGTCCTGTTCGTGACGGCGAAGATCCATGGGGACCAGCTAGGCATCTAGGAATTGCTGGAAATGCTTCGTATCCCATTCCACCAGATCTTGAAGGCGTCGATCTGTTCCTCCAGTCCAAAGATCAAGCCGCAGGCAAAAGTTCCTCCTGTATCTCTTGCCACTCCGACGTCGGAACAATGCACCCACCCAACACAGTGGTCCTCGGTTGCGTCGATTGCCACGGCGGAGATGCGAACTGTTACACGAAAGCGGACTCCCATGTTCGGCCGCAATTTCCAGCGATGTGGTCGACTTCGGCAAACCCCGTCCGTAGCTATGCGCTTTTGAATCATGAAAGCCCCGAGTTCATTCGATTCGTAAACCCAGGAGATTTACGCGTTGCTCACATCGCCTGCGGTCAGTGTCACGCTAACGAAGTGTTGCAGTTACGCAAAAGCATGATGACACACGGATGTATGCTGTGGGGTGCTGCGTTATATAACAATGGAGCTACTCCTGAGAAGAACGCCAGATATGGTGAGAGCTACTCGATGGATGGTAATCCTCAACGTATGCAGACAGTTCCACCACCGACTCCCGAAGAAATGGTTCGCAAAGGCGTTCTTCCATTCTTGGATCCGCTCCCGCAATTTGAAATGACACAGCCAGCGAACATTCTCCGAGTCTTCGAACGCGGCGGTCGCTTTCGTCCTGAGATCGGCATTCCCGAACGACTTGAAGAACCTGGTCGCCCTCGAGAACGTTTAAGCCTACGCGGTCTCGGAACAGAAAATCGAACGGACCCAGTTTTTATCGGTCTTCAGAAAACTCGACTCCTTGATCCGACTTTAAATTTTCTTGGAACCAATGATCATCCAGGCGACTATCGCAGCAGTGGTTGCTCGGCTTGTCACGTCGTCTACGCCAATGATCGCTCGCCAGTATCTTCAGGGCCTTATGCTAAATACGGCAACATGGGACGAGCCGCATCGGAGCCAGACGACTGGGTCAAGGTCGTCGATCCAACGATCCCCAAAAATGAATCAGGCCATCCGATTCAGCACGTCTTCACCAACAGCATGCCAACCAGCCAGTGCATGGTTTGCCACATGCATCCAGGTACCAACGTCTTGAATTCTTATCTTGGATTTATGTGGTGGGACAATGAAACCGATGGCCAATGCATGTATCCAAAAGAACAAAAAGATCCAACCGCAGAAGAGCTAGAGCAATCGGCTCAGTCCAATCCGGAAGAAGCAGCAGCCCGAGGTCTATGGGGTAATGCCAACTTCCTCAACAACGTGACCGATCTCAATCCGTTTCTGAAGCATACCCAGTTCGCAGACTTCCACGGCCACGGTTGGGTCTTTCGAGCAGTCTTCAAAAAAGATCGACAAGGCCAACTGCTCGATCACAAAGGAACTACGCTTCCGCCTCCATCGACCGCCGATTTAATGGCTTCGGTCGCACCACCGGATCGAAACGAACAAAAGTGCGGTAAAGAGCGTGACGGTGTACCAGTCCACCTGATGGACATCCACATGGAAAAAGGAATGCATTGCGTCGATTGCCACTTTTACCAAGATGGACACGGCGATACCAAGCTCTACGGAGAAGTCCGCGCTGCAATTGAAATTCAATGTATCGATTGCCACGGCGACGCAAGCGAATCGTTGGTCAAGCAGATTGATCGTCAGTTGGACGCAGGACTAGTTGCCAAACTTCCGACAAGCGGCCCCGCTTCAGCCACCGAACCAACGAACCTTCTTGCTCTGCGAACCGCTTTTGGTGAACCAAGGTTCGAAGTGAAACGAGCTCCCGGAAAAGAGCCGAAACTCATCCAGCGAAGTAACGTCGAAAAAGACCTTTACTGGGAAGTGACTCAAACAGCCGATACGATCAACCCCGACAGTGACGAGTACAACGCCAAAAGTCACATCGCTAAAACACTTCGACTCGATCCAGACGGCGTCATGCGTTGGGGCGACGAACAGCCGAGTGTCAAATGCGCTCATCAAAGCAAAAATATGAACTGCATATCGTGCCACAGCTCTTGGAACCCAAGCTGCTTCGGTTGCCATCTTCCACAAAAAGCCAACGTGAAAGCTCCCAATCTCCACAACCAAGGCGAAGTGTCCCGCAACCGTGTAGCCTATAACTTCCAAACACTTCGAGATGACGTGTTCATGCTTGCTCGTGATGGAAACGTCACAGGAAATCGTGTCGGACCAGCCAGAAGTTCCTGCGCGATTCACGTGGGCAGCTATAACGGCAACCGTGAATCGATCTATGTTCAACAGCAGACTATAAGCGGCGAAGGCTTAAGTGGAATTGCCTTCAGCACCAATGTGCCACATACCGTTCGCGGTGGGCCAGGCTGGCAACCCTCCGTGGCGGGAGTTACCACCGGTGGCAACGAAACGAAATCCTGCACCGATTGTCACGTATCACTCAATGACGACAACAACGCCATCATGTCGCAACTCCTCATGCAAGGAACAGGCTATACGAATTTTATTGGCCGTTACTGTTGGGTTGGTGCAGGCGAACATGGAATGGAAGCCGTAGTTGTTACTGAACAATCAGAACCGCAAGCTGTCATCGGTAGCTCGCTCCATTCAATGGCCTACCCTGAGAATTTCAAAGAACATGTCCACGAAGAGCGTGAACTGAAACACGCACATGAACATCCAGGTCGAGACATTCTCGAAGCGCTTAGCCCACGCTATCGCAAACCCGAGATTCTTTCGCTTCAGCACCGAGGTGAATTCCTTTACGCAGCCTGCGGTGAAGGAGGTCTCAGAATCTTTGACATTGCTTTTATCGATCACAAAGGCTTCTCCGAACGCATTGTCACTGCTCCTGTTTCTCCGCTAGGACAGCGGCTGTACGTCCGAACGAAGTTTGCGACTTCGGTCGTCGCACCGACGACAATCGCTCCCGATCCGACTCGTACCCATCGACCCGAGAATTTCGAATCATCGATTCATCCGCTCTACGCTTACATCTATGTTACGGATAAGTACGAAGGACTCGTCATGGTGAATGTGGCTACGCTCCTTGATGGAAATCCAACGAATAATTTTCTTGAGAAAGACATTGTCTTTAATCCCGATGGAATCTTATGTGGTGCAAAATCCGTTGCGATTGCTGGTACTTACGCTTACGTTTGCTGTGACGCAGGGCTGGTGGTGGTCGATATCAATGAACCGAAGCTTCCTAGAATTACCTCCATCATTGGACATGAAACTCTCCATGGAGCCAAAAGCGTAGCGATCCAATTCCGATATGCATTCGTATGCGACGAAGAGGGTGTAAAAGTCCTTGATACAAGCAACCTTTCGGTTCCAGTGCATGTTCATACCGTTCCACTCCATGAAGCAAATAGCATCTACTTGGCTCGAACCTACGCGTATGTTGCCGGAGGCCATGAAGGGCTAGTTATCTTGAACATCACCAAACCGGCAGAATCGTTCGTTGACCAAGTTTATAACGCTGGTGGAAAGATTAACGAAGCTCATGATGTGAAACTAGGGATCACCAATGTCAGTCAGTTCGCCTATCTTGCTGACGGAAAAAATGGTTTGCGAGTCATCCAACTAACAAGCCCCGAAACTGAAGGGAACGATGGGTTTTCGCCTCGTCCAACCCCCTGCTTGATCGCAACGCGCAAGCTACCCAAAGACGGCCATGCAATTTGTATTTCGAGAGGCGTTGATCGCGATCGAGCGGTCGATGAATCCGGAAACCAAATCGCTGTCTTTGGCCGCGTTGGCGCAAGACCGCTCAACCAAGATGAAGTGCAAAAAATGTATCGTCGCCTCGACGGCTCCGTCTATGGTGTGAGCGACAATCCCTTCGACACCAACGCCTACCAATACCCGGTAGAACTCTACCGCCGAGCCATGCAACAAAGCAACCATCCACCAGCCAAATGGCCGTAGATATAAGCCAGGGCATCCAAAAAAGGTTGCAGGAAGGTTGGTTCCCTGGGAAGCCGCCTTACGTATATGAAAACGTTCGTATAGATGAAAGAGGCATAGCTCGGACAGCGAATACCGGGCTGAAAAAGTTCGCCGAGTCTTCAAAATGTATGCCTATGGGAGCAATACACTTGAGTCGATTAATCGGATTGAACTGGGAGCTAAATGACGTAAGTCTATGCGCCACAATGAGAAAGCCCCTTGACCAACTGGCCAAAGGGCTTGTTTTGCAAAAAAGTGGAGCCGGGGGGAATTGAACCCCTTCAAAATCCCAGGGAAAACGAGGCTTCTTTAAAAAAGCGCACTCTGGCGCGAACTGTTGCAGCAAGCAATGTAGACCAATGGCTTGAAGAGTCTCTCCAGAGTTGCCCTGCGGACACCGACACCCAAGAGCGAATCCGTCAAGCGGTTCTTTCGGTAATCGAGCCGACGCCAATAGAGTCGACAGCTACACGACCAGAACGCACAAGCACGCCGCAAATGCGTTCCGAGTACTTAGATTGGCGAATCAGTCACTTAGATCAAGTAGAAATTCAAATTTGGTTGATCCCATCCGAACAAAAGCGTTCCACGTTGACTACATTCGAAGCTCGATCAGACCACTTCGGCAAATTGCTCTCCCACTTACGTAGGTCGAGCAGAGGGGTCAGCCAAATAAAAGCAAAACGGTAGCAAGTATAAAAACCTAAGGAGAGGAAAAAATGGAACCTATTTCTTGCTCTGGTTCCAAAGTGGTGTCCGAAGGTTTCGTCGGTGGGTCTGAAAATAAATCGATCTCGGTTGCATCTTTATTTAAACCAACATAGGCTATTCCGCTTCGTAGGAGCTTACGCTTCGTTTTGCCGGATCCATCATCAAACTGAACCTCGATTCGACTCTCACTAGAGTGGGAAGCTTTGCCGCCAGCAGGTACTGATTCAGGACGATTATTCAAAAGGTAATTGAAGCTGACTGTGTTGGCTGTGTTATCAATCTGAATCGATGCTTGAACCTTGTTCAGTTTCCAAAAACCGTCGACCGCTGATGCTTCGTAGATCCCTCCTTGAACTGTTTCAACCTTGGTTCCCTTATTGCCGCCCTGATCAAAACTTATAGTCCAACTTCGACTAGAATCAAGCGTCTGTTCATAGGTTGGCTCCATCGTGTAAGCGTTCTTGTCGATTAAGTATTTGAAAGCTGCTTGCGAGACGTTCGTCAAAAAAGTCTCTTTAGAATCGAACTTCTTAGAAGCCGAAGAAATAGGGCCAGAGGAATATGACGCCACTCCCAAACATGACCAAATTGATCCTTGCGTTATCAAGAGTTCGCCTCTGCCAATCGCTGGTACGAGAAAGGCTCCGTTGCCTAAGTCCACCAAACTTCCAGCTGGCATTCCGGGGACATGAATAATGGAATAGCTTCCTCGGCCAGGTAATACGGAGGGCCCAGTGCGTGGGTCTGCGTCATTGATGACATCGTAAATCTCGTTGCGAATTCTGAGAGAATCAAGATATGCTGTTATCTTCTTCGAGCTTCCCCCAGTCACCTTTCGCAGCGCCGCTTCCGCTTCCGCGAAATCCTCGCTGCCGGCTTTCCCTTTGGAAACCTTGTCACTTAAGTCCTCGATCAACGATCTTGCTTCAGCTTCGTCCTGAAGTTTTTGAAATTCTTCTGGCAGTTTGGGAAGATCTGACATCGCAATTAGATCTCCGTCTTCGATTGCACTAATCAGTTTTGACTTTTCCTCACTTCCAAAAGGTGGAGAGGGAAGCTTCATTACCTCTTTTTCTAACTCTCGCCTTGACCTCAGCTCGGCCTTTAAACCGTCGATATCCTTATCAACTTTCCGCTTCAGCGACTCTAAAATCTTTGTTTGCTGAGACTCGGTAATGTACATTGGCTTCGGAAGGAACGAACCATTGGTCTTGGATACAATAGCCGGCAAATCAGAACTCATGGGTACTGGATTCACAGGCGTCTTCACTGATGGGGTCGAAGGGGTAAGGCTCAATATCTCATTCTTCGGGACCGCTGTGCTGGGATACACGATGGTTTGTGGCTGCGACTGCGGAACGTATATAACTTGTGGCGGCGCAGCGGGTGGATAGTATGGTTGAGGAACTGTTCTGGGGGGAGGATAGTAAGGTTGTGGATTGGGGGTAGCGGGAGGCTGAACTCGATTTCCAGGTCGTTGTTGCTGCTGCTGGCGGTCGAGTCCCATCAAGGTTCCGATAGCATCTAGCTCGCGAACTGCTTGTGGGTTAGTCCTTTGAAGCTCATTACGAATCTCTCTTCCGAGGGCTGCCCCCATTCGATCAAAATCTGATTGCCCATTCGCTTTCTCGATCAAATGCTCGCTGCCCCCAAGGGCTAGAAGCATAAGTACCGAACAAAATCTACCAATGCCACATCTTGTTTTCATGACTCTAATTCCAGTTAATGCAAGCTTGAAACTCGTACAACCAACTCGCTAAAAGTTTCGCATTTACGTGAGACGTTGTCAATCTTTAGGTTTCGGACACCAGCCAGGCGGTCTGCTGCCACATAGCGACCAAAAAGATGGATTCTCGCGACCAGGGGCATGGTCTGCTTTCGGCCAGTCTGGCAACGACAAAGAGTAAATGACGCTTGAAAATTATGGTTTGGTTGCGTTGCATGGCCTAATCTAGCGGGGCGTCCCTAAAACCGGTTAATGGTTTTTGGTGGTAACTCAGAGGGCCTTCGTTCCGAACAGAATAGAGCAAGCTCTTGTGGAGAGGTACTGCCAAGTGTTCTCAAATGCGAAACAGGGAGATTTTCGCTGTCCAAACATCATGGAGAGCCAAAATATAAGCCAGTTTTTCAGCGCATACGCGAGGGCCCTTTGTAACTTTCTCAAGTTACATCCGGCCGCTGCGAGAATCACGTTGAGCTGATCAACCTTCAATCCTCGAAGGTAGTATCGACCAAGGCGATTCTCACTTTTGAGGTATCCAATCTTGGGCTCGATGGCACTGCGTCGTCTGCGTCTCCGCTTCATTGGGTTGCTTACGCCGCGGTTGCTGCTGCCAGCGATACGAACAGTTGCTACGCCCTTGTAGTTGTGTCATCGATAGCCCTTGTCAACGTAGATTTGATTCACACTGACGCCGGTCGTCTTCTCAACGCTTGCAACAGATTCGGCCAAGGTATGACCATCGAATGGATTACCGGGACAAAGCATTGCACCTAAGATCCAGTTACCACGAATGCTTGTTACAATCATCACCTTCTGTCCAAACTCGTATCGTTGCCGAGCTTTCCCTTTGCTGATGCACTGAACATCTTTCTCATGAAGAGAGTAAAGCTTCTTGCTATCGGTAGGTTGTTGTTTGTGGAGACGCTCGCACAAAGCAAGGAATTCTGCGAGTATCAAGTCTGGTGATGGGACTTCCCTTCGGAGATCTCGAATAATTCGTCCAAGCCATGTTCGTAGCTTTCGCAGCGATGATCGCATTCGTTTGTACTGCTTGGCGTGTGCATATCGACCTACCATGATCGATGTTGTCTTGGCAAGCGGAACACGACACCACGACGCAAGAAAACGAAACCACGAAAGCCAGCTTCGCGCGATCGATAAGCCGACGCCGAAAAGCTTTTTGAAGTTATTCGACTGCCTACAAATCAGGCTTGCATTGATTTTTGGCAGAACCGAGACCGTCGCGATCGCTCAATGTTGCTTGACGACCGGACGATCACACCCTTACATTCAAACACTCACGGATAGGCCGGCCAGCCGACAAGATTGCTTCCATCGCTATCTTCCGTGGTTTTAATTCGATGGTTCAACAGGATGGATTCTAAACGATGGCGACCATTGCCCACGATCCGGACGGACGAAAACGCATACTTTTCTACAATGAGAAGAAAGAGCGAAAGGCAGTCAATCTAGGCCCATGCAGTACTCGAAACGCAGAGAGCGTTAAGAGGCGTGTCGAGTCTCTCGTCTCTAACCGCCGACTAGGCTTGAAACCTGAAGGCGAATTGCTCACATGGATCGTTGAAGAAGGCAACGTACTAAGGGAGCAACTCGAGAAACACGGTTTAGTTGAGAAGTCAAAATCTAATTCCAAGCAAAAAGGAATCACGCTATCTGCGTTCCTAGATGACTTCGTTAAACGCCATGGAAAAGATAAGAAACCCGCGACGCTGATCGTTTGGGGCTAAGTTGTTCAAGACCTTAAGCGCAACATGCAAGGGGGAATCGCACTTCGAGACGTTACCGCAGGGCACGCGATTCAGTTTGTTGAGAGCATCAAGCAAAGAGGCCTAGCGCATTCGACCGTTCACAAGCGAGTGAAGTTTTCCCGGCAATTTTTTCAAGATGCGATCGACTGGAAGCTGATTACAGAGAACCCGTTTGGTCGAGTCAAAACGAGGGACACCTCGAAAATGAGTAACGTAGAAGTTACGCAGGAATCGATTGCCCAGCTTCTAAAAGTATGCGACCCAGTTTGGCAGGGAATCATCGGGCTTAGTCGTTTTGGTGGCTTGCGGTGCCCCTCCGAGGTGCTTTCCCTCAAATGGGAGGATATCAACTGGGCACATGATCGGATCAGCGTTCCCGAGCCCAAGGTAGAACACCACGAAGGCCGGGGAGTTAGGACCGTTCCATTATTCCCTGAATTGAAAGCCATTCTTGAAGACCTTCGAGAGATCACACCTCAAGACGCCGAGTATGTCATCGACAAACCCGAATACCGAGCCGCCGCAATGCGACCGGGAGGATGGGCCAACGCGAACCTGAGAACCCAGCTATTGAAGAAACTCAAGAAGGCTGGTTTGAAACCGTGGGCTAGGTTGTTCCATTCGATGCGAGCAAGCCGACAAACCGAGCTTGAAGCGATCTTCCCAACGCACGTAGTTTGTGCCTGGATGGGTAACAACGAATCGACCGCCAAGCGGAACTATCTGATGGTCACCGAGAAGGATTTCAGCGCCGCCGTAAGTGGCAAAAATGCGTCCGAAAAAAGCGCACTCTGGCGCGAACTGTTGATGCAAGCTGTTGACCCCCAACCTATCACAATTGCAGGAAATTGCGGTACATTTTCCGAACCGCATGAGCCGTGCAAAATCGAGCAAAACGGGGCTAGTTCGGGAGTCGAAAAACCAACAAAAAACCTCGTTTTCCCAAAGAAAAACGAGGTTTATTTGATGGAGCCGGGGGGAATTGAACCCCCGTCCCGAGATACTTCCAACCCGGCATCTACGTGTGTAGCCATCTGTTGTTGTCTCGCCCACTGCGTTCGTTGATGACATCGGTGCAGCGCGCCAGCCTGGAGCTTTATTTAGCTGATGATGTGCCAGGCGCGACCATCAACGATTCGAAATTGCGACGGATAGTATGGCGTCTTCGACGAACCCCAAGTACCCGAGCAGCCTAATTAGGCCGCTAGTGCGAAGTTACCTTCAGCAGTTACTTTTTTGATCGAGTTTTTACGTGTCCACCCGACCAACCACGACACGCCACCAAAGCCTTCAAATTATCCGGTCGAATCCAGATCGGCCCCAGTGTCCCTGTTCGCTTAGCGTTGCCATTGCTGGCCACAAAAAACAAACAGCACCTTTTAAGTATCTACACGCAATAGCGTTTCGGCAAGGGTAACTTCCCAAGAAGCCGGATTTTTCAATCGTGTTTCTCAGTCATGCTTCCACTTCAAGTAGCCTATTACGCTCGAGCATTATGAGGAGAAATTTCTAGTTCGATAAGATGATTCAGGCGTGAATCTCTCTCGCTTTTTGCGTTCGCAATCAACGTTCTTATCTATAGCGGGGTAGCGTGAAAATTCAAAATGGCCTGAAAACGGTTAGGACAATTAGAAATTCTTAAGTTGGTTCCGCACGCAATGCGAGAAGATCAGCTCGCGCCTCGGTCTCAATAAACTAAACAATTATGTGGCAAATGTCGCAATCCGGACTTGCTCAAATAAGTGATCGGCGGGATGTGGCTATTTCAATTAAAACATTTCAACACTATCACTTGAAAGAGCTCTTTCCGTCCACCACTTTACCGGCCCAAAGAGATTCGACGCGTCACTATTGGTTGCTCAATGGAGGTGAAGGCCGCGGTAGAAAAGTTCTGGCGTTCGGCTATGATATTTTGAATGGATTTTGGTATCTGTGAGTTTCATGTGCCGTCGGTCTGCAAACCATCAACAATGGCTTTTGCGCAATCGAAAGCAGAAGCTTATTCTCCAAACGACTTTTTGTTTCAATTCTGATTAAGGATTTTTAATGATGTCTGTATTCCGACCAACCTCTCGACGTGGTTTTCTAAAGGGTGTCGCCGCAACTGGGACTGCAGTTACTTTGAGCTCTTCGGTGAATCGAGCTCTTGGTTTCCAATCCCCCAATGATCGGCCTGTCTTTGCCACAATTGGAATGCGGAACCAAGGTTGGACGATTACCAGTAAGTCCTTTCAGTTCGCTGACTTTGCTGCCCTCGCGGATGTCGACTCCAAAGTGCTTGGCGTGAACATCGAGAAGACCGAGAAGGCTCAAAAGAAACGGCCCGATGCGTACAAAGATTACCGGAGCATCTTAGATCGCAAAGATATTGATGCAGTGATGATTGCGACGCCCGACCATTGGCATACTAAGATCGCTGTTGAAGCGATGTACGCCGGGAAGGATGTCTATTGCGAGAAGCCGCTCACATTAACTATCGCCGAAGGGAAGCTGATCGAAAAAGTCGTAAAAGAAACTGGCCGCGTCTTTCAAGTTGGTACGATGCAACGTACCGAGTGTGATCAACGCTTCCTTCAAGCTGTTGCGTTAGTTAAAAGCGGACGACTTGGAACTATTCAAAAAGTCACTTGCGGAATTGATGGTATGGAAGCATCGCCAATTATTCCTGTATCTTCCATTCCTGAAGAACTTGATTGGGATCTTTGGCTTGGACCAGCACCGAAGGTGGACTACCGCGCCATCCCTGAGAAGTTGCGTGAGGGCTACGGCGGTGGAGTACCACTGTTTAGCAATTGCCATTACTCGTTCCGAAATTGGCATGAGTATTCCGGTGGCAAGTTGACCGATTGGGGCGCTCATCACGTCGATATTGCTTGCTGGGCTTTGGGTGCATCTGATACCGGCCCAAGCAAGATTACCCCTGTCGAATTCAAGTTGCCAGTTGAATACAAAGACGGAAATCCAGTAGTTCAGGATCAATACAATGCTGCGACAAACTTCCGAATCAAAGTCGACATGCCTAACAGCGTCGAGATGATCATCACCAGCGAAGGCGACAATGGCATCCTCTTTGAAGGGACCGAAGGAAGGTTCTTCGTGAATCGAGGCAAGATTACTGGCAAGCCAGTTGAAGACCTTAAGGAGAACCCACTACCCGAAGGAGCAATCGAAGTAGTTTACGGTGGAAAGGTAAGCGAGAACCACACCGCCAACTTTATCGAAGCGATGAAGTCTCGTAAGCAGCCGATCTCAGACGTGTGGTCTCACAATCGAATGCTAGAAATTTGCCACCTATCGAACATCGCAATGCGTCTCAATCGAGAACTCAAGTGGGATCCCGTCAAGCGAGAGATCATTGGCGATTCGCAAGCCAATTCGTTCATTGCAAGAGAGAACCGCAAGGGCTTCGAAATCAACATGTAGCTCGGAGGGTTGAATCGACTTTGGTCAAACTGGCTGCTGCAGGTTTGACTTTGCTGGTGCGATCCAACGCTCTATCGTTTTCAATGGAGGCGGTTCCTTGTCCCGCAAGAGCCGCCTCCCTTCAGTTGTTTGTGCAATGATAGTAATGCTGGTAAAGTTCTTCGGGACGCTGTTTTGCAAGTTCCTCTGCGGAACATATTCCCACATTGACCAACAGCCCTTCACCGGCAACTGTTAAGCGATCAACTTGAATTGAAAGCATCGCCCGGTCCTGCCATTGTCGGACAAGAGGGACATTGATCCACTTAACCTTAAGCTCATCGACAAGCTCATCGACAAGCTCATCGACAAGCTCATCGACAAGCTCATCGACAAGCTCATCGACAATTTCGTTCGCGTTTCTATCTAAGAACTGTCCAACCCTGTGGCAGCCAATCGCATCGAACCTGGCTGCCGTCTTCGGCCCAATCGCATGGTCGTCGACAATGGGGCTTTCAACAGTTAGACGACTTGATAGCAAAAATCACTAGGAGAAAAGATGGGCGATTCACACAAAGCCCGTAATTAGACGAATGGGCTACTGGGCAATTGAGCTAAGCACGCTTTCGTCGCAGCCGCAGAGACTCCAATCCGTTGTAAGTCAGAAGCAAAGCATCACTCGATGCGAACTTGTCAAATAACGCACTCGTTAGCTTGGCATCCTTGGGCCATGGATAAGCAAAAATAAGATCAAAATCACGGACCTCCATGCCGATCTCTTCGTAACTCTGATCGGTGTGCGGCACGATCATCATGTCGCCCTGACAGTTTGCATAAGCTCGATCAATCAAACGATCCGAGCCCTTAGGAATAAAGCTGCCGGTCGTAAAGTTCACAGAGAGATTGAATTGCGAAGCTAATTCTCGTGAGACCTCACACAACTCGGGATCGATTTCAATTCCATAAGAATCAAATCCGAGCATGGAGGCCATCGATGCAGTCACTCCAAAACCACTACCCCATTCGCAGAATGAATCACCAGCGTTTAGCCGTCTGCTCGAGATTTCTCGCAGTGCGCGATAAACGGTCTCGAAACAACTTGGAAAGAATCCGACGAGCGGTTTTGGCCGAGTCTCCATAAACGAAGCAACGCGTGTATTCGCCTCGTTTATGAAATCACTCACTCTGGCAGGAATCTCATGATCGCCCAAAGTTAGTTCAATATTGTCTAAGGTCATCTGTAGGTTGCTATTTCGTCGAATGTCGACAAGTATTAGGGAACAACTTCGATGACAACATGCACCCAATCATCGTTTTCGCCAATTTCCATCGGCTTAAGAGCTTCCATTGACTCCTGAACTTTCGATTGAGCGTTCGATAAGGAACCGGCTGTTCCATCCGCCATTTTTGCAGAAGACGTGCTCTCGCGCCGAGCATCGTAAAATGAAGATCGATCATCGCGAGATTCCTTTTGGGAACTCTGCGTCTCCTGACTTTTATGAAGCTGGATATTGTCGATCTTCCGAGACAATTCTGCGGGTGCGATCTGTTGGGTGCTATTGCCAAGGTATTGCTGTACGCTTCGACCACTTCGTTGACGAGTTAGCCGGTCCTGAAGATAAGCGTTTCTCTCGGGCTTTGCTGGCGATATCTCATCTTCGATTAGTTTGTCCAGTTGATTTTCGTTTAAAAAGACGGCAATTTGCGAGCGAGGCATCACCGCTTCGATAAAATCTTGATCAGAAGATTCTCGGTCGGGCGACGAAAGTTGTATCGCTCCGATTGCAGACGATGGCGCGTTCAAATTGGCCGTCGATTCACTCTGCGTTGCTGTTGTCGTCTTATCCTTTGCATTCGCGTCGAGTTTACTTTCGGTAACTGCTTTTGCATCGCTTTTCGCCATCGTCGGTGAAGCGAATTTACTTTCTGATCTTGAAGTCTCACCGGCGTTTTGTTTTATTGCTGAGGAATTTGTGGACGCTGGCGGCAGCGGTGATGAAGCGTTCGCTTGTACGCGAACGTTATCTGATACAGCAAGATTCTGTTGGTACTGTATGTTGAGCTGCGCCTGCCCGCTACGTCTCGCTTGAATGAAGACCGTTGTCTTCGGAAGCTCGGCAATCTTGACTGCGTCTATACCTTGAAGCGAGTAGAAGTTTGTTACTGCTTCCATGGCTTGCCCCTTTCCCGGTGCGAGTTGTTTTGGAATTGGAGCGACGATTTGCGGAGCTTGCGGGCTGAGGTTCTGGCGTGGATCTTGGCTTGCGATTGAACTTACGCTTGGTGTCAGACTGGGGCTTTGCGGTGGTTGGAGATTTTCCGCAACGGCTGGGGAAACTTTTGTGGGTACTGCTTTTGCGAACTCGCTTGATTGAGACCGGAAGACCGATGGTAGTAGATAAATTCCAGACACCAGTGCAAGAAGACTCGCCGCCAACGAACCAAGGCTCCACCAAGATCTGCGAGAAAGACTTGTTTTGTTGATGCTGCTGTGATGCGTTTCAGAATTTGCTTTTGAATGAGTCTGTTCGTTACTGGTTGTGGCAGTAGCTATCAAAGCGGTAACGACCGGAGTTCCAGGCAGATTGTCCCACTCGCCTCGAATGGGTTTCGAGATTGCTGTTTCCGTTGGGTTGGACTGGATCCATTGACGAACTTTTTGGAGGTCTTCGAACAACCTTCGCTGCTCTGCATCTTCACTTAACCGTGACTCGACGAAAGAACGTTCGTCGGCGGTCAGTTCTTGGTCCAAATAAGCAGACAGTAAGGACTCATCAAAGACTTCATTCGGCGGGTTCTGATTGGTAGGTTGATCGGTCATTGACTTTCGCTCCATTGTCCCTGCGAGAGAAGGACTTCTTTCAATTCGAGTCTCGCGCGGTGAAGCCTACTTCGAACGGTCCCTGCTGGTATTCCCAAGCAAAGAGAGATTTCATCGTAGTTGAGCCCCTGCAAATCGCGAAGCGTGAGAACCGCACGACGCTCGGGATCAATCTGAGCAAGAGCTGCGTAAAGCCGCGTACAGGACTCTTCACGTTCTAATTGGTCAATCGGGGTTTCGACAGGACGATTATCAATTAGGTCCATACTAACTCCCGAATCGCCATCGGAGCGTTCTTGAGGATGTTTATGGCGTTTCTCACGTCGTTTGTGATCGATTGCAAGATTAAAGGCGATCCGATGTAACCAAGTAAAAAACGAGCTTTTTGATTCGTAGCTAGCCAGTTTTCGATACGCCATCGCGAAAGCTTCTTGAGCTACGTCTTCGGCATCATGACGATTGCCTAGCATCGCATACAAGCCATTGAACAGCCGATCCTGGTACCGATCAATAAATTCATTGAATCGATACGACTGCCCTGCAAGGATCGCCTGAACGACCGCCTTTTCGTCGAATAAAATGTTTGCTTCCACAAGCAGCATTGACTCAATAGACGAAGCAGTTTGAAACCAGTTCCCGATTCCGAAGGAGACTCAACCCATTCGTGACTTTAATTGATCCCACGACGCTTTCAAAGAATCCAACAGTCGCCCGACATGCCCAGCAGCCATAAACACGCGACAACTAACGGCAGACTGAGGATAAAAATTCGTAATAAAATCGAAGCTAAACTCATGGGGGCCGTGTCCGATCATTACTGCGTTGGAGTAGGAACCGCTTAGCAATTCATCTTTCAGCTTCAGCTCATCGTAAACTTCTTGCGGTGAAGGATGGCGAGTAATCGAGGGTTTCGGAGGAGGCGGCAAAGACTCTGAATCAGCGGGCCTTTCTGCACTGGAACCGGATTCACCTTTGTTAACCCCCGATTCCTTGGGAATACTTGTTCCCGCATGAATATCGATTGGATCTCCAAACAGCGAAGAGGTCGGAGTATCACTGGGACGCGGCTTCGTCGAATCAACGCTTGCTCCCATTGCTGATGTCGTTCCTGGGCCTGACGGCTTGTCGGAACCTGTTTCTGAAGGAGACCCCAGTGAAGATCCTGACGGAAAAGGGACGGGATTCGCCTCGGAAAAACTCTGAATCGCCGTCGAACCGCTTGGGGATGCATTTAAATCATGGAACCGTTGGCGATAGAGACCGATGTTCGTTGAAAGCGCTTCGATAAACTGAGGCATCACTTGGTGCGGCAGCACAACACGCGCGACAATGATGTTTGGCCTTGGAAGATTTCTCACAAAATCCAGGATAAACTCGGTCGCCCCAGTGACGACGATGACACCAGTGCTGATCTGTCCTGCCGCCACGTGCTCGGGTACTCGGGCACGCATTGGAGGTGCATTTTCCATAGGGTCAGGTCTATCTGCTGGATTCGAAGGATATGACATCGAGTTTGCGTTCTATTACCTAAAAAAGTCTTTGCATCAAAACTGTATCGAGAACTCCATCCCCAACCAAACAGGCGTGATGCTGTGAATCATTGTAAAGCCCCGTAACCGATTCATGCTAGACGGGCCCGGGAAATTGAAGCAGTAAGTTTGAAGTTGAATGCATGATTCCGGAGCGTGACTTTGAAAGCAAGCCGTCGGCTGAATACGTGTCTTTCAATCTGCGTCATCTTCGAGAATCGCTTTACTTTCGGTTCGAGCCTCTTTCACTCGTGGTGGAACGGCGAGTTTCACAACCGTTAAATCTCTAGAAAGAGTTAGCCAATTCAACGCGATGACCATACTAGAGAAGAGAAGTAGTGCTTCTAAAGCGCCTGAAGGAAGCTTATGACTGTCGACGATCGACCAAGGTATGTTCGCGATTGAATACCATTCGAAGGTAGGTGTATTCGTGTTCGATTCCAACGTCGACAAGTACAAGGTGCCTGCAATCCCAATAAACTGAAAAAGCAACAGCAGAACAATCCCAAGCACAAATCGGTTTGCACGATTCTTCGCGAAGCAGACCATGAATAAACGGACAAGCCCCAAATAAAACGCCAGCCAACACCAAACCATTGTTCCAATGGTAATGCAATTGAGCTCGCCGTAGCCGCTTTGATAAGTCGCAATACCGCGTGTAGCTCCTCCTTGGTTCATGATAAGCCACACCCAGAAGATCATTGACGACAAGATAACTCCGGCAAGGCACAAAAGAATAAACACGTATCCTGTTCCAGAACCAGGGTTTCCCCACGAAAGAAAAACCCGCTGTATCAACGTTGCCGGTAGCCGACGTCTTGATCGCGGCGTCAATACTCCTCGCTCGGAGACAAAGAAGACCCCCAAAACAGTCCAGTGCAAAGCTTGGGTGATGAAAAAGAAGCTCAGCATTTGTTCTGCCTCGCGAAAAACGCTCGCAGATCCTCGCCCAGTCGTCATCGAAATCATCATTCCAAATCCAGCGCCACAAAGTCCAACCATGAAGAGACTTTGAAAAAATCCCCACCATCGGATAGTTGTCGAGTAATTTTCGCTCGCCATGCCGATAGCCGCCGATGCCGCCAAGATGACAAGCACTACATAAGTCATGAGAAAGAGAAAGAACAAAAACATGGACGCAAACGCAATCTGCATATCAGGATCGCCACTCGTGTTCGCCATATCAAAAACGAACCCAGTCAGCATACCATACAACGTAAAAGCACCTGCGATGGTCAGTAGGATCATTGCAATCGAGATCAACGTTGAGTACCGACGTGCTCGATCTAAGGAACCCAGAAGTAGCCCTACAGCGATCAAAATCAAAGATCCGATAGCGATCGTGGCCAAAGGTAAAAAGATCGACATCCATGTCACGCCTCGCAGCAAATAAGTCAGTGCAAAACAAGGAGTAAGCGAGGCAAAGTAGAAGCCGCTTTGAACGCTCGCGACAGCTAGCTTCCCTAACACAATCTGAAATGAAGAAAGAGGCGAAAGCGTTAGAACGTCAAATGTCCCTTGCTCCAGTTCATTGGCCATCGACCGATACGCAGCATTCGGTACGACCACACAAGCTGGAATGACTAGGATAAAAATATATCCCGCAAGCAGATACCGGCCCGCCGGTTGAAAATAGATTGCAGGAACCGATGTCAGCACTGCAAAGAGCGTCCAACCTGCGATTGCGACCATCAATAGTATAAACGTCCACTGGAACTGCCGACTCTTCAGCGATTGCCGCGTTTCTTTCACAAGAATGGGACTGCACCAATCACCTGCTCGAACAAGCCAACGATCGATAGACGACTCGCCATCGAGAAGCCTTCGAATTGTGGACGAATGTGTGATAGCGATCGGATCTGAGTCTGGAGTGCTCAGGCCTTCCGAAATCGTGCTCATTGGACGGCTCCTGTTGTGATCTGCATGAAGACATCTTCAAGTGAGCGTTCTTTTGACGCAAATTCAATTACATCGAAATCTTGTTGAATAAGTCCACGTAGGAGTCGCGATTGGTCCGCGACATCGCCTGCGAGTTGAAGAGAGATGGAATCGCCTTCGACTGTAACCAGCGACACGTGACTTTGACTGGAGAGCCACTGCGAAGCCTCTTCCATGCGCGAAACCAATCGCACGTGGACTTCACGACCGCTTGAAGAAGCTGCCTGAATATCGGCAACACTACCTACCGCTAACAATTTGCCTCGTTCAATGATTCCAACTTGATCGCACATCTCGGCAAGCTCGGTCAGAATGTGTGACGACACAAGGACCGCGACTCCTTCCTGTGCAAGCTGGTTAATCAATTGCCTCAATTCAATTCGCGCCCGCGGATCAAGTCCGTTGGCGGGTTCATCCAATATGAGGACCTTCGGTTGATGTACGATCGCGCGGCCTAGACACAAACGTTGCCGCATCCCCTTGGAGAGACCGCGAATACTCTTCGAAGCGATCTTATCAAGGCCTGTAAATGCGAGAGTCCGTTTGACTGCGTTGATCCGATCCTTACCTACAAGACCATAAGCACGAGCAAAAAAATCGAGATACTCGACGCAATCCATATTCGGATAAGTACCAAACCCATCGGGCATGAAACCCATTCGTTTGCGAACGAGATCCGGATCATTGATGCTCGACAAACCATCGATCATGGCGTCCCCGTAGGTCGGCAGTTCCAGCGTCGCAAGAATTCGCATCGATGTGGTTTTGCCAGCACCGTTGGGTCCGATAAATCCAAAGACCTGTCCCGCCATGACTTCAAAAGAAAGATCGCTTACCGCTTCGGTCTTTCCAAAGGTTCTATAAAGCCGGCGAACTTCAATCATGGGTGTCGATGCTTGATGAAATCCCTTTGCAAAAGTTGGTGTGTAGGCGATTGCATCGACCGCCGAAGAAACACTTCCCGATGGTAAGAAAGCACGGCTTGCTGACTCGCTTATATTGCTTTTGATTTGCATCTTATCAATCACCAACTTCCTGTCAGAACATGAAACGAATCTGACTCGCGGACCGTTTCGCGAAGTGGCTGATCGAGATAGGACGCACTGCGAAGAAGCAAAATAAATCCACCTGGATCCAGAAATTCGCCACCATTCAACCACATCTCGAGTTTTCGCTCCATTTCGTTTCGAGTTACCTCCGACGAATTGTATTCGTTGCCGTATGAACTCACGATCCAAGCACCAATCGAGGGAGATCCGGTCGTTGGATAGCCGGGGGGAAACGCGAGTCGTTGCGAAAGCTTTCTGATATCAGTCAACGCCTTCGCCTTGACAACATCTGATAGAACTCCTCGTTCTCCCGCAGCGGTAGGGCCGACACTGCTGAGTTTAGAATTCTTGTCACAGAAGAACCCGAGAATCCAATCGTCTTTCATTACGTTTTGAATCTTCGTGAGCTTCCCGGTATCGGGTGTTATCACATAGTCAAAAGTGGGAAGCGAGTCCAAAGGCGTAGTCACCGTCCATTGGCATTGTGTTCGCGGTGTAAGAAATCCCGAGTAGGACTGGCTATTTGAACTCCAGTTCAAGCCGATGTTCAAAGGAGTTACAGATCTCCCGCGTCTCGTAAGAGTGTCGGGTGTTGGCCACACTTCGCTTCGTGAAGAGAAACTAATTTGGCGAGGAGGAAGCCCACTAAAGTAAGTCTGCCTGGAATGGCTTACGCCGCGCGATGTTGCTTGATTGACCCACGTTGCCGATCGAACTCGAGCGTGAGTTTCAAATCCATCCTTCACCACCGAATACAGCAGGATTGCACCTGCAATTGTTATTGCAAGGGGCGGTAACACTAAGAGCAACAATATGGGCCTTTGCAATCGGTGATGCGCAAACCATAGCAAAAGCGGACCAGCTAAGAACGCAAACGCGCATATGAAGATACTGAATCCAATTACGGGCGGTTGCCCTACATGCGGAATGTACCAATCCATCACATGGCTCGCGCTTCGGGCGCTGAAGCCCGATCTGCTGAGACCGTTGAAAATGTTTTGCTGAAAAAAAGATAAGTCATTCTTCGAAAGCGCAATGCTTCCGAAACCGACTTCTATTGTTCTAAATCGCATTGCGTTTTCCGAATCTTGATTTTGATTCAACATAGGCTGCGGATGGTTTGGCGCGATCTGTTCAATCCAATCTTGCAACTTCGAATCAAGGCCCGATTCGTATTCGCAGTTGCTCACAACGAAAGTTCCACCAGCAAGTACATAATCATGAATCGCCGCTAGTCGCGCCAGATCAAGTTTTGCAAAATCTTGCGTGGAAACAATCAGTTCTGACCGAGAGGAGTACTCAAGCCAATTCGTGGGCAAGCGATCCACAACGGCAAGTCCAAAATTAGGGTGTACCCACTGGTTGCTCGCTATTAGCTCTCCCCAGTCATTCTTAAAGAGTTGCTCGGCATCGACAACGTTCCTCGCATTCGCTGTACCGACTACAGGTGCACTTTTTTGCCAGTCTACCACTAGCCGCGTTTGCACCGTCGCGTCACTCAGCAAGATCAAACCCGGAACCGGAACCTGATTTGGATTTACGTTTGTTCTCAACGTGATCGACTGGTGATTCTTAAGCTCCGAGAACAATCCAGGCAGCGACCTACCATCTTGCGAAATTCGGACACGATAGTTGACCAAGATCCATCTTCCATCCTGCAAAGATAAATCTCCAAAAGGGACTAAAAATGGTGTGCGAGATTCCGATAATCCAGAACTCAAAACAACGGGTACTGCCACTGAATAGCTTACCGACCCTGTAGTGTTGATATTAAGATCGAGCTGCAGTGACAAGTCAGCAGTAAATGGTGAACCATCCGCGTTTTGGAGAACGAGTTCCCAACCGTTGTAGCCTTCGGTTTCACTTCCAATGCCGTGCAAATAGCCAGATAGACCTAAGGTCTCTCCTAAAGACGGATCGCCGATGATCAGCGTGACTCGCTCGGATCGGTTGTTGATTTGTTTGTTGATTTGTTTGTTGATGGCAGCGTTCTGTTGCCCGTAAGCGTTCGGTTCCTTCAAGCCGATGAGGCAACAACTCAGAAACCAAACAAGCAATTTGCAACTATGCATCAGGTACTTAGATCTATGCCACCGTAACTTTACAGCATTCTGCCGCGTCTCCTGCCCGTCAAAGCTCATTCAGCACCTCGGTCGACAGGTGGAATGATTTGCGTTGGCAGACGGTCTTGAGCGAAAGGGCTGCTCCCGTCATCTGATTGATCATCTAGGTACTTGCCTAATTGTGCGAAGGGTAGCATGAGCACAAACGCAAAAGCAAAGAGAGTAAATGTGACTAATAACATCGCCAGCATCGCCATCAAGGCAGAGACGATCACGCCGCGAGGTAGATTTTGAAAACATGCAATAACGACAGCAACAAGCGTCGTTATCACGAAAATCATTCGGAGTGAGATTTGGTTGTGCATGATGGCGTGCATGTAATTGACAGTCGTCCAGGCCGCACCTATATGTATACCAAATAAATTACCGTTAATTTTACAATTGCGATCCGATTCGGTTGTCAAATGATTGGTCGAAGCACGGAAGCCTTACGAAAACATCATGGATTGTCTGCTATTGATGAAATTCACGAATTCTTTATTTGGGTTCCTCGGTAGTACTCCCCAAACCTACAAGCTTGATCGACTCCTTTTTCTACCTTGGATAATAGGCTTTGATATCGCGATTGTGTTTGTGTTAGCGAACTGCATTACTAGTCCCGTACAAGCTGATTTTCTTGTCGTACCGCCACCCAATGCGACGGTTCTTATGTCAGAGGAGGGGCCGCCGAATTCAAATGTCGATCAAGTTGTGCTCCTTCAGAAGCCCAGTTTTTCTGGAAACTTCTACGGTCAATCTCGGACCTCCTTTTACGTCTCTGAGAATGGAAACATCAATTTCGCCAACAATGATAGCTACTTTACTGATCGACTGGATTCTCCTGCTACTCAAAATCAATTCCCCGGTGGTTTAATCGCCCCTTTATGGGATGATGTATTTCTCATAACAGGAACCAGAAATGCCGTGTTGGACCATTCAATTCCAGGAGATTTCTTGGCGGTTACTTGGAAAAACGTAAGTTTGTTTCTCGATACTCCGGGTGGTGCTTTCGCAGGAGAATCGCAACGAAGCATGCAAGTGGTTTGGTTCGAACGTAGCATGAATTATCGAGGCTTTAACTTCCTCAAGGACGACCTAGCTTTTAGCTACGTCCCTTATCAAGATACCGATCCAAAGTTTGGGGAGATCGCTGCAACGGTTGGTGTGGCTGACGGTGGCTCGCGTTATACGGCTTTACCGCCAAGCGTGATCGGTGGTGATGGTACGGGAGGAGCTATAGACAATGCGGGCACGAATCGGCTTGCATTATCGGAGAACAGCTTCTTGTTGTTTCGTCCTCAGTACGATTCATTCACTAATAATGTTTCCGGCTATGTTTCGAGCTTGGAGTTCGTCACGGCGATACCAGAACCGAACACGAGTCTATTGTGTAGCTTTGCGATGATCACGGTGTTATCGGTAAAGGTCGTCAGTCGATTTGCTTACAAAAGACGAGTACGAACGCGGGCTTAAGTATGTAGCCGGACTCTTAAGAATTCGTTCGTTAAGGAAAATACAAGTGAAGGATGAATTCGGCAGAAGTCTTACGACTTCTGCTACGGTTGCTATTGGAAATCCAACTTGTTGGGCTAATTCTTGCTTGCGGAGTTTTCCAAATCGGTAACTGTGAAGACTTGTTTGGCGGTGATCGGTTTATCTTGGTTAAGGATTTCACAAGCGAGCTGATACTCGCCGGGTATCATTGGTCCTTCCATTCGAAACTCAAGCTTTGAAGTCGATTTGGGCATGAGCCAGCGACCAAAGCCACTTGGGATCGCCATGCGACGACCGTTAGAATCGACAATCGTTAAAAGAGCTTGCAGCGGAAGATGGGTATCTCCACCGTTTTTTAATGTCGTCACGAAGCCTGGATAAACGCCATCAACTACCCATTCCAGTGGCGTCATGGTGACGATTGGTGACTCGGGTTGTTTGAGCACGATAGCCAACGGAAGCTCTTTCGTTTCTTTGTAATCCCGACTGTCGCTTTTGGAACTGACGACTAGCTTCCCGTATTGCACTGCATCACCACTGGCAGATTGACTTCGCAATGTGACGGACAGCTTGCGACTCCCGTTTGGTGGTAGCTGTATCTCGCTGGGTTGGATTAAGGCAGCTTCCATGGGCAGTTGGTTTGCCCCAAAGGCGGAGAGCGTAATTGATTTTGTGTCTTTACCCGAGTTCTTGAGCAGAATGGTCTGACGTCGACTGCCACCACGAGCTTGCGAAAGCTCGACCTGAGCGGGTGATACTTGCAAATCTTCTCCAACTTGCGCGATCAAGACCTCTTGAGCAGGAAAATCTTGTGCAACGACACTGATCGGCAAAGTCTTATTATCGACAACGCGATCTTCAAAGATCAATTCCAAGTCGACTTCATACTGACCACCTGCAATCGCTTCAGGAAGCAACTCCTCCATCCGAATACGACTCTTAGGAAGTATTCTTCCGAGGTAACGCGTATCATCTTGAATACTTGCTCGAACCGGTAATACCAAGCGAAGTGGCTTGAAAGATCGATCGCTTGGCGATGAACGAATCCTAGCTCGCAACTCGAACTCAAACGCAGTCCCTGTAGGATTGGAAACGACCGCTTGCAGTCTTGGGCGACCGTCAAGCGGCGTCATTCGAACTTCTTCGACTTGAATTTGATGACCTTGTTCGCCTCGAACACCTTCAACGACCATGTCTAACCTCAGTACGTACTGCGTCACGAATCGTATGCCAGCTTGTGTTTTTTGACTCCCGTCTGGATTGAACTGCGGAGTGATATCGTTGCCTCGACCAACATCGCGCACCAAGATCCCGAACGAATGGTATTTGGATTCGCCTCGTGGCACTTGTACCAAGCCTTCAATGATGCTGGGCTTGTCCGCTTGCAAGGTCATCTTGTCCGGCGAAACAAGCCTAATGAGTTCAGTTATGTCGGCTTTTTCATCGTGAAAGATCTGTCCATTCATCTCTTGTCGAAGTCCAACGATCGAGACTTCGACTTGTGCATCGCGATTAGCAGATTCAATCTTGAATTGAAATGGAATAACCTCATTAGAGCGACCTTCAATTCGATGTGAAAGAGGTTCAATTGCAAAGGCTGGCTCGAAGCTTTGCGTTACTGAAATCTCACGTGGCGGGTCGCGTCGCGTTGTACTCGTTGGTCGTCCGACTTGCGCTTTTGTAGCCGGTTTCGGTTGTGCAATTACGGGATCGACAAAGAGATGAAAAAGAAAAACTACGGCGGCCAGGTTTATTATGAACTTCACATGCAAGCGTGATAGTCCAATAGCTTCTGATTGTTTAATCAATGCATGCGTCATGAAAATTTTACTCCATTCATATTTCTTTAATTCAATTTCCGTACTTGGCTATCGATTTATTTCTCGTTCAATACACACGGTTGGTCGTTTACGATTCGAGGAGAGATGAAAATTGCCACCTCGGCATCTTGCTCTTGCTTTTCAATTGTCTGGAAAAGCTTTCCTGCAATCGGGATTCGGCTGAGCCCCGGGATGCGGTTGATTCGATCGACTGTCTGGCGTTGCACAAGCCCGCCGATGACAATCGTTTGTCCGTCGCGGACGTTGACGTCGGTCGACACGACACGACGATTGATAATCGGATAGGGATTCGCAGTCAACTCCGACCGCGAATCGCTTGTTCGAATGTCTTCACTAACTTCGGCTTTACTGATTTTCACTGAGATCATGTCGCCGTGTACGCGCGGAATAATCTCCAGGCTTATGCCTGCTTCGACCTTTTGAATGTTCTGCTGAAACAGTAGGCTATTGTTATTAGGTTGAAGGCTGAAGAAGGTTTCGCGATTGATCGAGATGTTCGCTTTCTCACCATCTTTCGCAGTGACACGCGGTGCTGCTCGAATTGTAATATAGCCCTCGGATGCAAGTAAACGCACGAAGGCAGAAGTGACTGCGAAGTCCGAGAAGGCGTTGCTGACCCCTTGCTTGCTAGTGGCGCCTGAGAAAGTCAGCCCAGTCAAACCGGCTTTTAGAGAATCGACTCCTTCAACACCGACGACGTGCCCCCAATCAAGTCCGAATCGAAAGCCACTATCAGGGCTCACCACACAAACAATCGCTTCGAGTTCAATTTGTGGGACCGGAGCATCGAGTTCACGCAATCGCTCGATCAAATCGTCTCCGATGGCCTTCGGTGCATCGACCACGATTATATTGCGTTCGGTTGACGATTGAAGATAGGGCTTGAAGCGTGCGGGAAGGAGTGACGTGAGCTTGGCAACGTCGTGGAAGTTGGGTGAATATTGGTATCGCTGCGAGATTAGATAGAAAAGAGGCGAATCGGGATCGGGGGGGGCGACCAGATATTTTTCGCCATGCTGTGCGTAAACCAGGCCAACCGGTAAAAGTATTTTTTCCAAGGCTTGCTCGAAGTACTCATCCTGTATCTGAGCACTAGTGACTCCCCCGACCGTCTCGTCGATGACGACTTCAATACCAGCCGCCGTCGCCAGAATTTGGATCGCTTCGCGGATGTCTGTTTGCTCAAAAACTTCGGAAACCCGAATAGACGATATAGCGGGTGACGCGATGATCTCCTCGGCAGTGGCTAAGACTACCTGGCCAGTATCTTGGCCTGAGAACTGGCTCGGTGACGGGCTGTTGTGTGATGGACCTATTGGCAAAGATTTCGGCCTTGGAGAGCCGTGGATGTTTGCCGCGCCAAGGTCCATGGAATCGCAATGTTCCGGCATCTTGGTTCGCTTGGCTCCGGCTTCACGCAACCGGGGCTGTTCCTCCTGAGAGCACGAACATGCGTTCAATTCCGAATGAAACGATAATGCCTGCTGAATTACCGGGGGCCTTGCAGCGGCTGCGCAGAGTGCCTCGCCGTATAAATCCTCAACTGTTTTGCGATGAATTTGTTCCTGCCCGTGACATCCGACGAGGCAACAAAGGAGCAATAGCACCAACTTGCATCTTCGTGTTTTGAAAAGATCACCTAACAACAGTTTTGCCCGAAAAATTAAATATCATGCTGTCTCTTCATTTGTTACACCGGCTTTTACAAACATTCATAAGTTGCGGCAAGCCGAATGTTCGCTTAGCCGAAAACAGTGTTCCTAATGAACGCAAAAAAGCCCCCGTAATTCGGCATTCACCGAACAGCGGGGGCATTTGGAGGTTTTTGTTGACGAGCTCAGATATTGCCCGAATGTCGGTTTAGTTTTTATATTCGACGATCTTCAGCTTAAGCCGCATACTACGGATTCGCGGCGACGGTTCCGACAACAGTTGCAAGGTAGCTGCCAGCAGCAAACGAACCGTATTCTTCCGTCAAAAAGCTGACGACAAGGTTCATGGTTGCTCTGCCAACACCGGTGCTGGTAGCGGTCACGGTTGCTGGGGTACTTGTCCCGTAGTTTGAGGACGACGTTGGAACGCCAACGGACCAATTCGCTGGGCCTTGAGTTGTACCAACAGTCAGGTCTAAACGGGAGTTTCGCTTGAACGTTGGGTCCGTTGTGTGGATAAATGAATCGCTTGTAAAAGAAACATTCATACCGTTTCTCGAGTTACCCCGCACGATCCATGTTTGTGCAGGGAAAGCTTGAGGATTGTCGGATTGATCGTGAGTCAAGCTGGCAGCTGCCGGGGCAGTAATGCTAACGCTGGTTGGTACCACAACCGTGTAGGTTTGGGATGCTGTTGTTTGAGCATATACCGACGACGGAGCAAGGACAAAAACAGCGACAACGGCTAGTAAACGTAGGTAGGTTTTCATTCTAGGTAGATCAACTTTCAATTTAGAAACTGGATTGTTACGTATAAATCGGGGCCATATAAATCAGCCGCGACAAACTGATCGGAAACCTCAGACGCCGGCTACCGAGAATCACCTCATCGGTCATGCGGACTTCAATTCCCGAATTCGACTCGCCGGTGATGGGAGCTGAACAAGGTAATTGTCTTCGATTTCCTCATAAATCCCTGCTCGAACTGTCTAAAGTTCGTTTCGAGATGCAGAACTATAGAACGTATTTTGTGTGCAATTTAAAATTTTCAAATATTTTTTTCCCTGGCTTTCGGCTATCCCGGGAACGGGCCACGTTTCGCTTTGGGCCAGGTTTCGTAGCCAGCACATGAAAAGGTCCGCCGTGAGAAAGGGAATCCTACGTTACCTGCACTTATGATTCGCTGGCAGAATCGCAAGATTCAACGCGACCACGCAACGATTTCGATAGCGTTTTGCAATAAAGTCGCCGCGCTAGTTGTGCTGGTGCGGTTTCATGAATAAATTCGTGGTCTGGCAGTTTTAATCCCTTGCATTTAGGTAGCAGAATAACCCCAATATGGCATCTTCCACCCCAATTACAGTCGCCCACGGCGATGGCATCGGCCCCGAAATCATGGACGCTACCCTGAAAATTATTCAGGAATCTGGCGCGAAACTGGACATCGAGACAATTGAAATCGGGGAAAAGCAGTATCTCAAGGGAAATCTGGCTGGCATCGAACCCAGCGCTTTTGAAAGCCTTCGACGAACCAAAGTCTTCCTGAAAGCACCGATCACCACGCCTCAGGGGGGAGGTTTTAAATCGCTCAACGTGACAACTCGTAAAGCATTCGGGCTTTATGCGAACATCCGTCCGTGCCTTAGCTACGACCCCTTTATTCGAACCAAGCATCCGAAAATGGATGTCGTAATCGTTCGCGAGAATGAAGAGGATCTTTATGGCGGAATTGAGCACCGACAAACCATCGACGTGATGCAGTGCTTGAAGCTCATCAGCCGACCCGGCACTGAGAAGATCTGCCGTTATGCGTTCGAATACGCTCGTGCCTACAACCGCAAGAAAGTTACCTGCTTTTCCAAAGACAATATCATGAAGCTAACCGACGGGTTGTTTCATAAGATCTTCGATGAAATCGCAGCAGAATATCCGGAGATTGAGAATGAGCATTGGATCGTCGACATCGGTGCAGCCAAGCTAGCCGACACTCCAGAAGTCTTTGACGTCATCGTGATGCCCAATCTTTATGGCGATATTTTGTCTGACGTCGCAGCTCAAATTGCGGGCTCTGTCGGATTGGCTGGTAGTGCAAACATTGGTGATGCTTGTGCTATGTTCGAAGCGATCCACGGATCGGCTCCGAGACGAGCTGGTCAAAACCTCGCCAACCCATCCGGACTTTTCCTCGGAGCCGTTCAAATGCTAGTGCATATCGGCCAAGCGAGCGTCGCAGAACTCGCCCACAACGCGTGGCTCAAGACGATCGAAGATGGCGTTCACACCTACGATATTTTCAAAGAGGGAATCTCGAAGGAAAAAGTAGGGACGAAGGAGTTCGCGCAAGCAGTCCTAAGCCGAATCGGTCAGAAGCCGCAAATCCTTAAAGAAGTCGACTACTCCAAGGCTCCATCGCGACCATTGACGACACGTCCACCTTATGTTCGTTCCACGGAAGTACGAGAACGAGTCGGTGTGGATGTATTCGTTGCCTACACCAAGTCAGCAAACTCTTTAGCCGCAATCTTGGAACCGCTCGGTGGCGACGGCATGAAGCTGGAGATGCTTTCGAATCGTGGGATGAAAGTGTGGCCAGGTGGAATGGATGAGACTTTCACGGTCGATGTGACTAGATGCCGATTCAAGCTTCCTGACGAAGCGACCGGAGCTGTTTCAGCTAAAGCCATCACGGCCTTGATGGACAGAATCACCGATGCTGGTGTTGAGTTCGTCAAGACAGAAGGACTCTACAACTTCGACGGCAAGCCAGGCTTTACCAAGAGCCAAGGTCAGTAAAAGCAGCCGAGTCACTTAGGCTATCCAAGTAGGCAAGGCTCTCCGAAGACTTGCAGAAATACGCTCGTGTATCCACTGAGATTGGAAAAACTTGATGAGAGTATACGATTTAGATAGTCCATCTCTCTGCTATTGACAAAGGATCAAAATGAACACATTCGCTATCCTAGTCAGCGTTGTGCTGGCTGGCATCACGGTGCGGGCTGCAGGCTCGCCCTACCATGCTGGTCGTTTTTCGAGCTATCGCGGTTCTGGTATCTCGCCTCGGCCTAGTGCTGCTGCTCCCGACGATGGGCTATCCACTTGCCTTGCTTCATGAAATTCAGAATCCAAACCCGCGAATTCATACGTTCAATTTTCCGCTAACGCTGGCATGGTGCCTTAGCCTGTATCTTGTCATCCGATTCGTGATGAGTAGATCGAATAAGTCGGAGGGCGTGGATGCGGCAAGATTAACTGGATGCAGAATAGAGGAGACACTTCTACTTTCGCGTTTCTACGGGTGTCTTTCGTCTTGGATAAAGCGCCTTGCAAATTGGACAAATGGTTCCGTCACATCCGCGAGCGGTACAATGTTCCCGGCCATAGTAAATGATTTGCAAATGTAGCTTATTCCAGCTCTCTTCCGGAAACAGCTTTTTGAGATCTCGCTCTGTTTGTACAACACTCGCACCGCTCGTTAGCCCCCATCGCTGAGCCAATCGATGAATGTGGGTATCTACGGGGAATGCATTTTGCCCGAAGGCTTGGCACATGACGACGCTAGCGGTCTTATGCCCCACCCCGGGCAGTTTTTCGAGCTCCTCCAAACTATCCGGTACCTTTCCGTCATACTCTTGCACTAAAATCTCAGAGAGCTTTTGAATCGCGATCGACTTTTGTGGACTGAGCCCGCAACGTTTGATAGCTTCACGAATCTCACTGGGCTTTCGCTTCGCCATTTCGGCAGGAGTTTTCCCAAGCTTCCATAAATCGGGAGTTACTTGGTTAACCATTTTGTCCGTAGTCTGCGCACTCAATAGTACCGCAACCAAAAGTGAGTAGGTGTCAAAATGATCTAAGGGTACAGCCGGATCCGGGTATAGCCGTTTAAGCTCGCTCAAAATGTAATCCGCTCGTTCACCCTTTTTCATCTTCCAATCCAAATCTATAAGTGAGATAACACAATTACAATCTTTTCCGGAACGGTAATCCCAGAAAGGTGATTCCTGTGCAACAAGCTAGTAACGAAATCAAACTCGAACGTCTTAGTTACGTAGACCTGAATTCATCACAACCATTCAACCTTGCTGCCAAGTTTGGTTACTTTAGCCAAACAGCTAGCCCTGCGGTCGCCAGTTGCACGAAACTTTATCTTGCCGGCTTGATTTGTGTTTTACTGGCAGCCCCAATCGTTGCTGTCGAAGCGCTCAACAAAGAACGACCACTTCGAGATATCGTTGTGGTCGTTCCAGAAGCTTGGCAGCCGAGTCTATCAAAATGGGAAGATTTTCGAAGAGGCCAAGGCCATCGAATCCACGTGGTATCGCCCGCAGCAACAGCAGAACTGACACGTGAGGCTATCAAGAATGTAGCCGAACAGTACGGCAGCCAAGTTGACGTAGTTGTCTTGGCCGCAGATGCTCCTGACTACCAACTGAACCAAACAGATCGAACGCAGCAAGATACTATTCCAACATTCTATATCGATTCGAAAGTCGTTGTTAATTTCGGATCGACGCCTACCATTGCAACAGACCACCCGTATTCAGACTGGCGTCAAGATGGAAGTCACCGAACGATTGTTGGTCGAATCCCAGCAAAAAATGTTCAGGCATTGAAAGACTATTGCGATCGAGTCATTCAGTACGACACCGCGCACGATTTCAATGGTTCGCAGCGACAAATCGACATCGTCGCGGGAGTCGGTGGTTTCGGAGCCCTCACCGATACGGTCGTCGAAAGCGTAGCCAGACAGTTGCTTTCGGAGGATATCCCACTCGAGTACCAACTGAGCATGATGCAAGCCAGTCCGAGCAGTGTTTATTATCCCAATCCGCTTCTGTTTAGCAAAACCGCTGTGGAACGAATCAATCGCGGCAGCTTGCTATGGATTTACCTTGGGCATGGCTTCGTAAACACACTAGACATGATTCCTCATGAAGGTCGAATGCTACCGATTTTGAATAACGATCAGCTCGGGCAAATCAACGTGAAGGGACTTCCGCCACTGGCTATCTTTTTGGCTTGTTACCTGGGGGCGTTTGATGCAAAAGATGGTTGTTTGGCAGAGAAGATGATTATGCAACCAGGTGGTCCAATCGCAGCAATCGCTGGCAGCCGAGTCACCATGCCATATGGTATGGGAATCTTGGGTGGCGGAATGCTCGAGGCTACTTTCCGCGATCAACGATCAACTATCGGCGAGATCCTCACTTGTGCAAAAGACAACTGTATCATGGAAATCGAATCGCCAGCAGATGAAAAACAAATCGCTGCACTGAAGCCAACAAGCAAGCCATCACGAAGAGAGTTCCTGGATACCTTGGCAACCACCCTCAGTCCTTCAGGACACGACATCGCGCTTGAACGCGAAGAACATTGCTACCTCTTTAATCTGCTCGGTGATCCTCTTTTGAAGATATCGCGTCCATCAGATATAAATGTCGACGCTCCAGAATCGATTCGTCAAGGCGAAGTGCTTCTCATTTCTGGAACGACCCAAACTGCAGGCCGTTGCGAGATTGAAATTGTCTATCCGAGAAAACGCATTCCAGATCCAGCAAAGAAACTTCGCACGGCCATCCAGAAAGCGACCTCCGATAAACTCGATCTGCAGCAACAGCTATTTGATGCCGCAAACACTTCGGTGATTACAAGAAAGCTCATTCCTTCAATTCAAGACAGCTTCGAAGCTAAGTTCGATACAAATAACATTCCGACTGGACAACTTGAAGTCCGTGTATCTGTTTACGGCGATCGCGGATGGGGAGTAAAAACGAAGCCGATTGAGATAAAGAAGTAATCAACCTTTCCTACCTGGCCCACAACCTTCATTCACAGTCAATTAAAACTTGCGTTCGAATATCTGCGATGCGATGAATGCAGTTCTTAACGTTTGCGGGTTCCTAAGTAGCTCAAGCATGGATTCAGGGTTGATCATCTTTGATGCAGATCGCTCAATTGTCATGTCGTTTCGCGATTCCTCGAAGCTCGAAATGGATACTTCCTGGGACGCTCCTAAGTCCCGATTGGACTGCTTAGCAGTTTTCTTTTTTCCGGGCTGATTGCTGGACTGCGAATCTTTCTTTTTGACTGTTGTTCCCTGATCGATAGTCGAAACGGAGTGGTCAAATTGAGAATGAATACGAGCCCGAACGCGATCATCGACTTGATCGATTTCTTTCGTGAGTAGACTACTGGGATGAATATTCGATTGGATTCGCGGTCCTAAAGTTTCGATAGGCACAGAGGCTTCTCGCGGCTTCTCTGCAACAACGACCACTTCAGCCTGAGCAATTGTCTGTGCGGTTGGTGCCGCTTGCGGAGTGGCAGGAGTAGGGTTTCCCCCACTCTGCTGACGATTTTTTCGTCGCTCGGCGGCTTTTTTTAGAAACTCGTCTAAGTCCTTGGACATCGTCGTTCACTTTCGATTGAGACGTTAGCTTCCCGTTGTTCGGCCCGCAGTGTTCACTGCGTTGTTTCCAGTACCAGCGATAGCTTGCCGCATTTCAGTATCGGCTGAAACATTCTTAAGCTTGTAGTAATCGAGCACACCCAACTGGCCAGTCCGAAAGGCCTTCGCAATCGAACGCGGGATTTCCGCTTCGGCTTCTACAACCGCTGCGCGACTTTCTTCAATCCGAGCGATCATTTCTTGTTCGGCGGCGACAGCTTGGGCGCGTCGACCTTCAGCGCGGGCTCGTGCAACGCGTGTGTCAGCTTCAGCCTTATCTGCTTGAAGCCTTGCTCCAATGTTATCGCCGACATCAATGTCAGCGATGTCGATAGAGACAATCTCGAAGGCGGTTTGGTCGTCTAATCTTCTTGCAAGAACGGCTTTTGAGATGAGGTCCGGATTCTCCAAAACTCTTTTGTGTGATTCGGCAGAACCGATGGCACTCACGATACCTTCACCTACGCGCGCGATGATGGTCTCTTCAGTCGCTCCACCAATGAGACGCATCAGGTTTGCGCGAACTGTGACTCGTGCTTTCACCTTCAATTGAATACCGTCTTTTGCAACTGCATCCAGCGTTGGCCGCGCGTTGCCTCTCGGAGGACAGTCGATGACCTTGGGGTAAACGCTAGTTTGAACGGCTTCCAATACATCGCGTCCGGCGAGATCAATTGCAGCCGCTTGAACAAAGGTCAAATTAATCTGCTTAGACTTCCTGGCAGCAATCAAGGCTCGGATAACTTGAGGAACATTTCCTCGGGCCAGGAAGTGCGCTTCCAGAGCTTTACTTGTAAGCTCTGGATCATCGATACCTGCTTGTACGGCCATGATTTTGCTTTTGACAATCATGTTCGGATCGACTCGGCGGAACCACATCCCAATCAAGTCCCAGATACCGACTTGAGCACCGGTTAAAACAGACTGAATCCAAAGCCAAAAGAATCGTGAAAGCACAGACAGAATCAGGAAGCAGGCGACGATAATGGCTATCGCACCGGCAAAAACTAGTTGAGAAGGAATCGCAGCAACGAGCACTGGCATAATTTTTCCTGAAAAGTCGAGAGAACAATTACCAAATCAAGCAGGCAAAAGAATACCACAAAACTCACCTCGCGTGACAATCGACCGCTCGATCTCACGCTGGTGTCAGTGCCGCAGAGTTCTCAACAACTCTGCGGAAAATTGGCTCCGTACCGACCTTCGCGTTATCGAAGGAATGCTTCGTGGAGACCGCCATCGACGGTGATAACTTGTCCGGTTGTTTTGCTTAGGCGGCCAGTTACGAGCAGGAAGTAGGCCTCGGCTTGGTCGGCTGGTGTAATTGGAACCTTCGTCAAGGTACGATCTGCATAGAACTGAGCAAGCTTCATCACCAGCGAATCGGTTTCCTCGTCTTCGGTGAAGGCGATATTGTACTTCGCAAGTGATCCGATGACTCGATCTCGCGGGAACATAGCACTTCCTTGAACAACAGTCGCTGGAGCAACCCCGTTGACTCGCACAAGCGGCGACAATTCGATTGCCAACTCTCGGACCAAGTGATTGGCAGCGGCCTTGCTTGTATCATAAGCAAGGCTACCTTTCTTGGCGACGACGGCGTTTGCACTTGTGGTCAGGACAAGGTTTCCAGGAAGGCCTTGGAGCTTCCAAGTGACAGCCGCTTCGTCTGCTACGAGATAGCTACCGGTAACGTTAATCGCGAATGTGAGTTGCCATTTATCATCTGGAATATGCCCAGTGGTATCCGAAGCGACGAATATCCCAGCCGTAACGCAGATCGAGTCAAACCCGCCGTATGCTAGAGCCACTTGATCGAGCATTTTTCGGATCGAGGATCGGTCCGTAATGTTTGCGGGTAAACCGATCGCTGGTCCACAACCTGAGACGCCCGTTCCTGCGACTCCGATACCGATTCCATATTTGGCAGTAATCTCGTTTGCAGTCGCCTCGGCGGAAGCCACATTCAAGTCAACGCAAACAATGTGTGCACCTTCGCGAACAAGCCGATGTGCTGTTTCTTTTCCAATTCCGGAACCAGCTCCGATAACCACGATAACTTGTCTTGCAAGTTCTTTTTCAGCCGGCATACGTTGAAGCTTTGCTTCTTCGAGCAACCAATACTCGATGTCGAATGCCTCTTGTTGAGGAAGAGCGATGTACTGATCGATTGCTTCGGCACCTCGCATGACTTCGACCGCGCAGTTATAGAACTCTGCTGTGACGCGTGATTCTGATTTGTCTTTCCCCCAGGCGATCATGCCCAATCCGGGAATGAGAATTACAGTTGGGTTTGCATCGCGCATGGCTGGTGAGTTGGCGCGTTTGCAGGCTAGGTAATAAGCAGCGTAATCCTTGCGATAAGCAACCAAACCGTCGGCGAGCTTTTGCTTTAACGCGTCAATGGATTCGACTTGCGGATTCCAATCGACGTACATCGGCTTGATTTTCGTTCGCAAGAAGTGATCCGGGCAGCTTGTCCCTAGCTCAGCTAATCGGGGCGCGTCATTGGAGTTTACGAAACGCAAGATTGCATCGTCGTCTTGGATTGTGCCGATCAGTCGTTTAACTTTACTGACCTGTCCACGAAGCCATGGAAGAACGGCTGCGAAGGTTGCATGTCGCTGTTCGGTCGCGAGCGTTTGGTAGCGAGCTCCACCGAACGCTTTGGCATCGCCGCCTTTTGCTTGATACTTCTCGTCAATAAATGTGGCTGCCTTTTCGATCATTGACAATGTCAACTCGTAACAGGCTCGTTCGTCATCGTCCCAGGAAATGAATCCATGTTGCCCCATCATGATGGCTTTAAGGCTAGGGTTCGATTTGGCGATTTCCTGCATCGCTAGGCCAAGTTCGAAGCCGGGACGCATCCAGGGCACATAACCCATTTCGTTTCCAAAAATCTGCTTCGTCACGGACTCGCAATTCTTACAAGCAGCAACTGCAATGATTGCGTTGGGATGCATGTGGTCGACATGTTTTCCTGGAAGAAAACTGTGAAGTGGCGTATCGATCGACGATGCGCGCGGATTCAAGTTGAATGCCGTGTGCGAATACATCGCGACCATGTCATCTTCGGCTTGACCTTTGTAGCCCTTGTCACTTCGATTAGCGTAGAGACTTTGCAGCCCAATCAATTTGTTTTGATAGAGCGATGCGAAGTTATCGCGTTTGCTGGTCCGAAGATCTCCCCCCGAACCCTTTACCCAAAGCACTTCTGTCTTTTCGCCCGTAAGCGGATCGACCGACATTAACTTGGCAGAAGTATTGCCTCCACCAGTGTTCGTTATCCGCTGATCTGAACCAAGCAAGTTGGACCGATAAACCAGTCTTTGCACATCATCAATTTTACTAGCAGCAGAGTCATCCCAAGCAAAGTTAACGTGTTTAAATGTCGGCATTTTGTTTTTGAGGAAAGGAATTTCTAGGTTACAGAGAGTTTCAGTTTAATTCGATTTTTCTACTGTCGAACACAATCGACATAATAATGCCGTTTTCCATCGACCACTTCTTCAACCAACCCGTGGATGTCCGTGTCGAATCCAGGGAATTTGCCATTGAACATCCTAGCGAAACGCAGGTACTCAATGATCGTCTTGTTAAATCGCTCGCCAGGAATCAGCAGTGGAATCCCAGGTGGATACGGGGTCAATAAAACAGCCGTAGCACGCGAATCCAATTCATCAATGCTGACTCGATCAATTTCATCGTGAGCCATCATTGCAAATGCATCGCATGGTTTCATCGCTGGCTGCATTGGCGATAAGTACATCTCAGTTGTTACGCGAGCGACATCATGAGCTTTATAAGTATCGTGGATCTGTTGCGAAAGATCCCTCAGCCCGACAAATTCGTACATCGGGTAGGACTGGACAAACTCCGGCAGAATCTTCCACATCGGTTGGTTCTTATCGTAATCGTCCTTGAACTGCTGAAGAGAACTCAACAGAGTGTTCCATCGGCCTTTAGTGATACCGATCGTGAACATGATGAAGAACGAGTACAAGCCTGTCTTTTCGACAATAACGCCGTGCTCGACTAAATATCGAGTGACAATCGAAGCCGGGATTCCTGTTTCGGAGAACTTGCCAGCGACATTTAGACCTGGGGTGATCACTGTTGCTTTGATCGGGTCGAGCATGTTGAAGTTGGGGGCAAGTTTGCCGAAACCATGCCAGTTGTCATCGTCTCGCAAGATCCAATCGTCGCGGTCGCCAATTCCTTCGTCGACTAAGTGATCAGGTCCCCAAACTTTAAACCACCAGTCGGTGCCATACTCGTCATCAACCTTTCTCATGGCTCGTCGGAAATCGATGGCTTCCATAATCGATTCTTCGACCAGCGCAGTACCACCGGGCGGTTCCATCATTGCTGCAGCCACATCGCACGAAGCGATAATTGCATATTGAGGTGATGTCGAAACGTGCATTAGATAGGCTTCGTTAAAGGAATGCCGATCTAATGGTTTTGCGGCTGGTTCTCGAACAAGAATCTGCGACGCTTGCGAAAGCCCCGCAAGCAACTTATGAGTCGAATGCGTCGCAAAGATCATCGATTCTTTCGGTGCTTTTCGGTCACGACCGATGGCGTGCATGTCTTTGTAAAAATGATGAAACTCAGCATGAGGCAACCAAGCTTCGTCAAAGTGGAGTGTTCCAATATGCCCATCAAGCATTTCAGCGAGCGATTCAACGTTGTAAACGATACCGTCGTAGGTGCTCTGAGTGATCGTCAGAATCCTAGGCTTTCGATCTGGATACTTTGCTTGGGCTTCCCGCGCGAACGGGTTTGCTTCAATTTTCTTTTGAATGTTCTCCATGCGAAACTCTTCCATCGGAATCGGTCCGATGATTCCAAGGTTATTTCGCTTCGGTGTCAGAAACACCGGAACAGCACCCGTCATAATGATCGCATGCAAGATTGATTTGTGGCAGTTTCGATCAACAACGACGATATCGCCGCTTGCAACGGTCGAATGCCAGACAATTTTGTTTGACGTCGAGGTTCCGTTGGTCACGAAAAAACAATGATCTGCACCGAAGATCCGAGCAGCGTTTCGTTCGGATGCGGCCACAGGGCCAGTGTGATCTAGCAATTGGCCAAGCTCATCGACCGAGTTACAGACATCTGCACGAAGCATGTTCTCACCAAAAAATTGATGAAACATTTGGCCGACGGGGCTCTTCAAAAAAGCAACCCCACCAGAATGCCCAGGACAATGCCACGAGTAGGAACCGTCCTGCGCATAATTGACCAAGGCTCGAAAGAACGGAGGTGCAAGCCCATCGGTGTAAGCCTTGGCTTCGCGAAGAATATGTCGAGCGACAAACTCGGGGGTATCTTCGAACATATGAATAAAGCCATGTAGTTCGCGCAGGATATCGTTCGGAATGTGCCTTGCGGTTCTCGTCTCACCATAAAGGAAGATCGGGATGTCCGCATTCTTAAAGCGAATCTCGGTGATAAACGCTCGCAGGTTCGTGAGGGCCGGGTTGTCCGCTAAATCTGATGCGAATTCGTCATCATCGATAGAGAGAATAAACGCTGACGCCCGGCTTTGCTGCTGGGCGAACTGCGACAAGTCGCCATAGTGTGTTACTCCAACAACTTCTATCCCCTCCCTTTCAATCGCTTCGGCTAAAGCACGAATGCCGAGCCCGGAGGCGTTACCGGAACGGAAATCTTCGTCGATGATAACGATTGGGAAATTAAACTTCATTTTTGGCTCGCAGAGTCAGGGGGAGATAACTCTTATAGTGACCGATCCATAGGAAGTCGCAAAGGGGGCAAAATAGCGAAGCGCCAAGTTTCGATGCTAGAAAAAGCTAGCGGTAAAAATCACTTTTCGTTCATCGCCACCTACCGCTCTGTGTCCTCCGTTTTGCGAACCAAGCTGACCTACGCCGGCACATACTGGGGATTGAAACACAGAGCCACAGAAGACACACCGAGAAATACGTCGAAAAATCTTCTGTTTTTAACGATGGGTCATCGCAATCGAAGCGAAGAGCCGTTTTACGACGATTCAATCAAATCGCTCTCGGACCAGGGTCGGCAAGATAATCGGTGCAAATAGCCAAGAGAAATCGGAGCGATTATTTGAAGAACTTTTGACAGCAGTTTTCAAATCCCCCTATGCTCACACGAATGCTTATCGCCCGGCCTGCAAGGGATCGCTTGAAGCCGCGGCGGGTGATGTGCGCGACTGAACTTGGCGATATGCTATTTGACGAATAGGTAAGAAAGTAAAGCCGGAATTGAATGCTTCGAAAGATTGGATACGTTTGTGAAACTGCGATCTGCGATTACCGTTTGTGCGGTCCCTCAGGCGAATGCCGGGCCGTTTGTTTTTCATGGCGCGTCACCAGCCGAATTTTTCGCAAATCTTCATCTTGCAAACGAGATCGGCTTTGATGCGGTTGAATTGTTTCTACCAGATGTAAGGCAAATTTCGGCATCGGAAACTCAAAAGCAGCTTGAGGATCTCTCCTTGGGCTTAGCGGCAGTCGGCTCGGGTGCGGGTTGGGTTGTTCATCAACTGTCGCTCACGGCAAAAGAAAACCAGGACCGCGTAAAGGCAATAGATTTCGTTAATAGCTTGATTGATTGGGCTGGTCCATGGTCAGCTCCGGTAATCATCGGGTCCATGCAAGGTCGTGTAGCAGCCGGTGAAGAACGAGTGGAGGCTCTCAAGCGTTTAGCAGATTCCTTGAGTCAGATAAACGAGTACGCAGCGACACGGTATCAGAGCAGCATATTTTACGAACCGCTTAATCGATACGAAACGAACCTGTTCACGCAAATTGGTGATGCGGCGAAATGGCTCGAGACGCAAGCTCTCTCAAACGTGCTGATTCTCGCAGACCTGTTCCACATGAACATTGAAGAGACTAACTTGGCAGCCGCAATCGAAGACTGCAAGTTCAATGGGAAGAATTGGATTGGGCATGTGCATTGGGCAGACTCGAATCGAAGAGCGATGGGGCTAGGGCACACCGATGTTGCTTCTATCGCAACGGCTCTCAAGTCAATCGATTATCGGGGCTATCTGTCCGGAGAAGTTTTTCCCGCTCCTGATAGTATGACGGCCGCTCGTCAAACATTCGTGTCAATTCAAAATGCGTTCCAATGACTCGCATGTGTTTTACTTTTACGATTCAAAACCTTCTTACTCATTCCTTTTCATTATGTTACGAACACCGCTTCTTCATCCTGATATTCTGCGATCTATCGCTCGTGCAGGACATCATTCCAAGATCCTGATCGCCGATGGAAACTATCCCGCATCATCGAAACGCGGACCACTGAGCGAATTAGTTTGTCTACAATTATCACCAGGGATTCCAACCGTCGCCCAAGTTCTTAAGCCTCTGCTCGAAATCTTGCCGATCGACCATATCAACACGATGGGCATCGACCCGTCCGATGAATATGCACTGAAGGAAGATCCAGCCGTTTGGACTGATTATCGAACAATCATGAAGGAGATGAACTTCAAAGGCGAGCTGGAGCCGATTATCAAGTGGGACTTCTATCAAGCCGTTCAATCGGCCGATCACGTGCTTACCATTCAGACAGCCGATCAAGCGACCTGGGCTAATTTGCTGCTGAGTGTTGGAGTGAGAACCTAATGCGAATCGATTCACACCAGCACTTCTGGAATTATGATCCTGCGCAGTACGGATGGATCCAGCCCGGGTCGGTCTTGCAAAGATCTTATTTGCCAAGTGACCTACTAATCGAACTGACTGCTTCTAAGATAGATGGCTGCATCGCGGTTCAAGCTCGCCAGGATTTGGCTGAAAATGACTTCCTCCTTGGACTAGCTCACGAGAATTCTTTTATAAAAGGTGTTGTTGGATGGATCGATCTGCAATCGGGCTCAGTCGCCGAGCAGGCCAACAAGTTTGCGACTCAAGATAGAGCCATCGGAGTCAGGCATGTTGTTCAAGATGAACCCGATCCTGACTTCATGAAGCGGGCCGCATTTCGTCGTGGAATCGCCACGCTCGAGCCTCTGGGGCTTGCTTACGATATTTTGATCTATTGGCATCAACTGGAGGATGCGATCGACCTGGTGAAAAACTTTCCGAACCAAAACTTTGTGCTCGATCACATAGCCAAGCCGCCCATCGCAACTGGACAGATGCAACCGTGGGCAAATCATATTCAAACGCTTGCCGGCTTTGCGAACTTGTCCTGCAAAGTATCCGGAATGGTCACTGAAGCGGACCACCAAAGCTGGGATTCAACTTTGCTAAGACCCTACTTCGATACTGTCCTGGAAGCGTTCGGTCCCAACCGACTTCTTTTCGGATCTGATTGGCCTGTAATTCGACTCGCGGCCGAATACCGGGCGTTTTTGAAAGCGATTCAGGAGTTCATCTCTCCACTTAGCCAGTCCGAACAAGCCAGCATTATGGGACTCAATGCGGCTCGAATCTACCGCCTGGATCGGTGACACTTTTCTCAGTCCTTCTATTTCCGAAGCAACTTCGCAGCTTTCCATACCGGATCATTCGGTAAAAACTTCCTGATTCGTTGAGAGATGTACACTGATTGGGTGTATTTGCGTAATAAAAGGCGTTACTTTACCCGGGGATTCGGGTTACAATAGGGTCGGTTGAGTTCGAGCTCGATCCCGCCAAGTCGCAATCGTTTCGATGGAATGGAAACTCATCTGAGATATGGTCCGATTCCGCCAACTTTTGACAAACTTTTGCTCCCCCGATTCGTAGTAATGATGTCGGAAAACGCTTTCAGCCCTGCCTCCAATTGCCTAACTCCCGATTTTAGGTAGTCCAATAAGACTCCAAAATCAGTAGGCTAACCTTCCATAAAGCAATAGCTATGACATACACTCATCCTCAACTCTCTTTGATGCGTTCACGAACGCGCAGAACATCTGCACACCAAAAGGGTCTAGCTCGCAGTGGTCAAATTTGGCCTTTCGTCTTGGTGATGCTGCTCATTCCGATTATCGGCGGATACATTTGGTACCGGAACAAGGGTGCAGAGCTTTTCGGGAACGGCAATGATGAAACGCCAGTGACTCAGGAAGTCTTCGAAGGGGAGTTTGACCATATCGTTCTTGAGCAGGGCGATATCGAAAGTAGCAGCAACAACGAAGTCAAATGCCAAGTCAAAGGACGTGGCTCATCCGGAACACCAATCATTTCCGTTCTAGCCGAAGGGACAATGGTCAAAAAAGGGGACGTCATCTGCGTCTTAGATAGTTCCGCTCTTGAAGTAGATAACAAAAGTCAGCGAATTACGGTAAGCGTTGCCGAGTCCACCGTAATCAGTTCGAATGCCGCTGTTAAGCAAGCTGAAATTTCGCGTCAAGAATACCTTGAAGGAACCTACCTCACCGAACGCAAAGCGATTCTTAGCGAAGTAGCGGTAGCTCAGCAAGCGGTTAGAACGTCCGAACTTTCGCTTGCAAGTGCTGAACGACTGGCTGCAAAAGGGACGTTGAAATCGCTCCAAATTGAAGCTGAACAGTTTGCCGTTCAGAACGCAAGAAACACGTTGGATGCTGCTCAAGGAAGACTTCGTGTTCTCGATGAATTGACCAAGGCAAAAATGCTTGTTCAATTCGACAGCAACATTGAAACTGCGAATGCGAAACTTGCATCTGATCAAAGTACGCTGGACGAAGAACGCGGCAAGCTTGCCGAAATTCAGGAACAGATCCAAGCCTGCACAATCACCGCTCCCGCAGATGGACAAGTCGTTCACTCCAACCGCTTCAGTAGCCGGGGCGGGAGCGCAGAATTTGTTGTCGAGCCAGGCGCGATGGTCCGTGAACAGCAAACGATCGTCCTGCTTCCCGATCCAACAAAAATGCAAGTTCGCGCGAAGGTTAATGAATCGCGTATAACTTTAATTCGTGAACAAATGCCCGTTCGAGTCAAGGTTGGAGCAGTGAGTGATGAACTAATGGGCACGGTTGTGAAGGTCAATAAATACGCCGAGCCCGGAAATTGGATGGGTAGCTCCGTCAAGGAGTATGCAGCCTTCATTCAGATCATCGATCCACCGCCTGTGATCCGAACAGGAATGACCGCCGAGGTCAGGATTTTCGTCGAGCAGCTCCCGAAAGCCCTGCAAATTCCAGTTTTCGCTGTATATGAAACCGAAGGACATCACCTTGTGCTGAAGCAAGAAGGTCCGAATAAATGGAAAACAATCGAAGTGCAGATCGGAGCAACTAATGAGAAGTTTGTGACGATCAACGAAGGGCTCGCCAAAGGCGACGTAGTAGTGCTCAATCCTCGTTCTCACATGAAGAAAATGGTAATACCAGATTTTCCAGAGATCGAGAACCGCGAAGAACTAGCCAAAGTCGTTGCTGCGGCAAATGCTACTCGCGCGAAAGAAGTTGAAGCACTTGGAATAACCAATCCGATCGCAGTGGATAAGAATCCCGCGACGGAAGCTCGTGGACCATCAACTGGCGAAGGGGCACCTTCTCCAGGAGCAATCGTCACGAGAATCTTTCAGCGACTTGATACCAATGCAGATGGTAAAATCAGTCTTGAGGAAGCCGCTTCAGACGAACGAACGGCCAGTAGGTTTAGCGAAACAGATAAGAACGGAGATGGACTCTTGGACCGCGGCGAGATGACCTCAGGCATGGCTGCACGCATGAGTCGCGGTGCTGGAGCGGCAGGTGGGCCTGGAGGTTCCGGGGGTCCTCGAAGCGAATGATCAAAGTCAATGCCTCAACTACACAACACGCCTGTCGAATACGTGATTTGAAGAAAGAGTATGTACTCAAAAGCGAGACCGTTCGTGCCTTGAGAGGTGTCACATTTGATGTTCCCGCTGGTGATTACGTTGCGATCATGGGCCCCTCGGGTTCTGGTAAAAGTACCCTACTTAATATGCTTGGCTGCTTAGATCAACCAAGCTCCGGAGAGCTCTTCTTGGGCGAAGATAACGTTGCTCAAATGACCGATGACGAGCTTGCGGATGTTCGCTCGCGAAGAATTGGCTTCGTCTTTCAATCCTACAATTTGATTCAGCAATTGACAGTTGTGGAAAACATCCAGGTCCCACTCTTCTATCAGGGTCGATTGGGCCCGAAGGAGCAAGCTCGATGCCTGGAACTTGCCCAAATGGTTGGGCTGAAGGACCGCCTTTCGCACCGACCTACCCAGCTAAGCGGTGGGCAACAGCAGCGAGTTGCAATTGCTAGGTCATTGGTCAATGATCCCTACTTTATTCTTGCTGACGAACCAACCGGAAACCTCGATTCGCGCACCACGGAAGAGATTCTTCAGCTGTTTCAGCGATTGAATGATGAAGGTCGGACCATCATCCTAGTCACCCACGAAGATGAAGTTTCGAAACGAGCAAAGCGTGTTGTTCGATTGAAGGACGGGTTGGTCCAATGGGACCGAACCAACACGGAAGAAGTTCGTGCCCAAGCAGCAAAATACGCAATCGACAACATGCCAGTGGAAGTCTAATAAACCATGGTCATTTGGCTCCGAACGATTCAATTAGGTATCAAAAGTCTTTGGCTGCACCCGCTGCGGTCGCTACTGACTGTGCTTGGGATTTTTATCGGAGTCGCAAGCGTAATATGGCTGCTTGCGATCAGTAAAGGGATTGGTGACGAAGCTCGCAAACAGATCGAAAGCCTGGGTGCCGACACGATCATTATCCGAAGCATGAAGCCACCAACGGAGAAGCTATCGCCTTCAGGGGTAACTCCTTATGGTCTGACGCGAGAAGAGTTCGCCATGTTAATCGAGACAATCCCAACAATTCGTGGCGCGTTGCCGATTCGCGAGATTCGTCGTCAGTTCCAATATGCTGATCGCGTGATCGATGGCCGTTTGGTTGGCTGTACGCCTGAGTATGCAGACGTAACGAAACTGAAGGTGCAACGAGGGCACTTCATTACCGATTCCGAAAACTCAAACTACGCCAACTCCTGCGTTCTCGCTGCTAACGTAGCTGACGATCTCTTCCCGGTGGAAGACCCAATCGGAAAACGCATCTACATGCCTGAAAGCACCGACTACTACAACGTTGTCGGTATCTTGGAGCCCAAAATGGCTTCTGCTGCAATCGGCGGATCGCTATCTTCACAAGATTTTTCGCGAGACATCTACATTCCTATCAAGACATTGCAGCAACGAATCGGCGATACAGTCACGACGCGTCGCGGAGGTTCCTTCGAAGGGGAGATTCTTGAACTAAATCAAATTACTGTACGCGTGGCGCAAGTATCCGATGTCAAGCGTACGGCAGAGCTTATCGAGCAAGCACTCGCCTCTCATGATCGACTCGAAGACATTGCAGTTGTTGTGCCTTTGGAACTTCTAGAGCAAGCGAGAACTACTCAAGCGATGTTCATGATCTTTATGGGTATGATTGCCGCGATCTCGCTATTAGTCGGCGGCATCGGAATCATGAACATTATGCTTGCGACCGTAACCGAGAGGACTCGCGAGATTGGGATCCGCCGTGCTTTAGGTGCGAAGCGAGCCGATATTGTCCGTCAATTTTTAGTAGAAACGAGCGTTCTTAGTATCGTTGGTGGCGTTACTGGAATTCTCTTCGGGCTGCTGTGTGGGCCCATCATCAACTTAGCCAGATATGCTGCTGAGTGGTATTCGCCAGAAACTATGCGTCAGCTCCCTGAAGTCATTCAAACGGTCCAGCCGCAGATTCTTCCCGAGTCGATTCCAATCGCGTTTTACATTTCGCTGGCAGTCGGAATCTTGTTCGGCATTTATCCAGCAATGCGAGCAGCCAAGATGAATCCGATCGAAGCTCTAAGACACGAATAGTGTTTGAATTCGTTCTGAATCTGGTGCTTGTTTAGCTCACACGTAGCAGCGTCTCTTCGAGACGCTAGTCCACTCGGTTACTAAAACAACTACAAGCTCAAGGAACCCACAACTGTTTCTTTCGCGATATTCGCATGAGGCTCGGGAACAACCTGTGATACAGCCGCCTCTACTATCGTAAGATTCTTCGAAGAAAGGGTGACTCGTCGCTTTACGATTGTGCAAAGCATTCCATCTTGAACGACTTCACCGCGTTGATTAACGAGCTTTCGATACCATTGGACTTGTCCATAACGACGTCCGTGGTCGGCGACGCTCGCGACTTCGGTAACAGCATGAATTTCATCACCAACATAAATTGGTGTGCGGAATCTCCATCCGCTGATATCAACCAGAGCGACAGTGTCGACCTTGGGGGCTTCCGTACTTAAACCCGCGAGCAACGACAATCCGAGCATCCCGTGAGCGATGATGCCTCGAAAAGGGGTCTCCAAGGCGTACTCCTCATCCACATGCACAGGAGTAAAATCGCCAGTGAGATCGGCGAACTCCTTGATTTCCCCAAGGGAAACAATCCGCCGATCACTTACCCAGCGATCACCTACTTTAAGATCTTCAAAAGCTAAAATCACTAGACCGCATTTCGATTTTGACGCCCCCATTAGTTCCCCGCCAGTTTCCACTTCTCGCCATCGGTAAAGCTTGACGATGGCAAGCTAACAAAATCCACCTTGGGTCGCCGAAATATACCCCGCGTGGTTTTTCCACTACAAAGATAATCTGAATTTCGCCGATATTATGAATTTTGCTTGATAAGTGTAACGCCGTGTGTTGGTTAGAACAAGTTTAGCGCCTTGGGAGCTTACTATTTGTTTGTCACAACGTTGAGACAGTTGAAGATCAGCTTTCGCGGGCCATTTGATCGCCAAACATCTGGCTGATGGATTTGTTGCTGTGAATCCGTCTAATAGCTTCAGCAAGTAGAGGAGCGATAGATATGATTTCGATCCGATCGAATTGCTTCTCAGGAGGCAGCGGGATCGTGTTGGTAATGACGATACTGTCGACAGGAGCTTCTTTGAGTTTCTGGATCGCTTGGCCGCATAAAACTCCGTGAGTACAAGCCAAATGTATTTCCTTGGCACCCGCTTCATGAACAAGCTTTGCCGCTCCCACAATGGACCCAGCCGTGCTGATCATGTCATCGAACATCAGGCAGATCTTTCCTTCGACTGGTCCACCGATGATGTTCTTTTGCTCGGTTTCAACAGCATTCGCGCGACGCTTATCAACGATCGCAAGCTTACCACCGAGTCGCTTAGAATGGCCAATCGCCCGCTTGATGCTCCCTTCGTCGGGGCTCACCACAACAATGTCATCATGAGCGAAATTTTTGCTCTTGAAGTGATTCGTAAGCACTGGAGCTGCATAGAGATGGTCGACAGGAACATCAAAGAATCCCTGAATCTGCGGCGCATGTAGATCCATCGCCAGCACACGATCAGCGCCCGCTCGAGTAATCAAGTTCGCGACCAACTTGGCCGTGATTGGAACTCGTCCCTCGTCCTTTCGGTCCTGTCGCGCATAACCGTAGTACGGTAGCACCGCCGTGACCCGAGCCGCACTTGCGCGTTTGCACGAATCGATCATGATCAACAACTCCATGATGTTGTCGTTGACCGGCGGGCACGTTGGTTGGATCAGATAAACGTCGCGACCTCGCACGTCGTCTTCGATCTTGCAATAGTTTTCGCCGTCAGGAAACTTCCCAAGCGAAAGCGACCCAAGCTCCAGATGTAGAAAGTCACAAATATCTTGAGCCAACTTAGGGTTAGCTCGTCCGGAGAAAATTTTCAGCTCTCGCATTGGTATCCCAGTTCCAACATCTTCGATTCCACCGCGCCCAACTCGTCGACCGTGTTGATACTGAGAGCTTCACACGGCTTCAGCACTGGCTTGGCAATCACTAGCTTACCAGCTTCTAGGATTTTTTGTGGGCAGTCGGTCAAGTAGTACTCGGACTGAGCATTTTCGTTTGTTAATTGATCCAGCGACAACAACAATTCATCGCGACCAAACAGATAGGTGCTCATGTTCACCTCTCGAATTTGTTGTTCTTGCGAAGTCGCATCCTTTTGTTCGACAATTTTCTGGAACGCCCCCGAACTGTCCCGTACAATTCTGCCCAGTCCTTGGGGATTGTCCTTGAGAAGCGTTCCCAACATACAACTGGGGCCCAACGAACGGAAAATTTCGAGCAATTCACGGATTGAAGAACTTTGGATAAGAGGCGAATCCCCTGCCACGACCATCACCGGACCGGTAGATTTTTCAATTTCTGATCGGCACATTTGCACCGCATGCCCTGTCCCCAACTGTTGAGCTTGGAGAGCGAACCGAACTCCCGAGCGACCTTTCAGTTCGGCTTCGACCAGTTCACTTCGATAGCCGACAACGATGACTTGATTGTGAATCCCTGCTGCTTCAAGTGCATCTAGAACCCAGTGGATCATGGGGCGGCCTAGAACGGGGAAAAGGACTTTAGGTAAATCGCTTTTCATCCGGGTTCCCTTGCCTGCAGCAAGGACAATTGCCGTGACTCCAGAGGGAGTCCAATCATTTTTCATCATGAACGCTTCCTTGACTTTTTAATTAGTTTACCTGTCCTTGAGCGATTTAACGGCTTCGCGCGCTCTCGCAAGAAAATCCATTTTCGACTCGCCAGGCTTTAATGATATCGGTGCACCAATGGAGATAGAGCTCAGCAATGGGACCGGAAAAACTTCCCCACGCGGCAAGATTCGATTCAGATTTTCCATGTAAACCGGAACTAATTCAAGATCGGGCCGTTTCTTCGTGAGGTAGTATAACCCGCTTTTGAATTCGGACATTTCGCCATCCAAAGATCTCCCACCCTCCGGAAAAACAATCAAGGAGTGGAGGTCACCGATTTCCCGAAGCATTAATTCGACCGGGCTCTGGTGAACTTTAATTTCCTTTCGATCGATCAGCAAAGCATTAAAGGACTTGGCCAAAAACCGCTTGAATGGTGAGCCGCCCCAATAATCCAACGCGGCAACGGGCCTAGTCAATGCTCTTATCTCTCGAGGCAAAGCGGACCAAAGCACAACAGCGTCGAGGTGGCTTGTGTGGTTTGCGAAGTAAATCCGCTGGCAAAGATCCGGCTGACAGTCGATCCATCGCACGGTGTAGCCACTGATAATTCGGGCGATCCCAGCAAGCATCGACCCTGTGAAGCGGCAAAGAAATGTCGGAGCAGTCGAACCCGTCGGCGTTGGTCCAGCCTGCGCTGCACCAGTCGACGCTGCACCAGTCGACGCTGCACCAGTGGACTTTGGGCCGCTGGCAGCGAGTGGTTGGCCTTTCGGATTTACAACAAGTGTCAAAGTATCACCCGCAAGAAGCGAAGTCGCGAACAAATCAGGAAAAACTGCCGTCCCGATTACATCTTAGCCGAAAACGAGCGTTTCACATTACTCTTTTCGACCTCCTATTATCATCGCGTTCAAATTATGCTTGGCAAGTCGGTCCTGTTCGATGAGGTCACTCGACACTAAAATCGTGTTCCGATCGTAATGGCGTTTTCTTGAGAAGACGACTGAACCTCCCGAATCACCTTTTAAAGTTGACTTGATAACCTTGCAAGCTTCCATTGTTTTATTGCCCGGAGACGGGATCGGTCCCGAAGTCACAGGCCAAGCCGAACGGGTTTTGAAGCTCGTAGCCGAAAAATTTGGCCACACTTTCAATTTCAGCAGTCACCAAATCGGTGGGATCGCAATCGATAATGGTGGTGACCCTCTTCCGCAATCCACGATCGATGCCTGTCGAGCGAGCGATGCAATCTTGCTCGGTGCAGTCGGCGGTCCAAAATGGGATGATCCCAAGGCAAAAACTCGCCCAGAAGCGGGGCTGCTGAAAATCCGAAAAGAGCTAGGGCTTTTTGCAAATCTGCGTCCAATTATAACTTTTCCGGAACTGGTTGACGCGTCGCCTTTGCGTCGTGAAATCGTCGAGGGGACTGATATTCTCTTCTTTCGAGAGCTAACCGGTGGCCTATACTTTGGACCATCCGGAACCGAACAGGTTGCTCCTGGCATCGAACGTTCGTTCAGTACTGCGGTCTACTCAACTGATGAAATCGAACGAATCGTGCGCATGGCCGCACTTGCCGCAAGGAGCCGTCGAAAGAAGCTTACGATGGTAGACAAAGCCAACGTGCTGGAAGTCAGCCGTTTATGGCGAAGAGTTTCGGCAGCACTCATTGAAAAAGAGTTTTCAGACCTGACTTATGAAGTTGTCTTAGTCGACTCGATGGCGATGCATCTACTATCGCGACCGACGACCTTTGACGTTGTGGTGACTAGCAACATGTTTGGCGACATTCTCACCGATGAGGCATCGATGTTGCCTGGTTCCCTGGGAATGCTCCCAAGCGCATCCTTGGGTAGCAGCGGTCCGGGGCTCTATGAACCGATTCATGGATCTGCACCTGATATTGCCGGTAAAGGTATTGCGAACCCGCTGGCGACCATCCTTGCCGCAGCAATGTTGCTTCGCCATTCGCTTGGACTTGAGAAGGAAGCCGATGTCATCGAAGCAGCCGTGCGAAAAGTACTCGCCGCAGGCCATCGAACCGCTGACCTGGTTCGAAAGGGACAGCCATCGGTTGGAACCATTGCAATCACCGACTACGTGTTAGCCGCGATTTAGCAGTTTCAAACCATGACTCAAACATGAGGGTAGATCCATGCAATACTCACGGATGTCTGCCCTCTTTCATGGCCCGGCCTAAATGTGACCTACGCAAACAAGCTCTTTTGACTTTAGGTGAAACCATGAGCCAATGCTGTTTTTGCAACTTGCTCTGCGAGCACCCGGAAGGAGTTTCGCACTCAAAAATTGACGATTCGACACCTGCAGAAAAAGCCGTTCCAGTTGCGGCTATCGATTGCCACATTCGCAATGAATCGCTAAAGCAGATTGCCTTGCGGCTTTCTCACCAGGATGCGCGTCAACCAAGAATTGATGGCAGCCCTGTTTCAATAGACCGAGCAATAGCGGCTGCAAAAAAGCTTCTTATTGCAAAGCAGGAAGCAGCGCTGCTTGTCACAGGCGACATTCGGACTGTCGAAACATCACGTGCCATACTTGCGTTCGCACTCGAAAACAATGTGATCCTGGACCCGTTCGGAAGCGATCCAGCGTTCGCTCAAATCCTTGCGACTCAACGCGGCGGCATGCTGTCGGCTTCGTTATCCGAAGTTCGATTTCGAAGCGACTGTATCGTTGTCGTTGGAAACGATGATTTAATTCAATCCATGCCACGGCTTCCTCATCTGCTTGCTCGTTCAAAACAGCAAGATTTACACAAGACGACCACTCGAGTCGTACTCATGGGTCGATGGTCAGCCGAGTCAATTAACTTATTCCGATCGCTTGATTGTGAAGTTCAAGCAATACAGATGGATCCATGCGATTTTCCAAAAGCAATTCGTGATTGGTCAAAGTTGTCATCCGAGGAGCGAATCCAGTCGGCTAGCTTGCCCTCTCGATGGCTACGCGCGGCAGAATACTTGACCATCGTTTGGGCCCCGAGCAATCTCCGCTTCGTTGAAAGCGATCTTTGGATTGAACGAGTACAAGGTTGGATCACAGAACAAAATGCCAGTCGACGCGTCGTCGGGCTTTCTTTGGCAGGAGCCTACCAAACGTTTCAGCAAGTTGCGACTTGGACAACTGGATTTCCTGGCCGAATGCGACTGAAATGTGCTCCTGATGGAGAGCTAGCCGTCGATTACCAACCGCATCGATTTCGTGCAGAAGCAATCGCTTCGCTCTCACCACGCCCCGTCGTGATGCAAGTCGATGACACGGCTATGAAGACGAAAAACAGTATCTCGATCGACGCAGACATCTTGATCGCACCATCCTGGTTACCGCTTTCGGAGAATGCGAATGTGCGAGAACAAAAAGTTGCACCGAAGATATTTCTACCGTGCCTACTGCCAGGATTCGAAGCAGCTTCTCAGTTCTTTCGCGCTGACTCTGTTTATTCTGTAAAGGTCGGGCCAACTGAGCCTGCGGTCGGTTCTTCTGTCGGTTCTGCGGTCGGTTCTTCTGTCGCCGATCTACTTCAAGCTATCTCACCTGGGGCAACATTATGACCATCATCAAACTCTCAGGTGGGTTAGTGTGCGATCCTTCACAAAGTTCAACTTCCAACTCGATTGGGGATTTATACCTTACCGAACAGGGTGTCATCGCAACGCCAGATAAAAATGCTCGTATCGACTCGGAGTACAAGCTTGACAATCACGTCGTCATGGCCGGAGGGATCGATCTTCACACGCACATTGGTGGCGGTAAAGTCAACCTGGCACGTTTACTGCTTCCAGATCTTTATCAGCGTCCAGGAATGTCCGCAGCACAGATCGATCGGACTGTCGAAAAGAGTCGCAGCACTATCTTGCGAGATGCAGGTAGGCCGTTAAGCTCGCCTGTTCCGGGGACTTGGGAAACGGGTCGAAGATATTTGGAGATGGGATACACCGCTTGCTTTGAGCCAGCGATTCTTCCTGCCAACGCCCGGCAATCTCACTTGGAAATGGAAGACACACCCTATTTGGACACGGGTGGTTATTTGATGCTGGGAAACGACGAGCTTCTTTTGCAATGGATCCATGATGGCGTGCCACAATCGCAGATAACTGACTACGTGGGATGGATGCTAAAAGCGCATCGGTGCATTGCGGTGAAAGTCGTTAACGCGGGCGGAATCAGTGCCTTCAAATTCAATCAGCGAAAGCTAGACGTAGATTCAAAGCACTCTCACTACAAAATCACTCCGCGAGCGATCTTAAGTACGCTATCTCAAGCTGTAGAAGATCTTGGCTTAGCACATCCGCTACACGTCCACTGCAGCAATCTCGGCGTTCCGGGAAACATCGAATCCACTTTGGCAACCATCGATGCCGTTGAAGGGCGTCGAGTTCACATCACTCACGCGCAGTTTCACTGCTACGGAAAATCTGGACCTCATGGGTTCTCATCCGAAGCGGCTACGCTTGCATCGCGAGTAAACGAAACGTCAAATCTGACAATTGATGTTGGACAGGTTCTCTTTGGGCAAACGGTAACCATTTCTGGCGACACGATGCATCAATTCGAGAACCGAAGTTTTGCGACTCCCAGAAAGATGATTTTCCAAGACCTTGAGTGCCAAGCGGGGTGCGGCGTGTTGCCATTTCGGTATCGCCAAACCCAGTATGTCCACGGGCTTCAGTGGGCGATTGGGCTCGAGCTCTTTCTGCTCGTAGAGAATCCATGGCAAGTTTACCTCACGACAGACCACCCCAACGGAGCTCCGTTTTGTTCGTATCCGCATCTGATTCGTTTATTAATGGACTATGACTTCCGGATGTCCGTGTTCGAACAATTGCATCCCGATATTCGGGCGACGAGCACGCTACCTAAGCTGAAACGCGAGTACACCCTGGCTGAGATTGTGATCATGACACGGTCTGGTCCGGCTAAAGCGTTAGGACTGGATCGGATGGGGCACCTTCAACCCGGTGCGAGCGGGGACGTCGTCGTCTACCGTCAAGATTCAAACCCAACAACGTTGTTTTCGCGGCCTGAAATGGTCTTTCGAAATGGCGTTTTGATGTACCGCTCCGGCGAATTCCTTACGATTCCATCGAAAATCTCACACGTCGCCACGCCAAGATTTGACTCAAGTATAGCCAAACACCTTGAAAAGTCATGGGGGCATTACTATTTACAATCCATGGCCAGTAGCGTTCTATAGGCCTTCTGACCGATTTTTTCCGAGGTAAATCGGTACTATGGATGAATTCTGGAGCTGAAATCGGCGTAATATGGGGCTTCATTCAGCTAGAATTTAGGTGCTGTAGAAACGATTTTGTTGAAATAAGAGTACATCGACAAGGTCGGCTTCGCTCTCAAGGTGTCCTCGTCAGGGGGACTTCCAAGCCAAGATCGTGTCACGGAAGTGATAGGTAAATCAATGTCGTCATCACCACTAAAAACCATGCTTCGAATTTGTTCGCCTCGGTTTATTGTGACTATGGTTGCGGGCTTTGCTCTCATGGTCTTGGGGGCTGTTACATCGCCAATCGTTTCTGCCGCAACCTCGGGTTCGCCTCAAAAAGGAGGTTCACCTTCAGTTCCTCCTCAGGTCGAGAAGATCAACACTTCGATAGCCGCCACCTGGAAGGACTACTCGCTGAAGCCATCGCCGATGGAAGATGATCTCAAATGGTGCCGACGTGTCTTCTTGAACATTCTCGGTCGAATTCCGAGCTTCGAAGAGATCCAAGAGTTCGCAAAAGACAAATCCCCCAACCGCAAGCAACTCTTGGTCGACCGACTTCTGAATGACGATCGCTACACAGAAGAGTACGCTGCAAATTGGTCAACTATCTGGGCAAACGTATTGATTGGTCGTAACGGTGGGATGGAAGATCGTTCGTTGACGAACCGCGAAGGGATGCTGAAGTACCTTCGAGACTGTTTCGCAAGGAACCGACCTTACAACGACATGGTTTATGAATTGGTAACTGCAACGGGCTCTTCGAAGCCCGGCACCGAAAACTTTAACGGTGCAACCAATTTCTTGGCTATGAAGGTCAATGAAGAAGAAGGCGTGCAAGCCACCTCGGCTGTTTCTCGAACATTCCTCGGACTACAAGTGCAATGCACACAATGCCACAACCATCCGTTCAACGAATGGAAGCAGCAAAAATTCTGGGAGTTTAACGCCTTCTTCCGACAAACTAAATCATTACGTCGATTCATTTCAGGAACTCGAGATGTTGCTCATATCGAATTGGTTGATGAAGACTTCTCGGGTGAAAGCCGTCGACCGGACAAAGCGGATTTGTTTTACCAAATGCGAAATGGTGTAACGAAGGTAGCTTACCCAGTATTCGTAGACGGAACCGCAATTGATAAGAGTGGTTACGTACAACAAATCAATCGACGTCAAGAGCTTGGTAAGCTCATGATGCAAAGCCCTTATATGGACAAGATGATTGTCAATCGAATGTGGGCTCACTTCATGACCTACGGTTTCACTCGGCCAATCGATGATCTCGGACCACACAACCCATCCTCTAACCCAGAGTTGCTCGAAGAGCTTGGTAAAGAATTTAGGAATTCATCGTATGACCTGAAGCAATTAATGACATGGATAGTACTGTCTGATCCATATCAACGATCTTCCCGCATCACAGCAGATAACGTAACCGACGACCCTACTGTGGGTGAGCCGCCTCGATTCACGCATTTCTACGCCAAGCAAATGAGAGCTGAGGAGCTGTATCAGTCGCTCGTCGTGGCAACTCAAGCGGATAGAAAAGGTTCGTTGGAAGAACAAGAGCAACGCCGAAGTAACTGGCTTCGTCAATTCGTTGTAGCCTTCGGTACTGACGAAGGAGACGAGACATCGACGTTCAACGGTTCGATTCCTCAATCGCTGATGATGTTCAACGGCGACTTGATGAAGGAAGCGACAAGCTTGGAGGCGGGATCTTGGTTGCAAAGAATAAGCACGACTGCGGCACCTGCCGCAGAAAAAGTGCAGTATCTATTCGCAGCGGGGCTTGCTCGAAAAGCGAAACCTGAAGAACTCAACACAGCCAAATCTCTTTTGGACGCCCGCAAGAATGATACGGCAGCAATGCTTCAAGATCTTTGGTGGGCAATTCTCAATAGCAACGAATTTATTATCAATCACTAGCAGGCAACCTCTCAATAATCTAGGAACTCACTATGTGGAATCGTTTTGCAACACCTTCGGGAATGGATCGTCGACACTTCATGTCGCATATGGCGGGTGCGTCGGCTTTGATGGGTTCATCCCTTGCGATGGGCAACTCGCTACGCCTGCATGCTGATGAGATGAAGAAGAACAATAAGAGTGCGATCTTGCTGTGGATGGGGGGCGGACCGGCTACGATCGACCTCTGGGATTTGAAACCTGGTACATCGAATGGCGGACCATTCAAGCCCATCGCTACCAGTGGTTCGGCTCAGATTTGCGAACACTTGCCGTTGATGGCCAAGCAGATGCACAACATGGCGATCGTTCGATCGATGAGCACACGTGAGGCTGACCATAATCGTGGTCGATACTATATGCACACGGGATTCGTTCCTGATCCGAACATTGAACACCCCAGCTATGGTTCAGTTATCGCGCACGAGCTGATGGGGCAACGAGAAGGACTTACAATTCCTCCGTTTGTTTCAGTCGGTGGTGCAAGCGAAGGTCCTGGTTTCTTGGGCATGGCATGGGCTCCATTCGCGGTTTCCAACAATGGTCGCGTCCGTGATTTGGGAAGCCCTGATAGCTTGGATCAACAACGGCTTATGCAACGAATGGCTGCTTTGAACATGATCGAAACAGGCTTTAACAATCAAAAGCGTGGCTCGGCTGGCGAAGATCATAGAAAGATCCTTGGAAAAACTTTGGATGTGATGACCAGCAAGCAGATGGAGGCATTCAAGGTCGACAAAGAGCCTGCGGAAGTTCGCGAACGATACGGTCGTGGTTTCGGTGAAGGCTGCTTGCTCGCTCGACGATTGGTCGAAGCAGGTGTCCCGTTTGTGGAAGTCGACTTGGGTGGCTGGGACATGCACATGAACATTCATACGACTTTGTCGACTACCAAATTGCCTGAGTTGGACAAAGCGATGAGTGCCCTCATGGAGGATCTTGCTCAACGAGGATTGTTAGAGAACACGGCCGTGATTTGGATGGGTGAGTTCGGACGAACTCCGAGAATTAACGGCGATGCAGGACGCGATCACTGGGCTCGCGCTTGGAGCACAGTGGTTGGCGGAGCTGGTATCAAGGGTGGAATCGCCGTGGGTGCGACCAATGAAGACGGAACCGAGATTGCATCGGAGCCTTACTCGTCCGAGGATTTGATGGCCTCGGTTTGTAAGGCACTTGGCATATCTTTGGAGACAACTTTCCAGTCGCGAAGTGGTCGTCCGATGAAAATTGCAAACGGCGGGAAGATCATTACCGAGCTCTTTGCTTAGTGAGAGTTACCTAAAGGCAAGCATGTGACTACGATAGAGGAGTGTTTCAACCAGAGTGTTTGCTCTGATATACGTTGCAACGACTCTCAACATTCGATGGACCATAGCAGCGGGCACTTTAGTTATGAAAGTTGACAGTTTGGACGCGTCGTCCCGCACAGATTACCCTGACTGGCCTGAAGCAGCCGAGTTTATCGAGAAACACCAGACAGGTGTCTGGCGGTTTTTACGAGCGATCGGCTGCGATGGCTCGCTCGCTGACGATTTGACTCAGGAGACTTTCCTATCGGTTCTTCGTCGACCGATTGAAATCGTCAATGACGCAGCAAGCGCGAGTTATTTGCGTCGTGTGGCTTACCACTTGCTGATCACAAGCAAGCGTCGAAGTGCTCGAACGGTGGTGACAAGTTCGATGGAAGTGTTTGAAAAGGACTGGATGCGATGGGCTGGCGAAGATTCAGGGGAGACAGCTATTGATGCGTTGACTGATTGTTTCGATCGGTTGACTGAACGGGCACAACTTGCACTGCGAATGCGTTTCTCGGAGCAAGCAACACGAGAGGAAATCGCAAGCGAACTTGGGATTACCGAACACGGTGCAAAGAATTTAATGCAACGGGCAAAAGGGCTTCTCCGCGAATGCGTCGAGGCAAAAATCAAATGAATAAAGCAAACTCAGAACAGATATTGGAATCCTTTCTAAGCGAATACTTAGATGATTCGACTCCCCAAAAAATCAACGTCGTTGAATTGCAGACACGTACAATCGATCCCCAAACAGTGATTCGATTCGACGCAGCATCCAAGGCAGCAGACAAAGGCTGGGCTGGCTCAACAGGTCGCCAATCAGTCATCGCAGCACATCACCCTCGACGAGTGAAACTACGTACACCTTCGCTTTGGACGAAGTCGCTCTATCTCCTGTCTGGAGTTGCCGCCGGCGCCCTCCTAGCCTTCGGCTCTTGGAGCTTCCTAAAAGAAGAAAAGGGGTCAGGTCTGATTAATTCGCAGTCGACGCTCGCGAACTCGGAATTGGACCTTACAGATAAGCAACCCAAAACGACCGATAACGAAATAATCGCCGAAACTTCTCCTGCGATAGGAAACCCGGAACTCCTATCGATGGACTCGGTCCCATTTCCTACGAACACTTCGAAAGGTTCGAGCAAGACCGATCGATCAAATGTTGCTGAAATATCGAGAAGGCCATCCATTTCGGGTACCTCCGTTGTTTTAAACTCGGACCAGCTAGTCTCTCTTGTAGACGATCAAATGGAGTATATGTGGAAACTCCGAGGAGTGAATCCAACTTCAGCGATCGCCGATGAACAATGGCTTCAACGAGCCTCGCTCACGGTTCTCGGAAAACTAGTTTCTTCCGAAGACCAAGCGAAGTTTCTATCAGACAAGTCCACAACGCGACGTGAAAACTGGCTGGATCGAGCGACTCAAAGCGATGAATTTTTTCAACATTGGTCAAACAAATTTGCAAACGCGATTCTCCCAAAGTCAGAATCCACCGAGTCGTCCGATTCCCTTGCGGATCGTACAAGATTTAAAGCATGGCTTCAAAATCGTTTACAAGCGTCGGTTCCACTGAACGAGATTGTTTACGATGTTCTGGTTGCACAAGGTAGTCTGTTAGCGAATGCTTCGGACCACTCCCCTCAAGCCTACTGGTGGGCTCAGGTTGCAGCCAACGAGGATCATTCTCGGGCAACCAATGCAATCACAAGCAATCTTTTAGGACAACGTGGCAGTTGTATACGATGTCACGATTCAAACGCAGGAAGCAGGCAATCGCTTTCGAACTCGCCCAGCAGCAACGATCCATTAAATCAACCGTCAGTATCGCGGGATGACTATTGGAATCTTGCTTCGGTTGTAAGCGGCATTAGCGTCTCGGGAAAAAAAGGTGCCGGCAGCAATAAATCAAACGATGCGCAATCGGTCGCAGCTAATCAAGAGCAGAAATCGACCAGTCGAACAGTAGGTTATGCTGAAGATTGGCATACTCTTTTCTACGAACGGCTTGATCGGTCATTGATGGCCGCTAAGACGAAGCTTCCCAACGGCGTAGAATTGACGGCTCCTTCTGAGAAGCGACCAACTTCGAAAGATGCAATAAGAAAAAACATTGAGCAACTTGCAAGCTGGATCACTAGCACTCCGACGTTCGATCAACGTCAGGTCAACTGGGTTTGGGAATCCATGCTCGGACAGCCTCTGCAAAATAGGTACTTAATAGTCGACTCAGAGGGCTTAGTTGAAAAGCACGAGCTCTTAGAAGCACTCGGCACTCAACTTCGTGGTTCACAGTTTAACTTGGCAAAGCTTGTCAAAGCAATCGCTCTTACGAATGCTTTCCAACTAGAGTCGCAATCGTGCGATCCAATATTGTACATCACCAGTACGCCGCAGGAGCTCGCTGACTACCAACAACGACAGCATCTATTTGCGTCGTTTCCCGCGACGATGGACCCTTCGTTTAGATCGCTCAAGAATGTTGCCACTTGGTTCCGCAAATCGCATTCGTCCGTTTTGGGACAGCCTTCCTTTGACGCAACTAAACTTCCCAAATTGAAAGATGGCGGAAAGCCCGAAAGTGCTGCTCCAGAAGTAACACCGGCACAGACCCAGTTTATCGTAAGGTCACGCGTGTTGCCGAAAGGATTGATCACGGAGGTCGAACAGTGGCTCAAGAGTTCGATGCCTTGGGAGGAATTGGTCGATCATGCGTTTTATCTGGCGGATGATGCCCCAGCAACAAAACTTGAGCAAATGTCAGCACGCGAATTGCTCAATAGTACTCGTGATCGCCGACAAGCGATCCAGCGTATACTTGCTTCTCAATTACCTTAGAATACGCAGACCGAATCCAGGTTTGTGATAAGGGCGGCTAATTGCAAAGAATTCCCTTTGCAGCGTTCACCTGAGTCATGTTTTCTCGATTTGCGTTTTTGGTCGTGTGATCTCATTGTTGTCTCGTGCTTTTTCCGTGAAGTCGTTCTTTGATGCCTCCTTGTATTAGCTCTGACGACACGAACATTAACAACGATTCTTCTTCGACCGTGAACCAGAGTTCAAAAGCATGCCACTGGGCTGTTGTCGGTGGCGGAGTGATGGGATTGGTTGCGGCCCTCAGGCTTGCTGAGAAAGGCGAGCGAGTCACAGTCATCGAAAGCTCGTCGTCGCTCGGTGGACTTACATCTTCCTGGGAGCTTGGAGCTCGCGATCCCTTTTATGAAAAAGAATCCGCGATCACCGAATTGGTGGAATGGGACAAGTTTTACCATGTCGTCTTGTTGAGCGACTCGCGAATTCGAAGCATCCTCAGCCTGCTCGGTTTGGATGACCAAATTCAATGGGTGCAAACGAAAACAGGTTTCTACTCAGAAGGAAAACTTTACCCGCTCTCAAGCTCGATTGACTTCCTAAAGTTCCCACCACTCAACCTGTATCAAAAGTTTCGATTGGGAAGCACTATCTTCCTCGGATCAAAGATCCGCAACTGGCGATCTATGGAAGGTATGCTGGTAGGTGAGTGGCTTCAGCGGTGGAGCGGAAAGTCAACCTATCAAAAGATATGGAAGCCGCTGTTAAAGGCGAAGCTTGGTCTGGCTTACGAGCGGACGGCCGCCTCTTTCATCTGGGCCTACATCGATCGCATGTATAAGGCTCGCCGAAGCGGGATGAAACGCGAACTTTTTGGATACGTTCCTGGCGGCTACAAGCGAATCATTGATGGTCTCGAGAAGCACTTGAAGAGCGCAGGCGTAACGATTATTGAAAATGCTCCGGTGCAGCAGGTTGCCCCCAAAGCCCCCTCCAATGGATCTCCATCTTCTAGTGCGAAGGCCTCGGACAATAACTCCTTAATTGAGATCGCTTTTGGGACGGATAGCGATTTGAAGCAACAGTCGTTTGATCGTGTCATCATGACTTCGCCATACCGAGTCATCGAAGCAGCTTGTCCTTGGCTATCCTCTTCCGAGCGTCAAAAACTTTCGTCGACTGAATATCTCGGAGTCGTTTGTACTTCGCTTCTCATGGATAAGCCGCTTACAGGCTACTACGTTACGAACATTATCGATGAATGGGTCCCTTTAACCGGTATCATCGAAATGGGATCTATCCTTCCGCCGGAAAAGCTCGGTGGGAACTACTTGGTTTATCTTCCTCAGTACATGTTATCAAACGACTCACGCCTTCATGAACCAGAGGAAGTGGTACACGAGCGATGCCTTGCGACGCTCGAAAGGATGTATCCAGAGAAATCGATTCGCCAAAGCGTGAAGTCGATACAGACAGCTCGGGCGAGCTTTGTTATGGCGTTGCCTACATTAAATTTTTCGGAGAGCCGGCCACCTGTTCTGCTTAGTCAAACCGGCGTATATCTTTTGAATTCCGCTCGAATCGTAAAAGGAACATTGAACGTCAATGAGACGCTCGAACTTTTGGAAGAAGAGTTCAACGGCGTGATTTGGCCAAACCATCTTACGCGACTAAATCAATCTTGAGCGTTATGACTTCATTCGACTTAAAGCCAACCGTGTATGTGGTAGGTGCGAGCGGTCGATCGGCAGCAGAAAGCGTTCGGCAAGCGGGCTTTCGGGCGATCGTTGTGGATCTCTATGCAGACCGTGACTCAGGCGAAGCATGCGATGTTCTGCAAATCGAAAAATATCCAGACTCCATCGTCTCGCAATTGAACAACGTTGATTCCGGGATCGTTCTTCTAGCTGGGGGCATGGAGAATCGACTCGATTTGGTCGTGGCTCTAGGCCAATATCATCGCGTGTTAGGTCCCAATGTAGAACAAATAAAACGCTTTCGCGACCATGAATACCTGATGTGGTCAATCAATCAGTCGACGCGTTCGGGAGTTCTAAGATTCCCCGAAACAGTTCGCTCCCAACGCGACGTGAATCCTGAATATGAATGGCTTTGCAAGTCATACTTTGGTTGTGGTGGTTTTCATATTGAGCGACTATCAAATGATCGATCTGCAACCTTAATTAAAGACGACTACTATTTCCAACGAGAAGTTGCTGGTCGAGCGGTTGGAACCGTTTTCTTGTGCGAACGATCCAAGGTCCAATTGATTGGTGCCACTGCTGCGATAACTAGTGCGATGCATGAATCACTACTTGGCTCGCAACCAGCCCTTCCGCCCATGGCATATCGAGGAAGTTATGGAACGATTGAGCTAACGAGTTTGGTACAAGATGCCATGTGTCACTGGGTTCATTTGCTCACGCTGGATCTTGATTTCACCGGGATCATTCAAGCCGATTGGATTGTTGATGGCAACGCTGCTTGGCTACTAGAAGTTAATCCACGTTGGACAGCCAGCATGGAGATTATCGAATGGGCGCTTGATTGCAATCTGTTTTCGATCCAAGCGAGTCTCGACGACGAATTGAAACCAATGCTTGCGGAACCCGTAGCAATACCCAATCGAACAGCTTTAAAGAAAATACTCTTCAAAGCGATTCAGTACGCGAGTTCCCCATTCGTTGTTTCCTGCGAGAAAAGCAATGAAATGCTCGACAGCAAGTTCGATCGATTTGAAACGAAAACCTCTTCTGGTTCAAATCGCGATGGATGGTGCGATATCCCAACTGCCGGAACAGCGATTGCGATAGGTCAACCAATTGCCAGCTACTTCAAATGGGAGTAACTGGGTTGAGACATCAATCTTGAGTTACAGCTCGAGTGGTCCGTCGGTACAGAAGTCGGGATTGCCAAATGATTTCTCGGGGAATCCCATTCCCTGGCAGAAGTTCAGCAGTAATCGGTTGTGAGGAACTTTGTCAAATTCTAAAGCACGACCGGTTTCGAATCCTAAACCGCCTCCAACGAGCACGAATGGTATGTTATCTCGCGTATGAGAGTTACCCTTACCAAGTTCGTTGGTCCAAACGACCGTCGTGTTGTCGAGCATGGAACCGCTTCCGTCTGGTTCAGCCGTCTCCGATAATCTCTTAACTAAGTAAGCGACTTGTTCGCAGTACCAGGTGTTGATCTTGATCAGGCTTTCATAAGCCGACTCGTTACTGTCCGGTTCATGCGACAGTTCGTGATGCCCTTCGTCAATACCGAGCCAACGCATCTTGGGTTGCCCAACGCTGTTGGTGATCTGGAAGGTCGCAATTCTTGCAAAGTCTGCTGCAAAGCTATTGATCATCAAATCCATTTGCATTCGAGTCAGCTCAGGCATGTTGTCGTTCTGCTCTTCTACATTGGGTGTTAATTGTGGGACTGCGTGCGTGGCTTTGTCCTGAGTCAGCTGCTGCGACAGTTCCATTTTGAGTTCTTTTTCTACTTCTCGAACCATTGCAACGTGCTCTTGAAGAAGCCGGCGATCTTCCGCGCTGATCATCGATTCGACTTTTCGGAAGTCACTAGTCAGGTCATCCAAAACGCTTGCAAGCATTGCGCGGTTTTTCGTCTGGCCGTACAGCTTGTCGAACATCGCGTATGGATTATCTATTGGCGAGACAGGCTGATTTGGACCGGCGTAAGACATACGCGTCCAAGTATCTGCTCGCTCGGGAACCATGACGCCGAACTCAAGCGAGCCAAAGCGCGTTTGAGTTTCAGGAGATGCTTGAAGCCGATTCTTCAAATGTTGATCAACCGAAATGCCTTGCGACCAGCCAGCAGGTGTGTCTGATCCGCCTTGAACGTCACCAGGGAACAGCTCGATTCCCGTTAGCAGACACCCGATTCCACGCATGTGCCCATCGCCATCTCCTTTGATTCGATTACAGATTCCATGCAAAGTCAGCACCTCGTCCTTGAAGGGCTCAAGCGGCTTGAGGATTCGTTTGAAGTCCATCTCTTCCGCTTTTGTATCGGGCCAAAAGTGATCAGGGATAACACCGTTAGGACTGAAGATGAAAACAAGCCGTTTCTTTGGAGCATTCGCCGAAGCCCAACCAAGACTCGGTAGGTTCAACATCAAGTTCGCGGCCGCAACACTAACTCCGGATCGTGTAAGAAAGTCACGTCTTGATAGGAAAGGTTTCATCGTATTAATCCTTGGTTGATGATTGAGTTATTGAAGTTGAGGAAGGGGTGAGGTTATTGGTAGGACGTTGACTTTTGATTTTGCATGCTTGATGCCTTGGAGAGACACCGCTACTTGAATTTATCTTAAAAGTTTTGAGCATGTACCAAGTACAGCTATTTCAACGATTAGCTCGCGAATGTTAAAGCCGCTTTTAGTGAACTTGGCTGTCAACTCATCAAGTACATTTGGACCATAAGCGGTGATTGGTTGCTTTATAAAGTATTGAAATGCACGGTTAACAAACGCGCGGTGCGAATCGCTGCTGCTGGCGAGATAATTAGCAAGGTCTGAAGCACCTGACAGTTCTACTTCGTCACCAGAACGCGTTGTGTAATGACCTACTGACAAGATAGTCTTATCTTTCTCTTTATCACGATATCGGCCTACCGCATCATAATTTTCAAGAGTAAAACCCAAACCGTTGATCTTGATGTGACACGCTTGGCAATTTTCCGAGCTTGTTTGCAATTCAACCCGTTCACGCGTGGTTAGCTCCGGATGCAGATCTGGCGACAGTGGTGAAAAGGCCTCGTTCGGCGGACGTAGCGTTCTGCCTAGCATGTATCGGATTAGAAAAACACCTCGATGGATTGGTGAAGTTGTGTTGTGATAAGCAAGTCCGCTCATCAGATACGGATGTGTCAACAAACCGAATCTCGCTGTATCTTCGTTGGCACCCAAGCGTAGCTGAAGTCGATCGCCTTCGACTGGCTTCCAAGCGTCACCATAAAATTCTGCCAAGCGATCGTTTGTGTAGACCGACTTCGATAAGAAAAGCTGTCGATAGTCACTTGCTTCGCTCCAGACAACATCGTCCAGAAATGCTTCTAGCGAAGATCGTAAGTCGGCAACAACGGCGGAATCAAAACCTGGATAATTTTTCGCATCCTTGGATATATCTGCAAAGTGTCCTACGTTAAGCCACTCATGCATCATCTGACGAACTTTGGCTTGTGTTCGATAATCTTTTACCATGCGGTTGGCGGCATCGCGAATTTGCTTTTCAGTTGTTAAATTCCCCTTTTTGATCTGGGACAGAATTCCGTCTTCGCTTGGCAACGAATCGTGAAGGATCAATGACAATCGATTTGCCGCTTGTTGCGAAACCGAAGCACCTACATCCAATGAAGGATACAGGAAATACGGCGACTTGAGAGCCATCAAGAAGGTTCGCTTCATCGCTTCGACATCATCTTCTGCGGCATCAACGTTATTATCAATGTAGGTCGATTTTTGCTTCTCATCTAAGGAACCACGAAAAGCGACTTCGATTACCTCGGCTAAGAACTTTCGGAGTTTGCTTCTTCCCTCATCAGAGTCATCTTTGTGTTGACGTTCGTATCGCGGCCATAGCTCAGCAGCAGCAACTTGTGCGAATTCAAGAGCGGCTGCTGTGGTTGCATCATCCCACTGACGACTTACCGAGATGCCACGTTCAAACCCATAGCTTCGATCATCCGGAGGCATAGTCGTCTGGATTGAAAACGTAGATCTCGCGACATTCGGAACGAGATTCGATGTTGGGATGATCTCTTCAACGCCGCCCGGCTTTATCCACGAGACCGATATCTTCGCGGGCGGGTTTTCTGTCTTACGATCTTTTTGTATGAAGTCGATCTTGAACGGATAGATTCGACCTGCGGTGAGCACAATCGGTTGACGGAATTCGGTCCTATCACCCGATTGAACATGGTTATCGATAAACTGCCGGTCGAGCTTGCCAAAGTCCATCTTGAAGGAGCAAGAGCTTCGGACGATAAATTCGTAGCGGCCTGTTACGTCAGCTTTGATACCACCTTCCCAATAAATATAGAAAGCGTCTGCCTTAATGCCTTCGCCGGGACTTTCGGTGCCAAAGTCAAAATCGATGACTGCGTCTGTCCTTTGAATTTTCTTGTTCTCGTTCTTCCAACGTGCTCCGTCAAAGTAGATCGCCTTGACGCCTCGATCAGCGGTTACTTCAGGCTGACCGTTGAAACGAGCGTAAAGATCAGCAATGCTTTGCCGAAGTTGTGTTCCTGTTAACCGCGAGAAGCTGACGTTGGAGGGTCGGTTGCGAATCTGGGCCGCTTCGCTGTAGAAACGGTAGTGAATGAACTCGGAAACAGCTTCTGAATCCTCTCCAACGCACGCGTCTGGGTCATCCTCGGGCATTGTTTCTGTGATCACTTTGGTCAACTCGCCAATAGTCGAATCACCGACAAGTGGTGTTGCGTGCTTTCCGGGCACTCCTTCGCCGTTTGCGCCGTGGCAAGATGCACATTTTTCGCGGTAGATCGCTTCGCCTCGAGTTAGCAGTTCATCTTGTGACCTTTTGCTATCGGCAGGTTTGGCCTTCTCAACGTCGGCACACCAAGCAACGGAGCAGCAACCGATCGAAGCCAACAGTCCAACGATGCAAAATTTTGATGCGATTACGATTAATTGAGTCATAGATAAATTGACATTGCCCAAGGTGATGGTGTGTCAAATTCGAACGCTCGGAGGTGGGAATTCAGGAAGACGTCGAGGATCGAGCCTTGCCGAACTTATTTAGGGAAGTCGGATTATTATAGCTGACTGACAACATAAAAGGGAATCCGAATTCGCCAGTCAGTTTTATAAGTCCGGCTCGGTATTTAGTTCCCTTGGGAGGTTTGCTCGGCATAGTAAAGCTTCGCCTTGAAAGAAAGCCCTATCAAACCCCGCGCGATCCACGATTTATTACAACTTTTGCCGACCGGAGAGAGCGTCTGCGAGAATTTCCTTATTCGTGTACTCAAGAACACTACCGCTGGTAACTCCTCGCGCCAACCGCGTCAGCTCCACTGGGTATTCGGCGAGCAAATTGGAGATGTAGAGAGCGGTCCCATCGCCCTCGACATTTGGATTTGTCGCCATGATCACTTCCGAAAAGTTCCCCATTCGGACCCGTTCAATCAGTGCGTCGATAGTCAGTTGATCAGGCCCAATTCCATCCAAAGGAGCGATTCTACCGAGCAGAACATGGTAGTATCCGTGATAGACTCCCGCCTGCTCCAGTGCCATCAAGTCGCGAGGTTGTTCGACAATTGCTAGGCGCGTTGCGTCGCGGCGTGAATCGCTGCAGATTGTACAAAGGTCCGCTTCGGCCAAGTTATAGCAAACCTTGCAATATCGAACGCTTTCACGAACCCGGCGAATCGAATCCGCAAGCTCAAACGCCTCGGTCTCATGAACGCGAAGCAGATGATAAGCCAAGCGTTCAGCCGACTTGCGACCGATACCCGGAAGCTTGTTCAGCTGGTCAACAAGGTTAGTAACCGCAGAAGCGACTTCAGGCATAGGGATGAAGTTTGAAGTGCGAAGTTATGAGGTGCAAACATTTCCGTGACGTGCGACGCTATTCTGCCAACTGAGCGATAACGTTGTCGATTCCGGGAATTCCTAAGTCTTTGACCGCGTCACGAACGGCGTGAACGTGGAGTTCTTTCGCCTTGAGAATCGCAGCGTTAGTCGCTGTCGCGATTGTTAATTCGATACGCGACTTGTCTTGCGTTGCAATAAGTGATGGGTCAATTTGGATGTCAAGAATGGTCCCAGACCCACTCATTTCCACGATGACATCACCTGCATCCGAACGTCCCTCGACTCTTTGATTCGAGAGGTTCTCTTTAAGCTTCTGAATTTTGGGAACCATCGAACTTGCGTTACGAAGCAGTTTCGAAAAGTTGGTCAGGTTTTCAAACATGGGAATAGTTGGCAGTTGGCAGTTGTCAGGGGCTAGGGGCTAGTTAGGCCTGTGTATTTGCTTTGGGGGATCGCTTAGTTTCTAACATTCCATCGGGAGGCGCGCAGGTGCCAGGTCGTTGCTGCGGTTATGTTATCAGAAGTCGGTCGGAGGAGAACGATCCGAGCTGACAGTCTTGGGGAATACAGCTCGAGAATCCATTTATTGTCTGATTCGACAGCAGTCAGATAGTGTCCAGCCGTCCATTGAGTGACATGACCGCGGTCCCCGGAGATCGGACCCTCGTAGTCCAAGTAATCGATTCTGTGTTCGGCAAGCCGTCGGACCGGGAATCGCTCGCCGGGAATCGGGAGCTGAAACAGCTCGAAAGTGGCCAAGCGTCCGTTTTTTTCGAGCATCAAATCGAAGTGACTAGCTCGGTTTTCTGCCTGGATTCCCTGCTTTTCTGAACCGTCGACGCTAGTCCCGGGTGACAGCGCGTAACTAGCTGCTAGCTTTATTTCTGAGACGTAGGCGCTAGCCTTGGGTGACAGCGCGTAACCCGTGGCTAGCGCCATCGGCTCAGCATTACCCAATCCGACAATCGGCTTTTTGGGAGGCATTGCATGCCACAGGATCACAAATCGGGCGGCATTGCGTAGCGAGTGGGGAACGACCTCGCCAGTTTGCTGCGATTCAGGGGAACTTAAACCGTCATAATCCATCCAACACTCCACGTTTATGTCTTTTAATACCGTCTATGTTGCTCGCACGTACGATGCGTTCGATTGCAACGCGATTTGCCGTAATTATACTCGAATGAGTCGGTGTTAATTTGAATAGTAAGCGTGATGCATGGGAAAACAGGCCGCCGCAAGGGGACTCTGGTGTACAAATGCGACATGTTTTTGGTGGATTAGACGAGTCATAAGTTCAGACGCAAGTGTTAGTTAGACAGCTTCTGCAACGCCTTTAATTTCGATTTCGAGGAACGGTAATGGTTATTCGTGGCTTCCGCGACGATTCGGTTTCAAATCACTCGAGTAGCGAGTCTGGCACTTCAGCCGACTTGGGACATGGAAAGAATTCGAGTCGATCTTCCAAGAAACAGAGTGCGATAGAAAAGTCCTCGCTTCAAAAGCAGTTTCGTCAGACTCTGATTGAATCGCTTGAAGTTCGAAATCTAATGGCGGGGCCTCAGTTGATCGGCATTCAGCCGAACAACAGCGACCTTATCGAAGAAGGAGTCGTTCGGGATGTTGCTCCGCGCGAGCTAACCTTCCGATTCGATCAATCGCAGGTAATCAACCCGCAAACAACCGGTGGCATTCGGTTGACGCGTTCAGGCGGCGACGGATCATTCGGGTTGAACTCGGCATCGACTGACTTTGGCTCAGCAGGCAAGGTCGATATTCAGTTGACCATGAGGTCATCCGGGCAGACGTTGACGGTCAATACGACGAAGGCAGACCGAGGTGCTCAAGGTCCGCTACTGTCGCTTGCCGGTAATGTCTTAACCATTACTTTGAATTCAAACGCAACCACACCAACCACTGCTGGGCAGTTGGTAAACGCGATCAATTCTAACAGTACGACGAATGGATTGCTGACAGCTGTAATCAATGGTGGTTTTGCGAACGCCAAGCTTGGCACATTGACACCATCCGGTTTCGGGCCAATCCGAATCGACCAGACTAATGACCAGATCGTCACGCCAGCGTCAAGTATCGTTAGTAACGCACCAAATCAAAACGAAGTCAAGTTTCAGTTCGCTGAAACCCTTGTTGATGATGCATACCGAATTGAGGTATTTGGATTCGATAATACACAAGCTGGTATTGTCGGGTTACGTAATAGCCTCAACGAGTTGTTTGTGCCGAAGAATTCCGGAACAAATCGAGACACCTTTAACTTCCGATTAGATTTGGGTTCAAAAGTTCTCGGTGTTGTGCCACAGCCAATTGTTCGAGATACGTCGGACAGGCTTACTCAGCGACGAGATGAAATCGTTGTTTATTTTGACAATGACAAGCTGCTTGTGGAGAACGATCTGGTTACCGGACTGCCAACCAATCGGTCGGCGGAAAACGTAGATTTCTACCAACTGATTTATACCTCCGACACGATCAAAAACACTGCGGGCGATGATTTCGTTTTCAAGCCGGTCACTGCAACTTACAACGCAAGTGCTAACACCGTAACGTTAAAGTTTGCGCAAGACATCAACAATCTTCGTCCGGCTAATTCACCAAACGCGGCTTATCGTTTGCGAGTTGGAACCCGAGAGTCCCTGCCGATTGCGCCAGTCCGAACTACCATCGGCGCTGAACTTGGCGACACGTTTACAACAGCAACTAGCGTTGGTGTAATTGGATCCCAAGCAACTCCTTTATCGAGCTTCGTGTTTACATCGGAGATCAAAACCAGCGTTCTCGGTTTAGACAATCTCGGTGCAAGCGACGATTCCGGTCACCGTGATTTGGGCGCTGGCAATTTTGAGAATCATATCAATAGCGCGTTCGGTCCAGATAGCAATCCTGGAATAACGAAGATCAACTATAACTTCAGGTCCGACTACGGTTCTATCGGAGCTGCCACGCAACAAAACTCGATATCAATCAATCAGCGGCAAAGGGTTCGAGAAGCACTTCAAATCTGGTCACGCTACCTAGGTGTTCAATTTGTTGAAACCGAAAGCGCAGGATTTACGTTTGCAACAGGCAATCGCAACGTCTTGAACACGTTTGTTCCTGGTACTCAAATTCAGCAAGAGGCAACTAGGAACTTTGGGGCCAGGATCGATCCAACCTTCCAAAGCGGTCTATTGGTATTGGACGCTAGCCGAGCATGGAACGAAAATTATGGAGAAGACTACTATCGCCACGTCATGACGGGCATCGGAATGATGTTGGGTCTTACCCATGCGGGCGATCTTCCGGCGTCGACACTTCTTGCGCTCAACAACACATTCCTTAATTTGAATGGCGGGACTTCCAATCTCGAATCAATTTTTCCTGGAACACAGGATATTCTTCACGGTCAGTTTATTCACCAAGCAGATAACAGCGACATCGATCTTTACCGATTCGTCGTTGATTTCGGTGCCAACGATGATGGCCGGGTGGGTAAATTAGAAGCTGAAACTTTTGCAGAACGTGGTGCTCAATCCAGTTCGCTAGACACTTACCTGCGCCTTTACAAAGAGCAACAAGCGACCGCAATCGCTAACTTCGGTGCAACAAATGGATTAGGAATCCAGTTTACCGCGGTTGCTCCAGGCCGACTTGGGAACAACGTTCAAATCGCAGTTTCACGATCCGCAATTTCCGTAACCGCCCCTGGTTATACAAACAACACGATAATTCGTGTAAGTCCAAATCTTATACAGGTTGAATTGAATTCGACTCCAGGATCAGAGACGACGATCGCTCAACTATTGGCTGCGCTGCAAAGCAATCCAAACGTAACGGCGTTGGTGTCGTTTTCGTTAACACCGGGTTCACCAGCTACTGCAGGCAGCACAGTAATCGGTGCTACGGAAATCACCTACTCACCGATTACCCTGCAGGGTGGCGGTATGACGCTGCTCGCTCAAAACGATAACTATTTCAGCGAAGACTCTTTGCTTCGTCTTTCACTTGGTTCCGGCGTTTATTACCTTGGCGTTAGCGCGTCCGGAAATGACCAGTATGATCCGACCATCCCTGGTAGTGGAAAGGGCGGAAGATCTGAGGGAGCGTACGATTTGCGTGTTACCTTCCGAGCTCAAACCGACTCGACAGACACTATCACCGACACAAACACCAGGTTTATTGGAGATGAATCGCAATCGCTTGACGGCGATACCGACGGTATTACGGGCGGTGTCTATAATTTCTGGTTCGAAACTCGTCCAGAAAACCGAATCGTTTCGGTGAATGCTGGTGGTTCGACAAGCCTGGAAGGACAGGTCATATCGATAACAGGTGCCAATGGCGCTACCCGTCGGCTCGAGTTCAGTGTGGATAGCACTGTTGGCGTTGGCAATACACGGATTAATTACACCGCTGCGTCAACACCTGCTCAGATGACAGCAAGCCTGATAAGTGCAATCAATTCTCTAACCACGCAAACAGGCATTGCCGCAACATTAAATGTAGGATCGACCACGGCATTTACTCTCGTAGGCGAGAGAACTTTTAGTGTACCCGCTGCAGTTACCATCCTGGACATTGCCGGTAAGACAATTTTCGTTGACAAGTTGGCCGGTCCGAATGCGGATGGATCTCTTACAAATCCGTTTAACAACATCCAAGGTTCCGCTGTTGCTAACGCATTTGGATCTGCTCTTCCAGGCGATATTGTAAGAATCGTTGGAAACGGCGGTAATGATCGCGACCTATCAACGACAGGAGATAACTTCGCTTACGAATTTGGTATCGGGCTTATCGGTAACGCGCCGCTCTCCGATGGCGCTGCTCTGGAAGTACCCAAGGGCGTTATTGCAATGATTGATGCTGGAGCGATATTCAAATCGCGACGATCACGAATCGCCGTTGGTAGCTCTAACGCTGGTATTGACCGAAGTGGTTCGAACCTTCAAGTTCTAGGAACTCCAGTCCTTGTCCAAAATAATGCCGTCGTTAAGAACGCGGCAGGGCAGAATGTTCCTGGTAGCGTATTCTTTACGTCTTGGTTAGACGAAACCCTTGGGCGAGATACCTACGGGCCATCGACAACACCGGCGAGCGGTGATTGGGGTGGAATCATCCTTCAACGTGACGTCGATCGCGCTGCAGCTCGATTTGATAAAGAAGAAGAAGGGATTTTCCTAAACTACATCAACTTTGCCGACATTCGATTTGGTGGAGGCGGTGGCGTGGTTATCGATTCGGTTCAACAAGCAGTGAACCCGATACAAATTGTCGATGGTAGACCGACAATCAGCTTCAATACAATCACCAATAGCGCAGACGCTGCCCTCAGCGCCTCGCCGAACAGTTTTGATGAGACGCTGTTTACAGACAAACAGTATCAAGCTCGAGGAGCATTCACGCCAGATTACGACCGAGTGGGCCCGAGTATCCATGACAATCGCTTGGTGAATAACTCCATCAACGGGTTGTTCGTAAAGATCACGACGCTGCCAGCCGACGCGCCACGAAGTCTGACCGTTGCAGGGCGGTTCGACGATATTGATGTCACGCACGTGCTCAGCGAAAATCTGCTGATTCAGGGAACTCCCGGCGGAAGTATTCAAGACGTTTCACGCCCGTCGGTTCAGTTCACAACAGTTTCAGCCGCCCAAGGTGGATCTCTGGCAAGTGGTATCTATAACTACATCGTTACCTTTGTGGACATTTACGGAAACGAGAGCGTTCCATCACAAGCGACACCGAACTTTGCTTTGAATGGTGCGAACAACGCCATTTCCATTCAGGGGATCTCGCCAGCTCTCGGTGCTTACACATCGGTCCGTCTCTATCGAAGTAGCACCGGCGGAGTGGGGCCATACAATTTGGTTGCGAGGCTTGCACAAGGTCAAACAACGGTACTAGATAGAGGACAAAACCCAGCAGGCACCGATGGTACGTTGCAAACGCTTGGTCTTACGTCAGTCATTCGGTCGAGACTTGATGCGTCCTTGGTAATTGATCCAGGTATCACGCTGAAGGTCGAGGGTTCTCGAATTGAGCTTGGACACGGAACACAGCTACTCGCAGAAGGTACCGAAGACCTACCGATTACCATCACTAGCAAGCTCGATGATTCTGCTGGAGCAGGTGGAACATTTGACACCAACAACGATCGTAGACTTTCCTTGCCGACTGCGGGTAACTGGGGTGGGATTTTTGTTGCGCCAGGTGCCAGCATTTCGCTTGATCATACAACGATCGCCTTTGCAGGCGGTGTCACTCGTATTGATGGTACATTCCGATCGTTTAATGCTTTGGAGATCCAACAAGCTGACGCGCGGATTGCAAATTCAACTTTCAGAAATAACGCTACCGGCGTGGGAGGCCAAGGCCCTGAAGCGAGATTCGGAAGACTTGCCAACGAGCCAGCAACAATTCTTGTACGCGGTTCCAGCCCTGTTTTCCTCAATAACTTCTTTGATTCAAACACAAGCACCTTGACGAACGATCTGAACCCACTTCGAATGGCGGCGATCAGTATCGACGTCAACTCGATGAACAATGATCTTCAAGGTGATACGGGGCGTATGACCGGTTCGATCGACCGGGTAACAACACTTGACAACAACCGAGGACCTCTTTTCCGCGGTAATAGCTTTAACAACAATGATCTAAACGGTCTCAAGATTCGTGCCGATGATCGCAGCCGAAACACGGCGACGACCATTTTGGATATCGATAATGGCCAGCTTCCATCCGATGCATTGACCGTAGAATCCGTTTGGGATGACACCGACATCGTACACGTCTTGTACGATGGAATATTCGTCGAGAACCTACAACATGAAGGTGGGTTGCGACTCCAAAGTTCGTCGACCGAATCTCTTGTCGTAAAGATGATTGGTGCTGGTTCAAACTTTGATCCACTTCGCGGAACAGGACTCACCGCACGTGGAACCAAGTCTAGTATCGACGATCGAGTAGGCGGAACAATTCACATTGTTGGTCAGCCTGGATTCCCGGTAGTGTTAACCAGTCTTCGCGACGATAGTGTCGGCGCAGGATTGAGGCCAGATGGTACTCCGCAAACAGATACAAATAACAACGGCATTGCTACGATCGCTCGACCTGGCGATTGGCGAGGCGTTATGCTGGACCAAAACAGCCATGATCGAAACGTCGCGTTTACCCTCGAGACCGAGCCAACCAATATTGTTGCACCTGGAACTAACGGTTCGACTCAGAACCCACAAGTTTTGGGCAGCCTTGCTGCAGATGCATCCGCCTCCGATGAAAACCTACGACTCGGATTCGTAATCAAGGGGATACTCAATCAACCAGAAGATGTTGATGTGTACAGTTTTTCGGGCGTAGCTGGAACCGAAGTTTGGTTCGACATCGATCACACGACGTTCACCCTTGATACGGTAGTTGAGTTGTTGGATGCAAATGGAACGCTTATCGCGCGAAGTAACAATAGCACCGATGAAGGTGCGGGATTGCCAGGAATCTTCACGAATCCGTTGCTTATCGCAAGTGATCGTGTTCAATCGCTCGCCAAGCAACTTGTAGGCAATGTGCGACGTAATGCAGACGGATCTTTAAAGGAAGACGGTACTACTAATCCGCGTGATGCGGGATTCAGAGTCGTCTTACCTGGTCCAACGAATACTCGAACGGGTTATTTTTTCCGTGTGCGAAGTAACTCAACCAACATCGATAATTTCTCGGCAGGGATCACCGCTGGAACGTATGAGATCCAAGTCCGACTTCGTGAGGCACAAGAAGTTGCTGGCTCGATCATCACCGGTGCAGATATTAGGTTTGCAACGAACGGTATTCACCTTCGCGGCTTGCCAGCTAGCTCTCCTTTGCTAGGTGAAGCAAGTGAAAGCGAGTCACAAGCTGCTACGGCTGCTATTGCGACGACCAGAACTACAGCAACGGTTCCGACATTAGTTTCTACCAACAACAATCCTTGGAGCTATCAAACCAGCGGAAGCTTCCTCAACCCCCAGTTTTACTCGACAGCCGCACGACCGGACTACATCGGTAACATCGCGGCTTCCGATCGAGGCGTATTAAGCGTCGCCGGAAACTTGGCCACTGCAACCGATACCGACTTCTTCCGATTCAGTCTGACAGACCAAGATCTAGTGAACCCGATTACTGGTGCGACCAAGAATCTTGTCTTCGATATTGATTACGCGGATGGTTTGAATCGCGCAGATACCAATCTCTCGGTATATCGACTCGTCGATACCACCCCAGGAAACGAATCATGGCAGTTAATATACTTCGGTGAAGGCAGCAATATTGCCGACGACCAACGTCTACCGCTCTCGAGTACTGCAACGACCGAGTTGACATCAGGTTCGCTAGGAATCAACGATCCCTTTATCAACGCAGCCGCATTGGGAACCGGGGAATACTTAGTTGCTGTCACCGCATCAAACCGTATCCCGACTGAGATTAGCCCTAACAATCAAGGTTCTGTTCTCTTCGTTTCCGAGGTGGATACGACAAGATCGAACTTCTATCTTGCAGACCTCTTACCGATACTTCCATCTCAAACACCGACGCTTACCTTCAATTACACGAGTATTCCCGCAGCGGCAAATTACTTCGTCTTTATCAACGGTGTGCCTTATGATCAAGCAGGACAACCGGCGGTCGGGACTAACAATCCGATCGCGGGTTCCGGTATCTTTACCCTCGACTTGACTCCATTTGCCGGTACGTTCGTTTCGATCAGATTTGCGGCGATTACACCTCCGACGACTGGCGCTCTGCCGACCATTACTAACGTTTTAGTAAGTTATGCAGATACTGTTGCGATACGAACTCCGTTCTCTCGATTGTCCACACCTCAACTGGACACATTGGGTACCGGTTCATTGAATATCCCGGGACCTATTGGCGCCCAGCAAATCGTTAATTTTGACCTCAGTAATTATTCGGCTGGTGATCTGCCAGCGGCTTATTTTGAATATGCGCTGATAGCCAACGATTACACCGTTACTGTGCAATCTTCAGGTGCTCCCGTTCCTGCAACCTTCCTAACTGGTGCGTTGCGAACTAACGGAACACGTAATCAAGCGAAGGTAGATCTCCGTCAACATGCAGGCCAATCAAACGTTCGACTTATCTTTACATCCAACGTTGCCGTATCCACAGCGACTGTCGACAATCTAATCGTGGGATTTGCAGAACGAGGTGAAACCGTTACCGCCGCAGCAAAGTCACAAGCCAATTATGATTCCAGAAACGGATTATCATCGATACCGCTGTTTGTTGCTCCACCGATTTTAAATACCACACCACAAGCGGGTCGTTACCAATTGGAAATTCGTAGCGTCACTGCCCCGACGCTTGCTGACACCAACGACCGGGATGGCAATGGTCTTGCAATCACTGTACCGACAATTGTGACGGCACAACCGTCGCGATGGACCGTCGCTGGCGATTCGAGCACCCCTAGAATAAATGGAGATACTTTCGCAATCTCCGATGGGGTATCGAGCCTGACTTTTGAATTCACGTCAGACGGAATCGTTCAGCCTGGAAACGTCGCGATCGTTGTTCAAACCAACCCGGTCGGCTCCGCTACGGTGACTAGCACAGCAAGCGCAATTGCGCAGACGATCCGAGATGCGATTAATAGTCCTTCAGTTCAGTCGCGATTCACCGTGAGAGCGGCAGGCGTAGACGGAACGGCTACGGGACCGCTGCAAGGCAACTCGCTGAATCTGTTCAACGCGAACTCGGTTAGTGGATACTTCAAAAAGGCTACTGATCCGGCATTTACCGGCGCATTGTTGCGGGAATTCGCGGGAAATGGTGATGCGAATATCGCGAGAGACCAAGGGCAAATCATCATCGCAGGTAACTTTATTCGAGAGTCCCGCGATTACGGTATTTGGTCCGAAGCAGGGCTCGCCGACTATGATCCTCGCGATCTAATCGATGTTTATTCAATAACCGGTGATTTGATTGACAATGGGTCGGTTCGAAATCCTGACGCGATCATCCAGGCAAGACCTCGACTAGTTGGAAGTTCACCAGGACCCGCTCGAAATCTTCCGACATTGAATGCTGACTTGATCGGTGGATTCACAACAGGAGTTGTTATTACCAACAACGTGCTTGATAGAGGCGGCCTTGGCGGTATTAGTGTTGCCGGCGAAACGCCAATTTGGATGATCACACCGTTTACGATTCCGGTGACCGACAGTAGCCTTTCAGTAAACACCGTCGGCAGTCACTTTGGAAGCTTTGTTAATGATGGCGACCAGTTTATCTTTGATTCCGACCGAACTCGCGTAGGCTTCGAGTTCGATGATATGGCCGGTGCCGGAACCGGCGCACCAAACTTTGGAAGCGGTGCTGTTGGAGGAAATGGAGTGCGAGCTAGCAACGTTCCTGTGTACTACCGAGAAGATACCGGATCGCCCTATCTACGTGACATTACAGACGCATGGGGTTATTCGGCTCTCGAAACGGTTCACGCTCTTCGAGACGCAGTCCTTGGAAGTATTCTTGTTACAAACGGAACAACACAGAATGTGAAGGCGACGGTTGCCATGTCGCTGTTACCGCCTGTTCCTGAATTTTTTGGGACTTTACCGACAGGCGCGTTAGTCGAAAGAAGTTATCTCACCGATAATCCAGGTCTCAATTGGGCGAATCGTCCGGCGCTTTTTGTTGAAGGGCTCTCAAACGTTTACTATCAAGGTCAACGCGGTTCGAATCCTTGGATTATTCAACGAGTCGACAAAGCAGATAGCCCGCAACCTTTCGCAAGAATTATCAACAATACTGTAATCGGCAACGATGGCCGCGCAAGCTTTAACCCGGACACAAATAATGGGATTAATACGACTGTTAACGAGCCGAATGACACGCTAGTGAATGCAGTAAGAACCGAGCAAGGTTCAACGCACAACCCACAAAGCTTCAATATGACAGCCCGAATCGGTGATAACGCATCGGTTGCTGACGGCACGCGAGATGTCGATTTCTATCAGTTCTACATGAACACCGGTGACCGGGTTCGCATCAACATTGATACAGCTGGAGCGACTGCAGTTGACACAATTCTTCAATTGTTCAATGCCAGTGGCCAGCGAGTCAACCTAGGAGGTGGGAACACTGTCTCAAACAACGTTGCGGCTCCCGGCGAAACGGTTGGGATTGATCCTTACATTGATTACACCGCAACAACTCCCGGCGTTTACTACGCCGCGGTAAGTGCAGCTGGTAACGCCTCATTCAACCCACAACTTCCTTCGTCTGGTTCTGCAGGTTCATCAACAGGTACGTATCAGATTTCTCTAACTGTTGCACACCCACAAGAGTTTACGATCACCGCTCAGAACGCGAATAACTACCAACAAGGTGACACCTTTACGATTTTCCAAGTTGCGGATCTCGCAACTGGCGGAACATCGCGGACGTTTGAATTTACATTCAATCCAATCTATACGGGTACAAACATTCCAGTATTTATTGACGACACCTACAGACCGGCAGATGTTGCAAGATCCATTGCGAAGGCAATCAATAACTCTGGGCTTACGAATACCCAGTCATTGCCTAACGGATCGTTTGCAAATGCAAATCCGATTGGCGCTGTGTCCGCAACTGCCCTCGGCGGAATTGACGGTGTTCAGCCTGGCCTAAGATTGTTCCCTGCTCGTTTAGATGGATTCTATGTTGGCCTCACTGTCACTCAAAACGGTGTAACTACTCCATCACCGGGCTTGAGTGTTAAACACTCTGCTCAAGGCATTGGTCACGATCCCCGTGGTAGCGTCGTTGGAGGTACTGGCGGCGAAGTCTTTGGAACTGGGGTAACGTTTGCCGAAGGTGATGGAACAACCGAAAAGTTTGTCGTTGTTCGCAACGCAGCAGCAATCGACAGTAATGGTGGAAACATTCGCGTCGATCCAGATATCGATTCGAACAATAATCTTGATCAGCTACTCCCTGAAAGCGGCATTCTTGTAAGCCGTGGAGCCTCACCAACGATTTTGAATAACGTTTTCTACAACGTTCAATCCCCGATTGTGCGTGAAGAAACCCGCTCGCTTCCGCCCAGCGCGACAAACTATTTTTCAGCTCAGCCGATTGCGTTCGGAGCCGTAAGTCCTACCGCGGTCGACCGAAACACGAAGCCTGCGGAAATCATTGTTGGTGGAAACGTCTACCAATATCTTGAGACAGCTGTCGCGGCCAATCGCCAAACTTTTGGAATCCAAGGGATTGCTCCAGGAGCAACGAACGTCCCCAATACACAAGCTGACTTCAACTTTGTAGCAGCAAATACCGATCAGCTACTTGTGAATCCACAAGCAGGAAGGTACCTACCTGCTGCTGGCTCTCGAGTCATCGATAGTTCAATAGATTCCCTCGTTGAACGTTCCCGTTTCGCAGCGGTCAAGGCAGGGGCAGGGCTTGCTCCATCACCAGTTCTCGCTCCGAACCGTGACGCACTCGGGCAGCTTCGTGTTGACGATCCGAATGTATCCCCACCTCAAGGTTTGGGCGGCAACGTCTTCAAGGACCGTGGTGCGTTGGATCGCGCTGATACAGTTGGGCCTACCGCTAGACTGCTTAATCCAATCGACAATGATTCCAATTTGTTAGACAAAGATCCGACGGCTTCGGTTGTACAGCTAGAAAGCGGCATTTATCCGGAATTCCGAATTCAGCTTTCGGATTCGTTCAGCACATCCGATCCGTTCCCTGGAATTGGTATCGATGACGATACGGTTGTCGGTCCAAACCAACCACCGGTTCGGCTGCCTGGTGCTAACGTAACGATTAGCGACAACGGTCGAACACTTCGAGAGGGAATCGATTACACGTTTGCTTACAACGCAACGACAAAAGAAATCATTCTTACGCCTCTTGCAGGTGTTTGGCAAAACAATCGCGTCTTCGAAATCACTCTTAACAACCGAGATCGCTTTGTTGTAAGCCCAACTTCGGGCGAGCAAGTTGCAGACGGAGATCAATTCACAATCACCGACAGCAACGGTGGCGTTGTCACATTCGAATACGATAGCGGTTACCGACTTCAGTTGCCTCAAGGACTCACTCTGAATATTCCTTCGGTAGGAGCAGGACCTGGTGGTATTTCCGATGGGTCTGTTTTCAGTCTGCGATTGCCTGCTCAAGGCGCGGTACCGTCCCGGTCTATCTTCTTCGAGATGGACAGCGATGGCGTTCTGTCAACAACTAACCCGGTAGCACCTTCACTCGATCGATTGATTCGTGTCCCATTCCTCACAACCGACAACGCCAAGACTCTTTCCGATAAGATCCTTGCAGTACTCGTAGCTGAATCTGCAAGCATTGGAATCACAGCGAAGCAAGTTGGTACTGAGCTTGTAAACATCTTTATCGGTGCAGCAACTTCGACTCGACTCACTTCCTTGGGAACGAATTTCTCGCAACCCTCTTCGACACTTGCGATCGTCGTACCAAGTGCCGGCGCTCAAGTCGGAGGAGTTGTTGATGGCGATTTGCTTGAAATTTTTGATGGTGTATCACTAGTCCGCTTCGAATTTGACACAAATTCTGTGGTTTCGGCTGGTAACACAGCAATTGACTTGAGTGCGGCCTTCTCGCAAAACGATGTTGCGATTGCAATAAGTAATGCAATCGCTGCGTCAGGGCTAACCTTGGGCACAACAATCGACTTGGTGAACGATCCTGGGGTTGTCTTCCTAGGACTTCCATCGACAGGTAGCGTCGCGTTTCCGCCTTCGCTGGCGGTTGGTCCTGTTCCATCACGACCTTCAGCTCTATCCGCCTCGGGCATTGCTAGGAACCTGACTGCGCTTGACACCGTATCGATCACCAACGGCAACGTGACGAAGCAGTTCGTCTTTGTTCAAACGTTGACTGTGCCTGCCGATCCATTGCAACCAGATCGAATTGAAATCTTGCTTGCCCCAGGAGCAACACAAGATGAGATTGGCGATTTGCTAGCCAATGCAATCAGGACAGCTCCTGGACTTAATTTGCAACCAGTTCACCTAGGAAGCGGAAACATTGCTGTTGGTGGTACTACATCTACAGTGATCACTCGAACCGGATCGAACATCGGAATCTTCGGTCTGCCTGGTGTAACGTCGGCAACAACGCTAACGGTGAATGGTTCGTTACGATTAAGTGTTCCGGCAGCAGGTGGTCAGGGTATCGCAGATAACTCAACATTCTCAATAACCAACAATTTGGTGACTCGGGTGTTCGAGTTCGACCGCAACTCAAGCGGGCCATCGGCTGCTGGCAACGTTGTGATTAACTACTCAGTCGCGGACTCCAGCAGTGCGATCGCCGGACTGATTTCGGCAGCGATCAACACATCCGGATTGTTACTAACTACACGAGTTATACCTGTTGGAAGTCGTGTAGAACTGGGTGTATTGCCTGACGGGGCGGTACAAGTGCAGTCGAGCGGTCTATTAGTTGATCGAGGTGGCCCGATCGACGGAGAGTTCTTTACCGTAAGTAACGGAACTCAAACCATAACCTATGAGTTTGATAATATCTCGTTGAATAACGGAACAACTCTAGGGCGCATACCAATCGCTTACAGCGACGCTTCTAGTCAAGCACAAGTTGCATCTGCGATTGTAAGTACCTTGAATTCGTCGAACCTTGGAACAACGGCGTCCTCATTGGATAACAACGGTGCCGCAACTAACGTGGTTCGCACGAACGATACAGCAAGGTTCGTTTACAATTTCACGGCAGCTCCTAGCCTAGCTCGTGCTGGTGTATCGGGAGGTGCTCAAGCAGTTAGATTCGTTCGAGACCCAAGCTTCAATGAATCGAACATGCGTGCTGCGATCGTCAATGCGATCAATAACACTGCGAATACGACTCTATCGGCCAACGTTAGATCAGGTGGAACGCTGTTCGTATCCAATGCAACCGCGGTTAGCACTGATATCAGCAGCTATTTCCTCCGTGGAATTCAGGACTTGGCAGACAACAATCTGCAACCGACTCGTCAAAACGATGAAACCCAGTTCACCATTTTGATGCCGGGTACCATGTTGGATTTTGCAAACGCACCAGATCCATTCACAAATGCTCCTGGTCGATACCCAACGGTCTTCAATAGCGATGGAGCACGACACGTTGTCATCGGTAACGGTGAAGTTCAACAAGTAGGATGGGATGTAGGCAATTTACTAACCGGGACGTTTACCCTCTCTCACGGCGGACAGTCGACCGTCGCGCTCCCTGCGAACGCTTCGGCACAAACGGTCCAAACTGCCCTTGAAAATCTGACGACCATTGGAACTGGAAATGTGCGAGTCGAGCTGCTACCTCAATTAAGCGGCAGTGCAAACGTTCGGTACCAACTGACCTTCATCGGAACAAGGACGGCACTTGACGTCCCACAAACCACTATCACCACAACCGGACCAATCGATTTGATTCCGGTGAGCCAAGAAATCATTCGCGGCGTGAGCGGTGTCCGATTGGGAACGCTTATTACGAGCGAGTTTGATGCGACAATCACATCGGCCGGTAACGGCGATCTTGGTGACGACGGAGTCACGTTCGCTTCTCCGGCAATTCCAATCTCAGGTGCTAGCCCGATCTTTAATCGCAACATTACCACGAACGTAACTGTCACTGCGTCCGGCCCGGGCTTCCTAAGTGCTTGGTTCGACTTCAATGGCGATGGTGATTGGGACGATCCAAATGAACAGATCGACTTTAACAACTCGCTAGCGCAACTTGGATTGGGAGCACCAATTCAGAACTTCCTCGAGTTTACGTCAGATAAGCTCACTCAAACCATCGCAATCACGGTGCCCCCGACGGCCCCGGTTCCAACGGTTCCTGTAAACGCTTTTGCTAGATTCCGTTTTAGTAGTGCGCCCGTCTTGCTACCAACGGGACTTGCAGGTGACGGTGAAGTCGAAGACTATTCGATTACCGTCGTAGGTGGAAACCCACCTTCTGCTTCGAATACTAACTACATTATCGCCGAAGATAACGTATTGAATGTCGGTGTATCCAATGGACTCCTTACTCGAGTGACCGATCCAGATGACGTACTTCCTAATCCAAGTCGAGTTGGATTCACGGTTCGACAAGTGGTTGGCCCTAGCCACGCCGCTGCGTTTGTACTGAACGCTGATGGATCGTTCACTTACACTCCTGTACCGGATTACTTCGGCGATGACTCGTTCACTTATCAAGTATTTGACGGGGTCTTAGGTAGCTTGACCTTCGGAACGGTAACGTTAACGGTCGCTGCTGTTAACGATCCACCAGTGGTTCCAGATAAGTCGACCACGATATTCAAGAATCAGCCTTTCACAATTTCCGCAAGTAATCTGAATGCAGGCAACACTCCTGGTCCAGCGAATGAGTCGAACCAAACGATGACGCTCGGCGTTAATTCGCCGTCCGTCGCTGGTGGGACGATTACATTTGATCCGACGACAAACACCTACGAATACTTACCTCCGGTGAATTTCGTGGGCGTTGATTCGTTCACCTATCAAGTGACAGACAATGGCGATCCATCACGAGCAACGGTTGGTCGGTTCTTCATCAATGTATCGGATCGAAACACACCTCCTGTTGCTCGTCCAGATGTATGGACTCCGAATGCATTGGAAGACACGACAAGTTCACTACCGTTTAGTTTCTTCACCAGCAACGATGCAGCTTCAGACGGACTTGATCCTAACGAGGCGGGCCAAACCGTAGCATTGACTGGACTCGGTCCAAACAATGCGACTAGCATCACTAGCGCTGCCGGTGGAACCGTCACAATCCAAAACGGAAACGTCGTCTATACGCCTAAGCTTAACTTTAACGGCATTGACACCTTTACCTATACAATCACGGATACAGGAATACCACCGGCAACAGCCGTTGGAATCGTCACCGTGACGGTAACGGACGTTAACGATGCTCCACAGCAGTTAATTCCGCTCGGAACAGTTACCGTTGCCGAAGATACTGTGGTTACGCCAATCGTGTTAAGTAACTTCTTCACCGATCCAGATTTTGGAAACGGTGACGTACTAACCTACTCGATCGTTAGCAACAGCAACGCAAGCTTGGTGACTCCGTCGGTTTCAGGTACAGGCCAATTGCTTCTGCCGCTTTTAGCAGACCAAAACGGGACTGCGATCATTGTGGTTCGAGCGACAGACAGAGATGGTCTTAGTGTCACTAACACACTAACACTTGTGGTTACTCCGGTAGCGGATCCAGCCAAGTCGACGTCGCCGATTCCCGGACAGAACGTCAACGAAGATGCTTCTCCTATCAATATCACTTTGGCTCCTACCCATTTCGTCAATCCGGATAATTTAGGTTCGCCTGCTTCGGGACTAACATACATTGCTAGTTCCTCAAATCCGAGTCTCGTCCAAACGAGCGTTGTCAATGGCGTATTGCAATTGACTCTGCAACCCAATGCCTTCGGTACGGCAACCATTACGGTGTCGGCTAACAACGGAAATGGACCTGTGACTCAAACGTTCGCAGTGAATGTGGCAGCGGTGAATGATGCTCCAACAACAGTAGCCGATACGTATAGCGTCCCAGCTAACTTTGTCTTGCGAGCTACCGATGCAACTGGTTCGGTAACCGTTACCACAGGTGACAACGGAGTTCTTGCGAACGATTCGGATGTCGAGGGGAATACGTTTACAGCAAGCGTAGTTCGTCAACCGACGCGAGGCGTTTTGACATTCAATCCGAATGGAACTTTCACTTACGCTCCTAACTTCGGCGCTGTGGTTGGTCAGTCTGATAGCTTTACCTACATTGCTCGTGATTCGTTCAATGCACCGAGCAGTGAAACGACAGTGACATTGAACTTCACCGCGTTGATTCGATCGCCGCATCAGAATCCTGACACACGATGGCAATTCGCCGTTGGTGCGGGAATCTCATCGCCGGATGTTAACGCAGACGGATTTGTCTCGCCGATCGATGCCTTGTTGATCATCAACTATTTGAATGATCGCAATGCGGAACAACGGGTCCCATTTGTCACCTACAATCCGCCTCCGTTCCGAGACGTCAACGGGGACATGTTGATAACTCCGACCGACATTATTCAGGTCATCAACTTCCTCAATGCAAGAACACAAGGAGGTAATGCCGAGGGTGAAGGTTTGGTAGATTCGTCCTCCGGATCGATCCTAGCCGCCGCACCTATCGTTTCCATCATGTCGACTTGGTCGACCTCTACGGCAACAGTCGGCAATAGCTTGGTGCCAATGAAAGATGTTCCAGAAGTCGTTCTACCGATCGCAAGCAGCGTTCAAACGAACTCTAGCACATCGGCAGTTGATCTTGCGATGTCGGACATCTTGAGCGTTGATTCCGACGACTCAAACGATGATTACGATTTTTTAGCGGACACACTTTCGAACAACCAATCAGCGTTTGACGAAGCGATTTCAGATCTTTTTAACACGACAGCTTCCTGAAGCGAAGGAAAGCTTGATACTTCTCTGATGGGAACTTAATGTCCGAGAGCAATTTGCAGAACCAATACTTGTCGACACTGGAGAGGTCGACAAGTTTTGGCTTTTCCAGAAGAACGATTGATTAGTCAACGAATTCAAATCCTAAACATAATTTTGTCTGATGTTATTCAGACCTTCATTCGCTATGGTTCCTCGCGAATCTTGGCAAAAATGACCAGTAGAATCATAACTTCCTTCCAACTACAATTTCAGGCATATTGAAGTTCATCAATAGTTCGCTTGTTTATGGCTAAGGGCCTTCTCGCTATGGTACGCAATTCTCTCAGTTCTCTCGGCAATGTGTTAAGCAAGAGTAAGAGTCAGCTTCGGCAAGCGTTTCGCAAAATGCTCGTCGAAGGACTCGAACGACGCGAACTCATGGCTGGAGATAGCGGCCCACGATTGCTATCGTTGGCAACTAATAACGGTATCACACTTGATCCAAATGCAACCGGTGTCTTGGCTAACCAACTCAGTGTGTCACCGTCGGAACTGATCTTTCGCTTTGATGGAACACAAGCAATTGATTTTAGTTCATTGTCCGGGATCACAATTCAGCGCGAAGGGAATGCTGATAGTAGTTTTGCTACTAGCCCCTTCATTCAAGTCAATCCAACATCGTTTAGCTTCGGTGAAACGCAACAAATTGTCATCGCACAATTCGAAGATCCCCTTCCAAACGATCTCTATCGCATTCAGATCTCTGGAGCGGGGAGCTTGCAGCCTGTTCGCAACACACTCGGTATTCCGCTAATGCTATCGTCGGGAGCGCAGACGACCTATCTGATGAACGTGGGGGGCGGTATTGCGAATTCAGTAGTTACCGATCTACCCGTCTCACCTAGTAACGTAATGCGAGCTAGCGGCGTTTTCGCACAAGGGACCTCTGCCGACTACGTACAGCAATGGATAGATAGACTTTCGGGTCGCACCAGTTCCACGACTACAGCTCCCTTGTCGCAATCCAGATCTGCTTTAAGCAGTCCGATAAACTTGCCCGGTGAACGCTGGACAACCCCCACAGGCGGGAGTAGCCCCAACGAAGGAGATCCGGCAACCGTTAGCTGGAGTATCGTTCCGGATGGAACACCTTATGACACAGGTATTCTTGGCTCAGGCAACAGCAACGTGGTTGCGTTCCTGGATGGAATCTACGGCGGTGGTACGGGGCCCCTTAGCAATCGGCCTTGGTTCGCAATTGTCAAAAGTGCTTATGATCGCTGGTCGGAATTAAGCGGAATCACATTTGTTTATGAGCCTCAGGATGATGGAGGTCCGATCAATGGCGCTAGTCGCGGCGTAAGTGGTGTTCGTGGTGACGTTCGAATTGGCGGTCGTAATATCGATGGCAACTCGAACATTCTCGCTGTTAATTATTACCCCAATGCGGGTGGAGCAAGCGGTCTCGATGGTGACATGATCATCGACACGGCTGACAACTTCTACAATAACACAACTAGTAACAGCCTCGGGCTGTTCAACGTGCTTATGCACGAAGCTGGCCACGGTATCGGTTTAGGTCACGTGATTCCGTCCAATCAGACAAAACTGATGGAACCCTTCGTATCAAGAGCGTACCGTGGCCCTCAACACGACGATATTCTGGCAGCGCAGACCCTATACGGAGATGCTCAAGAAGTACTTGGAGATCCACCCCATGATTTGGGTGTCATTGCCAATGGTCGCACAACCTTAAATTCGATTGTTTCAATTGATCGAAATGGCGATATCGATAACTATAACTTTTCAACGTTATCTTCCGGACGCCTCACGATTCGCGTAACACCTGTTGGCCAGCAGTACATCGTCGGGCCTCAGGGCGGGGCGACTGGTCCGGTGGACACATTAATCAATAAAAATCTTTCATTTGACCTTTTGACTGGTGCGGGGACGTTGCTGGCAAGTGTAAACGCCAATGGCGTCGGACAGATGGAGGAGTTGCTGCGGTTCGACATTCCCGGCAATGGGAATTATCGCATAAGGGTTTCAGGTGCCGGAGTTGAAACTCAGCTTTATACGTTAGAGCTAGTTGCCTCCCGTTTCATCAACAATGGTGTTGGAGTTCAAGCACCACGATTACTATCTATCGCGCCTAACTCAGGACAGCTCCTTGATCCAAACGCGAAGAACGTTTCGTCCGCAAACGTACTAAATGAGTCACCAAGAGAACTTGTTTTCCGGTTCAGTGGCTCACAACAATTGGACCCTGCTTCATTGCGAGGGATACGCATTACGCGATCTGGGGGAGACAACGATTTTACGAATGGTAACGAGATTGTCCTCACTCCATCCTTTTTAGGTTTCGGTGAGAACAACAGTATTGTTGTCGCTCGATTCGGTGAGGCGTTGCCTGATGATCGTTATCGAATAGAGATTCTCGGCGTTGATGCACACGGACTACCGGCATTGCAAAGCATCGATGATCAAGTCCTGATTCCTCGATTCGCCGGCACAGACCGCGACACTTATTTTCTCAATCTCGAGCTTGGCACAAAAATTATTGCCGTCGTTCCGCAGCCAGTTACACGGCTAGCAGACGGAACCCTTTCGCAAGCACGAGATCAGATTGAAGTATTCTTCAATGACGACGATTTGACGAAGGCGATTGCTGAGCAGACTAATTTCTATCAGTTGATTCTTACGAATGATTCAATAACGCCTAACGACGATACGGTCTTTACGCCAAGTTCGGTTTTTTACGATCCAACCACGGACAAAGCAGTACTCACTTTTTCAAACAACCTTGACACCCTGGCCGGTGGAAGCGGTACCTTCCGACTTCGAATTGGATCGAACAGAACCGTTGCGACGCAATTGGCACCACAAGTACCAATCGTTTCTTCGTTCGCAGTAGATGCAGGCGACACACTTGCTTCAGCGTCGACCATTATCGGGACACTGAGCGGACCTTCATCGCGATTGATCAACTCCACCGCTACAGTCACTGCAACGAATCAGTTAAACCTTCAATTCCCTGGGAGCAATTTTGAACCAGGGCATCGTGACATCCAGGACGAGACCCATCTCGGAGGTGGCCCGGATGCGAGCCCAAATATAACTAAGGTTTTGTACAACTTCTCGGATGGACGGTCCTACGGGTTCGGATCGAACGGACAGCCCCTTTTCTCATCGATTACACCAGATCAAAGGCAACGAGTTCGCGAGATTTTCGAGTTCTATTCCGCTCAAGCCGGAATCGATGTATTGGAAACGGCAGCCGAAGGATTGACTATCGTTGTCGGCGATATGTTCCCATTAAACAATCCGCCACCACCATTCACCCCAGCGGGGATTGCTGGTGGAAACTTGGCAATCATGAACGGGGCTTTGTCTTGGAATAATGGTCTTGGTGAAAGCTTCTTCGATGTGGCGCTTCACGAAATCGGTCACTTGTTGGGATTGGTGCATACATATGACCTGCCCTCAGGAACGGTAATGGGTTCGACTGGGCAACTCGATAGCGGAAATCCTATCGAGTTCTTCTTTCCGGGCGATCATGATGTGACGCACTTACAACACATCCATCGTCCCGATAATCGTGACGTAGATATCCATAAGTTTGATTTGCAACCAGGGCAACGCGGGACATTGGTTGTTGAAACTATCGCAGAACGACTAAGCGACGCAAGCGACCTCGATACTTATTTGACGCTCTTTAAGCGCGACGCGACTGGCTTGCATGTTATCGCAATCAATGACAACTATTTCAGCAATGACTCATTAATTCGCGCAGAGCTTATCGGTGAAGTTGGAGTCGAATATTTCATCGCGGTAACTTCCCGTGGTAATGAGAATTACGATCCACAAGTCACTGGTAGCGGGAGCGGCGGAACCAGCGAAGGTCGATACCAACTTAGAATCGATTATCGTCCAAGCGAAGCAAGTCAAATTGTCGACACAAGCGGAACTCCGTTTGATGGTGACGGGGATGGCATCGCGGGCGGAGAGTTCAATTTTTGGTTTAGGACGGCAACTCCAATTGATGCCCTAGCACCGCCAACGACAACTCCAAAAACAATTTTCGTGGACAAGGATAATCCGTTCTCAAGTGGGAACGGTGCTCTTAGCAATCCCTACCAGAATATTCCGAGTGCGCTTGCTGCCGCTCTACCTGGGGACATCATTCGCTTGATTGGTTCTTCAGGTAACGATCGGAATCTAGCGACGACAAACGACAACCTAGCTTATGAGATTGGCGACGGAGGCCCAGGTAAAGGGACTCTCAGCGATGGTGCAGGATTACTTGTACCAAAGGGAGTCACTCTAATGATCGATGCGGGGGCGATTGTTAAAGTTGGATCCACACAGATCCTAGTTGGTAGCGACGATGCTTCCTCCGATCGTAGTGGCGCTGCCATTCAGGTATTGGGCACACCTACGAGAAACGTGATGTTCACTTCCTACTTTGATGAATCGCTGGGCATCGACACAAATCTCCTGAACACTACTCCACTTGCGGGAAATTGGGGTGGAATTGAGATTCGAAATGATATCGACCGTGAGCAAGGTAGACGCGAGCCCGAGCTTGCAGGGGTATTCTTGAACTATATCGGTCAAGCGGACATTCGTTACGGCGGTGGGTCTGTTGGTCAAGGCCTGCAAAGCCGAAGGATCAATCCGATACATCTCGCGTCAGCTCGACCGACTCTGTTGAATAACAAAATTACCGATAGTGCGGATGCAGGAATCTCGGCTGATCCTAACAGCTTCGAGGAAACTCTGTTCACGGAACCGCGATACCAGTTCACAGGGCTATTCGTTCCTGATTACAGTCGCATAGGACCGGATATCCAAGGCCAACGCATCACGAATAGTTCGACCAACGGTCTGTTTATTCGAATAGATACACTAGCTGGTCAAACCCTCAAGAAGTTGACTGTAGCGGCGCGTCTAAATGATACAGATATCACCCACGTGTTGGGTGAGAATCTCATTGTCGAAGGAACTCCAGGCGGATCATTTAAGGAGACTGTCGGGCCAGACTTCACATTCGTGACGTTAGTTCCAGTTGCTGGTGGCGCCTTAAGCAGTGGCCAAGCATACAACTATCAAATGACTTTCGTTGACCGATACGGAAACGAAGGTATTCCAGGATCGATTCCGCTCACGGTTACCCCAACAGCTTTAAACCAGTCCGTCTTGATTAGCAACTTGTCAGCTGCCACAGGTGAATTTGTGGGACGCCGTTTGTATCGTAAGCTTGCAACGTCAGCGACATGGGATCTAATCGCAGAACTTGATCGGGACAACTCAACCTACACAGATATTGGGAACACCAAGCTTCTCGGTTCGGGAATTATTCTAAGTACCGCGACTTCACTCCAGCGTGGTCGACGTGACGCAAGTCTCGTCGTCGACCCGGGCGTTGTCATTAAGTCACTTGGTTCTCGAATTGAAGTAGAGATGGGTGCCAATCTCATCGCAGAAGGCACTTCATCCAAGCCGGTGATTTTTACTAGCCGACGCGACGACCGCTACGGTGCTGGTGCCAGTTTTGATACCAACAATGACCAAGCACAAAGCGTTGCGGTTGCTGGTGATTGGTCTGGGATCATCGCAAATCATCTCTCGTCAATTAACATCGACTCGGCGTTGATTACGTTCGGTGGTGGGGCGTCCAGTATCGCAGGTGGATTCGCTACGTTTAATGCGGTTGAAATAGTACAAGCTAGTGCTCGGATTGCAAATTCAGTGCTCGAAAATAACGCACAGGGGAATGCGACTGCAGGCTCATCAAATCGCGATTTCCATGGCCCGACCGACGCGAGCGTCATCCGAGTCGTAGCCAGCCAGCCTGTGATTTTCAACAACACGATTCGCAACAATAGTAACTCGGCTGCTATCAGTATCGATGCAAACTCGATGAAAGCGGTTTCGGTTCGCGATTACGGTCGGTCGACTGGATTAAATGCTCGCACGTTTGACAACGTTGGGAACTTAGGTCCGTTTGTTTATAGCAACGAGCTCGGTGGTAACGCTCTCAATGGTATGATCATCAGAGGTGCAACACTCACGACAGAAGCGGTCTGGGACGATACAGACATTGTGCATATTGTCGGTAGTGAAATTGTTGTTCCAGACTTCCATACCTATGGTGGCCTTCGCCTTCAGAGCAAGGTTGATGAGAGCCTTGTTGTAAAATTCTCAAGCGACACGGCTGGAATTACGGCGAGCGGTCGCCCGTTGGATATTGCATCTCGCATTGGCGGGTCTTTGCACATCGTCGGGGCGCCCGGATTCCCGGTGATCTTGACATCCATCTCGGATGACTCTGCGGGTGCAGGATTTGATTGGACAGGTCGTGCCATGCTAGACACGAATAACGATGGAGTTTCTACGGGAAGTCCTAATGACTGGCGTAGTATTCGATTGAATCCGTACAGCAACGATCGAAACGTAGAAACGTTTATCGAACTGGAAGCGGACCCGATCGGGGATAAGAATCGAAATGACTTGCCTGGCTCAGCACAAGACCTGGGTACGCTCGCGTCGAATCTAAACGGTGGTGATGAGAATGTTCGTCTCGGATTTACCGTTACTGGCTCGATTGCCGTGAAATCCGATCTCGATGTTTATAGCTTTACTGCAACTGCTGGTACTACCGTTTGGTTTGATATCGATCGGTCCGGATTGGCTCTAGATTCGGTTGTTGAACTGATCAATCAGTCTGGGCAAATCATTGCCCAGAGCAGTAATTCATTTGAAGAATCTGTAGCGGGTTCGGTTTTCACTAATCCTGGATTAATCGGTATTGGTCGAGCGTTTCCGATGAACCAAAGTTCATTTGTAGCCCCCACATCGGATTTCCAAGCGACGAATCCGCTGGATGCGGGACTACGAATTCAGTTGCCAGGCGTTAACGGCACTACGAATAAGTACTTCATTCGTGTTCGAAGCACGAATTTATCGCCGACTGATGCTGCAAGTAAACTTCAGGATCTCAGCCAAGTCTCACAAGGTCTTACCGTTGGTCCTTATAAGCTACAGCTTCGAATACAACAGGAAGATGAGGTAGCGGGCTCTACAATTCGATTTGCTGATATTCGATATGCCAACACCGGTATTGAAGTATTAGGCTTGCCGGGGCACTCGCCCCTTGTAAGCGAGAACGGAGAATTATCGACAACTTCGACTGATCCAGCTACCGCGCAAGACTTAGGCAATATCGCGAATAGTGATCGTTCGGCGATTTCGATTAGCGGCACCATAAACAACGCGACGGATGTAGATTTTTATCGATTCCGAATTAGCCGTGATTCAATACAATCACCGGGTAGTTTGCCTTTAGGTACCGTTTTTGACGTTGATTACGCAGACGGTCTTGGACGCCCGGATACAACGTTATGGGTGTACCGTGTTACTCCCGCTGGTAACCAGCTTGTGTTGATTGGTACTGATTCCAATATTGCCGATGACCGCGCTGCTCCAGGTACCGCATCCAGCGCTAGCGATTTGACTCGAGGATCGTTTGGCCCTCGAGATCCGTTTATTGGCGCGCAAGAATTGCCTGATGGTGAATACATTGTGGCGATCACACCGGCAAGTCGCGTAGAACAGCAATTCCAGCAGTTCTCTCTAGCAAACCCAGTGAACCCACTATTTAGAATTGAACCAATATCGAGTGTTCAACGAATCTCCGAGGATCATTTCGAGACGGCGAACTTCCCAGTACTGGAGCCCGGCGTTACGCTGACAAAACAAGTAGCATTCAGTGGAACAGCGAACGCTGTCCCATTGAATCTTTCGGATGTAACTCTCTTTGTTTCACAAACCGATGAGCGTACAGCAGCCGGTAATCGCTCGCGTCTTTTGTACTCGAACGCAGTCACCGGTGCGAGAGAAGCAGAGCTTGGACAAGGCCTCAACTACCCGCTCGTAAATGACATTGCAGTCAGTCCATCAGGAACTGTCGTCGGTGCAGAAGTACCATCTGCGGCTGCAGTTACCGCGACTCCCAATGACGCAAATATTGGTTTTAACACTTCATTGCGACATGATGGAAGTGCCCAAACGCGAGTGAATTCTGGCATACAGACATATGAAGCGTACCCAAACGCAACGGGGGCTGGATTTCAGGTCACGCAAGCTCGTAATGGAACGGGAAACAATGCGACGCCGGGAGTTGGAACCATCTTCACCGCTCTAAGTTTCGTCGATACGGTCGCACCAGCGGCAAGCTCTTTGGTACTGTTTGCAATTGGACAGCGTGGAAATCGTCTACCGTTTGACAGCAGTGTCATGGGAGGCAACCCCCTAGCAATTGTCGGTCTAACTCCTGGCGATGAAACAACGGCTTACAAAAATATCCTGTATCGATTAAATCCAGATACGCTCACAGCAACATCTCCTCCAGGTGTCGCGGATCGAGCTGGAGATCGACGAGCTCGCGGCACCGGAACTGAAGTCCGCGAATATGGTGTCTTCGCAGAGATTGCTACTTACACATGGGATGTCAACAACAACGGTCGCGGCGACGATATCGTCGTTACTCGACAAGCCAACGGCGATATCGTTGGATTATCTGAAGTTGATGGAGTTCTCTACGGTGTTACAGAATTTGGTGAGCTATGGAGCATGCCGATGGGCAGCTTCAACAATGGCTTCCGAACTGGAGCAACACTTGTTTCGACAACACTTCCACCTGGTTTGACGGGCCTGTCGACTGGTCCACGCAACGTTGAAGGGGGTATTTATGCCGATATGCTTTTTGGAATCACTGCCACTGGTGAGATTCATGCATTTGATGTTACCGGGGCGCCACAAGCTGTTTTCCCAGGCGCCGCATCGAGCGTGATCGCACCGGGAGCCGATGGACTAGGCACGGTAAACGGAATCGATTTCGCTGCGTTGGACGTTAATTTGTGGCACACTTCCAATACTCGTGGTGCAGATGCTGGACACGGTCGACCAATCAACTTTGATGCGACTCGACGAATCAATCAAGCTGGTAACAACAGCCTGTACTTTGGTTATGAACCAACCGGTGGTAATGCAATTGCTGGAGATTGGACACGAATCTACAACACTGCAAGCACTGTTGGTACGTATGACTTTGCTGGTGGTGCTGCGGGAGCGATTGAAAGTAACTCGATCGACCTGAGAGCCTATTCGGTTGACGACAAACCGATGTTGTATTTTACGTATCGCGCTGAAACGGAAAATTCCAACGGTCCTAATACCGATAATGCGCCTATGTTGGATGCATTTCGCGTTTATGGCGTTCGTCCGGATGGTACTTCCGTTTTGTTAGCCACCAACAATGCCGCCGACGATCGTAACTACATCAATTCAAACAACGAATTCGATCCAGATAATGCTTTGAATAGCGACGTTTATGGCGGAGTCTACAAGCCGCAAACTCTTTTTGATGCCAACGAAGCAGGAGATACTGGCGGATGGAGACAGGCTCGTATCCCGTTGGCAGCATTAGCCGGTTTGAATGACGTCAAGTTAAGGTTTGAATTTAGTACGGGAGGCTCCTTTAGATCAGCAGATCCGCTACGTGGCGGTTTGGAGTTAACGATCGTCTCGGGCGACCAGATCGATGATGGCGAATCATTTACGATGACTGGACCTGGACCAATTGGACTTCCTGTTACGAATACCTTCGAATTTGATCTCGGATTGGTTCTCAATTTGCCAAGCGGTGCAAGTATCGTGGCAGGAGATCAGCTCACGGTAGAAGGAAGTGTATTCACATTCGTCACCGGTATACCAGTTGGACGGCAGATTAGATTTACCGCGGCGGACACGCCAACTCAAATTGCGGCAAGCGTTTCGGCCGCGCTAACTTCGAATGGATTCATAGTAGCGACTAATAGTACTTCGCCGAGCATTATTAATGTCACCGGCGGTGTCACACCTGCGGGACTCCATTCTGTAACAGGCCTTGATCCGGCAATAATCATCGCTACACCTGGCGTAGCGGGAACAAACATCGCGGTTCCAATAGACCAAAGCATGACGGCTGCGACAGTCCGAGACAGAATTAAGAGCGGTCTGGCTGCAAGTTTTAATGTCGTCGGTCAAGAGTTGAATACAAGCGTTTGGCGATCCTACAACAATACGCTTCAAATTCACAACTACACGGTTGACGCAGCCGGTCCGTTAAGCCTGGCTACAGCACGTACCGGGGATGCCTTCGGAGCAAAAGACCCGATCGGAGCAGCGGACCCGACTCGTTTTGCACAAGCCTCCTTGAGATCTACGAATAATGATAATCAAGGTATCTTCGTTGACGACATTATCATTGGACTTGCCGAGCGAGGCGAGATGGTCGTAAACGCGACGGTTGCGGATCTTGTATACGGCGCAGACGCAGTTTTGATCGACGGCGGTTACCCCAATCCTGCTCCTATCCCATCAGGAACCTATCAACTCGAGATTCGAACCGCAGCCGACTACTTGCTTGCAGCAAGAGGTAACAATCCAGTAACGTCTATATTTCGCAACTATGATTCGAATGACCGCCTTGCAAAGCAAGTAGCACTCGTAGTAAGCGGATCGGCGACGTTTGTGGATGGCGAAGCCTTCACGCTCTCTGATGGTGCGAACTTGGTAACTTTTGAATTCAACGTTATCACTTCTGCAGCAGATCGTGCCGCAACAGTTACGCCGGGACGTATTCCCATAACAATCTCTCCGGCTGCAACGACTGGTGAAATCGTTAGTGCAATCCGTAGCGCGATCAATAGTTCAACAGTTCAACAGGTGCTTCGTATCACTGCTAGTGCGACCGGTGATGTTCCAGACGGTGCAGGTGGTTTCTTGTTGCCAGACAAGTCACAAGTGCTTCAACTGCATGGCTTGGTCGCAACCGATCGACTGGGTAGTCTTGTATCTCCATTGCCCGGAATATCGTTCACACAGTTTGGACTGGAATCGGCATTGGGCGAAGATCTTGGCGATTCAAATCGCAGAAGAGATCAAGGGCAGATAGTGATTTCATCAAATACGGGTCGAAACAGCCAAACCTACGGGATCCTGGTGGATAATGCAGCACGCGACCAAAGCACTCTAGCGCAGTTTCTCGGTGATCGTCCCTACCCAGGTAGCGTACGAAATCTCGTAACCACAAACACCTCGAATTTAGCTCCTGGTGCCACAGTATCCAATAACATCATTGCTTCAAACGTGCAGGGAGGAATTCGGATCAGTGGGGACAATACAGCTGGAGATTCACTAGCGGCAAGCAATATCGCTCGTGTTTATAACAATACGATTTACGGTCTTCGCGCTAATGATCGAGGGATTCTGGTCGAACAAGGCGCGAGTGCGACGATCCTCAATAACATCTTAGCGAACCTGAATACTGGTGTAGCATTAGTTGGTGCAGGTGGTACTACGGTACTTGGTGCCAACATCTATCAATCTAATGTTCAGAACGTTACCGGTACCGGAACTGGTACGTTCCCTATTAACCTACTGCCTACAGATCCTTTGTTTGCAGATGTTACAAACGATAGGTTCTACCTCGCGTTTAGGTCTCAAGCGATTGATAGTAGCTTAAGCTCGCTAGCGGAAATTGGCCTTCTATCACAAGTAAAGAATTCGGTAGGACTACCTTTAAGTCCGCTAATTGCTCCCGACCGAGACATCACAGGTGTATTCCGTGTCGACGATCCACTCGTAAACACACCAACTGGCCAAGGCCAAAATGTGAATATCGATCGTGGTGCTGTTGAGCGTGCTGATACTGCCCGCATGAGAGCGATTCTTGCGAACCCGCTCGATAATGATTCAGCCAATATCGACCAAGATTCAAACGAAACTTACGTCCGGTTACTTCGAGGCAGTCTGGACTATTTCTCCATCTTACTATCAGACAATCAAGGAACGGGTCCCGATTCGAGAACGGTTGTATCTGAATCCGTGATTGTCACTGAGAATGGTCGATATCTCGTAGAAGGAATTGACTATGTGTTTGGATACAACGCTGGAAGCAACACGATTCGGCTAACTCCCGTGGCTGGTATATGGCGACAGGATAGTGTTTATGAGATTTCGTTAATTAATAAACCAACGTATCGAATAGATACAAACGACGGCACTAACCTCGTTGATGGTTCCACTTTAGTTGTAACCGTTGCGAACGGAACCACGCGTACACTCGAGTATGACTCTGGATTTGTTCTGGACGTGCAGTCTCAAGTAACGCCGTTTATTATAGACGGTCAGACCATTACTTATCAAAGAGCTGATGGAACGACGACCACGTTCGAATTCGATTTGGCTGGAACTCCTTTCAATCCAGCCAATACCCGAATCTCGGTTGTTGCTTCTGACACAAATCTCACTATCGCTGATAAAGTGGCCGCCGCGTTGGCCACAATTGTTACCGGAGGTAGTTTCCCGGTAATGCATCTTGGGCAAGGCCGTGTTCATGTGGGTGGGGTCTTTGGTGACCAAATACAGGTCTCTGGATCAGCACTTGTCCTCACTGGTCAACCAGGCGTTGCCCGATCCATAAGGATACAAACTCCAGTAACTGGAGGACTTGGGATTACTGACGGACAGTTGTTTTCTATTCGTCTGGCAAGCGGTGTTCCCGTAACCTTTGAATTCGATAGCAACAACGTGTCCACCATTGGTAATCAAGCAATCCGTTTTTTCCCAACAGATACACCAAATCAGCTCGCCGCAAGAATTGTATCGGCGATTAACGCATCTACTCTTGGATTAGTAACTACCGTGGAGCCGAATGGCGTTGTTGTATTAAATGAGCCAAGCGGCACAATTCTGAATCTGCTGACATCTAATCTAAGTCAAACGGGAGTTGCTGGTGGAGCGATTGAATTGCCCTTTGTACCTTCCGCAACTTTCACAACTGAGCGAGCTTCGATTCAGCTAATTCAAGCACTTAACCAACTTGGTCAGGGTGTCAAAGCGTACTCGATTGGACGCGGTGGCTTGCTAGTCGAAGGCGCTGTCAGTTTGGCAGGATTCAATGCGACCTTACTTCCAGTCATTCGAGATATCGCCGGTAATTCAGTCGATGCAAATCGATCCAACTCGCTGACTCAGTTCACGATTGCAATGCCTGACGTTCGATTTGATTTCGGTGACGTCCCTGGAGCAACCGCGCAAACGCTTTTAAGTAATAACGGAGCAAGAAATGCGCAGCTTCCGGCAGATGCGATTCAGCTCTACTTAGGAGCGACCGTTGACACCGAGGCGGATGGTCAACCCAACCCTAACGCCACGGGTGATGATATTGCTAGTACCCCTTCGGATGAAGATGGAGTAAGGATCGTAAATGGTCTGTTCCAAAATGGATTCTTCAACAAACAGGTCCCTCAGACGTCATTGATCGTTACCTCATCTGGGGCCGGGTTCGTTGACGCGTGGATCGATTGGAATCGAGATGGCGATTTTACTGATGCTGGAGAACAAGTCATATCCAGTCAGATTGTTTCTGGCCCCGGTGAAACGACTCTAACAGTGACTACTCCTGCCTCGTCGAGCGTTGGCAGTTCATTCTTGCGAGTAAGACTGAGTGCGCTTGGAAATCTCCTCTCGGGTGGCGTAGGAATCGGCGGCGAAACAGAAGATTACCGAATCGATATCATCGATAATGTTCCGGTTGTCGCCAACGATGACAACTATTCGACAATAGAAGATACTATGCTAGTTGTGCCATCGTTTGGTAATCCTAGACTTCTTGCAAACGACGTCGATGCGTCAGGAACAACATTGGCAATTGTTGATAGTGATTTGATCCTTCCGGGTATCCAACCACTAGTTTCACCGTTGAACGGCACATTGACATTGAGTGCTGATGGTAGTTTCCAGTATGCCCCAAATGCAAACTTCACCGGCATAGATACGTTCGTATATTTTGCGAGTGAACCAGTTCTTGCTGGTGTTATTTCCAGTTTAAGGCCAGCAACCGTGACCATCACCGTCACCGGTGCAAACGATCAGCCTGTATTTGTTGCTCCGAGCACGATCAAGGTTATTGAAGATCAGGGCAGCACGACTGACGGGCTTGGTAACCAAGTCCAAGTTCCAGTTTCGATTCCTAGTTTCTTAAGTGGGGTTGGCCCTGGTCCCGTCACGGCCTTGGATGAAGCTTCACAAACGCTGACCTTTAATGTCAATGTACTTCAACCAAATTTGTATCTGTCACTTCCAACAATAGTTCGAAGCACTACGGATCCATCCCTCGCAACCTTGACGTTTACACTCAATCCAAACGTAAACAATCTATTTGTTGGCGGAAACAACAATCTGATTGTGGTTTCTATATCCGATAATGGAAACCCGGTAGCAACTTCATCGCCGCAGACAATTTCAATCGATATCACGCCTGTTAATGACGCTCCGGTGGCAAACGGAAATACCTTTAGCACCTACGAAGAATCTGCGATCACGATAACCGGGGCCTCGTTGATTCTGCTGGACTTGGTAGGTCCGAATTCCGCATTGGATGAGTTGTCAACACAGACTCTGAATATTACAAGCGTCCAATCCACAACCAGTGGCAACGGTACGGTTGTTCCGTCCCTTCCAAACTCGTTTATCTACACTCCAGCAGCAAACTTCGTTGGTTCAGATACCTTTACTTATACGATTTCCGATGGCGTTTCTGGAAATCCGCCCGTTACTGGAACTGCGACCATCAATGTGCTTGCAGTCAACGACGCTCCATCGTTCACCATACCGGTTACGACAATCAATGTGCAGGAAGACCAAGGTAGTACAATCGACGCAAATGAGGTGCAAACTCAAGTGCCGATTTCGATCCCTGGATTTGCAACGAACGTCGCGCCTGGACCTGCTGGTGCTGTCGATGAACAGGGGCAGATACTGGACTTTGTCGTTGTTGCATTGGAACCGAGCTTCTATTTAGTTCCACCAGCAATCGTACGTAGTTCAACGAATCCTAGTTTGGCGACACTTACTTTCACGCTTAACCCACACCTCAATCGCAATACGCCTATCGGATCTAACAACAGAATTACGGTTACATTGGTAGATCGAGGACCAAACGACCCTGCTATTCCGCCGCCAAATCCGAATGCAAGACCAGCTGATATCAATAGCAGTTCGACACAGACGTTTTCGATCAACATCAACCCGGTGAATGATCCTCCGGTACCATCAACTCTTCCTGGACCGTTTATGGCCACTGAGGATTCGCCGTTAACGATAACACGTACGCAGCTGCTGCAGCCTGTCGGCGGAAGTCCAGCGCTCCCAGGACCAGTGCAAGCGACAGATGAATCAGGGCAGTCATTCTCGATTACTCGAATCGATGGGATTTCTGCGCGAGGCGGTACTCTCAGTGCAACTCTAGACGGAACTGGTTCGATTGCGTCCATGCTTTATCGACCGTCAAACAATTACGTCGGTCCTGATTTCTTTACCTACACGCTAACCGATAACGGTGGTGGAACAACAAACACCACCATCGTTACTGTTCCCATAACCGTCACCCCGGTCAATGACGCTCCGCTATTCTTGTCTAGCGGAAACGTTACGGTTTTGGAAGATTCGACCGCCTACTCGGCGCTTTGGGCTACAGGACTCGCAACTGGCCCTTCCACCGCGATTGACGAATTGAGCGGTAACGTGGCTTTAGGAATCCCGGCTCAAACAATGCTGCCGTTTACGGTGACCAGCACATCGCCCGAGCTATTCTTAGTGGCACCAGCCATCAACGAAACTGGTGTATTGACATTCCAACTGCGCCCTAATGCAAACGGAAACTCTATCGTTTCGGTGAGAGCAAATGATTCCGGGTCGGGTGTTTCTCCGAACATTAATCAATCCAATGCAACATTGTTCACGATCACCGTAACTCCAATTAATGATGCGCCGATCTTTACTCCAGGTGGAAACATTTCGGTAGTGGAAGATGCAGGTACCGTTTCGCAAGCGTGGGCTTCAGGAATTCTTCCTGCAGCAGGACTCAGATTGTCGCCCCAGCAATCTTTGGACGAAGCCACTCAAACAGTCTCGTTTGTTGTAAGCAACAATAACGCAGGATTATTCGATGTAGCACCAGCTATTGATCGATTTGGTGTGTTGACTTTCACGACGAAGTTAAACGCAAATGGCTCGGCTGTCGTCACTGCTTTCGCTCGAGATAGTGGGTCCGGGGTGCCAGATAATGTGAGTGACTCGGCTCCAGTCAATTTTACAATCACATTGACTCCGGATAATGACGCGCCGATTGGTGTTGACGATCGTCATTCGACCAATGAAGACACACAACTAATCATTACCACTAGCCAGAGTGTGATGGGTAACGATTCGGATCCAGACGGCGATCTGTTCGCTGTGGTTCCTGGTCAAACGACAAGCTTCAACGGTGCGTCGGTGACGATGATCGCTGACGGGACTTTTGTTTACGATCCACGTAACTCGGCCAACCTACAAGCACTTGCAAATGGTCAGGCAATCGAAGACATATTTACATATCGCTTACGTGACGCAAATAATGCAGTCAGCTTGCCCGTTACAGTAACGGTAACTGTAGCCGGTCGAAATGACGCTCCGCGGACGATGGACGACACGTTACCAATAACGTTCAATCAAGATACTATTTTGGATATCTTGGCGAATGACGTTGACGTAGATTCAATCATCAACCGTCAAAGCCTTGTCATTGGGTTAGTACCATCAAATGGTCGCGTAACGGTTCTCAATGACGGACGTGTTTCTTACGTTCCAAATACCGGTTATCGTGGTGGTGATTCATTCACCTATCAAGTGCGTGACGACTTGGGTGCTCTTTCGCGAGAAACTACTGTCCAGTTGTTTATGAATTCCCCACCTGTCGCGAATCCTGATTCGAGGAGCACGGTCGTGGGATCGGCGATAACCATCGACGTGGTCGCCAATGATCGTGATCCGGATGTTGGTGATACTATTGTTCGCCAGTCAGTCGCAATCGTTAGCCAGCCCACTAGCGGAACGGCAATTGTTTTGTCCAACGGCGACATTCAGTTCACACCTAACGCTGGATTCACTGGACTTGCAACATTCACATATACCGTGGCAGACAATAACGGATTAAGGAGTAACGTTGGGAACGTCAGTATTGACGTTGTTGGATCGCTCTACCAAAACCCAAGGAATCGCTTTGACGTAAATAACGACGGATTCGTATCGCCGATCGATGCGTTGATCGTAATCAATTATCTTAATACGCGACCAGTACCACCGTTATCAACAACATTGCCGCCAAACTACTTGGATGTCGATGGTAGCGGATTTGTCTCGGCCGTCGACATCCTTCAAGTCATCAACTTCCTTAATGATCGAGTTGTTGGTAGATCCGCAGAAGGTGAAGCCGGAAATGCTTCTCCGGTGCGATCACTTGCGACACCAAGCATCAGTCTTCCCCTCTCAGGTACTATTGATGTCGAAGTGTTGGACCAAAAATCGGTTCAAGCATACGTTCAAGGACAACTTGTGAGTTCGTCGACTGTTGATAAATCTCGGAAGGCTTTGTTGGCAGGCTCGGGAATGCTTGGAGATTTCGGTTTCGATGATGATTCTATTGTTGCTTCAGTAGCCAATGAGCTATCTGCGAATCGATTACAAGGCAGTAACGAAGACAACGTAGGGTCGTTACTGGAAGGTGTACTTGACGAACTTGGGATATAACCAAATTGTGTATCCCGGATAAGGAGCGGCAGTTCTCGCGAATGCATGAGATCCGCCGTTGTGGTCCATAATAGATCTATCGGCGAATCGTTGCCGAAAGGCTTGGGCTGTCGCTTGACTTCGATGCTAGATCGAGCTGAACACTTCCAGAGGTCGCTTCGAATTGCTACAGATTCTTGCGATCATCGCGCGATGGTAGAGTTGGTCGAGGGCATCTCTTCCGACTGCCCCGAGATCTACGGTCCACTCGTTGACATAGAGATCGACATGTTGCATGAGGATCGTGTTGTTGAATTCCTGGGCGTACTTTCGCATCGTCGGGAGTGTTTCTGGTTTGTTCGCAAGAGCGAAACGAATTGAGTCTTGAATGACAGACTGAACATCATCTATTAAATTTGGTTCAAGGCTTCGCGATGCGATGATGCCTCCGAGCGGCAGCGGGCAGTGGGTTTCTTGCTCCCAACGCGTTCCGAGGTCTTCGACCAATGCGAGCCCTTCTTGTCGCCAAGTAAATCTGCCTTCGTGAATACACACGCCAAAGTCAGCACTCTTAGCACGAAGTCGTGGCATGATTTCAGAAAACACGGTGTGATCAACGCGTGTTGTATTCGGATAGAACATTTCAAACAGCAACGCGGCCGTTGTGTGCATGCCAGGGCAAAGTGTTAATTGATCTCGAGTGAACGGCCGCTGTGAATCTTCTGCCGCAAGAAGCAACGGTCCAACGCCAAAACCAAGAGCTGAGCCGCTAGGTAGAACAACGTATTGATCGCCTAATAGTAAGGCCGCGTGAAAACTCGCCTTTGCGACATCAAAGCTTGATTCGAACAAGCGTTCATTCAGAGTTTGGATATCCAGCAATTCAATCTGAAAATTAATCCCCCGAAGATCAACTTTTCCATGCATTAATGCATGAAATGCAAAAGTGTCGTTAGGGCAAGTCGATATTCCGAGACGCACGCTTCGACTCATGAACTCACCTGTTCGCTGGCCAAGAGACTGTTCACTAAAACTACAACGGACTCCATCGCTTCACGCACACACCAATTTTTGTGGTTGCGGTCTCCCGCCTGATTGGAAATACCTCGTACTATACTCAAGGGGACGCCCGCCAATTGACATGCCGCGGCGACCGCGAACCCTTCCATTTCTTCAGCAACAGCATCGGGATACTTGGTTAGTTTTAATTTTGTATCTTCATCATCGCCGGATGCAGAGGCAACCGACAACAAGTTCAATCTTTCAAGAGAATGACCCGATGACTGAAGCGAGTCCAAAGTGATCTGATCGGAGACTGGTACGGCCAAGTCGTTGGTGGCCGCATTCGCTTCATCACCATTCCAGTGCATCCAACCTAATTCCGACGATGTCTGATAGTTGCTGCCCGTACCCGCACCAATTCCATAACAACACACTTCCGAGAAGCAGTATGCTTGACCAACTTTTAGTGTGTTTCCTAAGCGACCTGCGATTCCCATCAGGATCACATGGTCAGGTTGCAAGGCCGCAAGCAACTGAGCCGTTCTCGCTCCAGCAACTGCAAGTCCGAAGCCACACAATGCGATTGAGATTTGGCTCTTACTACTCACGACAGAGTCCGAGAGTCTTATTCGATTCTCATCGTGATGCGCTGGCTCTAATGATTCAAGCGGCGCGTCTTGTACGTTTGATTCTCTCCAAGTCCTAAGAACTTCGGGATCGATCATCGACAATTCATACTGAGTTGGGACAAGTAACAAGGTTCGCTTCATTGAAGTTCGTAACGTTTCCAAATTGGCTGTGTCGTGTAACAGGACTCGCGCGAATTTAAGAAGAAAACAAACCGCTTATCGCTGATCGGCAATATTCGCGAGGTTTAATGGAAGCGTTTGATTCCTTGTTATTCTAGCGATTGCGCAGGAAGCGATAGTTGATCATTAAGCGGCACGCGATTGTATGGATCGGTCAACTAAGTTCGGCCGGCGCCTCAGGCTGGGCTGCAAATAAGTCTACATTGACATGACATGTTGCTCTGTTTCCTTTACGAATGTGATTCACCCGTGACGCGAAACTGGGCCTCGTTCCGACGTTTCGCAATAGGTTTGGTCTGCTTCAACGCCGAGCCCCCACGCGGTCAAGGGCCTCGGGTCCAAAGACCGCAAAGCTTTGGTGGGCTAAATCGGGAGGTAGCCAGCCAAACCTATTGCGACGTGGTAAAGCAAGCCCACCCGTCGCCCGCGCGATTGGGGGGCGGCGTTTTAGCGCACCAAACCTTTGCGACGTGACGGGACGAGCCCGATCCGTCGCTTTTGAACGCGTAGTAAGTTGAAGACTCGCTATAACCTTAGATTGCACGAACGAAACTCATGTTAGGTATAAAGCAATGCAATGGAATTCTGGGTGCAACCCCGAATTTTTAGCAGCGCAGCCTCAGGCTCAATATGATTAACCTATTGAAAGAGGTTAAATTCATTGTGCAAAAAGCGTGGGTGATCGATTGCGTATAGACGATACTCGCGAAGGCTAGTTGAGGTTCTGCACGCCTTTATCGCTCTTCCGCCGCTCTCAAAGCCGGGACAGATTCGGCTGCTGAGTTTCTCGTTGGAGACGCTGCGAATTGGATTCTGTTTTCGACGCGATCGATCCCAGCTTCGATACTGACAAGTCGTTCGACATAACGTGCTTCAGCTTCCGTTGCAGTCGACCCTGACAAAATCGCAGTTCTTCCTGCAATTTCTACCGATACTCCACGATACTTCTCTGCCAACGGTAAACGTTGTAATCGAGATTGAATCTGATTGTTACGCGCCTCAATGGTCGTCGTGGGAGGGGCGTCCATTACTGGTTTGAAGGTTGCTTTGATGGGCTGTTTCGCGGTTGTTTGTGAGCCGCCGCCACCAAATTGACTTCGTGTGTTCCGACTGCCTCCGAATCCACCACCAAGACCGCCTCCAAGACCAACTCCAAAGCCTCCTGCCAATCCGCCACCCAGCCCTGTTCCTCCGAGTGCACCGCCGATTCCGCTTCCGCCAAGCCCACCGGCTCCCAAAGCTCCGGCACCGGTTTGCGTGGTGCTTCCGCTGAGCGATCCGATTCTGTTGGTGCCGCTGAGTCCTTGAGTTGTGCTAAAAGGGACGCTGGTACCGCCTAGGTTGGCCGTAAATCCTCTGAAAGTGTTTCCTTGCGAGATCGCCTGCTGACCACCGATTCCGGTCCCAGCTGCTCCGCCCCCAGCTCCTCCCGTACCACCGCCGCCGCCCCCCCCAGCACCTGTGTTTCCGCCTCCTCCCAAACCGCCTAAGCCGCCAAGTCCACCAGTGCCTCCCGTCCCCTGAGCCGCGCAGGTCCCGGAGAACACTGCGACCACTGCCAAGCCAAAAGCCATACCAACAATGTGGCGAAACGTGTTTGGTCGGATCAACATAATAAATGCAACCTATAAAATTGCTTAAAAGCTATGACCGAAAAATCATGTGCGGGAACCTGCAACTCGTACCGTGCTTTACTCAAGCCAGGTTCCGCTTCGCATACGATTATCGCAGTAGTAATAAATTTCTGATACGCACGATCGTGGGCGCATTTAAGTCGCTCCAACCTAGCCTCGGTTTGTATCGATATTGCTAAGAAGGAAACCGCAGCATCTTTCCACCTCGCCACATTCTGCCGATTGTATCGTATGCAAGGTCAGGTTACAAAACAGAAGTATGCTTCAAGAACTCGGATTCGAGGTTTTCGAGCCGCGAAGGTTTGCGTTTGAGTGCGAAGGCTCAAACGGAGGCCGATCCTCCAAGGGACTGGTGAGTTTGAAAAGATAAAGGTGCCACGAGAATTGAAGTCATGGCAAGTGAGTAGAACAGCTAGAATAAAAGTAAGTTGTATTACGTTTGTCCGCTCTTAAGGTTTTCTGTCCTTGAGATATATAGTTTTTTCCTCTCATCAAAAAGCTTTTCCTATGCATGATCGTCGTCTAGTTGCATCATTTTTCTACTTGGCTGTTTTTTCAGCCTTTTCAGCACAAGTTGCTTTTGCGCAAGCAACGCAATCCGCAAGACTTACGGCACCTCAGTTGCTCCCCGAAAATACGTTGGCCTACGTACGAATCGATGACACGCGAGAACTCAAGGAGAAACTCGCTCAGACTTCGACTGGAAGGATGGCATCAGATCCACAAGTCAGCCCGCTTCTTCAAGAGTTTTACGGATCGTTTCGCGACAGTGCGCAAGCGATGCAGCAAGTGATCGGTATTAACTTGGACGAATTGTTGAGCATACCCAATGGAGAACTCGCTATTGCAGTTGTCTCTGCAAAAATGGAGGTTCGTAAACGTAAGATTCGTAATCGCGAAAGTGGTGAGGAAGTAGAACGCGAGTTCACACGCCCCAAAGCGAACCTTGTCATCTTATTGGAGGCAGGAGACCAATTACCTGCAGTCGAAATTCTTTTAGAGCGTATCGAATCGCAGATTGAATCGCGAGGCGCAGAACGAACCAGTACCAAGATCGGTGCAGTTAACACGGTTCGCTGGATGGCTCCAACAATCGATGGAACGCAAAACAGCGATCGTCAGTTCGGTTACTTCATTGATTCGGGCGTTGTAGTATTAACAAGCGACGCAAACTACATCGATCAGCTTGCGAAGGTTTGGACAGGCAACGCCGTCGATCATGTTCCGTTAACTAGTAATCGAAAGTTCACATCAATCCTTACTCGTTGCGTTGGAGCAGACGGTGAACGCCCTCAAGTTTCTTTCTACGCAGACCCGTATTCACTTGCCAAGGAGTTGACCGCTGGAAACACGGCAGCAAGTCTTGTCATGGGTTTGCTTCCAAGCCTTGGGGTCGACGGAATCCAAGCAGTAGGAGGGAGTTTGATCATGGTCCCGAAGGACTTTGACTCGATTGCGCATGCGCATTTGCTGTTGGCAAATCCGCGACGTGGCGTCTTACAAGTGCTGCGTCCTAAACGAGGCTCGACCGATCCGCAACCTTGGGTCTCAGAAGACGTAGCAAGCTTCATGACAATCAATTGGGATGTGGCTGCCACGCTTGCAGCAGTGAAAGAACTGGCGGAAACATTTCGTGGCCCTGATTTCTATCAAGAGGATTTCATCAATCGCGCGAGTAAAGAACTAGGTATCGATTTCCAAAAGGACTTCCTGGATCAGATTGATGATCGCATCACGACGACGCAAGTAATCTTGAAGCCAGCCCGATTGAACGCAGCCAGTAATGTCTACGCCGTGCGGCTCAAGAACGGACGACTCTTCGGCGAAACAACACTTCCTAAAATCTTCTCGCAACTGAGTAGCAAAGATGCTAAATGGAAAAGTGAGCAATATGGATCGTTCATGATTTACACGCAACCAACCCCAACTTCAGAGGCAAACGCTTCCGGAGGCTCACCCAGCGCGATTCGACGTTCGGAGCCATCCTTTACGATGCTGGATAACGAACTGCTCATGGCAGACTCGATTGAAGCCATTAAGCTTGCGATAGAAACATCGAAGTCAACCGATGGGCTACTTTCTGACGCAATTGAATTCAAGCTAGTTCGCGATCGTATCAACAAACAGATTGATGCCTCACAATCTTCAATCATGCTTTATCAACGCCCCGAAGAACAGATGCGAGTCATGTATGACTTGGCCGCCGACAAATCAAATGTGAATCAGTTACGAGACATGTCGAAGAATAATCCGCTCTTTACGGCGCTCGTAAAAGCTCTCGATAATCACCAGCTGCCGCCGTTTGAACAGATCGCTAAGTACCTCAGTCCCGGCGGTGCATTCGTAATAGAAGAAGAAAATGGCTTGCACTACACAGCTTTTGGAATGCGGCGTGGCAAGTAAACAATGGTACGATCTAAGATTGGTCCGTTCGCACTCGAAAGTCCCCTCGGATCGCAGCGTGGTAATGTCTTCCGTGGAATGCATCTCCAACAAAAGATGCAGGTTGCTGTACGAATTCTACCGATACCGCTTGGGATGACTCCAGAAGTCAAACACGAGTTTGCCGAAGAAATGGAGCAACTCAAGTCGCTTCGGCACTCGGGGGTAGTGCGGTGTTATGGTGGTGGCTTCGATAATCGTGATGCGTATCTTGCATATGAGTTGGTCGAGGGAGAGTCGCTTGAACAAATCCTCAAGCGACGTGAGCGGCTTCCTTGGGAAACGGTTCTCGATTATGGACTGAAAATTTGCGAATCGCTTGTCTATTGCCATAGTCAAGGATGGGTACACGGTCGTTTGAGACCGAGCAAAATCTTGACGACTCTGGGTGAATCGGTTGTGAAACTTTCTGACTTCCGACGACACAATGGCGGCGGCAGTTCACTTTCGATTACGACTGACCTTGAAGCGATGGCTTATTGTGCACCGGAGTCATTCGACACCGAACATAAACCCGCGATAGCTGCAGATCTTTACAGCTTGGGGGTCGTGCTTTATCGATGCCTGACCGGCGTTGTCCCTTTTTCCGGCGGCAACCCCCATTTCATGCGACAGGCGATTATTGAAACTTCGCCGGAACCCGTTGCGACACTCGTTTATGATTGCCCGGTGTGGTTGAGCTCGATCGTGCAACAACTGCTCGACAAGAACCCAAGCAAGCGTCCGTTCTCCGCAGAAGCTACTGCGATGGCACTGCGAACGGCTCAGCAACATGCCATGCAAGGTATCTCCGTGGCCGAACATTTAACAAGCGGGTTTAGTCCGCTTCAACTGCAAGCCGACAAAGACGAAGCAGCAAAAGTCCTCGGAATACAGCCTAAGAAAAAAAAGAAGCAGGCACGAGAAACAAGTGTTACCGAAAGCACCTGGGCACTCGTACTGGGGATCGCTGCTGCAGTTGGTGGAATCTATTACATGACGCGACCAATGAGCGAGCAGACACTCTATGACAGAGCGGCTCTATTGATGGATGACAAAGACACAAGCGGATACGACTACGCGGAAGAACGGTATCTGCTACCACTCTTAGAAAGATTTCCAAAAGGAAAATATGCAAAGTGGGCAGAAGAGAAGCTCGAAGTGATCGCAATGATTGATGCAGAGCGAAGGATGGATAAGAATCGCCGCTTCAATCGTGAGCCATCTACCGAAGGCGAACGCAAGTATGAAGAAGCAAACCGTTACGAACGCTTCGGTGACCGACAAACCGCCGTCGAAAGATACAGAGCAATTGTCGATCTGCTAAAAGATGAACCCCAAGAAAGAGCTTTTGTAAGCCTCTCGAAACGCCAAATCGAATTGCTTGAATCCAAGGAATCGAGTGCTGAGGAAGTGAAACGATTCTTAACACAAAAGTTAGACGAAGCGGATAAACAATTTCAAGATGGAGATGTTGTCTCACCCAAGAAGACATGGGAAAGTATCCTGAAACTTTATAATGGCAATAAAGAAATGCAGCCGCTTGTACAGCGAGCCCAGCAGGCACTCGACCGGATGCTCAAAGGCCGCGAGTAGGCTCGTGCTCGAGCACAACTTGATTAAGGCGTAGCGGAATTCGCAAGAATTCCGAAGTTGGGGGAAACGGTAACAAAATCTGCGATCTTCAGATGTCTTACGAAATCTGCTACGAGTCCGCCCCATAGCTTTCGAATTGTTTTGACAGACTAATTAAAACTGCTCAATGGACACACATTAGAATTTGTTCAGCCTTATTTTCATCTTGCTAGGATTGCTTTTCAATTGAGTCCCTCGAAACAATCGTGTGTCAGCCTTAGGCCAAGTGCGTTGCATGAACTTGGTTCTATTCTGAAGCAACTTAATCGTCGACGCGTGTTTTTCGTGGTTGATGAAGTTGCTGTTGCTTCGTCGGGAATGGAAGAGCTATTGCGGCTATCTTTGCAGGAATGCGATGTCAGTCGTTTCGTCGGGTTCGAACCTAATCCGAAGCTTCATGATATTGAACGCGGAATTGATCAGTACAAAGGCTTTTCATCGGATCTTATTATTGCTTTCGGCGGGGGAACGGCAATCGATTTAGGAAAGTTGATTGGACTGCTCGCACGTCAATCGAATCCTGCAAGAAGCGTCGTGACGGGAGAATCGATGATTGAATGCGACGCCACGCTGATGATCGCCATTCCAACGACTGCGGGAACTGGTAGCGAGGCGACTCACTTTGCTGTCGCTTATGTTGATGGAAGCAAGTACTCGGTAGCACATCCGTCCTTGATTCCTGACTTCGCGATTGTGGACCCGCATCTGACGTTCAGTTTGCCTCCCGCCGTCACTGCGGCGACTGGATTGGACGCATTCTCTCAAGCGATCGAATCGATGTGGGCTGTTGGTGCAACGGTCGAATCGATCGCTTATGCTCGCGAAGCAATCGACCACGCATGGAAACACCTTAAACAATCCGTCTTATCGCCAACACCAGAATCCAGATTGGGAATGTGCCAAGCTTCACATCTAGCGGGCAAGGCGATCAACATTAGCAAGACAACAGCACCGCACGCGCTCTCATATGCGATTACCTCTGAGTTTATGATTCCACATGGAATTGCCGTTGCTATGACGCTCGGTGCTGTACTCGATTTCAATGCCTCTGTTATGCCGTCCGATTGCGTCGATCCGCGCGGTCCTGAACACGTAAAAAACCGAATTCAAATGGTTGTTGAAACGCTGGGTGCAGTCAGTGTACAAGACGCGCGACAAAAGATTGAAAATTTAGTATCGAGTATTGGTTGCTTTCGTTCTTTATCTGAAGCGGGAATCACGCGTGAAGCCGACCTGCAACTCATCGCAAGCAGCGTCAACTCCCTTCGAATGTCGAATAATCCCAGAAAAACCAGCACAGAATCGTTGCTACAACTGCTGCGGTAATCCATCAGTGACACGTGAGCGGTTTCTCGTTTTTTGCTTCATCTTGCAATGCACGCAAGACATGTTAACATTTGTCAACCTATGAGTACATTGTATTCATCTGCAACGAATGGGGAGTAGCGAATGGATTTCCAACCAGCATTAAAACAGTTTGGCTTGTCGTCGTTTCGCCCTGGGCAGCAAGACGTTGTACAAGCGGTCCTGAGTGGTCATGACTGTCTTTGTGTGATGCCAACCGGGGGTGGTAAAAGCCTATGCTACCAGCTCCCGTCGATTGTTCGACCTGGACTGACGATCGTCGTATCGCCCCTCATCGCTCTGATGAAGGACCAAGTTGATGCACTTTCTAAGCGAGGCATCCGAGCCTGTTTGATTAATAGCACGCTGTCCAATAACGAGCAGCAGCAGCGATTGGACGAAGTCAGCCAAGGGAAGTTCTCGCTTCTGTACGTCGCTCCCGAACGGCTTCGAAACTCGCGCTTTCTAGACGTTATACGAGCCACACCTGTGCAGTTGCTCGCGGTTGACGAGGCTCACTGTATAAGCGAATGGGGACACGACTTCCGACCTGATTACGCTCGCATCGGTCGCTTTCGCGAAGCCCTTGGTGGAGTTCAAACAATCGCTCTGACTGCGACCGCAACGCCTCGAGTTCAAAAAGACATCGGAGATATTCTTCGGCTAAGACATCCTAAATGTTTCGTCACCGGATTTGCTCGCGAGAACCTTTATCTAGGTTCCGTCTACTGCAATGGTGATCGCGACAAGGACCGAGCGTTGGTCGAGTTTCTCAAGAATGAAGAGGGCTCGGGAATTATTTACGCGGCTACTCGTAAACGTTGTGAATCACTCGTTGAATACTTGACAGAGCAACTCAAAATCTCAATAGGCGCCTATCACGCGGGGTTGACTCCAGATCAACGAAGAACTGTTCAAGAGCAGTTCATGTCCAACAAGCTCAAAGCAATTGTTGCAACAAACGCGTTCGGAATGGGAATTGATAAATCCGACTTGCGATATGTGATTCACTATAACTTGCCAGGGTCATTGGAGGCCTACTACCAAGAGGCTGGGCGTGCCGGACGCGATGGACTACCGAGCAAATGTGTTGTTCTCTTTGCGAGCCAAGATCGCAATATCCAAGAGTTTTTTATTGAGAACGCAAACCCACCGCGTGAACTGATCGAAAAAGTTTATTCGTTCCTTTGCGAGCGAACAGAAGACCCAATCGAACTGACCGCTCTGGAGATGAGAGAGACGATCGACGTACCGCAGTCAGCCGAAGCGGTGTCCGCATCGTTACAAGTTCTTTCAAAAACGTCCGTGATCGAACGACTCGAAGCCAGCGGCGGACTTGCCATGGTGCGTTTAACAAGCAACCTACCAAGCGTCGTTGATATGTTACCGAAATCTGCCGAGAATAAGCGTAAGGTTCTGCGCTCTGTCGAACGCGCTATCGGCGATCGTCGCGATGAAGCTGTATACGTTCATCCACGTTGGCTAATGCAGCAAACCGGAATGGAACGCGATACTCTCGGTCGATATTTAAACGAATTGAAGGCTCTCGATTGCTTTGAATATGTCCCACCCTTCCGAGGCCGTGCGATCCACTTCCGACGACGGAACGTGCCGTTCGACAGCCTTCAAATCGACTTCAAAACCCTTGATGAACGGAAAAAAGCAGACTTCGAAAAACTCGACCAAGTAGTTGCGTTTGCTCAAAGCCGCCGATGTCGACAGTTAGCGATCCTACAATACTTTGGAGACCCTGCCGCGAAGCCTTGCGGTCGGTGCGATCGTTGTCAGGGACACGCCGGATGGCCAGTGATGCCCAATCCAAATGAAGCAAATGCTAACGTCGTTGAAGATGTCTCAAACGAAAACAACAGCAAGAATCCTACTGACATTTCCGAGCAGCCTAAGTCCACAACTAAGTCATCTGCAACTCAGAAACTAACTGTTTTTGCAGGACAGTCGCAGATCACCCGCGAGCACCTTCAGAAGTTGACCGAAGCGATCGCTGCAATTGATCGACTCCACGGGCGATTGGGCAAGCTTATCATCGCAGACTTTTTGTCGGGATCTGATTCAGAGAAGGTCAAACGCTATCGGATGGATCGACTATCTGGTTTTGGAATCTTCAAGTTTGCGAAGAAGAAGAATGTAGTCCTGGCACTCGACGCCATGCTGACTACAGGGCTACTTGAGCAACAGGAAGCGACCGCAAAGCGTCCGACAGTTTATGTTACTCAAGCCGGTCGTGAGTTTGTCGGCGGACAACGTACACTGCCCGAACCACTTGAATCGCACCTACTAAATCTCCTACCAGATCTGGGCCAACAATCGAAAGGCTTTCCTCCATCAACGCAAACAACAAGTATCGAAACACCTGCAATTCTACCGCAAGCAGTAACTCCTTTAGCCACCGAACCAACGCTTCGCCACGAAAACCAAATCGTTGCACCAAAGTCCGCTCCGGCTCATGCGTCATTCTCCTCTGACTGGCAATGGACAGTTGCGCTTGTCACCAAAGGCTTTACGATCACGGAAATCGCAGCGATTCGTAGAAAGACAATCGACGAAATCATCTCGGATTTAACCGATGCTGCGAATGCCGGAACTGAAGTATCGATTCAAAAGCTGCTAGACCAGCGATCGTTGATCGCGCTGGAATCGGCCCGAACCAGCCCCAGTCAACCGACCTCCGAACACGCCGTATTCCGTGAACGCCCAGCCCTCTTCAAACTCGCACTTGCGATGCGAGCAAGTTCAAAATTGCTAATAGCACCAAGGGAACTGTTAGGGCAGGAACAAATGTAAGCCAATTCAAATGGAATTGCGTCTAAGCGTAGTGGCTTGCTGCCGTTGCCAAATGGATTTCCAATTAACTGAAGATAAGATTTTAAGACTTTGATTTGGCTGTCTTTGCAACCGAAGAATTGCATTGAGAGCAAGTCGACTTTTGGAAGCTGAAGTGGTCCGGGGTTGGCAACTCCCAATATTTATCCTTCTCCTAATAATTGCTGGATTTGGGGCGGTCTTCTTCGCTGAGGTGACCACACAGGGATCGTAGTGAAGATAGCTGAGGCAATTGATGCGGACATCATCGTTATGACAACCGACCGTCCTGATCGGTTCTTAGATGGGTTTCGCGGGACTACCTCGGAGCGAGTTCTTCGAAAAGCTCGTTGTGCCGTAGTGTTGTTCCTGTTGAACCCACGCAGAAAAGCTTATATTGAACCAATGAATAATTTCAAACCTGCCAAGGAATGGTATCGCACGGACATAGTCCAGTCGCTATCCGATCATGAGACGACGCTGGAGTGCGGCCTTACTTCGAACGAAGTTCTAAAGCGACGTCAAGAATACGGTAAGAACCTACTTACAGTTCGTGCAGGGAAGGGCCCTCTTCTTCGCTTTTTATTGCAGTTTCATCAGCCGTTGATCTACGTGTTGCTTCTTGCAGCGGCGGTAACGATGTGGCTCAAAGAACCTGTCGACGCAAGTGTTATCCTGGGAGTTGTTCTTCTTAATGCGGTGATTGGATTCGTTCAAGAATCGCGGGCGATACAAGCGATTTCAGCTTTAGCCAAGAGTATCGTGACGGAAACAACGGTGATACGTGATGGACTGCGACAACGACTGGCTTCAGTCGAACTCGTTCCTGGTGATATCGTTGTAATGGTTGCCGGGGATAAGGTCCCCGCGGACATGAGACTGTTACAAGTTACCGAACTGCGGATCGCGGAAGCTGCGTTAACTGGCGAGTCCCTTCCTGTGGATAAAACTACGGCTCCCCTGCCTGGCAACGCCGGCCTCGCAGATCAAACCAACATGGCATTTTCATCGACCCTTGTCAATTCTGGGCAAGGGCTTGGGCTTGTGACAGCCACCGGGGATCGTAGCGAAATTGGTCGTATCTCGCACCTGATCGACACGGCGGATGAATTGGTGACGCCGCTGACTCTGCGTTTAGCTCATCTAAGTAAAGTCATGTTGTGGATGATTTTACTACTAGCGGCACTCAATTTTGTGATCGGATGCTGGTGGCATGGCAAGCCCGCGATCGACATGTTGCTGGCCTCCGTCGCTCTATCGGTGAGTGCGATTCCTGAAGGGCTCCCTGCAGCCTTGACAATCACTCTTGCTATCGGCGTCGCGAGAATGGCAAAGCGTAAAGCGATCATTCGAAAGCTACCTGCCGTAGAGACACTGGGCGGAACAACGGTCATCTGCTCTGACAAGACGGGAACCATCACCGAGAACCAAATGACGGTGACCGAGATTCAAACCATATCAGGCACTTATCGCGCAACCGGAGGCGGTTATGCTCCCGAGGGAGAACTGATCTGCCACGAAGGTCCATGTTCGGGAGCAGCCGACCTCTCGGTCGATATTGCCCTCGAGCGATGCCTCCGAGCAGGAGTGCTTTGTAACGACTCGGATTTGAGACTCAAAGAGAGTCAGTGGCAAATCGAAGGAGACCCAACCGAGGGCGCATTGTTAGTTGTTGCGAGAAAGGCTGGCTTTGATTTAGACGAACTCCGGGCAGAACGACCTCGATTGAGCGTAATTCCCTTTGATTCTGATCGTCAGTTAATGGCGACACTCCATCATGTTCCAGGCGATGAGCAACCGGTGGTTTTCGTAAAAGGTGCCGTGGAGCAAGTAATCCGACGTTGCCGTGACGCATACGATTCCGAAGGTGACTGCGTGGATATCAAACATGGTGACATACAAAGCCACGTCGAGCGTCTTACGCAGAAGGGACAGCGAGTTCTAGCTTTTGCAAGATTGCGACTCAAGCCCGGAAGCACTCGCGTCACTGAGCAGGACCTGGAAGGAACGCTGAGTTATCTGGGACTGCAAGCGATGATTGATCCGCCGCGATCGGCTGTCATTGCGGCTGTCGAAGCTTGTAAAGTCGCAGGTGTTCAAGTCAAGATGATCACAGGAGATCACGCAGGAACCGCGACGGCCATTGCAAGACAATTAAATCTCATCACCGAATCACAAACCGCAATCACCGGTAAAACTCTTGCAGAGACTTCCGATGAAGCTCTGGCCGAGCTCGCTGAGAAGAACTCAGTATTCGCGCGTGTAACCCCCGAACACAAGCTTCGTCTGGTTCGAGCTCTTCAGTCACGAGGGCACATCGTCGCTATGACCGGAGATGGAGTCAACGATGCACCCGCACTCAAACAAGCGAACGTCGGTATCGCAATGGGAATCACGGGCACGGATGTTTCGAAAGAAGCGGCTGATATGGTCCTAACCGACGACAACTTTGCAACCATCGTGTCAGCAGTCGAAGAGGGACGTAGTGTCTTTGATAATTTGACCAAGTTTATTGTCTGGACTATCCCCACCAACATTGGGCAAGGTCTTGTATTGCTGGCCGCAGTCGTCATCGGAACCGATCTACCAATCCTGCCAGCGCAAGCTCTATGGATCAACATGACAACGGCCGTGTTACTGGGGCTGACGCTCGCGTTCGAGCCAAGAGAAAAGACGTTGATGCAACGTCCTCCTCTAGATCCAAAAGCACCCATATTGAATCATGAGCTCATTATGCGTACGGGACTTCTTGGACTGCTGCTCCTGGCAGGAGCATTTGGATTGTTCTGGTGGATGCTTTCGATTCGCGAATCCTCCCCCGCAGAAGCTCGCACGGTAGCCGTGAATGTGTTTATACTCGGTTCGATCGCCTACCTGTTCAACTGTCGCTCCATGACCCAGTCGATATGGTCGATAGGCTGGTTTTCAAATGTATGGATGCCCGTTGGAGTAGTGGCGATGATGCTCTTCCAAGTGGCTTTCAACTACATCCCTTTCATGAACCATATTTTTCATTCTGCACCTGTCGATGCGATCTCGTGGTTAGCTGCTCTCGCAGTATCACTCGGGATATTCGCAGTCGTGGGATTTGAAAAATGGATACGCTTTGGTAGAACAAGTCGCGCATCGCCAAAGCGAAAGGCAGCAAAGATATCGAAATCAAAATGAAAATGAGGTTGTTTTTAGACACGCCTCATTCCGATTGTTCGCCACGACTTACTAGGTAAGTTTATTAGCAAGATCGTTTCCTACAAATTTTAACTCAGTCTTGTCATTTCCCCTTGTACTGCGAGAACCTTAACGTGCTCAATCAAAGCTTTTCCCGAAGAAATCTATTCACCGCCGCAGCAACCACAGGAGCCGCAGTTTCACTCCTGCACCGTAGCGACCTATTTGCAGCGGAACCGCCGAAAATTGATTTCTCCAAGCTGTCGCCAGCCGAATCGTTGGTAAAACTGTTTGAAGGAAACAAGCGTTTCGTTGCCGGAGAAATCCGCGCTCCAAGACGCGACATTGAGAGGCTGCGGGAAGTCGCACCGACTCAGAAGCCATTCGCCGCAATTTTGGGTTGTGCGGATTCTCGCGTACCGGTTGAAATTGTTTTTGATCAAGGCTTTGGTGATCTGTTCGTCACGAGAATCGCTGGTAATGTCGCTTCAACCGAGAACATCGCAAGTCTCGAATTCGGTACCGAAATTCTCGGTGCAAAAGTAATCCTAGTTCTCGGGCATACCAACTGTGGTGCCGTCGTGGCGACCGCTAGTGCAAGAGCAGTCCCAGGACAGATTAGCGCACTCTATCAACTCATTCGACCTGCAATCCGTAGCGCGAAGGGAGATGTCGTGAAAGCGATTTATGAAAATGTGAAGCTCCAAGTACAAACCCTGTCCGAAGCCTCGCCCGTTCTTGCAGAACGCATCGCCAAAGGTCAACTCGTTATGGCGGGCGGTGTCTTTGACCTAGAAACCGGAATCGTGCACCCTGTAGAACTCCCCGGCGTTTCAACATAATCCACAGATGAATTTTCCTATTGCCAACGAAGTACATCGATAGGAGCGAACTCGAAACGAAGGATTTAACGACTGTACGTGCATCCTTCCGACGATTCTTTACTTCCCTTTAGCAGTCGTGGTCGCGTCAATAGCAAGTCACCTTGCGAAGCATGTAGTATACTCACGTGGTCTGGCTCTTTAACGCCATCATCTATTTGATGGCTACCAGGTACCACCTACAAACCTCCGTTCAAGGTTGATGAATTGGTGTAGAATCCTTGAATACCAAAACCACTTACGGACACTCACTGATTTATCTTATATCAGACATCATCCATGAATTCGAGATCCGCTGATTCCGATAATCAGGAGCTTAACCAGCCTAACGATGATAGTTATGCTAACACGATTAACCAGAAATCTGCTAACGCAAGAGAAGCAACATCATCGATTCTTCGTTTAGCCTTTCAGATAACGGCTTTCTACTTTGGTATCCTTGTTCCAATTGCTATCCTCGCAATTGCAAGTGGCGGGGCGCTTTCTCAAAACTCCGACCGGTGGCAATCGGGTGAATTAAAAACCTTTGCACTGCTGCTTCTCGAGATGCCTGAAACATTACCTGCGATACCGCTCATATTAGCTGCAATGGTCGCACTTGCAGCCGTTGAGGTTCGCCCCAAGGCGAGTCGGTCTCTCGCGCTTCGCGCGACAATCTATCTTGGTGTGCTTGTCTCATTCCAATACCTCGGGTATTCGATGATTGCAAGTATGTTTTTTCCTGTTTTAATTGGCGGGGTTCTGACATGGCCAGCAGTCTTTGCAATCTCTTATCTCTTCGTTTGGTCATTTCGTAAACTTTCGCGAATCATGGTGCTCACTGCAGTCATCGCTATTTTGCTGTCGTTGGGATTCAACTTGCAAAGCGACAACTTTGTTTCTGGTGCAGTCGTTTGGTTTCTCTTCGGTTCCGCTTTCGGTGGACCTTTCGGTTGTTTCGTAACATATTGGTTAACGGCACGTCGAATCTACTTAGAAAAGTATCCTGAACCCACCTTGCGGACTTCTATCGTCGTATGGGGTAGCGCCGCGACGGCATGGTTTGCTGCGACTACGGGCTCGATCATGTTGATGCTCAATAAGTACTCACAGCTACCGTTGACGCGACCTAATGATTGCTTCGTTTGCTCGGCCGCTGCTTATGGCCACAAACAAATTGTCTTATCCCAGCCAGTCGTCATACTAGGTCAAGTCCATATGATTAATCACCAGCTTCAAAGACTTAAGTTTTTGGAAATTGTTTTACTAGCCGCTTTTCCATCGCTTCATCGCATGATTCGTGGTGTCTACAATCGAATCGGACCCATGGTAGCGCTGCCTGCTCGTCGAAATCGATGGTATGCAGACGTTTGCTACTTGATTCTTAAGCCTTTGGAAGGGTTTGCGGTTTTCGTTCAAAACATCGCTCGAATACCTCAGTCAAAGATCGACAGCATCTACATACGAGAAGCAGAGATTGACCTTTAACAACCAGTTTACGGCTAGTTGTATTCATCTTAAAGCTAATTCAATCCTGCTGTAGGTGCCCCCTGGGCTTGTACTTTTCAAATTCCCATTCGATCTCAGTCCGGTAGCTTTCGAATTTGTATATTGCGCAAAAAGGTCGTGCTGTTGGGGTCATGTGCTTGAATAGCGATCGCGCCGTGTGAGATCAGTCTCTCTTCGCGGCCTTTTTTGCGAGTTGGTTTCTCTTCTTCGATGTAGTCAACGATAGGTTTTCCGTTGATGGAGACAATAATGTGCTTCCCATCGACAAGAATCTTGTATTCATACCATTGATCGTCAGGGACTGGAGATTGATCGACATCGCTAACATCTACTAGGCTACCAGTCTTCCGCGGGTCTTTCGTAAACGATGTATTGATTTGTGCTTCATAACCTTTCTTAAGGCTACCCTTACCTCTGTTTTCCGTATGAAAAAAGAATCCCGAGTTGGCTCCAGGAAGTGTTTTCACATCCGCTTTGAACTCGAAATTTTTCAAATCAGCGAATCCATCTTTGACGCAAAACAAGTGGGCCATCCCTCCGTTTAGCTTGAGTTCTCCATTCTCCACCGTGAAGCACTCTGGCTTCTCATTGGCTTCCCATCCAGTCGTCGTTTTACCATCGAACAGCGAAACCCATTCCTCTGCATAGATCATCGAAGCAGATTGACTTACGATGACAACGAACAAAATGATGAACGTGTTGAAGGATAAAAATCTGGATTTCATTGAGTGGATAGCTTTGCTGTAAGAGGAAATTTCGTGCTAGATGCAGATGTGCGATTGGATCGGTAAACCTTCGATCAGTTGGATTGAAGGCCGACCGTGTTCACCGCGATGACGCGGTAAGTATGCTGTCTGCCTAATTCGGCTTTTGTGTCAACATACTCCATAATTACGAGCGGTTGGGATGGAGTGTCACTGTACTGGAGGTTTTGAAAGATCGGACGTCCAAATGGGTTCTTGCCTGTTTCTGGAAGTCTCGCAAGGAATTTACCGTCACGTTCAATGATAAAGTGTGCGAGCCCGCTCTCAAGGTCGGCTTCTGCGTTCCACGATAGTTTGTTGCCCTCCACTGTAATATCGGTTGGTGCTGGTGGCGGAGTCGTATCGGATACGGAAGTGTCCTTCGAATACTCGGACCACAACCTAGCGATGTCTTTGTTTAAAAGCCAAACTGACTTATCTTTGTCTCCATTGAACTTTCCTGATGCAACGGGTGCAACGAACTCAGATTCGCCAAGATGCAGCGGTGCTAAAAATGCATTGTCTTGAGGAATTTTTAGCAACGGCTCTCCGGGTATCTTTGGAAGTCGGGCCGTAAGACAAGCATCCAGCCACAGGATCGCCAAGTAGCGTTGATTACCACATTCGTGCGCCGTCAGTGGGTCAACTGCAACACCTATACATCCTCCTTTTGAACGGATTGTGCCGAAAAAGGCTGCGTTCGCGGGCCAAACTCCAGCAAAGCGACCCTTCTTGTCTGTCACACCCTCTTTCGTGCCGGGGTTGCACATGATGGGTACACCTAGCACGGAATCCGTCAACGTATGAGCTTTGATCGAAGGTCGATCCGGATTGGTTTGAAACAGCGGCACACCGGAACGCAGCCAAGCTGCCGCGACACGTTCTGGATGCAGCATGACCATTCCTCCTGCCCAATGACCGCCACCGCTATGCCCCCAAAGAGCCCAGGGTGCTTTAGCCAGTTCTGGATGGCCCGATTTTCCACCCAGATCGGCAAGGCACTTTTGAAACGCCGCGTCGGAACCGTTGCGCGGATCACACCACATTTGACAGTCGGCTTTTTCAGGTTGCTCGTAAGACGGAGCAAGCAATGCACAATCGTGCTTCTTGGCCAATGCTTGCCAGTGAAGATCGAACGCCCCCGTAAGCCCCGACTTGCAAGAACCTTCACCGCAACCATGTTGGTGAACGATAACTCCGCGTATTTGCTTGGCTGTTGGAGGAATCCAAATCGTGTAGTTTACGGGATAGATTAATTGGCCGGGCGTCGTCGAAGCTTCATAGCGAACGCGATAGTAGGGTGGCTGTGCATCTGGATATTGATCGTACGGTGATTGCTGCGCATATAAAGGACTGGCAATCAAGAGAGCAAACAAGCATGTTAGGATTCGCATGATACTGGGTAGCAATTAAATGGAGAGGATGGAGTTATAGAGAGGATCGCGTCAATCGCTGAGGCCTGGGAGGCATCGCTTTATTATCGAATTTTTTGATCGGGTAATTCCGTCTTGATTCCTTCATCGATCGGCATCTTATCTGATTCGATTGTGAGTCCTTCTGAAGCCAGAAGTGCAACAAGTTGTTCTTCTAGCATGCGTCGATTTTCTTTGAAATCGGGATCGTTGGCTAGATTATGAAGCTCGTCAGGATCGGTCTTGTGGTTGTATAGCTCAGCCAAATGTTTATCGGACGACCCATCACCGTGCGGATAGCGAATAAACTTCCAAGTATCCGTTCGGATCGCTCTCACATTTGGCGTATAGGGAAACTGCTTCTCATAATTGTACTCATAGAACCAGCTATCCCTCCATGGTCCTTCGCCCGTAGTGGAGATTTGTCTCCAAGAAGCTCCTTGACTCCCCTTGATTTGCGGTACTTGACAAATATCTAGCGTACTCGCGGCGATATCAAGCGTTAGGACTTGTTTAGTTACAACTTTGCTGTCGATTGTTCCGGGAAGCTTGGCAATAAGCGGGATTCGAATGCTAGGTTCATGAGCCGTTCGCTTATCAACCATTCCATGTTCGCCTTCGAGAAGCCCGTTATCGCCCATGAAGATGATAAGCGTATTATCAAACTGCCTCGATTTTTTGAGGTACTTTACCAGCCGTCCCAAACTGTCATCAACTGATAGTACCGTACCCCAGTAGCCGTGAACCATGTTTTCAAAGTCTTTAACGGCTTCGGGACTCGAATCCGGAAAGGTCTTACGCCAATCGAATAGCGGTCCATAGATGCCGTGCCACGTAGTCAGTCGTTGCTTGATCCAGTCGGGCTTTCCGTCCAATTGAAACGCGCTCGCAGGATAAGGAACTTTGACCGAGTCGAATGTGTGAGCATACTTCTCTTCTGGTGTGTAAAAGCTGTGAGGCGCTTTCTGGCCAATGCATAGCGACCATGGCTTGTTTGTGTTTTGCTTTTGCAGCCAGTCGAGTGCCAAATCGGTTACGACAGTCGTGTAGTAGCCGGGGATCGCTTTCGCTCCGCTGCCATGAATGTTCCATTCGTTGTCAAAGTATTTGCCTTGACCTTTATGTGTCACGAACCAATCAAAACCGGGCCGCGGTTCATCGTTATTTTCGCCCATATGCCACTTGCCGATGTACGCAGTGGCATAACCATTCGATTGTAACTGCTTTGGCCAATGCGATAAGTTCGATGGCAACTCCGAGAAGTTATCGCGCACACCATGACGATGGGCATATAGGCCTGTGAGAATACTTGCGCGACTCGGCGAACAAAGAGATGTCGTACAGAATGCATTAGTGAAACGCACCCCGCTACTTGCTAGTTCATCGATGTGAGGTGTCTTAACATTGACAGATCCATAGCATCCCAAGGCATCAGGACGCAGATCATCACAAAGAACAAACAAAACATTGGGGCGATCGGCGCCTATTGCGTTCCCAATTAGAACGCAGAAAAAGGCCGCAATCGCTAAAGGAAGTTTCATGGAAGATGCTCGTCCGCAAAATGATGATATGACAGAAAGGCCAGCACTCGGTTACATCAGTATGCGCCAGCCGCGCGAGACTGTCACGTAGTGCTTTGTCCAACTTGGGGTATCCAAATTCGTTTGAATTCAGGTGTCGATGAGAATAATGGCATTAGCTGATGCTTTCAGATGTCTTACGACATCTGCTACGAGTAGACATGTCAGCTTTTGCAAAAGCTGATGTTTTAAATCGGTTTCTACGTCTGCGAAATGCAGGATACAACCAGCACGACCGCTACAGATGTTCCCTCAAACGCTTAATCATTCCGCTAAAGCAAGCATTTCGCTGTGAAATTGAAGGCTATTTCCTGGATTTATCCCATGCTGCCTCGGTCTAACCCCTGGACCAAAACTCGATTTTTTAGAAAATCATACGAATGTCGTTGATCACACAACCTGCAATTTGTTTACATCAAGCCATGAGTGCGATTGAGTCTGCGCAGGATACTCTATGGCAAGCTTCCGTATTTTCTCAGCGAGATCCTTTCAAGTCTTCACCCAATGAAGACTCGGCACTCGTCATGCCTTGTGGTGAAAATTCCGTGGTAATCGCCGTTGCCGATGGGTGTGGAGGAATGCGTGGTGGCGATAAGGCTTCCAAACTAGCCATGGACTATCTAGCCGAATCAGTCGAACAATCCTTCTATAACCCACGACTGATTCGCGGCGCAATTCTTGACGGGATTGAGAATGCAAACCGGGCAATTCAGTCGCTCAAGATTGGCGCGGCTTGTACGATTGCAATTGTTGAGTTTCATGATGGTATGATTCGAAGTTACCATGCAGGCGACTCAATGGTACTGGTGACCACAAACCGTGGGCGTGTTCGATATCAATCGATAAGTCACTCGCCGATCGGTTACGCAGTCGAATCAGGCATGCTTCAAGCAGATGCAGCCATGCACCATGAGGATCGACATCTTATATCGAACTGCCTTGGTAGTCCGCATATGCGAATTGAAGTTGGTCCAAGCATCCGACTCGGCAAGAACGATCGCGTCTTGGTCGCAAGTGATGGCTTATTTGACAATCTAAGCACAGATGAAGTCGTTACCATATTACGATGCGGTGAACTGACCAACGTCGCGGAAAAGTTGTCTGCAATTGCCACTCAGAGGATGCTCACCGAGTCGACATCTATGTCAGCCTCGACCCCGTCCAAACCCGATGATTTAACGTTCATCGCGCTCAGGCAGAATCGCGAACAAAGAATTTCTGCGACTTTAGTTTGATTCTTTTGCAAGTAAGGATCGAAGTAATTTGAGCCGCCGGTGCTATCCGAGCTATTTGATTTCCGTCGTAAATAGACGCGAAATCGTTCAAAAGCTGTAATTGCTTCGTCCACATTGTAAACTGCGATTTGTACTCGTAGCAGATGTCGTAAGACATCTGAAACCATCAGCAACTTGGTGATGTCATCAATCGATTATGATGTCGCTCAGGAGCAAAATCGTTGCTTCCAGGCTTCAATGAATCGCGGGACTTGTTCGGTCGCGCGGCCTACGAAGCTGTCGTCAAAAGCTCCAGAGTTATCGGCGTTGTCCAAATTGATCTCAACTCGCCAACATTCCTTCGGTGTCATCTGAACAAATCCAGCTGCAGGGTAGACTTTGCCTGAAGTGCCAATCGAAACGAAGCAATCGCAGTCAATGATGGCTTCCTCAATTTGTTCCATCTCAAGTGGCATTTCTCCGAACCAAACAATGTGTGGACGAAGCCGCCCAAGCTGATCGGCTTTCTCAGGATGCGGTGTTTGAAGAGTCATGTCCATGTACCAAGGAAACACTGAGCCGGTATCTAAGCAACGCGCTTTCAGCAGCTCACCATGCATCGCAACAACATTCTTTGACCCAGCGCGGACGTGAAGGTCGTCCACGTTTTGTGTTATCAACAGAAAATCACTTGGCGGGAGACTTGCTTCCCAGACTGCAAGAGCGATGTGTGCGGCATTGGGCTTCACATCGGATGAAAGGAGCTTCTGGCGTCGTTGGTTGTAAAAATCGAGCACCAGTTCGGGGTTAGACCGGAAGCCTTCTGGCGTCGCAACCTCTTCGATTCGATGTCCTTCCCAAAGACCATCGCTGCCTCGAAACGTGGGTATCCCTGATTCGGCTGATATTCCAGCACCAGTAAGTACTACAATTTTTTGCATTCGGCGTTTCTCTCGATATATGTTCTGTCGTTTAAATGGCAGAATATAGAGCGGGTCTGTTAACTCTTTCGCCAATAACACTATTAAGGTGCTTTTGAGCCAGAGGACCAATGTCACTTTCGTAACTATACTTAAAAGTAATTTAGAAAGTGAGCGAGGGTGATTTGTTTAGCAGTTTGTTCAACAGGCTCCGATCGACAGCTATGTAACGCTATCTACGATATGGATAATCTGATGAATTGCAAAATCAACCCTGACTTCGAATTCCCCATTTTTCGAAGCGGAATATCTATTTTAAATCTTTGGATTCAGATAGAAGGCCATAACTTTTCTCCCACCACGCGAGCCGTTCTCGGTCGGTAGGCTCTTGAGTACCCAACCGTTTCAGCCATGTTCGATTGTATCCTTCTCTTTTGTTCTGCTGGATTTCCGCGAGAGACGGTTCAGTTGCTGGATCAGGCAACGCTCCACGATCGCCAGTCGTCTTGCTCCACTTTTCCAGCGTGCTTTGCATGGCAATCATGGCTTCTCCGAAACCATTCTCCTGTGCAACGTTCTCGATTCCGTGCGGATCTCGCTTCAGATCATAGAGCTCGAACTCCGACCGAGTCGATGCTAACCAGCTTGACTGAAGACCATTAAGTTCATGATCGATACCAAGAACGCGAAACAACGGCATTCCTGGATAGGATTCCTCTTTGTAACTGGACCAATTGAGACGCGAAACGTCAGGATGAAAATTTCGAACGAGCAATAAATCGACGCCAATCATGGCTCGAATGCGATCTTGTGCATCACCGCAACGGTCCCTGGCAGCAAAGACGTGCGTCCGATCGTTAGCTACATTGTTTAAGTTTAATATTGGCTCACCTTCCATCCACGCAGGAACGGGCAGTTGCGCGACCTGTAACACTGTCGGAGCCAAATCGATAAGGCTGACGCATTGTTCTTCAATGGTAGCACGATTAACTTCTGGCCCGGCGATGATCAAGGGGACCTGTAAGCCTTCGATGTTCAACCATTGCTTGCCCCAAGGCATGGGGCGACCATGATCAGCAAAGAACATCACAATTGTATTGTCGAGCACCCCTTCGGATTTGAGTTGCTCAAGGATCGCTCCGACACGCTTATCTACGACCTCAACGCTACGCTGATATGCGTACCAATCGCGACGCATCAGCGGATGATCGGGATAGTTTTTCGGCAACTGAAGTGATTTGATCTTCGACTCATCAAAGTCTGTTGGAATCGGAAATGGTCGATGCGGCTCTGTAATTTGGAACTGCGCAAAGAATGGCTGACCCGGTTTCCGTTTTCGAAAGTCATCACCATCAAACATTTCATCGGAAGTATGAGCAAAATTATAATGCGTTTTTCCTACTCTTATTGGCCTGCCGTTTCGCATAGAACCAGGGGCAGCCGCATTTGTTACAAACCAACCTGCCTTACGCAGTTGTGTAGGTAGTGGTTCGTACGGAGCCGCCAGTGGTTGCGGGTTCTCCACATCGTGCGCATGAAGACCGGTAGTAGTTTGGTAACACCCAAGTATGAAAGCTGACCGAGATGAACTACAAACGGGAGCACTCGCGTAAGCTCTTGTGTATCGCTTCCCGGAGGCAGCCAGTGCATCAAGATTTGGTGTTAAGACACCCTGAGCTCCGTAAGCAGCGATGTCAGGTGACATATCATCGGCAATTATCCAGACGAAGTTAGGTGGCTGCTCAAAAGCATACGCCACCCCAAAAGCATTGAATCCAAAATCGGACGCAATCCCCAGAACCGATGCCGCAACAGTTAGAAGCTTACAAACTACATTGACCGCGATTCTCATTGGCAAACTCTCTAAAACCCGCCATCGGGATACTCGGACTCAAAGAATCCCGAAGATTAAGAATGTTGTTTCGTTAGCTGACGAATTTCCAAGTCCATACCGATTCAAACAAGAAACGTTCTCAACGAAGATCGCAGCGTTCAACATCCACCTTTGCGTGAATTGTAGTTTAGCTCGTGAAGCGTCGAAAGAAGATCTCATTGCCGAATGGCTACTTCGAGTGACATAAAGTTGCGAGCCCGTCCAAATCGCGATATACTAGCGAAGTTGCGTTAGCTCGCAATCCCGCCTTTTGAAGCACCGCCCGAGTCTTTATGACCTCCCCCATTCGTTGGTCTCACCACTTGGTATGGACACGCTAGATCATACAAGTCTTCCCTCTCCCTCGCCAGGAATTCAACTATGCGTCCTCTCGATGTAGGCTTGCCCGATTTGTCTATGGAGTACGCTCGACGCGGATTCTTGCAGCAAATGACTACTGGTTTCACTGGTGTCGCTCTTGCAAAGTTAATGTCTGACGAACTTGCTTTCGCCTCAGCAACTGAGATGCATTTTGAACCTAAGGCAAAGCAAGTGCTTCAAATTTTCTGTCCAGGCGCAGCGTCTCATGTCGACCTGTGGGACCATAAACCCATGCTTGAAAAGTTCCATGACACACCGATGCCTGGAGCGGATTCGGAAGTCACATTCCAGGGGAAGAATGGAAATCTGATGAGGTCGCCTTGGGCGTTTAAGCCTGCTGGTCAGAGCGGCAAAATGGTCTCCTCGATGTTACCTAACATGGCTCGACATGTCGACGATATGGCCTTTATCCATAGCATGACTTCTCGAACTAACACACATGGGCCGGGTTGTATCGCAATGAACTCTTGCTTTACACGTGAAGGCTTCCCCAGCGCCGGTTCTTGGGTTAGCTATGCACTTGGCTCAATGAATGAAAACTTACCAGCTTATATCGCGATTCAAGACGTACGCGGTGAACCACCGAATGGCAAAGCGAATTGGAGTAATGGTTTTCTTTCGGCCAAGTATCAAGCAGTAACCATGGCGGCTCAACAGCCTCTGCGAAATCTAGCAACCCCATCCTTAATCAGCAAAGAGAAGGAAAGATCAACCCGAGAGCTATTAGCAAAGTTGAATAGTCAACATGCATCAGTGCATCCCGGCAACGAAGAATTGAACGCTCGGATAGCAGCCTATGAATTGGCTGCGAAAATGCAGCTAGCAGCCCCCCAAGTCAGCGATCTATCCCAGGAACCTCAGCACATACACGACCTCTACCGGACCAACGATTCCAACAATCTGAAAGCTTCGTACGCCAAGAATTGCCTACTCGCGCGGCGATTTCTTGAACAAGGTGTGCGATTCGTAAGCCTCTACTGCGCATCTCGCGCAAGTTCCGTCGACGGCTTGTTGAATTGGGACGCGCATAAGACTCTCAAAGCGGATTACGAACGACATTGCCCAATCTTCGACGAGCCGACTGCCGCTCTTTTAACAGACATGAAGCAACGTGGAATGCTCAAGGATGTACTGATTGTTTGGTGTACGGAGTTTGGGCGAATGCCGACTCATCAGGAAGGTACCTCCGGTCGTGATCATAACCCGGACGCCTTTACGACATGGATGATGGGAGCTGGCGTGAAAGGTGGCGTAAGCTACGGGGCGACTGACGATTTCGGACGCCGAAGCGTACAAGACGTTACCACCGTTTATGACTTCTATGCGACCGTGTTAAAGCTACTCGGAATCGATCATGAAAAACTAACCTACTATCATAACGGAGCAAATCGCCGACTAACCGATGTTCATGGTCATGCTATTGATAGGATCTTGGTATCATAATGTTCTCAAGAATATGCTCTTGGTCAAAACCCGTTTGCAATTGCAGATCGATCATCACAAAGTATTTGTCTACTTCGGTTATCTGCTTCGTCGCTTCTACGATATCCACTCAAGAATGTTTTGCAGATCAAGCTGGAGATACATTCTTTGAACAAAAGATCCGCCCAGTTTTGATTGAGCACTGTTACCGATGTCATAGCGCGAAAGCAGAGAAATTAAAAGGCAATCTGCACCTTGATTCAAAGGCTGGATGGCAAACAGGTGGAGACAGTGGTGAACCTGCAATCATTCCGGGCAAGCCAGAGGAAAGCCCGCTGCTAAAATCGGTGCAACACTTGGAAGCAGGTCTTGAAATGCCTCCAGACGCACCAAGGCTTCCAGATGCTGTCATCGCTGACCTTGTAACCTGGGTGAAAATGGGTGCTCCGGATCCCCGAGCTGACGTAAAGATCGATGCCAAGCGAGGGGATAAATCATGGTGGTCCCTACAACCAATTGCAAAAGACTTTCATCATGAATCGATTGACGATTTCATTGGTGAAAAACTGAACGAACAGGCATTAGAACGCAATCCTCCCGCAGATGCTCGTACGCTGATTCGAAGGATGACGTACGACGTCACAGGACTGCCTCCGACAATGGAAGAAGTAGATGCTTTCATTGCCGCTTGCGAAGCCAATCAAACCGTCGCCACTGAGAATCTCGTAGATCGGCTACTCGCGAGCCCACGTTACGGTGAGCGCTGGGGGAGACATTGGTTGGACGTGATTCGATTTGGAGAAAGCAACGGTTTCGAACGAAATGTGATCGTCGATAATCTTTGGCCGTTCCGCGATTACGTTATTCAGTCCATTAATGCTGATAAGCCATTTAATCAATTTATAATTGAACATCTAGCAGGGGATGTGATTGGAAAAGAGGATCCAACAGTTGCTATTGGAAGCGCATTTCTAGTCGCAGGTCCCTACGACGACGTTGGCAACCAGGACGCGGTAGCTCAAAAGAATATTCGAGCTGCAACCTTAGACGATATGATCACTGCGACTAGTGGCGCATTTCTTGGGCTAACGATTAATTGCGCGCGATGTCACAATCATAAATTCGATCCGATTCCAACAGAGGATTATTACCGAATTCGCAACGCGTTCGAAGGTGTTCGACATGGCGTACGTACGATCGCGTCGAAGGCAGATCGACAAGCATTCGAGCTGGCTATGCAACCACTGGCAAAGGAAAAGGCAAAATTAATAAGCATGCGGGAAAAGCTGGATAACGCGATCGAAGATCGAGCAAAGGTCGAGTTCGAAAAGCTTAACTTCCCACGCCCCAAGATCGATGTTCACGGAACCATCGAAGATTTCACTGCGACAGAGACTCGCTTTATTCGATTCGTCATTCATTCGGTAACAACCGACGGAAAGAAAACTAAGCCAGGCGAAGTGCGTTCAGGCAGGCTAAGTGAATTTGAGGTTTGGAACACAAAAAATGCAAATGTTGCTTTGGCATCCTACGGAAGCAAAGCCGATGGATCGCGATCAACGACAGCAGAAGACTTTCCAGATGCGTACGGCCCTCAGTATTGTATCGATGGCAAACAGGGTGAGCAGTGGTTTATAGGAACCCCGGCGGTGCTGACGATAACCCTTCCGCAACCAGAGATGGTACACCGGATTCATTTTTCAAACTCAAAAGGCCGTGAAATGGACGAAAGCAAGGTTAGGGGGGCAACACCTTGCGAGTATGATGTTGAAGTGTCGCTCGACGGACAGCAATGGACGAAGGTTGCAAGCAGCGGTGGACGAGAACCTTGGACCGCTGCACATGGAATTCAACGAGCAAGAAGATACGTGATCACAGACGATGAAGAGCGTCAGCTACAGCGTTTTGACCAAGACATTAATGATTTGCAATCACAAATCTTGCGAATCCCCAAGCTACAACAAGTATGGGCTGGCAACTTTACGCAACCAAATGAGCCTACCTATGTGCAGCTTGGCGGCGATCCGATGAAGCCCACCGAATTAGTCTTGCCGTCGAGTCTGAACGTGCTTAATCAAGTAGCGCAATCTTACGAATTACCAGTGGATGCACCGGAGTCACAACGCCGACTCGAACTCGCAAAATGGATCGCAAGCGACTCAAACCCGCTAACGGCACGTGTTCTTGCAAATAGGGTTTGGCAATACCATTTCGGAACTGGAATCGTCGATACGCCGAGTGATTTCGGCTTTCTAGGAAGCCAGCCAACACATCCAGCATTGCTCGATTACCTTGCAAACCAGCTCATAAGTTATAAATGGCGACTGAAACCATTGCACCGAGAAATTCTTCTGTCGAAAACTTATCTTCAAAACTCCAGCTTTCGTGAGTCCGCCGCCACGTTAGACAAGGATGCTAGATTGCTCTGGCGATTCCCACCAAGGCGTCTATCAGCAGAAGAGCTCCGCGATACCATTCTGATGGCAGCAGGTAAACTGAAGCTCGAACCCGCAGGCGGACCTGGGTTCAGGCTATACCGATTTACACAAAACAATGTTTGCACTTACTTTCCATTGGATGTCCATGGCCCGGAAACTTATCGGCGTTCCGTCTATCATCAGAATGCTCGGGCAAGTGTTGTCGACGTTTTGAGTGAATTCGACCTTCCGGATAATGCTTTCGCCGCCCCCAAACGCTCCAACACAACAACCCCCATGCAGGCACTCACAATGCTTAATCATAGCTTTACGATCGACATGGCAAACGCGCTTAGCGATCGATGCCGTAATCTGCCGAATCCCGAATCCGCAATCGCTGCTGCTTATCGAACGGTATATCAGCGTCCCCCGACCGAGGTTGAAATTGCTTTGGCCAGCGATTTTGTTGCAATCAATGGGCTTGAGCATTTCTGTCGCGTCCTACTCAATACGAACGAGCTTATCTACATCGATTAGATGCTTATAAGATCGTTTGTAATGAAACCTCACGACGAGTGCACATTGGAAATCCAGTTACTGGAATCGTGACAGGTGATCCACGATTACGTTTTCGGCTAGCATAATGCTAAAAGTTTTACCTGCAATAGTGTTGAGCGAAAGAAGAAATGATGTTTCAAGAACTCCCGAGAGTAATCGCCGATGGACCACTTTCTCATGCAGTAAGTGTGCTTCTAGAGGGGCGGGTTGAATTGCTTCCATGGCAACATTTGCTGGGCCAAGAAGATGAAACTGTTTCGGGCATTTATACTTTCGGGCACCCAGTTTTAACCGGCGATTTGATGGATAAAGCTCCCAATGTAAAAGTCATAAGTAATCACGGTGTTGGTGTAGACCATATTTCTCTAAAGGATGCTCAAGCGAGAGGGATTCCGGTTGGCAACACGCCGGGAGTACTCGATGGAGCAACTGCGGATATGGGATTTTGCTTGTTGATGGCCGCGGCTCGACGGTTAGTGGAAGGTGTTGAAATCGCGAGATTTGGTGTCGACCAATTTAAACCAAAAAGATCCGAGACATTCTTAGGAAGAGAAATACATGGAGCCAGTCTGGGCATCGTTGGCCTAGGTCGAATAGGTCTTCAAGTTGCCCGTCGTGCGGCAGGATTCGACATGCACGTAAGCTATTACAATCGCAATCGACGAACGGATATCGAATCAAAATTTGATGTAACCTATAAACCACTACATGAATTGCTCGCGACTTGCGACTATATAATGCTGTGCGTTCCGCTTACTGACGAGACCAAAAGGCTTATTGGTGTAGATCAACTACGTTTGATGCGTCCGACAGCCACTCTTATAAACATCGCTCGTGGTGCTGTTGTCGACACAGATGCACTGACGATCGCGCTTACAGAGAACTGGATCTACGCTGCAGGTCTTGATGTAACCGATCCCGAACCGTTACCAAAAGGTCATCCTCTGTTGGAACTCGACAATGTGATTGTCGCCCCGCATATCGGAAGCGCGACGGTGCAGACTCGCCAAAAAATGGCAGAGCTATCGGTCCAAAATCTTCTTGCTGGGATTGCGGGCGCTGCGTTGCCAAATCGCATTGCATAAGTGTTGCATAAGGACTTGTTTCACTATCAACTTTTGAGCCATTCATCGAGATGGCTTCGTACAAAAACATCGTCATTGAGATGTGGATAAGCGGCATACACCCGATCAATTTCAGCGAGTTGTCCAGGACTCAATGTTTCGCTCCCATCGAGACACCATAGCCCCTTAAGTAAACCTTGACGACGAAGTACCTCGTGGAGCCCCGCAATGCAGCCTCGAAAGCCGTTCGCAGCGTCAAAAAAAGCAGAATTGCAGTCCGTGATTTCCGCTCCAAGTTTCAGTAGCTCCGGCGTAACGTCTGCCTTACAACAAAGGTTCTGTACTTCGACCGCTCTTTGCGACCACACGGACCAGTGCCCCAGCAGCCCTCCTACAATTCGACGTTCGCGGTCACCAAATCGATATGTAGTCAATAAATCGGAGACAATCGAGTCATCGTTACCTGTGTATAACGCTATATCATCGCGTCCAGCATCGACGACTGCCCTCACAACATCTAGAGTTTGATAACGATTGAACGGCGCAATCTTAATTGCAACAACATTCTCGATTTCAGCAAATCGACGCCAAAAATCGTAAGAAAGGATTCGTCCCCCAACACTTGGTTGAAGATAAAACCCTACGACAGGAATGACATCCGCGATTGTTCGACAATGGCCAACTAGGTAATCTATACTGGCAGCAGGAAACGCGGAAAGACTCAATAGGGCAGCATGATATCCAAGTTTCAACAGAGTTTCCGCCTCAGATATAGCCTGTGAAGTTTGTCCACATACGCCCCCAATTCGTACCAGCGGTCGCGAAGCACGATTCATTTCTTCAGCCGCTAGCTCGAGCACCGTTCGAAAAAGTCCTACTTTCGAATCTCGAATAGCGAACTGAGTTGTGTGCACACCAACGGCAACCCCACCGACACCGGAGGCGATGTAGTATCGAGTTAACGCCCGCTGCCGTCGCTCATCAAGTTTTCGATTCGCATTAAGTGCAAGCGGATGTGCAGGGATTGCCATTCCAGAGAGCAGTCTCGCATGAAAATCAAATGTCATAGCTTTCTCGCGTAGTGAATCTGTCTTCCAACTTCAACAAACCCACTGGATGGATACAAATGTTGACCTATAGGATTATTCTCCATCGTTTCAATCATCGCGAAAGCCATTCCCTCTTGTTGCATGTAATCCAAAGCATACTCAATCAGTTGTCGACCAAGGCCGCATCCTCTCGCGGATACATCCACCGCCAAGTTCGGAATCCGTCCCTTACCGGATTCGTGGTCAACGCGTGTTGAAATGTAACCGAGAATGACTCCATCTCTTTCAGCAACGAAGACACCCTTAGGATTCATCTCGCAATCTTCATCAACATGCCGCATCTTTCGCCACCGCCAATCGTGATCACCAAGAACTCCAAGTTTGTTCTCGACATTCTGATCAATGGCAATTCCTTCAAATCCTTCGACGGTTATTCGACGCAACTCAGGAAGATCACTGGATTGAAAAAGTCGGATTTTCATAATTAGTATTGGCCACTGGTAACTTCGAAGTGAGTAGGTTTGCCAAGCAACGGTCCACCAGCGAGTGTCCACTCACTCACTGCGATTATCATCTCTTCAAGCGAAACCGTTGGTTCTCCAAACAATTCGTATGAACGACTCGCATCCCAGACCCAAGCCATTTCAGATTCTTCTCCCGTAAAAACCACCTCTCGCCCTAAAAGCTTACCAAATTGCATCGCTAACGCGCGTATCGAAACACGCTCCAACCCTGTCACGTTTAGTGCCTTGGGTGGTGATGAAGTATGGGCCAACGATCCAATAGCTCGCGCATTTGCGTCACCCTGCCAAATCACGTTCACGACACCCATGGATACATCCACAGGCGAACCAGACATGATTCGGGTTGCGATATCACTCAGCACACCATACCGAAGTTCAATCGCGTAGCAGAGTCGAAACAACAACACAGGTGTTTTGTTTTGCTTCGAAAAGAATGTGAATACTCGTTCCCTACCAACACAAGAGTTTGCGTAGTCGCCAGGAGGGCCCAAAATACTATTCTCATTTGCTCCGGGGCCGTCTGCTGAAAGCAGAGGATATACACAACCGGTTGAAAATGCGACTATTCGCGAATCGCGGTATCGCCCTGCAATGTAAGCTGGAACGAGCGTATTCATAGCCCAAGTCAACTCAGGCGCGTCGCTTGTGCCGAACTTCTGGCCCGCCAAGAAGAATACATTCGGAGCAGTTGGTAAGCTTTGTACATCCTTGGGGTTCAATAAATCACAAACAATCGTCTCAACACCGTGCTGCTCGAGGGAACTCCTGGCTTCTTGTGAAGAGAATCTTGAAACAGCAATCACCCGTCTTTTCCGATGACCAAGCGTATCCAATGCACGGCGAACCATACGAGATAATGTGGGCCCCATCTTGCCTGCTGCTCCAAGGACCACCACATCCCCATCTATCGCCTCTAGAGTCTTCAACACTCCCCAGGTTGGTCGGCTTAGTGACTCTTCAAGTTCTTCTACTGTTTGAATTGGCGTCATGCTGTACTCCTCAAATCCGTCTTAGGTGTATTTGTATATCATAGAGATTCTATCGCCAACCTTCTTATGCAATGTTTGCAGAACGCTAATCTAACCAAGCACGAGGGTGTCCAAGGGAATTGACGCCCGGTTTTTGACTGCCAAGAATCGCACGTAAAACTTTGCTACGAACCTAGTCTCTACTCTTCCAAAAAAGGTTTTGACGGGCACTATCACTTGAAAATAGGCTCATTCCATCTCTTGTGAATTGCAACAAATCGATCGACGATCCACGATGGCCGGGGAGTGTGAATAGCTCACGAGGAGCGCGATCAATACTCGGTGCAGCGAACCAGATACTCAGATTTCCTTGCACGTCACCTATCGCCAAGACGTTCTCTTGCGCCGAAGATGCAATTGATGCAATTCTGCTTTTAAATTCCATCGGTGCGAAGTCCAAGTTCAATCCAAGCAAGTCCATAAAACATAGTTTACTAGATTCGCTATTATCAACTTGAACCACAAGATGCCATTTCGCTTCCGATTGACTACTCCACGATTCTCGAAAGAATGCAATGTTTGAAAGCCGGCTGCTCACGCCCAAGTGCTTATCCATCGCTCCGGATACGACTGGCGTGGCTTTCCACTGATCATCGATCATCTTAACTTGATTCTGCGCGTTGATAGTAACAAGCGACTTACTCAACGGATGCCACTTCGCCAAACTAACGTTCTCTTCAGAAAAATCTAATTGCAATTCATAATTGTCTTTAATGCTAAACACGGACATATTTGTTGAGCTTATACCAAAAGCCAAAAAGAAAATTTGCCTACCATCTGGCGATATTTCGCCTCGCAGTTTAGTTCCAAGATTGTGACGCAGCGGTATCCATTTCGGTACCCCACTAGCATCAATATCGCACAACATCGCAACTCCATTGTCATGTAGGGTAAGCCAGCGATTACCCGATGCGCTGGAAGAAACCTGGCGACATCGCGTTCGTCCAAGCGACCAAATAGATTGCACGTTGGCTGCATCTGTAATTGTAAAGCTACCTGATTCATCGACAACGACAAGATTCCCTAAAGCATCGTCCAACATGGCGAACGGAACATATACGGCTTCTAGATCACCAGATAGGACCGCAGCATCAATCGTCGAAGTTAATTCTTTCCCAAACCACTGCAGCCTCTCAACTTCGCGACTTTCAATTACGCTTGTCGTTGCTGCATTAGTTGACCATTGAACGACCGTGAGTGTGGTTGAACCTGACGACTTAAATTTTGCCCCAGGTTGTCTGGTTGCGAGCTCAATATTGTCAATTTTATCAATCGTTTTAATGCGAATATTCGCATGCCTCCACGGCCGATCTTGCTCAGAAATTCTTAACTTATCGATCGTCGGTGACCAAACCAGATTTTGCAATGCGGTTCCATCCCAGTTTATCCTTGCAATCTTTCCATCATCAAACGTCATAAATAGTCGTCTTCCGTCAGCGGTCCATTTCGCGCTAATGGGCGTACTGCGACTATTAATTGCAATATCCAGATATTTATAGCCGTCTTGGTTCCAGGAGTCCGGAGACTTAAGGTCAAGTAACCGCAGAGCACCGGTGGGTGCTATGAGAGCAATCAAGGATGAGTTAGATGGGTTTGTCACTGGTATATGAGTACCAAACGGGACTTCCCTTTCTTTCAACGATTCGTCGCTGGTATCTATCACGAAAGTTCTCTTGCTGTCAGTAACGATGACAACGTTGTCGCTTTCTGCGAACGTTATCCTGCAATCGCCGGTGGTTAAGAGCGGCTTCCGGAACAGCATCTGTCGAGTCTCTAAACTCCAGAGACATAATTCCGAAGCATTTGGATATGAGTTATCCAAGTATTGCATGGATTGCATTCCCAGCTTCGCGACAGTTGCCACAACTCGATTTCCAGCAGCGTGCGCGACATCAGATACTATTGCTCCCGGCGTATGCCCATAATAGCTGAAGCCCATTGCATTATCTGCAATACCGATCGGTGCTCCATCCAGGACAGACCATTTCTGTACAACACCATTTTGATCTAAAGAAAATGCATATATCGGGGAATGCAATGACGATCCAATAACTTGTGATGGAACAGGTCGTCTCACTATCTTTTGTCTACGTTCTTGCTGCGGGATATTCCAAACGAGTAGATTTCCTCTATCGTCAACTCCACAAATGTTATCGCTGCGATCAAGAAACGCAATTGTAGCGACATTGCTTATCAAGCCGACCAAGTTGAGACGGTGAGTGATTGATGTTTGCGATGCATTAGAAGCCCAAACATTAACTACAGGCTCATCGCTTGCAGTAGCGATTGCACCATCATTGAACACCTCTATCGATCGCACCGAAGTGAGATGTCGCTTAGGAAGCATGATCTCAAATTCATTAGATTTAACGATTTCGGTATAGGAAACTGGAATAGCTTTAACCTGGCGTGAATCTTTTCCCACCTCCTTGGATGACGCAGAACTAGAAAGCGGTCCAACCGATATGTTTCCGTCGTTCAATCCCAATATAAGTGCATTATTTTTCGAAACAATCGCGGCTGTTGTAACTTTACTTGCAATAATTTCTGGAACTGGAACGATCTCGACATTGTCTTTGACGAGATTAAGTTTTGCACAGGTAACAGAACCGTTAGGCAACGTCGAAGTGAAGAACGCTTGATTGGAGTCTCCTTCTCCATCGATGAACTGCAAGGAAACCAGCTTACCACGAAAGTCAATGTTGGTTGGGTTTAAGAGATTTGGATCGGATCTTCGATCCCATTTCCATAAGCCACCGTTAATCCCCCCTATAATCCACTTTCCATCTTTACTGTAGGCAATCTTTTGTATTATCCTGCGCCCAAGTACCTCGATTGGTTGACTTGTCTTTTCAGATAGTCGCCATCGGTGCAACGAGTAGTGTGAGTTTGCCGCTTGAGTGCAGACCAAAATTTCACTGCCATCAGGTGCCATACCTGCGGAAACAATCGGATCTGAAAACTGGATGCTTTTTCCTGGCACAGCAATCAGTTGCTTGCTATCGAACTGGACCACTTGTAACTTGCCAAGCGAAGTTCCAATAAAACCGAGACCGCGGTCTGGCGCAAAATCCAGTGCTGTAACCGTACCGCCGAAGCGATTAATTGGTAGGTCTGAGTTGTTGAGAAGCTGAATACGACGAAAGGCCCAGTTCTGAAGGAGCGGTCCTGATGGTGCAGTCGACTCATCTGTCAGTGAAGACTCAGAACGTGAAGACTCGGACAACTGTGATTCAATCGATGTAATTTCTCGTAGAAGTTGATTACTTCTTGATACATCAAACTGATTATTCTGAGCCAGCGCTAGGTTAAGCTGTGATTGAAAATTTCCGATCAACGCTTGTCGAGCGTTTCGGGTCGCGATAACAGCGTTCTGAATCGCTTTCTTTTCTGCACTTACTGCAAGTGAGCGAGCCTGCGATTCTTGTTCTTTAGCCTTTCGCTCCTCGGCTTGCGCTGAAATAGCTTTATCGCGATCTGCTTGAGCTTGTTGCTTTGCGAGCTCTTCATTCTGTCTCGCCGCTTTTTCATCCGCGGCTGCTTTGATAGCCAGTTCCTTTTGCTGGAGTGCCGCAACTTTTGCCTCGGCCTCGTTCTCTTTGGCGGCCCGCTCTGCAAGCGTTGCGGCTTTTGCGTATGACTCTTGCTGTCGAGCAATTTGAGCCTGACGGCGCGCATAGAGGGTTGCGATGGATAGCGTGATACCTGCGAAAATGATGACGCCCGCGAGAACTCGCCGAAGAGTTTTGAATCGCTGCTCTTTCTGCTGATTCAGTTTCTTTAACTCAAGTGCCGAATCGTAGATGTTCTTTTCTTCGGGTTCGGTTGTATCGAGTGTTTCAAGGCATAGATCATAGTCAGCTCGCTGAAACGCACATGTTCCGTAAGCTAAGCGTACCTTTTTAAGCCCCTGAATCGCATTCTGATTCTCAGGCCAAAGTTCGATTGCATCGCGCATAGAAAACATCGCACGCGCAAAACCCTGATAGTCTTTATTTGCAATCGATTGAACAAGCAAATCCTCCGCCCGAACAGTGAGAGCAATACTCTCTGCATTGCTTAGGTATTCGCGAATCGCATCTTGAAACTCGACCACAGATTGATATCGATCGCTAGGAACTGTTTCCATGGCTTTTCGAGCGATATCAATAAGAGGATCTTGGATATCCGTTTCAATAATTCGGTTATCCATTGCCCACATTAAACATTCCCGAACAGTAGATCCGCCATGTGGTGGCTTTCCGGAAACAATTTGGAAGAGAATTCCACCAAGAATATAGATGTCGCTGCATCGACCGATCTTATCTGTTTCATGTGCCGCCATTTCTGGAGCCATAAAGGCTGGCGTTCCACTCATCCCAAACTTTTGTTCGATGCTAAGGTCAATTGCCAATCCCCAGTCCATCACGAGCACTTCACCAAATGAACCGAGCATCACATTCTCTGGCTTCAGATCGCGGTGGATTATGTTTCGTGAATGTGCAAACGCAACCGCGTCACACGTTTTCATTAAGATCTCGATATTCTCTTCGCGACTCTTTGACTGTATGACATCCAGCCAAGGCGTACCGTCAACCATTTTCATGGAATAGAAAAGTGTCCCGTCATCATTCGTTCCTAAATCATGGATAGGAACAATATTAGGATGGTCGAGGTCACCTGTGATTTGTGCTTCGTAAAAGAACTTACGACGGCTTTCGTCAGATACTCCCTTGCCAGGTTTGATCGCTTTCACTGCAACGGTTCGATCAAGATTTCGCTGAATTGCTGAATAGACAACTCCCATTCCGCCTTCACCGAGCTTCTTGATCACCTGGTAGTCAGCAAGAATGTCTAATGCGTCTGATTCCTTAGCGAGCGTACGTTTGCTTACGGTCGCTAAAGCCGCATCGCCTTGAGCAGCTCTTTCATCGACACGTGTACGTCCACCCTTAGGTGTGTAAGTTGACCCTTGAAATGGTCCAATTCCAAAATGTTGTGAATCGCTTTTTCTTACTGTTAGTCCAGCGTTACCAAGCTGGATCGTTGCACCTGGAGAGCCGGAAAAATTGTCAACAGAGAAGTTTATCGTCCCATCTGGAACTGGCTTTGAATCGAGGTCAATCGTTGCGTCTGAACCAACTGGAAGTGATGGCAGCAGGCCTAATGACCCTAACGATATCGTCGATTCGCTGTCATGCTTCTGTGGCCTATGATCTGTCGCAATTGATTCCACTGTGCCGCCATGTGAAAAAATAGTTGAATCATCACGACCGATCGCTACCGTTTTTTCGACTGTTTCGTTGATATCTACTGTTTTGGAATCGAATCCAACGTCAATCGTTACCGCATTATCGGCATTATCGGCACATGTAAAATCGAAAGTGCTTTCGGAATCCAACGCGGTCAATAACCCGCCGCAAGAAGGGCAATGTGCGATTTGGGAGTTTTCTTCGAATTGTTTATTACAACTTTGGCATCGGACCATCTTATTTCTCCGCCTGAGTTAATCTGAGTCTACGTGCCAGTCTAGAAAATCTCGACGGAATCGTACTGCAATTCGGAGTTGAAGAAACAGGAAGTTGCCCAGCGGATCTACGTGAGCGAATCATTGAAAGAGCACCCGCAGCTAAGACAACTTGTAGTGGTTGTGCGGTATCTGCATCGTCAAATTCATCTGCATCGCCACCACTCGAAGAAAGCACTGTCGCAAGAGCAGTCCCAGTAGCAGGTCCTGACGGGTGAGGACTTGCTTCCATTAGCTCATCTTGCTCCGTTCGCAACTGTTGAGGAATCAGCCGATAGTTTAAATTCGTGCTGACTTCGGGTTTAACTCCCGCAGGCTGCTGAGGTTCCGGCAAAGCGCTTGGTTGATCAATCTCTTCTTGAGATTTTTCCAATAGCTCCTGAGTCTTAGTCTCGCCATCAGGATCAAAATCACGAATGCTGAATACTTTTAAAATCTTGATACCGTTTACGCTGTCAACGGCGATGATTGCGTAAGCCCCCGCCGGCTTATTCGGGTTATTCTTATACTCTTCAATCCAGGTTTCAATGTCCTGAGTCGTCGCAACCGAAGCTGCTTTGACTTCCTGGCTTGCAACGTCGACTTCACCGAGCATTAATCGCTTCTTAAGCAGCATCGTCGATTTAACCTTTTCATCATTCGACGCATCATCCTCAAGCCCCTTCCCTAATGCGATAATCTGAATCTCGTTACGAGTTGGAAGTTCGTCTTCCGATACTTGTCCATCATTGTCTTGATCATCAAATCCAACTTGCACTATCGAAACTTGGAATGTTACCTGACTGACCACCCGCAATTCAATATCGGTATTGAATTGAGCGTAATTAACGTCGCTTGTGATGAATACTTTCGGTAGGGGAACAACAGAAGCAGGTGTTACCAAAATCTCCGAGGGAAGCGAAAATGAAACCTTCCGACCCGGTGAGTAAACCTCGCCAACTTCATCGATGACAGGAGTTAAATCAACCCTTCCAATGGCGTTATCTGTTCGCCCACCATTTGCAAAAATGAAAAACTCTTCCGAGCGTCTGAAAATGGCAGTGGTAGGAAGTGTTTGAAAACTACTCAGAAATGTGTCCGCGAATGGTACAGACCTTTGAAATACTGCTGCATCGCCGGTTTGGCTTAAATGGGCCGAGATAACGCCAGTCCCCGGAGCAGCGCTGACTCCATTAATCATTGAACCGTAAAGTTCTTGCCGAGTATTAAATAGCTGTGAATTCCCGTCGGAATATTGAACAAGCGTTTGGAAGCCAGATTCACTAAGTACGCCAAACTGGGTCGATACTCTTTGAAGAACATTTTGTGTTCCGGAATCGGCATTTGCATCAGTCGCATAAAGCACATCTCTCGTCGACTGAAAACCACTTTGTCCTAATTGACCGTCAAACGCGCTTGCAGTCAGAGACGGTTGGGCAATCACTCGTCTCGTAGTAACATCGTCTGTTGATGATTCGATGATAAGACGTCCATTTGGTGTGAAATCCACCTGATCCCCGGCGATTAATACTATTCCACCTGTATTCTGCTGTGTGAATCGCTGTATAAAGTTTCCTGCAATGGTAATGTCGTTGCCTGCAAGCGTCTCAATGTACGAATGAATTCCATCGCCGACGTTGTAAGCAGAATCGACAATTATCGCCTTATCATTTCGGATGTAAAATCCATAGTTCTTGCCGAATGAAGCTTCAAATGAAGCAAGCAATCTCAGTTGCTCAACCGACTCGCCACCTATCGTTTGACTAGCAGGTGCAATACCGTCGGGAAGGTTCTTTCCAAGTAATTGGAGATATTCCTGACCGGTTGCGTTTGCTGTTCCGTTGAGCTCAAACAAGGATGTTTCTGCAAGTCGACCATTCTGTCCAACAGCAAGAGTTATTCGATCAATATGGGTCGTCCCTAAATGAGCAAAAGTAGCCGCCGATACGACGGCGCGGTGGGAACTAATGCCCGTCATGTCAACGATGTTAAAGGCCCGTGTACTTATAATGCTAGAGGTGCTCGACAGCACTAAGTCGCCATGAGCGAAAGCTGCACGAATCGTCATTTCCGCGTCTTCATGAATCGTAACGTTACCAGAGAACGCTGAAATCAATCCCAGGCGAGTCGTTCCTGCTCCTCCTACAATCATATCCCCCTTATTGGCAATAAAGCTTACATTGCCAAGTTTAGTCAATCCTTGAGAACCAATCTGAATACTTGACCCGCTCGATTCAAAAGTAGATTGACCAATAACGGACAGCGACTCATCTGATGAGTTGTTTAGAACTATAGAACCCGACGCCGATATGCTAAGGTCATTAAAAATTGATATCTGAGTGCCCGGAAGACTGTTCAAGTTACCAGTAAGCATTATCTCGGAATTGTTACCATGAATCGCGAGCGTCCGCCCATCGGGAAAAGGCAGCACGGGATTACTCAATGTCAAACTACTGTCTAACTGAATTGTTATGTCGCCTCGAGTCTGATTGAGAATGCTGTTCGTATTGAAACCTAACAGTGCAATTTGTGTATCACCTGCGCCGCCAATCGATATGTCTTTGCCACCAAGGCTTACGAATGACACAAGTGCATTTCCCGACACAAAAGATTCACCTGCAACATCGTTAATCAAAATATAGCTGCCAGCAATCAAATGCGTCTTACCGCCAACACTTATATTGGTTCCTTTATCCTCGATAGAAGCTTGTGGACTCCTTAATTGAGAAAGGTCTGTATTACCTAATTGATTAGGGTTCGAAACGTCAAGTCCCGCGATAAGCGTAAGGTCTCGCGAAACGTTAAGCGACTGCCCAGTTGTATTGACGGAACTATTAGTATGCCAAACGCTAAAATCATCAAACGTTCCGGAAATCAAACCAATAGATGCAGTCGACGAAGTGTTTCGCAGAAGGAAATTCCCTTCAATTCCGCTCGCGGATACTTGACCACTTATCGAATTCTCCATCCAAAGTAAGCCCGGTGAACGCTGCAAATCAATACTTCCTGGAGATGCAGACAGATCAAAATGGGAATCTCCGGCGACATGAATAAATCTATTTCCCGCCCCGGTATCTAATCCACTCTGCGAAATCGAATCCTGTGACGAAACATTCAGCGTCTTTACCGAAACGCCGTCAAGAACCGTAGGACCATCCTCAAACAAAACCACATCCATCGCGACGAGGCCAACTGAACCCAACTGAACATCGCCTGCGTCCTGAATGGTAATGTTTCCTACAGCGCTTAAGAACGTACGTCCATTACTTCGTATCACATCATTATTTCCACCAGCAAGACTAATGAACGTGTTAGCAAATATCCGGATCTCCGTCGCTTTAAGTCGAGCACTATCGATATCTGAAACAGAGCCAAAAGACTCTACGAAAAAGTTACCGATTGCAAGAACATGTGAAAGCGTAGTCGAAGCATCCTCGAAGATAGTGATATTTGTTCCGCTGGCTGATACATCACCCAAAGTCACCGTACCCAAAGCGTTGATCGACACGACTCCCGACGTCGCAGTAAATCCGACAGGACCACCAATATTGATTACATCCGCTGCATTATCCGACAGCGTAATCGATGTCCCTGTGAACGAAGCCGTTCCGGATGCGATGATCGATGCACTTGGATTATCCGTGATTGCTCCCGTACTCTGAACAAGTAGATTCCCAGTAGCGGAAATGTTGACGAGCGCAGTGGAAGCATCCTCGAATACAGTGATATCTGTT
>JAPLNI010000057.1:351772-519384 GCA_026692865.1 Planctomycetota bacterium
CCTGTGAACGAGCTCGTCCCAGTAGCAATGATCGATGCACTTGGATTATCCGTGATTGCTCCCGTACTCTGAACAAGTAGATTCCCAGTAGCGGAAATGTTGACGAGCGCAGTGGAAGCATCCTCGAATACAGTGATATCTGTTCCACTGGCTGATACATCACCCAAAGTCACCGTACCCAAAGCGTTGATCGACACAACTCCCGACGTCGCAGTAAATCCAACGGCACCACCAATATTGAGAACGTCCGCTGCATTCTCCGACAGCGTAATCGATGTCCCTGTGAACGAACCCGTTCCAGTAGCAATGATCGACGCATTCGGATTATCGGTAACTGATCCTGAGCTCTGAACAAGTAGATTCCCAGTAGCGGAAATGTTGACGAGCGCAGTGGAAGCATCTTCGAAGATGGTGATATCTGTTCCGCTGGCTGATACATCACCCAAAGTCACCGTACCCAAAGCGTTGATCGACACAACTCCCGACGTCGCAGTAAATCCGACGGCACCGTCGATTGCGAGAATATCTGTCGTGTTATCGGATAGAGTGACCGACGCTCCGTGGAATGAACCCGTCCCAGTTGCGGTTATCGATCCGTTTAACGTATCATTAATATCGCCATCACTTTGAATGAGCAAGTTTCCATTAGCGTTGACTTCCCCTAAGATACTCGAGCTATCTTCGCAGAGAGTTATACTCGAGCCTCTTGCCGATATGTCGCCGAGTGTGACTGTGCCAGAATTGCTAATAGTTACCGAGCCCAAAGTGGCGATGAAATTTACTGATCCAGCAATGGTAAGAGTATCGTTTGCAGTTTCCGAAAGACTGATCGACGACCCGTGGAATGTTCCGCTTCCAGACGCGACGATAGACGCGTTGATGTTGTCGCCAATCACACCAGAGCTTTGTATGAATAGGTTACCCGTAGCATTGATGTTGCGTAGCGAGGTCGAGGCGTCTTCGTAAATGGTGATGTTCACGCCACTGGCGGAGATATCGGCTAAGGAAACCGTTCCGGTGTTGTCGATTAAAATTGAGCCAGAGGTTGCAATAAAGTTTGCTAAGCCACCAACAGATACGGTGTCGTTTACGGAATTGGCAAGACTGATTGAGGTTCCCGTGATCAGCGCGGTCCCACTAGCCACAAGAAACGCATCCGGGCTATCACCAATCATTCCCGAGCTATGCAGAACAAGATTACCAGTTGCGTAAATGTTAACCAGAGTGATCGAAGCATCTTCGTAAATCGTGACGTTCGTTCCGCTGGCTGAAACATTAGCCAGTGATACTGTTCCAGCGGTATCTAACAACATCGCGCCTGAAGTTGCAACGAAATTTACTGGGCCTCCTATTGAAATAACATTATTCAACCCATCCGCAAGCAGAATAGTGCTCCCTTGAAAGAATCCGCTCGATGTTGCAATAATCGAAGTATCTGAGTTATCTGTGATCGCTCCTGAGCTTTCAATCAGAAGATTCCCAATTGCTGTAATACCTGTTAGTGAGGTTGAATCGTCTTCGTAAATCGAAATGTTAGCGCCTGTGGCGGTAATGTCTCCGAGTTGAACTAATCCATCTTGCTGTATCGTAATATCGCCAGTCGATGCGGTAATGCTTGTGGCTCCGAAAACAATTAGTTTATCGAAGGAGTCATCGGCCAGTGAAATCAGTTTCCCTGATAGAACCAGTTCACCACCTATTGAGATGTCAGCTCCGCTAGTGTCCGTTATAGCTTCCGGCGTAAAGATTGAAGCGGACCCTGAGATAGACAAAGCCGCTAAGTCAATCTGATTAAACTCTTGTACTGTTAGTTCTGAGCCAATTGCGCTGAACGAAGCGCTGTCCCATTTCCCAAGATCGCCAAGCGATATTGGACCAGTCGAAAACAAGTTGGTTGCACCATCAATTTGCCAACTGTTGGTGAGCTCGTCCGCCAACACTAGCTGAACACCGGAATTAAGAGTTAGATCACCATGAACTCGCACTACTGCGTTCGCTTGATCAGAAATCGTTCCTGCCACGCCAACTCCAAGTGCAAAATTTCCATCGACAACGATTTCTTTATCGAGCTTTATGGAGTCGTTTGCGTAAACGATGACATCATTCTTTGCGTGAAATGTCGCTTCCAGATATGCTTCTTGCACGTTCAGGATGGATACGGAATTGTTCGTCGACGAAATCGAGAGTGGAGCGGCTGAGAAGTTACCGCCCCAGTAGAAGAAACCTTGGTTATCTTTCGCGATGACGCTGATCGAGTCTATCTCGCTAATTAGTCCTCGTACCTCATTTGAATCGTGAACGAAATCATTGTTTTCGTCAACAAAGAAATCAGTTCCAGTGCTAAGTAGATTTGCTGTGTGTTGAGTCGTACCGCTTATCTCGATACTCAGCTCGCCATTAACGAAAAAGGCATCAACCGCGTAGACGCGACGTCGTTCAAGTTTGCGAAACTCGAGAAAGCCGTGGTTGTTTACGGTTTGCCCCGCCCGCCAAGGCTTTGGAACTCGAAACCAGGGGCGAGCTTTTGGTTGGATCCACCTATGAAGCTGACCAACCCAAGATAAAAGCTTTGACTTTTTCATGCTGGGTTGTTCTTGCGCGGCTAAATTTCAAAAATCGACACCGATCTCTATTGTAATCTGTCTGAAACGGGACGAAACAGAATGTCCATCGAAAGTCGCTCAATCGGTCACTAATTTGGTCAAGGGCAAACCACCGTAAACACGAGTTCTGAGACCTTTCGCGCTCTTCCTGCCCAACCAACGCGGAGAGCAAACGGCGCGAGAAAGCGCGAAGTTACATGTAAAAGCTAACGTCGCAATCATTACGAGCCGAAAAACAGAGAAAGCTTCATGCATCGGAAGGATCAGCGGGTATGACTTCACGAAACGAAAGAACGCTAGCCATCGCGATTACGATCGCTTCATTTGCTGAGTTTTCAATAGCTCAAGAGCCCACTGAGCTGAAATTCGACGTGAATTCCGGCCGAGTAGTTTCGGAAAAATTTGAGTCCACGAAGCTTCCTAAAGTGCCTTCCGTTGCGAGCATGGTGAGCCCTCAAACCAACGTCGAAGGAATGTTTCAACGTTCTGCAACCGATTCTGCGTTTGATTTGTCAGAAAAGCTAATTGACTATGGCACACGAACGACCATAGCGGGAGGTGATCATAACTCAATCTGGGCGGGCAGCACCTATACGTGGGCAGCACCGAATTTTTATTCGCAACCTCTTTACTTCGAGCAGGTAAATTTGGAGCGATATGACTCCCAGATTGCTCTCTGCTTACGACCAGCAGTTTCTTACGCTCAGTTCTTAGGGTCAATACCGGTCCTACCCTACAAAATTGGAGGCCAACCCATACACAGCCGAGCTTATGCTCTTGGCCACTGGAGACCGGGAACTTCCACCCCTCACCAGATCCACTGGGGACCATGTACGAGTCGAGGCTTACTGTATCAAGGCGTGGCTGTTACCGGGGCCATGTTCTTCTTCCCCTAGATGACCATAGCTATCAGCTAAAGACACTATCGCAATTCTTCAATGATTAGCGATTTATCTAGCCAGCAAGAATCGTGAAAGGATTCGATCATAGAGTTGACTGACAATGGAACGCGGTTTCGTTTCGATCTTGACGGAACCTAACCCAAACGCTTTAGCTTCGTCGTTCAAACGGTCCATCTCAATTGCAACATTGAAAGTTGTTTCCTCAGGAAGCGATTCTTCAGCCGACGGTTTGTACGAATTAAAAAGACTATCTCCAACCAGAGATTCCGGGGTTCGCAAAATCGATTCTGCAGAGATCGACTTTACTGATCCCTCAAAGGTCTTACCAGGATGTCGATCTATTCGAATCCATGCTCGGTCACCAGGTGACACATTCTGTAAGGCCTCCTCCGTAATCAAAGCGTTTACCAACCACTTATCGCCTTCACCAATCCACCCAAGTAGCTCACTTCGCTCAGCATGAGCGCGGTCCAATACTTTTGCTTGCAGATCGATTCGCGGGAACTTTGATTTGGCTGTAAACTCGCGTTGGCGTAAAGGGTTGTACGGGTCAAGAAAAACTCCGGAACTATTAGTGATAATGCTCAAGCTATCGCGTTCTGATTTAAAGTCATGTAGTTTCTTCCGTAATCCGATCAGCCTTTGTTCTGTTTCTGCGATTTGCTGCGGCGAATCGGGGTCGTTTGTCAGTCGATTCTCGAGCTGATTAATCCTGACGAGAGCGACCTGGATTTCACCTTCTGTTTTCAGTATTTCTCGATTCAAATCATACGATTCGAGTTGAAATACACATTCCCCGGGATACACTGCATGCCCATCTATGGCTGATTGAATGATTACTGCATCGCGTCTGGAAAAAAGTGGCAAGATATTGTTAGGCTCAACATAGCCTCGCGCGATAATAGACGTTGGAATCGGTAGGAACATAGCCGCACAAACCGCGCCTATAACCATTGAGGAGAAAACGCCGGATCTCTGCCAATTGACTCGACCTGTTTGAAGTAGGAGATGCATGTCTGCACGGAGCTTTCCAATGACAACAAACGATATTAACCCGAGTGTTCCGTAGAGAAGTGCGACTGCGACGCTTCGCATTCCACTCTGCTCCAACCACTTGTAAGCGAGTAAGACAATTGCCGTAAGAAGAAGACAACGGTAAACGAACGAGAGGATATGGTAGGTTACAAGCCAACGAGAATTTCTGGATCGCGACTCCACTGAACGTGTTTTGAATGGCGGGGTAATTGTGAAGAGCGAAATCCAACTAGCGGTCCAAGTCTTCCGGCTTTCATCGCCGAGATTTGGAATACCAATCCAATCCGACAAAATGTAGTAACCGTCGTAACGTAGTAATGGATTTGCGTTGAGCAACAGTGTCATCAGACTACAGACGATCATTACTTGGACAGCCATTCCTCTGAAGCCGATTGAATCACTTGATATCCAAACAAAGCATGCCAAAGTGGCAAGTATCAATTCAACATATATCCCTCCGGCGGCAATGATGATTCGCTGCCACCGATCTGGTAATTTCCATGAATCGGTAACATCACAGTAGAGCGAAGGCATACCAAATAAGAGAATGAAGCCGAATTCATCGCATTTCCCGCCAAATCGAACGCAAGCCATTCCATGTCCCAGCTCATGAAGTAATTTGATAGAAAATAATAAACCCAAAGTTATCCATAAGCGATCGCCATGTAGATTGCTATTGAATTTAGTCGCATCCTGAAGAAGGGAGCTCCAATTCAAGGTTGCAATTGCTAACGCGAATACTGCCAAAAAGGAAACAATGTAAAGAGTTGTTAGACGAAAAAGTATTTTCCCCAGTGGAGCCATTACTTGAAGCAACGCAGTTGGATTCAGAATGGGAAGCCGAAATGCGAGTATGGATCCTAGCAATTGCAAAGCATACCTCACCGAAACGCTTGAAGGTGATCCTGAACTTTCTCGATGATCTGTTGTCGATGAGGTTGTTGGGAGCAATAGAGAATTTTGATTCAGTCGCGTCACCAGCTGAACAACACTTTCGCGTGTCAGAACTCCGTTTGCGACGGCGAACCTTTCTCGCTCGAGTATTGATTCGATAGTCGCGTTTCCATTTAAGTTGGACGCGATCCGTCGTTCCATCTCGCTGACAAAGTAGAATTCCTGCTGAATTGGATCGTTGGCGACCCAATGTGGGTGATCACTGTGCGGATAGAATACCCATTGGAGGTCGGTTCTTAATCGAAACGGAATACTTGTAGCGACCACGGTCATTTATCACCGCCCACGGTTGCCTTCACTGATAGCCCAGGGCGATATCGACTTTCAGCGTTGTCAATCTCGATAAATACTCGGACTTGGCTATTCACTGGGTTTGCAACGGGGCTTACAAACTTAACCTTGCCAGTCACTTCGTATACCGTTGTGCCTATACTAATTGAAACATTTGCGTTATTCCCAGCTAGTACTTTGTTTGAGGTAGAAGCATCGATAAAGCCTTCTACTCGCAACGGATTCATGGTCATGAGTTCAACAACGGTAGAGTTTGGGTCTACCCATTCGCCAGCTTGTTTCTCGACAGAAATAACCATGGCTGACAATGGTGAAAATATCGTATGGCGGCTAACGGCCTGTTCGGCTTGGCGTAATTCTGCTTCGGCTTGTTCGCTAGCGAGGATTGTAAGCCGCTGTTCTAGTTGAGCGCGTTCGATTTCGAGTTTCGATTTATCGACCATTAATCGCATGCGATCGACTTCGTTCGCTGGGTAGGTGTCTGCTGCTCGAGAGTTCGCATCAAGCGTTCGTTGTAGTTCCTTGGCTGCAACTTCAGCTCCCTTGATGGCAAGCTTCAGATCGACATCACGCGTGGTTTTTAGCTTGGCGGTATCCAAGGCAAGTTGCGCTTGCACAACAACCAAAGCAGCTTCATCATCACGCACTTTTGCAAGTGGATTTTTTAGATCAACGATATCTCCTTCCCGGACTAAAACCTCACCCAGCACGCCTGCGACTCCAGCTGCGATCGAAACGGTGTCCAGCGATTTCAAGATTGAATTTTTGACCTCGATTCGTGTGCCTCGCGTCTCATTTGACACGACGCTGTTTGGTGGATCATCACCACTCGCTACTATTGGGAAAGCTATTGCCCAACAGATAATTCCAATGATATCAAATGACCTCCGATATCTTGTTAGTGGTTTGGGGCGGGCTGATAAAATGGGTGCTTTACCTGAGGCGTTAACCTCGGGTGCTATCCGGTAAATTGTGGCAAAATCGAAACCCATGGCTAGCGCCATTGGCTCAGGTTTTATCAGCCCAGGTTTGGGGGAATAGCTTCTTTGTACTACGCTGATGTTGTTATTTTTTTTTCGTATGAACATAAAGTCTCCTAGAACCAAAAGCGTCGATGGATTGCGTCGATCATCGCTCGAGTCCAAATAAACCAGCGTGGACTACTGCCGCAAGGAAAAGAGACAATTGCAGTGGTACCAATGCGAGGCTCAGGGATGGCTTCATCGAGCTGGACGTAGAAGTCAAGATGCTGACTCCCTTGGTAGCTATAAAGAGATGAACCGGAGCTTTCTAATGTTCCAGTCCATGTCTCTCGCGGCGTGGAAGGTAGCGCGAAAGTCACCTTCATTGGATTGGATTTTTCAAATGCCTTTACCATCGCGTTGGATACATATCCAGATTCCCAATCGGCAACAGGAACTTCAATTCGCCATTGTTCGCGATCAAGACCAACATTGGCGATACGAAATAGTGCATCACCTAATTTAACCGGACGGCTTTCAAGCTGACTTTCAAGGTCCCAGGCGATTACCGTTCCCGAAATTGGACTTCGAAGTTCCAGTCGTTGTTGTTCCTTAAGGATTAATTCTCGTTGAGTTAACAAGCTTTCATGTTTCTTCTCAAGCTCCTTGATCTCTCCTGCGATTTGGCCACCGAGCAAGATAGATTTCTCGTCGTTTGATTGGAGCTGATTAATGGTAATATTAAAGCCAGATTTCATTTCCTCAACAAGTTCTATTTCGGCGTCAATTCGATTGAGTTCGATCTGCAGTGCCGGAGAATTGATACGAGCAATGATTTGATCCTGCAGTACTTGCTCGCCATCCTTCACGAAAATGGAATCGACATAACCATCTGCGGGGGCGAATAGAAATCGTTGCGTTTTAGGTTGAAGCGTTCCTACTCCTCGAATGCTTAGTTCCGAATTCGATAGGAAGTAAGCGAGAGCGACCATACCGAAGCAAAACCAAATGACTTGCTTGACACGTCCATTCCAAGTCTGTGACCGATTAAACAATTTGCGGACTCTTGCTGGCACACGAGCTGCGCGATGATTATGATTCCATGCATCGGTAAGGCGGGGTACAACATCAGCAATAATCGACGCGGCGCTATAGTATCGGTCTGAGTTGGCCCACTCGACAATAAGCAACTCTTGATTCGCAGGGAGATTCAATTTGGAATCATTCTCATCCGCTTCATCGGATGAACTAGAAAGGGGGATCGCGATAGCGGAGGCCATCTCATGTTGCTTCGCAAGATTGGCAATCGCTTCATTTGGGTTTGGCGAAATCATGATGGATTTCGCTGCTGCAAGTAATTCTTGAACAACGGGCGAGCTCGTATTGACTAGCGCTGCGTTGCTTATCGCAAGTACTGAAACATTCTGTTGAACCCGAGTACCGCTTCCGTTGTTGCTCCTCACCAGGGAGACTCGATCCGCGTCCAGCAACGACCGAACCCCGTTGACGAATGTCCTGGATGCTGCTGTATGATTCTCGCAAGTGACGATTTCGTTTGAGATTGCTCGCAGTGGACCGCGCAAGCTTTCCCAGCGCTGCGTTGGTTCATTCAATTGAAACGAGTTCGCGATTTCGCAAAAGGCACTCAATACTTCGGCGACGCCAGCTTCTGCCGCTACGGGGATTGTTGCTGGTAATCGAATAATGATTCCGCCAGAGGTCCAGCCTATCGATCTTAAGCTGATACCAATCCATGCACCACTGAGATCTCTCTGACTGATCTGAACGGGAAGCACCTGCGAGTGCTTACTGAGTTCGTTCGAAAGCCACCCACAACAATCAAGCGGGGATTCCTCGCCCTCGAATGCTAGGACATGCCACTTAGATTCTGACGATGCGTGAACGACCCACGAAATGGAACTTCCAACTACATGGTTTAGTCGACGAAGTAGCTCAGAATAGAATTTGGAAGGTTGAATATCGAGTTTGGAAAAGCGATCGAGCTCATTTAAAAGCTTATCCACTTGGGCAATCTCGCTAGGGCTACTTATGTTATCCATATTACCAAGCTTGTTCTATCGTTACACATCGTTGAAACTCGGTCAAAGGTCATCAAAATGACTACGGCAATTCAATCGTTACGACAAGAATAATCTGCACGACTGTAATGATCGATACCGAACTTAAACATTAGGAATTGTAAGCGTAACGCAATTTCGTTTTGTTGTGCATTCAAGATCATTCGCAGGGCCAAATCTATGAATAAAGCGAGGGCGACCAGTTTTGTCCTCGTCGTGCTTTACGCATCAATTGCAGGATGCCATTCCTATTCAAAACGAATGCCTTTTTGTGCTGATTCGAAAACGCTGAACTGTCCGTGTGTTGAATCAACGATCCCATCTTCTGGAGCAACACAACTCTCATCGAGTGAGCCGCTGCTAAACTGCAACTACACGAACGCTAACCAGGTGGGCAGTTCGCCACTGGACATCGATCTCACGTCCTTAGCTCCCACCGACACCATCGAGCTTACGCTACAGCAGTCTATAGATATTGCACTCCAAAACTCGAGGGTAATGAGAGATTTGGGTGGAACTGTTTTGAGATCGCCACAGGGTTCAATAACGCGGAACGACCCAGCATTGGCTTTTACTGATCCCCGTTTTGGTGAAGAAGCAGCACTTTCTGAATTTGATGCAACCTTTGAAACTTCCGCGTTTTTTGAGAACAACGATCGCAGGCTTAACAATCGTTTTTTCGGTAATCAAGGATTCTTTCGTCAGGACCTTCATAATTACTCCGCTGCCATTCGCAAGCGATCTGCGGCCGGCGGATTAATGAGTGTGAGAAATCTTACGACGTATGACAGCAACAACCAGTTATCGAACGCAATCGGGGCGTCTTCATTTGATCAAATACTAGAATCCGAAGTTCGGCAACCTTTACTCCAAGGTGCGGGTACTCAGTTCAATCGAATCGCCGGCCCTGGAGCACGACCGGGTCAAATCAACGGAGTGTTAATCGGTCGCATACGAACTGATATCGCGTTGACCGACTTTGATCGAGGAGTTCGTGATCTCGTTGCGGATGTTGAGAATGCTTACTGGGATTTGCATTTTGCTTATCGTGACTTGGAAGCCAAAGTAGACGCACGAGACATCGCGAGAATTACCGCGAAGAAGCTCGAGAACCAAACAGCCACTCAAGGGACAGGCGATGCCGCTCAGGCAATGGAGCAGTATTATCGATTCGAATCCGAAGTCATCGATGCGATCAATGGACGGCCAGTCGACGGAACAAAAACTAATAACGGAAGCGCTGGCGGTAGTTTTCGTGGCACGGGAGGGCTTCGAGTCGCCGAAAGACGACTGCGGCTAATAATCGGACTCGACATCAACGATGGCAAGATTATTCGTCCAATGGATGATCCCACCCAAGCGCCGATTCTTGTTGATTGGGAGTTTTCGGCAATGGAAGCACTCGAAAAGCGCGAGGAGATTCGGCGCCAACGATGGGTTTTGAAGCAGCGGGAACTCGAGTTGATCGCGAATCGCAACTTCTTGAAACCACAGCTAGATTTGATTGGTCGATATCGTTTTCGTGGATTCGGAAAAGACCTTCTGAACTACGATGACCAGTTAGACGCGGTTTCGAACCTACTCGATGGCGAGTATCAGGAATGGCAAGCGGGAGTCGAATACTCGTTACCTGTTGGATTTCGAAAAGCACACGCTGCAGTGAGAAATTCGCAGTTAGCAATACGACGTGACGCGGAGATCTTGAAAGAGCAAGAGCGAAACATCCTATACGGCCTCAGCAATTCTATTAACGAAATGAAGCGTGCTTTTGATTCGATGCAGCTTCAAGAGAAAAGACTCGTTGAGATTGTTCGGCAACTTGAAAGCCTACAGGCTCGGTCCGAATCAGGGCAAGACCCGGCGCTGGATGTGCTTCTTGATACACATCGTCGACTTCTGGACGCTCGCTTGAGATATCACCAAACGCGTATCGATTACCAGTTGGCACTACGAAACGTCCAATTTGAGAAAGGAACATTGCTTCAGTACTGCAGCATAAACCTTACGGAGTCGACCTCTGATGCAGAAGCCTACGCAGATGCAAAGACTCGCGCGGACGGTCGTGGTAAAGCTTGGTAGATTGCTGAATCGGATGCTAGTCGCCATCTTTTGAGATCTTGAAGGTCTCAAGTTTTCGATAGAGAGTCGCGCGAGAAATCCCTAACAAGTCCGCAGAATCGGGAATGCTACCGCGCGTTCGTTTCAAGGCTTCACGAATAAGTCGCTGTTCCCAATCATCGATCCGCAAAGTATCAAGCGTATCAAAGCTTGCATCGTGGAGCGCGAGGTCTGATGCGCGAACCTCATCGCCAACAGCCAAGACGGTCGCACTATCGATAACGTTTCTCATTTGACGCACGTTACCGGGCCAAGCGTATTCGAGTAGCCGCTTGCGTGCGGAGTCGCTTAGCTTTAGCTTCGGTCGGCCATGGGTACGCTTGAAGTGATCGAAGAAATGGTCCAAGAGAAGAGCGATATCTCCTTCCCGCTCGCGAAGAGGTGGAGTCCATAACTCGAAGGTGCTCAAACGGTAATACAAGTCCTCTCGGAATCGCTTTTCCTTAACGAATTCTCGCAAATCGCGATTGGTTGCGGTGAGTACACGAACATCGACGCGCACTTCTTTCGTGGCGCCGACAGGCAGGAATGGGTGGCCTTCTAAGATTCGAAGCAACTTAGCTTGTCCGCTTAAGTTCAGCTCACCAACTTCATCGAGAAACAGCGTGCCACCATCGGCTTGCTGAAAGAATCCATTGTGATCCTTATCGGCGCCTGTGAATGAACCTTTGATATGACCAAAGAGTTGGCTTTCCATCAATTCGGACGGGATCGCCGCACAATTAACGCTTAGCATTGGTCGATGAGAACGACTTCCCTCGCGGTGGATAGCTCGTGCGACAAGTTCTTTTCCAGAACCGCTTTCGCCACGAATCATCACCGTACCGTTCGCTCGGGCGATACGAACAATTCGTTCTTTCAGTTGCAATATAGGTTTGCTTTCACCGAGCAGCTCGTCAAAGTCTGCGTTGCGTTCGATCAAGCGATCATGAGCTGCCTGCAATGTTTGCTCTGAACGCGATCGCGATAACGATGCACTTAGAATTGCTGCAGCGGAGATAGCAAAGTCGAAGTGATGAGCTTCGAAAGGCTCCACGTCGCGGTACAAGTGCAGCACGCCAATGGTTGTTTTCTCTTGTAGTAGAGGTACACAAATGGCATCTGCGTATTGCTTTGAAACGCCTTCGCCGGCGATACGCTTTTTATTGTGTTGCCCCCAAATCGCAGTCATCTGCCGCGATACCATCTCGGTCAACTTTGAGCTCAATTTAAGCCGCGATTCACCACCGTCAGATGGAACTATGATTTGTGGTCGCAAGCTTCCGTCGTTATCTAAAACAAGAAAACCAGCAACAGTCGCATTGGTTCGACCTCTAATCACTTCGAGTGCGTTCTCCACGGTTTGGTTTTGATCGACCATGGTGAGGCAGTTATATGCCAACTGGTACAGATCGAGCATCTCTTCAAGTCGCTTGCGGTCGCGTAAGGCACCGAATGCGGTTCGCAGCGCTGCGGTTTCTTCACCGAGCGTGTGCGCGAGATTTATCGTATCGATAGTCAAGTCGTCGCGGACTTTGCTGGACTCGTCAAAGAATTCGAGTTCCGTTCCCCCGATTTGCACCTTGCATCCGGTGACCAGAACTGCTTCGTCGACTTTGGCCGTGTTTACTAGCGAACCATTCCTTGATCCTGCGTCAGTCAAAACCCACTGCGAATCCCGCCACGAAACAGATGCGTGAACTCGCGACGTCAACGGATCGCTCAGTTGCACCTGGCAACCGAGTCCGCGTCCCATCTTGTTTTCGACCGACTTATTCAGGCTAAACCGATGATCTAGATCAGGCCCGCGAGTAACGAGAAAATACGCTGTCATAACACCTTTCGAACAAAACTTTGCCAAGCTAAATCTTAGGCAAAGGGAACAGATTAATCCATCGCATTCGGCTTGGTTCGACCGATTCGGGTTGCAATTTTTGTTTTTGAACCGTATTCCTCCAGTGCAAACGAAACTTTCTTGGCTCCGGGGCGTTTAACATGTGACCGACACCGGCAATAATAACTTGGCAAGGAGTTTGTAAATCTACTCGTATTCGCGGAGTCTAGTCCCCTGCCGTCCTCGCAAGATTCATCGCCGCTGTTCCCGGCTAAATTAGAAAACGCACCTAACATCGATCCGGATGTGTTGCTAATGCTACGAATTAAGGATGATGATGCTGTAGCATTTGAGATTCTGGTCGCGCGGTACCAATCACGGATCGCTCGCCTGATGATGGGTTGGGTGCATTCGCAAGAGGTTGCGGAGGAGCTCGTCCAAGAGGTGTTCTTGCGAGTCTTTCGTTCGCGGAAGTCCTACGAACCAACTGCAAAATTTACCACCTGGATCTATCGCATCGCAAATAATGTTGCCAGTAACAATGTTCGCGATCGTTCAAAGCGTAAAGAATATCAAATCGGACTTCCATCCAATCCATCGATGACCGAAGTAGGGATCGAGCACATCGCGTTAGCCGCCAGTGGAGCTATGCCAACCCGTATTGTTGATCGGAGCGAAAGAGCCGAGGTGGTACAGCAAGCCGTAATGGCTCTGGGTGAACGACAACGAGTGGCTCTGATCCTGAGCCGCTTTGAGAATATGTCGTATCAAGAAATTGCCGATACGATGGGTCTTACAGTTAAAGCAGTGAAGTCGCTTTTAAGTCGCGCAAGGGTAAACTTAAAAACGCTTTTACAACCCTACATGGATGAAGGCTCCGGACTAGCACTCCAAATCGCAGCAGATTCTGCGGCGACTGATGAAGAAGGAATGGAAGAAGATGATCAAGTGATCGCTAAAGGAGACTCCACATGACAAACCTATCCCTATCCGAAGCGGACGAGGAACTGCTGTCGGCATACCTAGATCAGGAGTTGACTCAACCGGAGCGACTAGAGTTAGAGCGTCGTCTCGTCGTCGAATCTGGTTTGCGGCAACAACTTGCTGAACTTCGCAAGGCTTTCGAGATGCTTGGGGACCTACCCAACGCAACACTCAAGCCCGATTTCACGCAAACGACTATGGAAATGGTTGCGATCAACCTTGAGCAAGAAACCGCGAATACTTCCGAGCTTGCATCATCCAAATCAACAGCGAAGAAATCTCGATTCCAATGGTGGAGTGCGAAACCGGTCGCCGTTCGATGGCTTACCTTTGGATGCATTGCTGTTTTACTAGGAAGTTTTATCGGCTGGAGACTTCGAGTCTTCTCTCAGAAGATAGAGCTGCGGACGATGGCTGTAGCAGCTTACCTTCCTGCGTTGCAAGCATTCCCGGACATGAAACTCCTGAAAGCTCTTACGGAGATTCCATATTGGGAAGATTTACTTAACGACAAAAGCGTAGTCGACAGAATGCTTCCCGATCCGCCGTATTTTGAACAGCTCACTAATGTTCGAAAGTGGGTTGCAGGGCTGAATGTTCAGCAGCAAAGCGTTCTTTGGAAACAAAATCAGGAATTGATGCGGACCAATAACTTTGCATCTTTGAACGACTTAAAGTATTACCTTGCGATCCAAGAAGAGCCAGATCACGAAAAACTACTCAAGGCAGGTTCCGTATTCATTGCACTCTTGAATTCCATGCCTTCGAATCATCGAGACGAAATTCTTTCTCTATCGCTAGAACGACAGATAATTCGTCTGCGGCAAGATGCGTACTATGCGATTGCGATCAACCATACCGATAGGCTAAGCAAAGAAGAGCAGGCGGCGATCGTGAGCTGGGGGCAAAACGAGTTCGAAGGCCGTCTTCGAGAAGCTATTCCGTTTATGAAGGATGCACCGCTTGGGCGGTTGCTTTACTTCGCTCTGTATGTCCTCCCGCAACACTCCACGATGATCTTGCCGGACCATGATGTGCTCTGCGAAAGCCTGTGCCAGGGGCTCTCCGAAAAAACGAGCACGCTTTTTCGGGGCGTTGCATACGAATCTCAGATGCTTGTGATGATGGCGTGGTTGCTAAGATCAGGCGGATGGGACGAAGCGAAGCCTCCTTCGAACGACGAATTGATGGAGTTTTATCTCCAGCTTCCATCCGAAAGTCGTGAGGAGATTGATTTAGCGAATCCTACCCAGGCCATCGAGAAACTGAAAAACCAATACCGAATGGACCAGCGATTTTCAAAGACGCGAAAAAATCGATAAAACAAAAAACAATTGCTGTTCAAGCCTGAGGCAATAGCCGATTTTGTTCGACCGCTCCAGAAGTTAGGCAAACGTCTCCGGCTTAATTCATCAAACAATTGCATTTGATTTTCAAGCAATGCAAAGCGTGCAGGCTCGCCAGGAAACAGCCTTTTCCTCGATTTTCATCCTTAGGTTTATGTGGGCGGTTTCACCTTTTTCATGCGTCGAAACCAAGCGAATTCCACACTTCAGAGCCGTAGTCGACGTGCTTGGTATAACCGGGCTTGCAACGGCGGAGGTTTCTGACAGAATATAGCTATGAATTGGAGAGGTGGCTGAGTGGTCGAAAGCACCGGATTGCTAATTCGGCGTAGAATTTACTTTCTACCGCAGGTTCGAATCCTGTCCTCTCCGTTTGACCCAACCTGTCCTTTGTTCATGTTTTTACAAGCGGATAGGTAATTCTTTATGCGGTTAAAAGTTGGTCTTATTGGCCAAGGAACCGAATGGAATGCAAGATATCAACCTTCTCTTCGGTTGATGCAGGACCGGTTTGAAGTCCGAGCGGTATATAGCTCGGTGTCAGCCCTGGCTGATAACGTTGCTCGCGATTTCGGAGCCGAACGCTCCGATGGATTCCGGTCCATGATTGCCAGACCAGACATCGACGCAGTGATGATTCTAGAATCTGATTGGTACGGACTAAAGCCGATGCTTGCCGCTTGCGAGTTTGGTAAAGCCGTGTTCTGTGGCGCGAGCGTCGATTTGATGCCCGAGGTTGCTTCTGAGCTGAAAACGCATGTTGACCAATCTGGCATCGCGTTCATGATGGAACTTCCAAGACGTTTTGCTCCTGCCACATTGCGACTCAAAGAATTAATGGCAACTCGGCTAGGAAAGCCACGTTTGCTCTTCTGTCATCGTCGACTTCCAAGCGAACCCGAAGCCCCGCGTTCGCAAAAACCGCTTCAGCAACGGAGCCAGCGTGAATTAGTGGAGCTGATTGACTGGTGCAGATACATTGTTGGTTCAGAACCGACGTGGGTACAAGCTATCCGGCATCCAACTCCGGGAGACGTTACTAAAAGCGACTACCAAGTCCTCAGCCTCGGTTTTGGTGATCCGGAGACAGACCATGATGCTATTCTTGCGCAGATTTCTTGTGGCGCTTACATACCAGGAAAATGGGGAGAAGCGGTTGCGTTTCGCCCGCCTGCAGCCGTTCAAGTGAGTTGCGAAAAAGGACTCGCGTTTGTCGATCTACCTAGCACTCTGATTTGGTTCGACGATGCCGGAAGACATCAAGAAGTCCTCGATACCGAGCTTTCGGTAGGGCAACAACTTTTCAAGCAGTTCCACCGAACCGTCACTAGCTTTGTTCGCAAAACGGGCGACTTAGAAGATACCTATCGCGCGCTTCAAATTCTCAGCCGGGCCAACGATAGCATGGCTACCCCAACACGACAGTACCTCTAGCTAACAAGCCAAGTCGCGAAAAGACTTGTATCGCGTTTCCGACGATCGATACTTTGTCGAATCAGTGCTTGTCTCGATTATGCGATTGCAAGCGGATTGCGGGAATGCTCGAGGGTTCCGCGTGTTACTCCAAGTCGATTCTCTGCGCGGAGCGCTCGCCAAACTTCTGCACCAGACGTCTCACCCGCAAGCAAACGCTGATAGAGTGACACCATTCGCTTGATTTCATCAGCAGGTGCATCGTTCAATAGCTCAATTCTAAAATGTTGAATTCCACGCGCCATCAAGTCTTCGACTGCTTCAGCACCGCTTTGCGCGACTCCATTGTAAAGTGTGTTTCGACATCCAATATCCGCGTGCAAAACATGCTTGACCCCGATGCGATCTTCCATCTCAACCGAATGGCGATCACAAGGTCGACCGCAATTGCTTTTGTTCGTTCCAGGCGACAGCACAGTACAAAAGACGCAGTGCTCCATATGAAACATCGGCATATGTTGATGAATCACTATTTCCATCTCGCCGCTAGGCATGCTGTCAACCAGTTCAATCAACTGATCCCGATTCAGATCATAGGAAGCCGTGATCCTTTGAGCACCTTGGTCAATCAACCAAGCTGCCGTAAGAGGGTTCGTTACGTTTAACGAAAAATCAGCGACACATGGAATCTTCAGTGCGCGAGCGAAACGAAGGGCCGCTAAGTTCCTAACCAGCCAACCATTGGCCTCGTGTTTTGCAAGTGCTTTGAAGAGTCCGATCTCACCGGGCTTCTGGATTCGAAGTGTTGCAAGATAGATGTCAACACGCTTTGATTTCGCAAGAGTTACTGCATCGCGATACTGACGAATGTCGTGAAAGTCCGCGTAGACTCGACCGACGCCTGCTGCGATCACATGTTCCAATTGCGCAAGCGAACGGACTAATACAACGAGATTTGCAGATCTCTTTTGACTGCCGAGGGAGCCAGAAGCGTCTTGCATCGATGTGTTTTGAGCAATTATTTGAATTTCCATGGTGCTTTGCGCTATCATCCGCGCGGCGACCCCAGGCTCTGCAAGTGACCGTACGATTGGTTTAAGTGATTCGCTCTGCAGTCGGTTCACCATGTCTAAGCGTAGTTTCCCAAGAACGCTAAATGGGACCATCGGCTTGCCTTCAATCGTTGCATCAAGATTACGAAGCGTGTACGCCGACTCACCAAGGCGACCAAGTTGTTGATGCAACGACTCGGGGGTAACAGCGTGTTTGTTCGCTTCGGCCAAAGGCGCATCTGTTTCTAGCGTGAATGCAATCTTATCGCACTGCACCTGTATTTTTAATGGCTTGCCAACGGTTGCGAACGCTTGAATATCGATGTTACGGCGGTGGTTTGGCGTTTCATTCGAATATGTCGCTCGAAGCTGTTTACTCAGTCGTGGGTCGTCTGTTTGCCAAATTTGTTGCCCAGGGTAGCAGTCAGCGTCTCGAAGGAGTCCTCGCTGAAAAAACCAATCAACTCGTCCGGCAATCGCCTCATCCACAGGGCGATTATGGGCGAACACCTCGTAAATGCGACCACCAACTTCTTTGCCAGCGGCCCGGTCGCCCTCCAGTACAACTCCGTCACCTTTCATCATCGGATGCATCAGATCGACAGTAAGGCGTTCGCCACGCAAGGCGACTACTGTTCCGACCATCACGCCCCGTTTAGCGCTGCTTAGACCGGGCACCAGTCGCTTATGGTTACAGCCCTCAAGCCATCCCGGTGTAAAGCCACGCGAGAAACTCATCTCCATCTGCCGTTGCTCTTCAGCGGTAATCTCTTGGTGCTGTCCTGCCATCGCGTCATCGATTGCATGTCGGTAGCTACGTACAATGTTGGCCACATATTCGGGCGTTTTGAGTCGCCCTTCGATCTTCATTGAGCAAACCCCCGCCTCAATCAGTTGAGGTATGTGATTGATCCCGGCGAGATCTTGCGGCGAAAGAAGATACTGGTTGGCGCCAAGCTCTTGTTTGACGTTATCGGAATAGAGTGTGTAGTTCAAACGACATGCTTGGGCACACTGCCCACGATTAGCAGACCGACCTCCAAGCGATTCGCTTGTCAAACACTGGCCGCTGTAAGCCACGCAGAGCGCGCCATGTACAAAGCATTCCACCGGCATCGCGGTCGCTGACGTGATCTTCGTGATTTCTGCGATCGATAGCTCGCGAGCTAACACAACTCGTTCAATTCCGAGTGATTCAATTGCGGCGATCGTTTCCGCTGAAACCATCGTCATCTGAGTGCTTGCGTGAATAGAAAGCTCTGGGCACGTTTCGCGGATCAAACGTACTGCTCCGATGTCTTGCACGAGAACGGCGTCTACGCCAGCGGCAGCTATCGCACGTATCGTCTCCTCAAACGCGACAAGCTCGTCGGTGAAGATTAGCGTATTGAGAGTCACATAGCCGAGAACACCACGAGCATGAAGAGTCTCCATCAAACGAGGGAGTTCTTCAGCTGCAAAATTTGCGGCACGAGCACGAGCGTTGAATCCGGATTGCAATCCGAAGTAAACGGCATCTGCGCCGTTCTCGATAGCGGCTCGAATACACTCCCAATTTCCCGCCGGGGCTAGCAGCTCGGGCGCCAGCCGTCGATCAGGCAAAGATTTCTCAGTCATCTTTCCATTCCATACTTGTTCAGAAACTCTTAGTCATAACTTCGATGAGTATACTCTCAAAGCCCCAGATTTCCTAAGCGCAAAAGCAGGCCCCTTATCGCGCTAAAACGTTCGTTGCACTTGAATGAAGGCGTCTTACAAAGCGGCTTTGCTTGTTTCGTTTGGCTTATTGCATTTGGCAGGCTGATTTGATTAAGGATTCAGGCTCGCGGATGAGAAGGTGCGAGGCCTTTATATCGACTCAATTCATCAATTCTCGGTTGGACTTGTGCCACTCCAAACAAAGGCGATTACAGCAACACTCATTGCGATTGCGATCGCTCCGGAGATCGCAAGTCTTGGCGATTTCTTAAGTCGTTTTTCTAAAATCAAATCCGTTGTTGCGATCAACGCTGGCATGAAAAACAGGACAACGAATATCCACCATGGTTTGACTTCCGTCGCATTGAATCGCACATTGGCGACGAGACATGCGGAGAGTAAGCACATCGGTGGGATGATTGCTTTTGCCCAGTTCGAATTGCCGCTGATGGACACAGCGATTGCGAAGACTCCTGTCATGATCATTGCTGCAACGCACCATTCTCCCAAGCTTCCGATTTGTGAAAACATGACACCCGCAATGGCTCCCAAGTTGGCTACCAATATCCACATCGCCCAACGCTTTCCCGAGTCTGATCTTTCGTTATAGAACATCATTGCAATCGCATGAAAATTACATGCAGATGCCAATAGCGAAGCGAGTAACCACATCGCGTTTTCGGGGATTAGGTCTTCCCAAATTGGAGCGAAAGGAAGCGAAGCGAAAATGGTCAAGCTGAATGAAATCGCATAGAGCAATAGTCGGGTTGAATCCGGGAGCTTGCGACCAATCGATTCAAGCAAGGCGCTCCACAAAAAAACGAGACCAAGGGGCCAAAGGATTCGTTGCCACACTTGATTTGGAAAGAAGATTCCGAGTCCAGAAAAATCTGGGGCTTGAGTGATGCTCCACTGGCTTCCAGCAAGTCCAATCCAACAGAGGAGAGCTATGGCCAGATTGGAGAGAACGGCAGGTACTCGTCCGCTGTGTAGGACCATTCCGAAGAAGCCAGCCGCGATTGCAGCCAGCATAGGGATAATGAACTGAATCACTTACAAATGATTATTTCTTGAGAATCAAATGAGCATCCAAATCGACTTCATTCTTGATCTTACCAACGCCGTACTTCATTCCCCATTGGGTCCGATCGATTTTGAACTTGGCATGAAGATGTAGCTCTGCATCCTTGGATTCGGCTGTCACAGGCACAGTCGTTTCAACTGTTTTGCCGAGCATCGTGAGCTTACCTACGATTTCACCTTTGTTGTCATCCTTCATCACAACCTTAGTGGATTCAAAAGTGATGGTTGGGAATTCTCGTACGTTAAAAAAGTCAGCATTTGAAAGGTGGGCAGTTAGCTTAGGGTCGTCCGACCAAAGGCTTTTTGTGTCGATTGCTAGCTTAAGCGAGCTCGCCGATGGCGTCTCGTGATCTACGAGAGCTGTCCCTTCGACTTTTTTGAAACCACCGACGTGATTGCCGTCATCTTTCTTGCCAACAAAGTCGACTTTCGATGCTGCCGAGTCCACCTTGAGCGTTTCTGCTGCATTGATTTGAGGTACGAAAGCCAACAGCAAACCGCACATGTATAAACTGATCCTACGATTCATAAATCTAAACTCCTCTGAATACCGCTAAACAAGCACGTCGTGACGTACTGAGTAAACATCCATAAAAAACCAGCACTGGACCAACCCATAGCCAGATCTGACCGTGAGAATTGTACCAGTTATACGAGGGCGGAGGTTCGCCGAAGATGAATAATTGATGTGAGTTAGATGACGATTGTAGTGTTCATTTAATCGTTAGAAACGGAATACTCGTAGGATCGGACGGTATAGCCTGAACCTGGACGGGCTTAGCTACCGAAAACTAAACATATATTATCGAGCGAGTCACGAGATAGATGGCAAATTTGATGGGCTGCCTAACCACAATCACTGTTTGAAGACAACAAAATGGGTCGATTACAATCCAACATTGGTCTGATTACTGGTACGAATATCACAAGTACGGTCGATCAGCTTGTCAAGATATCAGCCCAACCGAGGGATCGTCTGCAAGGGCGAATTGCTGGATTACAGTCCCAGCAGGTCATTTTGAACGAACTCACTGCAACGGTTATAGGCGTTCAATTGCAGTCGGACCGAATCGGGAGCGAAACCCTTTTCAAAACGACAACCGCGTCGTCATCCAAGCCGGATGTTCTAAGCGTTAATGCCTCGGGAAGTCCAGCACCGGGAACATACTCGGTAAGAACTATTCAGATATCCCAGACCGCAACGGCTTCGTCCAATGCGTTCGTGCAAGCGAGCGATACTGTTCAAGCGGGAGATTTTGTCGTTAGAACGGGTGGTTTCGTAGATGGGGCAAGTGCTCTTGAGGACCTACGTGGTGGACTGGGCGTGTCGCGAGGGAAGATTCGCATCACCGATCGAAGCGGCTCTGCTCGTGAGGTCGATCTTAGTGGCGCGATAACAATCGATGATGTTGTGAAGCAGATCAACACAACTTCGGGGCTACGCGTCACAGCCAAGACCGATGGCGATCGAATTGTCCTCAGCGATACGACCGCACTGAACGCTTCCAATCTCATCGTAGAGGAAGTAGGCTCGGGACGTACTGCGGCTGATCTCGGACTGGGTAGTATCAATGTTGGATCGGCGACTGCTAACGGTGAGGACTTGGTTTTCCTGTCGTCCAGCACACGCCTGAACACTCTTCGCGATGGACGAGGCATCACGTTCGGTGCAGGGAGCGACTTGACGCTAACTCTAAAGAATGGTTCCACTGTCAACGTCGACTTTAACACGACACGTGAACCAAGCACACTCGGTCAAATGGTCAGTGCTGTTAACGCGGTGGATTCAACTCGTCTTGAGGCTCGGATTTCGAGCGATGGAAACGGGATTGAGTTCATTGACAAGACTACTGGCAGTGGAACACTTGCAGCTTCGGGACGCGTTTCCGATCAGTTAGGAATTACCGGGACCGACGGCGGTTCTGGGACTTTGAAGAGTGTTCGCATTCAAAGTTCGCTTTCGGGACCACTGCTTAGCTCGCTCAATGGAGGCAAGGGGATTGGACAACCTGGAAGCATCTCGATTACCAATCGCATTGGTGGACCAGCGACTCAAGTAAACCTTTCGGGTGCAACAAGTCTTCGAGATGTCATCGATCGAATCAATGGGGCTAACGCGGGCGTAACAGCATCGCTAAACCGCGCAAGAACCGGGATTCTTATTCAGGATACCACCGGCGCAACAACCAGTAACTTGATCATCGCCGACGGAGACGCGAACAACACTGCTACTGGTTTGAAGATCGCAACCAACGCTGCCAGCAATTCTGTCGACAGCGGTACGTTAGGACTACAGTTTGTCGGTGAACAAACGGCTCTCGCAAGTTTGAATCAAGGTCGAGGAATTCGGCTCGGGGCTTTTACGATAACAAATTCAGCGGGAGTTCAATCGAACGTAAACCTTTCGTCGGCTAGCGCGAAAACTGTTGGAGATGCCATTAGCGCAATCAACGCAGCTACAGGTAGCGGAGTTACATCGCGATTAAATGACGATGGTGATGGCATTGTGTTGATAGATAACGCAGGCGGAGCAGGAACGCTAACTGTTACGGACGCAGGCACCGGGAACGCAGCGTTGGATTTAGGAATCCGGAAATCTGCTTCAACAGTAACTACTATTGGCGGACCTAAGCAACAAATCAAAGGAAGCCAGAATTTTAAGCTGACCCTAACCGGCAGCGAAACTCTCACGCAGTTCGTCGAAAAAGTTAACGGTGCAAATGGCCCGCTGACTGCTTCGCTGCTTACGACCGGCAGCTCGACGGTAAGAGTTCTTTTTTCATCCCGTAGCAACGGCGAGATCGGCCGGTTTCAAGCCGATGGTGACGCGGTTGGTGTAAGCGTGACTTCAACCGCTTCTGCGCGAGATGCTGTAATCACTGTTGGTGGAAGTGCAGAAGGAGCCGGTAATCTTCTTAAGTCATCGAGCGACACATTTACCAATGCATTCAATGGACTGACACTACGGGCAACCGGTGTAAGCCCAGACCCAGTACAGATAACCGTATCAAACGATAACAACTCTTTGGAGCGAAATGTCCAGTTGTTCGTAGACCAGATCAACAAAGTCTATGACAAGATCAAAAAAGAAAGCTCTTTCAATGCTGAAACAGGGGCAACGGGAGTACTCTTTGGCTCCGGTGAAGTGTTACGTGTTCAACAAGGCTTAACAAGCTTACTAAACGGTCGAACCTTCGGAATAGGCAGCACGCAAACACTTGAGCAGCTCGGTGTCAGCCCTGACCAAGAAGGCAAGCTCCAATTTGATAAGTCAAAATTTAACGCGAGATTAGCAAAAGATCCTGATGGAGTAAAAGCGTTTTTGTCTGATAAGAAGAAAGGCTTTGGGGTTCGAGCAAAAGCAACTCTGGATAGACTCGTTGGAATCCGATCAGGAACGCTCGTCGTAAAAACGCAGACGATTCAGGTTCAAATAGACGCAAGTCAGAAGCGCGTTGAAACGATGAATCTCAGGCTAGACAACGAAAGGAATCGCTTGTTAAAGCAGTTTTACGGTATGGAAGAAGCGATCGGCAAAATCCAGAACAATCAATCTGCCGTTAACGGCATCAAATACATAGGTGCACAAACTTAAAGTTAAAGTTCAAGGCTGGCTGGGCTCGGGTGGCATAGGCTTCTAGCCTGTGATTTGACCTACTTCAACGCAGGTTGGAAGCCTATGCCACTTTGATAAATTGAGATTCGACACTTGCCTCACCAATTTTGTCAGACGCTAGTTTGCTGCAACGGGTCGTCTAGTAGGTTGCGGATAAAGGCAACAGTCCATCGGACAGACATCATGATTGGGGCCGAAATTTCCAATCGCCGGGCGTTCGGCTCCTGGAGTCATTCTTTCGACGATCAGCTCGCGAATCATCGAAATAAACGTCTCGTGCACCCCAATCGTCGGAACGCGATAAAATGCAATCGATTTTTCCTTGCATAAATCCGCAGCTTCCGAGTCCAAATCGTACATGACTTCCATGTGGTCCGATACGAATCCAATGGGCTGCAGAACGACGGATTGGATGGATTGCTCATTATGGAGTGTTTCAATCCGATCACAAACGTCAGGTTCTAGCCAAGGTTGCTGTGGGGGACCGGATCTGCTTTGAAAAACCAACTCCCATCGCTCGTGATTGGCTGCTTCAGCAACTAACCGCGACGCCTCACGAAGTTGTATTTCATACTTCGAGTTCTCAGCCATACTCATAGGAATACTATGAGCACAAAACAGCACGGGAGTAGAATCCCGAAGTTCTGCAGGGATCTTTGCGAGAGTTTCTTTGAGTAGTTCGGCTTGAGGATAAATAAATCCAGGATGGTTGTAGGCCATTCGCACCTTATCGACGACCGGTGCCGTCTCACCTACTTTTTCACGAGCAACAGCGATGTTCTCTCGGTATTGTCGGCAGCCGCTGTAACAACTGAACATCGAGGTAAAAAACGCGAGCGATCGCTTCTTTCCATCGTTGGCCATTTGTCGCAAGGTGTCTTCCAACATCGGATTCCAGTTCCGATTCCCCCAGTAAATCGGCAGATCGATCGAATGCTTGGCAAGTTCTTTTTCGAGTACTTCGATGAGGATTCGGCAATGCCCATTGATGGGGCTAATTCCGTCGAAGTGCTGATAATGTTCCGCTACTTCCAGCATCCGCTCGCGGGGCACATTCTTCCCGCGAAGCACGTTCTCGAGAAACGGCATGACATCATCAGGACCTTCGGGGCCACCGAAAGAGACTAAAAGGATCGAATCGTAAGGGATTCCTTCAGCAACAGTTGGTGGATTGTTAACTTCTTCGGTCGTACTAGGCATTTGTTTTTCAATGATTCAGGGAGGTTGAAGCTTTTAAAAGAGCTGGAGACGTAAAGCTGGAGTCGTAATGGGGCGTTCGGTGGTCACAACCGTTTACCCGAAGACTGTATTAAAACAGGCGGCAGACTTTTGTGTAGTGCTCAGGATCGTGAGATTTCCACAAAACGTTATACCAGCTTGTGGAGGACGAGGCTCGCGTTGTTGGGCGGCAACGGATGCTCTATACTTTTAGAGTTAAAAAGGCGTTCAAATCATGACATCGAGCCGAGTGTCATGAAAAAGACTGTCACAAGTTTAAAAAAATCCTTCCCGCCCTAAACGAGTACGTTCAATCATGGATCGTCGTCATTTTTTCGATCAAACCTTCCGAGCCAGTGCCGTAGCCAGTGTGGCCGCGACAAGCGTCCTGAGTACCTATGAAGAGACACTTGCAATTTTAGCTCAAGGCCCCGTAAAACGCGTTGGGCTTATTGGATGTGGTTGGTACGGCAAATGCGACCTATTTCGGCTGATCCAAGTTGCTCCAATTGAAGTTGTTTCGTTGTGTGATGTCGATTCGGAGATGCTGGAGGATGCAGCCAACAAAGTCGCCGAGCGACAAGCTTCTAAGAAGAAGCCTCAAACATTTAGCGACTATCGCAAAATGCTATCCGAAAAGAATCTCGATATCGTGCTGATTGCAACCCCAGATCATTGGCACGCTCTTCCGATGATCGAAGCCGTTCGCGCGGGCGCGGATGTCTACGTTCAAAAGCCGATCAGTGTCGATGTCGTAGAAGGCCAAGCGATGTTGGCTGCAGCAAGGAAGTACAATCGCGTAGTTCAAGTTGGAACGCAACGACGCAGCACGCCTCATTTGATCGATGCGAAAAAAGAAATTGTCGATGCGGGTAAGCTTGGAAAAGTGGCTTACGCAGAAGTCTATTGTTACTACCACATGAGAACCCGAGAGAATCCGCCTGATTCAGCACCACCTGCGACCTTAGATTATGAAGCTTGGACTGGTCCTGCTCCTATGCGGCCTTATAACAAATTGGTACACCCGAGAAAGTGGCGGTCTTTTACTGAATACGGAAACGGTATTGTTGGTGATATGTGCATTCACATGCTCGACATGGTCCGTTGGATGCTTGATTTAGGCTGGCCAACAAATGTCAGTAGTACTGGCGGAATCCTCATGGATCCCAATTCGAAAGCCAATATCCCAGACACCCAAACGGCAACATTTGATTTCCCTGGCGTGAACGTGGTTTGGCAACATCGCACGTGGGGTGAAGCACCCGACCCGAAATACCCTTGGGGCGCGACCCTTTACGGCGACAAAGGAACACTCAAACTGAGCGTGAATAGCTTTGACTTTCAACCCCTTCCCAAAGGCGAAGCAATTCATCGAGACTGTAAATTGGAATTGGAAGAGTACCCTGAAGATAAGACCGAGAAAGATCTCGAAAAGCACGTCGCCCCAGCCATCCGCGTTCACATGCTCGACTTCCTAAAGGCGATCGCGGACCGAAGCCGTCCCGTAGCTGATATTGAACAAGGTTATATCTCAACAACTGCATGCATCCTTGCGAATCTTTCACTCCAGTTAGGAAGATCTCTCGAATGGGACTCGGTCACGCAGAGTGTGCTCAATGATCCTGAGGCGAATGCACTGTTGCGTCGACCTTATCGAGCACCTTGGCAACATCCAGAAGTTGCAGATGTTTAAGTTCCTAGCTGCATTTCAAGTAGTCTGCTCGCGCAAGCATGTCGCAATCCAGGGACTCAACCGTTGGTTATACTTCCCAGATGTCCAAGCAGGTGAGTTGTTTACCTTCCATCGTTTCAAAAAGTGGCAATATGCTCAACGTTTCTAAAATATTCTCGCCGTGCATTCTTGTTTTCGCATTGAGTGCGATTTCTATTCCTGGTTGCAGCGATCCGAAACAAGTCGCTTTAGAAGATTCTGCTGCTGAGAATTCATCGTCCTCACGTCGTGACAAAGTGGTTTTGCTTCTCAATTGGTATCCGGAGGCAGAGCATGGCGGTTTTTATGCAGCAAAAGTACATGGATTGTACGAAGCCCAAAACCTGGATGTTGAGATTCGCGCTGGTGGAAAAACGACCGTTGTTCCTCAAGAGTTAACGCTTGGTCGAATCCAGTTTGGCGTGGCAAATGCAGATGATGTCGTGCTCGCCCGAGAACAGTCCGCACCGTTGGTCGCTCTGATGGCACCACTTCAAATCGGACCACGTTGCATCATGGTGCGCGAAGACTCAGGAATCTCTTCGTTTGAAGAACTTGAAAACATTACGCTTCAGATTGATCCAAGCCGACCTTATGTCCCATTCATGAAGAGCAAAGGGCTGCTTAGTAAGGACGTAAAGACTGTCCCCTACTTCGGTTCTGTCGCTCAGCTGATTGCAGATAAACGAACTGCCCAGCAAGCATACAGTTTCAGCGAGCCCTTGATGGCCGAGCAAGCAGGAATCAAAGTGAAAACGTTGATGATGTCAGACATCGGGTACAACCCATATGCCAGTTTGCTGATAGCGAATGATGACTATATTGCGAAGAATGAAGACATCACCAAAAGAATGGTTGCAGCTTCGGTCCAGGGTTGGCAAAAGTACCTGGAGTCCCCAGAGGAAACAAACAAGTTCATTTTGTCCCAAAACCAACAAGGCATGACGGCAGAAGCGTTGTCATACGGCGTTGCCAATTTGAAGCCGCTTTGCCTCCCCGAAGGATTTGATTCAGCGAATCTAGGGGCGATGAGCGACGAGCGATGGACTACGCTTGTTGATCAACTTAAATCCTTGAAGATGATATCGGAAAAAGTAAAAGCTGAGGATTGCTACAACGTCAAGTTTCTAGATCCTGCATCAGTCAAAACAACCAAGTAAATCCACGAGCAATCGTCGTGGCTTGATTGATGTCCCATAACATTTGGAAGTCAAGATTTTTCTACGACCATCAATCCAATATTCGAAGGGCCGCTATCAAGCGGTCCCCACTTGGCGGCTCCGAAACCAGCACCTGTGAGCAGTTTCTGAGTTTCGGCAGTCGTTCTAAGCGACCCTGGGCAGCCTTCAAGTCGCATTGTTAGCCTTTCAATCGCAAGCTGTGATTGGTCGAAGTCAGATTCATCAAATTGTTCGATGATAATCAAACGCCCGCCTGGTTTTAATGTGTCGTAGCAACGACCCAAGAGGACTACCGCCGATGGGTCTGCTTCTAGCTTAAGGCTATTCACTAGTAAGCAATCATCGTAATGATTAAGAGGTAAATCGACCTGGCGATAGTCATCTGCTTGAGGCGTCCACCGTTCTTCGACTTCTATACTTCGAACGGTCTTTTGCGCGATTTCGAGAAGGATCGGAGTATCGATCGAAACGATTTTTAAAGCTCTACTTTGGTATGCAAAGGCTGCTGAAAAGATAGATGCTCCCCCGCCAAGTTCGACCAAGTGAGTCGGTTGGTCAATCGATTCATTTACAAGATCGCCATATGCAGCATCTGCATACAGCACTGCGGAAGCTTGTTTGGCCGCAGCCGACCAAATCCATTGGCGTAGAGATTCGCGATATCGATAACTTTCAGCAAGCTTAGATGTGAGCGGCGACTCAATGAACTTAGAATTCGTTACAGACGAAGCTTGCGATGGATTTTCGGCATTGTCTTCTGTGCTTTGAATTCGGCTCCAGTAATCGACCAGCGGTAGCGGCTCCGAGTTTTCGGACTGGTAGATCAAACGTGTCATCGAAGACACTGCAAAATCGTCGCCATACTGCTCGATCCAACCTGTGTGCTTCAAGCTAGCCAAAAGCAAGGCGAGGGTTTCGGATGAAACCCCCATGCTATCCGTGAGCTCGTCGATGGTACGAGGACCAGGCACTAGAAATGGAATCAATCCAATATCCCAGGCGAATTGGATAGCCTTTGTGGTGCGATTGAGATTGAAGGAAGCGAAGTACTGAAGGGCCAAATTTGGTCGGCCGTCCGCAGATTGACTCAATTGAATTACCTAGTGCTCGTTCAAGACAAATGAGAGAGACTTATCCAAAGTTGCTAACTTTGGAGTCTCTCGACTGACAACTCACCCATGCCGTCTATCCGTGGTGTCGGCACATTCACCCCACTACATCTAGTAATGCATCAATGCACTAGAAATGTTGTGAGGAATCTGAAGACTTTCCTATTCTTTGAAACCATTACCTTCAGGAATAACTGGAGCGGCGGCGTTCGGGTTCACCGGTGCCGGTCCGTTTCCTGGCTCTCCAAACACTCCAGTAGGGTCTGGGATCTCAGGCGGCGGAGCCAGGTTGATGGACGCTTCTACCGGCTTGTCGCTTACACCCTGGAAGCGTTCAGCACTAGCGATAAGAGTATCGAATGCGACGGTGGTTTTGCTACCAAGGGCGACTTTATCCTTGATTTCGCCGTCGTTTAAAGCCGCTTGCATTATTTCGATCGCCTTTAAAACATCGGCTAAAGTCGTCTTGTCAGGGCCATCGACAATGACTGCGGCTAGTCCGGATGCAGGAGCAGTGACGACAGGACCGTAAGGGATTCCGTCCAAGCCAACTCGAACGGTTTCCAGGAGTTGGTGCATCTCTCGACGCTTGAGCTTTACGTCGGCTGGCTGGGTAGCGTAGGGATTTACTGGTTTGGGCTTTTCTTTCGGTTTGCCTCCACCGTATGGATCGCCTTCGCCTTCACCACCTGCGTAACCCTGTTCCACCGTGGACATGTCTTGTGATTCACCAGAGTATCCTCCACCCATGGAAGCCACTTGCCGCAATACAGATTCCTGCCAAGTTTTCGCAGACTTCACAAGGTACTTCAATGTGTTTGTTGTTGCGACTTGGGCGACTTCAGGTTTGCCTTCCTTGGTTTGGTAAGCACCGATGAAGCGTAATGCTTTTTCGAGTAATAGCGGGTCTGTCGTTTTGTCAGCGACTCGATCGACTGCGTAAGCGTAAACTTCTTCTTGACGCTTGTGCTTGATCAACGTCAACAGATCCAGAGATCGACCACGGAGCCAAGCGTGAGCTCGATCGCTACGTTGAATCGGTTGTTTTTCAGAGAGGGTTTTGATTAACTCATTTGCAACGGTTTGCTTCTGAGCTTCGTTCCAATTGGTTTGACCCAATCGAAGGTGTCTTTCAAGTCCTTCCAAAGCGGCGGCTCTTATGCCGTCATTTTTTCCGCCAACGGCCGCCTTAAGCAGTTTTCCAGCCGCGGCTGCCATCGGCTTTGGCAAGCCACCTCCTGAGGGTTGCTTGGTGTCGTTGAGGCGACCAATGATAGAAATTGCATTGATGCCGGCAGCCGGATGAAAGTTGTTGACGGCGATCGTATCCATGGTTCTTAAAAGCCACTCGTTAAACGACTTCATAATCGCTGGTGACTTCTCGGCAAGATTCAAGTCTTCTATGATTTCTTTTCTCGACTCATTGCCAAGCTCAGGGGCGTCAAGGGAGGTCAACCGAGGAATCACATAGGACATGTAGTATTCGGACACATCACGTTCATTGAAGGCCGAAACACCTCGGAGCACTTCGTCTTTGATACGCTTTTTCTCCCGCACTACCTTGTCGGATTTAAAGTCTGGAGGAATAGTTATCGACTGAAATCGGGCGGGTGCTGCCGCAGGTGGAGCAACAGCGGCAGCAGGTGGAGCCGCAGCCGGTTTCGCTTCTTGTGTCGACGCGACATTCGATGTCGCTGCAAACGCCAAGGAGCAACTCAACAAAACAGCTCGATTTCGAGCATCGGAAGACCAACGGAAGTGGTGTTTTGTCATGATTCGAAGTGTTCTGTTGGAAGGCAGATTAGTAAGAGACAAAAAGAATGGGGAGACAAGTCGTACAGGGGAGTCTACGGAGGTGCATCGTGACTTATTGCAAAGAAAACCATGAATGTTGCTCCAGATTTCTCGGGAACAACCATAAGCATCGAACCTAAGTATAGTTTACGGCGTTGAAACAGTTACTGTCAATGTTTTTGAATCCTTTTGTTCTTGTTCATTTGAGAACGGTGGTTTTGGGCTAATTGTAAGTAAATCTGACGAGTACAATCCGACCTCACTGCCTTCACGATTTTTTGCTTTTCAAATGGTTCGTTTTGGATGCTTACCGTTAGACAAACCCACATTCGAGAGCTTAGACCCATCCGATGCTTGCCAAACGCGTTATTCCTTGTCTAGACGTTCACGCCGGTCGCGTTGTGAAGGGGACTAATTTTGTCAATCTTCGCGATGCGGGAGATCCGGTAGCAGTTGCTGCGAAGTACGAGTCCGAGGGAGCAGACGAACTTGTTTTCCTTGATATTACTGCAAGTCACGAAGATCGCGGGATCATTCTTGATGTGGTTCGACGGACTGCTGAGCAAGTTTTTATGCCGCTGACAGTCGGCGGCGGGATTCGCACCTTGGAAGACATTCGAGCTCTTCTACAAGCGGGTTGCGATAAAGTTTCTATTAATTCTTCTGCAGTTAAGGATCCCAGCCTGGTTCAAAAAGCGGCCGATCGATTCGGAGCCCAATGCATTGTCGTGAATATTGACCCCAAGCGTGTCCAAAAAGAAGGTCGTGAGATTTGGGAAGTCTTTATCAATGGCGGGCGTACTCCCACTGGTTTGGAGGCGGTTTCCTGGGCAAAAGAGGTCGAGCGGATGGGGGCTGGCGAGATCGTCTTGACCTGCATGGATCGCGATGGAACTAAAGATGGCTACGATTTGGAAGTGACTCGAGCTGTCGCGGACGCGGTCCAAATTCCGGTTGTCGCCAGCGGTGGGGCTGGGAATCCAGAGCATTTGGCTGACGCGATTTTGATCGGCCGGGCTGAGGCGGCGCTTGCAGCGAGCATCTTTCATTTCGGTCAGTTCACAATCCGCGAGACCAAACTAGCCATGGCGGCTCGCGGCGTTCCGGTTCGACTTTAACGGCACCAAGCGATTCTGATGGAAGAATCTCGGTAAGCGGCCTCACGAAATTGAAACTTCCCGGTAAGATTTTTAGCTAGAATGTAGAGGTGGGTGCGTTTCTCTAGTCGTTTTCATTTGCTGCTCTGTTACCTCCGAATTGATACAAATTATGGCGATTGCCGAATCTGTTAAAAAAGTACACGCGACCCCGTCGAACTCGGAGGACTTGGCAAGCCAGCTCCTCAAAGCCAAGCAGGAGCTCGAAGTAGACAAGATTTTTCGCGCTTCGGTAAAAATCGAGGCAAGCGACTTGCATATGAAAGTCGGCAGTCCTCCGATCGTGCGAGTCAAAGGCGATTTGCGTCCGCTGAATCGACCACCGATCGAGCTTGAGGAGATGGTTCGGCTGCTCATCCCGATGCTTGACGATCGGAATAGACGGATCTTCGAGGAGGAAGGGGGCGCGGACTTTTCTTACACGGTCGCGGTCGATGGCGAGAATTGGCGATTTCGGGTCAACATGCTCAAGCAGCTAGGCCGCCCTGGTCTAGTTGCCCGTCGAATCAATAACTTTATCCCCAACTTCGAAGGCCTCTACCTTCCACCGATGATGGAAGAGTTTTGCAAGTATGACCAAGGGATGGTGCTGCTGGCGGGTGTTACGGGATCGGGAAAAAGTACAACCATCGCTTCCATGTTGAATTGGATCAACCGAGTTTATCGCAAACACATCCTGACGTTGGAAGATCCGATCGAATTTGTTTACAAGGAAGATAAGTGCCTAATCAATCAACGCGAAGTGGGCGTCGATGTGAAGGACTTTGAAATCGCCATGAAGCACGCTGTGCGGGAAGACCCGGACATCATTCTCGTTGGTGAAATGCGTGATCAAGAAACCTTTATGACTGCGATTCACGCGGCTGAAACTGGCCACTTGGTTTTCGGAACCATTCACGCTTCAAGTGCGCAATCTTGCATCGGTCGTATCTTGGACTTGTTTCCCGAGGAGCTTCATACAGCCATTCGAAACGCGATGGCTTTTAATATGAAGGGGATCATCGCTCAGAAACTATTGAAGTCGATTAAACCCGGTGTGTCTCGAGTGCCGACTTGCGAGATCATGACTTTCACTCCGATGATCAAGAAACTTATCCTCGATGGCAAAGACGAAAAACTTTCCGATGCGATTCGAATCGGAGCCGCTGAAGGAATGCAAGATTTTACAATGAGTCTTAAGCAGCTTATCGACGACGGGCTGATCGACCGGCCAACTGCGTTTGAAGTCGCCCCGAATCCAGACGCTCTCAAGATGGCACTCAAAGGTATTAACGTTTCGGCCCCGGGTATCATCTAGTCTTTGTATCTGGCCTCTGTATCATCAAACTTTTCGAATCTATTCTTATCTTTTTAGTGTTTGGCACCTGACAACTTTATGGGAATTTTACGACGTAGTAAGCCTAAAGCAGAAACCTCCAACGAACCCGTCCTACCGCCATTGGAATTGAAGCCAACTGCTTTCGATAAGTCTGCTGTCCAGGCTGAATTGATCGGTGCGCGGCAATTGCCTGGATATCCTTTGGCGATCACCATGCTGGCTCAGGCGCTGAGTGCTGGCGGTGATCGGATCTTGATGGATTTTACGGCTCAAGGGGTTAATGTTCGTAATCGAGTCGACGGAGTCTGGGAAGCGCTACCGGCGATGGATCGTGCTTCGGGAGATGCCACACTATTTATCGTAAAGAAATTGTGGGGAATGAATCCTGCCGATCGACGTTCAAGCCAACTTGGCAAATGTAACGTCGCTTTCCAAGGCAATGATTGGATTCTCGAGTGCGCTAGCCAAGGTGTTCAAACCGGCGAACGGGTGTTGATAAGCGTTCTACCGAAAAAGCCGATTCACAAAACGCTTGGTGACCTTGGCATGCGTGACAAGATGCAAGAGCAGCTTAAGGGATTGCTCGGCGCACATGGTGGGTTGGTCGTGATAAGTGCTCCCGCCGGTCACGGGCTTCCAACGACTTGGCGGGTTGCGATTGAATCAGCAGACAAGTACACGCGCGACTGGGTATCGGTCGAGGACAAGAAAGATGCTGATCCAGAGATGATCAACGTGACTCAAAACTTCTTCGACTCCAAAGAAGGTGAGACACCGGATATCGCGCTTGCAAAATTGATACTCAAGCAACCTGATGTTTATGTCATGCCTAATTTTTTTAGCGAGCATGTCGTCGATAGTGTGCTTTCGCTGGTGAAGGCTGAAAGCAAACACGCTGTCACGCGAATCCAAGCGAACGATCCCATTGATGCCATCATCTCGTTAATGACCTCCTATCGCGGGCAAGCGAAAGAGTTGTTGATGACAATCAACGGCGTTCTTAGCCAACGACTTGTTCGTCGGCTTTGTACTGAGTGCCGACAAGCTTATCAGCCTTCGCCACAGTTACTGCAAAAACTAGGCGTACCAGCAGGCCGCATTACGCAACTCTATCAGCCCTTCACGCCTCCACCACCAGAGCAACGTGTAGATGCAAAGGGAAATCCGATCGAAATTCCAATCTGTAAGAAATGTAAAGGTCGTGGGTACTCAGGCAGGGTCGGAATATTTGAACTGCTGACCATGTCCAACGAGTTACGTTCCGTAATCGCGAAGAACGCGAAAGATCCAAGCGTGATTCGCCAGCATGCAAAAAAGCTAGGGCACCTTTCTTTCCAGGATGAAGGGATTCTAGCTGTTGCTACCGGGCTTACTTCCTTGCAAGAATTACAACGCATCGCACAAGGTAAATAACTGAGAATTATGCTAGACAACAAAATTGCTGACGAAGTAAAGAAGTTTGGGCAGTCACATCTTTTACAGCACTGGGAGTCGCTAACTCCCAAGCAGCAATCCGCCTTGGCGAATCAACTGAGCTCGATCGATTTCAAATTGATCAAGCGATTGTTCGAAGGCGATGAGGCTCAACCAGATTGGGCCGCGTTGGCTGCGTCTGCTGGTCCACCAGATGCCATCGAATTAGGTGACGCGTCTCCACGAATCAAAAAGGAAGATGCGATCGAAGCAGGTCGAAAAGCACTCGCTAATGGTCGCATCGCGATGATCTTGGTTGCAGGCGGTCAAGGGACTCGGCTGGGCTTCAGTCATCCGAAAGGGATGTTCCCAATCGGTCCGTTATCGAACCGAACGCTTTTTGAGATGCATATCGACCGGCTGCGAGCCGTTATGAAGCGATACCACGTATCAATACCAATGTATGTTATGACAAGCCCCGCTACGGACGCTGATACAAGGCTGTTTTTAAGCGATCACGATGGATTTGGATTGGCTTCAGACCAACTAAGAATATTCTGCCAAGGCTCGATGCCAGCGATTGATACGAAGACCGGACAGATTCTGTTGTCGGACAAAGGCGAGATTGCTTTGAGCCCGGATGGTCACGGCGGTCTGCTCGCTGCGATGGCAAAAAACGGTTGTTTAGAAGACGCAGGCGATGCAGGGATCGATCACTTTTTCTACGCACAAGTCGACAATCCAATGGTCGAGATTTGCGACCCGCTATTGATAGGCTATCACTTGCTTGCCGAGTCCGAAATGACAACGCAAGTGGTGCGAAAGACCTTTCCGCTGGAACGCGTCGGTAATGTTGTCAGCATCGATGGGAAAACACAGATCATCGAGTACAGCGACTTACCGAAGGATGTTGCTGAGAAAACCAACAAGGATGGCTCCTTGCTTTTGTGGGCTGGTAATATCGCGGTTCATTTGTTCAAGCGGCAGTTCTTGGAGTCCGTTCAGCACTCGGCAGAAGGACTACCATTTCATCATGCTAAGAAAGCCGTACCCTTCATTGGAACTGATGGAGTAATCGTCAAACCAAGCGAAGCTAATGCGATTAAATTCGAACGGTTCGTGTTCGATCTTCTACCGATGGCAAAGACTGCTTTGGTTGTTGAAAGTGATCCCGCCGAAGTATTTGCTCCTTTGAAAAATGCCGACGGTGCAGCTACCGATACGCCAATAACAGTGAAAAAAGCCATCTCCGATCTACATCGTAATTGGCTTGAGAAGGCGGGAGCGTCTGTCGCAGAGACAGCTCGAGTTGAAATCCATCCAAACTGGGCCTTGGATGCCGAGGGTGTTCGAGAACGTGTGGATGGAAGCTTCCACATTTCAACCGACACTTATCTCCAGTAATCTTTATGAAACAACCCGACTGGCAGGACTTTCAAGCAATCATTTTTGATTGTGATGGCACGCTTACCGATTCGATGCCGGTTCATTTCGTCGCATGGAGCCGAACCATGCGACGTTATGGAATCGATTTTCCAGTCGATCGCTTTTACTCGCTTGGCGGCGTACCAAGCGACAAAATTATTCGCATGCTTGCTGACGAGCAGAATGTAGACATCGATTCTGTCGTAGCGGCTACTGAAAAAGAAGAGGCCTTCCTGGAATTGATTCATCTACTGGTTCCCATTGATCCCGTGATGGAAGTTGTCGTTAGTGCACGTGGTAACATGCCGATTGCAGTAGCGAGCGGTGGTTTTCGCGAGATCATTCTCCGGCAGCTTATGCAGCTTGGTTGCGAGGATTGGTTTGATGCAATTGTGACTGCCGAAGATACGCCACGCCACAAACCACATCCCGATGTTTTCTTGGAAGCAGCCAGACGCCTAGGAGTCGATCCCACGCGATGCCTTGTGTACGAAGATGCCGATCTGGGTATCCAGGCCGCGACTGCCGCCGGTATGGCTTCGGTCGATGTGAGAGCATTTCACACGCCAAGAATTTTGGCGATAGACGGTTAAATCGAAAGAGTCGAACCCGACGGAAGGATGAATTGCTGAGCGCTGTTTATTGATACCGTTCGGCAGGATGGCCACGAAAGGCGTCTCGCATGTCGGGTCGATCACGGTGGCTTGCAATGACAGTTCCGCGATAGTGGTGGCGTCGTTGTATGTTGCCGTAGACATGCAGAGGGCGATAGTCGCGTTCAAGAATTGGCACAGCATCATTCTCCGCTTTATCGGCGCCTCGCATAATGACTTGGCTGTCCCACCGTGGCTCTTCATAAACGCGTGGGGCATTAAAGTTTGGTTCGGCAAAAGCGTTGCTAGATAGCCCAACGATACTGATGAACATGACGAAAAATTTAGAACATACGAATCCGGAGAGTAGATAGACGCTGTTCTGAGTAAACGAAATATTTATGTGTCATGGTTTGTTGAGCGTGACTTCCAATTAGTAAGTGAATGATTTTTGCTGAGAGTCTGTTATTCGAAAACTTCGGTCGATTTCGATACTTTATCGGCAAGTGCAAAAGGTCGAGTTCCGATTTGCTGAAGGAATGCTCTCTGGACGGTAAGGTTGACATTGATGAGATCGTCGAGCATTGGAATGAGTGATTCCCATTCTCCAATTGTCTTTCGATCGGAATCTTTCGCAAGCTCGGAAGCTATCATCGCGATTTGGAAAAGTTCATTCTTTTCAGCTGAATGCTGAAGTTTTTCGAGGCGGTACTTCAATGACGCTGGGTCACGGCTAGCAAAGCTATGGATGGTTCGTTCCATGAAGTAACCCATCTCCAGGGCGCTCTTAGGATTAGTTTCGTCGAACACCATTCGGCTATCAATTCTCCAACCGGATTTCTGTCGCACAAATAGGTCGACTAAGTCTGGATCAAATTGGCCGCCTGCACATCGACGAAGTTCCGCAAAGGCTTCTTCCATCGGTCGCCCCTTGCGATAGACGCGGTCAGAAACCATCGCATCAAATGCGTCGGTGATCGCAACAATTCTCGCCACCAGCGGGATGTCTTTGCCGGAAGGCCACGATGGCTCTTGATTGGCACCGTCGTAGCGACAATGGTGAAACTTGACTACGTTTCCGATATCCTTCGAACTGAATACGGCCTCGATGATTGCTAGACCGACTGGTCCGTGAGCTTCCATCAAGACCCATTCTTCTTCTGTCAATCGACCTGGTTTGAGCAGAACAGCGTCTGGCACGCCGATCTTTCCAACGTCGTGTAGTAAAGCCCCAATCTCGAGCGAATAGAGTTCCGTTCCCGTCATGAGTCCTTGACCAAGTGCGACGCTTAACTCTGCCACGCGATGTGAATGGGCTGCTGTATCTGGATGTCTGAATGTGAGTGCTGCATGCAAGGCTACGACCGCATGATACGAGATTGGGTGGTCATCGATTGCAGCGTTGCTTTGAAGAGCAAGCGACCGATTCTTGCTCTCTTCTTCAAGAGCATCGATCTCAGGCGACCAAAGTTTCGATTGATTTCTGCCACCATGTTTCGATGCATAAAGCGCCTTGTCTGCTCGTTCGAGTAGCTCTTTGTAAGACGCCGCTCCACCGGTGCTGCTGGAAACGCCAATACTCGTGGTAACCGAGTAGGGTTTCACGAGCTGTACTTGTATTTCGGAGCGGATTCTTTCAGCCATTGCCATGGCTGTTTGGGTATCGGTTTCCCGCATTAGCACGCAAAACTCCTCACCCCCGTATCGACCTACAATCCCATCGGTTCCCACCGTTGCGTGAAGTATTTTCACGACGTCTTTCAAGACAGCATCGCCTGCGGCGTGCCCATGTCGGTCGTTAAGCTTCTTAAAATGGTCGATGTCCATCATCATAGTGATCATGCCAGCGGGCTGCGCGTCGATCTCGTTCCACATGGTTTCCATGTGTTCATAAAGCATTCGACGATTTAGCGCACCGGTCAGTGCATCGCGAGAGGCAAGTTCCTGAAGTCGCTCATTCTGAAGCCGAATTTTTTCTTTACTCGTCTCCAATTCACCCATCGCGGAGACAAGCGACTTTCTTTGCTCTTCGAGTGCAGTAACGTCTTCGAAAGAAATCAACGCGCCGGCTAACTTCTCATCGCCATTCCAAACTGGTGTAGCATTGACGACAAAGCAGCGTTCATGCTCTTTGTCGATTGATAAAAATATTTTACTGCCTTCGGTTTTTTGCTTATCGTTAAGAACTACGTTCCAAGGAGCATCTCGCGAATCAGGGAGTCGCCAAGGTAATTCGTCGAGTTTGCTACCAACAATTTTATCGGTCGGAAGAGCCACTGCCGTAAGGAAAGACTGATTTGCAAGCATGATCTTTCCGTGCGAGTCCAAAACGACAACACCGCCGGCGATCGTATCAAGAGTGTTTCGAACTCGACGCGGAACGGCGTTGGTAGGTTCAAGCACCGATAAGGAGCGATTAAGGAATAGCATGAAAGAGATTGAGTTGAGTGCCAGAGCAATCATTGTGTAGCCCACGAAACGGACTAATCCCACTTCGTACCACGCGGGAGGAGTGAACAGGACGTCGATTTTCGCCCAATCTTGTTCTCCTCGTTTGATCGGTATCCGCATCTGGTCCCGAGTCGATGCGTCACCCTGTTGTGAGTCCCAGTGCTCCGCGAAATGAGCTGATTGGTAAATCAACAAGTCGTCGAACCTTGAGATTCGAATCCCTTGAAGCTCGGGCTTTTGCTGGAGGAATTTTTCGCAAAGACGGACTGCCGTTCGATTTGATCTAGCATCCAAGTTGCCGGAAACCGACGTTGCGATCTGCTCTACCAAATTGACTCGGACGCGTACCAGACCACTGTCATCGATCGAAATCAGCCCAAATATGGCAGCAAGCATCATCGGGGCAGCGCTTAAGGCGACTAGCACGAGTGCAAGTTTGTAGGTGATTTTCAAGCGAGGCATTGAAGTTCTCAAGTCGACAAATGTTGCGACCTATTGGGTCGAACGCCGCACAGCTGGCGTTTTCACTCAAATATCCGACCGTTGAAGGAAAAATGCCGGGAAAAAAGCCGGAAGGAAAAGAGCTGCGGAGAAATGTTGCTCATGCTCAGGCGTTCGAAATGCGACTGTGCAGATAACTTTAAAAAACAGGCAGTCGTTACTTTAAGTTTTTCCGCTTTTGACGATGGAATCAATTGTTCCAAAAATATGATTGCGAGGCGGATATTCGAAAATTTCTTTTATCTGGCTTGCCTTTGGAAATTGACGCGTCCTTGACCCATCCTGCGAATGCCTGATAATGCCTCGAATTGTTTGTATTAGGCTCTTATAACCGGACAAAAATCGTTCAATGAAAATTCACGAATACCAGGCGAAGGAACTATTTCGAAAAGCTCAAGTACCCGTTTTAGAGGGTTATGTAGCGAGAACTCCAGAAGAAGCCGCGGCAGCTTATGTCAAGCTCGGTGGACCCATCGCGGTCGTTAAAGCACAAGTCCATGCAGGCGGTCGAGGCAAAGGAACAGTCGTCCAAGTTCCTACGCAACGCGGTGTCCAATTGGTCAAATCGGCAGAAGAAGCAGCTAAGGTTGCAAAGAACTTAATCGGAAACGACTTGGTAACCATTCAAACTGGCGAACAAGGCAGTCGCGTCAATCAAGTGTTTGTAGAAGCCGGTTGTAAAATCGCTCGCGAACTCTACGCCGCTGTCGTTTTGGATCGAGCCGAAAAGATGCCACTTCTGATGGTCAGCAGCGAAGGTGGTGTGGAAATCGAAACGGTTGCTCACGAAACGCCAGAAAAAATACTTCGGGAACATTTCGACCCAGCTCATGGTCTTCAGAGCTTCCAAGTCCGAAAGCTTTGTAAGAAGCTCGGTATCGAAGGCCCCGCAGCAAAAAACGCGGATGGCTTCTTCAAAAAGCTATGCAAGATTTTTGTGGATCTCGACTGTGCGATGGCGGAGATCAATCCACTGGTGATCACCGAGGCTGGCGAGATGGTTGCACTGGATGCGAAAGTCACCTTTGACGATAACGCAATGTTCCGACACCCAGACCTCAAGGCGCTACGCGACTTGGCAGAAGAAGAACCAGCCGAAGTGCGAGCGTCGAATACAGGTCTTAGCTATGTCAAGCTGGATGGAAACATCGCTTGCTTGGTCAACGGTGCTGGACTAGCGATGGCAACCATGGACATCATTAAGTATCACGGCGGCGCGCCAGCCAACTTCTTAGACGTTGGTGGTGGTGCCAACACGCAGCAAGTCACTGAAGCCTTCCGAATCATTCTCTCGGATCCAAACGTCAAGGCGATCTTGGTAAATATCTTCGGTGGTATCGCTCGATGCACGACTATCGCAACGGCTTTGATCGAAGCTTCGAAAGAAGTTGGCTTCACGGTCCCGCTAGTTGTACGACTAGAAGGCACCGAAGTCGAAGAAGGTAAGCGAATGCTTAAAGAAAGCGGCTTGGCTGTTATTGCGGCGGACAATCTCACGGACGCGGCTATGAAGGTCGTTGCTTCCGTTAAGTAGTCTTCATCTCCAAATATTTCGCTTGTTTTTGACAACCAGGGCAAAGACAAGCTGACCCTCAAAACAAATAGAGTTAAAAGCCTCCGGCGTTTAATCAACTTATACAAATCCATTTAATGTTCACCGGCCGCATCAATCACGCGGCCTTCGACAACACGAAACGAAATCTATCATTCCATGAGCATTCTCGTAAACAAAGAAACTCGGGTGATCTGCCAAGGGATCACAGGCAAAGCTGGAGCTTTTCATACCAAGGGCTGTAAAGAGTATGGAACTCAAATGGTCGGTGGCGTTACACCGGGCAAGAAAGGGGAAACGGTCGAAGGTCTACCTGTATTCGACACCGTTCAAGAGGCTGTTGAACAAACGGGTGCAAATGCATCGATGATCTTCGTCCCACCTGCTTTTACAGCGGACGCTATTCTCGAAGCAGTAGATGCTGGAATCAAAGTCATCTGTGCGATCACGGAAGGAGTCCCCGTTCTAGACATGGTCCATGTTTACGATGTTGTTCGCAAAAGCAACTCGTATCTCATCGGACCAAACTGCCCCGGAATTATTACGCCGGGCGAATGTAAGATCGGCATCATGCCCGGATACATTCATAAGCCCGGTGCAGTGGGAATCATGAGTCGCTCCGGTACGCTGACTTATGAAGCTGTTTGGCAAACTTCGCAGTTAGGACTTGGCCAGTCAACATGCGTTGGTATAGGTGGTGACCCAATCATCGGAACTTCGCAAATCGACTTGCTCGAGCTTTACGAGAAGGACGATGCAACCGAAGTCATTTTGATGATCGGTGAGATCGGTGGCGATGCTGAAGAGAAGGCAGCCGAATACGTGGCTAAATACGTGACGAAACCTGTAGCTGCCTTTATCGCCGGTGCGACAGCACCTCCCGGTAAACGCATGGGACACGCAGGAGCTATCATTAGCGGTGGAAAAGGGACTGCAGCAGAGAAAGTCGCAGCCTTGGAAGCAGCGGGTATCGTAGTCGCTCCGTCGCCAGCCGATATGGCCAAGGCCGTCGCTGAAGCAATGAAACGCCGCAAGTAATCAGGTTAGGCTGCTCGCAGTTACACCGCGACTAACAATGCTGAAGTTGGTCAAGTACCAACTTCTACTTTGCTGAAAAGTGCAAAGTAGTTGTCCTCATAAATGCAGGACCAATTCCCGGCAGTCGGGGCAGTTTTGTTTCGCAACGGCTCATACACTGCTGCATCTCTTGGCACGATTACAAAGTCGTGATGATATGCAGCCAATGTTTCTTGCCAACCAGTGGCGGCCTCGTAGAAACTACGATGTTGCTCCATGACTTGCGGCTGATAGGCAACTTCGTAGCGACCATCCAAGCTGACTTTTACTGCTGGATACAATCGCCAAGAAACATAAGCTCCGCAATGGAACGGCGTCATCACGTTCCCTTGGGCTTGACGAGATTCTAAGTAATCAACCGCTCCTTTTGGAAAGCCCAACGACGATGGTGAGACATTGTCAGGAACGGTCGCACGATAAAATGGTTGATAGAGTGCAAAGCCAATCGAAACAGCTATTGCGAAGCCTGAGAATCGCAGCCAATTTTGACGTGTGTCTCGAACGAAACGGACAAGCGATCGACCAAATGGGGTCGGCGTGATCCATGCTGGAACCATCGCGAGCCAGACTACCGCATAGATTGAACCATGTCGAATGTGCTTCAATGCCATGTACGCGGCCAACAAGCAAAAGAGCCACCCTCGCAATCGATCCCAACGACGTTCTTTTGCTGCGTATACAATCAACAACACCGAGCATCCGAAAGTCAACAGCGTTGTCATCGGATCATAAGTGAACCAGATCGGTTGCCATTCCAAGATCAACGGACGTGGCATCGCAATCGCCTTAATCAGATAAGAAACATACTGCCAACCCCAAGGATTCAAATACAGGCAGAAGATGGCAATCGGCGCGAGAGCGAACAAATGCCAAAGCTCTTCATATGCTTTTCGATACAGATGCTTCGAAAGCAACACGCGTTGAAAACATTTCAACAATCCTTGGTTGGGCTTGGAAGCGGAGTCCTCTTGGTGAAGCTCTTTCTTGACGATGCTCAAAAGCCTTTCAAGAAAATGAAAGCCCATTAATCCCAGTCCGACCACGAAACCTGCGTGCATATTCAACCAAACAATATACAGCGGAATCCAAAACAAGATCCATTTGCGTTGCCCTCGCCAATCGGACTGAAGCATTAGTAAAGTGAGTGCAATTGCAACCAACGTGAATAGCTGTGCGCGGAGCGTAGCGAATCCAACCCACAGAACGGGAAAGACGATAGGAGCCAGTAAAAAGAAGACAATTGGATGAGCCCCATTACATCGTGCTACTCGATAAAGAGTTACACCTAAAATGGCGACAAGGATCAACTTCAGTAAGATAACTCCGTCTAAGCCAAATGGACTCATCGCGGATACCCAATACAAAGCGACCCCTGTGGCCCACTCATGATGCACAGCAGGCGAAACAGTCGGCGTGTAAGCAAAGAGATCGTCAGTCGGGAATTTACCAGTCAAAAACCATTCTCGAGCCAACGCCATTTCGTGAAATGCATCGTGCGTAACGTCGTGCATTCGCGCTATGTACGCCAGGAACATCGCTGCCGTAGCGATCGCAAGGACTGCATAGAGCAACACGTCGCGGCGACGATTGATTAGCAGATTCGATGCTGTCCAAGTCTTCGATAAGTTTAAAAATGGAATCATCACTTCTCTCTGAAAACTAGAAGACGCCCCGCGATCGCGTCCGACCCGACACAAATTTCGCTTTCCCTGAATCGTAGGTGTTACTGCTTTGTCCAAGTAAAAAATGGGGGTTTTGACTCGTAGCAGAAGTCGTAAGACATCTGAAAACATCAGCTTTTGACATTGTTTTCATCAAAATTTGAATTCTTGCGAATTCAGCTACCCCAATTTTCAAGTTGGACAATGCACTAGCCTCGGGTGCTATCTGGAATACCGCAGCAAAGTCAAATCGAATGACAATTGCCGTCGGCAAAAATTCCCGAGGCGTGTGGATACTTAGTCCAAGAACTCTTACCGACGCTTATCTGCAAGGCCGCGCAAATGATTCCGGCTTATCGACAAAGACTGGCAAGTGCTAGCGTTGGCAGGGTTTTTAACGATTATTCCGAAGATTTACTCAAGATTGACCTGGAGGATGATTTCGTTCACTTCATAGACTTCGAATCGAAAGATCAGACAACCAAGTCGAGGCTAGGTCGGGTCGACTCGCACATGGCATGGATGCTACTGGCGATCGAACTTAAATGTAACCGAGCTGTCTCGTCGTCCTTCCTGGAGCAAACTACGGCATGGATGCCAAATCAAGTCCTCGGAATCTCGTCTATATCGCTATTTTGAATTTGGTATTATCTGCGAGTGTTGAAAATGCTTTCGGGCAATCGTGGCCCGGAAGCACTGGCCCTATTGCTTCGGTTGTTGGAATGTCTCGTCAACCGTCTGCAATTAGAACGCAAAATTTTATCATCATCTGCTCGGATCCATCCTTTGCTGTGAAGGTTGCTCAAGCCGCCGAAAAGCAACGCAATGATCTCGCGATCTATTGGATAGGACGTCCATTGCCAGCTTGGCCTCAGCCATGTCCGATCACGGTGTCGGCTGCTCCCAACTTAGGAGCTGGTGGTAGCACAACCTTTGTGCCCGGTAATCGAACTATTCGAGATTGGCGTATGAATGTCACGGGTTCTCAGGAGCGGATACTCGACAGCGTTTTACCACACGAGATAACGCATACGGTCCTTGCAACTCATTTCGCTCCTCTCAATAAGACTGTCCCGCGTTGGGCAGATGAAGGAGCGTGTACGACTGTCGAACACGGAAGCGAGCGGTCGAAGCACGACCAGTTCCTTATCCGCTTCTTGTCCTCTGGCCGCGGTATCCCTTTCGCAACCATGTTTACCCTAAAAGACTATCCCTCTGACATCATGCCGCTTTACGCACAAGGATACAGCGTGACAAGTTTCCTGATTGCACAAGGCGGTCCCCAACACTTCGTAAAGTTTTTGGAAGCCGGATTAAGTACAGAAGACTGGGTTGCTGCTACAGAAGCTCATTACGGTTACCCAATGATTGGTAAGCTTCAAACGGCTTGGAACAAATGGGTCTACGATGGAGGCGGCGATGTTGCTCAGCATACTGCGGATGCTCTCCTGGTTTCGCGTCGATCTGCAACCGCGACTGTTGCAGCAGTAAAGAGTCCTTCCGAACCTCGTTTGATTGGAACTCAACTGCCAACAACGATCGAGCCGATCCGCGTGGCGCCTGTAGCCGCAACAAGCCGCCCAACAGAATCGATGCAAGTATCAATACAGAAGTCCACCAATGCTAAGGTGACGAAGTCGCCAGCAGGCGATAGTTGGTACCGAGATCAACTAGATCAAACGAGCCAAGAGCAAGGAGCAGCCGCCGCTAACAGTCTTGCTTCGCCTGGATCGATTCCAGCTGACCCGCCATCAATGGAAAGCTCATTAAGTGCATCGATTGGTTCTGGGGGTGCCGAGCAGGCCTTGAAGTTTGATTACGATTACCCTGTCGGCCATCCACAGCCAATTCAGTCTGTCGGGCAATCGTTGTATCGGTAATGGGCTGACCCGACAAAACGCCGTGATGATTAAAACACGGGGTCCGAAGACAATCGCTGACTACAGAATCAGCATGCAATCGCCATACGAATAAAACCGGTATCGCTCGGCAATTGCTTCTCGATAAGCTTTCATAACAAGCTGATGCCCCGCCAAGGCAGATACTAGAACGATCAAGCTGCTTTTGGGAAGATGGAAGTTCGTAAGTAATCCATCGACAGCTTGAAATCGGTGACCTGGCTTGATGAAAATGTCTGTCTCGCCAGACCATTCATCGATGACAAGGTCTGGGGATTGTGTGTTCGCACGTGCTGCAGCAGTTTCCAGGACACGAACCGAAGTCGTTCCAACTGCTATGATTCTTCCTCGCTCGGCTCGTGTGAGCTGCAAACGTTTTGCGACCGACCCCGTAATCTCACCATACTCACTGTGCATTCGGTGTTCATCTAATCGATCAACTTGAATCGGACGAAATGTGCCAATTCCTACGTGCAACGTTACGGCGACAAGGGCCATCCCTGCCGAACGCGTACGCTGAATCAATTCGGGAGTGAAATGCAAGCCTGCAGTTGGTGCTGCGACGGACCCTGCAACTCTTGCATACACGGTTTGGTATCGCTTTTTATCGTCGTCCACCATTTGACCGTCTCGGATGTACGGTGGAAGCGGAACGCGACCGCAGCGATCCAAAAGCGTGAACCAAGGCTCAGGCGATTCAGGCCTCATGAGCATTCGTCCCTGTTCGCCATGTCCTAGGAAAACAAGCCGCCCCTGGTCGCGACCTTCGAGGTCATTGATTGTGATTGTCTCGCCTACTTCCATCGATCCGCGCGTCTTACAAAGCATTTCCGCAACGCAAGACTCGTCCTGGCGCAGGAATAACCCTTCCCAACGACCGCCGGTGAGTGTCCGCCGACCGATAAGGCGAGCTGGAATAACCTTGGAGTCATTCACAACCAGCGTGTCACCCGACTTCAAGTAGTCAGGTAGATCGCGAACGTGGGCATGCTCGATAGTTTGTGTATCTCGGTGGATAACCATCATTCGAGAGTCAACGCGCTGCGCCAGTGGTTCTTGTGCGATTAACTCGCGAGGCAATTCAAAGTCGAATTGATCGAGCTCACTGGCCGCTGGAGTGCTGGATGACATAAAGGCAAAGCCGAATCTAGTGGTTAATTAGGGAGGGCAAACGATAGCTGAGACGACACCCCAAAATTATACCCCAGTGTCCATCTATGTCGACTCGAACGATTTTTAACAATAAAAGGCTCTTCAACACAACGCTGCTACAGTTGTTGGTCTATATTATGCGTAAGTAAACTTTGTTTTTCGAAGACTTTGATTCATCGGGTAATGCAATCGTTGGATGCTTTGCCAGTGGCCTTTTGCACTCGTATTAGCGACGCGACTAACTCGTTGAATGCTGTTCTTGTGAAGTTTTGAGATTCAATGCGAATTGATTTGCTGACAACCGAATTGCATGTGGGAGGAGCTGAAAAGTGCTTTGCCAACCTTGCACGGTTTCTCAAGCAACGTGGGCACTCGGTACGAGTTATCAGCTTGATGCCACGTCCCATCCCTGGCCTGGATTCGCTCGCTAGGTCTATTGAAGATCATTCAATACCGGTTGAGTATTTGGGAGTCGAATCCAAATGGCAGATTTGGCAACTCACTAAATCCTTAAAAGCACTCGTTGACGATTCACCTCCGGATATTGCCCAATCGTTCCTATTTCACTCGAACGTACTTGCGTCGATGGTTTATCCGCAACACAACATTCCAATCGTTGGTGGCGAGCGTGTTGCAGATCCAAGGCGATTTCGAGCTTGGGTCACAAAGGCTGCAGTAAAACGAATGGCGAGATTGGTATGTGTTAGCCAGTCTGTCGCTCTTCATTGTGAGCATCGAGAGGGAATTACTCGTGACAAGCTGATCGTAATTCCGAATGGGATCGATGTTCGCAGTACGATGCCAGCAAGCGAGATCTCGACCTTCGCACAGCGGCAACTTGCTCTTCCGCGTTCTACTCCGTGCCTTCTGTTCGTAGGTAGAATCGACTACCAAAAAGGGATCGATGGTCTTGTGTCCCACGCGGACGATTTGCTTAACAAACTGCCTCAATTTCAAATAATCATAATAGGTGAAGGTCCGCTTCGAAGCGTTCTCCAAACCCAGGCCAGCCAATTACGAAACGAAGCTAGAATCCATTTCGTTGGCCAGCAGTCCAATGTGCTGGAGTGGATGCGATCAAGTAAGCTCTTGCTACTGCCAAGTCGATATGAAGGAATGCCAAACGTGGTTTTGGAAGCGATGGCCGTTGGACTTCCAGTCGCCACGACAAGGGCCGAAGGAATTGTGGAAACACTAGGCCCGGCCGCAGAAGATCAATGTGTCTTGATCGACGCGTGGGAAGAGTGGATCGAGATGGTCGTACGTCTTGCGACCGATCGAGAATTGGCTTCGCGCATCGGCATTGCAAATCGCAAACGTTGCGAAGAATACTTCGACCTCGACAACCAACTCTTGCTTTACGAAAAGACCTACCAAGAAGTACTTGATGAACGCGCAAAATCTCGTTTATCAGAACAGAAATAGAGCTTCGATCCTGAAGGTTTTTTGCAAAAGCAATGCCACGCAGCAGCGAAGGGACTTCGTCAATGCTGCACAATAAATCCTAAGCAGGACAGGCATCAATGCGTCCTGCCTAACCGGAACAAAAGCCCTGTTATGCAGGGGTGTGCTTGAACTTTCGTGGTCGACCATTTGGAAGCCACTCGATCACGTAAAGATCCCCGGCAGAATCGAGCGTGAGAGCGTGCGGAGTCGCAAACACTTCAGGATGAAGGTCGATTTCTTCCTTCTTGATACCTTTTCCGTCGCCCAAATGAGCTACTACCTTATCGTCACGATCCAGGACGGTTACTCGTGCACTCAGTTCGGGGATAAACAAATAGCCATCGTGTTCATAAAAGCAACAGGGTGCTCGTAAGTCACTGATGGTTCTACGATACTCGAGATCGAGCGAATAGATTTCAATTCGACCGTTTGAACGATCAGCGATATAAACCTCCGGCTCTTTCGCTTGAGTTCGAATCCAAACGCCGTGGCAAGTTTTAAACTGCCCATGTTCTTTGCCTGGGCCGCCTATCGTTTTGATGTGCGTAAAGTTCTTATCAAACCGAGAAACTCTTTGGCTGCCATAACCATCGACGATGTAGATATCGCCGTTAGGTGCGACGGCTACATCGGTAGGATTGGTGAAATCGAAAGGCTGCGAGTTACTAGTAGCGGCTACGTTCTTTCCGAGTTCGTAAAGAACCTTACCATGCATATCGGTTTTATAAACTCTCGCCCCCTCGCCTTTCTCTTTATTTACATTCTCGGTGAAGTACAAGAATTCATCGTTGCCTTCTTTACTTACATAAAGACCATGCGCTGTTGCTTTGACTTGGCCAGTTGTGAAATTAACTTTCTCTGCAAAATCGTTACTCCAAGTTTCCAGCAGCTCGCCGGAGCGACTAAAGATCGCGATGCACGGGCTTTCCGAGCGTGACGTGACAAAGATCCGATCTTTGGAATCAACAGCAACCGCACAACCAAAACCGTAACTCATGCCAGCAGGCAATCGGCCCCAATTTTCATCGAGCGTGTAAGTCCAATGCCCGGAGCCGATCGTAACCGGTTTAACTTTCGATTCGGCCATTGCCGAGCTTGAAACGGTCATCGACGCGCTCGCGATGGCTGCCCCTGAATACTTTAAAAAGTTACGACGCGATTCACGGTGAGGGAAGAGGGTTTTCGAATTGGTCATTGGCTGGTCCTTGAGTGGAGAAAGTGAGGAAGGCAGGCTGATCATTTACGATTATACCAGTCTACAGTTTATCAAATTGCAACCCGCTCCAACGCATTCGGCGAATGGAAGATGCGTTTTCATCAGCGTAGCATGACTTATTAGATCTAGAAAATCCGAACCAGGCGAAAGAACTTAAGCTGGTAGCATTGAAATGCAATCAGAAGCAAGTTGGCGAGGATGTGGCGTGATTGCTCTTGCCGGTAAAGTTGTCAGGACAACACACACACGGTCTCGTACCGGATCTGCCCAAGCGATCGTTCCAGTGGATCCCGTGTGACCAAAAGTTTGCGGCGAGCAATTCTTACAGCTTGCTGACATTTCAGAGTCGAAACCGAGTCCTCGCGATTCCAAATTCGGTGGGTTGTGATTCTGAGTCATCAGCCGAGCAACTTCAGGCTTGAAGATCGAGTGAAACGGCTTCATGAATTCATCGAGAAAACGCGCTACATCAGGAGCGGACGCTTGAACACCACCCCAAGGAGCTCCGAGCTCTCTCCAATAATTGCTGTTCCAATCCCAAAGCTTTGAATCGGGATCGCCACCGCCAGACTCGATTGCGGCATACTCGACTTGGCATGGCATCGTTTGTCCAGTTTGAAACTTCCCGACACCCAGAGCGCTATGGTTCATCCCAAGCGGCTTAAGAATGGACTGATCTACGAATTGCTTGATTTCAGTACCGGAGAGATGCTGAGCAATCTCTGCGGCAAGCATAATACCCATGCTTGAGTATTCGTAACTCGTGCCAGGTTCAAACCCTAAGGGAAGGCGAAACGTGCCTTCGACGAAATCTTTTAATGGCGCATGAGATTGTCGCAAACGAGCGTTCTCAGGTAGTTGATCGGGAAGCCCTGATGTGTGCGTTAGCAAATGCTTGATCGTAACTCGTTCTCGTCCATTGCCATCGAACTGCGGAAGGAATTTTTTGACAGGATCGTTTAACCCGAACAAACTCTTTTCATAAAGAGTCATCAATGCAGCGATAACGATCGGCTTCGAGATTGACCCCAATAGAAATGCGGAATCGACTGACTTTGCATCACCAAAAGGACGCGTAAAAATTGTCTTGCCATCACGAACATAAAGAACCGCTCCTCGAACTTGTCCGGACGCCGATGCACGATCAAGAATCCTTGCAGCCTCCTCAAACTTGTTCTCCTGCGACGACGCGAATAGCGGCCCAGTAATGATAGCACCTAAACCATAACCAAGAAATGTTCTTCGATTGCTCATAGATCCCATTATACCATCTCTCTTGGGTTGGCTGCCTCAGCGACAAAGTACATTCCCATTTCGGGGTAGCTAAACTCGTAAGATTTCAGACTTCTGAGGAAACTGAAGCAAGGGATACTGTCTTCAGATGTCTTACGACATCTGCTACGAACAAGGATTGCGTCGCCTTGCAGAAACATTGTAATGTTTTGTATAATTCACGCATGAACGAATTTTCGAACGAAACCATGATTTGGCGCAATAGCGTTTTCGAAACGTTAGCGAACCCGCTCGCCCTTTTGGATTTGTTCGACTTTCTTCCTCAAGTCTACATGTATGTGAAGGCAGCCGACGGGCGTTATCTTCGTGTGAATCATGTATTCTGTCGTGTCGTTGGAGTCGAATCGGAAGCCGAGGTCATCGGGCAAACTGATTTTGATTTTTTTCCACCAGCAGTAGCGAGCCAGTACGTTGAAGAAGATCGCCGAGTCATCAAAGCAGCCAAGCCTTTAAAAGATCAGGTTTGGTTGGTTCCTGATAGTAACGGCGTTCCTCAGATTTATACATGCAACAAAATCCCGCTTTTTGACAAATCGCGAAAAGTCATTGCCATCGCTGGGGTTAAACGTCCGTACGAACACCCCGAATCGGCGTCGGTTGGGCATGGAAGATTGCTGAATGTCGTTCGATATGTGACCGCAAACTATGGAGAACAAATTTCGATCGCAGACTTGGCCGCGCAAGCTCATCTTTCGTTAAGTCAGCTTCGCCGCGAGTTCTCGCGACTCTTCGGTATTACACCAAACAAATACATTCGAGAAGTTCGTGTTGGGGTTGCGCGGCATCTCTTGGAATCGACCCAGGTACCGATCTCTCAGATAGCGGCCAACGCAGGCTTTTATGACCAAAGCCACTTTTCAAAGGAATTCAAGTTATCAACGGGGCTGACACCGAGACTGTACCGTGCAACATTTAGCCCATTCTCAGATAAACAACCACCCAACGACGAGTAACGCTGGGGCGATGACACTCGGAGATAAATCAGCCCGAGGCGCTAGCAAGCGGGGCACAATAGTCTGGATTTTGAGCCGCCGACGTTAGCCGCATCGTTGGACGTTGCAGTGCAAGTGGGAAGGTTGTCGTTTGAACACGGCTAACGCAAGAGGCTCAAAATGCCACTCGTTTGAACGATAGCTGAAGACATTGCCGCTTCAAACATCGATTTTGCAATGTTGTATAATGTGCGCATCTGTTGGTACAATTCGCGCACGCCGAATGAGCTGTCTACAGACAACAATACAAACGTTTTTGAATACATCCGCTCCAACTGCAAAGTTATTTCAATGGTGATAGCCCGAATTGTTCTCCTACTTGCTTTAACTGAAACTGTTTCATGGGCGTCAGAACCGGTAAACGAGAAAGTCGACGCCGTGATGGGGACTTCCGGTTGCGTTGCGTTCTGGGACTTTGTAAAGCGTGAGCCCGATGGGGCGCGTCGATTCGTCGCTCACGTTCCACAAGGGGCAAGTAATAGCTACGCGTTGGATGCAGCTAATTACATCAAAGAATACTGGGGAGAGGGGCGCGATGCCAGTTACGCTGATTTTCCGCTTCTCGGACGAGGGCCATTTGGTCAAGCTATCCAGATCCAGAAAGAAGAAGACGCTACCTTTCGACCATTCCTGTTTGTTCCGCGACAACGTTTACATGACTCGCCGCTGGACATCAAAGGGCAAGACAAATCGGTCACGGTTGTGGTCTGGGCTATTCGCGAGAGCGGCAATCACGCGCTTGCGGGAATCTGGCATGAAGGTACGGATTTGAAGCAGAAGGAAACTTCAAGAATTCAAAAGATTGAACGTGGACAAAGACAATACGCTCTCTTCGCAGGACTAAATAAAGAAGGAAGTGCTTGTGGCCATGTGTCGGAGAACGGTGCAAACTCCTTCTTGAATCGATACGCACTTCATAAGTGCAACTCAGCAGCGGCATCCCCTAAGATACCAGCAGACTCGCCTGCGGATGTGATTGACAAATCCTGGCAATGCTTTGCTATGACCTTTGATCATCAAAAGGATGAATTGACGGGTTGGTTGGACGGTCAATCGGGCGACCGATGGTTAGACAATCCCAAGAGCGACAACTTGATATCGTTTGCTTGCAACGCGTGGCTTCAGGGCCATTTGTATCAACAACCAGGCATTCAAGATCGCGAAGATTCCAACTTTCCAAAAGACCAATTTTACAATCCGCCGGAAGACAATCCAATCTCGGTACAGATGCTCAGCGAGTCTGATGTCGAGCGAGTTGAACTGCGAGAATATCGTTATACAAAAGTAAAGACGACTCAGCAGAAGGGGGCAGACGGTAAGTGGGCTGTATTGGATCGCGACCTTGTCTCGCTGCGACTGAACCCTTGGTGGTATCCGCATGACATCTATACACCATCGGACAATCAATCAGGTGGCCCGTTTACGATCGGACGCGTTATCCATAGCTCGAGAAGTGTCGGCTTTACCGGCTGGATCGGTGGCGTGGCGGTTTTTGACCGAGCGTTGAATGCTAAAGAACTTGCATCCCTCGCAGATCTTCAACAGTAGTGCTTTACCCAATATATAAAATTTCGATAGCTGAACTCGTAAGAATTTAGTAGTCGCGTAAGATACTGTTGAAACCTGCATTCTTCAGACGTCATACGACATCTGCTACGCCTACCGATTCGTGCTTCCCTTCTTGTGAATACTGCCTGGCGCTCTCGTAACCATTCGATTCTGCCTCGAAAATCGCACTTATTCTTCATAACCAAGAATCAGCATTGCTTATTTCGTGTCCTGGCGAAATGGCAGAAACTATCTATAACGTTGGTTTTACGAGCTGACAACACCATACAGCCGACGAGCACGAAAGCAAAATGACAACAAGCTATCAGGACCAATTGAATCAATCTCCAATGGATCGAACATCATCGACAGACGATGAGCGTATCCAGGGCGTCGTCCCTCTTCCTCCACCGGAGCATTTGATTCGCTTTTTTCCGATCGAAGGAACTCCTGCCGAGCAATTGATCGCGGAAACTCGTACATCGGTCAAAGATATTTTGCATGGTCGTTCGGACCGTTTGCTGGTGATTGTAGGCCCTTGCTCAATTCATGATCCCATTGCCGCTATCGAGTACGCGGAGCGGCTTGCAGTTGAACGATGCCGATTAAAATCCGAGATCGAAATCGTAATGCGAGTCTATTTTGAGAAGCCGCGTACGACGGTTGGCTGGAAGGGGCTGATCAACGATCCGTACCTCAACGAAAGCTTTCGGATCAACGAAGGACTTCGGATGGCCCGAGACTTACTGGTTCGAATTAACCAATTAGGCGTCGCTGCCGGTTCCGAGTTTCTCGACACAATTTCCCCGCAGTACATTGCGGATCTGATCAGTTGGGGTGCGATCGGAGCCAGGACAACAGAATCCCAAGTCCATCGCGAACTCGCATCGGGTCTATCCGCACCGATTGGCTTCAAGAATGGGACCGACGGGAATGTTCGCATTGCAATCGATGCGATCCTTGCGTCGCAACGAAGGCATCATTTCTTGTCTGTTCACAAAAATGGACAAGTTGCAATTGTCGAGACGCGAGGCAACAATGATTGCCATCTAATCTTACGCGGTGGCAAGGACCCAAATTTTGACGAAGCGAGCGTCGATGCTGCGTCCAAGGCTCTTGCAGCAGCCAACACCCCGCAACGATTAATGATCGACATCTCGCACGCGAACAGTCGCAAGGATTACCAAAAGCAAGTCGAGGTTGGTAAGCAAGTCGCCACTCAGATCGCTAGTGGTGATGATCGTATTTTCGGTGTAATGATCGAATCGCATTTGAAAGGCGGTCGTCAAGATCTTGTTCCCGGAAAGCCTCTTGTCTACGGTCAAAGCATCACCGATGGTTGTCTTGGCTGGGACGAAACCGTAACACTACTCGATCAACTGGCTGCGTCCGTTGTGAAGCGACGCTCCAAGTAACTTGCTAAACGGGTGGCATGGATGCTACATGTATTTTCAGACGCTACGCGAATAACTCATGCACGACCTCTCCGTAAAAGTCCGTCAAGCGATAATCTCGACCGACGTGACGGAAGGTCAATCGCTCATGGTTTAGTCCTAGTTGATAAAGCAGCGTTGCATGAAGATTGTGCATGTGAACTTTATTCTCAACTGCATAGTGCCCGAATTCGTCAGTGACTCCATGAGCCTAACCAGTTTTAAAGCCACCCTCCCTAAGCCCCGACAAGACGAGCCTAGTGGTTACTTTCCTTGTCTCGTTGCGGAGCGATTTATGGCACCGTCGTCTGATTTTCTCACGCGTTTAAGTTTACCTCGTTGCAGTTCTAAAAGCTAACGCCCTTCGTACCGCGGGGGGTATTGGTGCGTCGACTCCCATGACGGATCTCCATAAAATTTCGTTTAGCTCAAAATCGTCGATTCGATCATACTCCGTAAAATCCATATTGAGCGATCGGTCTGCACCATAGGCGGTGGCTGAGTTCTTCGCGTAAAGATCTATCTGAGGCTCCACGCGACTGTAAGGCGAGAGGTTTGGCGTATTCGTAAAACTATCGTACATCGGTCTAGCAGCAGCATCGTATTGAGATAATGGCTGCAAGCCCAGGATCAACTCCATCGTCCTGATCATGCTGACCGTACTGTATTGTGTGCTATCAACATAACCACGTTTGGTATATGGACTAATGACCAAGCTTACCGTGCGATGGGCGTCAACGTGGTCCGGCCCATTTTGTGCATCATCTTCAATAACGAAGATCGCTGTTTGGTTCCAAAGTGGACCACTACTGACCGCTTCAACTAACTTCCCCAAGGCCTGATCGTTACTGCCAACACAAGCCTCGGGGGTGAATGAGCCCGGTCGCGTACCATCGGTGTGATCTTCGCCGAGGCTCATGATGATGAACTGAGGCATATTCTTATTCTGGGCGAATTGCCGATACTCCGCCAACATAATCTCGACCAAGTCCATATCGCGTTCACGAACACCTGGTTTACCGATACCATAATCGGGGCACATGTGACCAATCAAACCGGGTACGCGGCCTTCCATTTTTTGGTTTCCCTCTTCATCCGATACTCGCCCTCCGTATTCTTTATAGCTGCGATAAGAAACCCCCGCCCTTAAGCACGCATCCCAGATATAGCCTGATGGGGAGTTGGCTAAATCACCTTCATCGTCATCGTCGACGCCCACGCGACGAGAATATGTAAGGTGCCAGTCGCGTGCTACGTAGTCCGTGTTGTAGGCCATCGTGCTCCAAGGATGTCCATCGCGACTGACTTGACCATTACAGTAAAGATTATCCAGCAGAACGAATTCTTCGGCCAATTTGTGATGATTCGGCGTGATGCGGCGAGGGAACATGCATAGAGATGGATCTCCATTCCCTTTAGGATTGGGTCCGCTCGCCAAATCGCCAAATACTTGATCGTAAGTCCGATTCTCTTTGATCACGTAAATAACATACTTGATTGGACTTTCATCGCCGACTTTTTTCGGAATCGCAGTGTCTACATCGGTCAAAGTTCCCGACAACAAGCGGTCCGAATAGGGGCAGTTTTGGTAAACTTGCTGTGTGTATTTTTTGAGTTGATCTTCGTTTGGAAGTTCGACGATAGATACAGCACCACTCATCGTCGTGCCGATGTAAGGATAAGGCAACACCCTCGCAGAGCTAATTGCAGAATCAGCAGGTTTTTCATCGGCGGGTTGATCCTTAGTAATCGGATTGGCTCGCGATTGATTACCCTTGCCAACACCTACCAAAAGGCTCTTGCTGTCTGGAGTAACCGCGACGCTTGTTGGATACCATCCCGTGGGAACAAAGCCTTCAACAACGCTTCTATTCGCGGATTCGATATTAATTACAGCAATGCAGTTGTTATCAGCGTTGGCAACATAAAGCTTCAAACCATCAGGCGATAAAGCAAGCGCATCTGGCGTGCTACCCTCAGGTGATTGAGGAAACAGACTGGTGTAGATAGTTTCTGTTACAACGCCCTTAACCGCATCTATAACCCAAACGCCATTACTAGAAGCGCATGTTACAAAGACGCGATTATCTTTTGGGTGAACCGCTATTTGGTTGGGGTGCTCCCCAACGCGAATGGTATCGACTATTCGCAAAGCCTCTGCATCAATAACTCGCACAATGCTATCCGCCCAGTCACTGACATATAGCAACCTTTGATCGCGACTTAGTTTTATATCGTAAGGGCGTCCCCCCAAAACTACACTACGTTCGATGCCATCGTTCAATGAAGTGCTTACGAGTTTGCCTGCGTTGATCAGCAATGAATACAAGCAATTACGACCTTCATCGAGGCAGATTCCACTGCGAAAAGCGTTGTCAGCTTTCATCTTTTCGCGTAACGCCTTCTGCTCCTCACGCGTTAGTCTTTTTGTGTCAACTTCGTCCGGGCTGATGCGAGTTAGCGATTGCTCATTTAGATCGAACAAGTGCAAATCGCCCGCGCCGCCACCGGACCACCATATCTTCTTTTCGTCTTTGGAAACCTGCAGCCCGAACCAACTTTGAGTGACGGATTGTTTGCTAAGTAATTTGCCGTCAGCAAGATCGAACAACCCAAGATAGTGCTCGTTAAATCCATCACAACTAGCCAATGCTCGCCGGCCATCAGATAGGGGAATAAGATTAAGTACAAGATCATTGGTCACAATGTGGCGACCGGCAGGTGTCAAGTGCCAACCGTTGGGCAACAAGAACCCAGTCTGCGTCGGACCAGCGAAAGCGGTCGATGGCTTTTGCACCGAATTGGGAGAAATGGTTGACATTTCCTGACCGCATGCGATGGAAGTCATCGCACCGACAAAAAGAGCTACGACTCTCATTTGCGAACCTATCCGTTTCCTTAACACGATTGAGACGTCCATCTACCGCTATCCTTAACTTGCAAACTACGCTTATGTTGAAACTCTATTACTCCAGATTAGACCGTTAAAAGAAGTTTGCCTGACGACGAAATCGTAAGTATTTGATGAATTTTTGATCGTGCGTTAAGCGACATTAAACGCACCTACCAGAAAGAAATTGTCTATATTACATTATTAAGAGCATTATGTAGGGCAGAAGTAGTTCGCTTATCGCCGCGTAGGTCTTTGATTGCAGTTTTACAATCTTGGTCTGGTGTGTAGTTTTTTTAACCTTGCCAACACCTCACCAACCAAATCGCTATGAAATCTACAATATGTCTGATTATCTGCTGCCTCACATCTACGTTATTAGCTCAGTCACCCTATCCGCCGACATTCAAGGATGCTCGTGTCGAGACTTACCGAACGATCGACTCTACGGATCTTAAACTATGGATCTTCGTGGAATCAGCGACTAAAGCTCCGAAGCCCGCAATTATATTTTTCTTTGGTGGTGGTTGGAGTTCTGGATCACCAGCACAGTTCGAGGATCAGGCGCGACACTTTGCAAAGCGTGGCATGATCGCAATCACCGCTGACTACCGCGTGAAGTCGCGGCACGGTGTCAAAGCGGTTGAATGCGTCAAGGATGCCAAAGCTGCCGTTGCGTGGGTGAGAGAGAATGCACAACGATTCGGCATTGATCCGAATAAGATTGCCGTAGCCGGAGGCTCCGCTGGTGGTCATATTGCAGCCTGCACCGGTACGATCACGGGCCTCGGCAACGATGAACGGCCCAATGCAATGATTCTGTTCAATCCCGCTTGTACTCTTGCTCCGATTGCTGGCTGGGAAGTTAAAAGCGTCAAGCCCCGGCCGGAACTCAGCGTCGAACGAATGGGCGTGGATCCCGAAGTGATCTCACCGTCACATCACGTCGGACCGCACACGCCTCCAACCCTCATTCTTCATGGCAAGTCGGACACTACAGTTCCCTATGCAACCGCTACTGCTTTTGAGAGCGAAATGAAAAAGGCAAATCGCACATGCAAGCTAGTCGGCTATGACGGAGCGGGCCACGGCTTCTTCAACCGCAAAGAGCATTATTCTACGACCCTCGCCGAAGCCGACAATTTCCTCGTCGACCTCGGCTGGATTAAAAAGTGAAACTCGCACACCGGATGAAAAACTTTTCTTGTGGATCAATGTTCCAACCACGAAACAAGCAGTTGAGTAAACACAAGAAGTGCATCGAGCAAACCAACCGGACTAGGCTTTGCTTCAAAATAGTATGCGCGTGTTTTTGAGATGAGATACATTTGCTAGTCTCGGAGATAATCTGTTGATATACCAGAGTGAATATGCGTAAACACCCACTAACATCAAGTAAAGGTACCCTTACCTCATGGCGACAACAGATCGATAGTTGCCGACGACATGCTTATGATTCCTGTTTCAAGCGAACCTTCCAGATCGGGATAGAATGCGGGCGAATGGAGACTTGGGGGTGTTTCGTTCAGTTTGCGAAACCGATCAAGCCGTTCGGGAGCAATCACACCAAGGCGATACATCAAAATTGGAACACCGGCTAAACCGTACTGGCTGAAGTCTTCTCCGCCCATGACTTGCTCACCAGGAAGCACACGGCTGTCACCCAAAGATTGTTTAAATACCTTGGTCAATCGATCTGCAAGTGCTTGGTTATTCTCCAGGGCAGGTGTCCCTTCAGAGATTTTGATCGTAGGTTCCGGAGCACTATATGCAGACGCGATTCCAAAGGCGCGGCGTTTGATTGACGCCAATATTTTCTGTCGGACCTCTGGCGTGTAACTACGTACCGTAATCTGCAAAGTGCATCTGTCACCAATAATGTTGTGCTTCGTTCCACCGTGAATTGAACCTACGGTCACAACAGCAGGCTCGGTCGGCTTAATCTCGCGACTTACGATTGTTTGAATACTCATCACCAATTCCGCAGCCTGTACGATGGGGTCGATCGTACTTTCAGGTGACGCCCCGTGTCCGCCGCGTCCCTGGACTTCGATGTCAACGCTGTCTACATTGGCCAGAATGTAGCCTCCACGAACAGCGATCGACCCTGCGGGCGTTGATGATTCAACATGCAGAGCAAGTGCATAATCTGGCTTCGGAAATCGGGTGAAGAGGCCATCTCGCAGCATGGCTAGCGCGCCACTCCCTCTCTCTTCTGCAGGCTGACCAATCAAGAGCAATGTCCCTTTCCAAAGTTTTTTGTTGTCAGACAAAAACTGAGCCGAACCTGTGACAACGGTCATATGAAGATCATGTCCACAAGCATGCATCACCCCGGTTGGAGTTCCGTCCTCGGTTCGCGTCTCAACGGTCGATGCGTAAGGTAGCCCCGTCTTTTCGGTCACTGGTAACGCGTCCAAGTCCGTACGGAGCATAACCGTCGGACCGTCACCGTTCTTCAATACTCCTACAATCCCATGCCCACCCACATGTTCGTTTACCTCGAAGCCAGCCTTTTGCCAAAGCCGGGCAACATACTCAGCCGTTTGCTTCTCCGCGAACGAAACCTCAGGGTGCCTGTGCAAGTGCTGGTAGTTCTCGACCAACGGTCCCGAGTGCTTCTCAAACCAAGACTCAATCCGTTTTACCTGGTCGGAGCTTGGTGGCGTTGCGATCGCGAACCCGTAATTAATCAAGAACGACAAGGAACAACAAGCTATCGAAACAAGATTAGGCGTTCGTAAAAGATACATTTTCAAAGCGTCTCTAGATAAAAGCTCGGTTGGTTGTAAGTGCTTCTCGCCAAGTGATAGCAACCCACACTGGCATCCGCTAACATCATGCGAATTGAATCATAACATTTGTAAGTATAATGAATTGTTTATTCTCAATTGTTTTAAAGGCGAGAACTTCCGCGCATTCTTGAGTTAGGCATCGCGGGGTGATACAGTAAGCATTCAGCACACGGTGGATTCTTTTGGATCGTCGCTAGAAATGTGCTTGTTGAGCTTATCTCGGAGTCTTTGTCGTGCCAGACATTTCTAAGTTGCGTGCGTCTTTGGGTGTGTTCTTGTTTTGTGCAAGTTTGAACGCTCAAGACAGTAATCCGGTGCCGCCTGTAGAACCACCCGTCTCGGTCGACAAATCTGAAACGAAGCAAGTAACTGTAGTAGCAACGAGTCAAACCGCCGATGGAGCTACCAGTGCTGACAAAGCCTGGGTAAATCGGACATGCCGTATCTTGGAAATTGGGAACGAAGTTCGCACAACGAACGAAGAACGGACGAAAGCCTACAAGGAATTAGAGTTACTGAAGCCAAGAGATAACGACGACGCTCGTCTAAGCTTCGCTTTTCTTCTAGTTGCTATGCTCGAGAAACAGTATCCTCAAGCCCAAGCCCGCGCAATGGAGATGCTTAAAAGCGACTCGTACTTTGTCCCGGCGCGAGTTGCAAATGCGAGAATGCTTCTCATTGCGGATAAGAAGCTATCCGCGATCGCTGAGCTTGAATCGTTAGCCAAAGGACTCGGGTCGCCCTCTACAATTGTCTCGCAAGATCAACTGATTGCAGCCGCTTCATTTTTAGGTCTTGCTGTCGGATACCTCGAAGGCCCTGCTAAGGAATCGGTAAAGTCGACAAGTCTCAAAGCGTTGATTGCCGTTGCAGAGAAGATCCCAAGTTCGCTTCTAGAAGTGTTTTCGCAATCGCGTGCTTTGGTTGGCGAGGAGTATCAAGTACTCATGGAGAAAGGTGAAGAAGCCCTGAACGAGCTTCGCACGACATCGGCACAGAAGGCAGACGAAATGCGAGCCCAGTTAGAAGCGTCGAAAGAGCAAACAATGAAAGAGGTCGAAGCGACGAAACAACGACTGGAGTCAAATTTCACCCAATCACAATCGGCGTGGAATTCTGCATGGTCTCAAAGCCAAGCAATTTCGCGCAGCGTCAATTCGCTCCAGACGCAGCAATCACAATTCATCACAAGCCTGTCGTTACTTAGGCCGCCGCGAATCGACGAGAACGGCAACGTCGATCGTAACGACGAACTTCGTTATCTCGGTGAAAAACGCAGGATAGATAATGCTATTTTCAATCTCGACACTCAAATCAATCAGCTCTCACTCCAATACGATCAAGTTCAAAGGATGGGAATTGCTGCGGAGAATCGAATGAATTTGCTTCGGCAACAAGGGCAACTATTGGGATTGAATTTAAGCTCGCAGAATGAATCGTTCGCAAAAATGGATCGGATGATTCGTGGTAAAGAAGAAGCCGCAAAGAAAGCCGAGGCGAAAACCTCTGCTGGAAAACTTCGCAAAGCTCGCTCCTTCAGCACTTACGACGACTTCAATTTCTACAAAGAGCAGTCGATGCTCCTGGAAACGCTACCCAAGTCGTAAGTTAACTAGTGGAACAAGGGCTTTACGCTCGTAGCAGATGTCGTAAGCCATCTGAAAAATACAAAGTTAGGTTGTGTCACCGGCATTGTAATTTTGCGACCAAAATTGCGGTTGTTGACCCGGCTCTTTATCCATCCAGAGTCTACGAGAATAATTCCGTTACCGCTTGAGCCTTCACCAACTCTCTCGGTTGATTCAAGTGGTTGTAAACTATCGTCTCGGGGTCGATGCCAAAGGCGTGGTAGATCGACGCTAACAACTGACCAGGATGGACCGGGTTGTCAGTGGGAGCGCTAGCTGTCTTGTCACTCTTACCATGAACGTAACCGCGTTTGATTCCGGCCCCAGCCACCACTGCGGTATAACAGTACGGCCAGTGATCACGACCATCTGCTGAATTTCCGTTGCCGCTAGTGCTAACACCCCGTTGCGGCGAACGACCGAACTCGCCGACTGCAACAACCAAGGTGTCTTCAAGCAGTCCGCGTTGATCCATGTCTTCGATAAGAGTCGACAGCCCAGCATCCAACATGGGAGCGGACTGTGTTTTCATTCGTTGAGTCAAACCGACGTGATGATCCCAGGAGTGGTTGTCACTGTTTGCAACCTTGGGCCATATCACTTCGACAACGCGTGTGCCAGCTTCGATTAATCGGCGCGCCAAAAGACAGCTTTGACCGAAAGTATTTCGACCGTATGCGTCCTTCAGAACATCCGGTTCGCTTGAAAGGTCGAACGCTTCACGTGCACGGCCTGAAGTGATGAGCGACAAGGCTTGGGAGAAGTAAGTATCAAGCTGTTGATCCTTTACGGCCTCATTAATCGTTGGCATCTGTTTGTTGATGAGATCGCGTAATGCGGCTCGCCTTTCAAGACGAACAGCAAATACTTCCGGTCGAAGCTGAAGGTCACGGATCTGAATACGATCCATCTTTTGCAGATCCATGTCGTCTCCTTCAGGATAAAGCGTGTACGGATCGTATGCTTTACCTAGAAAACCTGCTGATCCACCCTTACCAACGACATTGGATTCTTGCAAAGGTCGTGGAAGCATCACAAACGGTAACATGGGGGCATCAGCCGGACGAAGTCGGATAATGTTCGAGCCGAGATTCGGGAAATCTTTCGGCGTCGGCGGTTCAAGTTGCCCGGAAGGACTCACTTTATCAGTCGTGTACCCAGTCATCATTTGATAGATTGCAGCCGTATGATTAAATAATCCATTCGGCGTATAACTCATTGATCGAATCATTGTGAATCGATCATTGACCTTGCTAAGCTTCGGGAGATTCTCGGTGAATTGAATACCAGGAATCTTCGTCGAGATAGGTTCAAAGGCTGACTTAACATTCTCAGGAACGTTTTCCTTTGGGTCCCACAGATCGATATGGCTTGGCCCTCCTTGCAAGTAGACAAGAACCAAACGCTTTGCTTTATTCCAGCCGGGACCTCCACCAGTCGTGGAAGCTTGTGCCGCCTGAAGTTGCAACAAGTTCCCTAGGCTCAATCCAGCGATCCCCGTTCCGCCTACGCGTAGAACATCTCTTCGAGAAACTTGAACACCCGCGTCGCAATTGTCTTTGCCCGGTGCACCAATTATTCGCCACATCGCTTCACCTCTTCTGGTACTGTTAAGTGTTGGATTGTTAAGTGATTGTTGAAAATCGACAACTTAGAAACTGAAATGTTAGTGGTTGTACAAAAACGCAGGGCTGTTAATTAATGCCCAGCTTATATCTTCAGCCGCCGTTACTTTTGCGTGCTGAGTTTGTGATTCGCTCTCCTTTACGTCCGCTCGTAAGTTAACCAATTTGGAATCGTCCACAATTGGCTTTGAAAGCTTTTCAATTCGCCCGCGAAGCTTAACGACCAATTCGTCTTCGGGGAGCTTTTGTTTCTCTTTGGCTAAAGCTGCACTCAGCTTCTGCAGCTCGGGCGAGGATGTCTTGAAATACGAAAGGCCAGCTTCTGTAGCCTCCTTCGTTCTTCGTCCTTTAGGAGTGTTTGCCAAGTTTGCGAGCGACTCGGAAAGGCCTAGCGAAGCCTCCACAGGCTCGTCCGATACGGCCAAACGGAAATGACCCAAGCGAAGTTTATCACCCTTGTGTTGTTGATGAATTTGCCATTGCAAGTGCTCACCTGGCTTCAATTCCAATGGAGAAGCCAATTCAAAGACCGCCCAATGTTCGACTCCACCCGCTCCTGCAACGGCCCAACCACCTTGTTCGGTAGTGTTGTCGTTGATCGCAGCTTCCGGAGAGAAGCTCGCTTGGTCATAATCCGTAAAGCCTTTCGTGAACTTCAGCTTTCGCATCACGTCAGGCTTTTCGGTTTGCACAACATACAGTTCAAGTTCAGTCACCACAAAATTTCCATTGGAAGACAACCCAGGACCTTTCGCAGGGAGATCGTTTGCTGGAAGAGCTTCCAATCGAACTGCGGTAATCGGGCTACGTGGAGCCATGGTATCGATTATGTAGACACCTTTCGCCCCCTTTCCTTTTGCAGTAATCGAACGATCTGTTTGTTGGGTAAGAGTTGTTCCGGCGGACCCTTTCGCAGAAATCGACGGTAACAGATGCCAAAGGGTCTTGTTCATTTTTTCCTTCAGGAATGCTTCAAACTTATCCGGTAGCACTTTCTCAAACGCTTCGACCGCTTTCGTCGCAACGCTTAGTCGTTCCAGTCTCGCCTTCTCGTCGGCTTCACGTGCTGGCTTGATTTCCGTTTCGCGAGCCAACAACTGCTGTTCGACTTCGCTTTTCTCAATCTTTGCGGCAGCTTCCAGCTTTGGCTTTTCTTCGGCCCACCAAGCTTCTTTCTCAGATACTTTTGCGACTAAACCTTCATGATCTGTTTGAATCTCTTTAAATACCGTCGAGGCCGCCTCTAGTTCGGTCACTGTCGCATGACGATTCAGTATCCGGAGAAACAACTCGTCAATAAGCTTCGCATCGTCGGCTGAATTTCGAGCGAGCTCTTGGATCGAATTCTTGTTGTTAGACAATGCAGCACCAAGAGTCGGTCCGCTTACAAGAGCCATGACGGAACCAAGTCGCAATTCGTTGGACCGTTCGCACTCACACACGCTTTCACGCGCTGGTCGGCCAAGATTATTCAAGAACCCGTCCGGCAATCCATCTTGAGCATCAGCTAATGAAGCGGATCGAGTCCCCGGATCTAACCCAGGAATACTCGACGGCGATCCCGTCACTTGGTGAATCGCGTCAAAGAGGACCTCGGCGGGTAAACGACGCGGCATTGCGTGTGAATAATTTCTTTGATCATCGTTATTCCACTGATTGGATTCGATCGAGAGTTGATAGACCTTTGAATTACAAATCGAACGAATAAGTTGCCGCACATCAAAATTACTCTCAATGAACTCTTTCTCGAGATGTGCGAGCAACTCGGGAATGCTAGCCGGGTTACCAGCGCGGATATCATCGATGGGTTCAATAAGTCCTTTACCAAGCAAGTAGCCCCACATCCGATTTACATAGCTGCGTGCAAAGTATTGGTTGTTACGACTGGTTAGCCAAGCTGCGAAGTCGGCTCTTCGCGACTTATCCGAAGGTTGCGCGTAGTCGCAATTGAATGGGAACTTCGGTTCAACAACTGCGTTCGTCTTCTGATGCTTCATTTCACCAGCACTCGAATCGGATACTTCCTCGTAAAGCGGCTTCGCTCCTTCGACTGCCGTACCAGCAATCGCCCGTTCGCCAGACTCAGGATCTTTCTTCAGTGAGACCTGTGAAAAGTAAGAAGCTGTTTCATAGTACTGGTCTTGAGTCCAACGTTCGAACGGATGGTCATGGCACTTGTTGCAATTGAAACGCACACCAAGAAACAGTTGCGTAGTATTCTCTACAAGATCTTCGGGAGTTCGAAGTGTCTTGTAATAGGAAGCGGGTGGGTTCACCCGATTCGAACCACTTGCGGTGAGAACTTCGTATACAAATTTGTCATAGGGCTTGTTTGATGACACGCTATCAAGAATCCATTCTCGGAATTGCTTAGCGCCATCCTTACCCAAAAACTTCGAATTGACCATCAACAAGTCTGACCATTTATTGGTCCAATGAATATTGAAAGCTTGGCTTCCGAGCAACTCTTCGACGACACGCTTTCGCTTATCTTTTGTCGGTGATGCATCTTCTAAGAAGGCTCGCACTTGTTCCGATGTTGGAGGTAGCCCGGTCAAGTCAAGATGAAGGCGACGCAAGAAATCGGTGTCATTACACAGGTCGGATGGTGTGATCTTCATCCGCTTCCACTTGTCGGAAACCAGTTTATCAATTGGACTTTCCAAATCCTGCTCTGCCCAAGTGAATCCGTCGCGATTCCCCATCACGGTCAATGTGGTTGCAGCGTACGCTCCTTCATAACGAGCGAGAACAGGAGCTTCACCGCGTCGTACCGCCAAGACTCTCTCCCCCTCTGTGATGGTTGCAACTTCGGTATTACCGCTTTCGACAAAAGACTCTCGAGTGACGTCGCGAGTCGTTCCATTTGCGTAGGTCGCGACGACTCTTATCGTTTGGCTTGATCCGATTTCTTCAACCACTGGATTGAATGGAAAGACTTCGATTTTCGTAACTCGAGGCGTTGTCATATCGAGCCGTGCACCGCCAGCGATCCATGCTCGCACGACCCGTGTCCGTACTTCGTGATCTTTCAGCACCTGCCCCCCAGCATGAGGCACCAATCCAAGCGGTTTGGTCATCATAAGACTATCTCGGGGCGATGCAGGATTGAAACGTCTTCCGGCAAGATCATCTGTCAGAGCGCGAATGTCATAAATTGGATCGTAGCCACGCAGCGATAGCTTGAAGCCACCTTTTCCAGCTTGTGCTCCGTGGCAAGTTCCCTGATTGCAACCAACTCGGGAAAGAATCGGATTGACGTCTCGTATAAAGTCAACCTCCTCCTTGTTGCTTGGATTTACGGTAGTCATTATCGTTTGCGAGTGGGGCCCGATTTCTACTGAAATTTTTGCCGATCCGGTTTCTGATGGCTGAACCCAACCTCGCTTGGAAACGGATACAACTTGAGGCTCACTCACCTTGTAACTTACCTGGTCAGTTACGTCTACTAAGCGATGATCGTTGGTATGTGCTGTCACCAGAATTTGAGTTGAATCATTCCATCGTGCAAGTTGAATCTCGGAAGGTTCCACCACGATTCGAACTATCTTCGCAGGATCCATTTTTATCGCGACTTCCGATGTGGATACGCTAGATGCAGGTACTTTATCGCTTGCTGGATCATTTTTAATTTCTAATGAAACACTTGCTGTCTGAGTAGCAGTCGCCGCATGGGCTGGAGGTACCTCGAAGTTAGCGATTTCTTTCTGATCTTCGACAGTCCATACACGGACTCTTCCATCGGATCCCGAGGCTGCCAATTGGCCTTGATGATCGAATGCGATTGAGTAGATTGCGGAGCTATCAATTTTGATCTTCGCAAGCTCTTTGGATTTGGCAGACAGATAAGCATTGAGCTTTTCAACTTCTTTTTCGCTACGTGACTGCGATCGCTTGGCGCTGATGGCTTTGATCTCCTCGGGCAAAACTCCCGAAAAATCGTAGGCCCAAACTCGGATTTCGCTTTTCCCGTCGAGGACCGACGCAGCCGCCAATTGTTGGCCGTTGGGGCTAATTGCTACCGCAAAAATGCGTCCAGGAAGAGCGTCAAATTGTCGAATGAGATTCGAATCATCACCAATCACGCGGGCGGTTTCTCGGAACACACGATAGACGCGCGGTATCCCGTCAGCTCCACCAACCAAGATCTCGTTTCGTTCGGGATGACGAGCCAGTGCTTGGATACCGCCGCGAAGAGCACCTGGAGTTATCGAAGTCACGTTATCAATAAATCGTTCGGTCTCAAGCTCCGTAAGCTTCACAGACATGTCGCGACCGCCAGAGACGAGATGCTTACCGTCGACAGAAAAAACAGTCGCTCTAGGCCAATCTTCGTGCGCTCGTTGAAAGAGTTTTTGTTCCCCAGTCAAAGCATCAAAAGCTCTGACTGTGTTATCGGTAAGTCCAACCGATACCAACGTAGAATCGGGAGACCAGTTCAAGCCAAAAATAGTGTCGCTTCCCACTGACTGACTCCGCACAAGAGTGCCATCCACGGCGTTCCACAACTGAATCTCACCGCTGATGCCAGGCTGTCCGCCGGAAACCGCTAAAAGCTTTCCATCTGGGGAATAGCGGACAGTTTCAATACGCGGGCTGATACCGATTAGTCGTTGTTTGATTTGCCAATCTGAAGTTTTATAAATGATCGCTTCATGAAGTCCAGCAACAGCCAGACTCTTCCCGTCGGGCGAAAAGTCAATCGAAGCAACGACTGGTGCTTGAACGTAGACCGGAGGATTGTCGGTCGAGTAGGAAGGCATCGCGGTCGAGTCATTGATCGCGCCCGCATCGATCCATTTTCGAATGACTTCAATCTCTTCGGGCTTCAATGGAGGGCCCTTCTTTGGCATCTCCGCATTGCCATCAACCGGGGTTATCTCGTCAATGAGATAACTTGCATCGGAATGATTTGGCACAATCGCCGGGCTACCAGACTCACCACCACGTACTAAGGCAGCAAAGTCCGTCATCAAGTAGTCGCCATTCTTCAGCGCACTTTGATGGCATCCCATGCAGTTTGCACGAAAAATTGGAAGCACGTCATGGTGATAGCTGATTGACGTTTTCTGATCGGAGGCAAATGAATCTGAAGAAAAGCCGATGAACAGAATGCTGATGATCAGAATAAGGTGAAGCGTACTTCGCAGCACGCAAGCCGAATGGAGACTTAGAAACATATTTGCGAAACCTCTTCATGCGAGTTGATTGACGCAAGCGATACCGTCATGGCAAACGATCCTATCGCAAGTTTCAAAACCGGACTTAGGTATAGGTAGGGATCAAGCATTATCAAGCTCGACGCGAGCCATGACATTGATCGGGAGTAACCGACCCTTGCAACGACACGCGAACGACCAGGACTCCGTTGATAGCGATCAAGGTGGGATTGTACCACATTATTATGCGGCAGAATGCACTGGAAGTCTTGTGGAAAAGACGCAATCTTTTGTAAAAAACCAATAACTACAAGCTGGGCTGATTAATCCTTAGCCTATGGCGCTAGCAACGGGTTTCGACTTTGCCACAATTTTCAAGATAGCACCCGAGGCTAATCCCTACGGCTCAGAAAAAAACACTTTTCATCACCCCTGGGATAGCTCAGTTTGCGAGGTGCTTTCGAATGAAAGCTGGGCGATTAGTCGTGATTCCCATCGCTCCAAGAGTCTTGAAGTAGCTTGCGTCTTCCGGCAAGTCGACCGTCCATACGTGAAACTCTCTAAGCCCATGAGTCCTCAGAGTTTCAACAAACGATTCGGTCACAATATCGCGATTGCCTTGGGTGCCAAGCCCATCGGCCTTAGATTTTTTCAGCACCGCAACGACCTCGTTAAGTGTTGGAGTCCAAGAACCATTCTTCTTTTCTTGCTTGTAACCGGTAAGCCAATGGGCAGTGACTTCGGGTAGCGTTTCCTTGCAAGCGGCGACGGTTTCCTGATTAAAGGCAATGATCAGCAAATCTTTTGAATTCGGCTTGAAATGATCAAGTTGCTCTTTGAGGAAGGGGACAATCTCGGGACCCGTTTTGAGTTCAATTACAAAACGCTTTCCAGTCGGGATGACTTTCAAGACTTCAGCAAATGTCGGAATCGGCTCGCCGCGAAACTTTTTGTCTTTCCAACTCCCGTATTCTAGCGACCTAAGGTCTTCCAATGTCGAATCGGCAATTATCATCTTCTTGCCGCCCGTTCGTAGGGTATCTTTATCGTGAATACAAACGATCTGATTGTCTTTGGTGAGATAAAAATCACCTTCGACTCCATCTGCGTTCTGCTCCCACGCCAGCCGGAATGCGGCGAGCGTGTTTTCCGGTGCATCAAACGACGCACCGCGATGGGCAACGATCATTTGCGCCAGGACAGGCGTAGCGAAAGAACTCAACACAAGACTCAAACAAATAGTAGAAAACTTCATCTGACTCAAACAGGTTGGTAAGCGTGACTAAGTAAGAACACTCAAAAGCAGATGGGATCAATAGCGACTGCTCGAGCCTACGATAATCAAAAACAAAATATACCAAACGCGACGGCATATGTGACAGCATCCAGACGATCTTCATGACTTCATCACATTACAGCAAATGCATTCTCCGTCGCATTCTCCGTCGCAAGAAATTCTTACCAATATCAAATCATAACCAAACATCAGCCAGCCAACCCGAGTTTACTCATTGCTGTCGGTCAACCAAAGCCTCAGGCCTTGGGCGCAAACCGCACTATAGTCAATACATTTCGATAACGCATGTGGAAGCTGCGCGATAAGGATTCTCCTTTTTAATTCACTAATCTCCACTTCAACAATGAAGTTTCGGATGATGAAATTGATGGTCTTTCAATAAAGTTGGCGATCTCCTATCAAGCCATGATTAATAACTAATTCATGCAAATTCGGTTGTATAATGCTGACTTCAATCGCGTATGGCGGTACACGGAAATGCTTAAACTCTTGTCTAGTGCTTCGTCCAGATGAATAACAGGGTTTCAGCTGGTAGCAGATGTGTCGAGACATCTGAGCATAACAGCTGTTGCCATTATTTTCATCGACACCTGAATTCTCACGAATTCAGGTACATCAATTTTCACGTTGGATGAAGCACTAGTTTCGCGATTGCAACTATACGCCGTCGATTCCCCGGATGCTGCTGCTAGTGCTGCTGCCGAATCGATCGATTTCGACGCCCATATTTCGCGCCAGCGCGACGAAAAGATTTGCTAAAGGGGTGTTATTCTTCGAGTCGTGAGCGACATAGCCTTGATGTTTCAAACCACCACCAGCGACAAGAATTGGAAGGTTATGCCAATCATGAGCACTTGCATTACCAAGATTCGAACCGAATAAGACAGTTGTACTATCCAAAAGCGTGCGATCATTTTCGCGAATCGATTGAAGCTTCGTCAAGAACTCTGCGAACGCGGTGAATTCGGCTTCTTCAATAATTTTCAACTCGTCAATCTTTTCTGGATCCTTACCGTGATGACTTAGCCCATGCCAATCACTGTTCACGCCTGGGATTTTTGGAGCTGCGTTGAGTCCTTCTAAAGCAAACGTAATTGTACGCGTAGAGTCTGTTTGCAAAGCAAGTGCGATCATGTCGTAAAGCAGCCGTTGCTTGGCAATCGCATCGGACTTATCGATAATGTCAACAGGCAGTTTTGAGTCCACTTTCGGCTTTGGTTTTGTAATCCAACCTTCGGATTGTTGGAGTCGCGATTCGAGATCTCGTACTGCGGTGAGGTATTCTTCGATCTTCTCTTGATCACGATGCCCAACCTCGCGGGCCAGTTCAATCGCACGACCGCTTACCGTATCTAGAATACTTTTACCGCGACGAACACTTTGCATCTCGACTGCGACTTGTTGCTGCGACCCATCGATGAACAAAGATGAAAACAATTTTGATGCAGATGAGATACCCGGTATTGAAACTCCATTGGAACTCCACGACAAAGAAGATCCTCCCGTTGTTGACAAGGTCAAATATGGATAACGAGTTTCAGTACCGATCTTTTGTGCAATTTGCTGGTCTAGAGAAATGGAGTTCTTGAATCCAGCGAGACCTGGCCGTTGCGCAGAAGTAAGCCACGTGAGTTCCGACGCATGGCCGTTATTTCCTTGCTGATTTGGATGTGAGAGTCCCGAGAAAACGGTGATTTGATTCTGAAACGATTCCAGCTTCTTCAGATAAGGAGTTGTCGCAAAATCTTTGGTCTCGTTTTCGGGGAACAGGTGCGGCGTGTGAAAGCCGAGGCCTGCACACATCGCAACGAATCGCTTAGGAGTAGCCGCAGTCGCACTCGCTGCTAATGCTTGTTGACCGAACGATGGACCCATCGCGTCTAGAAGCGGAAGCGCGATAGCAGCCGCTCCGGTGCCGCGAAGGAATTTCCTGCGGTCCATTGAACGCCGCAAAATCACGTTTGGTACATTGTTGTTTCGGTCCACAGTACTGGTTCCTACTTTGTTTGAAATATCTTGCTTGCAACGCACATCTTCAGCAAATCGCCAACTCGGTAGCCGTCTACCGAAGACTTTTTAACAATCGATTCAATTTCTGTTCGATCCGAGAATCCCATCTCGCGTCCCGTCGCAAACGTGATTAGCTTTGTGACAAACGATTTCGCAAGGAGACTTTTCTGAGTGATTAAATGGCTTCGAAAATCGTTGAAGTTTTCGAATCTGCGACCATCGGCAAGTTGTCCTGTCGCATCGACTTTGGGCCCGATCTTATAACGAACTTTTCGTCCGTCGATCTCGATATTAACCTTTTCGCCGTCCCCCAGGCTTCGAAAACGGTCGCTCCATCCACCAATGGGATTGAAGTTTTCGAGTGCAAATCCAGGTGGATCAATTATCGCATGACAAGCGCGGCAGTTGTCACTGTCGCGGTGCTTGTCTAGCAATTCTCGAAGAGTCGTCGCGCCGCGAATATCCGGCTCAACTCCTGGCACTCCGGGTGGCGGTGGTGGTGGGTTCTTACCAAGTATGCGTTCCGTTACCCAGATGCCTCGAACAACAGGAGACGTGTTCGTCCCATTAGCAGACACCTTGAGTACACTCGCTTGACTAAGTAAACCACCGCGCACACTATCTTTTGGTAGCATCACCGATCGAATTTCGGGTCCTGCGACTCCTTCGATTTCATAGTGAGTTGCAAGCCGCTCGTTGAGCATTGCAAAGTCCGACTGGATCAAATTTTCAATACCCAGGTTTGCTTCAAAAAGTCGTCTTACGAAGGAACGTGTTTCTGCAACCATCGAGAACTGCAAATAAGGATCGAACTCAGGAAACAGATTTTGATCCGGGGCGGTAAAATCGATATCGCGCAAGTTTAACCATGCATCGGTGAAGTCGATGATGAATCGTTCGCTACGAGGATCTGCGAATAGCCGTTCTGTCTCGCGTTCGAGAGCTTCTGGATCGGATGTCAGTTGACCGGATTTTGCCTTGTTTAGAAGAATTTCATCGGGAGTAGTACGCGTGAGAAAATAAGCAAGCCGTGATGCCAAAGCGTAATCATTGAGCTTCCCAGTTTGTTCACGAAGAAAGAGAAAATCGGGCGAACAGAAAATGGCAGCAACCGAAGTGCGAAAAGCAACCTCAAACGATTCCCCGTGTTCCATCGACTGCTTGAACAAGTCTGAGTAGATCTTGATCTCTTGTTCATTTAGCTCTCTTCGAAAGGCATTTTTTGCGATGCGATGCAATGCGGCAGATGCATCGCTCTCGGGGTTATCTGAAACGATTTCAAATTTAGGCTTGTAGTTCTTCCGCAGTTTATCCGATGTTTTTTTCGGTTCTATTTCCCTACGCTGTATTCCCGTAAACAATAGTTTGTGACCCGGTTGGGGAAACTCATTGATTATCGGGCCTTCCAATTCAATGTGTGAGATTGCGAGTCCTGGTCCTTTATAATTATTAACTCCATTGTTTTTTATTAAGTAGTTTGGATCGCTTAATCCCCACGGAACAACTTCAATCATATGATTTCTTTCCAGCCAAACTTCAAGTTCGACAGTTGTAGGGTCGCCCGGTGGCATCGAATAGAATCCAAACGTTGGACGTTCAGCCCCGCGTTCGAACGATGTTGAACCTACAGAGAACGTGATCGGTGTTTCGCTTTGGTAGGCGTATCCGGTCACTCGAACTTTGTATCTCCCGCTGACCTTGGTGTTCGCATCACGTAGCATTCCAGTTGGGTATCCAAACTGCTTATAGAAAACGACCGCACCATCCTCGCGCAAGTACCACTGCTTGCCAATGAAGCTTTTTGATTCCTTCACATCAGCGTAGCTTGCACGTCGAACTTCGGAAGTTGGCTTCTCTTTAGTCATTGCGATCGATGCGTCCATGACTCGCTCTATCGATTCGATGTACTTCTCTAACTGGACCATCGAAACATTGAGAGCTTCACCGACGTTATCAAACTCATTTGATCGACCATCTTCGGGTAAGGCTTGCTTGAGATTTAGATTGGTTCCAAACAGATCGTTCAATGTGTTCGTATACTCGCGACGATTTAGTCGACGATAGACAGTACCCTTGGACTTCGAGTGCATATCCCACAATCGCTTTCCGACTAACTTGTTGAAAGCCTCGCGATCGAATTCGCTTGGTTGATCTGCGGCCTTAGGGGGCATTTCATTTAGTTCGACTCGATCAAAAATTTGTTCCCATATTGCAAAATGAGATGGCGTAAGTTGATTTGTACTGAGTGTTTCAACAGCGAGCTTTTCAAGCTCGAGTCCCCCTTCAGCGACTCCACCAGAATGACACTCGTAGCAGTACTTTGTTAGAAACGGTTTGATGCGTTCATCGACGGCTAAACAACGCTCTACCAACATGACATTCTGCAGTAACGTCACCACAGCGATTAGTGCTGCGCGAGATATCACTGGTAGTGCCACTGGCAATGTCAATCGTCGAAGGAAAGAATACATCAGTCGCATAAGCCGTTCAGGAAATGAGTTATGTGGAAGTATCGAAGATGCGCATAATTACCGCGAGAAATTAGGCGATGATAAACGCACATCTCGGTAGTACTATTTTCATTTTACAATAAATCCTCGCCGAGCATTCGAAACAATCGCGCAGCTTTAGATAAATGTTTTTCTGCTACGGAGAACCTGTACTCTAAAACTTTTCAGGACTTGGTTCTTTGGGTTTGAAGTGGCGTTTTAGGTGCTCGACTTCGCCATCGGACCAATTCAGGGGAGCTGTAACTGCGATCCACGCGTCAATGTAGTTGGCGGGCGCGTAGTTGTGACCATAACCAGATGGAATGCTGGTTGCCATGGGAAGGTCGAAGCCAATTTGTAGCAACGTAATGAGCGGAAACCATTTCAAATAAGGTGATACATCGTGTCCGCGGGGTTCACGTAACCACGAGGGTCTCGAATAGAGCAAATCTGGCGAGAAGAATACCATGGGGTCACTTGCGTATTGAATGTAGACGTTTCGAACCGGGCCCCAAGGTTTTTTGCTGTTGAGCGCATTTTCTTGAGCCGTGAATCGAATGATCCTTCCGTCGCGAAATGTTGGTAACCATTCTGGAGAGTCTGGGTTGCGATGCGTGACAATATTTCTCCACTTGGTACTAGGAAATGGAGGACCGCTCCAAACCGCACCTTGGATTGGATCTTCAAACATTGAATACATATCGACGGATACCTCGCTTCCGAGCGCTCCGAGGCTAAGCCCGTGGAGGTAAAACTTCGGTCTGGAATCTTTGGGAAGCGTTTTCCAATAGCTGTAAACAACATCAAACAAAGCATCTGCTGATTCGATCGAACGACCGGGTTCAACAACGATGGTCATCCAGCTCGGCAAGTAAGAGTATTGCGTGCTGACGATAGCAGTATCGCCGGCATGCAGGTACTCGATCGTGTCAACTCCACCCGGATCGAGCCAGCCGGTACCAGTTGGTGTGGCAACTATCAAGACGGATCGTTCGAACGCTCCGACGCGAATCAGTTCCTTCAAAGCCAGTTCGGCTCGGTCTCGCGGAGTCTCCCCGCAATTCATTCCAGCGTAGACTCGAATTGGGGACTTCGCATCACGTCCAAGGAACTCTTGGATTGCCTCTTTCGTGGGGCCAGTAGCGATGAAATTCTTTCCTCGTCGTCCGATGGAGTCCCAATCGATGAGAGATTCGCTACTGCCCGTCGTGAGTCTTTCGGTTGGCTTCGCAACGCCATCATCGACCAAACCATCTGCTTGAAGAAAGAACGCATCGGCGGTGCGTAGTACAAACCGCAGAAAAACACCCTCTCCAATCACAATGACAGTTCCTACGACCGCAATTGTGCTGAGCACGATAGAAACGCGTCGCGGCACAATTCGGCTAAGCCATCGAGAAACCATCCCGCAAGCCCCAATCAGAAGCCGCGTAAAACCAATTAGTATTGCTGCTGTAATGATTGCAATGAATGCCGTTCGATAGAGGTAAGTCGACTCCACCAGCGGCATCTCCATACGCTCGCGAATCGAATCTTGCCAGAATGCCATGTGTCGCAGAAAGACGAACACTACAATGCTTACTGAGGCAATGGTTAGAAGCCTGGAGATCTTTTCGAGTTTTGCAGACGGATCAGGAAATTCGAGAAACTGATAGAGCATTACCAGCGAAACACCGAGACTGTAGCCAATCGCAATTGCAAAGCCAGACAGAATTCCCTGGACCAGATATGGTCTAGGGAGTAAAGACGGCGAGACAGACGCGGCAAAGAAGACTGCTGCTACGGCCAGCCCAACAAAGGAAAATGAATTCCAGTAATCGCTAAGCTGTTTTCGAACCATGATGCGATACCTTCGGGAAAGTCGTCGTGGATAGCCAACCTAATAGTGTCAGACCGCCAAAGTCGAACGCATTTATCGGGATGCAGCAGTTCTTATTGTTTACTTGCAACAATTAAATCGAATCGCGTCCACTGTCACAAGCCCACGCTCAACCGCTGAGCTACTTTGGTCTGCGTGCACTGAACTGCCAGAATGAGCCAGTAGGCGCGTTGACTTTTGCAGCGATCGATCGTTCGATATCGGCCATCGCAGGGTGGTCTGTATAGAATACTGCCGTCGGATTGATTCCAGCAGCACGGTTCCCTTCGATGCGTTGTCGAACCGATGGAAAATCTCCTACAACGGGAAGCACAAGCATCCACACAGCGACAACCACAGCACACGCGCAAGCAAACTTCAGAACTCCTGTGTTGATGAACCTCATTTTGCGAGCAACTCACTAGCAGCATTGGGAAAAACTTTAGAGAACATCAACCATGCCATCAGGAATGACAAAATCAGATTTAAAGTTTGACCGCAGACGTAAAGAATAACCGGCTTGCCAGAAGCGAGCATCTTTCGGTACTCTCGGAAGTTGCTTTCTAAACCGATGCTGACGAATGCCAAACAAAACATCCATTCGCGCACTGACTTGGTAGTCCCGTCGACAATACTGCTTACCAATGATTTCCCTTCGATCCCTTGCGATTGAATGACCGAAAGAATAAGCGAAACAAGCAAGAATCCTAATGTGAACTTTGGGAATCGATGCCAGATCTCCATCACGCTTGGTTTGCTCCCGTCATCGCGAGGTTCCACAAACGATACCCAGTAGATCGCAACTGCAAACGCTATGACGCCGATCAGAATGTTTTGAATCATCTTCACAGTTGCCGCCACATCCTTGGCTACGCTTCCGACTAGCTCACCTGCTGCAGCAACGGCTCCCGTGGAATCGATTGTCCCTCCCATCCAAGCGCCGCCGATGACTTCCCCCATCCCTGACGCCCGCACGATGAACGGTTGTACCACCATCATGGCGACGGTGAAAATCAACGACAATCCAATCGCGAGCGATAGTTCCTCTTTCTTGGCTCGACAAGCTGCTGCTGTTGCAACCGCCGCTGATACCCCGCAAACGGACATGTCGGCGGAGATCACCATATTAAGTGACTTCGATGGAATACGCAAAACGTATTGGCCAAAAAGATAGGTTGATACAAGGACAATTGGCGTAACAACCCAAGCAACGAAAACTCCCGGAAGCCCTAAAGCAAGCAGTTTATTGAACAGCACTTCCGCTCCCAGTAGAACGAGTCCTGTCTTAATGTAAAACTCCGTTCGAGTCGCCTGCGAAAGCCACTTTGGAGTACCAATGGTGTTGCTGATGAGCAATCCGAGAAGCACCGCCCACAAAGCGTACTCAAGGTTGTAATGCTTGACCACCTCTTGGCCGGCGAGCACATAAGAGAAAAGGGCTAGTCCAAAGACACCGCAAAAACCGAGTGCAAACCGCCAAGCTGATTGACCTTGAACAAACGATACCGCTGCAAACAAGGTGAGCAAGACTCCGAAGGTCGCAAGCAAGGGAGTGGCGATCGATTTATCGCTTTTCACAAATGCTGCTCGGGGATCGTCTTTCCATTCGCCCGGTCGCACGAGCCAGCCTTTTAGGGGCATCGTTGCAATACTAGATTCGATTTCCGCTTGCTGCTTAATAATTTTCTTACGATCAGCAGAAAAACTTTCAGCACTCGGGTCCAGTTGTTGTAGTCGCACTTTGGAGGTCTGATGATCTTGTACCAACTGTGGAATGTTTGGCGGTCGAACTAACAGAGCACTTACAGTGGCAGTCACAATAATTAAAGCAGCCAGCCCCATCGCAAGAAAATCATCAACGCGATACCAAGCTCGGCGAGGTGAAGCCTCTACTAGTGTTGATTCATTCGGATTTGGATCTGATTCGTTTGTTGTTGAAATCATAGCTGGACGGGCCTACGAAGCTTTAATTATTGAGAGCTGGTATGGAACTTGAAATCGTTGCCAAGCCCAAGTTGATCTGGCGGATAGGTGGGATGCTTGCGCTTTAGAGCAATTCTGTCGTCCTGCTCTGTGTCCTTTAAAAGGTAAGTGATTGCATTGATAATTCAAACTGATCGACATACGCTATACACGTACAAACTTACTTCTTGACCCCTTCGAAACCAGCTTGAACCAACTCTTCGTACCCAGGTTTGAGTGGTCTGACTTCGTATTGATACTTTTCAATAATCTTACCCGCTCGCAATGATCTATACCCTACCGCACAGTACGTATAGATGATTGCACCTTTCGGGAGCTTCTCACGAAGTTTTGCCTCGTCAAATTTGTCTTGCAGATCTCTCCACGGCAAGTAGATCGCTCCTTTGACATGACCTGCGTTCCATTCGACCAATTCGCGCACGTCCACGAGAACTGCTTTCTTCTGCTCAACTAACTCCTTCACCTTTTCAAGCGAATCTTTAGTGTGTTCTAAATCCGGACCGCCTCGCTGAGCCAATAAAGTGCTCGACGAACACACGATCGATAGCATCGAAAACAAACAAAGGACAGCAAGCTTGACCACTTCAGATCTCCAAATAGATTTCTCAGTTATAACGATTACAGAACGGATTTTCATTGTATCGTTTCTTGCACCAAAGGTTAGCGTTTATCGGGTTTGGGCTGTACAATCACAAGTCACATTCCCCCACCGACCTGGATAACCTATGCAAACCTTTATTTCTTCCGAAACACGCACGGTGTTGGAAAATGTTCGCTGGGAAACGTTTATTGAACTCTCCGAACAGCGGCGCAGAAGTTTCCCAAGGGTGACTTATGACGAGGGGGTTTTAGAGCTGGCGAGTCCATTACGTCAACACGAAAATATCGGACGTCTTATCGGACGCATATTCGAAACTTTCACCGAGGTTATGGGTATTAAAATCCAAAGTGTGGCGTCGACAACCTTTAAACGATCCGATCTCAAGAAAGCCTTCGAGGCGGATGAATCTTACTATGTTAAGCATGCCGAGTTGATTCGGCCAAATAAAGAGATTGACTTGTTTATCGATCCTCCACCATATCTGGTTATTGAAGTTGAAATCACTTCCTCAGCCATTGCAAAGATGAAACTTTTCGCCCTATGGGCTTGTCAGAGGTTTGGCGCCACGACGGTGAAAAGCTAGAGATGTGTTCCTTGGTGGATGACTACTACCAAGCGATGAAGTTGAGTAAGTCATAGCCGGGACTTGATGTGAATCGCATCAATTCGATTTTAGATAGGCGATTCGAATGCGAAGAATCAATGCTGATTCGAAAGTTTCGCCAGTCGCTTACTGAACCGCGTTCCAACACTTAGAAAACCCAAACTCATAAGAGAGAATGTTTGCAAACTGTCTTTGGGGCGGCATCCATTCTATTGATACCAAACGATTCCATGAATAATTCAAACCCACAAGTCGAAATTGATTCACGTATCTACATGGCAGCAGAACGAACGTTTCTTGCCTGGATTCGAACAGGTATAGCGTTGATGGGCTTTGGCTTTGTGGTTGCGCGGTTTGGTTTGTTCTTAAGAGAAGTCGCCTTGAATCATCCAGAGGCTCCGGCACCGAGCAGCAGTTTTTCACTGCCGGTTGGCGTTGCTCTGATCGCTTTGGGAATAGTTGTCAACATCGCTTCCGTAGTCAGACATAGACGATACGTCGCAGCAATCGACAGGAACGATTTTCGATCTGCGTTTGGGTCAATACTTGCAATCATGGTTGCCATCGTGCTTTCGCTTATTGGTGTTGCCATGACATTTTACCTTGCGAAACTGTGATTTGTTCACGGATCGATCGAAGCGAATGAAGCAAGTAGTCGCGTCTCTCCATAGACTCAAACAAGCGTTAGCTTCTCAAACTTTCCTCAGGCGGCTGCTGAGATACGACGCTACTTGTGTTTCTTGTGGTCGCGGAAGCCCTTGAGTATGTAATGATGTGCAACTTATTCGGTAAACGGATACTCGAATCTACTGGCAAGTCGAAGTCAGATTAATGTCAGATGCAAAATCTCTTGGCTCCATTAAACATCGTAGTTAATCGAAAGTTCAATAAATGGCGATCGCACCTTCGATGTGGAGCCTCGTACCAGCGGCAGACGTCCCGATAGGAGCCTTGGAAAACTGAGATCATATCGCTTTTCAACACACCAATCTTATTCAGCCCCATGTGGTCTTTCTCAACATTGAGCGGCAAAGCTTGCGAATACTCAATGCAAGCGTAAACACCAAGGAGATTCTCGGTGTTGCCTTCAACGATGTGATCGAAAAGAAATGGAGTGATGAAATTGTTGGTGGTTCTGCAGTCGTTAAAACTAAACTTGTTCTTCCATTGAAAATCAATGGAAAACTTAGGGGATGATCGTTTTTCATCATCACAATCCTCTTAGAGTAAGTCCTCTTCTTGATTCAAATCTTAAAACTATCGAACGATTATTCTGTCTTACAATTGAACGTATTACCGATCATTGCATTGACAGCCTTCGCGATGACGTCAGATTCTTTAAAATGCATTGAGGCAGGCTGAAACGACGATATCGCCAAGCCTCTCGATCGGGAAAGCCTAATTAACACCGTTTCGCATTGGTCAGATGCACCTTCAAGCTCTCGAAAGACAATCTTGGAAGTATAGGTAGGTTGCGAATCGCAGATGCTGCAGCGATTCGCTTGATGGGCTGACTAAGCGTAGGAAATCATCATCCAAGCGATAATTTTTCTTAGTTTCGAAGCGCAATTTAGAATTGCTCAAAGGCGGCTTTCAAAATTTTCGATCATAGTTCGAGATAGCCGAATAAAGGGTGCTTGCGGTTTGCTATGATGGAAAAAGTCGGGATAGTTTGAGATTGTCGCACGATCACCCTTTCTTATTGAATATTCATGAATCGTATCAACTTCGCTTTCGCTTTACTGTTCGCAACGTGTGCTTGTGGTGTTTGTATTTCTGAATCGCCGAATGTCAATATCGTTGCTCCCATTAATCGTGAACCGGAGCGATTTGATCCGATTGAAGGACTCATTCAAGATGCTTTGTCGGCTGGGGAAATGGCAGGTGCAGTGGTTGTTGTCGCGTCCAAAGAAGACATTCTTTATGCGTCGGCGTTTGGGGATCGTCAGGTCGAGCCAGCGCGGGAGGCTATGACGCTTGACACGGTTTTCGATTTAGCCTCGCTGACTAAGCCAGTTGCGACGGCAACCTCGATCATGATTTTGGTCGATCGAGGCCTTCTCAAGATCAACGAACCTGTGAAGACTTATCTACCGGCCTTCGGTATCAACGGTAAAGCAGAAGTGACAGTTGAACAGTTACTTCGTCACACGAGCGGATTAATACCAGATAACGCATTAAAGGACTACCAATCAGGACTTGATAAAGCTTGGGAGAATATCTGCGAACTCGAACTTCTTAGTAAACCTGGTGAAAAGTTCGCGTACTCTGACGTGAATTTCATCGTGCTTGGGAGGCTTGTCGAAGTACTGAGTGGAGTTACCCTAGATAAGTTTGCAACTGAAAACATCTTAAAACCGCTTGGCTTGAAGAAAACAATGTTTAATCCAGTTGAAGATGTTGCATTGAGTGCCGCAACAACAGAGAAACGCGACGGTGTGTGGCTCAAAGGACAAGTTCACGATCCTCGAGCTGCTCTTATGAATGGGGTAGCTGGCCATGCGGGATTATTTTCAACGGCATCAGACCTTGTGACCTATGGGCAGATGTTACTAGGAAAAGGAAAGCGTAATGACGTTCGCATTTTGAGTGAAGAAGTCTTTGATTCGATGCGGTCGCCGCAATCGCCGAAACCAACCGTCGCAAACGATGCGAAAGAGTCTTCACCTTCGACGCCATCCAAGAGTAGTCGCGCTCTCGGTTGGGACCACCGGTCAGCCTATTCATCTAATCGAGGGGCACATCTTTCAGAATCAGCTTTTGGGCATGGTGGTTTTACCGGAACCGTACTTTGGATCGATCCAACCAAGGACCGTATCTTTATTTTCTTAAGTACTCGTCTGCATCCAGATGGCAAGGGGACAATTAACCCGCTAGCTGGAAAAATTGCGGATATTATTGGGCAATGATTGCTCAACTAGAACTTTTGCCGGATGCATAAGCTGATAGCGGAGATCGCTCTCTCCCGTAGGACTAACGCCGGTTGTGTATGTCGATTTAACTGCATCATCCGAAGCGATTGGAGTCGTTGCAAAACAAATATGGCTGGCAACAGAGCGAGCAACGGTTCGTTACAGTCCGAATTCAAATCAGCAAATCGCGGTCGTATTGGACTCAATAAAAATGGCTGGTCATCAAGCCAGCCCGATCATCTAAGGTAAAAGACCTGCTTCGTCGTTACGTACACAAAAGTAATCACGAAGAACTCTTTTTTATGGCCAACTTTGCTCATGTTTACAGTGTTTAGCAACAGATACATTCGTCCTAATTTTGATGTTGGGGAACTTGATGGATCTTCCTAAAGCAACCGGTTCGCTGTTACCGTAATGACGAATTTCAAATAAAATCTGGCTTGGTCTTTCTGCTATAACCCTGTATTAGTATCGATAGCTAGTGGAGTCTTACGACCCGTTGCCGGCCTCAGGTGGTCACTTGTGGCGATTGCATGAGACGTTCCAGCTTTTACGTAGAAATGAATACGATCAGATGGAGAAAATGGAGATGGTCGAATCCATAATGTCGTCAAATGTGACTGCCAAGAGTGCAACGGTCGGAAGTACAGTATGGTGCGCTGGACAGCATTGCCCAGAACTAGATGGTGTGCGCGGACTCGCGATCTTAATGGTCACGCTCTATCGATTTATGAAAGAAGTTGATCCGACAGCACACCCGATTCTGGCGATAGTGCATCGTTTTGCCCCGATTGGTGAGCGTGGTGTCGATCTTTTCTTTGTTTTGTCTGGATTTCTTATCACCGGGATACTTCTTCAGACGAAATCGCGTGATGGCTATTTCAGAAAGTTTTTTATCCGACGCTCTCTTCGCATTTTTCCACTCTACTTTTCTGCATTAATTTTTTGCTTGTGGATTATTCCAAGTTTCTATTCACCAACGCCATTCGATAAACCGCGAGCCGAGCAAGTCTATCTGTGGACATACATGACGAACGTTCGGATGTCATGGCTTAACGAATGGAGCTTCGGACCGCTTGACCATTTTTGGTCGCTTGCTGTGGAAGAGCATTTTTATTTAGTCTGGCCATTCGTAGTTTTTTTCCTGTCGAATAAATTGCTTCTTAGGTTGTCCGTTGCGATCATCATCTTGGTTGGAATCGCTCGAATGATTGCTTCGACGCATCGTGAGTTTGATGTCGCCGTTGACGTGCTTACCGTATTTCGCTGCGATAGTTTGTGCTTCGGAGCCTTGCTTGCCGTAATACTCGCGTCAGCCGTAGAACCAAAACGAATCGAAGTAGTTGCACGTTGGACGCTGCCACCGTTGACCCTCAGTCTGATCGGAATTGTCGCAATCGGCAGCAGGCTAGGCACCTTACCTAGTTCGCTATGCCCAGCGTTTTGGATGATAGCGCTTGCCATTCTTCTGAGTCGACCTCCAACACATTGGTTGAGCAAGATTGCAAGAGTTGGTTTCCTATCATGGCTCGGCAAGTACAGCTATGGAATGTACGTTGTTCAACTACCGTTAGTAAGTTTGTTAACAACACAAATGGTGACAGGATTCCTAGCCAACGTGATACCGAGTCCACTCGTTGTTTTTCTAGCTTACATTCTTTTCATGTTCGTAATGACGATGGTTCTTGGCTATCTAAGCTTCCATCTTCTCGAGAAGCACTTTCTGAAGCTGAAGCCAAAATGGAGTTGAGTTATAAATCGGTCCCTACACCTGCAGCAGATGTCGTAACACATCTGCCCTCAGCAGTCTTTAGTGTCGATCCCACCGAAATCTGAATTCTTGCCAATCCAGCTACGCCCAAATGCTTGCAAAGCACTGATCTCTTGCTTTGGATGCTCTCGCAAGAATGAGGCGAACAAATTGATTCACAACCGTCAGTTTGATATTGAATCTTCGATAAACACATCGACTTGCTGCCCAGAGAAGACTTCTTTGCCTGTGTAATCCAGCCGATAAACGATTTGAAGTATACGAGTATCAATTCTTTCTGAGACGTTTCCGTTCAATGATCGCTTTGGTATTAGGAGTGGCTCAATGCGGATGAACGTGAGTGGATAGCGAGTGTCAGGCTTGCCGCGTGCGGAGGCCCAAGCTTTTGCTTCGCGACGAAATCGCGGTACTTCCTCTTCGTCGATCTCTGCGCGAACATGAAGTACGTCAATGTTGCCTATCGTAATCAGCGGGTCCGACAATGCAGCAGCCGAAGCGAACTCGCCTGGGCGAATCTTGACCTGTAAGATCGTTCCATTGGTTGGAGCAACAATACTTTGCAATGCAACTTCGGTTTCGCGTTGATTTACTAGCGCAACTGCTTCATCGACAAGCGCGGCTTGAACCTGTCGTTTGATTCCATCGGACACGACTCCATCATTTGAGATCGACCCTTCCAACTGCGTAAGCATCGACTCGCGTTCGGCAAGTTGTGCTTTAGCTTGCTCCAATTGTGCCATGGAAATCTGAACCTCTGCACGAGCCGAGAATAGTTCTTCTTCTGAGATTGCACTCTCGCGAGCGAGCTTCTCACGCCGCTGGAGAATGTCCTTGCTTAAAGAAAGCTTTGCGGACATTTGATCCAACGCTGAGCGAGTGCTGGCCAATTGAGCTCTTGAAACGGGGATTTCGGAACTAAGCTCATCTAACCTAGCTTTTGCCACAAAAAGACTCGATTTTGCCGATTGCAATCTCGCCAATGCGGATCGATCATCCACCACAATCAAAGTCTGCCCAGCAACTACCACATCGTTGGGTCGGACGTTCACTCGTGAAACGATTCCAGCGACGTTGGTGCCAATCTTGATCAATTCGGTCGATGGTTCAACGATCCCGAGAGCCCCTATGTATTGTGAGGATTCCAGCGGCGAAGTTGTGGAGTCGCTTGACTCCGATTTTGCTAATTGTTTCCCAGGTAAGCTTGGGGGGGGAAATAGCGGTTTCGCAGATAGATGCTTTGGTGTGTTATTTCTAATCGTGTAGCTCGATACGCCAATTGCAACAATTGCAAGAACGACCGAGATGAGTCCAATCCAGTAGCGAAGTGTCATTAACTATTCCTTTGGAATATTCATGTCTGGAGAAATCCGGCCGTCGGCAATTTTGACGATTCGGTCCGCGTACGAAAGAATTCGAGTGTCGTGTGTCACTATCAACACGGCTCGATCGGGTTGGACAGCGACATCTCTCAAAAGAGTCATTACTTGCTGTCCGGCTGTTGAATCGAGCGAGGCGGTCGGTTCATCGCAGATAATTAACTTCGGAGAGTGAACGACAGCACGCGCGATTGCTACACGTTGCTGCTGGCCGCCCGAAAGTTCTTTGGGAAGTTTATAAAGGTGTGGACCCAACTCTAAAGTTTCAAGAATCACGGACGCTTTCTTGATAGCATCTCCAAACCATTCGCCTTGGATCACAAGCGATACTGCCGCATTCTCAACCGCAGAGAGTGTTGGCAGTAAGTTGAACTGCTGAAAGATGAAGCCGATTTTGGTGGATCGATAATCGGCTAACTTGCCCTTTGAAAAAGATGCTAGGGATTTACCAAAAAGCTTGACCTCGCCTGCGGTTGGTGTCAGAAGCCCTCCGATGATCGAGATTAGGGTAGTTTTTCCGCATCCCGACGGGCCCACTAAAAATGTCATCTTGCCGCTCACTGCTTTGAGATCGATCCCTTTCAAGACTTGTGTACGAATGCTCCCAGTTCCAAAGTCTTTCTTGATCTGGATACATTCAACAGCGATCGCATCGTCGTTAGCGTTAGCTTGATGATTCAATTGTGAAGCACTTTCATAAGTTCTAGCCGCGAAACACAATTGCAGGGTCAAGCACTAAAGCTTTGCGTAGCGCAACCAATGCAGAGATCGAAACAATGATAATGTCAATCACAGCCGTACCAAGGGCGACTTCCCAAGGGAGATAAAAACCTTTGAAAGTTGGCACTTTTCGTGGAAGCACGTCAAAAAAAGTTGCAGCAGCGCCAAGCCCGATTCCGTACCCTACAACTCCAATCAACGCCACTTGGATAGCGACGATCTGGATTATCCTACGATTGCGCATCCCGAGTGCTTTGAGTGCTGCAAAGTATCGTAGGTTTTCGACAATAAATAAATTGAATAGCAATGCGACAACCGCAACTCCGATAATCGCTCCGAGCGCGACCACCGTACCGAAGCTCACAGGGATTCCGGTATTGGCACAAATAAAGTCGACTGCGGCTTGCTTGTATTGTGCACCTGTCAAACACTTCAGTCCAAGTTGCTTTTCGATTCGTTTGGCCACCTCGATCGCCGACTCGCCTTCTGCTTCGTGGGCGACCACAACCGACATCGTATTGCGACCATTATTCGAATAAAGAAGCGCTTGACGATATCTCGTATATATCAGAATTGCAGATGTAAAGTCTGGGTTGGAATCAATGATCGCGACGACCCTAGCACGATTATCGTTCATTTCAAATGACTTGTTGAGTTCGAATGGTTCACCTGGAAACAGCCTTTTGTATCCATCAGCACTTACTGCGACGGCATCCGGAAGCTTTAAATCCTCGATTCTGCCCAGGATCGCTCGTTGTGGAATACCTATCAGCGAGACATTATCAACTCCAAGTAGTGTGCATCCTTCTAAGATCCCTTGGCGTGTACGAACAGATGCGCCTGATTTAAAAAGCGGAACAGCCCATGCGACTCCTTGTACACCGCGAACTCTTTGCAACTCAGTGTTCGGCAACGGATACAAAGTGTCAAAGTTCCGTACTCCCGGGTCCATTATCCAAAGGCTTACTTCGGGCGCATCCGAGATGATCGCTCCCGCGCGAGAGAGCAACCCGATGAATATCCCTAATTGCTGATTGATGAGTAGTGTCGAAAAGGCTACCCCAAGAACTAACGCGATGTACTTGGCAAAATCACCAAAAAGCATTTTGATCGCGATTCTAAACATGGACGTCTGCTCCTAGACGATTACGAATCGTTTACTACGTATCGATATTATGTATCGCACTTGCTATAGTAAATTACACATAAGATCTGTCCACGTCAACGAGATCACCGGTGTGAGTGACAACAAATATGGCTAGACCCGCAGGAAAGCGCAACTCAGACTATTCCGATCGCCGCAAAGAGTTGCTTGAGGACGCGATCAAGCGGTTGCTTGCCGAATGTCAAAATCGACCAAGCCTTCGAGCCCTTGCAGATGCGGCCGGAGTATCTTTGCCTACGATTGTGCATTATTTCGGATCAAGAACGCAACTGCTCGAATCAGTTTTCATCCTGCTTGAAGAGGGAGGCCGGCCATATCTTGATCGCGTTCGCGAGCCTTCGGGAACATTCTCAACTTCTATTCGCGAGCTGGTGCAGTTCATTGCTGATGGATTTAAGGACGGTGTCCTGGTCGCTATTCACAGTTTAGGGCTAATGGAAGGGATTCGAAATGATGAAGTCGGTCCGCTGTATCTCAGGCACCTTCTGGAACCGACCATTGAAGCGATTGGAGTTCGACTACAAAAGCATATTGAACGATGTGAGATGAGGCGCGTTGATGTGCGATACGCAGCCAACGCACTGCTCTCGCCTATCCTTGTTGCGTTTCTTCATCAGACGGAATTGTCTGGGAAGAAATCCTATCCTGTCGAGATCGAAGCGTTTCTCCGATCGCATTCAACCGGCTTTATTCGTGGATATGGGAAGTCCAGAAGCAAAAAAATGCAAACACTTTAAGAAATTAATGTCAAAGAGGTCCCGCCATGGACGAGAAAAGTTGATCAATCGGTACAATGTCCAAATGAAGCATTTACAAAGAACTCGACCTGACCAGCCAACCGTTACGTTTTTTGGTGCAACACAATCTGTCTCCGGCTCGATGCATCTCCTGGAAGTGGGGCCCTATCGATTCTTGCTCGATTGTGGTCTTCATCGCGGTCCACGAGACGAAGCGCGTGCGTTGAACTCGCGGTTCTCCTTTGATCCCGCATCGATTGATGCGATTTTTCTGAGTCATGCTCACATGGATCATTGTGGGAACATTCCAAACCTCGTTCGACAGGGGTTCAGCGGAACGATTTATTGCACGCATGCAACGCGAGATTTAATTGAAGTGATGCTTCAAGATTCGGCTCGAATTCAGGAGCGAGAAAGCTCGTTCCGTGGTTACTCCAGGCTAGGTAGCTCACAGCTTTATAACATGGACCACGTTCAAGAAGCGATCGACTATTGCCATAGCGTCGACTTCGACGAAACAGTTGTGGTCAATCCAAGCGTTAACATTCGCTTTATTGACTCGGGGCATATTCTCGGAAGTGCGATTATCTATATTTCGATGAGGCATCAAGATCGCAACTATTCAGTTACTTTCTCTGGTGATCTTGGTCGTCAAGGCGTGCCCTATCTATCGCAGCCCTCTCCTTTGCCCGCGGCAGATCTGGTTATCTGCGAGAGTACCTATGGTGGAAAGACTCATGAAACTTTGGCGGGCATGGCAGAGAAGATGTCGCAGCTTGTGACCAAAACCGTTGCTCGCGGTGGTAAGGTGCTGATCCCAGCATTCAGCCTGGGGCGAACGCAATTGGTCCTTCACTATCTTCGCGTTTGGATGGCAAGCGGTATTCTGCCTCGGTTGCCAATCTATGTTGATAGTCCGCTCGCTCGAGAGATCGATTTGATTCATAAAAAGTATCATGACTACTTGGAACCAGAAGTTACCGAGATCCCCTGCGAGTGGCTGATGTCAGATGATGACGCTTGGTATCGATCCACTCACCGCGACCCTTGCATTCTTGTTGCTTCGGGTGGAATGTGCGAAGGTGGGCGAATAACACAGCATCTCAAGTACCATATCGACGACCCGAGATCGACGATCATCTTAGTGAGCTATCAGTCACCAAACTCGCTGGGTGCACAGCTCTTAACGCCAGTCCCCAAGGTGTTTTTTCATGGTCACACATGGAACAAGTGGATTGAGGTAGCCGAAGTGAACGGCTTTTCTGGGCACGCCGATAAGAACGACATTGATGTGCTTTTGCGGGATGCGCTTGCGACTACGGGGCAAGTAAGGCTTGTCCACGGCGAGATTCCGCAGCTGATGGCCCTGACCGCTCAGCTTCAACAGATGGGCTTTGCAAACGTGAAAGCACCTCACCGAAATGAGAGTGTAGTGCTCGGTGCGGAAGTCTTTCAAAGCCGATAATGCTACTTTGTTGGCTGCGGTTCTGCTTTTAAGAGATCTGACCCGTTAAAACCATTTTAGATCAGTTGTCCTCAACTGATCAGGTTGCCGTGAAAGTTCCTATTTGCGGGAGACAGAATTTACAAACAAAAATCGCTTCGGATTGATTACTCAATCGAAGCGATTTATGAAGCATTTCAGCTACAGAAAGCCACTCAAATCCTCTAGTTGATTCGAGTGAACTTTAAACCAGGGTCATCGGGCGGTGACCCAGAGATCATAAAGTTCCAGCTGTTTAGTCCATTCGAAGTCACACCACCTGCGATGGTTCCCTGATCGGGGTTGGTCAGTTCGAGTCCATCGCTATGCGAAGTAAGAACTCCCTTGAGAACGACTGGGGGTTCTTGCTTGGTGGTTGCCGTCCATTGGAATTTCGAATCTTCCGTTATGGCCAACTCGATTTTCGTGTCTTTGGCTTGAGCAACCCAAGAGCCGACTAAATCGGTTTCCGGAGCGGCTGCGGCTGGTGTTGTCGAATTGGCTGGTGCTGGTGCGACTGTTGTCGGTGTACTTGCTGTGGCAGTCGCGGGAGGTACCAAGGCATCCAGCATTCTTCGTGCTACGACATCCTTTGGCTGATTTGCGACAACAACCTTGAGGGCCGTGATGGCTGCCTCGTCGGCGTCCATGACCAAGTAGTGATAAGCGAGTACGAAGTGGGAGGCGGCATCAGATGGATTCGCTTTGGTAAACTCTTCCAACTTGCGAAGCTGATCTGTGTACAGACCGATGTCGCCGTAAAGACCGCTCATTGTGGTCCAATCCATCCCGGGCGAAGACGCAAGCAAGGCACTCAAGTTGGCTGCGGCACCCTTGAAGTCGCCAGTTGCAAAGAGAGTCAGCGCGCGAACTTCATGAACAACCGGATCACCAGGAAGCTTGGTCAAGGCCAAGTTGAACTCCGAAAGCGCGTCTCGGAAACTCGCTTCTTTGAACTTTGCCAAACCTCGCTCGAATGCATCGAGCCCCAGTTGATTCGCGGAGTCGGCAGTAGTGTTCTTAGCAACACTCTCGGAACTGCTTGTCTCTGAAGTAATGAAGTTGTTGACCACAACCGGCTGAGAAAAATCGAATGGGACTGATTGTCCGGCGATTGGTTGCACAACATATGGATTGTAGAAGACTGCGTTAGTTCCCCAACCCGTTACCAACGAATTAAGTCCCCAACCTACTAGCACTGGCGCAACCCAATTACTTCCCCAGTTGCCGTTCCATGCGCCGTTGTACCAAGGGTATCGGTTTCCGATATTGTTATTCCAATTATTGTTCCAGCTGCCGCCCATTCCCCAGCCTGGGCGATTCCAAGCCAAATCGTTATCCCAATTGGGTCGGTTCGGATATCGGTTTCCAATGTTGTTGCCAATATTGTTTCCGACATTATTTCCAATGTTGTTGCCTCCTCCAACGTTGATGCCTGGACGGTTGACGATAACGTTATTGTTATTGCCACTTCCTGGCAGATTAATATCGCCACCAGGACGATTGCCGCCGATGCCCGGTCTATTTCCACCGATACCAGGACGTTCAACAACTCCGGGAAGCGTTACCGGTCGTTGCCCGCCAACACCAGGAATATTTCCACCTTCGCCAGGTCGATTCCCACCAATTCCGGGCCGGTTGCCGCCGATACCGGGACGATTGCCACCAGCGCCAGGCGGATCAATTACTCCAGGTAGCGTGACAGGCCGATTACCACCGACACCAGGGATACCTCCACCGACGCCAGGGCGATTCGCACCCAGACCAGGCCGCTCACCACCTCCGGGTAATGTTCCGGGTAATGTTCCTGGTCGAGTATTTGGCAACGAAGGGCGAGTGCTTGGCAGTGTTCCAGGAAGCGTTGCAGGTCGATTACCACCGATTCCAGGAAGCGTTGCACCTTCACCGGGGCGTTGAACAGAACCAGGTAGCGTCGTTGGTCGATTGCCACCAAGGCTTGGTCTTTCCACGCCACTGCCCGGACGATTGATACCTCCAGGTAAAGTCGCGGGTCGGTTCACATTTCCTAAGCTCGGGCGATTGCTTCCATCAGGACGATTTCCCGCGCCTAAACTGGGGAGGTTTCCGCCACCAACGGATGGTAATGTTGCTGGACGCGAAGCTCCTGGAAGTGTGGCTGCTGGTCTTGTTACGTTTGATAGGTTACCGGTTCCGCCGAGCGATGGGCGGTTGGCTCCAATTGACGAACCTCCTGCTCCTTGACCGCCACGGATACCGCCTCTGTTCATGCTTCCGGCACTTGGCATCGATGGTCGCGCATTTGTGTTTCCAAACGACGGCCCTGATGGTCGTGATAGATTTGAATAGTTTGGCCTCGCAGTGGGCATGCTGGGCATGTTAGTCCTAGCGCCACCTCCACCGACCATTCCCATAGACGGTCTGGCACCACCGCCACCTCCACCACCGAATCCTCCGCCACCTCTCGCAGCAGCGCTCATGCCACCACCTCCACCGCCAACTCTACCGGCAGCAGCACTCATGCCTCCACCGCCTCGGCCTCGTTGAGCCATTGCATCTGAAGGCAGAAACATACCTATTCCAACTGCCGCTGCAGCAGACATCACGAACAGCATCTTTAAACTTTTCATTGTCATTACTCCTGATACTTTCGTTCTGGTTACTTACCAACAGCGGGTGGGTGTTTGACAACGGTGATCTCGTAGTCCGGTTCTTGTGAGTTACCGATCAAACGATTCTTACCTGACATGACATATCTGCCATTCTCGCCGAGAGTGATCGTGACACTTGCTGAACCGGTAAGTCCATCTGGCATGACCGCACTCGATTGGACAACCCATCCTGCTTCTGTCTCTGTCCATGTAGCTTCAGCAAATCCTCCATCGGAATCAAAGATCCATGAACGTGGCTTGCCCAAAATTGGATCCCAACCAATCCGTTGCGTGCTCTTCATGATCGATTGGTCGTTTTTGGTAACAAGAATATCTCCAACAATAAAATTGTTATCCTCAGACCACTTGTAGGAAATCTTGACACGAGCGTCTGTTCCTTCGTTGATCCAGTCGCCAACTAGCCACTCTAACGGTTGAAGAAGTTCACCGGGTGTTGCTGCCGGAATAGACTCATCTGCAAAATCTCGAATCGAAGCGATCCTCCAGCCTTGATCTGTCTTCGTAAGAATTGCAACGAAACGCACACTCGCATTGCTGCCGTCCTTGGCAGTAGTGAATCGCGTACCTTCTTGAATTGCAACTGGTCCAACCAAGCGAATGGAATCGGAAATGATTTCCATTTGCGTGCCGGGGAACTTCGCAAAAAACTTTGTTAATAAGTCTTTGATTGCATCGTGTCCTTTATGGACTGTTCCTTGTTCATCTGTGAGTTCTCCTTTAGGCATGAACATCGCCGTGATGTCGTCGACCTTTGCGGAGTTGAATGCGATTGCTAGCTTCGAAGAGTTATCGCGGATCTCGGTTGTCGCTGGTTCATCTTGTGCGATAGCTAGATTTAAACTGATGACGCTATAGCAGGTTATGCCCCACGTAAACAAAGCCATACGAAAAAAACATAATGTCCGGCAACTCATGGAAAGGAATCCTTACTGCTTGTTAAATTGAACTGAAGTTGAATAGATATTTGAATCAGGCGAACGTAGTTGAAATCCTATTTTCAAGCTCTGCACACACGAGAACTGGACCAAGTTCCGTTACGATTTGCTACGAAGCAAACTACTTGCATAGGTAAACAGTTTGATTTTCACCAGCATGCCCGAACGATTGTGACCCTATTGTAACCAACTCGACTGAAATTAGTTAAGACTTCGCTTGTTAAAGTTTCGAAAAACCGCTGCGTGAAACCGTCGCGAGTATCCAAGTACCGGGTGTAGTCGAAGTGCTGTCGGAGTAAACACCCGTTTCGCCGATCGTCGTTAGCGATGAGGGCTTACAAGATCTTTTTTTAAGCAATTGCTTGATGAATTGTGCCGATAGCGATAGCCGCGACGTTTAACGTTCCAGCGCAGCACCTCTAAGAACGGGGGAAGCCCAATTCGCCAGGCTTAAAATGCTATAGCATCATGAATTGCAAAAGTCGTTGCAAAAACCAATGTACTATCGCTAAAGGAGAAGTGTCTTACAAAAAACGATCTCGCATGGCAAAGTACTAAGTCTGGGCAAACCCTATACCATAAATGCCTTGAATACCGGCGAGTTCAATTCCTGGGCGTCGAAATCGGTAACCGAATGAAACAAGCTCCCTGCTTCCGGAGACAAACTACGTCGCTCCGCCGGCATGTGCTCAACCGCCGTCGTGATGACCAAGTAGGCCTTCCCTTGAAATGCGACAATCTGCGGGCAAGTGTTTTGTGGAGATCCTGGAGTTATCCAAACCTGTTCGAGCGTCCCATCCGACAGAGAGTACTGACGAGTCTCACCGAAATCAGCGGGATTGGGGTTATACATGCTAACGATACAGCTTTTTTCATCTGGTGTTAGGATCATTCCGTCAGGGACAGCTTCATCCTCAGTCAGGTCGACGACAACGGTCGCTTCTGAGGAAGTTCCCAGTGCAACATTAATCTCATACGAGACAACCTTACGCGTTGGCGAATCGATATCAAAGAGACGAACGCGGTTTTCGTCGATTTCAACGAAAGCCTTTCCGTTGCTGCAAATCTGGTCATCCCGCAAACGAATCAACTTTCGATCGGCCGAACGAAAGAGATACAATCCAGCTTTCTTAGTCTTAAATCCTAAGTCTTTGGTACCGAAAATCAAGTTCTCACCACAAGCTAAACCGTCATTGATAATGGTTCCTTGCTTATCTGAATCCACATCGCTTACAAACGGCTTCCAAGAGCCATCGAGTACCGAGAAGAATCCGATCTGATGCTCACAACCTACTACAAAAGTGCCGTGCAGATCTGTCGCAAATGCGAAGCCAGGTCTACCTGGGAGCGTGAACGCTTGATTGGTTTTCTTGGTCCAATCGAATATGTTAATCGCGCCAGTCTTTTCGCCTGGACCGAGTTGAATGGCTACCCACGAGAAGTGATTTGGACCGTATGGATAGGGACCTTCAGGAAGAAACTTAAGCCCCTCGGTTGCAGGTCGATGTAAAACTTCAGCGATCGTTCTTTGTACTGTCACGTTATTGATACTCTGTTCCGGGTCGAATAACTCAAGCGAATGGGATGAAATCACGGATTGAAAGTTTTGCTAGCCAGGGAAGCTTTCGAAGTGAAATACAAACCAATAGCGAGCAACCAAGCACCGAACAACAACAATCCGTTACGAAGCGACATCTGAAACAGTCCACTGACCGTCGACGCTTCTCCAGGTTTTTCCAGTGACATTCTTGTTCTTAAGTAACCAGGGCAACCGATCGTGACGAACAGCGTCGTAGCTAGTAAGCTTTGCAAATCGCAACATGGAACCGGGGATTCCAACCGCCGTAAAACCTGGGTGAGACGTGGCAGGATAAGGTCCGCCGTGATTCATCGCTGCGGTCACCGCAACGCCGGTAGGCATTTTGTCGTTGAGGAAACGTCCGACCTTCGAAATCAAAGTCTTACTGATGACTGAATAAGACGCATCGTCTTCGTTACCGGTATGCGAATAGATTGATCCAGTGAGATTTCCCTCGAGTGTCCGAAGTACTTGATGGAGTTCATTGAGGTCTGAACATAGAACCATCAAAGCTGCATTACCAAAAGCTTCGGTTTGGAAGTTTTCGGGCGATTGCAAGAATTGCTTGCCGGTTGCTTGAAGGATCGTGTTGGTCAGAGCGCATCGATCGCCAGGAACAACTTCTCCACCTGTAACAAGTGTTGCACCGAAGCTTACAAGCGACTGAACACTTCGATGGAGAGATTGTTGAACGGAACGACTAAGGAGAGTTCCCGCTGCTGCCGACTTATATTTTTCGGCAACTTCCTCAACGAACGAGCCAGCTTCAGGCGATTCGATTAAAAGCACGATTCCTGGGCTAGTACACATCTGGCCCACTGCAGCCAAGCCACTCGCAACGTAGTCTTCGACCAACTTTACACGTCGCTCTTTCAAGGCACCGGGCAAAATCACAACCGGATTTACACTGGACAATTCAGCATAAAACGGTTTCCCGGCTTTCGAAGCAGCTTCATAAAGTTTCAACCCAGCGTGACGACTACCGGTGTACCCAGTGGCACCAACACGTGTATCTGAAACCAATTTCTCCCCGTCTTCGTGGCTTGTTCGGTAGAGCAATTGAACCATACCTCGGGGCATATTTAGCTCTTCAATCGCTTCCCACGCCAACTCGGCAAACGCCCTTGTCGTACCAGGGTGTGAAGTGTTGGATTTACCGATGACAGGATTTCCTGATGCGATCGCCGCGGCAAAGTCACCACCCGCAAGGCTGTTGAACGCGAACGGGAAGTTGTTTGGACCGAAGACACAAACAGGACCGAGGCCTTCGTAAACAGATCGGATATTGGCTTTCGTATCGATCGTTGCTTGCGCCCATGATCCGGTTCGCGTTGCGGCGGCGGCGGCTCGAAGCTGATTAAACGTTCGTGGAAGCTCTACATCCGATAAACGTGGTGCGGTGGGAAGTCCGGTTTCTTCGTTTGCGATCGCAACGAGTTTATCTTTTGATTGCTCAATTTTCGTTGCAAATAATTCAAGAAAATTAGCGATTCGCTCGGCAGGTAAACAACGCAGTTCCTCGAATGCTTTCACGGATGCATCCAAAGCCGTGTTGATGTCGCTCCAAGTACTAATCGGATACTTTTCTGCAATCGCAACTCCCGTCGCTGGATTAGTCGCAGAGAATGTTCCGGAAGCAGACGCAGGTCGCCATGAACCGTCAATCAAAACCAATGCCTCGCTGGAGGATTGGATAGACGCTGATTGACCGGTGGTAGTTGCTGTAGTCATAAAGCCTATTTCGAAAATACAAAAGAGTTACAAATGATGGACGGCTCAAATCGGAGCGACGGCTACTTTCCTTGAACGATTGTGTTACTCAATGTACCAATTCCATCGATCTCAATGGATACCACATCACCCGCATGTAGGGTGAAGTCGCTATCGGGAACGACGCCTGTTCCGGTCAGCATGAACGCACCGTATGGAAAGTCGTTGTCGCGGAACAACCACTGGACCAAATCTTCAAACTCGCGAGCCATCTCTGCAATGGAGGTCTTTCCCGAGAAGACTTGCTCAGAGCCTCGATGGATTGAGAGACGTATACCAATGGTGGAACGCTCGGGCATTTTTTCAGCCAACGTGATCCATGGCCCCAAACCACAACACTGATTGTAGACCTTGGCTTGTGGTAAATACAAAGGATTATCTCCTTCGATATCTCGTGAGCTCATATCGTTTCCGATCGTATAGCCAACGATCTTTGCGTCGCGGCTAAGCACCAAAGCGAGTTCCGGTTCAGGAACATTCCAAGTCGCATCGGAACGAATCCGAAGCAGTCCACCTTGGCCACTACAACGTGACGGAGTGGCTTTATAGAAGAGCTCGGGTCGGGCAGCAGTGTAAACACGATCATAACAGCTCGCCGCCGCTTCCGACTCTTCCATGCGTGCGGTTTGCGATCGCTTGTAAGTCACCCCAGCCGCCCAAACCTCTTGATTGTCGATCGGTGGAAGCCAGTCAACCGAATCGATTGCGATGGGATCGCCGATTAAATCTATCAATTTGACGACGTCCGAAAGATTACTGGCCGAAAGCAGCTCACCAAGCGTCGCAAACCCAGCCGATGAAAGATCGAGCACTTGTACAAATTGTTCTTCTACACGAGCCACACAAATTCCGGCGGCAGTACGAATACGGGCGAGTTTCATAGAAAATATTGTTGACGAAGGTTCTGTGAACGGAAACGAAGAGCTTCAATCCGAATCTATATAAGATCGTTGAACATTGTCAATTGTGCAACCCGCTATGAAGTGTTGCGGTGCGAGGGTGACTACGGCACCGTAGAAAATTTCGGTTAAGTGACCGACACTTGAGCGATTGCCATTCTTTTTGCGTTTACAAAAAAGTCTTTTAAAACCCTAACGAATTCTACACTTTGAGCCTGAGTCGCTATTGCCGTCGGCTCAAGGAACCGAGAAAAGTCGGCATGCGTTGGCTGTCGTAAGTTTTGCGATTTCCGTGAGCGAACAACCACGAGCCTTCGCGATGCACTCGGCAGTATGAACAACGTTCGCCGGCGTGTTCGGCCTTCGACCACGATAAGGCTCGGGTGTCAGATAGGGCGAATCAGTCTCGATCAACAGGCGATCCTCGGGAATGATCGAAGCTATTGCGCGCAGATCGTCTGCCTTTTTATAGGTAACCATCCCAGCAAAACTTATGTGAAGACCGAGCTTAATACAACGCTCCGCAGTAGACGCTGCCCCAACGAATGAATGCATAATTCCATGAAGTGGTTTATCAAAGCGAGCCGAAGCTTTTTCAAGTTCCTCAAGCATCTCAAGCTCGCAATCCCGCGAATGGAGGATTACAGGCAGCCCCGACTTAAAGCTTAAATCCCAATGGCGATCTAGATTTTCAACCTGCGTATCCCAATCACAATCGTCCCAGTGTTTGTCCAGCCCCGTTTCGCCCAAAGCGACCACGCGAGCCTCCGGCGCCATCGAGCGGATCTTCTTCCAATCTTCATCAGAAGCTTGGTGCGCATAGTTTGGGTGCACGCCCACACTCGCATACACCTGCGGGCTAGAACGGTCTGCGTTGGCGATATCGATACCCATTCTGCTTGACGAGGCAGTCGTTCCAACGCAAAGGATTCTTTCTACTCGCGCGTTGGACGCCAGCTTAAGTATCTCTTCCAAATTCAGTTGAATCGCTTCGTCAGCTAAATGGGCGTGCGTATCGAAAAACATGAGTTAGATTGAAAAGAAGAAGCGAGTGATGTGATAGAAGACGGGAGCAGAAAAACAAATCGTATCAATTCGATCCAGCACTCCTGCATGACCAAGCACCAAGGTACCATAATCTTGAACATTCCGATTTCGCTTAATGGCTGACATCGTCATGCCGCCGGCAAATCCAACGAACGCAATGATGATACTAATAAGTGCCGCTTCACCCATTTGAAACGGTGTGACTTTGTAAAGAACGGCACCTACTAAGCCGGCCGATAATGAACCTCCGATACAGCCTTCCCAAGTGCGTGAAGGACTAATTTCCTTGGCGACCACATGCTTGCCCGCAATCTGTCCCCAAGACCACTGCAACACATCCGCGACTTGTGAAATCAAGATAAAGAAAAACACTAAACCTTCGCTGCTACCAGTCCAACGATTATGCGACGAATCGGCAAGGTCCAAATCGAGCAGTGCTGGTACGTGAGAAAGTGCGTACACACAAATCAACAATCCGCTTGTGATCTGTGCTGACCGCTCTAGAAATCTCTTATGATCTCCCGCCATCGCAATCCGGGCCGGAATGAACAACGATGCATAAACCGGAATCATGATGCTATAGACCCCATAGAAATCGACAGGCTCCCCCGATTTCCATTCCCAATTCGTTTCACCCAAACCAATCAAAACATATTGAAGCGGCGTAAAGACAACAAGGCTCCAAAACAAAGCTCGATGGTCTCCACGTCGCGTTGGCGTCATGGTGATGAATTCGCGAAAAGCCCAAAACGAAATCAAGCCGAACAAGATGATGATTCCGATTCGATGGACAACTAATCCAAACACAACGAACAAACAAATAGTCCACCAAGCTCGAAGCCGAAGCACAAATCGCTGAAGCTGAGCTGGGTTGAACGAAGAATTTGGCTGCCTAGTAAGATATCGAGCAATCGCGGTCGTTATCCCAAGGGCAATCACCACCGAGCTGAACAGGATGAGAAGTGGGTAGCTGATTGCGTTTCTCGAAATCTGCCTAAGTGGTTTTGCCGTGGTACCACTTCCGGTCGCAACAGATTTTGAAGCGTTATCAACAACTACTTCATCCGAAGGCTGGGCTTTGGAAGCAGTAGTACCCTGCGATCCCGGTTCTGGCGTGGGCGGGACCGATTGGGGTTCGATTGCCTTGGCTCCGATTGTTGGTACTTCAACTGTTGGTACTTCAACCACAGCGGCTTCCGCTGCCGTAATCGCTGCTGGTTCGTTCTGTGCGTACGCTATCAGACTGCTTGAAACAAGCAGGCAAAATGAGGAAACGATGGCGAAGTGCCTTAACATCAAGTCTACTTTTCGTCCCATTGCGAAGGAATTTAGCTTTACCAGAGCTTGGAATAGTAACCTGTTCCCCGCAAGACGGAAGAGCGAGTCCCTAAATGATTTCTTTGGTTGATTTTGCCCACGCCCTACAATCTAACTAATCCGGACGATTCTTCGCGAAAGAAATAAATTTCTAATTCGCAAATTTGCAGCCGATAAAATCGTCGGGACAAACTTTGCGGCTAATTCAAAGCAGTTGGGAGTCCTGATTTACGACCAAGTACCTGATGGAGTGGACCCCTTGAGCGACCCAGATGTATTCCTACTTCAGGAAGTTGAGTCGGCGTCACCGGCGAAACTACGCTTTCTTCTGATTCGCAAGGCCGTAGGACTTTGCCAAGTTTGTGCTGACATGTGGCAAGAAAAGCGGTACGACGAAGCCGCTGCCTGGATGATACGAGTCCGCGATATTCTGGGTGAACTACTGGATGGGGTTACCGACCGAAGCAATCCGGCTGCAACCGGTGTGGTTGACCTCTATATCTACTTGTTAAAGACGGTACTCGTAGCCGAGCAGTCGCATGATGTGGCCGCTCTTAAGGCAGTAACGGAAATTCTTGAGATCGAGCTCGAAACTTGGAACAGCTTCGTGCTACAAGAGTCTGGCGGAAGCTTATCAAAAGGCATCGGCGCACCACACGCGGTCGAGGCAACTATCGATGGTTGCTTGTCGATGCTCAACCTCTATGCCTAAGTAATTCGGCGGCGTCACATAAGCCGCTATGCTCACTCGAACTGATTACAAAAACCAACTCGTCTCAGCCCTGAATTCGTACTGGGGTTGGGAATTCGATCACGAATTTGGTCCCGCGGCCAACTTCGCTCTGAACAGCAATTCGCCCTCCGTGGGATTCAATGATTTTTCTTGCCGTTGGTAGCCCAAGCCCCGAGCCACCATTCTTAGTTGAATAGAATGGTTCGAACATTTTCAACGCAGTCGTCTCTTCCATGCCGACTCCGGTATCAATTAGATCGATCGCCACTCCACCGGATATTCCATAAGTTCTCGCAATCAGTTGCCCTTCTCCGGGCATCGACTCCAAAGCGTTTTTCACCAAGTTGATCAACGCAGATTGAAGAGAATCTTTGTGGAGCGAGATACTCGGTAAATCAGGATCCAAATACCGAACAATTTCTATCGATTGCTTTTGCGCCTGTGCTTGGAACATGTCAAGCACAATCGAGACCTGCTCGTTCAAGCTGCCCGGCGTCATATCTAAATCACGCAATTTCGCGAACTTCAGAAAGTCGCGTAGAAGCGTTTCCATCCGCTCGCACTGCTGACGAATCATGTCGACTTTCGAAGTGGCTCTTCGAACACCAGCCCATTCGCTCTCCTCTAGTTCTTCCGCAAGCAGATCCACGTTCATGTGGATTACAGAAAGCGGGTTCTTAATCTCATGTGCTAAGGAACCCGCCAATTCGGCGAGTTCATGAAACTGTCTACGAAGGTCAGCTTCGCTTATAAAGGGCGATTCCATAGATCACGATCGTTAGCTGTAGCGATCGCACTTTTGAAGGCGACCGCCGAACTCGTTGCTACGTAAACTACTCTGGTAGTTTATTCGTCGCCACAACCGGAAGCGGTCCAGTAAGAGACTTCATAAACTCGACTAAGTCAGCTTTGTCCTGAGCCGACAGGTCAAGCTTTTGAATCTTATTGCTGAGGGTTGGATTCGGGTGTCCTCCCTTAGCGTACCATTCGACGACCTCTTCGAGAGTCTTTTGGCTTCCGTCGTGCATGTAAGGACCGTGTTGAACAATGTTTCGAATTGTTGGAGTCTTAAACGCTCCAAGGTCTTTTTCATCCTTCGTCACCGCAAATCTCCCAACGTCTGGAGTCGCGGCGTCCATCCCAACTCCCAGGTTGTGATACAGCTCGTCGCTGAAATTTGCACCAACGTGGCAAGCCGAGCAATTCGACTTCACACTGAAAAACAGAGTGCGACCACGCTTGGCAGATTCAGTCATTGGATTCGCATCAGCTAATGACTTTGCTTTGGTGTACTTGCCGTACAGTTCTGGATCGTCTGTCTTGAGTGCAGCGAGATCTTCAAGATCATCTGCGAAGGCTTCTTCCATCTTTCGGACAGGTTCAGAATAGTCGTAAGGACTTGGGCCGGTTACAAGGACTCGCTCGAAGGCAGCAATGGCTCGACCAACATCCTCGATATTTGGCTTCCGTCCGAAGATTTTATCGAACTGCATTTTGTAACCGGGGTTGGTCGCAACGAGCGCGACAACTGCCGAGTGTGAGCCGCCCATTTCGATTGGGTTTGCAATCGGACCAACAGCTTGCCCTTCTAAAGAGTCCGCTCGTCCGTCCCAAAACTGAGCCTTGCTTAGGATTCTATTGAAAGAAACTGGAGAGTTTCGATTGCCCGTCTGACCTTTGATACCGATCCCAAATTGGCTGTTGAAACCGTAGCCGCTGTCAGGATGATGGCAGGACGCACAACTGATTGAATTGTCACCAGAAAGGCGGGTGTCAAAATAAAGCTGTCGCCCTAACTCGATTTTTGCACGTGTTAGCGGGTTATCCTCGGGAATGTAGATAGCGTCTTTCCCTTGGTCCAACCCAAGAGGTAGAACTACTTCTAAAGGAACATGGTTTTTCGGGTTGTCCAAGAATGCCTTGATCTCAATAACGCTCAGCTTGTAAGCACCGCTCGGAATCCCACTTGTAAGTTCAGGCGACCCGAGTTTTACAATCTCGGGAGCGACGGCGAACGACTCTTGAGACGTTGTAGTATTGAAAACCGTTATCGCAAAAGCGATGGAGAGCAGCGACTTAAGTTTCATTGGGGGTGACTTTTTCAACAGAGGAAACGGAGGGGAAAAAAGGTTGCGTCGGCAATAAATTTGTAACCAATACGCCAAGGAAAATTTCGGAAAGCCTCTACATTCAACCACTGGCATGACCAAAACTCAACCACTGGCATAATCGAAATGTCAGGCCGACTCATTTGGACGAATTTTAATCTTTCGATTCGTTTTCGCAACAATCGAATTTCGGATAGTGTAACGTCGAGTCAACTACAATAATATTGGCTTGAAAATCCACACGAAGAAATACTACACGCGGCTTTTCAAGGTTTCAAAGTATTCGAAGACCAGCGGTTTTGCTCGGAAAAATATGAATCCTCAACCCTTGCCCGGCTTAAATCAAGAAGCATACGCAGATTCAGGCAATCTGATTTCAGGGCTAGCGGAGCAACTTGTGCGTTCTATAGCTGGCTTAGAACCTTGCGCTGTCGCCTTTTCGGGAGGTGTCGATAGTAGCGTTGTTGCAAAAGCAGCATGGCTTGCCTTGGGTGATCGGTCAGTCGCGGTCACAGGCATCGGAGCCGCAGTCAGTGAAATTGATCTGCAGTGGGCTCGCGAAGTGACCAATGTTATTGGAATTCGTCACGTGCAAATTCCTACCGCAGAGATCGACGACCCAGATTACCTTCGCAATGACACCAAGCGATGCTACTTTTGTAAAAGTCATTTATACAAATCCGCGACTCAGTGGGGAAATGAACACGGATTCAGGCACGTCCTCTCGGGAACGAACTGGGACGACTTGTCCGACTATCGGCCTGGTCTTGTGGCCGCTGCTGAACACGCTGTCATTGCGCCGCTAGCCGATCTTAAGATCGGGAAGGCTAAGGTTCGGCAACTTGCAGAGTACTGGCAATTGCCAGTTGCACATCGCCCGGCAAGTCCCTGCCTTGCAAGTCGGATCGCTTATGGTCAAAGCGTTTCGAAGGAACGTCTCAAGCGGATTGAATCAGCGGAAGCGTGGCTACATCAACAAGGCTTCCACGACGTGCGTGTCCGACTGCACGCAGACGAACTTGCACGTGTTGAACTCGCCGATTCTGAATTGATCCGTCTCCTGGACTCAAGTTGCCGTGATGCAATAAACCACGCGCTTCGAGAGATGGGCTTTCGTTATGTCACCATTGATCTAGGTGGCCGTCAATCGGGTTCTATGAATCGATCTATTCCGAATCAAACGTCTGCAAATCCAACTTCGCTGCGTCAGTCGTTACCGGTTTTGCAGTAATCAAAAGCATCACAATGAGAATCGATGCAACTTGTGCGATTGCTTCGACGATTCGCTCCTCAAGGCGTGGGATACTCACAACGCGTGCCTCGGTAAAAATCCGTCGATTACCAATCTGCTTAGGGAGTAAGGGTAACGAAACAGATCTTTTCAGGAATATAGGAGAAGATGAAGCAACGATCTCAATATTTCGATCAGTCCAATAACCTTCGATTTGAGCCGTAACATACGGCGAAGCGATTCGTGTACCTGAGGTAGCGAAAACGATTCCCATGATAATCCAAACGCGATAAGTTCGATTCGCTATTGCCAAGGCGAGTACAATCCACAACACAGAAAACATGAATGCCCCCCAGGCGGCGTGCACAAACTGAGTCATCGCCGGATAACTGCTCCACTCGCCAATCTTTGGTAACACTCGAAAGCAAGCCATCACAATCGCGGCAAGCGTTAGCCCAATAAAGAGATCGATCAAACGAATCGGATCTGGTTTCAAACGAGGAATAAACCACGAGCTTGAAATCGCAGCCAAAACCCTCAAACAAATCCAAGCCACACAGAAATAAACAACCCAATGATATGCGTTTGCAATAAGAGCCTGGCGATCATACACGCCGTCATGAAAGATCCAATTCCAAAGAAAGAAAAAGCAAGTTGCGATACTAAGGGATAAAAGCCACAAGAAAATCGAATTCAATCGAAATCGTGCTTGTGCTGAATATGGTTGCCAAGCAACGATCGATACACAAGCCAAGAGTGGCGAAAACAATATCATTGTTCCGACTTGGCTTGGTAACTCCCAACCCATCATAACAGCCATCCTCCGAAGAATAGCTGCAACAGCCGTCATCGCTACTGCACCCCACAAATATCGACGTAAACGGTGCATTAGACAAAACTCATATCTCGAAGGTAATCACACAAAAGATGCCCATGTCGCAGAACTACAGATCGACTTCGCGAAGTGTCAACCGAAACCGAAAAGGATCTTCAACTTATCGTACCTATAAAGCATTTGGTAATTAAATAACTGAAAGTGTTTCCGTTTCATAAATCACCGATGATGCTGCTTATAGAGATCTGAGCGAAGCTGATCGATTGTGCAGATATGCAATCCGAGATTTTGAACGAATAGCACTCACTCTTTAAAACATTTGCGAAGCTTGTGATCGCTATTTAAAACATCGATGGCTTGCTGTCTGGAACCTGGCAGTGTTAGAACGGTGAAGTAACCTGGCTTGATTGAGGGAGCTTTATCCAAAGCTTCCAGCCATTCGGGAAGTAGGAAGGGATCTTCAATGACGATGTCCCAGAACCCGGTTGCCGCGAATAGTTCGGCGATGTCATTCGAGCTTTGTTTCTGAAGTAAGCTCATCCAATAGGTCGCGACTCCAACTTGCAAACCGTGTAATCGGGGACGCTCGGAAATCTGATCCAAAGCATGCGAGATAAGATGTTCGCTTCCACTCGCTGGACGTGAAGAACCACAAACCTCCATCGCAATTCCGTGCATCATCAAAGAGGTGGCGAGCTGACGTAACCCTGTTTCGTCGAGTTGCGGGCTGGCCATGAAGGCATGGACGCTTCCGTCCGAAAGCAAAGCGGCGAAATCGTCAACTGGCTCTGCCGTGTTGTGGAATGATAACTTCCAATCGCGAATGGCTGTAAACTTGGCTGCCAGATCTCCAACACCCGATAGGCTGAGACTTCGCGGTGCCTGTGCACACACTCGCGTGTCGACAATGACTCCAAACGGCATAGCGGCTGCTAACGAGCGACGCTTTCCCTCGATCGTCAAACTTACCTGCGGACTACAAAAACCATCGTTCGATAACGATGTTGGTATTGAGAAAAACGGAAGCTTACCTAGAAAAGCAACATACTTAGCCATGTCCAACGCTTTCCCACCACCGACGGCGACAATGGCTGTCGGACGATCATGAAGCTCACGAAAAAACGTGATCGCGTGCTCGAAGACATTATCGTTTACTTCGTTCCAAGCAACAACTTCGATCTTCGAATCAGCCAACGCGCCTCGAAGCAGATCGATGATTCCATTTGGCAACCCCTTGCTTTGAAAGACGACAACGCGTTGATGGCCCATCCGGTCAAGATAGATTCCACTTCTAGCCAATGCCCCTGGCTTGATCCTGACCAACGTCGGAATAGTTACGCGTGTGATCATTCGATTCATAGTTTGGTAATCTCAATCAGCCGATCAGCAATCTGCGACCAACAGCTGAAAGGTTGAAACTCTGCCCTATCGCGTTTCAATACATCAGCCAAGTCACGACGCGCGAATCGTAAATCTGCAGTGACCATCTTAGCCGCTTCGACATCCGGGAAACCATCACCCGCAAACGCGACGGTGGCACCTGTTTCTAAAAAGTGCCGAACGATTCCGGCTTTGTTAATGCCATAAAGGTGGCTTAAGAACGGGGACTCGATAGGCATTTCCATTCGCAACCCATGACCACTTTCAAATCGTCCTGGATTAGCGTGTACTTCCAGGTTCACGTCTGCGATCGATAACAGCTTATCGATGTACCACTCGCAACCTGCTGATGCGATCACAATCCGCCATCCCGATGCTTCCAAATGCGAAACAGAATCCTTTAAATTCGGCACCAACTTCATTTGGTTGATAAGCTTGAGTACAGTTGATTCATCGGTTGGAATTGCCTGAAAGTACTTTTGCAAAGCCTCAAAATGCGTAAGCCTGCCCGCTCGATAATCAACCCAATAGTCAGGCAAGTCGCGCGGTAGTAATTGCTCTACCACCAGCGAATAAAAGTCGCGATCGGTCATCGTTCCATCGAAGTCCGTTACCAACACTCGCTTGTTGTTCAATATGATTCTTTCAATATGTGATTGGCAATCTATCAAAATGCTAAGCGAAATAGACTATCTGCTGTCCTTCCATGAATACTTGTCTCACCTTGTGTTCCTCATCGATTTGAATCGCTCCGGCGAGTAGCAGTACGAGTACCATTACATTGAGCACGAGTACGATTAAACGCAAAAAATAGCAGAGTTGGCCAAGAAGCGGCGATCATTTCATTCTTCTGACACCGATTGAGCTTACGGAAGCTTCGCGGTTGCAGGAACGTTCTGCGCGACGTAACGCCAATTTTTTAAATACCAAATCAATTCACCCATCTGCTCAACTGAGATCTGCGACTCAATTCCCTCGGGCATCATTGATGTACCCGTACTCTTAAACTCCAAAAGTTCATCGCGGTTTAATAAACGTTTTACACCATCGCGATTCTCTAGCGTGACAGATTGAGCGTTAGATTCTCGTAGCAAACCTTCAACCGTTTCCCCCTCGTCGGTCAATGCAAGATACCGAAAATAGTTTGCATCGATCGCTCGGTTTGGATCGAGAACCGCTACGAGGAGTTTCTCGTAAGTGTGCTCGCGAGAGTCTGATATATTAGGACCAATGCTGGTTCCAATACCATCTACTTGATGACAACCAGCGCAATTGGTTTTGAACAAAGCTTTACCAATACTTGGGTCATTGCCGACAATACGACCGCGTAATTGCTCGGAATACTCAAGCACAATTTTTTCGCGATCTTTGTTAACGCTACTTGAAATCAATTTACCAATTTTCGCTCTCAATTGAGGTGAATCAATAGTCCGCAAGGATTGCAACTGACTCGCGTCTAGCAACCGAATCGAAATTTGCTTCGACTCTAAAGCTTCTAAAAATCTTTCCAACCGATGAGGATGGTTTCGAATCGCAGCGAACATCGACTGACGAACGTCGCTTGGTGCGGTAGCGTACTCGCTTAGTAACCACTGCAAGAACGAAGGGCTGTCCGCTTTTCCTAAGGCATTAATCACTTCTTGAACGATGTTTTTGTCCGAATCCTCAAGGTGTTGTTGAACGATATCTGATGCGTGGTTGTTACTGGACCGACCAAGAAGTCGTATCGCTTGGATTCGAAGTTCTTTAGGCGAATGCGGCGATGCTAGATCGTTCAAACGACCGGCAACGAATTCATCACTTAGCAAATCCGCTTTACCGGTCTTATTTACTCCAAGCAAAACACCGAGTCCAACCGCCACGGCGCGATTTGAAAACTTTGAATCCTTTTCCTGAACCAATTTCGCGGCAGTCACGAAGTAGCGAGACGAATCGGATGTCTTCTGCTTTAAATGCCAACTCACTAACTTCTCGAGTGCGAGCGCCTCCACACTTGGTTCAGTCATCGCATCTGCGGAGTTAGAAGTAGACATAGCTGCGTTCAGGTAGGCCTTAACAAATTCATCCATTTGGTTTCGATACATGGCTGCAACGGACATCCATAGATGGCGATCATTTGGTCTCAACAAGACTTGATTCACGGTTGCAGAAATATGCGATTGGGGAAACAGATAGTCCGATGGTAGCCTAGCCAACAGCCAACCAGCTAGTCGAGACTCCTCGGCGTCTTCACTTGCAACACAGGAAGTGACAGCATCTATCGCCTTTTGATCTATTGCTACATGGGAAAGCGAATGTGCAACCTGCCTGCCGACACTTAGCCCGATGAGTTGGATTTCTTGCTGTGGACTGTCTAGCATGTGTAACAGATCTTGCTGAACGAACTTACCGGCCGCACTCAACAATCCTGCGCATTGATTTGCAGTGCTTATGTTGGATTGCTTCGACGAATTCTGAAGTAAGTCTCGAAGCTTCGATTCAGAACTTTCTGAGAAATCATTCCCGACGATCGCTTGCAGAATCATTCTGCTTGCCTGACGCTGCAACCATGAGTCATTTCTTGAAAGGCAATCGATTGCTTGTGCAACGTCTTGTATAGGCTTTGATAAACCGCGAGACCGGTTGTCTTTTGTAGTGGTTTTAACAACACGATAGATTCGCCCCTGTGAATCTCCCATACGTTGATCAGGGCGATTTTTTAGCTCGCTTGGAACCCACTCCGGGTGTTCAATAACGGCTCGATACATATCGACAATGTAGATCGCACCGTCCGGTCCCTCATAAAGATCGACTGGACGAAACCAAGGATCGTGGCTGGCTAGCCATTCTCGTTGATGCGAACCAGATGGTAGTGAACTATGACTCTCCCTCTCTGTACCAAAACCATTGACGCGACTTAAAACTTTTCGCTGAACGAGGCCGCCTGTCGGTTCGCATGTCAATACAGTTGTCGACTCTGGACTACCAAAAAGTTCACTGTGAGTCACGCATACTCCGCACGCAGCCGTAAACTGCCCAGCGTGATGAGTTGATGTTGTCCATGCATTGATCAGCGGATAAACCTTCGAGTTGGCCTCGGAGGGTAGTGCCTGATTCAGTGATGGTGCAAATCCTGCCAAAGGACTTATGTTTACATCTTCACGATCTGCGACGATTTCAAAGCAGGGTTGTCTATTCGAACAACCATACCGCCGACCAACATTGTCGAAAGACAAACCAAACTGCGAAGGACCTGTAATGCTTTCAATATTCTTCCGAACCAAGTGGAATCGAACATCACTCCCTGCAATATCGATCGCGGGATGATCATTCCCAAGTGATGAATCAAGCGAGATTACACCACCGCGAAGTCCGCTCGCGATCGTAAGCCACCCATCCGCCGTAATGGTCGGGTGGTTAGCGCGAAGCTGGGAATTCGACTTAGAAAACCCGGTCAACCATGTCTCGATTTTGTCTGCCTTAAGATCTCCGTCTGTATCGCGTAAGAAGAGCAGTTTTTCTTCAACGGTTACGAGTACTCCGTCACGCCACGGTTGGAGTCCCGTTGCAAATTGAAGGCCTTCCGCAAAAGTGTGACTGGTTTCCATCATTCCGTCTGCATCGTGGTCTTCCAGCACGACAATCCGACATTGGGGTTCTTCGACACCACTTGGGTAGTCTCTCATTTCGACTACCCACATTCGTCCTTTTTCGTCGATCTGCATTGATACTGGGTCGACAACTTGCGGCTCAGATGCGACGAGCTCAATCGCGAAGCCCTCTTCTAATTCAAATGCGCCCAGAGACTGCAAAGGTGATAACGGTGAATTTGGAAGTGAAACATTTTTTGTTAGAGGAACCGTTGCATGTACCTTACGTTGATTAAGATCCGCCAGTAGGTTAGTAATCCCTTCGACCATGGTCGGTTCGGCTTGCTCGTTCAGGCAGCTTGATCTGCAGCGCCACGTCGCGTATCCACCTAGTTGAAACATTTCAGGTGGTGGTATGTAGCCACAATGTCCGTTTGCAAGACCGATGTTCATTGTCAACGAGAACGGGCTCGCTTGTCGAATCTTGAGTCCTGTCTCGCAATACGATTCGCATGGGTTGGCTGCGATTGCGAAGTCACCGAGTCGAAAGGCCTGAAGGTTCATTCGGCGAGTGGCTGGTAACTCGCTCAACAAAATTGTTTCTCTGGCATAGTTCTCGTCCATGGTCTTTGGTAGTCGATCACCAAGGTTGGACTTTACCCAAGCTTTTGCTTCATCAACTTCTTCCTGCTTTGGCATACGAACAGGGGCATCGAAGCTATTGAAAGCGGAATCAAGGGTCGCTTGACTTGAATATTTAATGGTTGGGACGACAGAAAGAATTTGGTCGGCAATGTAGTCGCCGACATCTACATAGGTGAATGGTTCGCGAGGTTTACTAAAATCAATACAGTTAGCGTTCCCACTAGTCGCATTTGCCATCAGCCCTACAAACGCATCAGGGTCATCGGGACGCATTGCCTTACCAAGCTTTTTTGCAACCACGCCGAAGTAGTCTGACGAAAGTGGCTTAGCGCCTGCATAGTGCGTACTGAAGCTAGCGAGCAATGCGATAGCACGACCTTCGAGGTCTTGAATCGACAATATGGGGATCACTCGATCTATCGTTCCAACCGGTGCAAGTTTGTCGGCGTTCTCGAAACCTGGGTTCATGCTCACATCGTCCATTGTGCGACCTGAAAATGGCGTCGACCTAGCTTTTCCGGGCTTCATCAACCAATCTCGGCAATGAATAAATTTGTCCGAGACTACCGAAGCCGTTCCATATTGTGCAGGTTGCAATCGATCGTTTGCAGAGGCGATCCCATCGGCGATCCAACTAGGAAGTTCTTTTGCATAATCATCTTGCACAGGGCATCCGTGAACGCCAGCGACCGATACTGCTGAATGCGTATGTGTGGCGGCAATCAGAACACACTCTGGCGGAAGGCCCATACGCTTTTGAATAATCGTCTTTGCCGTATCAGTAACTTCATGCGGCAAGATACAGTTATCGACGATAGCTATGGCAACCTTGTGTCCAGATTCTTCCAGCACAAGACATCGCACAAACAATGTATCAAGAACTCGATCTGCCTTCTTTCCTGCGATTCCACCGTTAACCCAAACAGGGAAAGTTTGAGGATCGATTGACCTCGCAAACGCACCAGCTTTTAACTCTTGTGACCATGCAACAGATCCAATATGGCAAGAACATATAAGCACAACCAAAATGCGTTGCATCATCGTTTTCATCAGGATTTGGTTTGATTGCATAGTTGGCGCCTCAATATCGCACTGTTTTGTTTCTATTGGTGTGGGAACCTAGTGCTCTGTCCAATTCAAAAATTAGGGTTGGATGCTGGTAGCAGATGTCGTAAGACATCTGAATGTCGTAGGTTTGGCCGCCGTTTACACCGACTTCGGAATTCTTACGAATTCCGCTACCCAAAACTTTAATCTGGACGGAGCATTAGTCCAATATTGTAACAAATTAGCATGCGTCCAAAGTCTGGCGACTTCGGCTATGGAATTTTCTGATTTGGGCACAACTTAAGCTTGCCTGGGTAAGATAATAACAGATCGGGACTGAGATTCGGTGATGACATGCGGTTACTACTTTGTAAAAGCGATACGTTGAAGATTCTGTAGGCTATCACCATCAAAACAGATCAAGTCAGTTTGCAATTGGCAACGTACATATGAAGGATGTTTTGGAGTCGACTTCGCGGGGTTTGTACTGCGTACCGGGCGACTTTTATATTGACCCATGTTTACCCGTTAATCGGGCGGTGGTCACCCACGCGCACTCGGACCACGCTCGCTGGGGTTGCAAACGGTACCTTGCTGCGAAACCCTGTGAGCAATTACTGCGAATGCGGATGAGTCCGGATGCTGAATTTCGTTTTTTGCCCTATGGCGAAACGATCACAATCGGCGGTGTTCAAATCAGTTTTTACCCTGCGGGCCATATCTTAGGCTCAGCACAAATTCGTCTTGAGTACCAGGGCTTGGTGATTTTAATCACAGGCGATTACAAACTGGGGTACGATTCGACTTGCGATTCATGGCAACCCATGCGTTGTCACCACATGATCAGCGAATCGACTTTTGGTTTACCTATCTACCGATGGCCATCTCAACAAGTGGTATTCGAGTCGATCAATCAATGGTGGCGAGATTGCCGCGAGCAGGGGAAGTGTTGCGTGCTGTATGGATACGCTATTGGCAAGAGCCAAAGATTGCTTGCCGGACTGGATCCTACGATCGGAACAATTTATTGCCACGGAGCTGTTCAAAAAGGAAACGAGGCTTACCGGCGAACAGGAATCCATTTACCTGAAACCACCTATGTCGGATCTGTTACAGGGAAGCATGATTGGAAGGGAGCGATGGTTGTAGCTGTTCCCAGCGTCCATGGTACTCCTTGGCTTAAAAAGTTCGGTCGTTACAGTACAGCTATGGCGAGTGGTTGGATGGCTGTTAGGGGTGCTCGTCGCCGAAGATCGGTTGATCGTGGATATGTTTTAAGCGACCATGTAGATTGGCCATCACTGATGACGGCAATCCATGAATGCAACCCCGAAACAGTTTGGTTAACGCATGGATTCACAGCAACGGTGGCGCGGTATCTTGTCGAACAGGGACGGGATGCACGTGTGCTGGACTTGCTAGGTCGAGATCTGGGTGAAGAAGATAAGGATGAAGAAGAATCGAGTGACGAGGATTTTATCGACGAACCAATCGGTCAAGGAAACGAATCACCAGAGATTGAGGCCACGACTTCATGATTCGGTTTGCTGCCTTGTTCGATGCAATTGATAGAACGACCAAAACCAATGAAAAGCTAACGGCATTGGTCAACTACTTTCGCGAAGCGGATCATGCGGATGCTGCTTGGGCGACCTATTTCCTTTGCGGATCCAAGTTGAAACAATTGGTCCCAACAAAACTACTTCGGGCGTGGGCCGCACAAGAGGCCGATATCCCACCTTGGCTATTCGAGGAATCTTATCACACGGTTGGGGATTTGGCGGAGACCTTAACTTTAACGGTACCGCCGGGCAACTTGGCCAGCGATGAGTCACTATCGACTTGGGTAGAACAGCGACTAATACCGTTGCGAGGGATGGCGGAAGCAGAACAGCATCAAGTCGTTGTCGCGATTTGGAATGAAACCCCGTTGGAGATGCGATTGGTAATTTTAAAACTGATTACGGGCGCATTTCGAGTAGGCGTTAGCAAGTCGATGGTGACGCGTGCTGTGGCGGAGTACGCTGGTGTATCCTCCGATGTCATTTCGCATCGTCTGATGGGTACTTGGAAGCCCACTGCGGAATTCTTTGAGAAGTTGATTTCAAAAGAAGTTCAAGACACCATTTCCAGTCAGCCCTTTCCTTTTTGTTTAGCGCATCCGGTTGATCCCGCATTGTTTGATCCGGAATTGGGCCCAGGAGGAATTGGAAAAATCAGCGACTTTGCAGCCGAATGGAAATGGGATGGAATTCGAGGACAAGTGATTCGACGCGACCAACAGGTTTTTGTTTGGTCGCGAGGTGAAGAGCTTATGGAGAACCGCTGGCCCGAAATCGAATCCGCCGCTCAACTTTTGCCTGATGGAACAGTTCTTGACGGCGAGATCTTGGCGTCGTTAGGCGAGAATCAAGTGCTGCCTTTCGCGCAGCTTCAGAAGCGAATTGGTAGAAAAGTGGTTAGCAACAAGCTTTTGAAAGAAGTGCCCGTCATCTTTCAAGCGTTTGATCTGCTTCAAGATGCAGGACAAGACATTCGAACTTTGCAATTCTCCGAAAGGAGGCGACGGTTGGAAAATCTGCTTTCGACAGTGAACCATCCCAACTTTTGCGTCACCCAACTCATTCCAGGAAATTCCTGGGATGAATGGTCCAAAGTTCGCGGCCAAAGCCGAGCCATGAATGCAGAGGGCTTGATGCTAAAGCGATGGAATGCAGCTTACGAAGTAGGGCGAGTTCGCGGGGTGTGGTGGAAATGGAAGGTTTCGCCCTACACGATCGATGCCGTGCTGATTTACGCTCAGAAGGGTCACGGAAAGCGGTCGGGGCTTTACACGGACTATACTTTCGCACTCTGGGACGGCGACAGATTGGTACCCTTTGCAAAAGCATATAGTGGGTTGGACGATCGGGAAATCAAAAAGATCGATCGATTCGTTCGTCAAAACACAAAAGAAGCGTTTGGACCAGTGCGGAGCGTCGCGCCTGCTTTGGTAATGGAGCTCGCGTTTGAAGGGTTGCAAATCAGTTCGCGTCACAAAAGTGGAATCGCAACACGTTTCCCTCGAATCGTGCGATGGAGACATGATAAGAAACCGGAGGACGCGAATACCCTGAATGAATTGATGGGTTTATTGCCCGACTCGGAGCCTCAAGGATAGTGAACAGTAGCCAACGAGAGAGTCTAAACAAGAATTTTGGTGTTCGGGTATTCTCGTACTCGTACTCAGGCGTTAGCCGGTACTCGTACTCGCTTTGCCGTTGAATCGAGTACGAGTACCATTTCATTGAGTACGAGTACGAGATTTCAGCAACGTATTTCAACTGCAAAACGCAACGTAACCAATTCAAACCAATTAGCCATTAGTAGTCACATTCCACAGTGCCCAACCAAGTTCCATTGAAACGCCTGCTCGATTACTTTGAGAGCAAAGGACACAAGCCGTTTCCTTTCCAACGAGACGCATGGAAAGCTTATGCTGAGGGTTCTAGCGGTTTAGTTCATTCGGCTACAGGGACAGGAAAGACGCTTGCTGTTTGGCTTGGACCAATACTGAGTTGGTTAAAGCAGAACAAAGATCAAGACCAATGGAATCCGAAGAATCCGCCGCCGCTGCGCGTGTTGTGGATTACACCGCTTCGCGCTTTGGCCGCCGACACTGAAAATGCCCTCCGATCTCCGATTGAAGCGATGAAGCTCCCTTGGCTTTTAGAATCTCGCACGGGCGACAGTCTTGCTAGCGTTAAGGCTAAACAACTCAAGCGGTTGCCGACTGCTTTGATTACAACCCCAGAAAGTCTTTGTCTTTTGCTGACACACGCTGCGTTGCAATCGCAATTGAGTCAGATCGAGGGGGTGATTGTAGACGAATGGCATGAATTGCTAGGCAGTAAGCGAGGGGTGCAAGTGGAGTTGGCATTGGCCCGACTTCGCAGGCTCAATCCATCGCTGCGAACTTGGGGACTCTCCGCCACGCTTGGCAATCTGGACGAAGCAGGAGAGGCATTGTTTGGGGTTGCATCCACCGTTCCACGTAAGATCATCCAAGGTAAAAGCAAAAAGCGATTGAAGCTTGAATCTTTGATACCCGACAAGATGGAACGTTTCCCGTGGTCTGGCCATATTGGAACACGCATGGTGCGACAAGTATCGGAGCAAATTTCACAGGTCGCGAGCGCGTTGGTTTTTGCGAACACGCGATCGCAAACGGAAATTTGGTATCAGCATTTGTTGCAACATCGTCCTGATTGGGCAGGACAGATCGCTGTCCATCATGGGTCGCTAGATATCAGTGTGCGCGACTGGGTCGAAAATGGGTTGCGAAGTGGTAAGTTGCGAGCCGTCGTTTGTACGAGCAGCCTTGACTTAGGGGTCGACTTTTCAGCGGTAGATCTTGTCCTTCAAGTGGGCAGCCCTAAAGGCTCGGCTCGTTTGCTGCAGCGTGCGGGGCGAAGTGGTCACCAACCCGGCGCCGAAAGTCGGCTAGTCTTTGTTCCGACCAACGCTCTGGAACTGATCGAGATGGCGGCTGCCAAGGAAGCGATCCAGCAGGGCAAGATGGAGGCTCGTTTGCTGCTGAGCAAACCACTGGATGTTTTGATCCAGCATGCCGTGACGATCGCCATCGGGGGCGGTTTCCATTCAAAAGATTTGTTTGACGAAGTCCGAACAACCCAAGCGTTCCAAAATCTTACGGAAGACGAATGGCAATGGATTCTAGATTTCATTGTTCACGGTGGAAGTTCCTTGACCGCTTACCCGGAATTTCATCGAGTTCAATTGGTGGACGACCAGTACCAAGTATCGATGCGGCGCATCATTACTTTGCATCGCATGAATATTGGCACCATTGTTTCGGATACGGCGATGAAGGTAAGGTACATGAGCGGCAGTACGATGGGTACCGTCGAAGAAAGTTTTATTTCAAAGCTGAAGGAAGGGGATCGTTTTTTGTTTGCGGGTAGGCTCGTAGAATTGGTGATCGTTCGCGATAACACTGCTTACGTAAAGCGATCGAAGGGGACTCCGGATGCGGTGCCACGATGGATGGGCGGGAGAATGCCGCTGTCAAGCGAACTGAGCACCGCGCTGCGCGATAAGATTCACGAAGCGTCGGAAAGCCATTTTGCTGGTCCCGAAATGAAATCCCTAAAAGGGTTGTTCGAGCTTCAGCAACGCTGGAGCGCTGTGCCAAAAAGAGATGAGCTTCTGATCGAACTGGTGCGCGAAAGAGCAGGGTACCATGCCTTTCTTTTCCCATTTGAAGGACGTTTGGTGCATGAAGGCATGGCGTCTGTGTTGGCATACCGATTGACGCGTTTGCAACGCACCACAATGAGCATGGCATGCAATGACCATGGCATTGTTTTGCAATCGCCCCATGTGATCGAGATCGAGAAAGCGATAGCTCAAGGTTTGTTTTCTGCTGATAGACTCGAAGAGGACGTTCGGCAAAGTATGAACGCCACTGAAATGGCCAAACGGCAGTTCCGTCAGATCGCTCGCGTATCGGGTTTGATCCAGTCTGGTTTACCTGGCCAACGCAAAAGCACCAATCATATCCAGGCCAGCAGCAATCTTTTCTTTGATGCATTTAGCGAACATGATTCGGGAAATTTACTGCTAAAGCAGTGCCGCAGAGAGGTACTTGAACAGCAGTTGGAATGGACGCGTTTGCGTCTCGCGTTAGAGCGGATGGAGAATGGAAAGATCACGTTCATGTATCCAACTAAAGTGACGCCACTGGCTTTTTCGCTACTGGTGGATAAACTTCGCGAGCGAGTCAGTAGCGAAACCCTGGCTGACAGGGTCGAACGCATGCAAAAGGAACTTGAAAATGCTGCCGAAGGGAGCTCAAGGTAGCCAACGATGGACGCTTTATCCAAGGATGCTATCGTTATGCCGACAGGCATCACAACAAATGAGCCGATGGCGTTAGCCACGGGTACCGACACGACTAAAGTTTGCCATCCGGCACTTACTGCAAGCAGCAATTGCAAAGAACCAATGTTACTATCATTAGGGCACAAAACGTCTGACGAAATGCTCGAGGTTTCCATTGAAGGGATTCGCTTGTGGCTGCATGCGAAGCGGGGTGTCTTTTGGCCTGACAAAAGAACTTTATTTATCGCAGACACTCATTTTGGAAAAGAAGCAACGTTTCGTAGCCAAGGAATCGCAGCACCGCGAGGCAGCACCCGGGCCACGTTGAACACCATTGCAGAAATGATCGCAGAATGCGATGCGTCTCGTTTGATTTTGTTAGGTGATATGTTCCATGCGCAATCGTCTTTGTCGCAGGATATTCGGGAGGCTCTGGACCGTTTCTTCAGATCGCATCCACACCTGAAAACCAGTTTGGTTTTAGGCAACCATGACCGCGGTATCCATGCTTTGATTCAAGATTGGCCAATAGATATTATCGATTCGGGAACCGTTTTGGATTTGATTAGCATTTCGCATTTCCCACAAGTACCTAGCCAGCCCGCTAAACTGCTTCTGTGTGGGCATCTGCATCCGGCGTATCGTTTCCAGTCCAAGCTAGATTCGGTCGGGAAATTGTCATGTTTTTGGCTATCCAATCGCCAGCTTGTTTTGCCTGCGATCGGTGAATTTACGGGAACACAAGTGGTCCATCCGAGCAAAACAGATCAAACCTGGGTCATCGTGGATGACCGAATACTTCGAGTGTAATGAATATGCCGCTGTCACCTGCAGATATCGATCGAATCATTCAAATGGCTTGGGAAGATCGAACCGCATTCGATACGATTGAAACTCAGTTTGGCCTCACTCCTGGGGAGGTCATCAAACTCATGCGTTCCGAGATGAAGCCATCTTCATTTCGAATGTGGCGGGAACGAACCGCGGGGAGAAAAACAAAACATATCGCCCTTCGAGACTTCAAGGTCGGTCGCTTTCGATGTCCTGATCAAAAGGGCCCGTGATTTGGGCGTTCTATCCTCTTATGCGCCTCTTCTCGGCGAACGCTCTCTAGTCTTGCTTCCAATCGTACTCGTACTCAATGAAATGGTAATCGTACTCCTACTCGGTTGAATGATTCGAATCGAGTAGGAGTACGAGTACCGCCGATGGCTGAGTACGAGTACGAAAAGAAAGGGATTACGAACAAAAATTTCTTTCAGGTGTGGGCGATTGGTGAGGAGTGTCTGCAATTCTTGTTATCTCTGACAAACCGCACAAGCATACATCTGTCGATTGCCAAGCAGCCATTTCTGTGTAGCTGATGCACAAATTGGAGAAAATTCCTTTTTATAGATCCACAGCCGCTCTTCGGAAGTTAGTTTGCTAAGAGGCTTATCCGATTCGTCGCGACTTTTTGTGATTATTCGATTGTACTTCACACCGACTTCGAGCAGTCGAACTGAAGTCTTCCAAAGCTCATCAAACTCTTCGTGTGTAAAAGAACAACTTGGACGCGTTGGATGAACACTCATCAAGAAAAGTATCTCCGCTCGATAGATGTTGCCTATGCCTGCGATGATCGATTGATCCAGGAGCAACTGACCAATTGGCTTTTTGCTTTTCTGAATCCGAGCCCATGCGCGCTCTGGATTTGCATCGGTCCGAAGCGGATCTTCGCCGATTTTCTTCCTGGAGTCTGCTATCTGTTGAGCATTCAGGACTACACACTGATTGGGGCCATTGAGGTCCAACGTGTTTGTCTTTCCAATAAATCGAACGCGAACCGCACCACGTGGTTCAGGCGGTGGTGACGCGTGCAACCGAAACTTACCGTACAACCCAAGATGAACATGAAGAACATGAACTCCTGAGAAAAAGTAATAGAGATGCTTCCCATGCGCTTCCACGCTTTTCAACGTCCTCCCATCCAGCAATTCAGAGCCTTCAGCAAACCGCCCCTGTGGTGAGCTAACCTTTAATCGTTGCCCCGAAAACCACTTAGATTGGTCGCGTGCGAGTCGATGAACCGTATGTCCCTCTGGCATTATTTTTACATCTGAGTGAAAAGAACTAACTTGCAAAACAGGTATTACAATCGTGCCCCAACATCTCATGAGACGCTTGACGGCAATCTAGAATTTGATTCAGACGAAAGCTCGCACAGTATTTAATCACATGGTTGGTATCAGTAGGTATGCGTAAACATTCGAAATCGACTTTACCCACGAAGCTGTGCAAGGCATGTAATCGACCATTCGCATGGCGGAAAAAATGGGAAAGGGACTGGGATAACGTAAACTACTGCAGCGAACGTTGCAAACGCCAGGGGAGTATAGTTCCCCCGGCTAGCAATAAAGCGGATAGTAGTAAAACTGCCAGTAGTAAAGCTACAGACATAAGGGCTTAAAGTGCATAGAAGTCCTGTTCAAATTGTTTGGCTCAAGCGCGATCTTCGACTGAACGATCACCGGCCGATCTTGGAAGCCAGTCTTGATGGTCCTACAGTGGTCTTGTATGTCTTCGAGCCAAAGCTTTGGTCGATGCCGGAGATGGACCGATCCCACTTCGACTTCATCGTGCAGTCCTTGCAAGTGCTTTCTCGGAGTCTTGAAGCAATAGGTGGTCGATTAGCAATTCGTGTCGGCGAGTTACCCGAGGTGTTCGCTGAGATTGCCCGTTTTGTCGACATTGCTGCAATATACTCTCACGAAGAAACTGGAAACGGGTTTACTTTCGATCGTGACAAGCGAGTTGCAAGATGGGCTCGCGAGATCGGTGTTCCGTGGAATCAGTATCCTCAAAACGGTGTGGTACGGCCACTCAAAAGCAGGAATGGCTGGGCAGCACTTTGGGAAACGAGAATGAAATCACCAATGGCCACAACACCTGATCGTATCGAGATTCCCGACCATTTCGATTGGGGAACAATACCAGAAGGTGATGAACTCGAGCTAAAAAAGACGCAGAAGAAAAACCTCCAAATCGGTGGTGAGCGTCAAGCGATTGAAACGCTTCAATCGTTCTTAGATGGTCGAGGCTGCGACTATCGCAAGGGGATGTCGAGTCCATCTACGGCGAAGGATAGTTGTAGTCGTCTAAGCCCCTCTCCCGCGTGGGGGTGCATCTCAATCAAACAGGTATATCAACAGTTGCAAAGTCGACAGCAAGAGATTCGCGAGGCACCTGCTGGTGCAAGTGACTCGCGTTGGTATGGTTCGCTCAATTCATTTTCTTCACGGCTTGCATGGCACTGTCACTTCATGCAAAAACTCGAGGATGAACCGGAACTTGAGTTTCAGAATATCAGTCGAGTCTACGATGGGCTACGTGAGAACGAGTTTAATCAAGAGCGATTTGAAGCATGGAAGGAAGGCATGACCGGCTATCCAATGATCGACGCGTGTATGCGTGCACTTAATGAGACTAGCTGGATCAATTTTCGCATGCGAGCGATGCTCGTTTCGTTCGCATCGAATCACTTATGGCTACATTGGCGTCCGACTGCAGTACATCTTGCACAGCATTTTCTTGACTTTGAACCGGGTATTCATTTCTCGCAGTTTCAAATGCAATCTGGCACAACCGGAATCAATACCATCCGAATCTATTCCCCTGCCAAGCAGGTAATCGATCACGATCCTACGGGCGTATTCATAAAACAATATGTCCCGGACTTGGCGAATGTTCCCAACGAATTTCTATCCGAACCGCACCGAATGCCTTTGGATCTGCAAACTAAGATCGGTTGCATAATCGGCAAAGACTATCCGCCACCGATAGTAGAGCACTGCAAGGCCTACAAATCGGCTCAAGAAAAGATCTTCTCGATTCGTCAAACGAACTCAGCAATTAGCGAAGCCAAACGGGTATTTGTAAAACATGGTTCACGCAAAAATCGCGATCCGTTGCCGAAACCGAAGAAGAAGTCGGGCTTTCAGCAATTGTCCCTTTTCGATGATTTCGATGATCCGCAATGATGCGATGATCTTTGGTGCGTTTCAGGTCAGCATTAGTTGTTGCGGCAACCCAGATCGCTCCAATCGCTGCTGGTATGTCACTCGATAAAATTTGATTGTGCAGGATATCCCCTATGAAGCACTTCGCGAAAAGCTTGAGTCTGCCAAACAAATCGTGATGCCGGAGTCATGAAAGTGACCGGCCAACTCGAAGAAAGCACAACCAAAAGAAGCGCCGAAGAAGAAGGCAGCAACAGCGGCCATCTGAGAGAGCAAGACCGGCGAGCCAAACATTATTTCGATAATTCTCGCTGATTTTTCTTTCAGCTCATTGTTTTGTTATCCCCACTGTAACGCTGAGACTTCAAGCATCTACAGTTTGGACGCAGTCAGGATTCGATCGATTGATTCTGGTCGAATAAAAGTGCTTGGCGCTCCAACGTATGGAGTCCTCATGGCCGCACGACACAACCAAAAAAACTGGGGACGATGGAGAAAGCTCGCGTGTCCGGCGTGATTACCGAGAGCAAAAGATTTCGCTGGAAAGAACTTCGACAACCATGGATTGAAGACCGAATACGTCTTCTTTGACCTGCTGCGAGATTCGTTCAATTTCAGAACGATCGGTATGTTCCATGTGTCTTCCGGTTGCGTAGGAAAGCATCGTTTCAACCATGTGACGAACTAAGAAATCACTCCGAGTTCCAGATATCAATTGCTTGAAATCGGAGAAGTCCGCATACGTCTCGCCAGAAGGAAACGTTCCCGAGGGATCGACTTTGGGTGCAGTTTTGCCTCCCTTTTGCTTCTCATATTTGTCCCGATAACGGCCAATCGGATCGAAGTGTTCTAAAGCGAAGCCCATTGGGTCGATTTTGCGATGGCAAACGTTACATGCTGCGTCGGCTCTATGTTTGGCCAGCCGTTCGCGAATAGTCGTTGCACCGCTCACATCGGATTCAATAGCAGGAACAACATCTGGTGGCGGCGGCGGGGGAGTCCCCAGCATGTTTTCTAAGACCCACACGCCGCGAGTCACCGGCGATGTATCAACACCATTCGCACTCGCGGTTAATACACCAGCCATTCCAAGCACACCGCCACGTCGATTTCGATCCTTCAACTCCACCTTCTGAAATCCATCAGCCAAACGCAGTGTGTCTTTCTCTGGAAGCCCGTATAACTTCGCAAGCTTTTTGTCGACGAAGGTGTAATCGGAGTCGATGAAGTCTGTCACCGGACCATTGGAATTCAATAGATGAAGAAAGAAATACTTCGCCTCTTCCTTCATCGAAGTGGGTAAATCTTCTGAGTAATACTCGCTTGCAGTTTGCCGTGGTGGCGGCAGAGAACCAATGACGCGAAGATTCAACCAGCTGTCAAGGAAACGTTTAACGAATTCATCGGAACGGGGATCAGCCAACATGCGACGTACCTGTTGCTTGAGCAAAGCATGATCTGCAAGTTTTCCATCCTTGGCAGCTTGCGTTAATTCATCGTCCGGTGGAATTCCCCAAAGTGTGTACGACATCCTCGAGGCAAGATCGTATGGACCAAGCTTCGGTTCATTTTCGGGTGTGTGTTCACAAAGATAGAGAAACGATGGTGAGCAAAGAATCATCTTGATTGCATCCAGTGCCGCTTGACGATTGCTAACTTTTTCATCCAACCGTTTGCGATAGAGCTTCTCAATTCGCGAGCGATCTGAATCATAAAGAGGCCTCCGAAAAGCTCGTTCGGCAAAGGCGTAAAGCTGCTCGATTGCACGTTCCGATTGAAAACCTTCCGGTCCAAAGACGGCGATTTCTTCAGCTGTACCATTGGGTTCGGGAAGTGGTCCTCGTATCTGTATCTCATCAATTCGAATGTGAGGCAACGCACCATCAGTGAGCAACTTGGCTCGGCTTACGCCCGGATCTTTTTCGACCTTCAGTTCATCTTTGTACTTCTTATTTGTTTGAAGAACTGAAGCTCGCGACTCATATGGTCCATTGGGAAAAATGAAACGCGGTGTTTGACCTTCTTCGAGCCAAACACGAAATGTGATCCACTCAGCTTCTTTGTCAGGAACAATTGCTTGTCCAAGAATGGGTTCTATCGATTGCGGGTAATGAATATGACCACGCTTAATATCGCCTGGCACGACAGCTAACTGAAAAGGCTCACTAAAGTCGATCCGAAAAATATTGGGATCGTAGTGCGTGTCGCGATGCATAGCTTGAGCATGCACTTCGATATCGTAAAGGCCCGAGACGGGTACACCTTGGAGAAAGTCTTCGATGTGACCATAACCACCCTGCCGCGTATCAGTGTTAGGCTGTTCATAAAGACAAAGGTAACGGTAATTGAAGACAGACTTGTGCGGCCCGGAGAGCTCTTCATACTGGACGAAATGGCCTTTAAAATTCCAATCCTTCACCGGTGTCTCTGGCTTATTTAGTCGAAGTTCAACTAAACGGTTAGCGGCACTAAAGTATTGATCCAACAATACACCAGAAGTGATCATGGCCGATCCGATTCGATCAATATTTCGACTTGCTGTTTCGGAAGGAAACTCGGTCGTTAATCCCAGTGTGTCTACGCGACGCGAAAAGAGCGCAGCTAAGGTGTTTTCGTATTCTCGATTGGTCAACCGACGCATCACTGTTCGGCCACCCGTGCTCTGAAGGCGACTCCGTGCGTCTCGCATACTCGTGCGAAGGAATTCGACAGTCGCTAAGCGTTCTTCAGTCGATGGTTGCTCGGCATCCGGTGGTGGCATCTGCCTAAGCGTAAGTTGGTCGACGATCTCATCGGCTGTAATGAGATGCGATTCGGAATCCAAAGGCAGTTTAATCGTCTCGAATTCTCGATTCCCCTGAGCATCCTGTTGATTATGGCAATCGATACAGTAAGAACCCAAGAACTTAGAAACCTTATCGATCGGCTCATAGCCCGAGGCCAAGTTGACCAACGAAGCAGCCCAAACATAGCAACAAGTGAAAGCCGTAGTTGCAATCCGTACCTTTGATTTAGACAACATCATTCATGAATCCAACAGACAAATCCAGTTACTCGTTAAAAGTACGTTCCTATTAGGAGAAGGTCCCGGTGCTGGTTCCGAATGACTCGGCAGGGATCCCGAGTCTTTGAATGATATCGAGGAATAAATTACAAAGCGGAACTCGCTGCGTCATATTCTTAAATTCACCTTTACCGTAACCACCACCGGCCATGATGATTGGCAAGTCATCGTTGGTGTGCGAGTTCGCATCGGCAATACCACTTCCAAATAGCACTGCTGTCGAATCCAAAAGCGATCTGTCACCGTCGTTGATCTCAGCAAGGCGCGAGAGGAACTTGCTGAAGTGTTCGATTTGGTAGTGTTCCAATTTCATGAGGTCAGCGATTGCTTGTTCGTCATTGCCGTGATGAGACAGCCCGTGATAGGACTTGTCGATGCCTAAGTCTTGGGGCAAGAAGCTTCCACCAATTTCCAGCGTTGCGACTCGGGTCGAGTCGGTCTGGAGAGCCAACGCGATCATCTCGTATAGCAATGGCAAATCATGAACCGTGTTGCGATCAGCGGGCCGGTCTAAAGGGGCCTTGGGCTTCGGATGATCTATCCACTGCGACTTGGCTTGGAGTCGCTTTTCAACGTCTCGTACTGACGTAAGGTATTGGTCAAGTTTGGCGTTGTCTTCGCGATTGATTTGACTTGATAGGGCTCGTGCTTCATCGACCATGGAGTCCAAGATAGAAGCTTGTAAGCCGTTTGCAATTTTTTGCTTTTCGCGCTGTCCCAATGAATCTTCCACAAAGAGCTTTGCAAAAAGCGCCCCCGGACCTGTAATCGGAGCGACACGTATACCAGAACGAGTCCAAGCTAATTGACACCCACCGTGAATGCCATCTTCGGAGCCAACTGTGAGCGATGCAAATCGAGTTTGATTACCGATCGCATCGGCGATGAATTGGTCGACGGTAACGTTCCCGTCGGGGCGATTTTTAGCTTCATGGTGAAGTACTCCTGACAAGAAAGTATGAACCGCAAAGTGTCCGCCTTTCAACCCGTGATTTAAGCCTCGGTAAACCGTCATCTGATCACGTAGCGGTTCAAGCGGATCTAGCAACTTCGTCGATTCGAATTCCTTGCCGACCGTTTCAGGAAATAGTTGTTTGCGTTGAAAGCCAAGTAAATTCCCGATCGCTACGAATCTACGAGCACTGACGCCCGCACCCGGTGCGACATCAACGACCGACCGCTTACCGACTGCATCTTCAGCGAATGATGGCAAGGCAGGGATCGCTAAGGCTCCTGCAACGGACTTCATCACAAAACGACGGCGTGAGAGGGACGGATGCATCGCTGAAACTCCAGAAGTTTGCTAGGTGTGGGATTCTGATCGAATCGATGTTGGCGGGAAGGGAGCAAAACGACTACCCTCTCTTTAGATTGTAAATCGTTTACTCAGGAAAATCTAGACAACGAGCCTAATCGACAGCGGTCGCCACTAAAGAACCTGCATGGATCAATCTAGTACAAGCCGTATGACTTGCTATCACTGCCCTCGAAAAGCATGTTGTTAACTAGTAATCTAACGATTTACAAAGACAACACTCCCTAAGAAAACAAGTTTTTACGATCGATTGGTTTCGCGGCATGGCGATTGCTCCTTGTATCAATAATCTTTTACAGAGGGGTCGAGAAAGACCCGGCGTGGCGGTGAAAGAATCTAATAATCAAAGGAAGTAAATCATGTTAAATTGGGCTTTCAGTTTTCTAGTCTTGGCTCTTGTTGCAGCTGTTCTTGGATTCGGAGGAATTGCAGCCGGAGCATCGGAGATTGCGAAAATTCTTTTCTTCGTATTCTTGGTTATGTTCATCGTTAGTTTTTTCATCAACGCGACTCGGGGAAAGCCACTCGCTTAAAGACCTTGGTTCTTCCGGGAATTTAGTGGCTAAGGGTTTTCTAGCGTGAGATCGAGTTTGCCGCAGAAGAATAAGATTCGCGTTCGGTAGTTATCGAAATTGCGGAATCCTCTAGCAACGCTTTTGATCGATACCAATATTCTCAATACCATCGAGTTGTCTTCGATCGAGACCGCGACTAACCGCTCGCTTCATCATCTCGTTGTTTGCACTCCAGTCCAGGTCAAGAAGAACCGCAGCAGCCTTGATTGTGGAGCGTATTTGAATGACCCCAATGGCAATCCGTTCAAAGAGTAGTGTGAACCGCGAGTGTTTATCAGCCCAAGGTACGGCGATCGTAAGAACACCGCACTGTTCACATTTACTTCTGGGTACCGATGCGTGAATCTAAGTGACGAATTGCATTGTATCTAGATGCCTCCAAGTCTGCGTGGCGGCCATATCCGCTTTAGAACAAACACCCTGGCAGCCAGGGCACGACAACGCCTTGCGTGAGTGCTCAATGTGGATGTCGACCCTCTTCTTATCGGGCTGAAATTCCACCGAGGTCACAGTCCAAGAGGTGTCTAAACCAAGTAACGCATGATCATGTTTTGTGGTAAGCTCGTTCATCCGCTAACGATTACCCTAACGGCGGCTTTTTCTCACCTACCCACTAAACTCCCGGAAGAACCTTTATTTTATCTATCGATCTCATTTTTCACGCGATGATTGGCAACTGTCTTTCTGTCAGCCCGGCAAATTCATGCTTTCGAAAAACGAAGTAGTTTTAGCGATTCATAATTTGCTTTGCTTACTTTTGTCGACGATGGTTTTTTTGATGCTCCGAAGAGCTTTCACACGTTCTTGTAGAGAACTCAATTGCAATCCAAAATGTCCCGATTACCGACGATCTATCGGAATCGTCCAGGATAGTTTGTCTTTGCCCTATCAAGTGCGAGCCTCGATGCATACGATCCAGAACCAGTGACGAATCCGTTTCTGAATTACCGGTGTCCATGAAGGCAAGGAATCCAAAGCTATGCGATTACCACATCCGGAGCTACACCGAACAGATCGAATTGGATGGCTTCGCGCCGCGGTGCTTGGCGCCAACGATGGAATTGTTTCCACGGCAAGCCTTGTTGTTGGAGTTGCAGCAGCGAATACTGGCAGCAATGAAATTCTTGTTGCCGGAGTCGCTGGATTAGTAGCCGGTGCGATGTCGATGGCTGCAGGCGAGTACGTTTCAGTGAGTTCGCAAGCCGACACTGAAAAGGCAGATACGGAACGTGAGCGAGCCGAGTTGGAAGCGGACCCTGTTCATGAGCACGCAGAACTCGCTGCGATCTACGAAAAGCGCGGGCTTGATGCGCAACTCGCGAGCCAAGTAGCGGTTCAATTGATGAAGCATGATGCGCTGGGGGCCCATTCGCGGGATGAGCTCGGGATTTCTGACACACTGAGTGCTCGGCCTGTGCAAGCTGCTTTTGCATCGGCCGGAACATTTGCAATCGGTGCAGCGATGCCACTGTTGACCGCGATTGCTACGCCGCAGGCTATGTTAATACCGGTTGTTGTCGCCACATCCATTTTGTTCCTTGCGCTATTGGGCGGTTTCGGAGCTTATGCGGGTGGTGCACCTTGGTTGAAAGCGGCCGTGCGAGTTACATTTTGGGGCGCACTTGCGATGGCGATCACTGCTGGCGTTGGTGCAATATTCGGGGCGACTGCTTAAGCTTCGTCTACATGCGGGTAGTTTTAGCGATTAATGCAAGATAGTTTCCGCTTGTGAGTAAATTCAAGTTCTGTTCATGTTCAACTCCCGAATATGGTTCTCATGTTTTTAATAACTTCGAGGATTGAATCTGGATTTGACTTTCAGATAGCTCTTGGGAACTGCGTTCAAACTATGCCCATTGTTGTCTGAAGCTTAAAGGAGTGAATCCTGTGGCTTTCTTGAATGCTCGCGAGAAGGCGCTGTGATCGAAGTAACCACAGATCTGAGCGATCTCCGAAATGGTCATGTCGGTTTGGAGTAACAGGCTAGAGGCTTTGCCGATTCGGCTCTTGGACAGATACTGAGTTGGCGTCAAGCCGAATACCAGCTTCATCGTTTTTGCAAATCGGTGATTCGGCATTTTGGCAAGCTTAGCTAACCAAGAGGGAGACGCCTCCGGCGCGAGATCTTGCTCGAACACTTCCAGCGCTCGAGCAAATGAAGTTGGAACGGTAGATGGTTCTACTGCTGATCGAACATCCTTCGAGAAACCCATGATACCGATCGTCTTACCGGCGTCATCTTTGAGCGGTAGTTTCGTTGTTAAACACCAAACAGGTCGTCCAGGCATCTCCCACTGCATCTCCAAATGATCGACGATCGAAACGCCCGTACGGAGAATCAGATTGTCTTGCTCGGAAGGGATTCTTCCAAAGTCACCACTACAAATGTCTGAAGGTCTTTTGCCCAGAACTTCAGACTTGTTGGCAAACCCATGCCGCGCGATCAATGATTGATTAATCGCGACATACTTGCCGTCTGCGTCTTTGATAAAAAATGCCATATCAGATACCTGATCGAAAAGCTGCTCCAGTGCAGTCAAGGGAACTGTTGTCAAATGGCGTGCGGTACTCATTGTGCGCGTTTCGATGGTCGATGATGCTAGATGTGCAAGAATTGAGGATGCCGATAGCTTAAAATCTTCAATAATAGCGATTAGTACCCGCGTAAGTTGAGGCAATAAATCAAGTTTTATTGATCTCAATCAACTGATTTAATTGCAATTGTGAGACAAATTGCAAGCAAGGTGTGCAATAGGTTATTTTACACAAAACACGTCGACTGTGCGCGTTGGTACTAGAAATCAAAGCTCGTTCCTCATCGAAGAAAGTTTAATTTGAAGATCACTCGTATCTTTGCCCACCGTGTTGAACTGCCGCTTCATGAAGGCTCTTACAAATGGTCGGGTGGGAAGTCTGTTTCCATCTTTGACAGCACGATCATTGGAGTTGAAACTGATTCGGGATTGATCGGCTACGGGGAGGTGTGTCCGCTCGGTCCTTTCTACTTGCCGGCTTATGCGGAAGGTGTTCGTGCAGGCCTTCGGGAACTATCACCTCACTTGATTGGCTTTGATCCTTGTGAGCTTTGGAAATTGAATTATCGAATGGATGCGGTTTTGAAGGGGCATCCCTATGTCAAATCAGGCATCGATATTGCATGTTGGGATATTCTTGGTAAAGCAACCGGATTGGCTGTTTGCGAGTTGTTGGGCGGAAGATTTGGCGACAGTATCAGACTTTATCGAGCCATCTCACAGACACCTCCCGATGAGATGGCTGCTAATGTGGCTGGCTATCGATCTGAAGGCTACACTCGCTTCCAGTTGAAAGTCGGAGGTGATCCTGACCAAGACATTGAACGCATTCGTCAGGTGAGGGCTATTCTGCCTGCAAGCAATCGATTAGTCGCCGATGCCAATACCGGTTGGACTCAGCATGAAGCCATGCGTGTCGTGCGGGCAGTAAGGGATCTGGATGTTTATATTGAGCAACCATGTTTAACTTATGAAGAGTGTCTTGCGGTGCGGCGCAACACAGATCATCCATTCGTACTAGATGAAAATATCGATGGTCTTGATATGTTGCTGAGAGCCAAGGCTGATCTCGCGATGGATGTTGTCAATCTCAAGATCAGTAAGCTTGGTGGACTTACAAAGACTGCTCAGTTACGCGATCTTTGCGTCAGCATGGGAATCGCGATGACACTAGAAGACAGTTGGGGCGGCGATATCGCAACCGCCGCTATCGCGCATCTCGCACACAGTACACCCGAGGAGTATCGCTTTACGAGTACCGATTTCAACAGCTATGTTTCGGTTTGCAATGCTACCGGTGCTCCTCAGCGCGAAAACGGATTCATGAAAGCATCGTTTCTGCCGGGATTAGGAATCGAGCCAAGGTTTGAAGTGATTGGCCCAAGACTCGTTGTAGTAGATTAGGAATTACGTCATGGACAAACAAGGCGACTGCCGAAGTGAATCAACCTCTTTTTCGAATTGTTTCCTTCGAGGAATTGCGCTTTGGAGTGTACTTCTTTCGTTAACGGTAGCCTCAGTAGCTCCAGCAGAAGACGTTCCAAACTTTTTACCAAAGACCGATGGGCAATTGGCTGAACAAGCCAAGCCGATCAAAGTCTACGTCATGCTTGGGCAATCGAACATGCTCGGCTTTGGTCGTGTCGGGCCTAAGGAGACGAAAGGGTCGCTTGAATACGTGGTCAAAGAATCAGGCAAGTATCCGCATCTGGTTGACAAGTTCGGGAACTGGCTTGTTCGGCGTGACGTTCGATACGTTCATGTTATGGATAAGCGCGGTGTCGATTACAAAAACTTGGAAATATTTGGTGTTGTCCGCAATGAGTGGCTGGTTCCGAATAAATCATTTGGCCCAGAGCTCGGCTTCGGTCATGTGATAGGATACTACCATGAAGAACCGGTGTTGTTGTTAAAGGCCTGCATTGGCAATCGTAGTCTTGGATGGGACCTGCTTCCTCCGGGTAGCGGGCGTTTCGAACATGAGGGGAAGATTTATGCGGGTTACAAAGACATCGCCAACTTTTGGGATAAAGGTACCGAGCCGCAACCGGTTTCATGGTATGCCGGTCGACAGTACGACGCAGACGTCGCGCATGCAAAGGCTGTTTTAAAGGATCTCGCAACTTATTACCCGGATTACAAAGGCCAGGGTTATGAAGTGGCCGGCTTCGTATGGTGGCAGGGGCACAAAGACCAAAGTGCGGCACTTGCCGGTCGCTACGAACAAAATTTAGTGCAGCTGATCAAGTCGTTGCGAACAGACTTTGAATCGCCGAATGCCAAGTTTGTGATAGCTACTGGTTGTGGAAATCCGGGCACTGAAAGCTTCGGCAAGCAAATCGCCGAAGCTCAACTGGCAGTCGATGGCAATTCGGACAAGTACCCAGAATTCAAAGGCAATGTTAAGTCAGTCGACACTCGCGACCTCTGGCGAGCCGCAGACGAATCTCCCATCAACCAAAGCCACCACTACAACCATAACGCTGAAACTTATTACGAGACCGGCGAACGTCTTGGTCGAGCCATGGCGCAGCTCTTACCGTAGAGCGGACTACTGGTAATTGGCTTGTTGTGAATCGCTTCATTGGTCTTTAAGACAATCGTTAGCTCACTCTATAAGAGTCCTGAATCTATGAAATTCTATAATGACTACCATCAGCGTTTCGTCGCGTCGTTAGCGTTGGCTCTTTTTCTGACGATCTTCACTACGCCTTACCAACTGTCTGCACAAACTTTTAAAAACGACTCCGGTTGGCGAAACCATGCGGAAGCTCGATTGAAGGGGATTTATGATCGTGGTGACTTTCGCGCGAAGAAGTTCCAGCCGACATGGCTAAAGGACAGCTCAGGCGTCGTCAGCGAAGAAGTTGATCCTGAAACGAAGAAGCCCTCTCGATGGTTTTTTGATGCGAGGTCGGGCGAGCGGAGGACCTTTGATTCGGATGATGAGTTTCCCGAACAAGACAACAAGCGTCGTTCTTCGCACGGTACATTGCGACTTGAATCACGAGCTTCGAAACTTGTGGCCGTCGATCGCGAGAATCAAGAGAAGATCGTGCTGGTATCGAATGCATCAGATCGTGAGATCGAGTACCGCAATCCCAAATGGAGTCCCGATGAAACGCGAGTGCTGTTTCTTGAATCGGACTATACCGATGTTCGACAGCGATCTGTTTTGTTGCCTAGCGATCCATCCTACCCTGAAGTGCAACAAAATCGCTTTGCCAGAGTGGGCGGTGATATTGAGAAGTTGAGAATCGGAGTAGTGAATGCGGATGGGGCGCAGTTGAATTGGCTACCGATTGAATGCCCCGAGGATGGTATGTATCTGGGTCAAGTTGAATGGGCTGGCAACTCGGAAGAAGTACTTGTGGAAAAGTTCAGTCGCTTCCGAGACAAACGAGATTTCCTGCTTATTAACAAGAGCGGCGCAGTTCAAACGATCTTCTCCGAGACCAACGATGCGTGGGTTGAGGCCAGTCAAGGAAAGAACTCTGGACTGGTTTGGATTAAGGGGGGCAAAGAGTTTGTCGTCATTAGTGAAAAGGATGGTTGGAGACACGCCTATCGATACTCGCGCGACGGAAAGGAGTTGGCGTTGCTGACTCCTGGAGACTATGACATTATCGATCGCGCAGTAATTGATGAAGAACGAGGATGGTATTACTACTACGCGTCGCCAAAGGATGGAACGCAAAAGTACTTGTATCGAGTCGCACTCGATGGCTCTGGAGAAGCACAACGTATCTCGCCGGAAGATCAAGTCGGTACTCACGGCTATCTGTTTTCACCTGATGCTAAGTGGGCAATTCACACTTACTCCACTTTGGACTTGCCACCAGTTCACACGCTTGTCGAAATCGACACGCACCGTGTGGTGAGCTCTCTCGAAGACAATAGTCTTGTCCGCGAAAAGATGAAGTCGATTGATTTGCTTCCCACTGAGTTTCTCAAGTTAGATATTGGCAACGATATAGTCTTTGACGCGTGGATGGTAAAGCCCAAGGACTTCGATGTAACAAAGAAGTACCCGATTTTCATCTATGTCTACGGTGAACCTCATGCCCAAACGGTGTTGAATGAATGGGGAGCGGCTCAAATTGATTTCAACCGCCTTGTTGCCGAGCTAGGTTACGTCGTGGTGTCGATCGATAATCGAGGAACTCCGGCTCCCAAGGGTGCCGCATGGCGGAGAGCAATTTTTGGAAGCTTGGGACCTCTGTCGACGGAAGAGCAAGAAGCTGGCTTAAAAGCGCTCGCAAAACAATGCCCGTTCATTGACTTGACCCGCGTTGGAATATGGGGATGGAGCGGTGGCGGTTCGAATACGCTAAATGCCATGTTTCGCAAGCCGGATTCTTACCATGTCGGAATCGCGGTTGTCCCGAAACCGCAACCGCATCTTTACAACGCATGGTTTCAGGAAATTTACATGCGCGATCGAGAGGTCAATGCTGAAGGTTATCAGCGCGCTGCACCTATCAACTTCGCCGAGGGGCTCCAAGGAAAGCTGCTGATTATGACGGGTTCGGGCGAGACGAATACCCATATTCAAATCATCGAAGGGTTGGTCGACAAGTTGATCGCCCTTGGGAAACCCTTCGACTACATGGTGTATCCCAATCGGGATCATGGCCTGCGCGAAGGGGAAGGGACGCTGGTGCATGTTAGAATGCACATTTTGAGATACTTGCTACAAAATTTGCCTGCCGGGCCGAAGTGAGATCATGAAGCTGAAGGATATGCGCTGTGAAACGAAACGATTTTGGATGATCTTCATCTGCCTGTTGCTGTTGGAGACAATCGAGCCCATTCCGATGATGGCTTCGGAAAACTGGGTGCAGTGGCGAGGCCCCAGTGCTGACGGGCATGCGGGAGTCCATGCAAAGCCCCCAAGGCAGTGGGACAAATTAAAGAACATCGCATGGGCCGTTGACTTGCCCGGAGAAGGCTCCGCTACACCCATTGTGTTTGGTAATCAAATTTTCATTCTGTCGGCGGTCAAGACCGAACGCAAAAGTACGATCGCGATCGTAAATGACGAACGAGCCAAAACAACTCCAGACGAGTTCTTTTATCAATTTGTTGTGTCCAGCTATGATCGTAAATCAGGGAAAGAACTTTGGCAGCGAATCGCGATTGAACAAGTCCCACACGAAGGCAAACACGATACAAATACCTATGCGGCGGGATCCCCAACTACGGATGGTGAGCGACTTTACTTTTCCTTTGGATCTCGAGGCGTCTTCTGCTACTCGCTGGATGGGGATCTGCTATGGAAGATTGATCTAGGCGATATGCGTACGCGGAGCGGTTGGGGAGAAGCTGTCACGCCAACATTGACTCAGGATGCCTTGATTATCAATTGGGACCAGGAAGAAGGATCCTTTATCGCCGCGATCGATAAACAAACGGGGCACATTCGTTGGAAAGTGGATCGTGTTGGCGAAGTCAGTTCGTGGAATACCCCGTTTGTCGCCACCTACCAAGGCAAGCAACAGGTGATCGTGAACGGAACGGGTTCCGTCAAGAGCTATAGTGCGACCGACGGAGAACTTCTTTGGGAATGCGGAGGCCAAACGGTGAATGCGATTCCGTCGCCGATACAGTTCCGCGATTCAGTGATTTGTACGAGCGGTTATCGTGGGGCGCTTGCTTGCTCCATCCCTCTCCAGTCGCGAGGCAATGTTACGGATAGCCATACAATCGACTGGAAGATCCAACAAGGAACCCCTTATGTTCCCTCACCCATTCTCAGCGGTACAAAGCTGCTGCTCACGTCCGGCAATACGAATGTGCTCAGTTGCATCGACGCCAGTACCGGCCAAGCGATTCTTGAACGAACTCGGTTGACGGGAATCCGCACCATGTATGCTTCACCCATCTTGGCCAATGGTCATTTTTACTTCACCAGTCGCGAAGGTACAACCTTGGTGGTCAAGGACAATGAGACGTTTGATATTGTCGCAACCAATGAACTAGACGATATCATCGATGCTTCGCTTGTTGCCGTGGACGACCAATTGTTTCTGCGAAGTTGGAGCAAGCTTTACTGCATTCAAGATTTACCAGCGATTGACACCACATCCACAAGTCAAATGAATACGGTTCCGCCGATCCCTAGTATCGCATTCAAACAAGTCGATCTCGAAGAGACGATAGAAACTTCTGCCAATGCAAGTATCGGCGATGTCGATGGCGACGGCGATCTGGACATCGTCTTGGCCAAGGGAAGACACTGGCCGCTTCAAAATCGCATCCTTATCAATGACGGTCAGGGCAATTTTCAAGGCACACATCTCGGAGACCGTCCGGATCGTAGCTATACGGCAGCACTGGGAGACTTGGATGCGGATGGCGACCTGGATATGGTTGTCAGTAATGATAAACCCGACCAGAAGGTCGTTTATCGAAACGAGGGTCAAGGGGTATTCGTAAGCGCTGGTACTTGGGGTGAGGCATCCTGGAATACACGCAATATCGGATTAGCTGACATGAATGGGGACCATTATCTGGATCTGATACCAACCCCTGGAAAGTGGCTTCAACTACGATGAACTCGGTGTCAAATCTCAACCCGTTTCCTACTACCGATAATTTTTGGTTTCATGGCAGATAATCAGCTTCTCGCAATCGAAACGACTATGAAAAAAGTCTACTTAGGGATGTTATTGCTGCTTAGCAGTTCGATGGCTTCCGCTGGTGATTCGGCTTTGCCTGGAAATCACCCTTTGACGCAGGTGCAAGCCGGGAGTCTGCTAATTTCAGAACTGCGATGTGCGGCTTGCCATACCGATGTTGCACGCAATTCCATTCCGGAAAAGACTGCTCCGGATTTGGCTGAAGTCGGGACGCGAGTTACCTCGGAGTATTTGCAAAAATTCCTTGCGTCACCATTAACGGCTCATCCTGGAACGACGATGCCGGACGTGTTGGGAGCACGCTCAGAATCGGAGCGTAAGAAGATTGCTGAAGCGATGACTCACTTCTTAGTCGCCCTGTCGACCGCAGTGGCTTCCCTCGAGCCTCTCGAGTCTACGGGATCAGTGGATCCTGCGCAAGGCAAAGAGTTATTTCATTCTGTTGGCTGCGTCGCCTGTCACGGGACTAAGGAATCGGCTTCGGACTCGCAGAGGAATCCCAAACACAACAGTCTGGTCGACGACGTAGACGAAGAGGAAGCTGAAGATCCTGCACGAGCGGCCAGCCAAGCGATCAAGCCGATGGTGGTTCCTCTCGAACATGTCGCAACAAAGTACAGCGTGAAGTCTCTAAGCGATTTCTTGTTTCAACCGTTACGAGTTCGTAGCTCAGGTCGCATGCCCGACATGAAACTGACTCCTTCTGAATCGTTTGCAATTGCTGGTTATCTGGTGGGCGATCAGCCAGGACCTAGTGCGCCACTCATTCCCGATGCAGCGTTGGTTTCCGCCGGCAAGAAACACTTTCAAGAATTGAATTGCGCTGCATGCCATTCACTCAAGGGCTTCGAAGCTGCTCCGCCAGTCGGCTCGTTCATGACGAGCTCGTTCAAGACGGCGGACTTTACCGCTGGTTGCTTGTCCACGGTGCCAGGGAAGACGACGAACGATCGAGGCCCTCGTTTCGATCTCGACAATAATCAGCGACAGGCCATTGTCGCCGCGATTCGAGAAGACGCTGGGGTCCGAGGAAACACCGCGGTCGATTCCGATCCAGTCGCGTTGGCGAGAACGCTGACTGTCTTTCGCTGTATTGCTTGCCACGTTCGCAACGATTATGGGGGCGTGCATGATGCTTACAATTCCTTCTTCAAGGGAAGTGAAATGAATCTTGGCGATGATGGTCGTATTCCGCCGCCACTTACGTTGATGGGGGCCAAGCTGAAGCCGTCTTGGATGAAGAAAGTGCTCTTCGATGGTGAAAGCGTTCGCCACTACATGGTGACTCGAATGCCACAGTATGGGTCGGCTAATCTGCAGCACTTGCCTAGTCTCTTCCGGCGGCTTGATGTTTTGACTGGTCCACAGATGAACATCCCGAATCCAGGTGGTCGCAACGAAAGTGAACGGCAGCAAGAAAAGCTGATTCGTGCAGCGGGCCGAGAACTGCTTGGCGACAAAGGGGTGAATTGCGTAGCCTGTCATTCATTCAACGGAAAAGCTGCGAATGTAAATCAGGGGATCGACTTACTGACAAGCTTTGAGAGACTTCAGCCTGAGTGGTTTCATCGTTACCTTCGAAACCCCGGAGCTTTTCGGCCTCGCACTGTGATGCCTACCGCTTGGCCTGATGGCGTTGCAGCCTTCACCGCAATTTTAGACGGTAACACGGACCGTCAGATCGAGGCGATTTGGTATTATCTTTCCCTTGGCACGTCGGCGGCTGACCCTTCGGGCGTTCGAGCCGTCAGTACAAAAATCAAAGTTGGCGAACAGACAATAGTCCATCGCGGTCGTAGTCGAATCGCTGGCTTTCGAGGCATCGCGGTTGGTTTACCAGAAAGACTAAGCTATGCCTTCAACGCTGAAACTGGAACTCTATCCGCCATTTGGCAAGGGGACTTTATTGGCGTGAACTGGAGCGGTCAAGGGTCGGGGGATTTCAATCCGGCTAGCGAACCAATTGCTTTGCCACAGGACGTCTCTTTCGTCGCACTTGAGAATGAGAATACTTCGTGGCCATTGTTGCCCGTGATGACCAAAGAGGCCCCCACCAATCCTGATCCGCTTTACCCAAAGAATGTTGGTTATCAGTTTCGAGGATACTTTCAAGACAAGTTGTCGATACCAACGTTCCAGTATCGTAGCGGCACGATCGAAATCAAAGATCGGTCTGTTGTCGAGGGTACTGGGGATCAACAACGGCTCAAGCGAGTCTTTCAGTTTCAGTCTCCCACGCCACAGATTATTTGGTTCCGCGCTCTTGTCGGTGCTGTCCATCGCGAGTCCGATCAAGTCTTTCGAAGTGGTCGTTTGAGGCTGCACATCCCCGCAGCCGAAACAAAACTGAGATCGCTATCCGACGAACTGACGCAATTCGAATTGTTGTTGCGTCTGGACATTCCTCAAGGCAAATCCTCCCTGGAGCTCCGGTATGAACCGATCAAGAAGTAGTCCGATGCGAACTTCGTTTGTCCTGGTCATGATTGTTCTTTTGGGGCTGGGACCAGTCCACGCAGAGGATGTCGGTGAGCGCTGGGGGACCGAAGAACGCGAGCGTGATTATTACCCAATCGTCAATATCACTTTGCCGAAGGATACGGTCATCGAGGCGGGTGCCTTTGCAGTGCTATCGGATCGGCAATTCGCAGTCGGCACTAGGCGTGGCGAGATTTTTTTGATCGATGGCATCGATGCGCCGAAGCCCACGCCCTCGTTTCATCGTTTTGCATCGGGGCTCGATGAGATCTTTGGATTGTCATGGAAGGAGAACGCATTCCGTGTAACACAAAGCTGCGAATTAACTCGCGTCAGCGACTCAGATAGCGACGGTGTTGCCGACCGATTTGAGACAATCTCCGATGGCTGGGGTTATGCGAATTACCATGAGTACGCATTCGGATCGAAGCTTAATACGGATGGAAGTCAATTCGTGGCGCTTGGTTTATCCGCGTCGTATTACTCCCATGCGTTGAATCGAGGGCTTATCATGAAGATCGCGCCCGATGGAAAAACGACCGCTTTTGCCAGCGGCTTGCGCAGTCCGGGCGGGATCGGGTTCGATGAGCATGGTGCGCTCTTTTATGTTGAGAGTCAGGGTCCATGGAATTGTTCATGCAGCTTGAAGGCTGTTTCGCCAAACAGCTTTCACGGCCATCCAGCCAGCTTCAACTGGTATCCGTTCTCGCCAGAGCTAGGGCCTGAGCCCGAGATGCCGAAGACGGAAAGTCGTATCGTTACGGAAAAGAACCGTGTCAAACAATTGGTACCTTACGCGGTGATTTTTCCATACATCCGGATGGGCAGATCGATTACCGCCTTCAGTGTGGATCGGACACAAGGCAAGTTCGGTCCCTTTGAGAATCAGATGTTCCTTGGCGACTACACGCAATCGATCTTGATGCGGGCTACGACCGAGCAGATCAATGGTGTTTGGCAGGGTGCCTGCTATCCATTCCGCGAGGGTCTTTCGACGGGTATCCTCAATGTGGAATTCACTCCAGGAGGCAATTTGCTTTGCGGCGGTACCAATCGTGGTTGGCCGGTTCGAGGCATCAAACCGTTCGCTCTCGAACGACTCGAATGGAGCGGTATAATGCCTTTCGAGATAAACCGAATCACCATCGAGCCCGATGGCTTCCAAGTCACCTTCACGAAACCGGTCGAACCAATCACGGGCAACGCCCCAAGTTCCTATGCGATCTCCGCCTTCACGCATCCATATCATGCTGGCTACGGCGGACCGGAGATCGACCAGCACCAACCAAAAGTGAAGTCGGTGTCGCTTGCTGAAGACGGTCTCTCCGCGAAACTCGTTCTCGAAAAGCTCGATCCGGGATTCGTGTACGAGCTGGATCTAGTCCGCTTGCGTTCGTGCGACCAGGATGAATTGCTGCACCGCAATGCATTCTATACAGTGAACGAAGTACCATCCCGATGACATCATACTGATCCGCTCTAACAATAGCTTTAAGAAAAATCAAAATGCAAACTCTTAATAAACTGCTTCCGGCAATTCTGTTGTTTATCCTCTTTTCGACTCAAGAGGTTGAAGCACAATCAAAGCCGATTCGAGTCTTTATTCTTGCTGGCCAATCAAACATGGAAGGACATGCGAGAGTCGAGACCTTTGATTATATCGGCGAGGACTTGGCCACGGCACCACTTTTGAAGATGATGCGTAGCTCTGATGGCAAACCGACTGTGTGCAATGGTGCGTGGATATCTTATCTGACTGGTTCGGGAGACAAGAACTTCGATCTCTCTGGTGAACTAACTGCTGGCTACGGAGCGTTGGGTGGGCAAGAGATTGGCAAGCTAGGCGAAAAAATTGGTCCTGAATTCACCTTCGGTCTTACTATGGATGCAGCACACGATGAACAGGTACTCATCATCAAGACCGCTTGGGGAGGTAAGAGTCTGCACACGGATTATCGGTCACCGAGTGCAGGGCCCTATCAATTGAGTTCGTTCCAAATTGATAACTATCCCAAGCAAAAAGGGCACGGAATTCCAAAGGATTTCGAACAATGGAAGGTTGAAAAGGCGGAAGCCACTGGCGTCTACTATCGATTGATGATCGAGCATGTACAAAAAGTCCTTGCCGATCCTAAACAAGTGATTCCTGGCTACGACCCCACGCAAGGTTATGAACTCTCGGGCTTTGTGTGGCTTCAGGGATTCAATGACATGGTCGATGGGCATGTATACCCTAAGCACAATCAACCGGACCGCTTTGAACTCTATTCAGAATTGCTTACGCACTTTATCCGTGACGTACGCAAGGATCTTGATGCTCCAAAGCTTCCATTCGTAATCGGAGTCATGGGTGTCGGCGGACTCAAGGATGACTCAACAAACATGATCGCATTTCGTCGCGCGATGGCTGCACCGGCAGCCATGCCGGAGTTCAAGGGAAACGTGACCGCAGTGGAAACCGCGCCGTTCTGGTCCGATGAGCTTGGTGCCATAGACGACAAGCGAGCACAAATCAGCCAGATGCGTCACTATCTTGATTCGAAACACAAGGATCACCCCAACGCAGACGGACGAATGACTCAGAAGCAGAAGAACGAATATCTCAAAAAGTACGAAGCGGATCTCATCTCACCCGCCGAAGCGGCTCTTTGGAAACGAGGAGCATCCAACGCTGGTTACCATTACCTCGGATGCGCAAAGACCTTTGCACTCATGGGTAAAGCGTTCGCTGAGGCCAACCTAGTACTTCTGGCCAAATAGAAGGCCATATCATGGGATTTGAAAAGCTAATATAAATGACCGAATATGAATCGAATCTTGTTACTTCTAGATCGATCTTATGATAAACGCGATCGTAGGGGTCGCGAATGAATTAGCCAGCAAATTATCGAGCGGATATCTACAACAATGAGACTTTCGAATACTGGATTGATCGGATTAGCACTCGCAGTGATATGGACGCTCGGGTTGTACGGTGTTGCACAGGAATCATCATCGCCGCCACCTGTGAAAAAATTGATCCTACCAGGTGATTCGTTTCTTGTAGAAGGAAGACCAGCATTTGTCATGTTGCCTCCGATCGAGAAGCGTCAAACTCCACAGCCTTGGATCATGTATGCGCCAACGTTACCAGCGTACCCAGATAGTCATGAGAAATGGATGCACGAGCAATTCATTGCTGCCGGTATCGCTGTCGCCGGTATCGATGCTGGCGAATCCTACGGCAGTCCTGCTGGTCAACACTTGATGACTGCATTGTACGATGAGCTTACAACGAAGCGTAGCTTCGCGTCGAAGGTATGCTTACTGGGACGCAGTCGAGGTGGACTGTGGGTCAGCAGCTGGGCAATTGCCAACACGGACAAGGTGACTGGCATCGCGGGCATCTATCCCGTGTTCGACTTAACAACTTATCCAGGCCTTCAACGAGCCGCTCCGGCATACGGACTCTCGATAGATGAAATGTCAAAATCTATAGATCAGCACAACCCAATCGCAAGCGTTAACAAACTTGCCATTGCAAGGGTCCCAGTATTCATTATTCACGGCGACGAAGACAAAGTCGTACCAATACAAGAGAATTCAGCAACGCTCATACAGCAATATAAAGTAGCCGGTTCTAAAGACGTGGCGGAGTTGATTACTGTGGCCGGACAAGGCCACAATTTTTGGGAAGGCTTCTTCCGTTGCCAACCGCTAGTTGATTTCGCGATCGCGAAAGCGAAAGAAGCAATCCCGCGGTAGATTTGCCCAAATCCAATTCTGATTTAACGCCGAACAAAGAAATCATCCAGAAAAATAATTTTGCAGTAGTCAGATACGTCAAACAACTTTGTTTAGCGGCATGAAGCTGGTGGTCTGTAAAAGAATCTAGATCACCACGCGCTGACGAAACGATGAAATGATGAACCGGGAAAGCTACATCACGCCCTGAAGAATGCCAACTAAGATGCGAAGACTTTCGCTAAGATGGAAAAGTGTTATCCGAGGCAAATCTTCCAATTCAGAATCAGTAAAAAGAACTCGTTTCACTTACTACCATGATAAACAAACAGCTACTTTTAATCATCAGCGTCACTTGGCTTAGCGTTGCTTCTTATGCATTAGCCGCACCGAAAGGCAAAGCGCTAACGATTCCCGATTTCACCAAAGGCGACCCAATCCCAGCGGACGCGAAGCACGACTGGAATTTGGGACCCACTGGTCTCCGTGGCTGGATGTTTTGCGACAAGATGGTGACAACCGATGCACGGCAAGTTGCTATCACTGTCGTAGAGAAAGGTTCGCCAGCAGATGGGCTAATTGCTGTCGGCGATGTGCTCCTGGGTGTGAGTGGGAATTTGTTTACTCACGATCCACGCACTGAGTTAGGCCGCGCGATAAGTGGAGCGGAGACAGAAGTGGGTGGCGGTCGACTTACCCTCACTCGCTGGCGCGCTGGAAAGGTGCAAGACGTTGATGTTGTGTTGCCTGTGCTTGGTTCGTTCAGTGCTACCGCGCCCTATGACTGTCCGAAATCTCAGCGCATTCTCACATTAGGCTTGAAGGCGTTAGCAACGCGAATGTCGGGACCGGACTATCAGGAGAAAGAGGGTGCCATACCGCGTTCGCTCAACGCACTCGCTCTTCTTGCTGGAGGTGATTCGGCTCATCTACCACTTGTGAAACGCGAGGCGCAGTGGGCGGCCAACTATAAAGCGCTTGACTTTCGAACTTGGTACTACGGCTATGTGATGATTTTTCTCGCGGAGTACATCACTGCTACGGGTGACGCATCTGTGCTGCCCGGCCTGCGGGGATTGGCTATGGAAGCAGCACGCGGTCAAAGTGCGGTTGGTTCATGGGGGCATACCTTCGCACTGCCGGATGGACGACTTCAGGGCTATGGCATGATGAATGCGCCGGGCTTACCGCTTACTATTGGAATGATGCTTGCGCGAGAGGCCGGTGTGAAGGACGAAGAAGTCACGCGCGCGATCGAACTCAGCTCACGACTCCTTCGTTTTTACAATGGAAAGGGTGCAATACCTTACGGCGACCATCCGGCTTGGACCGAAACGCATGAAGACAACGGCAAGTGCGGTATGGCAGCAGTGCTCTTCAACGGTCTTGGCGAAACGAGTAACGCGAATTTTTTTACTCGCATGGCAGTCGCGTCACACGGTAGCGAGCGAGACTGCGGACACACAGGCAACTACTTCAATCTCCTTTGGTCACTGCCAGCTATAGCCCAGGCCGGACCGAACGCGACTGGCGCTTGGATGCAAGAATTCGGTTCTTGGTATCACGACCTTGCGCGTCGCTGGGACAGCGGTTTCGCGCATCAAGGTCCACCTGAGCCCGATCACGACAGCTATCACGATTGGGACGCCAGCGGAGGCTACTTGCTCGCTTATGCGCTGCCGTTGAAGAAAATCAGCCTCACAGGTAGAAAGCCGAGCGTGTTGCGGCCTTTCACTCCCGCCGACGCAACAGATCTAATCGTCGATGGTCGAGGTTGGGATAATAAAAATCGCAACAGTACCTATGACCATTTCGAAGATACGGAACTGCTTACTCGGCTTGGTTCATGGTCACCCATTGTTCGTGAGCGATCTGCGGCAGCGATTGCACGTCGTAAGACGCCACCGATTAACGCAGTCATCGCGTTGCTTGACACCGAGAGTGTTGATGCTCGAATAGGCGCATGCCAAGCGCTGGAGGACCTTCGTGGTAAATCCGCTTCCGCAGTACCACAGCTTCGCAGTACGCTGAAGCACGATGATCTTTGGCTTCGAGTGCGAGCGGCAACCGCTCTTTCTGTCATCGGGAAACCTGCTCTGCCTGCGCTGCCTGAGATGCTTGAGCTCATTGCTCGCGGACCCTCTGCTGAAGATCCCCGAGGCATGGAACAACGATTTCTTTCGTCCGCCATCTTCAGCAAGATGCTCACGAGTACGAAGTCGCTCGACGGTGTAGATCGCGACAAGCTTCGCAATGCCATCGCGCTCGGGCTACAAAATCAAGACGGTCACGCTCGCAGTGACATCAGCGAAATCTATAGGCACCTTAGCTTTGATGAACTTCAACCGCTCCTTCCAACTATTCTCGAAGCGATCGAGAAACCCGCACCCAGTGGCGAGATGTTTGCCGATGGCGTGCGGCTCAACGGCTTAAAAGTATTGGCATCGCATCACATCGAAGAAGGCATGCAAGCTTGCGCGGACTATCTTCGTACACAGAACCCTTGGGCAAGCGAGAAACGAACGCCAGAGATTCTAGAAGTTCTGACCTTGTATGGCGCAGAAGCCAAGCGAGTCGTTCCTCATCTACGCGAGACCGCATCCAGTTTCGACCAAGGCGAGAAGAACTTTCCGAAACCACTCAGCAAGCAAAAAGCAAAAGCGGTGCGTAACGCAATCGCAACAATTGAAGCTTCACAAGATCGCCCGAAATTGAAGCGATTGGGGTTGGAGAAATAGACACATGAAATCTTTTCTTCATTCAAGACCAAAAGGCATTTATAACATGTCACGAGCCATGAAACTGATTGCCATCTTGCTAGGCTTTATCGCTTGTTTTGGGAATTCATTGTGTGCGGCGGAAAAGCCAAACATTGTTTACATTCTCGCTGATGATCTCGGCTATGGTGATCTTGGTTGTTACAGCAAGGATTCAAAGATTCCGACGCCCTGTATTGATCAACTCGCAAGCGAGGGGATGCGATTTACCGATGCGCATTCGCCAGCTTCGGTCTGTACACCCACGCGTTATGCGCTGCTCACCGGTCGTTATGCTTGGCGGACACGATTGCAGCGCAATGTTTTGGGACCTTGGGACAAGCCATTGATCGCTCCGGATCGGCTTACCGTGGGCAAGCTGCTTCAGCAGCACGGCTATGCGACCGCGTGTATTGGAAAGTGGCATCTTGGTCAAAACTATTCAACAACCGATGGCAAGCAGCCAATCGGCGGCGCGAAGAATGCATTGAGTAACGTCGACTTCACTCAGCCGATTACTGATGGCCCGATGACAAGAGGCTTTGATCACTACTTTGGCACAATCGTACCGAACTATCCCCCGTATTGCTTCATCAATAACGATCGCACAGTTGGTAACCCGTCGATACTGGCTAAAGGCGGAAACTTTAATATTCCTGGTCCCATGGTTCCCGGTTGGAAGCTTGAAAACATATTGCCCGAAATGACACGCCACGCAGTGCAATGGGTTGAAGACAATGCGAAGACCAAAAACCCCTTTTTTCTATACTTCTCTTTAACATCGCCACACTATCCCGTAGTCCCTGCAACCGAATTCATCGGTAAATCGAGAGCCGGCGAGTATGGAGATTTCGTTCATCAAACCGACTGGTCTATCGGCCAAGTCCTCGATGCCATAAAACGCAGCGGCTTAGCTGATAAGACATTGGTCTTTTTCACGAGCGATAATGGAGCTGAGGTTTCTGGCGAAGTGAACCCCGGGGTCTATGATCGAGTACAGAAGTTCGGACATCGCAGTTCGGGTGAACTACGCGGAGCCAAACGCGATGCTTGGGAAGGCGGCCATCGAGTACCTTTCATCGCTCGTTGGCCTGGCAAGATCGAATCTGGTTCCGAGAGCAACGAGACTGTGTGCCACGTGGATTTCATCGCGACAGTTGCTGCCATTCTCGGCGAAAAACTGCCCTACAACGCGGGTGAAGATAGCGTCAACGTTTTGCCAGTGCTGCTCGGCACAAAACAATCATCTCCCGTTCGCGAGGCCACCGTCCATCACAGCGCTCGGGGTAAGTTCGCAATCCGCAAGGGGGACTGGGTTCTTATCGATGCCGCCTCGGGCGACGATAACGGTGCTCAAGGCGAACCGCAGTGGCTCAAAGACGATCGAAGTTACATCGCACACTCGGAAGCTGGCGAACTTTACAACCTACGCGAAGATATTGCACAGCGTTACAACCGTTTTGCTGAGAAGCCAGAGCTTGTGAGTGAATTAAAAAAAATGTTGGAGAAATACAAAAGCGAAGGCCGCAGCACACCCGGCGCATTGCAGAAGAACGATGTCGAAATTCAGCCCTTTTCGCCGCCAACACGCAGTCCGCGATAGACTCAGAGGATGACCTTATGCAATCACTTCAATGTAACCACTTTAAAGAATCCCGCATACTCCTCCGCCAACTGATCAGTAACGCAGAAACCATGAACCATATACTCTCAGTTTTCAACACTATTATCATCGTAGTATTTCTCTCGCCGCCAATCTCGATTCACGCAGCCGATGACATTCGCCCGGATGAAATTCAGTTTCGCAGACAGGCAGTCATTCGCATGGTCTTCGATGAAAGCCAGAATATCCCGCTTGCATCGATGCGGCCTGCCAAGATTTATGATCTCGACCTTATGCACCCAGAAAAGCTCTCTAGCCCAGGGGTCAAATGGGAAATAAGAAATGGGAGCCTTGAGGGTTCTTCAACAGCCGACGATGGTTCTTCGCTGCGATGGGTCGGCGGCTTCAACCCCTTCGCCACGTACGACCTCGCAATAGACGAAGCAAAGGGGAGCGGTGCTGTTGGATTAGTAATCTCTCACACAACCAACCGAGACTCGCTTACCGCATCTTTGCTGTTCAAAGATGGAAAGCCCGAAGCGATCAAGTGGAATGTTGTGATCGATGGCAAGCAAGTCATGGATGAAAAGTGGCCTGTTCCACCAGGGACTGTTTTAAAGGACCTGATTCTTCGTGCTCAAATGTCTGCCGTGGGAGTGAATCTGTTTCTCGAGTCCACAGGCAGATCCGAACTGATAGGTTACTCCGATTTCTCAAAGCATTTTGATTTGCGAGAACGTAAGCGAATTCAAGAAATGGACTACGCAATAAGCGCAGATTTGAAGGCCGACGCGAGTGTCGCGCTGTCTGGAGCTTCCTCCTTCTTTTCACCGGGTACTGGTCAAGCCGACATCCGCGCGATCACTGACGAAGAGGGCACACCGCTGCTTGACGATGGTCGATTGTGGTTCACGATGACATTGCGAGGTCGCGCTCTTCCTCATCCGCTTCAAGGAGTCTTCTCTCTAAACCCTTCGGTGTTCGATCTTCGATTCGAGGGAGTCATCGTATTCGACATGAACGACGGGCTATTCCGTAATGAACTCGCTTCACACTTGTTCCGCGACTCCAAGTCCGGTTCATGGCGTGGGTGGACAACAGGTTTTAGTGCTCTTGATGGAGCGGGACGAGCCGAGGTGAAAACGATTCTTGCAATCAGTTCTACGCGAGATCCGCGAAAAGGATTCTGTGTTATGCAAGCTCGTCCAATCGGAATCTCAGGTGCTCATGAAGATCCTCATTGCATTTATGACAAGGAGTCTGGGAAGTGGCGGATGTTGCTGTGCGAGCACGACAAGAAGTATCGTGCTGGCATGTGGGAGAGCGATCATTGGGATCATGGATTCACTCGCTTGGCTGGTCCGGTGGAAATGGACAGCACCGGAACAATGATTCAAACGTTCGGCAACAAACGATACGCACTCTTTGGAAGCGCAGATCGTAAGATCTACATCCGCAGCTACCCTGATCTTGGACCCGTTGGCGAATTAAAAGTGGATTTACCACCCTGGAATGACAAGAACGGCACAAGGATCTGGCCCAATGTTATCCCCTTACCTGCCGGATACCCAGCACCTTACATCGCTCTCATGATGGATCGCGTGAATTTTCCTGGGATGCCCAAAGCGAACTGGACTTACGGAGCCCTTTATCTCTATCACGGACACCCGATTAAACGATAATACGATAGTGCCATTCAATTAAGCTTAGTATCTGAAGGCAACAAACTGCCAATAAAAATTCTGCTTATTTAAAAGTGTTACGGCTATGTTTTGTATGACTCAGATTTTTTGCGCCACCGAATTCCAAACCCCACTTCGAATTGCCGGTTCACTATCGGCAGTCATTTCGTATTTCCTGGGCATTGCAGCCACCGCATTGGCAGTGGGTAACTCGCAACACCCCCGCGTGATGGTCATGACAGATGACCGCACGACGATGACGCGACTGTTTCAAATCTGCCTGTTTACAGTCTTAGTATTGGGTGATTTTGCCCGCGCAGAATCGCAAGTTGATAGGATGCTTAAGAATCCAGATGACTGGTTTCTCCAGGATGCAGCTCGGGAGGCGATGAAAAACATCCTCTCCTGGCAAACTAAACACGGAGATTGGCCGAAGAACGAAGACACTTCACTCCAACCATTTTCTGGTGATCCCAAAAAGCATGTGGGCACGTTCGACAATGGGGCAACCTGTGGTGAGCTCCGTGTGCTCGCCAAAGCCTATCGTGTGACTGGTGATGAGGTTTACAAGCGTGCGTTTCTTAATGGATTCGATCATATTCTTGAAGCTCAGTATCCTAATGGCGGTTGGCCACAATACTTTCCCCTAAGCGAAAAATATCATCGGCATATTACGTTCAACGATGGCACGATGATTCGGTTGATGGAATTCCTCCGCGATACAACCAAAGGTGGCGACTTCGAATTGCTCGATGCAGCCCGTCGCGAAGCCGCAGCGAGTGCGATCGATCGTGGTGTGAGCTGCGTTGTGAAATGTCAAGTTATCGTAGGAGGCAAGCCTACAGTTTGGTGTGCTCAGCATGACGCTAAAACACTCGCACCGGTAATGGCTCGGAGCTACGAACTTCCATCGCTCAGTGGCGCGGAGAGCGCTGGTATCTTAAAATTTCTAATGACTATCAAAGATCCGAGCCCGGAGGTAATTCAAGCTGTCGAGTCCGGAATCACATGGTTTCAGATGACCAAAATTGAGGGTTACCGATATGCTCGAAGTAAAACAGAACCGGCGTTGACCAAAGACACCACCGCCTCACCCCTGTGGGCCAGGTTCTATGAGATCGAAACAAATCGACCGATGTTTTGTGACCGCGATGGAATAGTGAAGTATGAGATTGAGGATGTTGGGAGCGAACGGCGTAATGGATATACATGGTACGGATCTTGGGGATCTAGTCTTCTGGCGACCTATAAGAAATGGCCTTATCGCCAATGATTTTTCTCGATTGGAGATTCTGCATGCTTCGGCTCATCGTCATTGGTCGACGGACAATCCTGTTAAAGTGATGGCCGAGGGCGATCACAGCGGTGCGAAAACAGTAAGCCGCTGGCGTCAAGAATTTTTGGAACACTTCACAAAGCTAATGGACCGCTGAATCGCTTCCAAGCAATCAGAAAGCGAAGGTCGATGAAATTTGAGAAGTGGATCATGCTGGGTTTTATAAATCGAGGCCAATTATCTAGAAAACTGCCTTGTTGGTAGCAGCTTGAGTTAGAGCAGCGATTGTCTCAATAAAGTAGAAGTCGCTTTTTGTGGTTATCATCGACATGGGTTGGCGACCTAGATTGTTCGACTGATGGTTGACGAAGAATCAGCCCATCTTGATTTCACAAATGCCATCGCTTTTGTGACCTTCGCCTGGGCACTGGTGTAGTCGTCATCGATGGCAAAGAGCGTAGATGCCATTTTCTCGACTGGAGTCTCATCTATCTCCTGTAGCCATTCACCGAGACCAATGTCCTCGAACATCCAGCACTTCGGAGAATGAAACTCGGAGTAGGTGTGGATGATCGGTGTACCGTTCGCGAGGGCGATAATGGGTGAATGTGGTTCGTGGCATACGACGGTGTGAGCGCGGGCGAAGATCGAAGCCGCTTCATCAGCATTCCAGAAGTACTCGAGATTGACCACGTGCTTTTGGATATCTCGTGGCAACGGATCGTAGATCAGTCGTTTATTGTGCCCCATCTCCTTGATCGTCTCTGGTGCGATAAGAACTTTACAACCAGTTTTCTTCACCCAACGCATCACCAGTTCGCGATACTTTGCTGCACGGCGTTCATCATCAGCGATTTGCTTCGGCGTTGGATGTAGCGGATTGAGCTTTTCGGGGCGTGGGTCGTCTACGCCGGGGTATTTTGGAGTGTTGGTGCGGATCATAACTGTAATGAATTTTTTGTGCTCCAGGCCGAGCTTTTTCATCGTGGCCAACCCGCGCTCGTCATCACGCACGTCGATCCCAAAACAACCGTCTGGTCCGAATTTTGCGTTGACTCCGGCTTCTTCGAGGATGCGTAACGTTTTGGATTCGCGTGTGTAGATGAAAGAGGCGGCCTTAAGCAGTTCGATACGCTCGGCTGCCCCCTCACCCTGCACCATGGTGGGGAAGAAGGACTGGCCAAAGAGGCCGTAGGGCTTGGCATGCTGACGGCAGAACTTCATGTAACTGAGGTCTTGGCCCATGCCCGAATTGCGGATAAAGAGATCGCAGCTTTTGATCGCGTCTTGAAGTTCTAGATCTTTACTGCTCTTGCCGTCTAGTTTGCCTTGTAGGATCTCGACGTTCGGAAAACGCCGTTTCAGCATCTCAATGATGCGTTCATCCACTTTCATAGCCCAAAGCACAACCTTCACTTCCGGGAGATGCTCTTCCAAAATACGCAAAGTTCCTGGCGTATGGCCAATATCGCCGATATTTATGGTGTCCCATGCAGATTGCAGAAGAATCGTCTTGCCTAAGGGTATAGCAGCGCGAATCTCCGGTACAAAAGCAAATGCAGCGGTACTTGCTAGATATCGGCGGCGATTAATCATGGTTTGTGGATGTTCTTAAAAGGTACTCGGGGTGATGTTAGCTTCCCTGTTATAATGCCATCCTAAACAAGGTTGCAACGGCGTCATTGTTGTTGCCTTATTCCGTGCTCAAATCCGATGGTGTGACCCGCATATACCAAGCTACGAAAGCTCTTTATTTTGATGCGATGGGAAAGGTCACTTGATTGATTGGTATTAGCCGCAACATCAGAGTGACTGCACTTCCCCAATCTCCTGCCCGACAAGCCTATCATGAACACCAAAACTTGTATTGACCGCAGACAATTCATCACCGCTACGGGAACCGCCCCTCTTGCGATGCACCTCGATACACTGAATAGCTCGGCTGCTTCGGCGGTTCCAGATTTAATTCGCACGGAGAATGAGAAGCCGGGCGCGCTTGACTGGCAACTGACGCGGGTGCGAGTAGACGCCGGGGATTTTCGTTCTCCCTGGATCGAGGGTTACTGCTCGCGCCAGAGCGTGCTCGCCGGCGAGTCGCTGGACATCATGGCCTCGGCCAGTCCGGCACGTCAGTTCCGGCTCGAGATCTTCCGCCTCGGCTACTACGGTGGACGCGGTGCGAGGAAGATGCTGGAACTGGGGCCATTCCCCGGCCCCACCCAGTCGACACCGCTGCCGGGAGAGAAAAATCTCCATGAGTGCCGATGGGAGCCAGCCACGAAACTGCAAATCCCTGCTTACTGGCCCAGCGGTGTTTACCTCGGGCGAATGACAACCATTCCCGAGGCGGTTGCGGAACCTTACTGGCAAAGCTATGTGACCTTTATCGTCCGCGATGAGCGTCCAGCTGACATTCTATTCCAATGCAGCGACAACACTTGGCAGGCCTACAACCGCTGGCCCGATAACTTCTCCATTTATACTCATCCCAAGGGCAATCAAGGCCCATGGGCGGATGTGAGTTTCGACCGGCCCTATGGACGCGAGGCGCAGTACAAGAGCATCGTCAATGATCCGCTGACCGTCGGCTCTGGCGAGTTCCTTCCCTTTGAGTTTCCACTCGCCTACTGGCTAGAGCAGCATGGTTACGACGTGAGCTACTGCTCCAACAGCGACATGATCACGCCGGATCGCGGACTGCGGTGCAACGCCTTCCTCAGCGTGGGGCACGACGAGTATTGGGACATCCGTCAGTTCCGCAGCGTAGAGATGATGCGTGATGCCGGAGTCAACCTGCTTTTCCTCTCCGGCAACTCGATCTGCTGGGTGACGCCGATGCGTGAGAGTAGCGATGGTCGGCCCAACCGGATCATCTTTCGAGGCGGTCCCTATGGTGGAGAAAACGAATACGCGAAGAATCGCGAGCGGGATCATGGTCCATTCCCAGAACACGGCCCTGACGAGGGCTTGCTGATGGGCGCCCGAAATGTTGAGCCTGTGAATGGGGGCGGCGACTGGATCTGCGAGAAGCCAGACCACTGGATATTTGAGGGTACCGGCATGAAAAAAGGCGACTCCATTCCCGGACTGATCGGGTGGGAATATCACGGTCAGCCAGCGACGGAGATTCCCGGGCTCGAAGTCATCGGCGGTGGCACTGCTTGGGTCGGCGGCACGCGACCCCAGCAATGGGCGGCGACAATTTATCCGGGTCCGAAGAACAATTTTATCTTCAATGCCGCAACCATATTTTGGTCCCAGGGCCTCTCGACGCCACCCGGTCATGTGCTTCCCTGGTCGCACTGGAGTCGTCCGCATGGACCGGATGAACGCGTGCAGCGTATTACCCGAAACCTTCTGGATCGTGCGCTGGGAAAGAAATGAGCTCGCCACCGTCGCACCAACCCGCACTCATCAAAAAACATCGCCGTCCACGACGCCGTATGCGTCGTGCACAAGCAACTCTGAAACCGCATTGAACGCTGTGCGTTAGAAACTGCCGATCGTTGTGTGGACGCCACTTACAATGGCTGCGACAATTGTCCTTATCTCGGTGGACGCGTAGTCGACGAGAACGGAAGCCCAATCCCCATTGCAAAACCCACCTCCAGAAATATTAGCGACGCTATGCTTTTGCTCAGATCATCCATTTTGCTTGCGACGATAGGTTCGCTGTTTGTCCTAAGCTGTTTCGTGACGTTGTCACGTTCTGCAGATTTGAGAAGTGATGCTCAACCTGTTCCGGCGGAGTTTGAGTTGGCGGATGGGCTTCAATTCGAGCCAGCCGCGCTTTCCGGCATTATTCGTTGGCCGATCGCTGCATTCCTCGACCGTGACCAAAGCTTGGTGGTCGCCGAATGCAATTGGAATCGTCAATCGTTGCAAGACCAGTTGACCTCGAAGCCGCATCGTATCGTTCGCTTGGTAGACGCCGATCGAGACGGCGTCTTCGATCAGAGAAAGGTTATTGCCGAAGGTTTGTCTTTTCCGGAGGGGATATGCCTAGTTGGTGTCGAGTTGATGGTCGCCACGCCACCGCAGATCACGAAACTCTCGGATCTAGATCGCGATGGCTTCTTCGAAACTCACAGCGTTTGGTACGATGGGAACACACTCACCAAATGCGGGAACGACTTGCATGGTCCCATGCTCGGACCGGATGGTTGGATTTACTGGACGAAGGCCGCATTCGCGGAGCAGTCGACATCGATTCGCGGTCGCGATGAAGCAACGCGATCATCGTCGTCGAAGGCCTCTCATCTCTATCGACGGCATCCTGATGGTGGCACAGTCGAGCGATTGATGACCGGTGGGATGGATAATTTGGTCGATATCGCCTTTACGCCAACTGGCGAACGACTGTTCGTTGCAACGTTTCTCCATTTTCCTCGAAATGGACTTCGCGATGGAATGGGGCACGCAATGCGAGGAGCAACCTTTGGTAAGGACCACGCCGTCTTGCAAGGTCATCCGCGTACGGGCCCGTTGATGTCGCCCGTTGTTGACTTGGGACCGGCCGCACCCGCATCGATCGATTTCATTTCTGGAACGATGATTCCGACTATCATTGGGATGCACAGCGGCGATCAAGCGATGTTCGCTGTCACGACACAATTCAATCTGCAGAAGGTGGGTATTCATCGCTTGATGAACCAAGGTGGGACTTTCATGGCCGAAACCAAAGACTTGGTCCGTTGCAACCGCGTGGACTTTCATCCCGTCGATACGGTCAACGAACCGAATGGCAGTCTACTCATCTTGGATACTGGTGGCTGGTACGATCTGTGTTGTCCAAGCTCTGGAAGCGATCAAGCGATCGCGGAAGGTGGGATCTATCGACTGAGCGCACCCCATTCGGAAACTCCGAAGAAGTTCGAATTCGGTTCTCCTAAAAGATCATTGACGGAAGCCGAACTCATCGAGCAGGTCCACAATCGGAGCCTGGCGAGTGAAGAGCGATTGCCCCTAATTTGGCAACTATCCAGACGGTTGATTGCGGATCCAAATTCACCTTCCATCCAAGCATGCTTGCTGGCGCAGCTAAAGGATTCCGATCCAAAAATCCGACAAATCATTTGTCATCTATGTCAGCTCTATCGCTGGTCGGCAGCACTCCCTCAAGTCGAGAGACTCGCTTTAGACGATAACCAAGCCTGCGCTAGAGCAGCCATCGAAGCCTTAGGAGTGATCGGAAGCGACAGCACGATCGACATCTTGCTCCAGTCGGCTGAGAAATTTGGAAGCGACCGGGCGATGGATCATTCTATCGTTTTCGCGCTTATCGAACTGGAACAGACCGAAACACTGAAACGACGCGTTGCATCAGCTAACAATCATCGAGCCCTGTCGGCGCTGCTACGAGCTATCCAACAAACACGCGATGCCAATGAGAAGATTCCAACGAACGAGAAATCTACTTTCAAGCAAGATCCCGATGTTAAGCCTATGCGATGGACCTTGCCGTTGGTCGGCTGGTTGGAAAACGACGACGATAATCTCCGATCGCTCGTTCTCGATGCCTTAGCCCACGACGCCCAGAGTAACGACGCTCAGAGTATCGATTTGTGTCGACCTTATTTGGAGACCACTTGGGAAAAGGGTAGTCTATCGCAAATCGAAAACGTCGGTCCGTTCTTGCGCCATACCATCGACTCATCTACCACCAATAGCCTCATGATTGGTTGGCTTGAAGATACTGCAACGCATCCAAAACGCGTCGAACAACTTTCGGTGGTTCTAAGCCAATTCGAGGGTGTCCAATTGCCTGATGCTTGGGCTCAATCCCTCGAAAAATTGGTCGGCGTTTTGCCATCGGCAGAATTGAAAACTCTTTGTGTTCCGCTTGCGAAAGTCCGTTTTTCGAAAATGACTATCTCCTCGATCCAGCGCCTTCTCCTTCAACGATTGAACGAAGCCCCGATCGATTCGAAGCTTGCCTGGACGATCGTCAGTGCTTGTCCCGAGAAAGTGCAAGCTGAACAATTGGGAGACCTATTAAGTCCCGAGCAAGTGCTGAGTGACGGCCAATCGGTGGACGCGGAACTTCTTCAAACTTTGCCCATCCTGCGCCTATCGGAAAAACAGGGGTTGAGTTGGATCCCTATGCTTAAGCAATTACCCCCGCTTCAGTTACAGCCGATTCTCGAAGCTCTCTTCGAAGTCGACTCGACAATGGTCGACCGCGAGGCCGTTGATGCGCTGAAGGGCCTTGCTAGCATGCGACTCTTGGATACCGCTCGACTTCGCAAACGTTTAGCCATGAGATCACCCGATCTAGCAAATCGATTGGAGCGAATGGTTGCAGAAGCAAATGCACCGCCGGCTGACCTTCAGCAAAGCATTGACCAATGGCTACTAAAATTACCGACCGGCGATGCTAATCGTGGCAATCAAGTGTTTCGTTCATCGCGAGCCGCATGCAGTGCTTGTCACCAGATCGGATATGTCGGTGGAAATTTAGGTCCAGAACTTAGCCACATCGGGAAATCGCGAACGCGACGCGATCTGCTCGAAGCCATCCTCTTTCCAAGCCATCGAATCGCTCAAGGGTATCAGTCGGTTAGTATTTTGACCAACGACTCTAGTGTCTTTACTGGGCTAGTGCTTCGGGAAACGGAAACCCAAATTGTCCTCGCCGCTGGCGTTAACACGATTACGACAATCGATAAGGATGAAATCGAGAGTCGCAAAGAAAGCTCCCAATCGCTTATGCCAGGGGGCTTGGAGCAGCAGCTTAGTATTCAAGAGTTATCGGATCTGTTGACTTTTCTAGAACAAAAAAAGTAGCGGCCACCAGGATGACACTTTACGCAACAATCCCAACAAACACATCGCGATCTGATTCCAATTTTTGTTCGCTTGAAACCTAGCCGTCTGCCTATTTCATGCTTATGCGTACAGAGGTCTGGTTTGTTAGGAGTGTGCGATACGGTCTGCGATAGGTTGGCGAGCTAGTTCGGCTTTGTCGCGGTGCTCTTAGGTTCGGTAGCTACGAATGCCTTCGGGCTGAGATTGCTTGCAAACATCAGGGAGTCGCGTCGTTGGGACACCCACTAAATGTGTCATTGGAAACTTTGCTGGCTTAGGTTTAACTCTGCCATCAGTTGCTTGTGTCGCTATCTCCAGTCAATTTGCAAACAAATCCGAGCGATCTGATTTGCGAATGTCCCCGTGTGTCTATCCGTTGAGGAGGTTGGAAGCGAAGGTCGATGAAATTTGAGAAGTGGATCATGCTGGGTTTTAGAAATCGAGGCCACTTATATAGAAAACCGCCTTGTTGCTAGCAGCGTGAGTTAGAGCAGCGATTGTCTCAATAAAGGAGTAGTCGCTTTTCATGGTTATCATGACATAAAGTGACCCACTGTCTACTAATCTGGTGGAAGTTCATTGGTCCCGGTGAGTACCCCGGAGGCCATACAATCTCAGGCATCGAGAAACTCACCTTCGTGGTGCTCGATACTAAACATCCGCCCGTTTTCAAAGGCGGAAAAACAGGCTTTCAGTTCTCACGCTTCATGGATTTGACGCTGAGGCATATCCGCATTACCGGACAGAGTCTGAACGGCATTAATCTGGATGACGTCGGCAATCTATCGGACCCGGCTACTGGTAGCACGCTTGAGCACATCGAAGTAAACCGATTGATTGCATCAAGCAATCTAAAAGCCTTCAAGAAACATCTGTCTAATCATTATTGCCACCTTCAAGAAACCACTCGATAGGACTACTCAGCACCGTTAAACTCAAGATCGGACGATATCAACAAACATAATGTCGATTACTCGGAGCATCAAAAAGTAACAGATGCTCGCAATTTTACCCCACCTGACGAAAACTCGTCAGAAAACATCAGAATGTCGTTGTACTCTGCATGGCGCGACGCGCTTCGGCTGATTAATTCAGGCTAGAATGCTTGAAAACTCTCATTGAAGATTGAAGAAGCCGAAGGTGGTTCGTGTCATAATGGCTTTTTCAGGCCATACTGAATCCGAAAACAATTAGGACGTTCTGGAAAAGGAAGTCGTACAACTTATATCCAATATCCCATGTCAAAGCCGCGACGTAATTCCATCTCGAAGCCTCCATGCAATCTGGTATTCAGCATTGCATTCACTGTAGTGTTATGCGTCGGTCAGTTTGCCATCGCGTCGAAGTCACTTGATTTCGAGAAGGACATTGTGCCGATCCTATACCACCATTGCTTTGCTTGCCACAGCGAAAAGCAGACGCAGGCGAAGGGCGGGTTGCGTCTGGATACCGCGGAGGGGATTCTTGATAGCGGTGTGATTGTTCCGGGGAAGCCTGACGACAGCGAGCTGATGAGGCGGGTGTCGCTGTTTCATACGGACGACGCTGTGATGCCGCCGCTGAAAGGGGGCGCCCAGCCTTTAAACGATGGACAGCGTTTGATGGTGCGGCAATGGATCGCCGATGGAGCCAAGATGAATTCATGGGTGAAGTTCGAGCATCGCGGAACGTCTGCGCCGGCAGTCGATTCGTCGATTGCTAGGGCAGATGTACGGATGCTGAGTGCAGAGTTGCAAAAGCGGGTTGATCAGTATCATAAGACGATGGCTGATACGGCGACTCAAAAGGCGACGACTCAAAAGGCGTTGGAGGCGAAACGGAATGCGATGGCGAGCGATTCTACATTTCTTCGCCGCGTCTATCTCGATGTTGTAGGCCGAATCCCGAGCCTGGACGAGAGCTTACGTTTCCTTGATAGCAGGGATGTAGAAAAGCGTGAGAAGTTGATCGATGAACTGCTCGATAGCGAGGGCTATGTTAGCCATATGTTCAACTGGAAGGCTGACCTAATGCGCGTCAATACGCGTGGGCTTGCCCCCGGGCAACCAGGAAAGCTTTACGACGACTGGGTGAAGGATGCCATTCGCTCGCGGATGCCTTATGACGAGTTTGTGCGGCAGTTGGTCACGTCGAGCGGCTACCTTTGGGAGAATGGCGCAGTCGGTTTTTACCTACGCGATCTTGGCATGCCACTCGATCACATGTCGAACATGACTCGCATCTTCCTCGGTACTCGCATCGAATGTGCACAGTGCCACGATCATCCGATGGAGCCCATCACGCAGAAAGAGTTCTACCAGATGACTGCGTTCACGTTCGGCGTAAGCAATCTCGGCAAGCCAGGTGGGTATTCACCTGCGAATGTAAAACAGTGGCCAGAACTCAAGGCCAGGCTGGCCGCGCTCCATAGCGACAAGGAATTGGATGATAGCGTGAGCGCAACGATCGCGCCTTTGAAGCGGCTGACTTCGGATACAGAGATGCTGTTGAAATTTCCTAAGACCTATCCATATGACGAGGCCCTCCGCGGCCAAGCCGTCGAGCCACGGACGTTTTTCGGTGACGGAGCTGTTATCACTGACGGGAATCGTCGAAAGGCGTTCGCAGAATGGTTGACCTCGCCGCGCAATCCACGATTCGCCAAGAACATCGCGAACCGTTTGTGGAAACGCGTCATGGGCGTGGGCTTGATCGAACCGGTGGACAGCCTCTCAGCGCTGCCGAACCCGGAGCACGCGGAGTTGATGGACTTTCTCACGCAAGCCATGGTCCAGCTTCGCTTCGATGAGCGGGCCTTCCTCGCGGCGCTACTCAATACTCGGCTCTATCAAAGCGAAGCCATGCGCGAGACTCCGGAGCCGGGAGCGACTTTCGCGCTGTTGGGGCCGCAACTGCGACGGCTCTCCGCAGAGCAAATCTGGGACTCGCATCTCGTGCTGCTCGCACCGGACATTGACGAGCGGAAGTCCACCTTTCGATACGAAGGCTCTATTGCCCCCGAGCACCTGAAGAAACTAGTCGCGATGACGCCGGACGAAATCATCGCGCAAGCCCGTCTCGACCGCGCCACTCATACCCGCATGCGTGAGTTCAACCTGCGCCGAGCCGAGCAATTAAAAGAGTTGGCGGCAGCCAAGGATCGCGGGGACGAAAAGGAAGTGAAGCGGCTGAATGCTGCACACGCGAAAGAGAACTTAGCGTTGGATGGCTCAGTGATGAAGTCCGATGCCGAACCTGCGATTCAGGACGCGGACCCGCGATGGCGATCGCTGCCACCGAGTTTCATCCGTGCCTCCGAGACGCCGCTGCCGCTGCCGTTGGGACATTTCCTGCGTCAGTTCGGTCAGTCGGACCGGCGCGAGATCGATGCCTTTAATCGCGACCCGAACACCACGCATTCGCTCGCACTGATGAATGGAGATTTGACAAACCAGATCTTGAAGGACAACTCGCTCCTGCGCCGTCAGCTCGCAGCCAGCAAGTCGATTGGCGATGCGCGAACCCAGCTCATTTTTCTCGCGATCCTTGTGCGCTCAGCGACGGCGGAGGAGATCGCAAGCTTTGCCGGATTAACCAAGGACAGCCCAACCCAGGAACAGGACATCATCTGGGCACTGCTGAACTCGCCCGAGTTTCTTTTCAACCTATAACCCGACTTTCAACCAGCTCATGAATTCCATTCTCACTGACATCGGTCGCCGCGCCTTCGTAGAGCGTTTTGCCAAAGCATTTTTCGGCGTCAGCCTCCTGCCTGCGAGCGCTGCCGTGCGCGCGGCAGAGACCAAAGTCGGTGGCAAGGCCAAGAGCGTGATCTTCCTCTACATGCGTGGCGGGATCTCGCACATCGATACCTTTGATCCGAAGCCCGGAAAGCCCGAGATGGGCGGTGTGCGGGCGATCGCGACCAGCGCGGATGGCGTACAGATTTCGGAATGGTTTCCGCTTATGGCGAAACAGATGCACCATGTTGCGCTTGTGCGGTCGATGACTTCCACGCAGGGCATTCACGATCGCGGCAACTACCTTGCGCATACCAGTTACTTCATGACGCCGACCATCACGCATCCGTCGCTCGGATCGTGGGTCGTGAAGCAGATAGGCTCTGCGAACGCAGTGCTGCCGGGCAACATCCTCATCAATGGCAGCCCGCAACATCCACGCAGCGGATACATGCCCACCCAACTCGCGCCGCTGCCCATCGTCGATCCCGGTGCAGGCCTGCAAAATGCGTCGCTGCCGCCGAAGACCACCGAGTCGGATTTCGCGCGACGGACCGGGCTAGCGCAAGCGTTGGGTAGTCGTTTTATACAACAGACTCCGCATCGCGATGCAGCTGCGTATCTGAAAGTGCAGCAGGATGCCGCCGCGCTGATGAAGAGCAAAGAGCTAAAGGTATTCGACATTTCGCTAGAGGACAAAGAAATGCAGATCGCCTATGGCACGCATACCTTTGGTAAGGGTTGCCTACTTGCTCGACGGCTCGTTGAAAGCGGCGTGCGCTTCATCGAGGTGGAGGACGCGCACAACTGGGATACGCACAACGATCAGATCAAATCAATGGAGAACATGACGCCAAGCACGGATCAAACGATGGCGGTGCTGCTGGAAGACCTTCATCAGCGCTGCTCGCGAGCACCCTGGTCGTCATGGCGACCGAGTTTGGGCGCTCACCGCAAATCAGCGACGTCACCGCCGGGCGCGGGCATCACCCCGGCGTATTTACTTGGTGGCTCGCCGGTGGAGGAGTCAAAGGCGGCTACGTCCATGGCAAGTCCGACGAGATCGGCCAACACGTTGCGGAGAAGCCTGTCACGATGCCTGACCTTAATGCGACCATCGCGCAAGCCATGGGTATCGATCTCAAACACATCGAGCACTCGCCCTCGGGAAGGCCCTTCACCGTGGCAGACAAAGGCAAGCCAGTGAACGAACTGTTTGCGTGATTCTATTCCCCACCTTAAGCCAACTCATATGTAGATATTCAGTGATTAATATGAATCTCAAATCAATTCATCCGCTGGTGTTTGCCATAACTCTGCATGTGGCCTTGCTGTGCATTAGTGCCATCGGTGTTCTTGGGTTGGGTGATGTGGCGTTCGGGGAACAGACAACACAGCTATTCGACCTGTCCAAGTTTGATGCGAGCAATGTCACCACCACCCACGCAACCGTCACGACCAAGGGTGACGCCGTATCCATTCATAGTGACGACCAGCGTGTTCAAGCAACGGTACAGTTCGATGTCCCCGCTGCCTTGCGCGACTTGTCGAAGTGGGGCATTGTGGAGATCGATCTTGAAAATACAGGTGATAAGCCGCTGCGGTTCAGTTTTTGGGCATTGTCGGGCAATGGTTGGGGTGGTGTAAGCACATGGAGCACGCGTTCGGAGATGCTTCAACCCCCGACGCCTGACAAGCCAAAGCCATCCGGTATCGAATTGCTCGGCCCCAAAGAACGCCGCACCTTTCAGATCGATTTGCATGCCTGCTATCCGAAGCCTGATGCGTCTGGGCGGTTTTACACAATCGCGATCGATCCGGCTTCCGTCCGATGGTTGAAGCTGGTGTTGGGAGATCGGGGCGAAATGCTCATTCATGGGATCAACATTAGCGGCAGCCCTCCAAAAGTGAAACGCGAACATTTCAATCGCACCCTTGTGCCTGACATTGAGCGGGACGCACCAATGGCGGGAAAACGAGTCTATCAAAAGCTTCCAGGCTGGGAGAGTACAACCGTAGAGCATGTGCTCACGTTACCGAAAGATTGGAAGCCCGGTGCAAAATTTCCTATCATCGTCGAATACACCGGAAATGTTTTTTACGACAAGTGGTGTCACTCAACCGGCGTCACCGATCAAGGCAACCTTGCGTACGGTTTGTCACGCGGTGAGACCTTCATCCTGTTGAACCTGCCATTCATCTCCACTGACGCGCAGAGGGAAGAACCCAACGGCTGGGGTAGCATCGAAAAGACCGAAGACTACTGCCTGCAGGCATTGAAGTTCGTCAGCGAACATTATGGAGGTGATGCTAACCAGATATTCTACACCGGCTTCTCGCGCGGTGAGCTTGCAATGAATTACCTCGCGCTTCGCGATGAACGTATCGCCCCCATTTGGCGCGGTTTCATCGGCGCTGATCCTGCAATTCCCGCCTCGAAGAAGTGGCTCGGAAGTCCTGGCTGGAAGAACTGCGCCACCGGCTGGGACGAACGCGGCGCGCGACTCCAAGATCGCCCCTTCATCAGCCAGCATCCAGACTATGGTCCCGTGCATGTGGATTTAGAGTATCTAGAAGATTCACCCAGCACTGTGGCCGTGCGCGCATGGTTGCAGCGGATGCTCGATCCAACAAGTCAGTAGACTATTAGTTTCTCGTTCCAACTTTAACTTCAATCTGCATTTGCTGGATTCCGAAGACCATGAAAGCAATCTCCCTCCTCATAACCCTTCTGCTCGTGGCCAGTGGATTGTCCGCTGAGAGTGAGCCATTATTCCGTCCCGAGTTCATCGCGATCCACTCAAACGAACCGCTCACTGTCGCGTCGCTTAAGTGGAAGACGCCCGTTTACAACCTAGTCGGATGGAAACGCGGCGATGGAACAATGGATCGCGACATATTCAAAGCAGGTGAAGTCATCACGCTGAATCGTCCAAGCATTGAGCAGCGCGGCGACACGACGCATTGGAAGTTTACGCACGACGCGATCGAGGTCGAAGCCGATCTTTCGCAAGGGAAGTTACGCTACACTTTTACTGCAAAGAAACCGGGTATGTGGTCGGTCGCATACGTCGGAGCGCCCGCTGCGCCGATGGCAGACGTCATCGAGTTGTTTCAACCGCTGGTGTGGAACGGTCGCCGCATGCCCGAGGAAAGCTTTCTGATCGGCGACGACATCTGCTCAATACCAGGATGTCTTGTGCAGACGAAAAGTGGCACCCTCGGTGTGCTCGCTTCGCCGCAGCAATTTCCGTTTGCGATGCCGACCGCACAGACGCGCCGCTTTGGTGTCACGCTTCGCAATGCGAATGGCGATGCGCAGCCAATGGTTTTCGCGCCCTTTCTCGGCACGAAGGAATCTCGCTTTGAAGCGGGCAAGAAGCACACGTTTGAGCTGACACTCGTTTCGGAATCAAAGTCACTTAGCGAGACCTTCGAGCACGTCGCGCGAGAGGTGTGCGGCTTCCGCGACCGGCGCGAGAACACGCTCACGTCGCTCAACACGGCGCTGGAAAACATGCTCGATTATGTGCTCGGGCCGTGGGGGAACTTTGACCCGGCGAACAAAGCGTTTCATTACCCCGACTCGGCCGGCTCGGTGAAAAACGTCAGTGCGCTGCACCCGCTTGGGCTCGCATTCGTCACCGACAACGAACGACTCTTCCGCGAGCAAGGCGTGCCTATCTTGGAATTTCTGCTTTCACGCGAAAAGTTTTTGTTTGCCCTCAATGACGACGCAATGAAAGGAAGTCAGCGTCCCTCAATGCGAATGGCTGGCCCAGCGCTGCCGCTATCCGAACTCGCCGCGCTGCAACGCATCTCAGGTGGGGCCACGCCTTACTTTCGCGACAGCGTCGAGCGGCTGCACGGAGTCAGCCGCACGCTGAACATGGACTGGGTCAGTCCCGCAGGTGCCTGGCAAAATGACCTCTGGCGTTACCGTGCCACCGGCCAGCGGAAGTGGCTCGACGCGGCAATCGCGAAAGCAGAACCCGAACTCTCCAAGGTCCCGACTGATTTCAGCGAAGCCGCCGACGGCACTTTCTTCGAATACATGATGCCCGCGTGGAAAGAGTTTTTCGAATTGTATCTCGACACGCATGAACCTCGGCATCTGGCCGCTGCGCATCGTGGAGCACGACTTTTTGCGCAGATGATTTGGTTCTACCCATCCGTGCCTGACATCGATATCACAGTGAATGAGAGCGGCTTTGCCCCTAGACGCGGCTCGCTCGATAAGCCCGGCCTTGTGCCCGTTGCCAAGGAGATCGTGCCGGCATGGCAAGTCTCCGAACACGGACTCATATGCGAGGGTAACGGCACAGTGCAACGAATCGCACTCTATTTTGCCACGCATGCACCGATATTCCTTCGGATCGCACATGAAACCGATGATACATTTCTACGCGAAATTGCCCGCTGCGCAATGATCGGCCGCTTCGCCAACTTTCCTGGCTATCATTTCAACACGTTATACTCCACCGCACAGCAGAAGGCCGACTTCCCACTACATCTTCATGACGATCTGAAGCCCACGACATCATTCCACTACAACCATGTACTTCCGATGGCCAACCTCGTACTCGACTACCTCATGGCCGAAGCTCACGACCGCTCAAAAGGAGCTATCGACTTTCCTGCCGAATATACCGAGTGCTACGCCTTCCTGCAAAGCAACGTCTATGTCTCGCAGGGAACGTTCTATGATCAGAAGAACCTATTGCCATGGATGCCCAAAGGACTCATCAAAACGGACAACGTGCAAGTGAACCACATCGCTGCGCGCGGTGAAAATGTTCTATGCGTAGCCTTGATGAATGAATGCGACCGCGAAATCAAAAAAGTTACCGTTCAACTCGATTTGCCCGCAGGCAGTTATCTCGCATCGGTCTGGCGAGATAACCAACGCGAGACCTCGAAAATCGCTATCACTGACGGTATGGTGAAGATCTCTCTGTCGCCCAAGGGCATCACGGCCATCGTCATCGAAGACGTCAATGTCCGTGCGTTATTTCAAGATAAGTTCCAAGGCACGCCGTCATCCGGGAGAGTCATCACGCAAAAGCGCATCGAGCCTCCAACCTGCGACGCTCATGCGACAATCCTTTCGTTCGGACCGGAACTCACCTGGCTCTACGCCTACTGTGCAGCTGAGCGCGGTTCTATCAAGTCTGCTAAGCTGCGAGTCAAGCTTTCAGATCGTGAAGAAGTTCTTTCCGACGACGAATTCCCCTTCGAGTTCAGCTTTCCTCTTAAACCATCCGAGAAGCTTTCTGAGCTAAACCTTGATGTGATCGATGCGAGCGATAAGCTCCATCAAGCCACGGAAGCAGACTTCACTCCCCCTACAACCCGCTAGCTTTTCGTCCCTCATATTTTGCAGCCCAGTTCCGTGGGGCGGAAGCAATCGGCGTTGTAACAAGCAACCACTTATCACACAGAGAGTGCGATAGTTCGCGGTCGAAATAAAAGTTTAAACGGAAGCAACATTCGGAAAATCCGCCCGCTGTAAGAAAAGTGAGGACGCGGCGAGCTTGGACCGAAAAATCAAAAACGACCAAAATATTTGGGTTTTTGAGCGATTGATGCGGCGCAAAAAATGAACTCTCAATTTGCAAGCTGGCGTGCTGCCTAAAGTTCGCAGGATGAGACGAGTACACGGAGTAGTTCGGGTTCTGTTACGCAATGCAAAGCTGGTTTGACGAATAAGATTGTGGTCGGTTGTGATAACCTTGGAGTAACCGTTGAGTCGATTGTTATAAACTCCCCGATAGTACAGCCGCATCCTACCAATAGTAAGCTCTCTCTGTCCTGGTTGATTAGACTCGCAAAGATTATCCAAGAGAGCACTTGCTCTGCGGTAGCGTTGCCTTAACGATTGCTCCTATGCAATGGCTCGCTTAAGGCAGGCATTCGACTCCAAGGATCAATTGCTTTTCGAACGAATAGACCTTCCCTCGCGGACTAAACATTACGCGTCAGATAGTGGTTTATGGTGGACACTCGAAAGTCTTCAATTTCAATAATAATGCCACTCGCTAGCGTGTCGTGTTACGCCCTGCATCATTTGGGCTCTACAGCGAAATCGAAAATATATTCATTATTCTAATGGTTTCTGCACGTTTGATGGTATCGTGAGCGAGTTGGAGAGTAGTCGACATCGATCGCGGGTACTTCCTCAATCAAATAATGAATGTTCGGAAGACGGCGTGAAAGGTTTAGTGGCGCGATGCCAAGAAACCAGTAACCGAGTAAGCCGACGAAGTGAAACCCTTTCACGGGTGTCGTTCCGTCGGCTTTTTTTGTTCTGATTGCCCATATCTATACCTAAAGGCTAGTATCCACCTGCTTTGAGGTTCAACCATGCTCTGTAGCACCCCAGAACTATGCTGAATCCAGTTCCACAACCGTTGGTCGATGACATTGAGAACTATGCTCAAAACATCGTCGATACGATCCGTGAACCTCTTCTAATCCTTGACGCGACTCTTCGTGTTCAGTCCGCGAACCGGGCCTTTTATCAGACATTTCAAGTGTCAGCGTCGGAAACTGAGGGGCGACTCATTTACGAATTGGGCAATGGCCAATGGGATATTCCCGATCTTCGAACATTGCTCGAAGACATCGTCCCTAAGAGCTCGATGTTCGATGATTTTGAACTGGAGCATTCGTTTCCAGTCATTGGTCGGCGTTTCATGCTGCTCAATGCACGCAAACTTCAAGCCGGTCAACACGGTGAACTACTTGTTCTTGCGATGGAAGATGTCACTGCGAGAAAGAAGGCCGAAGAGGATCTGATTAATGCTGGCGCGCTTCAGAATGCCATCTTCAATTCCGCCAATTTCTCAAGTATCGCCACCGACGAGAAAGGGGTCATCCAAATCTTTAATGTCGGCGCTGAACGCATGCTTGGCTACGAGGCCGCCGAGGTTATGAACAAAATTACGCCCGCCGACATTTCGGATCCGCTGGAAGTCATCGCACGTGCCAAAGCCCTAAGCTCCGAACTTCAAACCACCATCACACCTGGTTTCGAAGCCCTTGTTTTCAAAGCCTCGCGAGGAATCGAAGATATCTACGAACTGACCTACATTCGCAAAGACGGCACGCGTTTCCCCGCAATCGTATCGGTGACCGCGCTTCGCGACGCTCAAGAGAACATCATCGGCTACCTGCTCATCGGAACCGACAATACAGCTCGTAAACAAGTCGAAGCAGAACGCATGCTGCTCGATCAACGTGTTCGCGACCAACAGTTTTACACTCGCTCGCTCATTGAATCCAACATTGATGCTTTGATTACAACAGACCCACGAGGAATCATTAGCGATGTCAACAAGCAGATGGAGGAGCTCACTGGTTGCACTCGAGATGAGTTGATCGGTGCTCCGTTCAAAGACTGTTTTACCAACCCCGAATTTGCTGAAGCAGGGATCAAATTAGTTCTAGCCGAAGGCAAAGTTACGGACTACGAGCTGACGGCACGAGCCAGAGACGGAACTCAAACGATCGTCTCCTATAATGCAACGACGTTCTATGATCGCGACAGGAAACTACAAGGTGTCTTCGCCGCAGCCCGCGATGTAACCGAACGAAGTCGACTTGAAAAGCAAATGCAACGC